>NZ_JAKSYE010000001.1 GCF_022829685.1 Methylobacterium sp. E-045
ATGTGCGTTGGCCTCGAAGACGAACTTGTCGCGGGAATACGGTGCGCCGGTCCCGCCCGAGATGACGTTGGCATCCGAAAGGAACTGCGCGTAGTCGGGCGCGATCCGCTGCCAGTTCACCTTGACCCCGTAACGGTCGAAGGGACGAGATTGGTCCGGCGCCTGGAGGGTGACGCCCGCGAACGCGTTCCATCGAATCGGGATGGTCGGGTCGGGTGCGTAGGCGAGGCTGGTATAGGCCTGGATCGAGGTCGGGTTCGGGTTGGCCGCGTCGGCACCCCCATCGGCGCGCCAGACCACCTGGCTC
>NZ_JAKSYE010000028.1 GCF_022829685.1 Methylobacterium sp. E-045
GGGCACTCGCATCGCCCAATTCGGCCACGCTGGCCGGGGAGGTGATGGCGCTGAGGATCGTCTTGTCGTTGGTGCCGGTGATGGTGATGGTCTCGGTCTGGGCGACCGTGACCTTGCCGTCGCTCACCTCGTAGCTCACCAGGATGGTCTCGGTCGCACCCGCCTTGAGGTGGTCGAAGGCCGCGTTGGTCGGATCGACCGTCAGGCTATGGTCGGACAGGCTGATCCCGGCCGGAGCCGTCGTCGAGGCATCGGCCGAACCCACCTTGTAGGTGACGCCCGTCACCGTCAGCACGGCGCCGTTGTCGAGGTCGGACGCACCCTCAAGCAGGTTCTTGGTGAAGGACGCAGCGCCCTCGACGGCCGAGACCGTCAGCGCCGCCGCCACCGTCGGGGCATCGTTGGTGCCGGTGATGGTGAAGCTGAGGGTGCGCGTGTCGGAATCACCGACCTTCACCTGGTAGCTGACGACCAGCGAGTCGTCCGCGTTGAGGAAGTCGAGGTTGGCGGCCGCCGCATCGTAGGTGTAGCCGAGCGTCTGCTCCCCGCCATTCGAGGTGACGCTTGAGCCGAAGGTCAGCTTACCGTCAACGAGGGCCGCCTCGAGGATAGCTGCCTGGCTGCCCGTCAGAGCAACGCCGTTCAGCTTGAGGGTCGGAGTTCCCTCGATGGATGCCGCGAGCGTGTCGCCCGCGTCGAGATCGGTGAAGGTCAGCGTGCCGGTGATCGCGCCCAGATCCTGGGCAGTCGCGGTCCCAGCTTCCGTAACCGAGGACGAGGCGGGCGTGATCGCGCTGAGGACCGTCTTGTCGTTAACGCCGGTGATCGTGACCGCGATGTCCTGCGTAGCCGTACCATCGGACGACACGACCGTGAGACGGTCCGTCACGGACTGGCCGCCGTACAGCTTATCGACGGGGGTCGTGCCGTTGGCGAGGGCGTAGGTCCAGGCTCCGGTCGTGGTGTCGAAGGTGAAGGTGCCGTAGGTGCCCGCCAGAGACGCGGGAGCCTTGAACGAGGCTTCGCCGGCATCGGCGTCGGCGACGGCGAGCTGTCCACCGATGGAGTTCGGGGTCGCGTCCTCCGTGAGAGCGCCGGTCGCCGTTCCGGTGATCGACGCCAGATCGTTGGTGCCCGTGAGGCTGATGGTCAGCGTCGACGAGGCGGTGAGATTGCCGCCGTCCCGGATCGTGTAGGTGAAGACGTCCGTCGGGGTATCGGTCGCATGCAATGCGTCGAAGGCGGCGTTGGCGACGTACTCGTAGCTGCCATCGGCATGGAGGGTCAGGGTGCCGTAGGTTCCGGTGAGCGTGACGCTCCCGTTGGTGAGCGCCTGATCCGCACCGTTGCCGGCCGCACCCGAAACGATGGTGAACGTACCGTTGGCACCGGCATCCTGATCCGTGTCATTGGCGAGCAGGGTCCCTGCGGGCGCCGTGAGCTTGGTCACGCCGGCATCGGTGCCGGAGGTATCCGCGGCGGAGTTGACATTGGCCAGCGCGACGGGCGCTTCGTTCACGTCCTTGACGGTGAAGATGTACGTCTTCGGCGTTGCGTTACCGGCGAAGTCCGTGACCTGGACGGTGACTTTATAGGTATTGTCGCCCCCCTGGTCGGTGGGGGCCTCGAAGTTCGGCGCGGTCTTGAAGGAGAGATGACCTGCTTCGTCGATCTGGAACAGGTCCGCGTCGTCGTCGCCGAACGAGATGATGTCGAACGTGACGCTGGAGGTGTCGCCACCCGGTGCGATCACGCTGCCGAGGTCCTTCGTGTTCTCGTTGATGTTACCCGAAAGATTGGCCGCGACCGGAGTGGTGTCGTTGACCGTGACGGTCACGGTCTGGGTCACGACGCCGCCATGGCTGTCCAGGGCCTGGACCGTCACGACATAGCCGTTGTTCGCGCCGGCATCGGTCGGCGCCTCGAAATCCGGGGCCACTTTGAAGGACAGGTTCCCGCTCGCGTCGATGGCGAACATCCCGCCATCGGCGCCGTTGGAGCCTCCCGTCAGGATCGAATAGGTGAACGCGGTGTCGTCGGTGTCCGAGACATGGACCGCTCCGACGACCGTGCTGTTCTCATCCACCGAGAAGGAAGCGGAACTCGTGATGACCGGCGCATCGTTGGCGCCCGCGATGCTGACGGTGACCGTCTTCGCGGTGCCGTCGGCGGTCGTGACGACGAAGCTGTCGGTCAGCTTGTCGCCGACGTTGAGCGCCTGGACGGTCGAATTGCCGTCGTTGAGCGTGTAGGTCCAGGTGCCGTCGGAGGCGACCGTGAAGGTGCCGTAGCCGTTGGCGCTCGCCGTGGCGGTGGAGACCTCGGTGAAGGTGTTCGCGTTGTCCACGTCGGTGCTGATCAGCTGGCCGGTCGCGGTGGCAATCCCGGCCGTGCCGTTCGAGACCCCGCCCGCCTCGGTCACGCTGCCCGCAGCGACACCCGTCACAGTGGCCGCATCGTTGGCGCCATGGATGGTCACCGTCACCGTCTTCTCGGTGCCGTCGATGGTCTCGACCACGAAGCTGTCGGTCAGCTGGCCGCTGACGTTGAGCGCCTGGACGGTCGAATTGTCGTTGTTGAGCGTGTAGGTCCAGGTACCGTCGGAGGCGACCGTGAAGGTGCCGTAGCCGCTGGCGCTCCCTGTCGCGGTGGTGACCGCGGTGAAGCTCGTGTCGTTATCGACATCGACGCTGGTCAATGTCCCGGTCGCGATGGGAGTGCCCGCCGTGCCGTTCAAGACCCCGCCCGCCTCGGTCACGCTGCCCGTGCTGGTCCCGTTCACGGTGGCCGCGTCGTTGGCGCCCTCGATGGTCACCGTGACCGTCTTCTCGGTGCCGTCGATGGTCGTGACCACGAAGCTGTCGGTCAGCGTGTCGCCGACGTTGAGTGCCTGGATGGTCAAATTGTCGTTGTCGAGCGTGTAGAGCCACTCGCCGTTCGAATCGACTGTGAAAGTGCCATAGCCCTTCACGCTGTCCGCATCGGAGACCACCTTGAAGGTGCTCAGATTATCGACGTCGCCACTGATCAGCTGGCCAGCCGCCGCGGGATCATTCAATTCGCCGTCGTTGACGCCGCCGGCCTCGGTAACGGTGCCCTTAGCGTCACCCGTCACGATGGCCGCATCGTTGGCGCCGGCGATGCTGACGGTGACCGTCTTCGTGGTGCCGTCGGCGGTCGTGACCACGAAACTGTCGGAGAGCGGGGCGCTGTCGGTGTTGAGCGCCTGAACCGTCGCGTTGGTGTTATCGAGCGTGTAGGTCCAGGTGCCGTCGGAGGCCACCGTGAAGGTGCCGTAGCCGTTGGCGCTCGTCGTCGCGGTGGTGACCGCGGTGAAGGTGTTGGCATCGTCGACGTCGGTGCTGGTCAGCTGGCCGGTCGCGGTGGGAGTGCCCGCCGTGCCGTTCAAGACCCCGCCCGCCTCGGTCACGCTGCCCGTCGCGACACCCGCCACGACGGCCGCATCGTCGGCGCCGTTGATGGTGACCGTCACCGTCTGCTCGGTGCCGTCAGTGGTGTGCACGACGAAGCTGTCGGTCAGGGGGTTGCTGGCGGCCTTGAGCGCCTGGACGGTTTCGTTGCTGTTATCGAGCGTGTAGGTCCAGTTGCCGTCGGAGGTGAGCGTGAAGGTGCCGTAGCCCTTGACGCTCCCCGTCGCGGTGGTGACCGCGGTGAAGTTCGTGTCGTTGTCGACATCGACGCTGGTCAATTGCCCGGTCGCGGTGGGAGTGCCCGCAGTGCCGTTGGCGACCCCGCCCGCCTCGGTCACGCTGCCCGCGATGGTCCCGCTTACGGTGGCCGCGTCGTTGGCGCCCGCGATGGTCACGGTGACTGTCTTCTCGGTGCCGTCGAAGGTCTTGACCACGAAACTGTCGGAGAGCGGGACGCTGTCGGTGTTGAGCGCCTGAACCGTCGCGTTGGTGTTATCGAGCGTGTAGGTCCAGGTGCCGTCGGAGGCGACCGTGAAGGTGCCGTAGCCGTTGGCGCTCGCCGTCGCAGTGGAGACCACCTGGAAGATGTTCGCATCGTCGACGTCGGCGCTGGTCAGATGGCCGGTCGCGGTGGCAGTGCCCGCCGTGCCGTTCGAGACCCCGCCCGCCTCCGTCACGCTGCCCGTCGCGACACCCGCCACGACGGCCGCATCGTCGGCGCCGTTGATGGTCACGATGACCGTCTTCTCGGTGCCGTCGATGGTCTTGACCACGAAGCTGTCGGAGATCGGATCGCTTGACGCCTTGAGCGCCTGGACAGTCGAATTGTCGTCGTTGAGCGTGTAGGTCCAGGTGCCGTCGGAGGCGACCGTGAAGGTGCCGTAGCCCTTGACGCTCCCCGTCGCGGTGGTGACCGCGGTGAAGCTCGTGTCGTTGTCCACGTCGGTGCTGGTCAGATGGCCGGTCGCGGTGGCAGTCCCCGCGGTGCCGTTCGAGACCCCGCCCGCCTCGGTCACGCTGCCGCAGCGTCACCCGCCACCACGGCCGCATCGTTGGCGCCCTTGAGGTTGATCGTCAGCGTCGAGGAGCTGGTCAGGCCACCGTTATCGGTGATGGTGTAGTTGAAGACGTCAACGGGATTGGACCCGGCCTGCAGCTTGTCGAGTTCCACGTTGGCGACGTACTGGTAGCTCCCATCCGCGAAGAGGGTCAGGGTGCCATACGTGCCCGACAGCGTGACCTTGCCGTCGACGACGGCCTGAGTCCCGTTCTGGCCGAACGAGCCGGACGTGACCGTCCGCGTGCTGTTGGCATCCGGGTCGGTATCGTTCTTGAGCACGCCAGCGCCGGCGAGCACGTCGAGCTTGCCGACACCGTCATCCGAAGCCGCGGTGTCGCTGACGGTAGCCGTGTCCAGGACCGCGACGGGATTCTCGTTCACGTCGGCGACGTTGACATTATAGGTCTTCGAGGTGAGGACGCCGCTGCTGTCCCGCGCGGTGACCGTCACGCGGTAGACGCCGTTATTGTCGCTGTCCGTCGGGGATTCGAAGTTCGGGGCTTGGCCCTGGCGGAAGCTCAGCAGTCCATTCGAGTCGATCTGGAACTTGGCGCCGTCGAAGCTCTTCGAGATCGCATAGGTGATGCCCGTCGTCGATTCACCCGTCGCAGAATTTGCATCGGTATCACCAACATACCCGACAACGAGGGTGTTCTCATTGATCGTGGGCAGCTCGGAGACGAGTGACGGCATGGCAATTCCCCTGGGCAGCGATCGACGCTGACGTGCTGATTATTTGAAAATTCAGACGCGACACGAAAGTGGGTGAGCATCAGCAGCCGCTGTACCGCCGCACAAAGGTTGGCAGAAACGATCCACCTTTGGCTGACCTTCGAGTGCCAGCCTGAATTCAAAATACGAAGCGGGTTTTGGTCCCGCCTTCGCGGCAACCTCTAAGGGGCGGGAAAGCGACTCACATCCCTCGTTTGAGGGAGAGCCCCGAAAATAAAAACCCTCCGGCCTCCCTCATATGAGGGATGACAAACCGAGATAATTTATCGGCGAGAGGCGGCGCCCCGGCGGCCTGACTTTGGAAAATCTGAAATTCCTTACGCCTGACAATTGGTTATCTCGGGGAATCGGAATGTCCGCTCCGCCTCGGAACTGGACGAGGAACCATCGACAGAAATGCGAATTGTGAACGTGTTCATTTTGCAGCGGACTCTGGCGTTGTAAGACCACATACATCGGTTCACGGGGCCGCGAACTTTTGAGGGGCCGCCGTCATCATTGCGAGTTTGGGCGCGCTGAGGGAGTTCGGGTCTTGGGGATGTCCGGTCGCATTGCACATCCGCTTCCCGCCGAATTGGGTTCGGCCGGCGAAGCGAAGGGGAGAGCGCAGGAAAAAACCCTGTCTCGTTAGAATATTGAAGAAGAATAATATTCAGAGGGGGACGATCGTGTCGATCAACAGCCGGTTCTTCGGCGTTTTGGATCGCATGGGCTGCGGCGCGCTTCTGCTGGATTCCGACGGGGATGTCGTCGAGTCCAATCAGGCCGCGATCCGGGCCATCCAGGAGTTCAACCAGGATCAGACGGCGAAGATCACCGATCTGAGGTCCGGCTTCAAGAGCGTGCTCGAAGCGGGCGGAACACGATTCCGGCACAGGTCCGAATCGTGGATCATGGTACCGCGCGTCGGAAAACGATCCCTGGCCATCCACGCGATGCCGGCCGGCGACGAAAAAGATGCCTATGGCTATACGCTCGTGACGATTGTCGATCTGGATGAGAATCCAGATCCCAGCAACGAAGTCATGCAGAAAATGTTCGGCCTGACCCTGACGGAATCCAGTATCGCCAAGCAGATCTGCTACGGGAAGACACTTGCGGAGATCGCATCCGACAAGCGTATCACGCTCTGGACTGTCCGGACACATCTGGCGTCGATCTTCTCCAAGACGCAGACACGCCGCCAATCGGATCTGATGTCGCTTCTCCATCGAATCACCGCTATCGCGTGATGCGGCATCCACCCGCCCACCCAGCAACCTGACCCCGCGCGAGCCCGGTGCTCGGGCGGCCGTCCGACCCTGCGCCCGAACAGGGCGGAAACGTCTCGTCGCGACCGATTGAGACGACGGCGCACTCCCCCTAAAAGCGGGGCTTGTCCTGCCGCTCGGCGTGCCGAGCGCGCCCATCACACGTGGAAAGCTCATGAGCAGTCTGAAATTCGGGACCAGTGGCCTGCGCGGATTGGTGAGCGACCTCGTGGGATGGCCGAGCTACGCCTATGCCAGCGCGTTCTTCCGTGCGATCGCCGCCACGACCGGCGCCAGCCGCGACGTCGTGATCGGGCGGGATTTGCGTGACAGCAGCGAGGGGATCGCGGCGACGGTGGCCGCCGCCGCGGCAGGGGCCGGCTTCACGGTGTTCGATTGCGGAGCACTGCCGACACCGGCCCTCGCCCTCGAAGGCTTCCGGCGCGGGGCCTGCGCCGTCATGGTCACGGGCAGCCACATTCCATCGGATCGCAACGGCCTGAAATTCTATCGGCCCGACGGCGAGATCACGAAGTCCGACGAGGTCGCGATCCTCGCCGCCCTGGGCGACGTCACCAAGGTCGGCGACATGCCGCCGGTCGATGCCGCCATGCGGGAACCGGGAGCGATCGACCGCTACCGCCGGCGCTACACCGATGCCTTCCCGTCCACCATCCTGGCCGGCCAGAGGATCGCGGTCTACCAGCAGAGTTCCGTGGCGCGCGATCTCCTCTCCGACGTGTTGGCCGCCCTCGGGGCCGAGGTCGTCGCCATCGGCCGCTCGGACAGTTTCGTGCCCATCGACACGGAGGCCCACCGCCCCGAGGACATCGCATTCATCCGCGACGCGATGGCATCGGGCGGCTTCGACGCGCTGGTGACGACCGATGGCGACGCGGACCGGCCACTGCTCGCGGACGCCGCCGGCCGGATCGTCCGGGGCGATGTGCTCGGACTGATCACCGCCCGTCATCTCGGGGTCGACACGGTGGTCGTTCCCGTCACGGCGGGTTCGGCCATCGAGCATGCGGGCGGTTTCCGGCGCGTGCTGCGCACCAAGGTCGGCTCGCCGTTCGTCATCGCCGGGATGGGCCGGGCGCAGAGCGAGGGAGCGACGACGGTCGTCGGTTTCGAGGCCAATGGCGGATTCCTCCTCGGTTCGGACGTTGCCGTCGGCGACAAGATCCTCCCCGCCCTGCCCACGCGCGACGCGATCCTTCCGATCGTGGCGACCCTGGCGGCGGCACGGGACGCCGGCCTGACGCTCGCCGAGCTCGTCCTCTCCCTGAATGTCGGCGAGACCGCCAGCGACCGTCTGCCCGACACGCCCGCGGAGCGGAGCGGCACGTTGCTGCGCCGACTCGGTCAGGCAGCGTTCCGCGCGGACTTCTTCCGCCCGCTCGGTACGCCGCAGGCCGTGGACGAACAGGACGGTGTCAGGGTCGGACTCGACGGGGGCCGAACGATCCACTTCCGCGCATCTGGCAATGCGCCCGAGCTGCGTTGCTACGCGGAGGCGGAAACGGCCGCGCAGGCCGAGGAGATGGTCCGCTGGGGACTGGCGGCAGCGGCGGCGGCGATGACGCACGCGGCCGGGTCGGTCTAGAGCTGCGGCCGACCACGTCGGGTCGGGGCACAGCTCTCGACCCTTGTTGTGTTGCACTCTTTTTCGCCGAAACGGCATCCACTTCGGCGGAGAGCGCTTCAGCGCCGGCGCGGCGAGCCCGGGCTCCCGATCGGCCCGGCCCCTCGAACCGCTCCGTTCTCGAACGGGATCCGCTCAGGGCCTGGTCCGTAGGATCGAGGCCCGAGTGGCTGGAGCGTCGGTGCACCGGACTACGACAGCGGGACGGAACCTCGGACACCCGGCCCGTTCCAGCGGGAAGGAGATGAGTTTCTTCACGAACTCATTCGATGATCCGGGGCGATCCCCTCGTTGGCTGACGCCTCGGCCCCGTCGATATCCGGCATCGGGGGCGGGTCGTCACCGCACTCACCTCGGTCCCAAGCCCGCACGATGACGACCCCACCGCCGAACTCCCAAGTCCTCGTCCCGCTCTATACGGCGTTGCCGCCCCCGCCGGGTGCGGAGACCGGAAACACGCCACCGGATTACCGCCCCTTGGAGACGGCGGGCCTTCAGAACGGCTTGTTCGCCCATGTCTCCGTGGTCGGCATCGCCGGGACCGACGGGCAGCCCGTTCCCGCGGCCCTGAGCCAGACCCGGCCGGCGACGCATTCCACTCCCGATGCGACCCACATGACCGGCGTCGAGGTACCGCCCGCCACCGGCACGTTCCAGGTGGATACGGGATCCTGGGCCACCGTGCTTCCGCAGGCGCTCGTCGAGGCCGCGGTCGGTGCGATCGATTGGACGCTCTATCCGCAATATAAAACGGGGAGCCTGGAATACAGCAGCGACGGCACCGTGGAATCCGGCCACTGGGTTCCGCTGATCCTCGCCTTCCCCGATGCGACCCTGCCGGACGGCAGCGTGCCGACGACGACGGTCACCGCCCTCGTCCGCGGCGGCGACAGCAAGACGCATATGCTCGGCATCGGCTTCAACACCGGCTACGCCACGAACGTCGTGGGGACCACGCTCACCTCGGCGAACAACGCCGTCCTGAACCTCGCCGAGATGAAGAGCGGGGAGATGGCCCACAGCTACATGATCGACGGTCAGGGGATGCATCTCGGCTGGTCCCTCGGCGACGGGGACGCGGGCTGGACGGTTCAGGCCCTCGACGAGGCCCCCTCGACCCCGTTGGCGGGCAGCCCGCAGGACTGGCTCTCGCCGACCGGCACCGTGGTGATCGACGGCAGGGTCCATAACGGCATGGATCTGCTCTTCGACACCGGCACGCCGGAAGCCTTCGTCCATTATCCCGGCATCACGAAGCCCGGCCACCTGATGCCCGATGGCAGCATCCTGTCCGTGACCGTTCCCGGCGCGAACGGCGCAGCCACCAGCTACGGCTTCGTCCTCGGGGACGAGGGAGCGGAGACGCCGTCCAACGTCTGGGAGAACCGCGCCTTCCACGGCTCGGAATCGTTCATGAACACCGGAGCCCATTTCTTCCGGGACCACAGCTACGTCTACGACGCGGATCACGGCCTCGTCGCCTTCAGGACCGACGGCGCGCCGGTCTCTCCGACGATGACCGAGGAGGTGTCCTTCATCAACGGGCTCTCGCCCGACGGAACCCTGACGGATGTGAGCTTCGCCGGCTGGGAGGGGAGGACCGCCCATAAATGGGGGGCGCCCACCGCCGGAACCGGGGCGATGGTGACCTATGCCTTCGATCCGGACTCGTCGTTCTCCGCGAACGAGCAGGCCACCGTCCTGCGGGCCTTCGCGACCTGGTCGGGCGTGGCGGATGTCCGCTTCGTGGCGGCGGCGTCGAGCACGGGTGCCGATGTCCTGATCCATCGCGGGAACGACGGCCGGGCGGATACGAGCAACACGAGCTCACGCGGCAGCGGAAGCACCCTGGGCACGCCTCAGAGCCAGGTCGTGGTCTCCATCGATACGAGCAGGCATGGATTCGACCTGTCGGGCTCCCTCCACGAGGCCGCCGGATACGGATTCGGGACCATCGTGCACGAGATCGGCCACGTCCTCGGCCTCGGCCATGGCGGCCCCTATAACGGCAACGTCGATCCCGCCACGCAGCAATTCAGCGCCTATGACGACCGGGAATGGTCGGTCATGTCCTACATCGACTGGACCCAGGCAGAGGACGCCAAGTACCGCGCGAACGATGCGCTCGCCGGCACCGATTGGGGCCGCGCCGACGGCGAAACCCGCAAATCCAGCCAATCGCTGATGCAGCTCGACATCCTGGCGATCCAGCAACTCTACGGCGCCGCGTCGCCGGCCGACACGCCGTTCTCGGGCGGCCAGACCTACGGCTTCAACAGCTCGATCGCCGGTCCCCTGGAGAAGATCTACGATTTCAGCCTCAACACGCAGCCCGTGCTGACCCTCTACAACGAGGGCCGCCACAATAGCCTGGACCTGTCGGGTTTCGCGAAGGCCGCCTTCGTGGACCTCCGGTCGGGGGCCATCAGCAGCGTCGCTGGGCTGACCAACAACATCGCCATCGCGCAAGGCACGGTGATCGAGACCGCCATCGGCGGAAGCGGGCGCGATACCATCGTCGGCAACGGGGCCGCCAACCTCCTCGACGGAGGCGACCGGTCCGACTTCCTCTACGGTCTCACAGGCGGAGACACCTACATCGTCGATACCAGGGCCGATCGCGTCTTCGAACTGGCCCATCAGGGCTACGACCGGGTTCTCGCGGAGGTCGGCTACGCCCTCGGCACCGGCCAGTCGATCGAGTTCCTGGCCGCACGGGACGCCACCGCCACCGATGCCCTCAAGCTCGTGGGCAACGAGATCAATCAGGTGCTGCGCGGCAATGCCGGAGACAACGTCCTGAACGGGAAGGGCGGCACGGACAGTCTCCATGGCGGCGCCGGCGACGACACCTACATCGTCGACCGGCACGCCGACCGTGTCTTCGAGACGGGCGGAGAAGGTCGCGACACGGTCGTCGCCTCAGCGAGCTATGCCCTGGCCGCCGGGCAGGAGATCGAGGTGCTGAAGCTCGCGGTCTCCACGGGCACGGCCCGTTTGCACCTCGCCGGCAACGCGTTCGACAACCTGTTGCGTGGCAACGAAGGCGCCAACACCCTCGACGGGGGATCGGGCTCCGACGTCTCGAGGGGCATGGGCGGCCGGGACGTCTTCGCCTTCTCGACCACCCTCGGGGCGGGCAACGTCGACCGCATCACCGATTTCACCGTCGGCGAGGACCGCATCCGGCTGGACGACGCCATCTTCGCGGCCCTGGCACCCGGCCGCCTCGCCGCCGGCGCGTTCAAGGACCTGGGCGTTCCCGGCGCCCGGCTCGATGCCGACGACCGTATCCTCTATGACCACGAGACGGGCGCGCTCTCCTACGATGCGTATGGCAGCGGCACCGCCGATGCGATGCGCTTCGCCGTCCTGACCAACAAGGCGGATCTCGGCCACCTCGACATCTTCGTGGTCTGATCCGGGGGCCGGCCCCGTCGCGCAAGGCAGAAGCCAGGACGGGGCCTAAGACGGCGTCGAGACGGGAGCTGGCCCGCGCCACTCCGCGTCGACCGTACCGACCCCGTCTGCCGGAAGCGCCGCGGTCGCCCCGTCAGACCCGGCCCCGGTGATCGGTGACGGTCACTCCGATGACGATGCGCGGGCCGTCGGCGCGGGTGGTCACGATGTGGGGGGGCCGGGGCTTGCGGGATCAGGTGCGCGGCGGGGTCCAGACGGCGTCACGCACCTGGATGGCGCGGGGGATGAGCCCGAGACGGTGGAAGCGGTCCGCCGTCGCCTGTTGTCCCGACAGGATCGCGTCGGTGAGGGGCCGGACCCCGAAACGGGTGCGGTCCGCCGCGACCTTCTGGATCTCGTAGGGGATGCCCGTCACGGCGTTCAGCGCCTTGGCGACCTCGTCGCGGTGCCCGTCGGCCCAGGCCGCCGCCTCGGAGAGCCCCGCCAGGCTCTGGACGATGACGTCCGGATGCTGGTCGGCGAAGGTTCGGTTGGCCAGGAAATAGGCCGACACGTCGAGGGTCTCGCCGGAGGTCGTCAGCACCCTGGTCTTGTTCCGCGCCTGCGCGACGGCGAAATAGGGATCCCAGATCGACCACGCGTCGACACTGTCGTTCGCGAAGGCCGAGCCGGCATCCGCCGGCGTCAGGTAGGCGGGCGTGATGTCCGAAAAGGTCAGGCCGGCCTTCTCCAGGGCGGCGATGATGAGGTTGTGCGCACTCGTGCCGCGACCGAACGCGACCTTCTTGCCCTTCAGCTCGGCGACCGACCGGATCGGCGACGCCTCCTTGACCAGGATCGCCTCACCGTCGCCGGAGGGCGCCGCGGCGCTGACATAGACGAGGTTGCCGCCCGCCGCCTGCGAGAAGATCGGCGGGGCGTCACCGGTATAGCCGAAATCGATGCTGCCCGCGCTCAGGGCTTCGAGCAGGGGAGGCCCGGCCTGGAACTCGACCCACTGCACCTTGGTCCCCTGCGCGGCCAGGCGCTTCTCGATCACCCCCTGCTGCCGGGCGACGACGATGAGACCGATCTTCTGGTAACCGATCCGGAACTCCTTCGGCGCGGCCTGCGCGGCGACGGCGCCGGTGAGGGCGGCGAGGCCGGCTCCGAGCGCGAGGAGCAGGCTCGGCACGCGGCGTCTGGTGATCGTCACGGATTGATCTCCCTTGTGTCATGCATCCGCCCGGCGAACCGGTGCGGCATCGGTGAAGCGGCCGCTCACGCCCTGAGGCAGGCGCAAGAGGTTGAGGATGGGGCAGGCCTTCTCGACCCGCGCGTGGAGCACCGCGATCCGGGCCGGATCGGCCGGCGACTCGAGACGCACCTCGTAGGACAGGTCATGGGGATGGACGGGGACGTCCTCGTACCCCTCGGCGCCGGCACGGGGATCGAAGGTCCCCGAGACCTCCACCTCCAGGGACGTGATCGGCACGTCCTGAAGGGCGGCCTGGATCAGCACCGTATGCGCGAGGCACGACCCGAGGACCCCGAGCTGCAGTTCGGGCGAACTCGGCCCGAGATCGAAACCGGCGAGGTCGGGACCGCTATCGCTGACGATGGCGTGCCGGCGGATCCCGATTCGGCGAACGCCGCTGCCGCCTTCCACCGTCGCGCGTGCCGCCAGGGACACGGCGGAGACCGCGCCTTCGCGAATTCGCTTGGTGCGGAGGTCGAGCGCGCGACGCTTCTCCACGAGATACGAGTCTATGTCGCCCATCGGCCCGCCGCCCCGTCGATGACGGACCGGGCAGGCCCGGCTTCGTCTTGTGAAGACGCTTGTATAGTCCGACAGCGACAGAATGAGCTTCCGTTGTTCTTGCAAAGGCGGGAACGCCATTCCGACTTTCGTGTGCGCCGTGGCTTTTCCTCGCCTTCATGCCGGACCCGCGCCGCATGGAGGCGCGTGGCTCGCTGTCCACGGGCCGGACGCGGGACGCTCCTACCGTCCAAGGGGGAGCCGGGACGCATGCGACATGGAGGCGAGGAACCCTGTCGGGGTGGAGCGCCGACCATGCAGCGGGAGCAGCATCCCGAAGAAATGGAATTTCATCACCGTCACCGAATGCAGAACGATTACCTTCGCCGCCTTGGAAATACAGCATACCAGTCAGGACGAGCTCGGCTATAACGTCACCATAGTGAGCAATGCGACGCGTCGGCGTCGGGGAGGATGGCATGGCCCGAGAAATCGACAGGCGGGGCTTTCTGAGAGCCTCGGCGGCCTTTGCCGCGGGCGCGACCGCGGGGTTCTCCTGCATCGAGATCGCGAATGCCGCAGGCATCGACGTGCCGACGGTGGACAGGCTCAGCCTGCGCGTGCTGATCGATTCCTCCCACGACCAGTTCCTCAAGCCGGCGACGGTGCAGGGCGTCGTCCACCAGCCGCCCGGCAACGGGCGCGGCAGCGACTACCGCAAGGTCCTGCACAACCAATGGGGCCTGTCGCTCTTCGTGGAATCGCAGCGCGCGGAGGAGGCGCGGACGATCCTGCTCGATTTCGGCTACAGCCCCGACGCGCTCCTGAACAACATCGAGATCCTGCAGGTCGACCCGTCCAGGATCGACGCCCTCATCGTCAGCCACGGCCATCACGACCATTACGGCGGCCTCAACGGGTTCCTGGACAAGTACCGCGCCTCGCTCCCCGCCGACCTGACGCTCTATGCCGGCGGCGAGGACAATTTCTGTCACCGCGTCAGCCCGAGCAAGGTGCAGGGGCAGTTCACGGATTTCGGCCAGCTCGACCGGCGCGAACTGACGGCGCAGAAGATCAGGACCGTCCTGTGCGAGACGCCCACGGTGGTGGCCGGGCACGCCTTCACCACCGGCCAGATCAAGCGTTCCTCCATCGAGCGCATCCTGCCCAACACCTTCGTGGAGCGCGGGATCAAGGACGGTCTCGGCTGCGATGCCACCCATTATTCGCCGGCCGAACTGCAGGGACAGATCATTCCCGACGAGCATGTCCACGAACACGCGACCTGCTTCAACGTGAAGGGCAAGGGCCTCGTCGTCATCAGCTCCTGCGGCCATGTGGGGATCGTCAATTCGGTGCGGCAGGCGCAGGCCGTCTCGGGCGTCGAGAAGGTCCACGCCATCGTCGGCGGGTTCCATCTCGGGCCGGCGCCGAAGGATTATCTCACCCAGATCGTCGCCGAGATTCGAAAGCTCGACCCCGACGTGGTCATCCCGATGCATTGCAGCGGCCTCAACTTCGCCCTGGAAGCCCAGGCGCAGATGCCCGCCAACGTGATCGTGCCGACCACGGGCAGCCGTCTCACCTTCGGTGCGTAGGTCCAAAGCCGCGGCGCTGCTCCTGTCCCTCCTGGCCTGGCACCCCATGGCGCCGGCCAAAGGCGCGGAGCCAGTCAAGGGCACGGAGCCGGCGCGACGCTCGGCGGCGGAGCTGATGGACGTGCTGATGTGGAACCGCGAGCCGGTGGGCGGGCCCTTCACCCTCGTCGATCACGAGGGACGCACACGCACGGAGGCCGACTTTCGCGGCAAGCTCCTCCTCGTCTATTTCGGCTACACCTCGTGCCCCGATATCTGCCCGACCGACCTCATGGAGATCGCGCGTGCGCTCACCCTGCTGGGCGCGGAGGCCGATTCGGTCCAGCCGCTGTTCGTCACCCTCGATCCGGAGCGGGACACGGTCGCGCATCTCGCCGAATACGTCCCGAACTTCTCACCCCGGCTCGTCGGCCTGACGGGCGATCCTGCGGCCATCCGTCAGGCCGCCGATGCCTACCGGGTGTTCTTCGAGGCGGGAGCGGGGACGAACGGTGACAGGACGATCGACCACTCGGCCTTCATCTACCTGATGGACCGGTCGGGGGCCTATCTCGGCTTCTTCCCGCCGGGCACCTCGGCCGAACGGATGCTGACGATCATCCGGCCGCATCTCGGGGGCCTGCCCGTTCCGCCGCGATGAAAGACCGCCCGACGATCATCGCGCCATGCCCCAGCGCCGCACGGTGAGCCGTTCGAAGGCCGCGAACACGACGTTCTCGATGACGAGGCCGATGACGACGACGAGGACGAGACCGGCGAAGACGCGGTCGGTGTAGAGTTCGTTGCGGTTCTGGAAGATGTACCAGCCGAGGCCGCCGCGCCCCGAGGAGGCACCGAAGACGAGCTCGGCCGCGATCAGCGTGCGCCAGGCAAAGGCCCATCCGATCTTGAGGCCGGACAGGATCGCCGGCAGGGCGGCCGGGATGAGGATCTGGATCACGTAGGACGGGCCGCGCAGGCCGTAGTTGCGACCGGCCATGCGCAAGGTTTCGGGCACGCCCTGGAAGCCCGCATAGGTGTTGAGCGCCATCGGCCACAGCACCGAATGGATCAGGACGAAGATCAGGCTGCCGGAACCGAGGCCGAACCAGAGCAGGGCCAGCGGCAGAAGGGCGATCGCCGGCAGCGGGTTGAACATCGCCGTCAGGGTCGAGAGCAGGTCGCGGCCGAACTGGGTCGAGACGGCAAGGGTGGTCAGCAGGAAGGCCAGGACGATGCCGCAGACGTAGCCCTGCAGCAGCACGACGAGGGAGATCCGCACCCGGTCCAGCAGCTCGCCGTTCACGAGGCCTTCCACCAGGGCGGACATCGTGGCGCCGAAACCGGGCAGCAGCAGGTCGTTGTCCTGCCAGCGCGCCAGCCCCTCCCAGACGAGGACAAGGGCGACGATGATCAGGCCCTTGCGCAGCCAATCCTGCTGCCAGAGCCGGGTCGAGAACGGCAGCACCCGCTCCACCGGTGCTTCCAAGAAGGGGGCGAGCACATGGTCGTATTCGGGACGGATCGGCGGCACGAGGGGCCGGCCGGCGAGACTGGCGTCGCTCATGCGGAGGCCCTCGCGGATCCTTCGGGTTCGGGGGCGGCCTCGAACAGGCGGTCATGCAGTCGCTGCACCGCACCTTGAAAATCACGGCTGCCGATGCTGGTCAGATCGAAGGCATGGCTGTTGATCTCGGCCCGCACCCGGCCCGGATGGGGCGAGAGCAGCGCCACCCGGTTGCCGACCACGAGGGCCTCCTCGATGGAATGGGTGACGAAGAGCAGGGTGAAGCGGGCCTCGTCCCAGAGGGCCAGCAACTCCTCCTGCATCCGGCGCCGGGTCAGGGCGTCGAGGGCCGCGAAGGGCTCGTCCATCATCAGAACCTTCGGCTGCATCGCCAGCGCCCGGGCGATCGCCACGCGCTGCTTCATGCCGCCCGATAGCTGGTGCGGGTAGCTGTCGGCGAAGGGAGTCAGCCCGACCTTGTCGATGTAGTGCCGCGCCCGCTCGGCGGCCTCGCGCCGGCCGAGGGCCCGTGCCGCGCGCAAGGGAAAGGCGACGTTCTGGGCGACCGTCTTCCAGGGCGGCAGCTGGTCGAATTCCTGGAACACGACGATGCGGTCGGGGCCGGGTTCGCGAACCGGCACGCCGCCGAGGGTGATCTCCCCCTCCACCGGGCGGAGGAAACCGGCCGCCGCCTTGAGCAGGGTGGACTTGCCGCAGCCGGAGGGCCCGAGCAGGACGAACCGATCTCCCTGATGGATATCGAGATCGATGCGATGGGTGGCGCGCACCACCCGCTCCGGCGTGCGGTACTCGAGGGTCACCCCCCTGATCCGCAGCAGCGGCGTCGCCTCGGCCGCGACCGGGGCATGGGCATGGGCGCGCGCCTCCTCACGCCGCGCGGATGCCCATGCGCGGGGATCGGGGAGCCCTGTGATGGAAAAGTCGGAGCGGGGAGCCGTGGAGATCATGGCGCGCCGCTCAGCTGCCGTTGCTGATGCGCGGGTCATCGAAGAAGTAGTCGCCGATCGTCTTCGGCTCCGCCTTGATCGCACCGACACGGTGCATGAACTTGCCGAGACCGATCGTGTTCTCGGGCGTCACCTTGAACGACACGGCGGGATTCTTGATGATCGTCGTCAGGAGGGCCGGATCGATCTTGCTGCCGTTGATCCGAAGGTAGATCTCGGCCGCTTTCTCCGGATTCGCGGTGATGAACTTCGCGGCGTCGTCGAGGGCGCCGAGGAAGGCCGTGTAGGTCTTGGGGCTGTCCTTGTAGAACTTCTCCGTGGCGTAGAGCACGGTCGAGGAGGCCGGCCCGCCCTGGACGTCATAGGAATTGAGGACGATCCGGGCCTTCGGGTTGTCGGCGAGCTCCTGCTCCTGGAAGGGCGGGTTGCCGAAATGGCCGGAGATCTCGGTGCCGCCCTTGATGATCGCGGCGGCGGCCTCCGGATGCGGGACCGCGACGCTGATCTTGTCGAGCTTGGCGAAGTCCTTGTCGCCCCAGAGCTTCGCGGAGGCCAGCTGCAGGATGCGCGACTGGACCGAGACGCCCACGGCCGGGACCGCGATGCGGTCCTTCTCGGTGAAGTCGGCGATGGTCTTCACGTCGGGATTGTTGGTGACGAGGTAGTAGGGGAAGTTGCCGAGCGACGCGACGCCCTTGACGTTCTGCCGTCCCCGGGTCCGGTCCCAGAGGGTGAAGAGCGGGCCGACGCCGGCACCGGCGATCTCGATGTTGCCGGACAGGAGCGCGTCGTTGACGGCCGAACCACCGGAGAGCTGGACGTACTCCACCTTGATGTCGAGGCCCGCCTGCTTGCCGTGCTTCTCGATGAGCTTCTGGTCCTCGACCACGTTGAGAAGCAGGTAGACCACGCCGAATTGCTTGGCGATGCGCAGCTGGCCCTCGTTGGCGGCGGCCGGGACGAGACCCGCCAGGGTGAGGGCGACTCCACCGAGAAGTGCCGCGGCGTTCCGGCGCGAGAGGGAAGGGCGTCGGGTCGTCATGGAAAACCTGCTGTCGAACTCGGACGCGGGACGCGGCGCCGGGAAGAGAAAGTGTCCTGCGAATCTGCTCGGCGGCGCCCCCGCCGTCAATGAAATCGTTCTCTTTATAGAACGAATAAAGGAGATGATCCGTCTCTCTGACGGTCGATCTGTAGTCATTATCAATTCGTTCGCAGCAACGCGAAGAATGTTTCCGGCCGAGCGATGGGATGTCGGAGAACGTCGATTTATCCCGTCGCACCCATCGTTCGTTTTATGGGACATTCCAAGCCGGTTGACCGACGGGTGTTCTCACGAAACCTGCCGGAGCGGGATCACACCCGGCGGATGCGCCGGTTGAGACGGGCGGCCAGGCGCTCGCCGATGGTCTGCACCGCCTGGACCAGGACGATGAGCACGACGACGACGGCCAGCATCATCTCGGGTCGGAAGCGCTGGTAGCCGTAGCGGATGCCGAGATCGCCGAGGCCCCCGCCGCCGACGGCGCCGACCATGGCCGAGTAGCCGAGCAGCGACACCACCGCGAGGGTCAGGCCGAGGAGGATGCCGGGCAGCGCCTCCGGGATCAGCACCTTGCGGATGATGGTGAGCGGGCCGGCCCCGAAGGCGCGCGCCGCCTCCACCAGGCCCGCATCGACCTCGCGGATCGCCGCTTCCACGAGGCGGGCGATGAAGGGCGTCGCCGCCACCGTCAGCGGCACCGTGGCGGCCCACATCCCGATGGAGGTGCCGGCGATGAGGCGGGTGAAGGGGATGATGGCCACGACCAGGATGATGAAGGGCGTCGAGCGGGTGGCGTTGACGACGAGGCCCAGCACGCCGTTGAGCCAGGGTGCGGCGAGCAGTTCCCCGCGCCGGCTCGTGGCCAGGAAGACGCCCAGCGGAAGGCCGAACAGCGTGCCCAGACCAGCCGCCACGGCCACCATGGACAGGGTGTCGCCGGTGGCCTGGAGCAGCAGGCGGATCATCTCAGGCGACACGGCGATCCTCCGCGCTGTGGGCCGGCAGGTAGCCCAGGAGATCGGAGACGAGGCCGTGGGCGTCGAGGAAGGCGCGGGCCCGGCCGACGACGTCCGGCCCCGCGGGCAGGCCCACCGTGAGGGAGCCGAAGGGCTGGCCCGCGATCTCGTCGACGGTGCCGGACAGGATGTTGGCCTCGATGCCGGTCTCGCGCGCGAGCCGCGCGACGATCGGGTCGTTGGCGTGAGGCCCGCGGAAGGCGATCCGCAGGACCGCCCGGCCGCCCGCGATCGGTCGGGTCTCGATCCCGGCGCGGAGCGCCGCCGGCAGGGTCAGCCCCATCTCCCCGGCGAGCAGCGTGCGCGTCATCTCCGCCTGCGGCCGGGTGAAGACCTCGAACACGTCGCCCTGTTCGACGATGCGGCCCGCCTCCAGCACGGCGACGCGGTCCGCTACGGCGCGGATCACCGACATCTCGTGGGTGATGAGCACGATGGTGAGGCCGAGGTCGCGGTTGATGCGGCGCAGGAGCGCCAGGATCGACCGGGTGGTCTCGGGGTCGAGGGCGGAGGTCGCCTCATCGGAGAGGAGGACGCCCGGTCCCGTGGCCAGGGCCCGGGCGATGCCGACCCGCTGCTTCTGTCCCCCCGAGAGTTCGGCGGGATAGCGGTCGCGCTGCTCCTCGAGGCCGGTCAGGGCCAGCAATTCCTCGACACGGGCGCGGATCGCGGCCTTGCCCCGGCCCTCGATCTCCAGGGGCAGGGCGATGTTGCCGAAGGCCGTGCGCGAGGACAGCAGGTTGAAATGCTGGAAGATCATGCCGATGCCGCGGCGCATCCGGCGCAGCGCGCGCTCGTCGAGGGACGAGACTTCCGCATCCCCGACCCTGACACGACCGGCGCTCGGGCGTTCCAGCCCGTTGATGAGCCGGATCAGGCTCGATTTCCCCGCACCCGACCGGCCGATCACCCCGAGCACCGAACCGGCCGTCACCGACAGGTCGATCCCGCTCAGCGCCGACACGCCGGCGCCGTCGCGGGTGGAGTAGGTCTTCGCCACCTGCTCGAAACGGATCAGCGCATCCGGCGGCGGCGGGACGGCATCGCCGCCGCGGTCGATGGGAATTCCAGTCACTCGCTAAACCTCATGCGCCCGGCACGTGCAGGTGCCGGGCGGTTGATCTTTATGATGATCGTCTATCCCGTAGTTCTATGAACTATACTTGGCGCATTCAATGAAATCGATTGTCGAATTGTTCGCCCATCGAGCGAAATCGATCCCCGCGAACTCATAGCGAGAGAACAATCCTCCAGACGTCCCGACATCCAGGCCGGGCCGCATGGGCGGCATCGGGCGCGGCGATTCCGGCAGAGCTCGACCGGCACCATGCGATCCGGAACATTCGCCCCTCGGCATCCAGGTTCGGGGGAAGACCTGTTCGCGTCTCTACAAGAAATGAGAAATTCATGCCGTTGATTGCGAAGGCCGGATACGGTCCAATGACGCTCGTCGAGAGAGACGAAGCCACGGTCCTCTTTCGCCATCAGCCTGACATCTCGCTTCGCGTTCTTCTCCGAACGCCCATTCGGACCCGTCTTGATGCCGTCTGACACATCGCGCGCACCGCGCCGGTCTTCGAGCCGGCGCGGATTCCTTCGGCTGGCCGGCGGCGCGGCGGGCGGGATCGCCACCGCCGCCCACGCTTTGGAGAGCGGCGAACCTCTCGCCATCCCCGAATGGAGCCGCACGCCCGGCGCGCCTTCGGCATCTCCCCCCTATGGCCGGCCCTCGCCCTACGAGACTCTGGGCCGCCGATCGCGGACGCCGCCGGCCTTTCCCGGCGCCTCCTCCACCGGCACGCCGCTCCAGCACCTGCACGGCATCATCACGCCCAACGGCCTGCATTTCGAGCGCCACCATGCCGGGGTGCCGGCCATCGACCCGGAGCGCCACCGGCTGGCGATCCACGGCCTCGTGGAACGGCCCCTCGTCCTCACCATGGACGATCTCGTGCGGATGCCGTCGGTCTCGCGCATCCATTTCCTCGAATGCTCGGGCAACACGCCGTGGCTCGGGGCCAAGCCGGGCTGGACCATCCAGGAAAGCCACGGTCTCCTCTCCTGTGCCGAATGGACCGGCGTGGAGGTGAGCACCCTCCTCGACGAGGTCGGGGTGAAGCCCGGCGCCGCCTGGATCCTGGCGGAGGGCGCGGACGCGGCCGGGATGAGCCGGAGCCTTCCCCTCGACCTCGCGCGGGACGGCGCGATCCTGGCCTATGCCCAGAACGGGGAACGGCTCCGCCCGGAGCAGGGCTACCCGCTGCGCCTGTTCGTGCCGGGGGTCGAGGGCAATCTCAGCATCAAGTGGCTGCGCC
The DNA here is from genome assembly GCF_022829685.1 of Methylobacterium sp. E-045. Taxonomy (GTDB): domain Bacteria; phylum Pseudomonadota; class Alphaproteobacteria; order Rhizobiales; family Beijerinckiaceae; genus Methylobacterium. The sequence goes on from NZ_JAKSYE010000028.1 coordinate 21,705, forward strand.
GGCTCAAGGTCGGGGACCAGCCGTTCCAGACCCGCGAAGAAACCTCGAAATACACGGACCTGATGCCGGACGGGTCGGCGCGCCAGTTCACCTTCGTGATGGAGGCCAAATCCGTCATCACCACGCCGTCGGGCGGCGAGCAGTTGCGCACGCCGGGTTTTCGCGAGATCCGCGGCCTCGCCTGGACGGGGCGCGGCCGGATCGCAGGCGTCGAGGTCTCCACCGATGGCGGGGCGCGCTGGCAGGCGGCCAGTCTGGAGGGTCCGATCCTGCCCAGATGCCTCACCCGGTTCCGGCTGCCCTGGCGCTGGGAGGGCGGCCCGGCCCATCTCCTCAGCCGGGCCACCGACGAGACGGGCTACGTCCAGCCGCCGCGCGCGGCCCTGGTCTCGGTCCGGGGCACCCAGTCCTTCTACCACAACAACGGGATTGCCGGCTGGCACGTCGCCGCCGAGGGAGGCGTGAGCCATGCGGTTTAGCGGCATCGGCCTTCTCGCCTGCCTGATGGCGACGGGCGCCGCCCTGGCGGACCCGTCCGGGCCCGTCTCCCTGTCCGGGATCGGCCGCCCCGCGACCCCGCAGATCCTCGCCCTCTGGGACATCGACGTGCGCGCCGACGGGCAGGGCCTGCCCGCCGGCCATGGCAGCGTGCGCCAGGGCGAAGCCCTGTTCGGAGTGCGCTGCGCCGCCTGCCACGGGGCGCAAGGGGAAGGAGGATCCGCGGACCGGCTGGTTGGCGGCCAGGGAACCCTCGCGACGGCAAAGCCGGTGCGGACGGTGGGCAGCTTCTGGCCCCATGCCACCACCCTGTTCGATTATATCCGCCGCGCCATGCCCTACGACGCGCCGCAATCCCTGAGCGCCGACGAGACCTACGCCCTCAGCGCCTATGTCCTGCATCTCAACGGCATCCTGCCGGAGGGAGCCGAGCTCGATGCCGGCTCCCTGCCGAAGGTGCGGATGCCGAACCGGGACGGCTTCACCACGGACAGCCGCCCCGACGTGCCGGTGCGCGCCGGTCAGGCCCCTCTCACGGGGATCACCGCCCCGCGATAGCGCGCGCGGATGAAGCCGGCGACCTCCGCCGATTGCAGGAGGGTGGAGAGCGTCAGGATGCGTGCATCCTGGGCCAGGGCCTCTGTCGTCACCAGCACGTTGGCGTAGGGATTGCCCTCCGCCCGCTCGAGACCGAGGGCATCCTTGGCCGGGTCGAGGCCGGATTCAAGGGCGTAATTGCCGTTGATCACCGCCAGGGCGACGTCCTCGAGGGAGCGCGGCAATTGCGGCGGCGCCACCTCGATGAAGCTCAGGGATTTCGGGTTCTCGGCGATGTCGCCGGCCGTGGCGAAGGTGCCGTCGCCGCCGGGCCGGAGACGGATGAGGCCGTTCTCCTGCAGCAGCTTCAGCCCCCGGCTGAAATTGGTCATGTTGTTCGAGAGGGCGACGGTCGCCCCCTTCGGCAGGTCGGCGAGGCTGCGGACGCGGCGGGAATAGAGCCCGAGGGGCTCCACATGCACGCTCGCCGTCACGGCCAAGCGGACGCCGAGTTCGGCCTCCTCGCTGCGCAGATAGGGCACGTGCTGGAAGAAGTTGGCGTCGGCGTCGCCGTCGATGACGAGGCGGTTCGGGCGGATGTCGCCGCTGATCTCGATGATCCGCAAGGGCAGGTCCGGAGCGAGTTTGTCCTGGACGTAGGTCAGGATCTCGGCATGCGGCACCGAGGAGGCGACCACCCTGAGGGGTGCGGCGGCCCGGGCCGCGGAGGCCGTGAGCAAAGCGAGGGTGCCGCCCAGCAGGGGAAGCGTGCCGCCCAGCAGGGCGCGACGGGTCAGGGACATGGATGCTCTGTCTGTTCGGGAGCGCCGGGCTCGTCCGGAGGGCGGGCTCGCGCCTGCGAAAAACGGGTCGGGACTGCAGCTGAAATTCGGGGCCGCGCTACCAGACCGGTTCGAGGAAACCCTTGTAGGTCCGCTCGATGTAGTCCCGCACCGGCGCCGAACGGAAGCTGCGGATGAAGGCGGCGAGACGCGGATCGTCGCGATTGTCGGGCCGCGCGACGAAGCTCAGCGTATAGCGCCGGTCCCCGACCCCGTCGGTGATGAGGGAGGTCTTGGGGTCGCCGCCCGCGGCGATCAGGTAGGTGAAGCTCACCTGCGCCAGGGTCACGTCGTCCATCGCGCGCGGCAGTTGCGCCGCTTCGAGTTCGAGGATCCGCAGGTGCTTCGGATTGGCGACGATGTCGGCCACGGAGGCCTCGTCGCCGACGCCCGGCTTCAGGGTGAGCAGCTTGGCGGTCTCCAGGAGGCGCAATCCCCGCGCCGCGTTGACGGGGTCGTTGGCGATGGCCACTGAGGCGCCGTCGGGGACCTTGTCGAGGCTGGTCACCGTCTTCGAGAACAGGCCCACGGGCAGGACGATCGCCCCCTCCACGGCCACCAGCTTGTAGCCCCGGGAGCGGATGGCGCTCTGGAGGTAGGGCACGTGCTGGAACAGGTTGGCGTCGATATCGCCCGAGGCCACGGCCTCGTTGGGCGTCACCCAATCGGTGAACTCGACGATCTCGACATTCTGCCCCTGCTTGCGGGCGAGATCGGCGGCGAAGGCCAGGGTCTGTCCCACCGGTCCCGGCGTCGCTCCGATGCGCAGGGGTTTTTCCGCGGAGGCGGGGCCGGTCGCCAGGGAGAACAGGACAGCCGCGAAGCCGAGGAGGCTGCGGCGGGTACGGAGCGGGGGCATCGTGGACACCTGTGATCGGGGAGGGGGAGAGGGTGCCGGTCAGGCGGCGGAGGCGCGGGCCTCGCCGCCGGCCCGACGGAAGCGGGCGCCGGGATGGCTCGCCTTCAGGTGGGCGCCGCCCTCCGGAAACAGCTTTTCGCGGAGCGTGCCCTCGCGATAACGCGTCTTGAACGCGCCCCGGTCCTGCAACTCGGGCACGACGAGGTCGACGAAGGCTTCGATGGTCTCGGGCGCGACGACGCGGTTCAGGTTGAATCCGTCGAGATCGGCCTCGTCCGCCCAGGCCAGCAGGTCGTCGGCGACCTCGGAGGGAGATCCGACGATAAAGGGCGTCCGCGCGCCACGCGGTCCGAATTCGGCGAAATCGGTGCGGGTGAAGGGGCGTTCGCCGGGCAGCGTCAGGTTCTCCAGCAACGACTGCATGGCATTGGTCTTGACGTAGGCGAGCCCCTCATGGGCATCGAGTTCGGACAGGTCGATGCCGGTCCAGCCGGAGACGAGGGCGAGCTGGCCTTCCACGTCGAGATACTGGGCGTACTCGTCGCGCAGATCGAGCGCCTCGGCGCGGGTGGGCGCCACGATCACGGTGGCCCCGAGGAACATCCGGATGTCGTAGGGATCGCGGCCCGCCTCCCTGGCCGCCTGCCGCGTGGCGCGCACGGCCTTGCCCGCGATGGCCCTGGTCTGGCCGTTGAGGAAGATGCTCTCGGCATGGCGGGCGGCGAAGAGACGTCCGCGCGAGGAGGCCCCGGCCTGGTAGAGCACGGGCGTGCGCTGCGGCGACGGCTCGCTGAGATGCTGACCGTCGACCCGGTAGCTCGGCCCGTCATGGGTGACGCGGTGGACCCGGCCCGGCTGCGTGAACAGGCCCGCCGCCCGGTCCCGCCGGGCTGCGCCGTCCTCCCAGCTTCCCTCCCAGAGCTTGTAGGCGGCCTCCAGGAAATCCTCGCCGGCATCGTAGCGCGCATCGTGTTCGCGGGCTTCGGGCAGGCCCATGCCGCGCGCGCCGCTCTCGAGATAGCCGGTGACCACGTTCCAGCCGATCCGGCCATCGGTGAGATGGTCGAGGGTCGAGAGCCGGCGGGCGAAGGTGTAGGGATGCTCGTAGGTGAGGTTCGCCGTCACCCCGAAGCCGAGATGCGTCGTGGCATGGGCCATCGCCGGCACCAGCAGGAACGGATCGAGGTTGGGCGCCTGCGCGGCCCGGGCGACGGCCGTGGCGGGCGAAGCGCCGTAGACGTCGTAGACCCCGACCACGTCGGCGAGGAAGATCCCGTCGAACAGGCCGCGCTCGGCGGTGCGGGCCAGCGACACCCAGTAATCGAGACTGTTGTAGCGCGCCGCCGTGTCGCGCGGATGCCGCCACAGCCCGGCCCAGGTATGGCCCGGCGCCCCCATCTCGAAGGCGTTCAGCCTCAATTCGCGGCGTGCGCTCATGGCAGATCCAGGCAATTGACAGATCCAGGCAATCCGGGGCGACGGTATCGTGCGATGGGGAAAGAGGAGCCTCGGTGACGCGATGCGCGAGGCCTTCATGCGCATGAGCCTAGCCGCCGACCGGATCCGGTCAACGAGAATGATCTTTCAACGATCGTCTTTCCCAAGAACACATCGTCTCTTATTCGATGAATTGGAAAACGACATCTCCAAATCGCATATCGAACCATGATTTATACTTGTCTGCCCTGCCCGGATTGACGATCAGGACGACGGCGATGCCAGGGGCCGTCGGGCGAGAGCCCCTTCGGCATGACGGCATCACAGGCATGGGATGGATGGAATGTCTCAGACGGAAGCGGGATGGGGCGCGGGGCCGAGCGCGGGCTACGAGGCGCTCGCGGCCGGTTTCCGGCCGGTCTTCGCACGGATCCGCGCCACCGCCATCCCCCGCGATCTCGCGCACACCCTGCCCCATGACGAGATCGGCTGGCTGAGAGAGGCGGGCTTCACCACCCTGCGCCTCGCCCGCGAGGAGGAGGGCCACGGCGCGAACCTGCCCGAACTGTTCAACCTGCTCATCGAGCTGTCCCAGGCCGACCCCAACGTCACCAATGCGCTCCGCGCGCATTTCGGCTTCACCGAGGACATGCTGTGCTCGTCCTCGCCGGAATGGCGGGCGCGCTGGACCGGGCGGATCGGCGATCGCCAGACCGTCGGCAGCGGCGTGTCCGAGACCGGCGAGGCCAAGGTCGGGCAGTTCGACACGGTCCTGCGGCCCCAGGGCGAGCGATGGCTGCTCAACGGCCGGAAATTCTACACCACCGGCTCCCTCTTCGCGGACTGGATCCACGTCTCGGCCCAGGACGAGGCAGGCGCCTCCCTGGTGGCGGCCGTGCCGGTCCGGGCGCCGGGTGTCGAGATCGTCGACGATTGGGACGGTTTCGGCCAGTCGCTCACCGCGAGCGGCACGGCGATCTTCACGGACGTCGTCCTCACCCCGGACCTGATCAAGCCCGACCCCGAGCGTTTCCCCTACGCGATGGCGTTCTTCCAGCTCGTCCATCTGGCGACGCTGGCCGGCATCGGCCGTTCCGCCGCCATCGACGTGTCGCGGCTCGTGGCCGAGCGCAAGCGGGTCTACAGCCACGGCAACGGCAGCCGGGCCGGCGACGATCCCCAGGTGCAGCAGGTGGTCGGGCGCGTGCGCGGCGCGGCCTATGCGGCGGGCGCCATCGTCCTCAAGGCCGCCGAATCCCTGCAGCGGACCTATGACACTCACCGCACGGGAGACGCGGCGGACGATGCGGCGGCCATCGCCGACATCGAGGTGAACCAGGCGGTGACCGTCGTCACCACTCTCGTTCTCGACGCCACCACGACCCTGTTCGATGCGCTCGGCGCCTCGGCGGTGACGAGCGGTCTCGGCCTCGACCGGCACTGGCGCAACGCCCGCACCATCGCCTCGCACAATCCCCGGATCTACCGCGACCGCACGGTGGGCGATTTCGCGGTGAACGGCACCGCCCCGCCGCGCCAGTACCGGGTCGGCTCGGCCTGACGCCCGCCCTCGAACGAGAGACCAAGGACAGACCCATGCCACGTCGCCGGGACACGATGCGCCTCGGTGCCTTCCTCTATCCGGGCGGGCACCACGTCGCGGCATGGCGGCACCCCTCGTCGCAGGCGGATGCGGGGGTCGACCCCGCCCATTACCGGCGGCTGGCCAGGGTGGCCGAGGCCGCGAAGTTCGACCTGATCTTTCTCGCCGACGGGGTCAGCATCCGCGGCGACGACATCGACGCCCTGAGCCGCACGGCGATCCGCTATGTCGGGCAGTTCGAGCCGCTGACCCTGCTCTCGCACCTCTCGGCGGTGACGGAGCGCATCGGCCTCGTGGCCACCGCCTCCACCACCTACAACGAGCCGTTCCACGTGGCGCGCAAGTTCGCCTCCCTGGACCATCTCAGCGGCGGCCGGGCGGGCTGGAACCTCGTCACCTCGGCGGACCCGCGCGAAGCCTACAATTTCAGCCGCGAGAGCCATCTCGCCCATGCGCGCCGCTACGCCCGCGCCGAGGAATTCGTGGACGTGGTCGCCGGGCTCTGGGACACGTTCGAGGACGACGCCTTCGTCCGCGACCGCGAGGAAGGCCGCTTCTTCGATCCGGCCAAGCTGCACGTGCTCGGGCACGAGGGCGAGCATTTCTCCGTGCGCGGGCCCCTCAACGTGCCCCGGCCGCCCCAGGGCCACCCGGTGGTGGTGCAGGCGGGTTCCTCCGAGGCCGGCAGGGCCCTGGCGGCGCGCACCGCCGAGGTCATCTTCACCGCCCAGGCCACCCTGGAGGACGCGACCGCCTTCTATGCCGACGTGAAGGGCCGGCTCGGCCGGCACGGCCGCGAGCCCGACGCGCTCAAGATCCTGCCGGGCGCCTTCCCGGTGGTCGGCCGCACGATGGCCGAGGCCGAGGACAAGTACGGCGCGCTGCAGGAGCTGATCCACCCCGTCGTCGGCCGCTCGCTCCTGGAACAGCTCGCCGGAATCGACCTCTCCGGCCTTCCCGACGACGCGCCCGTTCCGGAGGCCACCGGGACGGAGGGCGGCAAGAGCCGGCAGGACCTTCTGGTCACCATCGCCCGGCGCGAAGGCCTGACGATCCGCGAGCTCTATCTGCGCATCGCCGGAGCGCGCGGGCACTGGACCCTGATCGGAACGCCCTCCCGGATCGCCGACGCCCTTCAGGAGCGGTTCGAGGCCCATGGCGCCGACGGGTTCAACATCATGCCCCCGACCCTGCCGGGCGGGCTCGACGATTTCGCCACCCTGGTGATCCCCGAATTGCAGCGGCGCGGCCTGTTCCGCACGGAATACGAGGGCACCACCCTGCGCGAGAATCTCGGCCTCCACCGCCCCGGCCACCGCCGCCACGCGCCCTCGCCGACGCCGTAGCCGCAACTCCGCCGGCGCCGCTCGGTGGAGACGGCGAGCGGCGATCTCACCCAGCCGGTCGCCGCGTGCTGGCCTCCCGCAGGCGTTCGAGGAAGCGGGCGGCGAGGCGACCGCGCTCGGCCGCGTCCTCGCATGTGGCGCGCAGCAGGACACGGCGGTCGCGACGCTCGATATGCGCGTTGACCGGCAGCAGGATCGGCGGGGCATTGGCACGGAAATCCGCCGCCAGGCCCTGCGGGCCGCCGCTCAAGCGGGCGATCCCGAGTTCGAGGCACCCGACCCGGAGGCGGGCCAGGGTGACGAGGGCTTCGAACGCCTCCGGCGGCGGACCGAACCGGTCGGCCACCTCGTGGCGGAGCGCCTCGACCTCGTCCGGGGTCGTGAGGCGCAAGAGACGGGTGTAGAGGCTCAGGCGTACGTCCGGCTCCGGCACGTAATCGGCCGGCACGCCACCGGACAGGCCGATCCGGATCTCCGGCGTCCAATCCTCCGCGACTTCCCCCTTCGCGGCCCTCAGGGCGAGGTGGAGGAGGTGCTGATAGAGGCCGAGTCCGATCAGCTTGACGTGGCCGGCCTGGTTCTCGCCCACGAGGTCCCCCGCTCCGCGCAGGTCGAGGTCGCGGGCGCTGATGGCGAAGCCCGCACCGAGCCGGTCCAGGGCCTCCAGGGTGCGCAGGCGCTTCTCCGTCGCCGGGCTCAGCGGCCTCTCCGGCTGGTGCAGAAGGTGGACGACGCCCCGGCGCTGGCCGCGCCCGACCCGGCCCCGCAACTGGTGCAGCTGGGACAGGCCGAATCGCTCCGCGTCCCAGACCAGCATCGTGTTGGCACGCGGCACGTCGAGGCCGCTCTCGATGATGCTGGTCGCCAGCAGCACGTCGCCCTCGCCATCGGCGAAGCGCACCATCACATCGTCCATCTCCGCCGCCTTGAGGTCGCCATGGGCGATCATCGTGTGCAGGCCGGGGACGAGCTTGGCCAGGCGCTCCGCCATCGTGCCGATATCCTCGATGCGCGGACAGACGACGAAGCTCTGGCCGCCCCGGCGATGCTCGCGCAGGAGCGCGGCCCGCAGGGATTCGGCCTCGAACGGCGCGATCACCGTGCGGATGGGCTGGCGCACCGCGGGCGGTGTCGCGATGACGCTCAGGGATTGGAGGCCCACGAGGGCGGATTGCAGGGTCCGGGGGATCGGCGTCGCCGTGAGCGTGAGGACGTGGCCGTCTCCGGCCGTCTTCCGCAGCGTCTCCTTCATCTTCGCCCCGAAGCGCTGCTCCTCGTCGATGACCACGAGGCCGAGATCGGCGAAGGCCACGCCCTTGGCGGCCAGGCAATGGGTGCCGACGACGAGGCGGATGCTGCCGTCGGCGAGTCCCGCCTTCACCCGCTTGGCCTCGGACGGCGAAACGAGCCGCGAGAGATGGGCGACCTCGATGCCGAAACGGGCAAAGCGCCGGGTGAAGGTCTGCACGTGCTGGCGGGCGAGAACGGTGGTGGGCGCCACCACCGCCACCTGGCGGCCGGAGAACACGGCGGCGGCGGCGGCCCGAAGGGCCACCTCGGTCTTGCCGAAGCCGACATCGCCGCAGACGAGGCGGTCCATCGGCCGTCCGCAGGCGAGATCGCCCAGGACCCCGTTCACCGCTCGGGCCTGGTCGGCGGTGAGGTTGAACCCGAACCCGGCGGCGAAGCGCTCCATCTCCCGCAGCGGGGGCGACAGGACCGGCGCCTCGACCGCCCGGCGCGCCTCGGCGGCGGCGAGCATCATGCGGGCGGCCTTGGCCATGCACGCCTCGGCTTCGAGGCGCCGACGGCCCCATGACCCGCCTTCGAGCTTGTCGAGGGTGACCGCCTCGACCTCCGAGCCGTAGCGCCAGATCCGGTCGGCCTGGGAGACCGGGACCATCAGGATCGCCTGTCCGGCAAAGCGCAGCCGGAGGGCGTCCTCGCCGCCATCCTCTCCGGTCTCGACGCGCTCCAGGCCTTCGAAGACGCACAGACCGTTGTCGCGGTCCACCGCCACATCGCCGACGCGCAGCTCCACCTCGCCGATGGGAAGGCTCGCGACGGGCTCGCCCTCCTCGACGGCGGCCCGGCTCCCGAACAGATCGGCGGCGGCGATGACGCAGACACCCTGTCCCGGCACCCGGAACCCCGCCTCGATGGGCGCGGCCAGCGCCAGGATCGCGCCGGGCCTGGCACGCGCAACCTCCATCCAGCCCGCCACGCGCCGGGCCTTTCGCCCCATCACCCGCTCGGCGACGCGGATCAGGCGGCCGAGGGGCTCCTCCGGGCCCGTCAGCAGGATGCGGTCGCCCGCCTCCAGGTGCCGGCGCAGGGTCTCGGCCAGGGCCGCGTTGGGACGGGCCTTCCGCACGAAGGCGGGAATCGCGAGGTCCTCGGATTCCTCCGCCGTCGCGGTGGCGACGCGGCGCGCCGCCTGGAGCGAGGCCCAGCTCCGGGGATCGAGGTAGAGCTCGCCCAAATCGCCGTGACGACTGCCGGTGTCCTGCCCCTCGGCGATCTGCTCGAAGAAGGCGGCGGCGCGCTCCTCGGCGCCGGTCTCCACCACGAGGCGGGCATCGGGGACGTAATCGAGCACCGTCGTCAGGGTGGGATAGAAGCGGGGAAGCTGATGCTCCTGGCCGGTGAAGGGCCGCAGCCGGGTCTCCGATCCTTCGGGAAGCAGGATCTCCGTGGCCGGGTCGACGACCAGGCACTCGGCTTCCGCCAGGGAGCGCTGGGAGACCGGATCGTAAGACCGGATGGCGGTGACGCGGCCGCCCTCGTGCTCGATCCGGCAGGGGCGCGGCGCTGCGGCGGGGAAGACGTCGACCGTTCGCCCCCAGACCGCCACCTCGCCCGGCTCGTCGACCCGGTCGTCGAGGATGTAGCCGAGGCGCTGCAACGTCGCGGTGATCGCGGCCGGATCGAAGGCGTCGCCCACATGGATCTCGAGATGCGCCTCGGCCCAGGTCTCGGGCGGCGGAACACGCTGGATCAGGGCAGGGGCGGTCGTCAGGACGATGTCGGGAAGGGCGGCAGCATCCGTCAGCCAGCGCAACACGCCCGTGCGCTGCCCCATGACGCCGCGTGACGGCGAGGTCCGGTCGAAGGGCAGGCAATCCCATTCCGGATAGATCGCGACGCTGCGGGCGGGGGCCAGGGCGCGCAGGATGGCGGCGATGGCGTCCTGACGGTGCGTCTCGCGCACCATATGGATCAGCGGCTTGTTCTCGGCCACGAGGTCGAGGAGCGCCACCGCCAGGGCACCGATGGGAACGAGGGGGGCGACCGGCTCCTCGGAGGCGTTGTCGGGAGACGTCCTGGTCCGGCGTTTTGCCATCGGGAAGTGCGCTGCCCATCACTGGTGTCGGGACTCGGCAAACGTGGACCGATGCGACTCGGCTCCGTCGAATCCCGGCCTGTCCCCAGTTTGTCGCATCGATCCCCGGTTCAGTGCGTGCGCCCGACGATCTCTCGCTCGGCGACACGCAACGCGGTCCGGCAGGCAGGGTGATCGCCGGCGGCATCCGCCCGGCGTGCCCGTGCCAGCGCGGCGACGGCGCGTCCACCGGCCGGCCAGCCGTCGTAGCGGCTCTCGGCCGCCGCGATGGTGGCGGGGGTCGGTTGCCGGCTCCGCATGGCGCGTGCGCTTTCGGGCGCGAAGGGTCCGGCCGCCGCACGATTCTCCAAGGCACGGTCCAGCCGCGCCTGCATCCGGTCGATGCCGCGCGCGCAGGAACCCGCCTCGGCCTCACCGCCCGGCAGGAGGATGGCCCCGATCAGCAGGGACGCAAGAAGGAGGGGAGGGAGCCGTCGCCGGCCCGTGCTCGACCTGTCGCCCATGCCAACCCTCCGCCCGCGTGAAACCCGGCCGTTTTCGAGCGCGGGACACGGTGGATCATGCGGATCGCCCGATTTGGAGTAAAGCCGCCGGATGGCGCATGTTTGCCCTTCCGATGGCGGACGTTCACCCCCTCCGATGGCGCATGTTTCCCCCCTCCGATGGCGGTCGTTCGCACCCTCGGATGGCGCTCATTTCTCGCCGAGGATGCCGAGGATCTCGGTGCGCAGGCTCAGGAGCTGCGGGTCGTCGCGGCGGCGGGGATAGGGGGCGTCCACCGCGATCTCGGTCCTGATTCGGGCCGGGCGGTCGCTCAGCACGATCACCCGCTGGGCGAGGATGAGGGCCTCCTCCACGTCATGGGTGACGAGGAGCGCCGTGAAGCGGCTCTCCTGCCAGAGCCGGACGAGTTCGCCCTGCATGGCGAGGCGGGTCAGGGCGTCGAGCTTGCCCAGCGGCTCGTCGAGGAGGAGCAGGCGCGGATCGTTGACCAGGGCCCGGGCGAGCGCCGTGCGCTGGGCCATGCCGCCGGAGAGCTGGTGCGGATAGGCCTCGGCGAAGTCGGCGAGCCCGACGAGGTCCAGGGCCTCGTCGATCCGGTGGCGGTGCCGCCGGAGCAGGCCGCGTGCCTCCAGGCCCAGGGAGACGTTCCCCCGCACCGTGCGCCAGGGATAGAGCGTCGGGTCCTGGAACACGAGGAGCCGCTCCGGATCGGGGCCGGTGATCGTCTCCCCGTCGAGGGCGAGCGTGCCGGATTCCGGCGGTTCGAGACCGGCGGCGAGGCGCAGCAGCGTGGACTTCCCGCAGCCCGAGGGGCCCAGCAGGGCGACGAAGGAGCCCGGCGCGATGGAAAGGTCGATATTGTCGAGGACGGGCAGGCGCGTGCCGCCGATGTCGAAGGCGTGGGAAACGCTCCTGACGGTGAGAGCCCCGCCCCGGTCGATGGCGGAGGCGCCGGCCAAAGCTTCGAGGGTGGCCGCTACCATTGGACGAGCCCCTTCTGCCAGGACAGCACGCGGTCGCGCAGGCGGAACAGCAGGGTGATCAGGGTCGAGCACATCAGCGCCATGGCGATGAGGGCGGCATACATGTTGGCATAAGCCGCCCACCCTTGCGCCCATTGCAGGTACCAGCCGAGGCCGGATTTCACGCCCAGCATCTCGGCGACGACGAGGACCGCGAAGGAGGCGCCGAGCCCCATGAACAGGCCGACGAAGACGTGGGGCAGGGCCGCCGGGATCGCGACCTTGCGGATGAGGAAGCTCTGCGAGGCGCCGAGCGTCCGGGCGACGTCGTAATAGGACTTGTTGGCGGCCGCGATCCCCGACCAGGTCAGCACCGTCACCGGGAAACCCGTCGCCAGGGCCACGAGGAAGGTGCTCGCCGACCAGGACGAGGGGAACACGAAGAAGGCCAGCGGCAGCCAGGCGGTGGCCGGCAGCGGCCCGACGAAGCGCAGGACCGGATGGACCCAGTAGCCGGCGGCCCGCGACCAGCCCACCGCCACACCGAGGACGAAGCCGACGGCGGCGCCGATGAAGTAACCGCCCGACAGCAGGATCAGGGAGTTGACGATGCTGCCGCCGAGCTTCGGCCAATCCTCGGCGAAGACTTCGAGGATCGCCTGGGGCGGCGGGAAGAATGGCATCGGCAGCCATTCGAGCTTGGCCGTCGCCAGTTCCCAGATGGTGAAAGCGAGGGCGAGGGCGACGATCCACGGCCCCCAATGACGCAGGCGGGCGCCGACCCGGCCAAGGACCGGGAGGAGGGGGCTCGCCAGGAGGAGGACGGCCCCGATCAGTCCGGCGCCATGGCCGAACGTGGCGGAATAGGGAAAGTCGCCGTTCTCCGGCAGGCCGAGGGTGAGGCCCGCGAGGACGAGCCAGACGAAACCGGCGAAGAGGCCGACCCACCACAGGGCGGCGAGACGGGTCCGCCATGCGGAGCCGTTCGAAGACGCATCCTCCGCCTCGGCCGCCCGGCGGACACCGCCGGCGAACGCCCCCGTCAGTGAACTCGACATGGATGCCCCTCAGCTCAGGACGTCGGCATAGACCCGGTCGGCGAATTTGGCCGTGTCGGTGGAGCGGCGGATCACGTTCACGCGCTTCAGCTCGTCGCCGTAGAGGGCGATCTCCTGCTTGAGGGTGACGCCCACGGGCCGGTGATCGTGGGTATGGCTGCGCAGCATCGCCGCTAGATCCTCCACCGAGCCCTTGCCGCCGTAATTCGAGAAGATGCCGGCGGCGTCCAGCGGATCGGTAGCGACGCGGTGGCCGCCCTCGAGGATGGCGCGGGTGAGGGCTGTGGCCACCGCCCGGTCGTTGCGGATCAGGCTGCCGCGCAGGGCCACGACGCAGCAGGAGCGCGTGGCGAAGATGCCCGTCAGGTTCGTGGCGACTTCCGTGAAGCGCGGGTCCTTGAGCCAGATGAAGGTGCGCGGGTCGGCATCGGCCAGGGCCTGGGCCTCGCCCTTCTCAACGGCGAGGTTGAGGAGATCGGCCGGGTATTGCCGCCACTCCACCTCCCGGTCGGGATCGATGCCGGCATCGGACAGCAGCAGGGCGAAGAAGTTCTTGGCCGGGCTCGCATGGTCGCTGATGGCGATGGTCTTGCCCTTCAGGGAAGCGATGTCGCTGATGCCGGCGGATTTCGCGCCGAGCAGCCTCAGGCAGCCGCCATGGAGGCCGGCGGTGATCTTGACGTCAAAACCCTGTTCCAGGGGCTTCAGCCAGCGCAGGGCCATGCCGATGCCGGCATCGGCCTTGCCGGTGGCGATGGCCTCCAGCAGGGCCTCCGTGGACCCGCCGAAATTGATGAACTCCACGTCGAGCCCGTGGGCGGCGAAGATTCCGCGCTCCTTGGCGACGGGTGCGGCGGCCGTGCAGACGGCGTTGGCGTTCCAGGCGAGCTTGATGGGGCGGAGCGGGCCGCTCCACGCCGCGGTGGCCGCCGCCGGAGCGCAGGGGGGACCGGGATCGAAGGGCGCGGCGGGGCCGGGAACCCAGGCACGCCCCGCCGTCGCGGTGAGGCCCAGGGGCAGGGCGGCCGCGACGGTGGCGCCCGCTCTCAGCAGGCGGCGTCGGGACAGCAGGTCGTCGGTCATGCTCGTCTCCAGGACCGCGAGTGGCCCGCCTTCATGGATCGATGGACTGTCGGGGAGGCCTCGGCGGGTCAGGCCGGGGCGTAGCTGAGATAGGCGACCATCATCTCGGCCACCGCCCGATGGGCGTAGTCGTCGACGCTCTCGCCGCCATCGACCGGGAAGGCCTCGACGACGCGGCGGCCGCCCAGCACTTCGGACAGTTCCTCGGGCATCAGCCCGTTCTCGAAGGCAGCCGCCACCGCCGCCCTGCCATAGGCGCGGCGAAAGTGCCTCGGCGCGATGGCGCCGCCGAAAGCCCATGCGGGGCCGGACCCAACCGCCTCAAATCGCGTGTCGTGATAACCCATGACCATCAACCCTCTTCGTCAGAATCGTCCCATGATGAGCGCCGCCGAAATCGGCGAGACACGCATGGCGGCAACGACTGTGCTTGAGGTTGAGGCTCTTCATTTCGCCCTCGCGTCGGCAACGGGCCGATAGACGTGTTGACAAGCCGGACTATAGGCGAGGGCGTACGGAATGTGCTTCCAAATGTCTTACGATCTGCAGGCCGGAGATCTCGCCCGACGGAGCGTTCGGGAAAGTTCCTGATCCGGGCTCCGCCGCCGCATCAGCGGGCGGCGCTCGGGGCAGGGCCGGGGACCGCCTCGTCGCGGGCGCCGACGAAGCGACCGAACAGGCGCACGATGAACGTGCCGAGGCTGTCCATCAGCAGGAAGACGGCCGGTACGAAGACCAGGGACAGCAGGGTCGAGACGATGAGGCCGGAGATCACCGCCACCGCCATCGGCGCGCGGAATTCGCCACCGACACCGAACGCCAGTGCCGAGGGCACCATGCCGGCCGCCATGGCGATGGTGGTCATCACGATGGGACGCGCCCGCTTGCGGCCGGCATCGACGATGGCGGTGACCCGGTCGACGCCCCGCGCCATCTCCTCGACGGCGAAGTCCACGAGCATGATCGCGTTCTTCGTCACCAAACCCATCAGCATCAGGATGCCGATCACCACGGGCATCGAGATGGGCATGTTGAAGATGAGGAGGCCGAGGATCGCCCCGCCGATGGAGAGGGGCAGGGAGAACAGGATCGTGAGCGGCTGCAGAAAATTGCCGAACAGCAGCACCAGCACGGCATAGACCATCATGATCCCGGCGCCCATCGCCAGGAGGAAGCCGGAAAACACCTCGCCCATGATCTCGGCGTCGCCGGTCTGGCGGATGGTGACGCCCGTCGGCAGGGTCTTGGCGGTCGGCGTCTCCAGGGCCTGCTGGATAAGCGAGCCCAGCGCGTCCGAGCCCTCCATGTTGGCCTCCACCGCCACGCGGATCACGCGATCGTAGCGCTCGATGGCACCAGGGCCCTGGTCGAGTTCGATATCGGCTACGGCAGCGAGCGGCACGGCAGTGCCATTCTTGGCCGGGACCTTGAGGTTCTCCAGGCGCGAGACCGCGCCCCGCGCGCTCTCGGGCAATTGCACCCGGATCGGTATCTGACGGTCGGCAGCATTGAACTTGGCGAGATTCAGGCCGATGTCGCCGATGGTGCCGACCCTCACCGTCTCGGCGATGGTGTCGGTGGAGACGCCGTGATCGGCGGCCGATCCCTCCTTGGGGCGGATCCGAACCTCCGTGCGGTTGAGGGGAGCGGTGGACATTACCGAGACGAGGTGGGGGATCGCCGCCATGTCGCGCTGGAGGCGGGCGGCCACCTCGGCCACCACTTCGGCATCGGGGCCGCCGACCACCAGGGCAAGGTCGCGCTGGCCAGAATCGCGCAGGAACCAGGAGCGGATGTCGGGCTCCTCGGCAATAAGGGCCGAAATATCGGTCTCCACGGCCGCCTGCTTCTTCGTGCGGCTGTTCTTCGGGGTGAGGTTGACGATCAGGGTGGCGAGCCGCGTCTCCTTCTTGCCACCGACCTGGCGGCCGCCATCGACGAAGACCGAGGTGACTTCCGGCAGGGCGCGGATGCGGGCGACGAGGCGGTCGGACACGGCGATCGTGTCGGGGAGCCGGGCGCCGGGGGCGAGCTCCACCATGAACAGGGTGCGGGCGTTGTCCTGCTTCGGGACGAAGCCCGAGGGCAGCAGCCCGGTGGAGGCCAGCGACGCGGCGAAGAGCGCGAGGCCGACGATCAGCGTGATCACCCGGTGGCGCACGGACCAGCCCACCAGCCGGCCATAGGCGCGCATCACCCATCCCTCACGTTCGTCATGGTGGCCGTGGTCGCGCAGGAAGTAGGCGGCGAGCATCGGCGTGATCAGGCGCGCCACCAGCAGCGACATGAACACCGAGACCGCAATGGTGAGACCGAACTGCATGAAGTAGCGCCCGGCGATACCGCCCATGAAGGAGACCGGAGCGAACACAGCAATGAGGGTCGCGGTGATGGCGATGACGGCGAGCCCGATCTCGTCGGCGCCTTCGAGGGCGGCGCGGTAAGCGGATTTTCCCATTCGCATGTGCCGGACGATGTTCTCGATCTCGACTATGGCGTCGTCGACCAGAATGCCGGTGACGAGGGTGATGGCGAGGAGGCTTATGCCGTTGAGGGTGAAACCCATTGCGTCCATGGCCCAGAAGGTCGGGAAGACCGAGAGCGGCAGGGCGACGGCGGCGATGAGGGTGGCGCGCCAGTCACGCAGGAAGAGGAACACCACGATGACAGCGAGAACGGCGCCCTCGATCAGCGTGTGCATGGCGGAATCGTAGCTGCCGATGGTGGCCGAGACCGAGGAATCGATCGTCTCGAAGTCGAGGTCGGGATAGGTCTGGCGGAACTCCGCGATCCGCTTCTCGACCGCCGCCGCCACCTCGGCGTCGCTGGCGCCCAAGCCGCGCGACACCGCGAAGGCCACCACCGGCTCGCCGTTGAAGCGGGCGAAGGTGCGCGGCTCCTCGATCGCGTCCTGCACCAGGGCCAAATCGTCGAGGCGGACCTTGCGGCCGCCGGCGAGGACGATGGAGGTCGCCTTGAGATCGCGCACGGTGCGCGAGGCGGCCAGGGTCCGGATCGACTGCTCGCGCCCGCCGACCTCGCCGCGCCCGCCCGCCATATCGGCGGAGGTGAGGCGCAGCTGGCGGTTGACCTCCGCAGCGGTGATGCCCAGCGACAGGAGCCGGTCGGGCTGGAGCACCACCCGCATCTCGCGGGCGACACCGCCCACTCGCTCGACGCCGCCGACGCCCTTCACCCCCTGGAGGGTGCGGGCGATCTTGTCCTCCACCAGCCAGGACAGTTCGGCGGGGGTCATGGCCGGCGCCTTCACACCGTAGATCAGGATCGGCAAGCCGGCGATCTCGACGCGGCTGATCACCGGCTCGTCGATGGTTCGGGGCAGGTTGATGCGGATCTTGGAAACCGCGTCCTTCACGTCGTTGACGGCGCGGTCGGTGTTCACCTCGAGGCGGAACTCTACCGTGGTGACGGACGAGCCCTCGGTGATGGCGGAGGTGATGTGCTTCACCCCACGCACGCCGGCGATCGAATCCTCGACCCACTTCGTCACCTGGGTCTGCAACTCGGAGGGAGCCGCCCCCGACTGGGTGATCGCCACAGAGACGATGGGAACGTCGATATTGGGCATCCGCGTGACCGGCAGCCCCCGGAAGCTCACGAGGCCGAGCACGATCAGGACGAGGAACAGGACCAGCGGGCCGATCGGCTTGCGGATCGCCCAGGCGGAGATGTTGAGGCGCATCACGGCAACCCGTTCTGATGGTGCGGGAGGGGAGGAAGGCGGGATGAGCCCTAGGGCTGGCCCGCCTCCGCGGTCTCCTTGGGCGATGGAGCGGTGACCATGGCCGGTGCCGATAGCGCGACGGGGACGGCGCGGACCCGGTCGCCGTCGCGCAGGAAGCTGCCGGCGCGCGCGACCACGGCCTCGCCTTCGGCGAGACCGGCGCGGATCTCGATGTCGTCATCGTCGGAGAGGCCGGCACGGACCTCGCGTGCCTCCACCACCCCATCCGTGACCACGAGGACGCTGCTGCGCTTCGGCCCGCCATAGAGGACGGAGGCCTGGGGCACAGTCACGCCGCGCGTCCGGGCGATCTCGATGGCGCCGCGGGCGAAGGTGCCGATGCGCAGGCGCGGATCGGGATCGAGCCTGACGCGGACCTTCCCGAGGCGGCTCGCTTTGTCGACTTCCGGATAGACTGCGCGCACGCTGCCCCGCACGCGCTCGCCATCGGGGAGCTCCATCGAGGCAGGCGTACCCTCGCGCAGCAGAGGCAGCTTGGTCTCGATGACCTCGCCTTCGAGCTCGATCTCTCCGCGGGCGATCAGCCGGAACAGGGGCTCGGCGGAGGACGTGGCGGCCATGCCCACGCGGGCGATGCGGCGGCTGACGATGCCGGCCTCGGGCGCGCGGATGTCGGTGCGGGCGAGACGCAGGTCGAGTTCGTCGCGCAAGGCTTTCGCCTGGGCGAGTTCGGCCCTGGCGATGATGAGGCCGTTGCGGGCGAAGGCGAGCTTGCCTTCGGCCTGACGCAGGGTCGAGGTGCGCCCCTCCATGATCACCGCCGTGCCATTGCCGCTCTGCATGAGCTGCTTTGCCCGGTCGTGGGAGAGTCGCGCCTCCATCTCGGCGGCTTCCGCCTGCTCGATGCTGCTCTGAGCCTGAGGCACGACGGCGGCGGCCTTGTCGACGAGTGCGTTCTGCTGGGCGATCTGGCGGTCGATCAGGTCGCGCGAGAGTCGTGCTAGAACCTGACCGCTCTCCACGCGCATTCCCTCTTCGACCAGGACTTCGGTGACCCGATAACCTTCGATCTCGGGGGTCACCAGGATCTCATCGCGGGGGACGAGGGTTCCAGTGACGACGACCTGTTCGACGATCTCGCGGCGCCGGGCCTCGACGGTGCTCACCGCCGGCGCCAATCTGGCCGGGGCCGGCGCAACCTCGGCGAAGGCCGTCCCCGACGCCAAGCCGAGGACGAAGACGAGGACCACGGGACGGACGACCTTGAGGACGGCACTCATCGGCTGTTCTCCAGGACGGAGCGGGATGGAAGACCTAGGGAAGCGGGAAGGGCGCCGGATTCCGCTTCCAGCAAGACCGCTGGCAGCCGTCCCGCCAGACCTGCCTCGATCAGGGCGCACAGATGTGCCACGGCCGGGGCCGGATCGAAGGCCGGCCGCAAGGCCAGGTTGACGAGAATACCCTTCATTAGCGGGTTCAGCGTCTCGTCATAGAGGGTAGCAGCATCGCAGGCCTGCGAGGTGGCCAGGGACGAGAGGGTCTCGACGAACCAGAGGCGGGCCTCGGTCTCGCCCCGATCGATCATGGCGGCGATGTCGGGATTGCGGGTGGCCTCGGACCAAAGATCGACCCGCAGGACCGCACTCTCGCGGGTAGCTCGGGCGAAGTAGCGTTCAAGGATGCTCATCAGGGCGCCGCGGCGATCGCCGGCCCGCTCCATCTCCTCGACGAGGATCATGCCATGCCCGCGCTCACGCTCGGCGAGCCCGAGCACCACGGCCTCCTTCGACTTGAAATAGTGATAGATGTTGCCGGCCGTCATGCCGGCCTGACGTGCGAGGTCCTGCATCGTCGTACGATGGAAGCCGTTCCGCACGAAGCAGGTCTCGGCGGCATCGAGGATGTCCTGGCGTCGGGCCGAAGGGCCGGACCTGACTTCGATGGTGGCACCGGCGCTCACGATGCCGACCTGCCGTCCGCGCCGTCTGAATGAGTCGTCCCGCAGGACCGTGGCTGCCAGGACCAGGATTGCTCGGCGTGATCGGCGCAGACCCGCGCCTGCCAGCCGTCGGAGCCCGCACCGGTCCAACCCAGGAAGGCGAGCCAGCCGAACAGTATCAGCAGTCCCGGCAATAGGGTGGACGGCCGCCAGACGGAGCGGATCGACGTTATGACGCGTCGGGCATCCCAGCCGCGCGGCGCATCGACATCGTCATACCAACCGAATTCGCCCATCGCGACCTCCTGTCCATCCATGCCTATTGAACGTTCATTCACATGTCAATGAACGACCGTTCAATAGCTTTGGCGGCGTGTGCGATGGACCACCTCGACAGGAGCGGCGGTGCGCCTAGTTTACCAGTTATGCGCCTCTCCATCCTGACCGCCACCGTACTCTCACTCTCAGTCCTGTCGGCCCGAGCCGATTCCTGTGGTGATCTCATCGACAGCGTGGTGGCCGAGACGAAGGCCACTCTCGTCAACCGTACCGTCGATTTTGCCGAGATGTCGGCGACAGATGGGATGACTCTGACCCTCGCCTGCGGCGACCCCTCCGCGGTGGGGGTACAGTTCAAGGGCGAGACGCCGGGTGATGCCTATTATGGTCTATTCGGCCGGGCCGGTCGGATCGCCACCGGCATCGAAGCCGATTCGATCGAGATTGCAGCGCGACGCGCCCGCGAGCAGGCGGTCGTCACCCGTCATAGCCATGCTGACGCGGGGACAGCCCTTGTCACCTGCTCGGTGATGACCGGAAGCCGAGGACCAATGACCGGATGCGCCGTGGTGGACAAGCGCGACCGCTGAGAGCACGCCCTGGCGAGGGGGGGGGGGCGGCAATGCAAGTTGTTCGATGCCGGGCTCAGACCAATTCCATGATCCCGTTCGATCCATGCCCCCGGCTCGATGCTTCGACAGGGTCGGGCCTTCGAAAAACTTGAGCGAAAGACCCGCCTCAATACGAGCCGGGCAGGTGACATCGTTCCTCGTGAGGACAGTCGTTTCAAGGATGACCAGGCGCCGAACGTGAACAGGTCACTTTAGACCGTTCGAGCTTCGACGATGTCATCCTCGTGCAGGATGATTTTGTTACCGGCCACGACACCAGCTCAGATGACGTGTGTCCGATCAGTTCGCCAGGGTCGGTTGGCTGACGGTAAAGCATCGTCGATCGGGGGCGCGATGCTTTCCCAGGTCATTTGGAGCGAGCGCGCCCGCTCGCCAGCTCGTCGTTCCGGCCCCGGCGGGATCGCGCCGACGAGTCTGCCTCGGCGGACCGTGAGAGCCGCGGTTTCGCGAGGAGAAATCAGGCCGAGACGCCGGCGGACGAATCGAACAGGAAATCGTCGGCGGCCGGGACCGTAACGGACAGCCCTGAGCCGTAGGCAGCCTTCGACAGGCGCCACGGCCGATCGACCTGGGCACGGATGGCCTCGGACGGACGCAGGCGCCGCAATGCCCCGTCTTCTCCCAGTTCCTCCACGGTGAGAAAGCCGTAGACCTGCAGGCGTGCGGCGATCAGCTTGGTCTCGCGGTCGCCGGCAGCGACCGCGAGCGTACCGCTGGCATAGACCGCATCCATGAGTGCGCGCTGATCCACCCGTCTCGCAGCGAGGGAGGGCGAAACGACCGGAGCCTGGGGCTGAGTCCTGCCGGGGCGTCGGAAGGGGACCACATTGTCGACCGCCGTGTGAACGCTACGCATACACCGTTACCCTTGAAACCACGCATGGGGACCAGCGGACGCCGCTACGGCCCGGACACGATCACTAGGTTTCGACGAGTCGGATTAATGGGCAGTTTACGGTAACCCCCGGACGTGTCTCGAAGGTGCCACCCTTGCCCGCGGCGCGGGGTGGCGGGGCCGCGCCACGTTCCCGTCATTACGCCGTGACGATGCCTACCGCAGGGATTGCCGTCCACTCAGCGGGATGGAGGGCGCCGCCGAGTTTGTGCTCTCCTTGTAGATCGGCACGATCAAGCGCAGCCAGCCGCGGGTTTCCCTTCCGCCGTAATTGCGCTCCGCCACATCCCGGGTGACGTAGGCCTGCACGTTCACAGACCCGAAGTTATAGCCGACGAGGCCGCCCACCGCGATCTGGCCCTGACGGCGATAGCCGGGGAAGCGCGTGGGAAGATCGGTGGAGGCGAAGGCCACCGGACCGACCTCCCACTTTCCGAACTTTTTCGTCGCGGTGAGATCCAGGTTGAGATAGTCGGGATAGACCACGCCCTGCGCGGTCACGGGATCAACGAAGATCCCGTAGAGCAGGTTCGCGGTTAGGTTAAAGCCGTTGCCGCTATAGGTCGCGGCAAAACGGTGGCTCAGCGACGCGTTCTGGGTTAGAAAATCCGTCTCGATCGGCAAGTATCCGCCGAAGAGATAGCTCACCCCGACATCGTTGCCGAGATTCCAAGCGAGCTGGGCTGCAAGCAGGGGCTGGCCGATGCCGCTCTGGTATGGCGTGCCGCGTGGACTCGAGGCCACCACCGGCTGGATCGCCGCAAGGTTGAGCCGCGCACCCAGCAGATTCCACGGCGTCGCCCAGAGGAAGGTGGGCAGGTTGATGTTTGATTCCGAATCGAGCGGTCGGGTGTCACGGACGCCGAAGCTCGACGTGTTGACGAAGTACAGGCCGACGGGGAGCTGGGCGCCGACGGGAAGGCCGACCGTCTGCCCGGGTTGCGCCGCCGAACCGGCCTGAGCCGGCCCGGAGGCGACGGTCGTCAGGCCAATGCCGACGAACAGAGTGAGACCAAGCGTGGAGGTCGCGTAGCGGAAACCGTGAATCATCCAGTGCCTCTTCCGGGAGCGCGACAGGGAAAGCGCCGCATTCGAGCAAGCTCTCCTTCATCGACGCACCAGCACCGGATCCCATTCCCTCGGCCTCCTAATCGTGACGTCAGCTGTTACCCAAAGGTCACATTCGTATAGACCATAGCTCGACGATCAAGTCGACGGACGATAAAGCCGCCAGCCATCATTCCACCTGAGGACTTATCTGTCTGTATTATCACCTGCGGCCACTTCGACCGCTCTGCCATCATCAACATCGGCAGGCACGCAGTCTTCAATTTGCGCCGAAGAGGACGCCGACGCCCCGTATCGATCACGGCGTCGGCACGGCACCGGCGGGAGCCGGCAGGGCAGCTCGCTTTTCGGGGTTCCTGATCTGGCTGTAAACGACGCTGGAGAAGCTTCCGATCACCGCGTGCCAGCCGGGCTTGCCGTAGGCCGGGTCGTCGCGGGCGGCTTGGCAGAACGCCGTGGTCAGTCCGTTGACGATGTCATCGTCCTTGGCGCCTCCGGCCGCGGCCTTCACCTTGGGGAGCAGAGCGTCGACGACCGGAATGAAGTTCTCCTGCGCCAACCCCTTCAGGCCCGTGGCGGCGCCCGCGTCGGCGATGGCCTTGGCCACATCCGGTTGGGCGATGGCGGCGCAGGATGCCGTTCCCGCCAGCATGGTCTGCGTGGCGGCGCGGGCGGTGCCGACGATGCCGCGCTCGGCGATGACGGGGGCGTTGTTGCCCCAGGCGTTGCGGATGTAATCGGTCACGTCGGCGACCTCCTGGTCCGTCATGCCCGCCCCCACCGCCGGCATCGGCGCGTAGCCGTTCTGGGCGGCGAGTCCGCCGAGGATGACGCGGATCACCGTCTCCGGGCCTTCCGCCTGGACGGAGGTGTTGCCGGCGAGCGCCGGGATCGCCCCCTCGACACCCCTGCCGTCCGGCTTGTGGCAGGAGGAGCAATAGCTGAGATAGGTCGCCGCGCCCGGCGCATCAGCCTGGTTAAAGGCCTGAATATCCTTGACTTTATAGCTTTCCTTGGCTTTCTGCGTGCGCAGGTAGGCGACCATCGCCTTCAGGTCGGCATCCGTCAGCTTGGAGAGGGATTCCTCGATGGTCTGACGCATCGGCCCGGCGGCGACGCCCGGCTGATTGCCCGGAGCGGCGCCGGTTTTGAGGTATGTGACCACTTGTTCGTCAGTCCAGGAGCCGATGCCGGTGTGGTCGTCGGGGGTGATGTTGGGGGCATACCAGCCGTCGATCACGCCGCCGCCGAGTTTTCCGGCCAGCCCGCTGTTTCCGACGATCTTGTTGGCGTTGTGGCACATGCCGCAATGGCCGAGCCCCTCCACGAGGTAGCCGCCGCGATTGACCTCGGCGCTGGCGTTCGGGTCCGGCTTGAACTCGCCCGCGGTGAAGAACGCGGTGCGCCAGGTGATGAGTGCGGTCCGAATATTGAACGGGAACGGGATTTCGGAAGGCTTGCGTGGCTCCTTCACCGGTTCGAGGGAGCGCAGGTAAGCAAAGATCGCATCGGAATCGTCGCGCGTGACTTTGGTGTACCAAGCAAAGGGGAAGGCCGGGTAGAGGTAGCTGCCCTCGTTGTCGATCCCCTCGTGCAGGGCGCGGTAGAAGTCGTCGGCGGTCCATTTGCCGAGCCCGGTCTCATCGTCCGGTGTGAGGTTCGGCGTGCGGATCTTGCCGATCGGCGTGTTGAGGACGTAGTTCCCGGCAAAGGGCTTGCCGCCCGGCGCGGAATGGCAGGCGACGCAATCGCCCGCCGTCGCCAAGTATTCGCCCCGCTTGATCTGTTCCGCATCCTGGGCCGATGCTTGGGAGGAGACACCGGTCGCGGCGGCGAGGAGACCGGCCGAACCGAGCAGGAAGGCAGATATGCGACGCATGAAGCCGGTTCTCCACTCATGAAACCCAGGACGGAACATCTGTCGTTCAGGCACGCCTCGTGACCGGTCTGCCCGGTTGGCGAAGATCGGGCATGGCCGGATCGGATGCGCCACGCGACCCCCCGAACATGCGCCACGCGACCTCCCCGAGATGCGCCATCAGAGAGGCAAAGAGGCAGAGCGCCACCACCGTCCAATCCGACCCGATCAGCGCGGCGCGGACCGCCAGCATCAGCGCCGCGCCCGAGGCGAGGCTGCAGATCAGGGGCGTGAGGGCGAAGCGGCCTCCCCGGTGGACGCGCCACGCGACGAGGGTCGCGGCCTCCAGGGCCACGAGACCGAGGATGGCGTCGATGATCCGCCCGGAGGCGAACAAAGCCGTCATGGTCGCCCCATCCGGAATCATGCCCGGCTCCCGATGCCGCGAGCGGGCCGGGCCTCGCCGAACGGCCCGTTCAGCCGCACGATCGCCCGGTTGAGCAGGGTCGCGACGCTGACCCAGGCGAGGTAGGGCGCGAGCAGAAGCGCCGCGATCCCCGAGACCTGGGCCGTCACCGCGATCAGCGCCACGATGGAGAGCCACAGGGCGATCACCTCGAGATAGGCCCAATCCGGCCGGCGCAGGCGAAAGAAGAGACCGCTCCAGGCGATGTTGAGGACGAGGTTGACGCCATAGGCGGCCAGCAAGGCGGCGCGCGCCGAGGTTCCGGCATCCGCATGCCAGGCGATCACGGCGGAGATCGCCGTGAGGGTGAAGATCGTGGTCCAGACCGGGCCGAAGGCCCAGTCCGGCGGCTTCCATGACGGACGCCGCAGGGAGTGATACCAGGGGCCGGTCGTCGTCAGGAGCCCGCCGGCCAGGGCGGTGACGAGGGCCGCACCCGCCGCGACCACGATCGGGCCGGTCTCGAACCCGCCGATCACGGGGAGACCCACCGGAACAGGTGCGCCAGATCCTTGAAGAAGATCCGCACATGGGCGGCGGGCTTTGCCCGCACCAGCTCCTTGTTCATGTAGGAATCCCAGGTGAGCTGCTGGACGTCCTTGTCCTTACAGATGGAGACAAAGCGCTCACGCAGGGAATCGTTGCGATACCAGACCCATTGCATCATCCGCAGGATCAGGAAGACGCGACCGTGCAGGCGCATGAAGCGGCGCCGGGCAAGGGCCAGGGAGGCGGCCTTGCCGGTGGCGAGGAAGGTGTCGGCCGCCTCCGCCGCGAGACGGCCGCCGAGCATGGCGTAGTAGATGCCCTCACCCGAGGCCGGGGCGACGATGCCGGCGGCGTCCCCGGTGAGGAGCACGTCGCGGCCATTGTCCCAGCGCCTCAAGGGTTTCAGCGGCAGCGGCGCGCCCTCGCGGCGCAGGGTCTCCCCGGCATCGAGGCCGGTGGAGGCGCGTAACGAGCGGATCGCCCCGCGCAGGGAGAAGCCCTTGCGGGCGCTGCCGGTGCCGATGCTGATCGTGTCGCCATGGGGGAAGACCCAGGCGTAGAAGTCCGGCGAGAGCTTGCCCTGATAGTAGACGTCGCAGCGCGTCCCCTCGACATCGCCGCTCCCATCCGCCGGCCGCCGGACGATCTCGTGATAGGCAAAAACCTGTTTCATCGCCGCGTGGCCGGGAATCTCGGCCCGCCCGACCACGGAACTCGCGCCGTCCGCGCCGATGACGAGGCGGGTGCGGACCCGGTGCTCCGCATCGCCGGAGCGGTAATGCACCACCGCCCCGCCGTCGTCGTCGCGGACGATGCGGGTGAAGCTGCCGGGGCGGTGGTCGGCTCCGGCCAGGGCGGCGCGGTCGCGCAGCCAGGGATCGAAATGCTCGCGGTCGACCATCCCGACGAAGCCGTCGCCAATGGGCATGTCCACCCGCTTGTCCTTGGGCGAGACCATCCGCGCCGAGCGCACGCGGGCGACGAGCAGATGGTCGGGAATCGCGAAGTCGCGGATCAGGCGCGGAGGAATCGCGCCGCCGCAGGGCTTGATCCGGCCCGGCTTGTCGAGGAGCAGGACGCGGCGCCCCATCCGGGCGAGATCGGTGGCGGCGGTGGCCCCGGCCGGGCCGCCCCCCACCACCACGACGTCGAAGGTCTCCGGCTCCGGCATGGGACTCACCTCAGCGATAGCGGGGTTGAAGCACGGGCCGTCGCGGGCGGGCGGCACGCCGCAACAGCGTGGCGCTCGCGTGCTCGATCCTGAGAGCGAGGAGGGCTCCCACGAGGAACAGGGCCGCCTCGGCCAAAAACACGGCGGCATAGGCATGGACCGGCTCGGGGCTGACGAGGCGGGCGAGGTCCACCGCCATGGTCCCGAGGAAGCCGCCGGCCCCGAAGGCGACGCCCTGGGCCGCGCCCCAGACCCCCATCCGGGTGCCGCGCTCGGCCTCGCCGCCGGCCCCCGCCAGACCCATCATCGAGCCGATGGCGGCCACGGCGAACATGCCGTTGAACAGGCCGAGGGCGAAGACCGCGACGGGCAGGGGAAAGTCCGGCCCGATGAGGCCGCCGCCGGCGATTCCCGCCAGCGCCAGGGCCGAACCGGCGCAGCCGGTGGCGGTCCACAGCTTGAGCGAGCCGAGATACGGGCCGCCGATCCCCATGGTGAGGCCGGCCACCGTGAGCATGCCGGCGAGCACGCCGCCATGCTGCAGGCCCGAAAGCTTGGTGGTGACGCCGGGCGTCATCGCGAAGACGAGGCCGGCGAAGGGTTCGAGGATGAGCTCCTGCGCGCTGTAGGCCAGCATCGCCACGAAGATGAAGACGGTGAAGCGGCGCGAGGCCGGCTCGGACCAAACCCGTGCCAGCACCTCGCGGAACGGCCGCTTCGGGGCTCTCTCCGCATGGCCCGGAGGCGCCCGCTCCGGCTCGATGCCGCCGACCGCGAGCACGGCCAGGAGGAAGGCGAGGAGCGAGACCGTCCCCGACACGGCCACCAGCCGGGCGCCGGAAAACGGATCCAGGAAATGTCCGGCGATCGGCGCGGTGATGGCGAAGCCCGCGATCATCATCACCCAGACGATGGTCGCCGCAGCCCCCCGGCGGCGCGCCTCGACGCCGCCCGCCAGGAGCACGAGGAGGGAAGTGCCCGCGGCACCCGCACCCATGCCCACGGTGAGGAAGGACAGGATCGCGAGGGCGATGCCGGCGGAGAGATGGGTTTCCATGAGGGCGGTCGCCGCCGCCGCGCCGAAGCCGCCGAGGCAGAGCGCGGCCATGCCGCCGACGATCCAGGGCGTGCGGCGCCCGCCCACATCCGAGCCGTAGCCCCAGCGCGGGCGCAGGACCTGCACGGCGTAATGGAGGGTCACGAGGGCGCCGGGAATCATCGCCGGCAAAGCGAGTTCCACCACCATGACCCGGTTGAGGGTCGAGGTCATGAGGACGACCACGGCACCCAGCGCCGTCTGCACGAGGCCGAGGCGGACGATGGCGAGCCAGCCCATGGTCGACGCCATCACGCGGCTCCCGCCTGCGCGAGGGCCCGCACGGCGAAGGCCGCCACCAGCATGCCCAGCACGTAGAGGGTGGTGCCGGTGCCGTTGTACCAGGCGGCCTTCTCGCGGGGGCTCTGGAGCAGGGGCACCATCAGGACGAGCTGCATCATGAGGAGGAGCCCGATCATGGTGGCGTGCCAGGGCCGGTCCCAGGCGGAGAGACAGAGGATGACGACCACCTGCGGCAGCGCCATCACCAGGCAGGCGAGGCGGGCCGCCCAATCCGTTCCCAGCTGCACCGGCAGCGAGGCGAGGCCCATGCGCCGGTCTCCCTCCACCGACTTGAAGTCGTTGAGGGTCATGATGCCGTGGGCACCGAGGGAATAGAGCAGGGCCAGGATCAGGACGCGGCCGTCCGGCAGCGCCCCGGCCATCACGGCCGCACCGGTGAACCAGGGCAGGCCCTCGTAGCAGAGCCCCACCGCGGCGTTGCCCCACCAGCCGTTCTGCTTCAGCCGCAGGGGCGGCGCGCTGTACACCCAGGCGAGGACGAGCCCGAACATCGCCGCCCCGAGGATCCAGGGGCCGAGGACCGCCGCCACGAGGAGCGACAGCCCGGTCCAGGCCAGGGCGACGTAGAGGCCGGAGCGCCCCGGCATGCGGCCGGACGGGATCGGCCGGTTCGGTTCGTTGATGGCGTCGACATGGCGGTCGTACCAGTCGTTGGCCGCCTGGGAGGTGGCGCAGACCAGGGGGCCGGCGAGAACGATCCCGGCGACGATGACCGGCCAGTGCCCGCTCGCCGGCACCCCTGAGGAGACCACCCCGCAGGCGAAGGCCCACATCGGCGCGAACCAGGTGATCGGCTTCAACAGCTCCAGCAGGGCGCTGGGGGCGGGCAGTCCGCGGATGGCG
The DNA here is from genome assembly GCF_022829685.1 of Methylobacterium sp. E-045. Lineage (GTDB taxonomy): Bacteria > Pseudomonadota > Alphaproteobacteria > Rhizobiales > Beijerinckiaceae > Methylobacterium. The sequence goes on from NZ_JAKSYE010000028.1 coordinate 50,522, forward strand.
GAAGAAGCGGGGGAAACCGACGTTGCCATGACGTCGAAGCTAGGTTCCGTCGTCGCGGTGTGTCAAGTTTGATTTACACGGAGGCCGACAAATAAAGGCGACAGTCGGACGCAGGTCGCCGGTCGGACCGGGTCATTCGTCGTCGGCCGCCTCCGGCCCGTCGAGATCGCCGATCCCGTAGCGGCGCAGCTTGGCGTAGAGTCCCTGCCGGCTGAGGCCCAGCATCTCGGCGGCCGAGGCGCGGTTGTCGCGGGTGATGCGCAGGGCGGCCTCAATACAGAGGCGCTCGATCAGATCCGTCGATTCGCGCACGAGGTTCTTCATGGAAACCCGCCCGACCAGCTCGGTCATCTGCTCGACGGACCGCGGCAGCTCCCGCCCGCCGGGGGCGGCGGCGGTGCGGCGGGGGGTGGAGCGGATGGTGAAGCCGAGGCAGGGCTGACCGCCGTCGGGGACCGACACGGCGGCGACCTCGACCTCCTCCACCGACCCGTACTCGCCGCGCAGGCTCGTGGCGTAGTGGCGTACGGAGCCATGGTGGCCGAGGGTGGAGAACAGAGCGGCGGCCTCGGTCTCCTCGCGTCCGAGCCAGCGGTCGAGGGGTTCGCCGCGCACCTGCTCCTCGGTGGCGAGCTGCACCAGATCGAGGAATGCGGCGTTGGCCGCGAGGATGCGCCGCTGCGGGTCGGTGACGACGAAGCCCTCCGGCAGGCTCTGGATCACGTCGAGGGCCGAGGCCCCCGTCCGGCTCGGGGGAGCCGCGTCGGAAGGCTCGGCCGACAGCCGCAGCAGGGCGCTGGTGGCGTTCTCCTGCCGGAACAGCGAGGCGGCGACGCGGGTCTCGCCGCGACCGTTGCCGAGCCGGGCGACGAGATCGCCCGCCTGTCCGGTCACGCGCAGGCCGGCGAAGAGCGATTCGAGCTCGCGGGTACTGCCCGCATCGAACAGGTCCACCACGTCCTGACCGATGATGCGCTTCTCCGCGCGGCCGATGAGGCGGGCGGCGGCCGGGTTCACCTCGGTGACCCGGCGCGTGGCGGCATCCACCACCAGGACCGGCTCGCCGGCGAGCTGGAACAGCAGGCGGTAGCGGGTCTCGGCGCCGCGCAGGCGCAGGTAGTCGCGTTCCAGCGCCTGCTGGGTCTCGGCGAGCTTGCGCTGCAGCGCCGCCATGGCGCGCAGGTTGCGGCCGATGACGATCACCGGGCCGCCGGTCTCCAGGCGCAGGGCCGAGTAGCGGACGGGCAGGTCGATGCCGGTGGCGGAGGGATGGTTCACCTGGCGCCAGCGCGTGACCGCGCCGGGGGCCGCGTCACGCAGGAGGGCGGCGATCTTGGGCCGGCTCTCGACGCTGACCGTGTCCATCCAGAGCTGGCCGAGCCAGGTCTCGCAGCCCTCGTCGGTGAAGTCGGCATTGCCGAAGGCCGCATCGCGGATCACCCCATCCGCGTCGATGACCAACGCGAGGTCCGTCGCCGCGGCGACGAGGAGCCCGGCCGCCTCCGCATCGAGGGGACCGAGGGTTTTGCGAAGCGCTGCGAACGTTTCCGCCGCTGCAGGGAGTGCCAGACTGGTCAAGGATCACCACGGTGTGACGACGTCGAGCCGGTCTTTCAGCAGGGTCTGGCCCGCGGATCAAGCAAGCTCTCGGCGATGGAAATGGCGACACGGGCATCGCTCGCCGTCGCGTCAGCGCCGACGAGAACCGAATGATCGGGGTTTTCGGTGAAGATCGGCCCACCGACCATGACACGAACCGAGGGATTGCGCGAGGCGCGCCGCAGCTCCGCCACCATGCGCGCCAGGGCCGGAAGGAGGGTTTCGGACCCGAGCGACACCCCGATCACGTCGAACCAGCCGGTGCGGGCGGTCCGGATCGGGTCGGGATGGAGATCGTGCGCCGCGCACGTGACGTCCCATCCGGCATCGCGGAAGAAGCGCTCGATGAGGGAAAGGCCGAAGCTGTGCGTCTCGCCCGGGCAGGTCATCAGGAAGATGCTGCGCCCGTGCGGGTCCGGGGCCGGCTCCGAACGGAACCGGGCGGTGAGGTCGTGCATAATGCGCTGCAGGCGCCCCATGGCGATGGTGAGCTCCGCGAAATCGCAGAGATCCTCCTCCCACAGGTGGCCGAGATGGCGCGCCGTGGGGGCGAGGAGGTCGAGGAGCAGGCTGTCGAGGGCGAGGCCGTCCTCGATGAGGACGACGATCCGGCCCTCCACGTCCTCGCAATCGGGCTCGAGCACCAGGGCGGCGAATTCGGCGATCTGGTCCGGTGTCGGCAGGATGCCGGGGCGCTCCGAGCGCGGGTCGGCCCGATGGGCCAGCATCAACCGCGGGATGATCTCGGCTTCGACCACGCTGGCGAGATCGCTGTTCCAGGCCCGAGTCCGATCGAGAAACGGCCGGTCCGGATATAATTCATTATTGCGTTGCGGATGGACCTCGCCGGACGATCTTTCAAACATCGAGGCTGCCCGAAGCGAACTGACGTCATCCATTGGAACCTCCCAATGTTGCTGACGGCTTCTTGATCCAGCTCGATCTTAAGTGTCGAACTTCGCATCATCGACTTGTCTATGTCTCTGACGCTGCCTGCGACATGAAAACCGTTACAAGCGGGCCTTGACCTAGACGATACCGCTTACCAACGATTTGGCAATCCTGACTCTCACATTATTCTGCATCAAGTTTGTAAAAAGAAAACGACGTAAAGCTAGCTTGACACTCTTCCGGCGGGTTCATAACCTCCCTCTCAACAGGCCTCCGACCATGCGGGGCCGGGTCGAGACGGGGTGGAGCCGATGCCTGCAAGAGGAGGCCAGCCGAGACGACCTCTCTATTCGCCGGCCGAGCGCGCCCGGCGCGACGCCTCCGCCTGGACCCTGGTGCAGGGCATCCTCGCGCCGCTGCAGTTCCTGGTCTTCCTCGTCAGCCTCGGCCTCGTCCTGCGCACCTTGGCGACGGGGGAGGGCGCGTCGGCCGCCAACGCCTCCATCGTGGTCAAGACCCTCGTCCTCTACGCGATCATGGTCACCGGCTCGATCTGGGAGAAGGACGTCTTCGGGCGCTACCTGTTCGCCCCGGCTTTCTACTGGGAGGACATGGTCAGCATGCTCGTGCTGGCCCTCCACACCGCCTATCTCGCGGCGCTCGCCACGGGCGCCCTCGACACGACGGGGCTGATGCTCCTGGCGCTGGCGGCCTACGCCTCCTACGCCGTCAACGCCGCGCAGTTCCTGCTGAAGCTGCGGGCCGCCCGGCTGCAGGCCTCGCCCCGCGGCACCCTCTCCACGGAGGGCGCACGATGAATGCCCACGCTCCCCTCACGGCCTTCGAGAACGAGCGCGGACTCGAGATCCGGCAGGAACGCGGCCAGCGGGCGGTGTTCTGCGGGCTCACCGGCATCGTCTGGCTTCACCGCAAGATCCAGGACGCCTTCTTCCTCGTGGTCGGCTCGCGCACCTGCGCGCATCTCATCCAGTCGGCGGCCGGGGTGATGATCTTCGCCGAGCCGCGCTTCGCCACCGCCATCATGGACGAGCGCGACCTCGCCGGCCTCGCCGACATGAACGACGAACTCGACGCGGTGGTGGGCCGCCTCGTGGCGCGCCGGCCCGAGATCAAGCTCCTGTTCCTGGTGGGGTCGTGCCCCTCGGAAGTGATCAAGCTCGACCTGTCGCGCGCCGCCCAGAGGCTGTCGCGCAGCCTCGCGCCCGACGTGCGGGTGCTGAGCTATTCCGGCAGCGGCATCGAGACCACCTTCACGCAAGGGGAGGATGCCTGCCTCGCCTCCCTCGTGCCCGAGATGCCGGCCGAGGCGGAGCAGGCCGAGCCCGCGCTCCTCGTGGTCGGGGCGCTCGCCGACGTCGTCGAGGACCAGTTCGCCCGGATCTTCTCGGAGATGGGAATCGGCCCCGTTCGGTTCCTGCCCGCGCGCCGGGCCGGCGCGATGCCCCCGGTGGGACCGAACACCCGCTACCTCCTGGCCCAGCCCTTCCTGACGGACACGGCGCGGGTCCTGGACGAGCGCGGCGCCACGCGGCTCGCCGCGCCGTTCCCCCTGGGCGCGGAGGGCACCACGGGCTGGCTCAAGGCGGCGGCGGATGCCTTCGGCGTGGAGGCGGGACGGTTCGCTGCCGCCACGGCGCCGGGGCTGCGCCGGGCCGACCAGGCCCTCGCCCCCTACCGGGCGATGCTGACGCAACGCCGGATCTTCTTCTTTCCCGATTCGCAGCTGGAAATCCCCCTGGCGCGCTTCCTCTCGCGGGAGATGGGCGCCGAACTGGTGGAGGTCGGCACCCCCTATCTCCATCGCGGGCATCTCGATCGCGAGATGGCCCTGCTGCCGCGCGGCACCCGGATCGTGGAGGGGCAGAGCCTCGACGCCCAGATGGACCGGTGCCGGCAGGCCCGGCCCGACCTCACCGTCTGCGGGCTCGGCCTCGCCAACCCGCTGGAGGCGGAAGGGCTCGCCACCAAATGGTCGATCGAGCTGCTGTTCACCCCGATCCAGGGCTACGACCAGGCCGGCGACCTCGCCGAGCTGTTCGCCCGGCCCCTCGTCCGCCGTACCCGGCTGGAGGTGTAGCCCGATGCAGCTCACCGTCTGGACCTACGAGGGACCGCCCCATATCGGCGCCATGCGCGTCGCCACCGCCATGCGCGGCCTGCACTACGTGCTGCACGCCCCCCAGGGCGACACCTATGCCGACCTGCTGTTCACCATGATCGAGCGGCGCGATGCCCGCCCGCCGGTGACCTACACCACCTTCCAGGCACGTGACCTCGGCTCCGACACCGCCGAGATCTTCAAGAACGCGGTCGCGGCCGCCTACGAGCGATTCCGCCCCGAGGCGATGATCGTCGGCGCCTCCTGCACGGCGGAGCTGATCCAGGACGATCCCGGCGGTCTCGCCAAGGCCCTGGCCCTGCCGATCCCGGTCATCCCGCTGGACCTGCCCGCCTACCAGAAGAAGGAGAACTGGGGCGCCTCGGAGACCTTCTATCGCCTGGTCCGGACTCTGTGCGGCCCCAGGGCGGAGGCGGTCGGGAAGGCCGGGCGACGCCCGTCCTGCAACATCCTCGGCCCCACCGCCCTGGGCTTCCGCCATCGCGACGACCTCGTCGAGATCCGGAAGCTTCTCGACGCCCTCGGCATCGACGTGAACCTGGTGGCGCCGCTCGGTGCGAGTCCCGCCGATCTCGGCCGCCTCGGCGAAGCCGATTTCAACGTGGTGCTCTATCCCGAGATCGCGCGCGCCACCGGGCAGCACCTCCAAAAGACCTTCGGCCAGCCGATGGTCGAGACCGTGCCGATCGGCGTCGCCGCCACGATCCGCTTCGTGGAGGAGGTGGCGGCGATCGCCGGCGTCGATCCGGCCCCGGTCCTGTCCGGCGCACCCTCGCGGCTGCCCTGGTACTCGCGCTCGGTCGATTCGACCTATCTCACGGGCAAGCGCGTCTTCATCTTCGGCGACGCCACCCATGCCCTCGCCGCCGCCCGGGTCGCCGCCACCGAACTCGGCTTCAAGGTGGTGGGTCTCGGCAGCTATGCCCGCGAATTCGCCCGCGAGATCCGGGCCGAGGCGGCGCTCCACGGCATCGAGGCGACGATCACCGACGATTACCTCGACGTGGAGGCGGCGATCCAGGCCAGCGCCGCCGAACTGGTTCTGGGCACGCAGATGGAGCGCCACATCGCCAAGCGTCTGGGCCTGCCCTGCGCGGTGATCTCGGCCCCGATCCACGTCCAGGATTTCCCCGCCCGGCACTCGCCGCAGATGGGATTCGAGGGCGCCAACGTCCTGTTCGACACCTGGGTCCATCCCCTGATGATGGGGCTCGAAGAGCATCTGCTCGGCATGTTCCGCGAGGATTCCGAGTTCCACGCCGACGCCTCGCCCTCCCATCTCGGACCCGGCCACCACCCCGTCCCTCCCCCCTCTGCGGGGGAGGGTGGCCCTCGCGTCAGCGAGGGTCGGGAGAGGGGAGCGCCGGGTCCGGAGAGGTCGCCCCCTCACCCGCCTGCTCCGCAGGCACCCTCCCCCGCAGAGGGGGGAGGGAGTTCCGGCGCTGCAAACAGCACCTGGGCCCCAGACGCCGAGAAGGAACTGAAGAAGATCCCGTTCTTCGTGCGGGGCAAAGCCCGCGCCAACACCGAACGCTTCGCCCGCGAGCGGGCGCTTCCCCTCATCACCGTCGAGACGCTGTACGATGCCAAAGCGCATTTCGGACGCTGAGCGTCCCGCCCTCAGCCTCGTCATCGTGACGATGGACAATCACATGGCGAGCGCCCTGGAGCGTGCCCGCCACCGGCTGCGCGACGAGATGCCGGGGCTCACGCTCTGCTTCCACGCGGCGGCGGAATGGGACACCGACCCGGCGGCTTTGGCCGCGTGCAAGGCCGACATCGCCCGCGCCGACATCGTGGTCTCCACCATGCTGTTCATGGACGAGCATGTCCGCGCCATCCATCCGGCGCTACTCGCCCGCCGCCCGCATTGCGACGCGATGATCGGCTGCCTCTCGGCCAGCGAGATCGTCAAGACCACCCGCCTCAACCGCTTCGACATGGACGGCACCAAGCGCGGTGCCCTCGAATTCCTGAAGAAGCTGCGCGGCAAGACCGGCGCCCAGGGCAACGGCGCCCGCCAGATGGCGATGATCCGCCGGCTGCCCAAGATCCTGCGCTTCATCCCCGGCTCGGCCCAGGATGTCAGGGCCTATTTCCTCACCCTGCAATACTGGCTCTCGGGCTCGGACGAGAACATCGCCAACCTCGTGCGCTTCCTCGTCGGCCGCTACGCCGCCGGGCCGCGCGAGAGCTGGCGCCGGATCGCCGCCGCGCCGGCCCCCCTGAGCTACCCCGAGACCGGTCTCTACCATCCGCGCATGAAGGGCCGGATCGGCGAGGATCCCTCGCGGCTGCCGGTCCCGTCGGCGGGGGTGAAGGGCCGCGTCGGCCTGCTGGTGATGCGCTCCTACGTGCTCGCCGGGAACACCGCCCATTACGACGGCGTCATCGCCGCCCTCGAAGCGCGCGGGCTCAGTGTCGTGCCGGCCTTCGCCAGCGGCCTCGACAACCGTCCGGCGGTGGACGCCTTCTTCCGGAGCAACGGCCGGCCCGCCATCGACGCCCTCGTCTCGCTCACCGGGTTCTCTCTGGTGGGCGGCCCGGCCTACAACGACGCGCCCGCCGCCGAGACCACCCTGCGCGACCTCGACGTCCCCTACCTCGCCGCCCACGCCCTCGAATTCCAGACCGTGGAGCAATGGGAGGCCTCGGACCGCGGCCTCTCCCCCGTGGAGGCCACGATGATGGTGGCGATCCCCGAACTCGACGGGGCCACGGCGCCGATGGTGTTCGGCGGCCGTTCCAGCCGCTCGCCCGGCGCCAATGCCCGCGACATGAGCGTCCACCCCGAACGGGCCGACATGCTCGCCGCCCGCGTCGAGCGCCTCGTCTCCCTGCGCCGCAAGGACAGGGCCGCGCGCAAGGTGGCCATCGTCCTGTTCGGCTTCCCGCCCAATGCCGGGAGCATCGGCACCGCCGCCTTCCTCTCGGTCTACCAGTCCCTCCACAACACGCTGAAGGGCCTGAAGGCCGACGGCTACGACGTCGCCGTGCCCGACAGCGTCGACGACCTGCGCAACGCGGTGCTGGCCGGCAACGCCGCCCGCTTCGGCACCAGCGCCAACGTCCATCACCGCATCCCGGCCGACGACCATGTCCGCCGCGAGCGGCATCTCTCCGAGATCGAGGCGCAATGGGGCCCGGCCCCGGGGCGCCAGAACAGCAACGGGTCGCAGATCTTCGTGCTCGGTGCGCAGTTCGGCAACGTCTTCGTCGGCGTGCAGCCGGGCTTCGGCTACGAGGGCGACCCGATGCGGCTGCTGTTCGAGCGCGGCTTTGCCCCGACCCACGCCTTCTCCGCCTTCTACCGCTACCTGCGCGAGGATTTCCGGGCCGACGCCGTTCTGCATTTCGGCACCCACGGGGCGCTGGAATTCATGCCCGGCAAGCAGACCGGCCTGTCGGATTCGTGCTGGCCCGAGCGCCTGATCGGGTCGCTGCCCAACGTCTACCTCTACGCCGCCAACAACCCCTCCGAGGGCATGATCGCCAAGCGCCGCTCGGCCGCGACCATGGTGAGCTACCTCACCCCGAGCCTCACCCAGGCCGGGCTCTACCGGGGCCTCATCGACCTCAAGGCCTCCATCGAGCGCTGGCGCGGCCTGGAGCCGGAGGCGGAAGCCGAGCGCCGCGACCTCGGCCAGATGATCCAGGCGCAGGGGGCCGCCCTCGACCTGACATCGGCCGAGCCGGCCTGGTCCGGGGACATGTCCGGCAGGGTCCTGGCCCTCGGACGCGCCCTCGGCGAACTCGAACACACCCTGATCCCCCATGGAATGCACGTGGTCGGGGAGGGGACGCCGCCCCTGGAGCGGATCGACCTGCTGCTGGCCCTGGCGGACGCCTCGGGCGGCCTGAAGCCCGACCGCGCCGGCATCGAGGCCCTGGTGGCGGGGGCCCCCCTCGACCGGGCGCTGGCCGCAGCAAACCTGCCCCTCGACGAGGAACACCGCGCCGCCTTCGCCACCCTGCGCGAGACCGACGCCCTGCTGGCCGTGGACCACGAGCTGCCCGCCCTGCTGCGGGCGCTCGACGGCCGCTTCATCGCGCCGGTCGCCGGCGGCGACCTCCTGCGCAATCCCTCCGTCCTGCCCACGGGACGCAACATCCACGGCTTCGACCCCTACCGCCTGCCCTCCGCCTTCGCGGTGGCCGACGGCACGCGGCAGGTCGCCCGCATCCTCGCCCGTTACCGCGACGAGGGCGCGCCCCTTCCCGAGAGCATCGCCCTGGTCCTGTGGGGCACCGACAACCTGAAGAGCGAGGGCGGCCCCATCGCCCAGGCCCTGGCCCTGATCGGCGCGAGCCCGCGCTTCGACGGCTACGGCCGCCTCTGCGGCGCGACGCTGATCCCCCTCGAAGAACTCGGCCGCCCGCGCATCGACGTGGTGGTGACCCTGTCGGGCATTTTTCGCGATCTGCTCCCCCTCCAGACCAAGCTGCTGGCGGAAGCCTCCTATCTCGCGGCCACCGCCGACGAGCCGGCAGAGGGGAACTTCGTGCGCAAGCATGCCCTCGCCCACATGGAGGAGCACGGCATCGACATGGAGACCGCCGCCCTGCGGGTGTTCTCCAACGCCGAGGGCACCTACGGCGCCAACGTCAACAACCTCGTCGAATCCGGCCGCTGGGAGGACGAGGACGAGATCAGCGAGACCTTCTCGCGGCGCAAGTCCTTCGCCTATGGCCGCAACGGCCGGCCCACCGCCCAGCGCGCCCTGATGGGCAGCGTGCTCGCCAAGGTCGATCTCGCCTACCAGAACCTCGATTCGGTGGAGGTCGGGGTGACCTCCGTCGACCATTACTTCGACGGTCTCGGCGGGATGGGCCGGGCGGTGGCCCGCGCCAAGGGCGAGGCCGTGCCGATCTTCATCAGCGACCAGACCAGGGGGGAGGGCGTCGTGCGCTCCCTCACGGAACAGGTCTCCCTGGAGACCCGGACCCGCATGCTCAACCCGAAATGGACCGAGGGCATGCTCGGCCACGGCTACGAGGGCGTGCGCCAGATCGAGGCGCATCTCACCAACACCATGGGCTGGTCGGCCACCTCCAACGCCGTCGCGCCCTGGATCTACCAGCGCATCACCGAAACTTACCTCCTCGATCCGGAGATGCGCGAGCGTCTGGCGGCCCTGAACCCGACCGCGTCGGCCAAGGTCGCCCACCGCCTGATCGAGGCGCACCAGCGCGGTTTCTGGACTCCCGACGCGGCCACGCGCGATGCGCTCGACCGCGCCGAGGAGGAGCTCGAAGACCGTCTCGAAGGCATCACCGCAGGGGTCGCCGCATGAACATCGCCATCCGAAACCCCGTGGCCGCGCGCCGCGAGGAAGGCAGCCTCCAGGTCGAGCTCGACCCGGGCCTGAAGATCGGCACGGCGAAGGTCTTCGCCGTCTACGGCAAGGGCGGCATCGGCAAGTCGACGACCTCGTCGAACCTGTCCGTGGCCTTCTCGAAGCTCGGGAAACGCGTGCTCCAGATCGGCTGCGATCCGAAGCACGATTCGACCTTCACCCTGACGAAGCGCCTCGCCCCCACGGTGATCGATGCCCTGGAGGCGGTGCAGTTCCATTCCGAGGAATTGCGGATCGAGGATTTCGTGGCCGAGGGCTACAACGGCGTGATGTGCGTCGAGGCCGGCGGCCCGCCGGCCGGCACCGGCTGCGGCGGCTACGTCGTCGGCCAGACGGTGAAGCTCCTGAAAGAGCATCATCTTCTCGAAGACACCGACGTGGTCATCTTCGACGTCCTCGGCGACGTGGTCTGCGGCGGCTTCGCCTCGCCGCTCCAGCATGCGGACCAGGCGCTGATCGTCACCGCCAACGACTTCGATTCGATCTTCGCCATGAACCGGATCGTCGCCGCGATCCATTCGAAGTCGAAGAACTACCCGGTGCGGCTCGGCGGCGTCATCGCCAATCGCTCGGCCAAGACCGACGAGATCGACCGCTTCAACGCGGCCGTCGGCCTGGAGCGGATCGCGCATTTCCCCGACCTCGACGTGGTCCGGCGCTCGCGCCTCAAGAAGTCGACCCTGTTCGAGATGGAGCCGACGCCGGAACTCGTCGCGGTGACCGACGAGTACATGCGTCTCGCCGCCCATCTCTGGGCCGGCGGCAAGCCGCTCTCGGCGATGCCGATGAAGGACCGCGACCTGTTCGAGTTCCTCGGGTTCGATTGAGGGTCAAGCGCCATGACGAGCACCAGCTATGCGGCGCGCCGCTCGCAACTGACCACCTATTTCGACCGCACGGCGGTGGAGGCCTGGGCACGTCTCACCACGGACGCCCCCGTCTCGAAGATCCGCGCCACGGTGCGGGCGGGGCGGGACGCCATGCGGGCGAACCTGCTCTCCTGGCTCCCCGACGACCTCACCGGCCGGCGCGTCCTCGATGCCGGCTGCGGGACGGGGGCTCTCAGCGTCGAGGCCGCCCGCCGCGGGGCGGAGGTGGTCGCCATCGACGTCTCGCCGACCCTGGTGACTCTCGCCCGCGAGCGCAGCGCCGAGCTCCTCGGCGGCCACCGCATCGATTTTCGCGTCGGCGACATGCTCGATCCCCGGCTCGGCCGCTTCGACCATGTGGTCGCCATGGATTCGCTGATCCATTACGGCGCCGGCGACATCGTCCGCGCGCTCGCCGAACTCGGCCTTCGCACCGACGGATCGCTGGTCTTCACCGTGGCCCCGCGCACGGCGCTCCTCACGCTGATGCACGCCGCCGGCCGGCTTTTCCCGCGCGGCGACCGGGCGCCCGCCATCGTGCCGATCACGGAAGGCGGCCTGCGCCGCCGGATCGGCGGGGAGGCCGCGCTCGCCGGGTTCGCGGTGGGGCGCACGCGGCGGGTCAACAGCGGGTTCTATCTCTCGAACGCGGTCGAGCTGGCGCGCCTCGACCCTCCCCCCTCTGCGGGGGAGGGTGGTCGCGGGGCGACCGGGAGAGGGGAGACGGGAGCAGCCCCATGAAACCCGCCGACCTCACCGCCCGCCTGCTCACGCGCCTCGGCCCCGGCCTGATGCCGTTCCTGCCCTTCGCCGATGCGGCGACGCCGGAACTGCCCCTGGGACGGCTGCTGCGGCTGTCGCTGTTCCAGGTGACGGTGGGCATGGCCGCCGTGCTCCTCATCGGCACGCTGAACCGGGTGATGATCGTCGAGCTCGAAGTCCCGGCCTGGATCGTGGCGGTGATGCTGTCGCTGCCCCTGGTCTTCGCCCCCCTGCGGGCCCTGGTCGGCTTCCGCTCGGACACCCACCGCTCGGTGCTCGGCTGGCGCCGCGTCCCCTATATCTGGTTCGGCACCCTGCTGCAGTTCGGCGGGCTGGCGATCATGCCGTTCTCCCTGCTGATCCTGTCCGGCGACACCACCGGCCCGGTCTGGCCCGGCCATGTGGCGGCGGCGCTCGCCTTCGTCATGGTGGGGGCCGGCCTCCACACCACCCAGACCGTTGGGCTGGCGCTCGCCACCGATCTCGCCCCCGCCCATGCCCGGCCCCGGGTGGTGGCGCTCCTCTGCGCCATGCTGCTCGCCGGCATGATGGTCAGCGCCATCGCCTTCGGCCTGCTGCTGGCGAACTTCTCGCCCCTGCGGCTGATCCAGGTGATCCAGGGCGCGGCGGTGGTGACCATCGTGCTCAACGGCATCGCCCTGTGGAAGCAGGAGGCACGGCAACCCGGACGCACGGCGACGGACCTGCCGCGCCCGAACTTCTCGCAATCCTGGGCCACCTATGCCGGCAGCGGCCTCGCCCGCCGGCGCCTCGTCGCCACGGGGCTCGGCACGGCGGCCTTCTCCATGCAGGACATCCTGCTCGAACCCTATGGTGGCCAGATCCTGCACCTGCCGGTGGCCGCCACCACGGCGCTCACCGCCATGCTCGCGGCCGGCGGCGGGGTCGGGCTGCTGCTGGCCGCGCGCTGGCTCAACCGGGGCGGCGATCCGTTCCGGGTGGCGGCCGCCGGCAGCGGAGTCGGCATCATGGCCTTCTCGGCGGTGATCTTCGCGGCCCCCCTCGCGTCGGCCCAGCTCTTCACCACCGGCGTCACGCTCATCGGTCTCGGCGGCGGATTGTTCGCCCACGGCACGCTCACCGCCTCCATGGCGAAGGCGGGACCCGAGGATACCGGCCTAGCGCTCGGCGCCTGGGGCGCGGTCCAGGCCAGTGCGGCGGGCATCGCCATCGCCGCGAGCGGCATCCTGCGGGACGTGGGCTCCAGCCTCTCGGCATCCGGGGCGCTCGGCGAGGCCATGAGCGATCCGTCCGTGGGCTACCTCATCGTCTACCACATCGAGATCGCCCTGCTGTTCGCGACCCTCGTCGCCATCGGACCGCTGGTCCGCGACACCACCGGTCGTGACACCGCCACCCGCGACAGGGAGGCACGCGCCCTCCTGCCGTCCTCCATTCCCGGTCAAGGAGCCTGATCATGCCAAGAGGTGAAATCACGGGCTATGTCGATGTCGCCCAGGTCGTGCTCTACGCGTTCTGGATCTTCTTCGCCGGCCTCGTCTTCTACCTGCGCCAGGAGGACCGCCGCGAAGGCTATCCCCTGGAGAGTGAGGCGGCCGGCCGGCTCAAGCGCCCCGACCCGATCCTCATCCCGAGCCCGAAGCAGTTCCTGCTCTCCAACGGCCTGGTGAAGACCGCCCCCCAGACCGACATGCAGCCGGCCTGGAACTACAAGGGCCACAAGCGCGAAGTCTGGCCCGGCTCGCCCCTGGAGCCGGACAGCGACGGCCTGCACGACCACATCGGCCCCGGCTCCTACGCTGATCGCGACGACAACCACGACCGCACCTGGGACAACGAGAAGCGGATCGTCCCCCTGCGGGTCGCCGAGCATTTCGTGGTCCACGAGGACGGCCCGAACCCGATCGGCATGACCGTGTTCGGCGCCGACCGGCAGGTGGCCGGCACCGTCACCGACCTCTGGATCGACCGCGGCGAATCCATGGTCCGCTACATCGAGGTCGAGCTCGGGTCGGGCGGGCGCCGGGTGCTCATGCCCAACACCTTCTGCCGGACCGGGCGGTTCTCGCGCACGGTGAAGACCGAGGCCCTGCTCGCCCACCAGTTCGCCGACATTCCCGGCCAAAAAGACCCTGATTCGGTGACCCTCTACGAGGAGGAGCGGATCATGGCCTTCTTCGGCGCGGGCACCCTCTACGCCACGGCCGGGCGGCAGGAGCCGTTCCTGTGAGCGGCGCCGCGAGATCCCCCCTCGGCGTACCCGCCAACGCCTTCGACGCGCCGCCGGGCCTGCCCGCACCGCTGCCGCCCGGCGAGCACATCCTGTGGCAGGGGCGCCCCTGCGCCTTCGGCATCACGGCGCGGGCGCTGCATGCCCGCCTCGTCGGCCTCTGGTTCGTCGGGTTGGCCCTGTGGGCGGCGATCCCGCCCCTCGGCGAAGGCGCCTTCGGACAGGCCGCGCTTGTGGCCGGTCCGACCCTCCTCGTCGGCGCCGGCGCGGTCGCGCTCCTCGGCCTCCTCGGCTGGCTCTCGGCGCGCTCGACCACCTACACCATCACCAACCGCCGGGTGGTGATGCGCCTCGGCATCGCCCTGCCGATGACCCTCAACCTGCCGTTCGGCCTGATCGAGGGCGCGGGTTGCAAGGTCTTTACGGACGGGAGTGGTGACCTGCCTTTACGGCTGCGCGGGGGCAACCGCGTGGCCTACCTCCATCTCTGGCCGCATGCCCGTCCCTGGGCCATCACGAACCCCGAACCGATGATGCGATCGGTGCCGGATGCGAAGCTCGCCGCCGAAATCCTTGCCCGCGCACTGTCAAGTGCACTTGACACAACGGAGGAAACTGCGACTCCTATGGTGGTCGCGCGGCAGCGGCCCGTCCGCCCGCCGCGCCTCGCCAACGCGAGTTGAACTCAGGGAGGAGACGCGATGACGGCGAAGGCTGATGCCGCCCGGATTCCGCGACCGCTGGTCATCGGAGCACTTGGGCTCATGGGGTTCGTGACCGTCGTGGTGGGGGTCGGCCGCAGCGAGGGGATCGGCCTCTCGCACATGCCGCCGGCCCGGATCGTCCGCTCTGTCGACCTGAACCCCGAGGACCGCGCCGACGGCGCCATCGTCATCAGGGACGCGCGCTCAGAGAACGTCATCGCCACGATCGAGCCCGGCCAGGACAATTTCGTCCGCGCCACCCTGCGCGGCTTCGGCCAGGCCCGCCTGCGCGCCGGCCTCGGCCGGGAGCAGCCCTTCCGCCTGACGCGCTTTGCCGATGGCGGCCTCGAACTCTCCGACCCGTCGACGGGCCGCGCCGTCAATCTCGGGGCCTTCGGCCCGTCGAACTTCGTCGCCTTCACGAGGCTCCTCCCCGAGACGAGGCTTGCCGACAGCGGAGCCGCCCGATGATCGCGTCGTTCGGACGTCGCACCGTCGAGGTGCCCTGCACCGTCGAGATCGAGCAGACCCCCGAGACGCTCCACGCCCACGTGACCCTGGACGCCGCGTTCGAGATCGAACCGGGCGACGAGGTCCAGGTCCACGACGCGCCGACCTCCGTTCCCTACGGCGAGCGCCTCGTGGTCCGCCGCACCGCCACGGTCACCCGTGCCGGCATCCTGGAGCGGCTCTGGACCCGGTTCGCCGGCCATTTCGAGCTCACCGAACTCTACGAAGTCAGCTTCTCAGAGAGGAGGCGCCTGTGAACGTCTCGATCCAGCACCAGGCCCCGAAGGCCGTCACGCCGAAGCTGCCCATGAACGAGGGCACCAAGGCCGCCCAGGAGACGACCTTCCTCTCGCCCCGCTTCTACACCACGGATTTCGAGGAGCTCGACCGCACCGATGTGGAGCCCGTGCGCAAGCAATGGGACATCCTGATCGCGGAACTGCGCGCCGATCCGAACAAGCGCCACTTCATCCGCAACGAGGAGTTCGACCTCGACATGTCCGGCCTCGACCCGGACCTGCGCAAGGAGTTCATGGATTTCCTCGTCTCGTCGATCACCGCCGAGTTCTCGGGCTGCGTGCTCTACGCGGAGATGAGGAAGCGCGCCAAGAACCCCGATATCCGCGAGCTGTTCGGCTTCATGAGCCGCGACGAGGCCCGCCACGCCGGCTTCATCAACGACGTGCTCAAGGATTTCGGCATCGGCGTCGACCTGGGCTTCCTGACCAAGTCCAAGAAATACACCTTCTTCCGGCCGAAGTTCATCTTCTACGCCACCTATCTCTCCGAGAAGATCGGCTACGCCCGCTACATCACGATCTTCAGGGAGCTGGAACGCAACCCGGACCGGCGCTTCCACCCGATCTTCAAGTGGTTCGAGAAGTGGTGCAACGACGAGTTCCGCCACGGCGAGGCCTTCGCGCTGCTGATGCGGGCCAACCCCAAGCTGACGACGGGCCTCAACCGCTACTGGATCAAGTTCTTCCTGCTCGCCGTCTTCGCGACCATGTATGTGCGCGACCATTGCCGGCCGCATTTCCACAAGGCGCTCGGGGTTGATCCGACCGATTACGACTTCAAGGTGTTCCAGATCACCTCCGACATCTCGAAACAGACCTTCCCGCTCACCCTCGACCTCGACAACCCGAAATTCAAGGCGGCCCTCGACCGGCTCCTCGTCTGCTCCAACAAGCTCGCCGACGCCAAGGCGCAGGGCGGGATCGTGGGGAGGCTGAAACAGGGCGCCTGGATCGCGGCCTCGGCGGTGAACTTCGCCCGGCTCTACGCCCTG
Source organism: Methylobacterium sp. E-045 (assembly GCF_022829685.1). Lineage (GTDB taxonomy): Bacteria > Pseudomonadota > Alphaproteobacteria > Rhizobiales > Beijerinckiaceae > Methylobacterium. Next base: position 66,857 of record NZ_JAKSYE010000028.1, read on the forward strand.
CCCACCATCGACAACCCGATGCCCGCCGAAATCCGCCTCGAGCCGGTCTGGTAGGACGCGGGAGGATGGCCGCCCACGCCGTTCCCGCGCTCTACGCGGTGCTGATCTGGTGGTTCTCCACCGGGCTCATCATCCTGCTCGATCACCGCCCCCGCCACACCCATCCCTGGAGCATGGCGGCCGGCACCCTGGTGCTGATGGCCGCGCTCTACGCCATCGGCACCAGCGCCGGGGACACCAGCGAGGCGGGCGCCTACACGGCGTTCACGGCGGCACTCCTCGTCTGGGGCTGGCAGGAGATGAGCTATTACATGGGCTACGTCGCGGGGCCGCGTAAAACCGGCTGCCCGCCGGCGACGACGGGGTTCGCCCTGTTCCGGGCTGCGGCGGCCACGAGCCTGTGGCACGAGGCGGCCATCGTCGCCGGGATGGCCGGCATCCTCGCCCTGACCTGGGGCGAGCCCAACAGGTTCGCCCTGTGGACCTACCTGATCCTCTGGGGAATGAACCTCTCGGCGCGGCTCAACATGTTCCTCGGCGTGCGCAACCTCAACGCCGAGTTCCTGCCCGAGCGCCTCGGCTACCTCGCCTGCTTCCTCAGGAACCGGCGTATGAACCCGCTGTTCCCGTTCTCCGTGGCCGTCGCCGCCCTGGTGACGATCCTGCTCGCGCGGGCCGCGACGGGGGAGGGGGTCGACGCCCACGAGGTGGCCGGCTTCACCATCGTCACCACCCTGATGGCGCTGGCGACCCTGGAGCACGGCTTCCTGATGCTGCCCCTGCCCTCGGCGGCCCTGTGGGCCTGGAGCCTGCCGAAGGCCGCCGGCACCCCCAACCCTCCCCCCTATGCGGGGGAGGGGGCCTGCGGAGCGGGCGGGCGAGGGATCGGCACGGGCTTTTCCGGAGAGACGATTCCCCTCTCCCGCCCCTCGCTCACGCGAGGACCACCCTCCCCCGCAGAGGGGGGAGGGACCGCTCTCTGACGCTCCAGTGAAACGAGTCTCAAGCAGCCAACGCGAAACATCGCGATCCACAGGGAAGGGGACGGCCATGAACTACGAAGACTTCTTCGGCGATGCCTTGTCCGGTCTGCACCGCGAGGGCCGCTACCGCGTCTTCACCGATCTCGAGCGTCAGAACGGCCGCTTTCCCCACGCCACCCACCACAGCCCGGGCGGGCAGCGCCCGGTGACCGTGTGGTGCTCCAACGACTATCTCGGGATGGGCCAGAACCCGGTCGTGCTCGAGGCTATGCACGAGGCGCTCGATCGCTGCGGCGCCGGGGCCGGCGGCACCCGCAACATCTCCGGCACCAACCATTACCACGTGCTCCTGGAGCAGGAGCTCGCCGACCTCCACCGCAAGGAGGCCGCCCTCCTCTTCACCTCCGGCTACGTCTCGAACTGGGCGGCCCTCGGCACGCTCGCCGGCAAGCTGCCGGGTTGCGTGGTGCTGTCGGATGCCGAGAACCACGCCTCAATGATCGAGGGCATCAAGGCGTCCCGCGCCGAGCGCCACATCTTCCGCCACAACGACCCGGAAGACCTCGACCGCAAGCTGCGCATGATCGACCCGTCGCGGCCGAAGCTGGTGGCCTTCGAGTCGGTCTATTCCATGGACGGCGACATCGCCCCCATCGCCGAGATCTGCGACGTGGCGGACGCTCACGGCGCGCTCACCTATCTCGACGAGGTCCACGCGGTGGGACTCTACGGCCCGCGCGGCGGCGGCATCTCCGAGCGCGAAGGCCTCGCCCATCGCCTCGACGTCATCGAGGGGACCCTCGGCAAGGCCTTCGCGGTGCATGGGGGCTACATCACCGGCTCGGCCAAGCTCTGCGATTTCGTCCGCAGCTTCGCCTCGGGCTTCATCTTCACCACCTCGCTGCCGCCTGCCGTGGCGGCGGGGGCCGCGGCGAGCATCAAGCACCTGAAGGCCAGCGGCACCGAGCGCGCCCGGCATCAGGAGCGGGTCGCCCAGGTCCGCGCCCGCCTCGACGCCGCCGGCATCCCCTACCTTCCCAACGACAGCCACATCGTGCCCGTGATGGTCGGCGACCCGGTCCTGTGCAAGGCGATCAGCGACACGCTCCTCGACGAGTTCGGCATCTACGTCCAGCCGATCAACTACCCCACCGTGCCGCGCGGGACCGAGCGCCTGCGCATCACCCCGTCGCCGCTGCATTCGGACGCCGATATCGAGCACCTGGTCGGGGCGCTGACCGCGATCTGGACGCGGATGGGCGTGGAGCAGGCGGCGGCGGAGTGATGGCAAGAAGCCCTCCCCCCATCGCGGGGGAGGGTGCCTGCGGAGCAGGCGCGAGAGGGGGCGACGTTTCCGGAGCCGGCGCTTCCCTCACCCGACCCGCTTCGCGGGCCACCCTCTCCCGCAATGGGGAGAGGGAGATGCGCACACCCTGTCGAGACACCGGGAGACGGCCTATGATCCTGAATGGAACGACCCGAACGGTGTCTCCCGGATCAGCATCCCATCCTCTCCCCCGTCCCGGATCACCGGAGCGCGGCGCGAGCCAGGGAATTCTCCGGAAGCCCGGGGGCGACGAAGCATCCATCGCGGCCCCGGCCCCGCCCGTCACTTTCCCCTTCTCCGCCATCGTCGGCCAGGACGAGATGCGGCGCGCCCTGATGATCGCGGCGGTGGACCCGTCCGTGGGCGGCGTCCTCGTCTTCGGCGACCGGGGTACCGGCAAGTCCACGGCGATCCGGGGCCTCGCCGCCCTGCTGCCGCCGATGAAGGCGGTGATCGGCTGCCCCTATTCCTGCGATCCCGCCAAGGCCGCCGGCGAGTGCCCGCATTGTTCCGGCCGCCCCGAAACCCGGCGAAGCCACCTCGCGCCGGTTCCGGTGGTGGACCTGCCGCTCGGCGCCACCGAGGACCGGGTGGTGGGCGCCCTCGACCTCGAACGGGCGCTCACCCGCGGCGAGAAGGCGTTCGAGCCGGGGCTGCTGGCCCGCGCCAACCGCGGCTTCCTCTATATCGACGAGGTCAACCTCCTCGACGACCACCTCGTCGACCTCCTCCTCGATGTGGCGGCCTCCGGGATCAACACCGTGGAGCGCGAGGGGTTGAGCGTCCGGCACCCGGCGAAATTCGTGCTGGTGGGCAGCGGCAACCCGGAGGAGGGGGAGCTGCGGCCCCAGCTCCTCGACCGGTTCGGCCTCGCGGTGGAGGTGACCACGCCCACGGATCTCCCCACCCGCATCGACGTGGTGCGCCGGCGCGACGCCTACGAGCGCGACCCCGCGGGCTTCTGCGCCGCCTATGCCAAGGCCGACCGCGCACTCCAGAAGCGGCTCACCGCCGCCCGCGCGCGCCTGTCCGCCCTCGACGTCCCTGACGAGACCCTGGAGGCCGCCGCCCGGCTCTGCCTCGCCTTGGGCACCGACGGCCTGCGCGGCGAGCTGACCCTGATGCGCACCGCCCGGGCGCTGGCCGCCTACGAGGGGGCCGACACCGTGGGGATCGACCATCTCCGGCAGGTCGCGCCGTCCGCCCTGCGCCACCGCCTGCGCCGCAACCCCCTCGACGAATCGGGCTCCACCGCCCGCGTGGCGCGGGCGGTGGCGGAGGTGCTGGGGTCGTGAGCGAGGGTCCGGCGACCTGGAACGACGCCCTGCGCATCGCCCGGCTCGTGGCCGCCGACCCTCACGGATGCGGCGGCGTGGTGGTCCGCGCCGGGGCCGGGCCGGTGCGCGACCGCTGGCTCGACGTCCTGCGCAACAACCTGAGCCCCGGAACCCCGCTGCGGCGGATGCCGGCGGGGATCGCCGAGGACCGCCTCGTCGGCGGGCTCGACCTCGCGGCGACCCTCTCCGCCGGGCGGCCGGTGGCCCAGGCCGGGCTGCTGGCCGAGGCCCATGGGGGTCTCCTCGTCGCCGCGATGGCGGAGCGGATGGGGCCGGGCACCGCCGCGCATCTCGCCGCCGCCCTCGATTCCGGGCGCCTGCGGGTGGAGCGGGACGGGCTGGCGGAGACCCGGCCGGCCCGGTTCGGGCTGATCCTCCTCGACGAGGGGATCGGCGAGGACGAGGCCGCCCCGGCCGCCCTCACCGATCGGCTGGCCTTCCATCTCGATCTCACGACCGTACCGCCGAGCGCCACGCGACCGGTGCTTCCACCGCCATCCGACGCCCGTTCGCCGGAATCCGAAGGGCCGTCGGATGGCGGTGCGCGGAGCGGCCACGATCCCGTCGCCGACCTGAGCGAGGTCGCGGCCCGGCTCGGCATCGCCTCCTTGCGCGCGCCGCTCCTCGCCCTTCGGGTCGCCCGCCTCCTCGCCCGCCTCGACGGCCGTGCCGGGATCGCCGAGGCGGATGCGCGGGAGGCCGCGCGCCTCGTCCTCGGCCACCGCGCCACCCGCCTGCCCGAACGCGAGGCTCCCCCCGAGGAGGACGAGCGGGACGAAGAACGGGACGAGGGCGCACCGGACGCCCCGTCGCCCCCCGAACGGGCGGAGTCCGGCGCCGATCCGGAGGAGGGCACCGCGTCCCCCCCCGACGACCGCATCGTCGAGGCCGCGCGCGCCGCGATCCCCGCCGGGCTCCTGGCGATGCTGCTGCGGGACGGCCCGCGCCTGCGGATGCCGAAGGCCGGCAAGGCCGGGGCGAAGGCCGTCTCCGCCCGCTCCGGCCGGCCCATGGGCGCGCGGCCGGGCGATCCGCGACGGGGCCGCCTCGATCTCATCGCGACGCTCCGCGCCGCCGCCCCCTGGCAGGGCCTCCGCCGGGGCCCCGAGGGGGGCGGCACCTGCCTCATGATCCGCCCCGACGACATCCGAATCACCCGGTTCCGGCAGCGGACCGAGACCACGACGATCTTCACCGTCGACGCCTCGGGCTCCTCCGCCCTGGAGCGGCTGGCCGAGGCCAAGGGGGCCGTCGAACTGCTTCTGGCCGAGGCCTATACGAGGCGGGACAAGGTCGCCCTCGTCGCCTTTCGCGGCGCGGGCGCGGAGCTGGTCCTCGCGCCGACGCGCTCCCTGGTGCGGGCGAGGCGCGGGCTCGCCGCCCTGCCGGGTGGGGGCGGGACGCCGCTTGCCACCGGCATCGACACCGCCGGCGAGGTGGCCCTCGGGGTCAGGCGCGGGGGCGGGACGCCGGTGGTGGTGATGCTCACCGACGGCCGGGCCAACGTCGCCCGGTCGGGGATCGCCGGGCGGGAGCGGGCGGGCGAGGATTCGCTCAACGCCGCCCGCCTCTTCCGCGAGGCGGCCTTCCGCGCCATCCTCATCGACACGGCGCAGCGGCCGCAGGATTCGGCGCGCCGCCTCGCCGCCGCCATGGGCGCACGCTATCTGCCCCTGCCCCATGCCGATGCCGGGGTGATGAGCGCCGCGATCCGGTCGGCGAGGGAATAGAGGGTTCCAGCATGCGCGCGCCCGCCGAACGACCCCGATGGGAGCGCGAGGGCGCCGACTGGCCGCACCGGGAGGCGAGCCGCTTCGTCACGGCCTCCGGCCTGTCCTGGCACATCCAGGAGATGGGGGAGGAAGGGGCACCGACCGTGCTCCTCCTCCACGGCACGGGGGCCGCCACGCATTCCTGGCGCGGGCTGATGCCGCTCCTGGCGACACGCTTCCGCATCGTCGCCCCGGACCTGCCGGGCCACGGCTTCACCGACCCGCTCCCCGCCGCCCGGCTCTCCCTGCCGGGGATGGCTGGCGCCGTGGGCGACCTCCTCGACAGCCTCGCCCTCCGCCCGACCCTGGTCGTCGGCCATTCGGCGGGGGCGGCGATCCTGGTCCGGCTCTGCCTCGACGGGCGGGTCACCCCCGATCTCCTGGTGGCGCTCAACGGGGCGCTGACCCCGTTCCCCGGCCTCGCCTCGGTGCTGTTCCCGAGCATGGCGCGGCTGCTCTTCCTCAACCCGGTGACCCCGAAACTCTTCGCCTGGACCGCCGACCGCCCGGCGGTGGAGCGCCTGATTCGCGGCACCGGCTCCCGCCTCGACCCGCAGGGGCTCGACCTCTACCGCCGCCTGTTCCGCACCCCCGGCCATGTGGCCGGGGCGCTCGGCATGATGGCGAACTGGGACCTCGCCAGCCTCGACCGCGCCATCCCCCGCCTCGCCACGCCGACGCTCCTCGTGGTCGGCAGCGAGGACAAGGCGATCTCCCCCGACACCGCCTTCGCCCTGCAGAAGCGCCTGCCCCACGCCCGCATGGAGCTCCTGCGCGGCCTCGGCCATCTCGCTCATGAGGAGGCGCCGGAGAAGGTGGCGGCGGTGATCTTTGCGGCGATGGCGCCAGCGGCTGGGGAGGCGATCGGGGCCGGTGTATCGCCGTGATGGCGAGCCGGTGATGTCTCAGGCTTGAATTCGGGGACGAGGTCTGTCGCGGCCGGCCACCCGGCCCCGACCTTTTGCCGCGAAGCGGACACTCTGCATCCGACCCAACGCAGACGCTTGAGAACGATTATCGCTGGCCGAGAGCTCGTCCTAGGCTGAACAGCAGCAAATCAGCCAAGATTTTCACGTCGGACGGCGCATCGGTGCCAAGCGTCTCCTTGAGCGAAAGGGCAAGATTGGCGGCACGAATGAGAGGGTCATGCAGCTTCGGAGCCTGGTTGAGAATGTAGCGCTCACCCCCGTCGCGAATTTCTGTGATATCGATCAGGATGCCCCGCGATCGTAAGGGGCGCCCAACGTCGTCAAGATGCGTCCGCCCGCGATTAAGGAGCCATCGGACGGACCCGTTGGCTGCCAGCACGCGATACTCAGCCAGTACGAGCCCCCCGGCTTTAGCGGCGCGCCTCATATGCTCAGCCAGCCACTCTTGATCCATCGGATGGACGGCCGAGGCAGCGGCCGCTCCGCTGATCTCGCGGTCTGCAAGTTCGGGATCACCAGTCAGAAGCTGTGCCGCTCCTTCGTCGTAGGTTACCACCCCACGGACGTGGTCCCAGTCCCACGTTCCAACGACGCACGAGGCCTCAAGCGAGGCATGCAAATCCTCCAAATCATTGGAGAAACCGTCTATGGCATTGACGCGCATCCGCCCTCTCGTACAACTTCCAAACGCAATTCAAATCGAAAAACAATAACAATGCCGGTCGATTTGTTCCTGATGAATTCTATGCTAGGCGCTCCAAACCTTACGCAAAAAATTTGATTGGAACCGAAGTACGTTTCGCGCAATCATCATTCACCGGCGCGCGAGATATATAATTCGAGCATTTGTTTTGGGAAGCAAATTCAAGAATAGCGGGATTGACGACCCTACAGTCAAAAATTGGGAAACCCTCATGCGTGTTTCGCAAGCTGTTGGTGTACCCATATCGGCCTTTATTGCTGATTCCAACTCAGGCTTATCGAAGTCCTTGATGGAAGCAAGGGCGGATCACATGATAGCGTTAGTCAAATGCTATATGAATGACGCCAGCGATTACGAAAGAGATAAATTTATCAGCTTCTTGAAATTATTGACAGATGCTGAGGCGCTTTAGGTCGCAGCATAAGTGTCTATCTATAGGCTGGCTGATTCAGCGTGCTGTGCGGTCTCTAACCCCCTTGGGGCTCAACCTCTGTTCCCCACCCTTAGAGCATTTTCCGTAATCTCCGGATCACGGAAAATGCTCTAATCTGCTGTGTGGTCGCATTTTCTTCACGCGAGCCGGCATCCACCTCGCTAGAAAATGCTCTAGCGGTCCTTCGAGTCATCTAGGGGCGGACGTTCCATGATAATTGTGCGCTCCTCTCCATGGTGGCTGTCTCGAACCGAGATGAACCCCAGCTTTGCGTAGAACGGCTCCGCCGTGACGGACGAGGGGACGGCCAGGGGGCAAGGTCAGTGGGTACTTTCCAAGACCCGTTCCTTGGCGCTAAGCGTCCATTCAGTTCCGCTCGGCGCGGTCATGATGATTAGACGCCGATCTCTCCGATGCTCAGCTTTCGATCTCGCTCTGCGATTTCGGCCTCGTCGCCGGGAAACAGCATCTGTACGCTGTCGATAGCGGCCCGTTCCTGCACCTGCTCCACGAACGGCCGTAGTCCTTCCTCATAGTCGTGAAATGCAGCGGCGTGGTCGTCCGGGTGCCGTGCGAGGGCCTCGGCCAGCCGTCCCGCGCCGATGATCGCCATCGAGCCACCGAGGCCTGCGAACGGCGACACGCAATAGCCGGCATCGCCGACAAGCGTGATGCGCCCGTTCGACCACGTCGGCATCCTGATCTGAGTGATACGATCGAAATAGAAGTCATTGTCCTCGCCCACCTGGGCGAGCATGTCCGGAACTTTCCACGCGAGACCAGAAAAATGGTCCTTGATCAGACGACGTTGCTGATCCTTGTCGCGGTAATCGTATTCGATCTCGCCGGCCGTGCGGAAGCCGAAGCCGATATCCGTACGATCGTCATAACCGTTCAGCATCGCCATTCGTCCCGGAACGGCGAAAACCTCCGACGTATTCGGGGGGAGCAATCCGGTGTCTGGCACAACTTTTAGGTAAAAATACCCACCCATGAAATAGGTGAACGGCTCACCGTCGCCGAACATCAGCCTGCGCGTGTTGGAGCGGTTTCCATCGCAGCCAAAGATCAGTGCGAATTCATGCCGACTGCCGTCGCTGAACGTCGCCGACACCGCTTCCGGGCGCTGTTCGATCGCCACGATTGAGCGGTTGAACAGCAGTTCCACATCTCCCTCGATCGCGCCCGACAGAACATCCAACAGGTCGTCGCGGTGGATCTCGTATCGCGGCCCCGCCTCGTCGTCCGGGTGGTGGCCCATCTCGCCCAGTGTCGTGTTTTTCGCATCCTTGAAGGCGAAGCGCCGAGGGGGAAGCGTTCTGGCCCGAACGGCGTCCATCAACCCCATGCGCGTGAGAATGGCGATCGTCTCGCCCTCGATGTCGACGGGCGTCCCGCCACGCCGGAGGCCCGGCGCGACGTCGATCACCGTGACGCGGTATCCGAGTCTGTTCAGCCTGAATGCCGTCGCCAGGCCGGCGAAACTCGCGCCGCTGACGAGCACGGATCGCGGTTCGGTAAGGGACGGACCTGACATCATGGTTGACGTAGGCATGCTGCCACCTCAAGATAATCTCGATACGAGTCTATACCGAGTATACTTTGATATGCAGGACCAGGCAAGCCCCACGCCGGACAGGCGCACGCGGAAGCGGCTGGCGACGCGCCAGGCCATCTCCGATTCGGCCACGCGCCTGTTCATGGAGCACGGCTTCGATCAGGTGACGGTCGATCAGATCGCGGAGGCAGCGGATGTCGGCCGCATGACCGTGTTCAATCATTTTCCCCGTAAGGAGGACATGTTCTTCGACCGCGAGGACGAGGTGCGCGGATTGGTGTCCGCGGCCATCCACGGTCGGGACGACGGAACGAGCCCGGTCGCGGCGCTGCGCTTGCTCGCTGACCGCTGTATCGAGGACCGGAACCCGCTCCTGCCGCTGTTCGGTCCGTCGCTGAGGTTCGTGGCGACGGCGCTGGCCAGCGAGGCCTTGAAGGCGCGCGCCCGGCAGATGTGCAGCGCGTTCACGCGGGTTCTGGCAACGATGCTGGCCGAATCGGTCGATCGACCGGCGGAGGATCCCGACGCCCATCTCCTGGCGGGCTTGCTCGTCGCCACATGGAGCGTGGCGTTTTTCGAAGGCTATAACGTGGCTGACAGGCACGGGGACACCGCGGCCGCCGGTCGAATCTTTCTTCGTCTCATCGATCGAGGCTTCCAAGCCGCCGCAGTCGCGGCAGCGGGAACGCCCTATGTCGAAGCGGGCCCACAGCGTGGGTTCTGAGAGCGGACCGTCCCATACGACTCAGGGTCGGAACCGGTCAGCCCCCAAACCGCGACCAAACCAGAAACGCGGCTCGATCGGCCCGGCGGGCGGATGCAGGTGCATCGTCAGGACGGCGCGACCTTCGATGAGAGCGGCGATCTCGCCGCGCGGGATGGGGTGAGGCGACGACGGCGGGGTCCGGTGTCACGCGGCGGGATCGTCCGGGGGGCGGCGGGCGGCCTCGTCCCGGTCCTTGCGGATGCTGCGCCGGACGACGATCAGCTGCCAGAGGGCCAGCCCCAGCGCCAGGGCGAAGACGAGGCCGATGTCGAAGGCGGCAAAGAGCCGGTCGCTCACGAGGGGGCCGGCGCGCGGCCGAGCGCCTCGCGCTCGCGCAGGGTCTCCACCAGGTCCAGCACCTGCGCCACCTGCGCCGGCACGTTCCACCAGGGCGGGATCCGGGGGGCCATCGACGGCCGGGCGGCCACGGCCTCGATCAGGAACAGGATCTCCGGCAGGGGTGTTTCGCGCAACGTCGCCGTGTCGTCCGTCGCGACCAGGGCGCGGGCGAGGAGCGCGAGCTTGCGGCGCCCGTCCACGCGGGCGCGGCGCGAGACCGAATCGTAGCCGGCCCGTTCCACCTCGCGGCCGATCTCGGCATAGATCAGCCGCGCCGCGCGGATCGCCGGGCGGCAGGCGGGGGGCAGGCCGGCGATGCCGGATTCCGAGCGGGCATAGAGGCGCTCCGCCGCCGCCAGCAGGCGCGCCACGACGCCGCCGAGGGCGGGGGTGAAACCGGGCGCGCGCAGGAAGTGGTCCGGGTCGATTCCCGCCTCCCTCAGCCAGGCGCGCGGCAGGTAGAGCCGGCCCGCCCGAGCATCCTCGCCGACGTCGCGGGCGATGTTGGTGAGCTGCATGGCGATGCCGAGGTCGCAGGCGCGGGCGAGCACGTCGGGATCGCGCACGCCCATGACCAGGGTCATCATCGCCCCCACCGAGGCGGCCACCCGCGCCGCGTAGGCGGCGAGGTCGGAGAGGGTTTCGTAGCGGCGGCCTTCGGCATCCCAGGCCAGCCCCTCGATCAAGGCGGCGGGCAGCGCCTGGGGGATGGCGTGATCGGCGACGATGTCGGCCAGTGCCCGGTCCGCCGGGGCGTCGCAAGGGCGGCCGTCATAGGCGAGGGCGAGGCGCATCCGCAGCCGCGCCACGGCGGGACGGCGGCCGCTCTCGGCGACGTCGTCCACCGCGTCGTCGGAGAGGCGGCAGAAGGCGTAGAGCCCGTAGGCCGGCCGGCGGATGGAGGGCGGCAGCAGGGCGGAGGCGGCGAAGAAGCTGCGCGACCCGGTGCGGATCGCCGCCCGGCAGGTGGCGTGGTCGGCCGCATCAGCATGGGGGATCGCCCAGAGGGGCGGCCGGGAATCGTCGAGGCGGGAGAGGTCAGGCGAAGACGCGCGCATCCGGCACCACGGTATCGAGAATTCGGGCGGAGGAGAGGACGCCGGGCAGGCCGGCGCCGGGATGGGTGCCGGCTCCCACGAGGAAGAGCCGCGCCACGTCCTCAGAGGCGTTGTGGGGCCGGAACCAGGCCGATTGCGTCAGCACGGGTTCGAGGCCGAAGCCGGAGCCGCGAAAGCTCAGGAAATCGGCGGCGAAATCCCCCGGATGCGTCACCTTCGAGGTGACGATGCTCTCCGACAGGCCTGGCATCACGGTGGCGTCGAGATGGCGCTCGATGGCGCGGCGATAGGGCTCCGCCTCTGCCATCCAATCCTGGCCGCCGGCGAGGTTGGGCACCGGGGAGAGCACGTAAAACGCATCGCAGCCCGGCGGCGCCAGCAGCGGATCGGTGGCCGTGGGGCGATGCAGGTAGAGGCTGAAATCCTTCGACAGAACCTTGCGCCGAAAAATGTCGTCGATGAGCCCGCGATAACGCGGTCCCATCAGGATGGTGTGGTGGGCGATGTCCGGAAAGGTCCGGTTCGTGCCGAAATACCAGACGAACAGGCCCATGGAGGAATGCGACCGGTCGAGGCGGCGGTCGGTCCAGCGCCGCCGCACCCCGTCGGGGAGGAGGGTGCGGTGGGTGAAGGCGGAATCGGCGTTGGAGACGACGATGTCGGCGGCGATGCGCTCGCCCGAGGCGAGGGCGACCCCGGTGGCGGCCCCGTCCTCCACGAGGATGCGCGCGACCTCCGCCCCGCAGCGGACCGACCCGCCCTGGCCCCGGATCAGCCCGGCGAGCCCGTCCACCAGGCGGCCGGTGCCGCCCAGCGCGAAATGCACGCCCCAGCGCCGTTCGAGATGGGCGATGAGGCAGTAGATCGCGCTCGCCCGGAACGGGCTGCCGCCGATGAGGAGGGGGTGGAAGCTGAAGATCGTCCGCAGGCGCTCGTCGCGGATGTGGCTCGCCACCACGTCGTAGACGCTGCGGTGCCCGCCGAGGCGCACGAGATCGGGCATGATCCGCAGCATGTCCGAGACCGACGTGAAGGGCACGTGGCCGAGCCGCTCGAACCCCACCTCGCAGATCGCCCGCGAGCGCTCCATGAAGCGCTCGTAGCCGGCCACATCCCCGGGCGAGAACCGCGCCACCTCCGCGCGCATGGCGTCGAGATCGCCGCTATAGTCGAAGGTCGCCCCGTCCTCGAAGCGGATGCGGTAGAACGGCAGCATCGGCGCCAGGACGACGTCGTCCTCCATGCGCCGCCCGCACAGGGTCCAGAGCTCCTCGAACAGGAACGGCGCGGTGACGATGGTCGGCCCGGCATCGAAGGTGAAGCCGTCCTGGCGATGCACCCGCGCCCGCCCGCCGGGCTGCTCGAGCCGCTCCAGCACCGTGACCCGGTAGCCCCGCGCCCCGAGGCGGATGGCGGCGGCCAGCCCCCCGAATCCGCTGCCGATCACCACCGCATGGGGGCGCCGGGCCGGCCGGGACGAGGAGGTCGGCACATCGCTGAGTGTCAACATAAGCTGACACTATCAGGCGAAAAATCGTGGAGGCAAGCGCTGATTTCCGAGCGCCCGCGATGGCGTGTCCGGCGGGGGGAAACAGTCCCTCCGCTTCGGAGCGTCATGGGGCCGGAATCAGTCGAGATCGTCGCGTCAGGGAACGCCGCGTCTCCGACAGTCGCCAAGGCGCGGCCTCGACGAGGGCGGACGGAGGTTCGCCGATCCGTGGACACCCATGCCCGGGCGGATCGAACGCGCGCACGACCAGGCTCTTACAACTTTCGAGTATCGATCCTGAAAAGCGCGACCGACGGTTCCAAGACGGTTCACATCGGCGGTATGGAGTAGACCAAGAAAAAAATCCGATCATGGTGGGAGACCCGATATGGACGCCACACCGGCACTGCCAGATCGATCCGTCGACGGAGCCGCCGTCATGCGGCGCGTGGGATGGCGGATCGTCCCGTTCCTGGTGCTCTGTTACTTCATCGCCTACGTCGATCGGGTGAACGCGGGTTTCGCCGCCCTCACCATGAACAAGGATCTCGGCCTGTCGCAGGCCATGTTCGGCATCGGTGGCGGCCTGTTCTTCGTCGCCTACGTGCTGTTCGAGGTGCCGAGCAACATCGCGATGGAGAGGTTCGGCGCGCGGCTCTGGATCGCGCGCATCATGATCACCTGGGGCATGGTCGGCATCGCGATGGCGTTCATCGTGGGCCCCTACAGCTTCTATCTGTGCCGGTTCCTGCTGGGCGCGGCCGAGGCGGGGTTCTTCCCCGGCGCGCTCCTGTACCTGACCTACTGGTTCCCGAAGGCGTACCGTGCCCGCATCGTCGCCATGTTCATGGTCGCGATCCCGATCTCCAGTTTCCTCGGCTCTCCGATCTCGGCCTCCCTTCTCCAGCTCGAAGGGGCAGCAGGGCTGCACGGCTGGCAGTGGCTCTTCATCGTCGAGGCGATCCCGGCGGTCCTGCTCGGGCTCGGCGCCCTGTTCATGCTGCCGAGCCGGCCGGCGGAGGCCAAGTGGCTCGCCCCCGAGGAGCGGGCCTGGCTGCAGGATCAACTCGCGGCGGATCGCTCAGGAATTTCCCCGGTCGCGCACCACCTGCCGCTGCACAAGGTGCTGACGAACAAGTACGTCTGGGCACTGGCACTGATCTACTCGGGGTCGTCGGCCACCAGCAACGCGCTCTCCCTGTGGCAGCCGCAGATCCTCAAGGCGTTCGGCCTGTCCAACCTGGAGACCGGCCTCCTGAACATGATCCCGTTCGGCATCGCCTCGGTGTTCATGATCTTCTGGGGCCTGCGCGCCGACCGGACCGGCGAGCGGGTGTGGAGCACGGCGCTGCCCCTGGCGGCGACCTGCCTGTGCCTGTTCGCCACCAACTTCACCTCCTCGCTCACGGTGACGACGGTCCTGCTGAGCCTCGTGCTGATGGGCAACTACGCGATCAAGGGCCCGTTCTGGGCGATGGCGACGGAATGGCTCTCGGTGGGCACGGCCGCCGCCGGGATCGCGGCGATCAACACGCTCTCGCATCTCGGCACCGGCATCGCCTCGTGGCTGCTCGGCGCGATCAAGGACCAGACCGGCAGCTTCCCCCTCGCGCTGCTGCCGCTCGTCGTCCTGACCGGTTCGGGCGCGATCATGACCCTGATCCTCGGACGCGGCTCGCGTGCGCGGGCCGCCGCTCCCGCTCCGGCCGCCGCTCCATAGTCCCCACCTTCGAAGACGCCGTGGTGGTGCGGCTTCGAAGGAACGCGGACGCCCTCCCGATGAATGCCCGTGCCGACGGGTTTCCGGACGCGGCAGGGACTTGGCATGGAAACCGGGATCGCGAGGAAGCGGCGATGATCACGCGACGCATGTTCCATGGCACCCTCGTGGGCCTGGCTACGACAAATGCCTGGCCGCGGCACGGCACGGCCCAGGACGCCACGATGAGGGCCGTCGACGCCCACGCGCATGTCTTCCGGCGCGGCCTGCCGTTGGCCGCCAAGAGCCGGTACGCGCCCGACTACGATGCGACGCCGGAGGATTACATCCGGAACCTGGACGCCAACGGCCTGTCGGATGGCGTCCTCGTTCAGCCGAGTTTCCTCGGAACCGACAACAGCTACCTGCTGGAGGCGCTGAGAAGTTACCCGGACCGTTTCCGCGGCATCGCCGTGGTGGAGCCCGACATGCAACGGGAGGCCTTGCGCGAGCTCGCCGCCGCCGGGGTGGTCGGAATCCGTCTCAACCTGATCGGCGCGCAGACCCCGCCGCTCGATGCCGATCCCTGGCCGATGTTCCTGAAGCGCCTTTCCGATCTCGACTGGCAGGTCGAGGTCCAGGCGGAGGCCCGTCGATGGCCGGAACTGCTCCCCCTCTTGCTGCGGAGCGGCGTGAAGGTCGTGGCGGACCATTTCGGCAAGCCCGACCCCAAGCTCGGCATCGACGATCCGGGCTTCCGGCAATTGCTGGCCGCGGGGAACACGGGCCGCGTCTGGGTGAAGATCTCCGGCTCGTACCGCAACGGCGCCGGCCTACCGGCGGCGGCGATGCCACGGCTGCGGGAGAACTTCGGTCTCGATCATCTCGTTTGGGGGAGCGACTGGCCGAACACCCAATTCGAGACGGCGACGAGCTACGCCCGCGTGCGGAGCGAGTTGGACGCCTGGGTGCCGGATCCGAATGATCGCCGCGTCGTTCTGGTCGATGCGCCGCGCAGGCTGTTTTGGACGACAGGCCGATGAAAACGACGTCACGACGGCTGGTTGAACCGTTTCAGGACGTACCGCGTCGACGCCGGTGACCGCCCGATATCCCGGATGGGCCCGGGGCAGGTTTTTGGGAACAGCATGGACACGAACGATCTCACGGATGCGCGGGCCGATCTCTCGCCGAGCGGCGTCCTGCGGGCCGCCATCAATTTCGGCAATCCGGTCCTGGCCCAGAGGGACCCCGTCTCGGGCGAGCCCCGTGGCGTCTCGGTGGTCCTTGCCACGGAGTTGGCGCGTCGGCTCGAGGTTCCGGTCGAGTTCCGGCTCTTCGAAGCGGCCGGAAAGGCGTTCGAGGCTGTGAAGGAAGGCGAGGCCGATGTCGCATTCCTCGCCCGCGAGCCCGAACGCGCCGCCGAGGTCGCGTTCACGGCGCCCTACGTGAACATCGAAGGGACCTACCTGGTCCGCGTCGGCTCACCTCTGCGTGGGATCGAGGATTTCGACCGGGCCGGAACCCGAATCGCCGTGGGCTTGAACGCCGCCTACGACCTGTTCCTCACTCGAACCCTGCGGCATGCCGAACTGGTGCGGGCGCCGACCTCGGCGGCGGCGGTCGATCTCTTTCTCGGCCACGGATTGGACGCCGCGGCCGGCGTCCGGCAGCCCCTCGAACGGATCGCGCGCGACGACGAGGGGTTGCGGGTGATCGAAGGCCGGTTCACAGCCATCGACCAGGCGATGTGCATGGCCCCCGCCCGACCAGCGGGCCTCCTGTTCCTCATGGACTTCATCGAGGAGGCCAAGCGCTCGGGGCTGGTGGAGAAGGGCTTGGCCGAAAGCGGACAGGACAGGGCCCTCGTCGCACCGCCGGCAGCCGATTCGACGGCGGCCTTCGATCGCCCGTAGGAATCATCCGGTACGGGCATGTTCCCTTAAGCACGCGGACGGGGCACCGCATTCCCGTCACCCCGCCCGCCGCGGCATCCGGAACGGCAGCATGAACTGCACCAGCGGGTGGCCGAAGCGGGTGAGGGACAGGCTCTCGTGGACCGGGCGCACGGGCTCGCCGTCGAGGGTCGAGGCGAGGAGCGAGCGGGCGTAGAACGGCGTGTCCTCGAAGGTGCGGACGACGCTAGCCCCCCCGTCGTCGCTCCGCGTGGAGCGGGGCATGCGCCAGAACCGCGTCGACGGCAGCGCGGCGGGGAGCGGCGGGCGGATGTCGCGGCGCGTGCCGTCGGCGGCAAAGCGCAGGGACAGGTTCTGGATGCTGCCGTCGCGGCGGCGCACGTCGTAGAGGATCGCCGATCCGTCCTTGAGGTCGGCCCGGCACCAGGTCCAGTCGCTGAAGGACCGGCCGAGCGCGGTGTCGCCGTGGTTGGTGTCGAAATAGGCCGTGCCGCGCCAGGACAGGCTCGGGGCGTCGAGGGTCACCTCCACGGGGGAGGAGGGCGCCATCGGCCACCAGCGGTGCCGGCCCTCGGCGTCGAGGGTGAAGGTCTGGCCGGTGAAGCCGTTGGGGCGCAGGCGGATCGTACCGCGCACCCGCGAGGGGATCGGCGCCGTCACCTCGTCGAGGGTGATGGTGAGGGTGGTGCCGTCCCAGGCCAGACCGCTCGGGCCGATCCGGATCTGCGACGCGTCCCGGCTTAAGGAATCCCGGCCGCGCTCGGTCATGCAGAAGCGGTTGGCGCGCTCGCCGTAGAACACGACGTTCATGGTGCAGTGGTTGAACGGGTCGCGGCCGAGGTCCAGGGCGTAGTAGGGCGAGAACACGCTGCCGATGAAGGCGATGATGGTGAGGCCCTGGCGCCCGTCCTCGCTCAGGGCGTCGACATACCACCAGACGTAACCGTCGCGTGCCACCGGCGTGTCGAAGCGCGGCCCTTCGCGCCGAGATCGGCCAGCAGGCTGTCCGCCGCGATCCGCCCCGATTGCGCCGCCATCGGCACCCCCGGCCCCGGATGGACGCTGCCCCCCGCCAGATAGAGCCCCGGCAGCGCCGTCCGCGCGCCCGGCCGCTTGAACGAGGCCATCCAGCCGTGCGAGGCCCGGCCGTAGAGGGCGCCCCCCGTCGCCGGAAACAGCCCCTCGAACCCCGCCGGATCGGTGGTCACCGTCCCGGGCGTCGCCTCGATCGTCAGCCCGCATTCCGTCAGCTTGCGACGCAGGGTGGTCTCGCATGTGGCGATCTCCGTGGGGGCGAGGGGACGTTCCAGGCCGAGGGCCGGGGCGTTGACGAGGCAGAGCAGGCGCTCGGGCGCCGCGAGGGCCGAATCGTCGTCGGCACGGTCCTGCGCGCAGACATAGATCGTGGGATCCTCGGGCAGCCGGCCGGCGCGGAGATCGGCGAATTCGGCGGCGTAGTCGCCCGAGAAGAACACGTTGTGCCGCACCAGCGGGAAGCCCGAGGTCCGGGCCCTGGCGCAGAGCGTCACCGCCGAGAGCGAGCGGGCGCCGGCCGGCACCGCCTCCACCGCCCGCGCCGCCCGCGCGCCGAACAGGCCCGCGCCGAGGGCCGCCGCATCGGCATTGGCCACTACGAGATCGGCCGCGATCCGCTCGCCGTCGGCGAGGTCGAGGCCGACGATGCCGCGCCCGTTCTCCACCGCGATGGCGGCCACCGGCGCGCGATAGCGGATGCGGGCGCCGTGCTCCTGCGCCAGGTCGGCCACGACGGCGGCGAGGCGGCTGAGACCGCCCTCCACATGCCAGACGCCCTGGCTCTCCACATGCGCCACCAGCATCAGCGTCGCCGGGGCCTCGAAGGGGGAGGAGCCGCAATAGGTGGCGTAGCGCCCGAACAATTGGCGCAGGCGCGGATCGCGGAAATAGTCTCCGAGCGCCCCCCACAGGGTGGTGAAGGGCTGGATGCGCAGCAGCCCGCCGAGCCCCGACAGGCCGACGCGGCGGCCGAGATCGATAGGGCTCGGCCGGTCGCCCCGGATGAACGGTCCCTCCAGGGTGCCGTAGACCTCCGCCGCGCGGGCGCAGAAGCGGCGATAGCCGTCCTCCTCGCGGGCACCGGCGAAGGCGCGGATCGCGGCCGCCGAGGCCTCGGGATCGGCGAACAGGTCGAGGCGCTGGTCCGCCCCCCAGGCATGGCGGGCGAGGATGGAGGCCGGGCTCAGCGCCACGCGGTCCGACAGGTCGGCACCGCATTCCGAAAAGATCTCCTCGAAGACCCAGCGCATGGTGAAGACGGTGGGGCCGGCCTCCACCCGCGCCCCGTCCGCCGGAACGCTGCGCATCTTGCCGCCGGGCGCCGAGCCGCGCTCGAGCACGGTGACGTCGAGCCCCGCATGGGCGAGGCGCAGGGCCGCCACCAGCCCGCCGATCCCCGCCCCGATCACCGCAACCCGCTGCGCACCCGCCATGTCACCCGTTTCCGCCTTGACGAGTGTCAATATTATCTGACACTTTGAAATGGCAAGTCCAAAAGACATGAGGGAGTGGCGCCATGGATGCCAACCGCCGGATCGAGCAGGCTCTCGACGCTGCCGTCGCCCATGCGGAGGCGCCCGGCGCGCCGCCGCTCCTGGCCGAGGCCATCCGCTACGCGGTCTTTCCCGGCGGCCACCGCATCCGGCCCCGCCTCTGCCTCTCGGTGGCACGGGCCTGCGGCGACGACGATCCGGCGGCCTCCGACGCGGCGGCGGCGGCGATCGAACTCCTGCATTGCGCCTCCCTGGTCCATGACGACCTGCCTTGTTTCGACGATGCGCCGATGCGCCGGCAGAAACCCTCGGTCCATGCCGCCTTCGGCCAGCCCCTGGCGGTGCTCACCGGGGACGCGCTCATCGTCTCCGCCTTCGAGACCCTGGCGCGGGGCGCGGCGCGCTCGCCGGCCCGGCTCGCCGCCCTCGTCGGCCTCGTCGCCCGCGCGGCCGGCTCGCCCAACGGCATCGCCGCCGGGCAGGCCTGGGAATCGGAGCGCCATGTGGGGCTCACCGAGTATCAGCAGGCCAAGACCGGCGCGCTGTTCGCGGCGGCCACGGTCACCGGGGCGGCGGCGGCGGGGGCTCAGGCCCTGCCGTGGCGGCTGCTCGGGGAATGCCTCGGCGAGGCCTATCAGGTCGCCGACGACCTGCGCGACGTGGCCTGCCGGCAGGAAGAGGTAGGCAAGCCGGTGGGCCGCGACGCCACGTTGGGCCGGCCCAACGCCGCCGCCCTGCTCGGCATGGCCGGCGCGCTCTCCCGGCTCAAGCGCCTCGTGCGCGAAGCCGTGGAGGTGATCCCGGCCTGCCCCGGCGCCGACCAGCTCCGCGCCGAGATCGAGGCGCAGACGCGCCTGTTCCTGCCGGCGAGCCTCGCGCGGGAATTGGCGTGAGCGGGGCCTGCCCCGATGTTGCGGGCAGATTCCGCGCCTGACGCGACGCCGATCATAAACCCTCCCCCCACGGACCTCGGGCTTGCCCGAGATCCGTCTTTGGCTGGCCAAGTCGGGCAGGCCCGACGTAGTGCGGGGGGAGGGAAACACGCCCTGCCGTGGCGGGAGCGCTGGCTGTCCTTCCGCAACCGCACCATCGCCAGCCCGCGCTTCCAGCGCTGGGCCGCCGCGTTTCCGCCGACGCGGGGAATCGCCCGGCGGAACACCCGCGCGCTGTTCGATCTCTGCGCCGGCTTCGTCTATTCGCAGACCCTGTTCGCCTGCATCAGGCTCGACCTCTTCGCGATCCTCGCCCCCGGCCCGCTCAGCGTCGCAACCCTGGCCGAGCGAACCTGCCTGAGGCCGGAACGGGCCCTGCGCCTGCTGGACGCCGCCGCCTCCCTGAACCTGGTCCGGCGCCTCGCTGACGGGCGCTTCGCCCTGGCCGATCTCGGCGCGGCGCTGATCGGCAATCCGTCCGTCGCCGCGATGATCGAACACCATGCGCTCCTCTACGAGGACCTGCGCGACCCGGTGGCGCTCCTGCGCGGGGAGGGGGGCACGAGCCGCCTCGCCGCCTACTGGCCCTATGCCGGACCGGCCGGCGACGCGGCGATCCCGGCCGAGGCGGTGGCGGAATACTCGGCCCTCATGGCCGCCTCCCAATCCCTCATCGCCGAGGACATCCTCGACGCCTATCCCATGCGCCGGCACCGCCTGCTCATGGATGTGGGGGGCGGCGAGGGGGCCTTCCTCCGCGCGGTCATGCGGGCGACGCCCGGCCTCGCCGTTCGGCTGTTCGACCTGCCGGCGGTGGCCGCCCGCGCCGCCGGGCGTTTCGCGGCCGAGGGCCTGTCCCACCGCGCCGAGGCCTGCGGCGGCAACTTCCGCACCGCGCCCCTGCCGACGGGCGCCGACGCCATCTCCCTCGTCCGGGTCGTCCACGACCATGACGACGACACCGTCCGCCTGCTCCTGCGCGCCGCCCACGACGCGCTTTGCCAGGGCGGCACCCTTCTGGTGGCCGAGCCGATGGCGGGGACGGCGGGGGCCGAGCCGGTCACCGACGCCTATTTCGGCTTCTACCTGCTGGCGATGGGGAGCGGGCGCTGCCGCCGCCCCGCCGAACTCACCGCGCTCCTCCACGAGGCCGGCTTCGGCCGGTGCCGCGAGATCCCGACCCGGCGGCCGCTGCTGACCCGATTGCTGGTGTGCCAACGAATTGACACGCTGCAGCGTAAGTAAGGCTTGACGAATAGAAGTGTCAATCTAGGATGACACATCGAACAAGCGCCAAGCCCGCCGCCATCGGGTCGAGGCACGGGACAGGGGAGGGTCGATTAAGATGCACGCACTCGCCGTCCTCCTCGAACGCCCCGAACAGCTGTCTCTCGCCGAGCTCGCCATCGATGCTCCGGGCGCGGCCGACGCGGTGGTCGAGACCCTGTGGAGCGGCATCAGCACCGGCACGGAGCGCCTGCTCTGGTCGGGCCGGATGCCGCCCTTCCCGGGCATGGGCTATCCCCTGGTCCCCGGCTACGAATCGGTGGGCGAAGTGGTGGAAGCCGGCCCCGCTTCCGGTCTCGCCGTGGGGCAGAGGGTCTTCGTGCCCGGCGCACGCTGTTTCGGGCCGGTGCGCGGCCTGTTCGGCGGCGCGGCCTCCCGCCTGGTGAGCGAAGGCGCGCGCCTCGTTCCCATCGATGCGGCCCTGCGCGAACACGGCATCCTCATCGCCCTGGCGGCCACCGCCTACCACGCGCTCGCGGCGCGTCCCGAAGGCCGCTCGCTCATCGTCGGCCATGGGGTGCTCGGGCGCCTGCTGGCGAGGCTCACGCGCATCGCCGGCGGCGAGCCGGTGGTGTGGGAGACGAACGCGATCCGGGCCGCGGGCACCCACGGCTACGACGTCCTGCATCCCGATGCGGACGAGACCCGCGATTACGGCTCCATCACCGATGTCAGCGGCGACGCCGCGATCCTCGACACGCTGATCGGGCGGCTCAGGCCCGGCGGCGAGATCGTGCTCGCCGGCTTCTACGAGGCGCCGCTCTCCTTCGCCTTCCCGCCGGCCTTCCTGCGCGAGGCCCGCATCCGCGTCGCCGCCCAGTGGCGGCCGGAGGATCTCGCCGCGATCCTGACCCTCATCGAGGGGGGGCGTCTCTCCCTCGACGGCCTGATCACCCATCGTGAACCGGCGGCGCACGCGCCGTCTGCCTATCGCACGGCGTTCGGCGAGCCCGAGTGCCTGAAGATGATCCTCGATTGGAGAGCCGCTTCATGAACATGCAGCTGAACGGAGCCGCACTCCTGCGCGCCGAAGCCGCCATCGAGCCGGATGCGGCCCCCGTCTCCGCCACCAAGGAGACTCAGATCATCGCGATCTACGGCAAGGGCGGCATCGGCAAGTCGTTCACCCTGGCCAATCTCAGCTACATGATGGCCCAGCAGGGCAAGAAGGTCCTGCTCATCGGCTGCGACCCCAAGAGCGACACCACCTCGCTCCTGTTCGGCGGCCGCGCCTGCCCGACCATCATCGAGACCTCCACCAAGAAGAAGCTCGCCGGCGAGCAGGTCGCCATCGGCGACGTCTGCTTCAAGCGCGACGGCGTCTACGCCATGGAGCTCGGCGGGCCGGAAGTCGGGCGCGGCTGCGGCGGGCGCGGCATCATCCACGGCTTCGAGCTCCTCGAAAAACTCGGCTTCCACGAATGGGGCTTCGACTACGTCCTGCTCGACTTCCTCGGCGACGTGGTCTGCGGCGGCTTCGGCCTGCCGATCGCCCGCGACATGTGCCAGAAAGTCATCGTCGTCGGCTCGAACGACCTGCAGTCGCTCTACGTGGCCAACAACGTCTGCTCGGCGGTGGAATACTTCCGCAAGCTCGGCGGCAATGTCGGTGTGGGCGGCCTCGTCATCAACAAGGATGACGGCACCGGCGAGGCGCAGGCTTTTGCCGCCGCGGTGGGCATCCCGGTCCTGGCCTCGATCCCGGCCGATGACGACATCCGCAAGAAGAGCGCGAATTACGAGATCATCGGCCGGCCCGAGAGCCCCTGGGGCTCGCTCTTCGCGGATCTGGCCCAGAACGTCCACGACGCGGCGGCCAACCACCCGACGCCGCTCTCCCAGGACGGGTTGCTCGGCCTGTTCAAGGGCGAGGCCGTCGGCCGGGGCGTGACCCTGGTCCCCGCCACCTTCGAGGATATGTGCGGCACGACCCAGATCGTGAAGCCGTCCCTCGAAGTCGTCTACGACGAGGTCTGACGCGCATGGCCGTCTCCCTCGACATCGCCGATCTGCGCGCCCGCAAGGAGCGCCCCGCCTCGACCCTGGCCTCCGCCGCATCGCCTGCGGAGGCGGTCAATCTCGCCGCCACCCAATCCGACGGGCTCGGCTGCCATTCCGGCAAGGACGCGATGCGGGCGGCCGCCGAAGCCGCGGGAATGTCGGAGACGCTGGAGCAGCTCAGACAGGACTATCCCCAAGGGCCGCACGACCAGCCCCAGAGCATGTGCCCGGCCTTCGGCAGCTTGCGCGTCGGCCTGCGCATGCGGCGCACGGCGACGATCCTGTCGGGCTCGGCCTGCTGCGTCTACGGCCTCACCTTCACCTCGCATTTCTACGGGGCCAAGCGCTCGGTCGGCTACGTCCCGTTCAATTCCGAGACCCTCGTCACCGGCAAGCTGTTCGAGGACATCCGCGAGGCGGTGTTCGACGTGGCCAAGCCCGCCGATTACGACGCGGTCGTCGTCATCAACCTCTGCGTCCCCACCGCCTCCGGCGTGCCCCTGCGGCTGCTGCCGAAGGAGATCGACGGCGTCCGCATCATCGGCATCGACGTGCCCGGCTTCGGCGTGCCGACCCATGCGGAAGCCAAGGACGTGCTCGCCGGGGCCATGCTGAAATTCGCCCGTTCGGAAGCCGAGCAGGGTCCGGTCCAGGCGCCGCGCCTCGGCCGCTCCGAGCGCCCCAGCGTCACGCTGCTGGGCGAGATGTTCCCGGCCGACCCGGTGGTGATCGGCGGCCTGCTGGAGCCCCTGGGCCTCAGCGCCGGCCCGGTGGTGCCGACCCGCGAATGGCGCGAACTCTACGCGGCCCTCGACGGCGCGGCGGTGGCGGCGATCCACCCGTTCTACACCGCCTCGATCCGCGAATTCGAACTCGCCGGCCGGCCGATCGTCGGCTCGGCCCCCGTGGGTCATGACGGCACCGCCGACTGGCTCGACCGGATCGGCGAGGCCTGCGCCGTGCCCCGCGCCACGGTGGAGGCCGCCAAGAACCGGCACCTGCCGATGATCAAGGGGGCGCTGGCCGCCACACCGATCACGGGCCGGATCACGCTCTCGGGCTACGAGGGGTCGGAACTCCTGGTGGGCCGTCTCCTCGCCGAGAGCGGGGCCGACCTCCGCTACGTCGGCACCGCCTGCCCGCGCACGCCCTATTCGGACGCCGACCGCGACTGGCTCGAGTCACGCGGCGTCATGGTCCGCTTCCGCGCCTCGCTGGAAGACGACCTCTCCGCCATGCGCGAGTTCCGCCCGGATCTCGCCATCGGCACCACGCCGGTGGTGCAGGCCGCCAAGGAGCGGGCGATCCCCGCCCTCTACTTCACCAACCTGATCTCGGCCCGCCCGCTCATGGGCGTCGCCGGAGCCGGGTCGCTGGCCAAGGTCATCAACACGGCCCTCGGCAACCGGCACCGGTTCGACGCCATGCGGGACTTCTTCGACGGGGTCGGCGAGGGCCATGCCGCCGGCATCTGGGAAGAGGTGCCGAAAACCCGCCAGAACGTCGCCTCGCCCAAGCGCGAGAAACCCTCCCACAACCCGATCGGGGAGATGGCCTGATGCTCGTCCTCGATCACGACCGGGCCGGCGGCTACTGGGGCGCCGTCTACGTCTTCACCGCCATCAAGGGATTGCAGGTCGTCATCGACGGTCCCGTCGGCTGCGAGAACCTGCCGGTCACCTCGGTGCTCCACTACACCGACGCCCTGCCGCCGCACGAACTGCCCATCGTGGTCACCGGGCTGGCCGAAGAGGAACTCGGCCGCCACGGCACCGAGGCCGCGATGAAGCGGGCGCACGCCACCCTCGATCCGGGGATGCCGAGCGTGGTCGTCACCGGCTCCATCGCCGAGATGATCGGCGGCGGCGTGACGCCGGAGGGCACCAACCTCCAGCGCTTCCTGCCCCGCACCATCGACGAGGACCAGTGGCAGACCGCCGACCGGGCGATGTCCTGGCTCTGGCAGGAATACGGCGCGCGGAAATTCGCCAAGAAGGGCATCCCCGCCCGGCCGCCCCGCAAGGAGGGCGAGCGCCCCCGCGTCAACATCATCGGCCCGGCCTACGGCACCTTCAACATGCCCTCGGATCTGGCCGAGATCCGCCGCCTGGTGGAGGGGATCGGGGCCGAGGTGAACCTCGCCTTCCCGCTGGGCTCGCATCTCGCCGACGTGCCCAAGCTCGTGAACGCGGACGCCAATATCTGCCTCTACCGCGAGTTCGGCCGCCTCCTCTGCGAAGCCCTCGAGCGGCCCTACCTGCAGGCGCCGATCGGCCTGCACGCCACCACCAAGTTCCTGCGCAAGCTCGGCGAGATCCTCGGCCTCGATCCGGAGCCCTTCATCGAGCGCGAGCGCCACACCACGATCAAGCCGGTCTGGGACCTGTGGCGCTCGGTGACCCAGGACTTCTTCGGCACGGCGAGCTTCGGCATCGTCGCCTCCGACACCTATGCGCGGGGCGTCCGCCGCTTCCTCGAAGACGAGATGGGCCTGCCCTGCACCTTCGCGATCTCGCGCCGACCCGGCGCCAAGACCGACAACGCGGCGGTGCGCGAGGCGATCAAGGCCAACCCGCCCCTCGTCCTGTTCGGCTCGTTCAACGAGCGCATGTACGCGGCCGAATGCGGATCGCGGGCGGTGTTCGTGCCGGCCTCCTTCCCGGGCGCCATCATCCGGCGCCATACCGGCACGCCGTTTATGGGCTTCTCGGGCGCGACCTACCTCATCCAGGAGGTCTGCAACGCCCTGTTCGACATGCTCTTCCACATCCTGCCGCTCGCCCGCGACATGGACCGGGTCGAGGCGACGCCGGCGCGGATCCATCGCGAACTGCCCTGGGACGAGGCCGCCCGCACCCTCCTCGACGACCTCGTCGAGGCCCATCCGGTCCTCGTGCGGATCTCGGTGGCCAAGCGCCTGCGCGACGCGGCCGAACGGGCCACGCGGAATGCCGGGCAGGAGCGGGTCGGCCCGGCCGAGGTCGAGCGCGCCCATGCGGACCTGACCCTCGGAGCGGCGGCGTGAGCGCCCCCGCCCCGCACCCTCTTTCCGGCTGGAGCGGCGCGGCGCCGTTTCCGTCGAGAACCGGCCTCCTCGCGAGGCCGACCGCCGCGGATTGCGGACAGGAGTTTTCCGCCATGCAGTCTTCGATCATGTCCCCCACGATCCAATCCCGTCCCGCCCCGTCGCGTCCGATGACGCGCCTGCAGCGGCACGAGCTGCAGTTCCGCCTCCTCCTGGTGGCGACCTACCCCTTCTTCCTCGCGGCGGCGGCGCTCCAGCGCCTCGTCCCGGCACGGGCTCCGGCCGGTCACGGCCTCATCGCCCGGCGCTCGGTGTTCGGCGAGGCCAAGGCCATGGCCGTGTCGGCGATCCCCTTCGTCTTCATGGGCTGACCCTTTCCGGGGCCGGATCGCCCCGGGCCGATGCCCGCCCGATCCGGACCCCGAACGACCTCCCGTCCGACGAGGGGGGAACGACCGTCGCGAGCGCCGTTGCCGGCCCCCGCGACCTCACCCGCCGCGCGTGGAGCACGCACGGCCAGACGAAAGCGGAGGCTCACACCATGTCCAGTGGAATCGAGAAAGCGAGCAGCCTGTCCGGGCTGACCGAACCCGAAGCTAAGGAGTTCCACGCGATCTTCCTGACGAGCTTCATCATCTTCACGGCCATCGCCGTGGTGGCACACATCCTCGTCTGGATGTGGCGCCCGTGGCTGCCCGGCCCCAAGGGCTACGCCGCCCTCGACACCGTCACGAGCGCCGCGCACGGCCTCGTCTCGATGATCTCCTGAGGAGGAACGCACCCATGCACAAGGTCTGGCTTCTCTTCGATCCGCGCCGCACGCTGGTGGCGCTCTTCACCTTCCTGTTCATTCTGGCGCTGCTGATCCACTTCATCTTGCTCAGCACCGACCGGTTCAACTGGCTGGAAGGCCCCAAGGCCCCGCGCGCTGCCAATGCGCAGACGCTGGTCCTGCCGACGATGCCCGCCTGACCGGCGGGATGGCCCCCCTCCTCCCCGGCGGATCCCGGGCCCGCCCGAGATCCGTCGCGCCTGCGGGGAGGAGCTGGAGGTGGGGGTGGCTGGGCGACCCTCGGCTTTGACGAGGGATCACCTGCGCAAGGGTCGACGCCTGCGCAGGCGAGCGAGCCACCCCCACTCCTCACCTCTCCCCACTAGGGGGGAGGGACGCCGTCTGCCTGAAAGCGCGGATGCGCGGATCGATCAAGAACAGTGCAAGAACCGTGACTACGAGGCCGGGAGGTATTCGCGATGGCGATGCTGAGTTTCGAACGAAAATACCGTGTCCGCGGCGGCACGCTCCTCGGCGGAGACCTGTTCGATTTCTGGGTCGGGCCGTTCTATGTCGGGTTCTTCGGCGTCACGACGCTGTTCTTCTCGGTGCTCGGCACCGCGCTGATCATCTACGGCGCCGCGCTCGGGCCGACCTGGAACATCTGGCAGATCAACATCGCGCCGCCCGACCTCAAATACGGGCTCGCCCTCGCCCCCCTCAAGGAGGGCGGCCTCTGGCAGATCATCACCTTCTGCGCGGTGGGGGCCTTCTCGTCCTGGGCCCTGCGCGAGGTCGAGATCTGCCGCAAGCTCGGCATCGGCTACCACGTGCCCTTCGCCTTCTCGGTGGCGATCTTCGCCTATGTCTCGCTGGTGGTGATCCGGCCGTTCCTGATGGGCGCCTGGGGCTACGGCTTCCCCTACGGCATCCTCTCCCATCTCGATTGGGTCTCGAACACCGGCTACCAGTACCTGCACTTCCACTACAACCCGGCGCACATGCTGGCGGTGTCGTTCTTCTTCACGACGACCTTCGCCCTGTCCCTGCACGGCGCCCTGATCCTCTCGGCCACCAATCCCGGCAAGGGCCAGGTGGTGAAGACGCCCGAGCACGAGGACACCTTCTTCCGCGACACGATCGGCTACTCCATCGGCACGCTGGGCATCCACCGGCTCGGCCTGTTCCTCGCCCTGTCGGCGGGCTTCTGGAGCGCCGTCTGCATCATCATCAGCGGCCCGTTCTGGACCCGTGGCTGGCCGGAATGGTGGGGCTGGTGGCTCAATCTCCCGGTCTGGCGCTAGAGGGGGGCACGACCATGGCCTATTATCAGAACATCTTCACCGAGGTCCAAGTCCGCTCCACCATTCCGGAACTCGGCGTTCCCGTCGATGTCGACCGGCGCTGGGGCAAGCCGTTCCACAGCTACCTGTTCGGCCTGTTCGGCAACGCCCAGGTCGGTCCGATCTACATCGGCTATCTCGGCGCCCTCTCGGGCGTGTGCTTCCTCATCGCCTTCGAGATCGTCGGCCTCAACATGCTGGCGAGCGTGAACTGGGATCCGGTCCAGTTCGTGCGCCAATTGCCCTGGCTCGCCCTCGAGCCGCCGCGACCGCAATACGGGCTCAAGATCCTGCCGCCCCTGCAGGAAGGCGGATGGTGGCTGATCGCCGGCTTCTTCCTCACCGCCTCGATCCTGCTGTGGTGGGTCCGGCTCTATCGCCGCGCCCGGGCGCTCGGCCTCGGCACCCACGTGCCCTGGGCCTTCGCCTCCGCCATCTGGCTCTACCTGGTCCTCGGCTTCATCCGGCCGATCCTGATGGGGTCGTGGAGCGAGGCGGTCCCCTTCGGCATCTTCCCGCATCTCGACTGGACCGCCGCCTTCTCGCTCCGCTACGGCAACCTCTTCTACAACCCGTTCCACATGCTCTCGATCGTCTTCCTCTACGGGTCGACGCTGCTCTTCGCGATGCATGGCGCCACCATCCTGGCGGTGAGCCGTTTCGGCGGCGAGCGTGAGATCGACCAGATCGTCGATCGCGGCACCGCCACCGAGCGCGCCGCCCTGTTCTGGCGCTGGACCATGGGCTTCAACGCCACGATGGAATCGATCCATCGCTGGGCGTGGTGGTTCGCGGTGCTGACCACCCTCACCGGCGGCATCGGCATCCTGCTCACCGGCACGGTGGTCGACAACTGGTACCTCTGGGCGGTCAAGCACGGCGTCGCCCCGTCCTATCCGCAGGTCTATGCGCCGGTCGTCGATCCCTTGAACATGCCGGGGGCGGTCCCATGAAGACGTTCTTCACTGTTCTCGGCGGCTCGATCGCCTTCTTCCTCACCATCGCGATGTTCGGCACGTCCGGCTGGGACCGGCCGCCGCTCCAGGCCACCCAGAACGGTTTTCGCGGCACGGGGATGGACCAGATCCATACCCGCGACGGGGTGGCCGAGACGAAGGCGGCCAACGTCGCCCCGGCGCCGGCCGACCCGGCCGAGCCCGGCGAGGATCTCGCCGGCGCCACCTACGAGAACGTCCAGGTCCTCAAGAACGTCAGCGTCAACGAGTTCAACCGCCTGATGGTCTCGATGACCGAATGGGTCAGCCCGGAACAGGGCTGCACCTACTGCCAC
This sequence comes from Methylobacterium sp. E-045, assembly GCF_022829685.1. GTDB lineage: Bacteria > Pseudomonadota > Alphaproteobacteria > Rhizobiales > Beijerinckiaceae > Methylobacterium. The sequence goes on from NZ_JAKSYE010000028.1 coordinate 96,345, forward strand.
AACACCGAGAACATGGCCGACGACAGCCTCTACCAGAAGAAGGTCGCCCGCCGGATGCTGCAGATGACCCAGCACATCAACGAGAGCTGGAAGGACAACCATGTGGGGGGCACCGGCGTCACCTGCTTCACCTGCCACCGCGGCCAGCCGGTGCCGGCCAACGTCTGGTTCACCGATCCCGGCCCGAACCGGCCCGGCGGCTTCACCCCCCGCAACAACGGGCAGAACCTGGCCAAGGCCTCTGTGGGCCTCGCCTCGCTGCCCTACGACACCCTGACGGAATACCTCGCCGATAAGAACATCGACAACAACGCCATCCGGGTGAACGCCACCACGGCGCTCCCCACCACCAAGGGCAAGCCGATCCAGGATGCCGAGAAGACCTACGGCCTGATGATCCACATGTCGGAAGGTCTGGGAGTGAACTGCACCTTCTGCCACAACACCAGGGCGATCTCGAACTGGTCGCAGAGCACGCCCCAGCGCACCACCGCCTGGCACGGCATCCGCATGGTCCGGGACCTCAACGGCAACTTCCTCGAGCCGCTGACCTCGACCTTCCCCACGGCCCGCCTCGGGGAACTCGGGGACGTGCCCAAGGTCAACTGCACCACCTGCCATAACGGCCAGAGCAAGCCCCTCAACGGCGCCACGATGATCCAGGCCTATCCGGAACTGGCGAAGTCCACCGAGACGGCGAGCGCGGCGGACCCCGCGCCCGCAGACCCCGCACCCGCAGACCCCGCACCCGCCGCCCCCGCGCCGACCCCCGCTCCGCAATAGGGATCGGTGCGCAATCCCCTCTCCCCGTCCGCGGGGAGAGGGCCGCGACGGCGCAGCGGGGCGGCAGCTGACCGTGAGGGGGCTCGGCCGAACGGGCCTCCCCCGAACCCCCCCCTTCACCGTCGCCCCGACGGGCTCACGTCGCCTCCCGGCAAGGGGGAGGACGACGTTCTTTCCCCATCAACGGTGAGAGGCGTCGGCGAGGTCGTCGCCAAGTCCCTCAGGCGACGGCGTGCTTGGCGAGGCCGCGCCGTCCCGACCAGCGGCCCAGCACCTCGGGGATGCTCCCGGCGCCCTCGGGGCGGCCGATATAATAGCCCTGGCCCTCGTCGCAGCCTTCCTGGCGCAGGCGCTCGAACTGGATCTCGGTCTCGATCCCCTCACCGGTGGTGCGCATGTTCAGGCTGAGGCCGAGGCCGATGACGGCGCGGACGATGAAGGCGGATTCGTCCGCCGCCGTGATGTCGCGGACGAAGGACTGGTCGATCTTGATCTTGTCGAAGGGGAAGCTGCGCAGGTAGCTCAACGACGAGTAGCCCGTGCCGAAATCGTCCATGGCGATCCTCACGCCGAGGCGACGCAGGGCGTGCAGGGTGGCGAGGGTCGCGGCGTTGTCCTTGAGCAGGACCGATTCCGTGATCTCGAGCTCCAGGCGCGCGGCGGGGAGGCGGCTGGCGCTCAGCGCGTCCTTGACGGACTGGATCACGATGCCGTCCCGGAACTGGGCCACCGAGACGTTGACCGCGACCCGGATCCCGTCGGGCCAGCGCATGGCCTCGATGCAGGCGGTGCGCAGGGCCCAGTCGCCCAGCGGCACGATCAGGCCGATCTCCTCGGCGACCGTGATGAATTCGGCGGGCGAGACGAGCCCGCGCTCCGGATGGCGCCACCGCATCAACGCCTCGAACCCGCAGACGCGGCGGCCGCGAAAATCGTAGATCGGCTGGTAGAACATCTCGAACGCGCCCTCGGCCACGGCCTCGCGCAGGTCGAGTTCGAGGGCGCGGCGGGCCTGGAGCCGGATGTCCATCTCCACCTCGAAGAAGCGCCAGGTGCCACGCCCGTCGGCCTTGGCGCGGTAGAGGGCGACGTCGGCGTTCTTCAGGAGCTTGTCGCAGCTCGTGCCGTCGCCGGGGGCGAGGCAGATGCCGATGCTGACGCCGACGGCGACCTGCTGGCCGTCGAGCTCGTAGGTGTTGCTGACCACGTCCACGATCCGCCGCGCCAGGATGGTGGCCTCTTCCGGGTAGGTCACGCCCGCGAGGATGATGGCGAATTCGTCGCCACCGAGCCGGGCCACGGTGTCGACCTCGCGCAGGCAGGCGGTGAGGCGGTTGCCCACCGCTTTCAGGAGTTCGTCTCCCACCGGGTGACCGAGGGTGTCGTTGACCTCCTTGAACCGGTCGAGGTCGAGGCAGAGTACGGCGAACATGCCGCCGCGCCCGAGATGGGCCAGGGCCTCCTCGATCCGCTCGCCGAACATGGCGCGGTTGGGCAGGCCGGTCAGGACGTCGTGGCGGGCCATGAAGGCGATCCGGGCATCGGCCTGGCGCCGGTCGGTGACGTCCTCGTAGGTGGAGACCATGCCGCCCCCGGCCACCGGCTTGTGCGTGACGGCCAGGACGCGTCCGTTGCCCATCTGGCGGAACCCGGAACCGGCGGCCGAGATCTGCCGTCCCTCGATCTCGAAGACCGTGCCCTCCTCCGCCGAGGCCAGGTAGAGCGCGGCCACGTCCTCGTAGGGCGTGCCGAGCGGCAGGTCTTCCGGCGCGAGGTCGAACAGCTCGCAATAGCGCCGGTTGACGACGGTGAGGTGCCCCTCGGCATCGAACAGGCACAGGCCCTGGGACATGTTGTCGAGGGCGGTGTCGAGGCGGAGGTTGGTGGATTGGAGATGGGCCTTCTGGACCTTGAGCAGGGTGATGTCGCTGCAGACCGCAATGAAGCCGCCGCTGCGCGTCCTGCTGCGGCTGATCCGGAGCCAGCGCCCGTCGGAGAGCTGCGTCTCGCGCGGCGTCGTCCAGTCGTCGTCCTCGGACAGGAGGGTGCGGGCAAGGGCGTTGCCCTCAACGGCGACGCGGGCCATCGACGTGTCCCGCGGCAGGGGCTCGCGACCGAACCCGAGGAAATCCTCCGCCTGCCCGTTGATGAGGGCGATCCGGCCGGATTCGTCGACCACGACGATGCCTTCGAGGGAGGTCTCGAGGGCGTCGGCGAGGTGGGCCTCCGCCGAGATGCGCTGGGCGACCTCCTGCTCCATCGCCCGGCGGATGTTGTCGCGCATGACGCCCATGGAGGCGAGGAGGGCGCCGAGTTCGTCCGCGCTGCCGGAGGGGATCGTCACGCTGAGGTCGCCGGCCGCGATCCGCGACGCGACCATGGAGGCATCCGCCACCGGCCTGATGATGCGGCGCGCCAGCAGGAAGGCGACGGAGGCGGACATGAGCAGGGCGAGCAGGGTGCCGAAGAGGTTGATCTGGGTCTCGCGGGCGACGACGGCCCTGGCCTGCTGCCGGTAGATGAAACCGTCGCCGGCGGTGTGGTTGATGAAAAGGTCGAGATGCTCCTCGACGGCGCCGGCATGCCGGTCCACGGCGTCCCAATCCGCATCCGTGGACTCGCGACCGGCGAGGACCGAGCGGGCGGCGTCCCAATCCTTCACCGCCCGCTCCACGGCCTGCGCCGCCTGGGTCGCACGGCCGGACTGGGCGCGCTCGACCGCCACGGCGAGATCCTCGGCGAAGACATGGCGAAGGCTATCCAGCCGGCTTTCGAGCTCCCCCTTCGCGACGGGATCGGTGCTCATCCGCCGCCGGGCCTCCAGGGAGCGCATGTTGGCGAAATCGGCGGCGGCGGCCCGCGCGTAGTTGATCGACATGAGCGATTGGTCGAAGGTCCGGCTCACGAGTTCGTCGGCCCGGCGAATCCCTGACGCCGCCGACAGGCCGAGGATGCCCGTGATGGCGCTCATGATGAGAAAGGCGATCAGAATCCGACCGCGGATGGTGCCGGCGAAGGAGACAGCCGCGGCGACCGGCTTCGACCACCTCCTCTCGCCTGCCTTTGCGGTTTTCCAACCGTGGATAGAAGTCATCCAGTCCGTCTCATCCAGCCCATCGTAAATGGTTCGCCTGCAATAGTTAAGCTGGGCTTGAAATCTTCACAAATTTTATCCCATTAACAAGCTGTTTACTTGCCGCGGCGAGGATCAGATCGGGCGGGATCGTACTGGCTGGTTGCATGAGACGCATCACTTCACTCGGTCTCGCGTTCGCCGTCGTCGCAACCGGTGTGGCCGCCTTCGCCCTCCATGCTTCCGCAGCGGGACAGGTCTATCGAATCTCGCAGAAGGGCCGGGCGTTCCAACCGAGCGCGCTGGTGATCAAGAAAGGCGAGACCGTGCAGATCGTCAACGACGACGGCGATCTCCTGCATCACGCCTATGTCGACTCGCCGACGTTCCGCTACGATTCGGGCGATCAGGAGCCGGGCGGCAAGGCCGAGATCGTCTTCCCCGTGAGCGGAACCTTCGCGGTCCTGTGCGGCATCCATCCCAAGATGAAGCTGGCCGTCCGCGTCGACGGCAATTGAGCGCCCCGCCGGGGCCCTACAGGGCGCCGGCCGCGGACAGGACGGAATGGGCGCCGTAATAGAGTCCGATGAAGCTCGCGAGGGCGGCCCCGTATCCCAGGGGCAGCGCGGCCAGCTGGCGCACCCGCAGGGGAACCCTGACATCGTCGGCGGCGATGGCGACCATCGCCACGATGATCGGTGCATGGCCGATCGCGTCGACCTTGCCGAACTCGAAGATCGCCGAGACGAAGGCGGCCGCGAGCATGATCGCCGAGACGCGGCGGACCAGCGGCGTGCAGAGCAGCGCGAAGGCGAGGGCGAACTCCACCGCCCCGGCGGCCTTCATGAAGAAGGCGCCGTCGAAGCCCATGGTCAGTTCCGGGCGGTCGATGAAGAGCGGGAACGACCATTGCGGAAAGGCCCATTTCTCCACCGAGGCCCACATCAGCGTCACAGCGGCGGAGTAACGGACGATGTCGAGGGGACGGATGCCGAACAGGTCCCGCCGGAGCCCCGTGAGGACGAGATAGGCGGCGACGCCGAGGAAGACGGGATAATCCGCCAGATGAAAGACGCCGTAATTCGCCACCGCGATCCCGAACAGGATGACGATGCCCAGGGCCGAGAGCGGCATCGTCTGCCGCCACAGGAACCCGGCGGCGATCGCCAGCTGGAACCAGGGCAGGACGGTGCTGGTGGTGGTGAGTTCGGGTGTGAGGATGATACCGCCGAGCGTCCAGAGCGACACGAAGAAGCCGCCGCAGACGGCCCGGAACATCAGCTCGGTGTTCTCCCGCGCCCAGGCGGTGACCCGGTCGAGGGACCGCATCATCGCCTCGCCGAGGATCGTCCGCTCGAGCAACGCGCCGACGAACAGGGCCAGGAACGAGACCATGACGAGCTGCTCGAAGCTGTCGCACAATACCTCGGCAAGGCCGACCGGCGAGCCAGCGACGTCGAAAGCACAGAACCATTTGACGTGAGCGCTCGCCCCGGTGGAGCCCGCGACGAGCACGAACAGGGCGGCAGACAATGCACCGGGGCCGGGCAACTGACTACGCAGACTCATGTGATGAAGCCTCGGCGAAAGCTGAAACGCCGACGGACGGCGGCAGCGACATCGTTCTACGTAGTTTTGAGTGATCCTGGAAGGATTTCGTTAATGAATTTTAAGCATCGTTAACGCGTTCGGCCGTTCGGCGCCCCGGTCGTGATTCCGGCGCCCGCCGCCAGCGGACGCTCGCGGATGACGGGCGATCGGCGTATGCGTGGGGGTGGACGAGGGACGGCAAAGTCAACCCCGAGCAACCGCGTAACCGTTCGTCGAGACGATCGACGGGATAATCCGGCAAACGCTGATCTTCATGGAAGGGTGGCGCCCAAGCCCTCCCTTCGCATCAAGCAGAAAGGCTCTCGCGTGATTACAGCACTCAGTCTGTCGATCCTGATCGCAGGCGGTAGCTTCGCCTATGCTTCGACGCGGGTGGCGGCGCGGGCCGCGATCTACGAGACCTGGGGCGGATCGCTGATGATCGTCGGCCTGTCGCTCGCCGGCGTCGGCCTGACGCTGTTTCGCTGAAACCGAAGCAGAACCGTACGGTAACCTGTCGGCGCAGTCGGCAGCGACTTCAGCGACGGGCTTCGGGACTGCGGAGCCCGTGCCCAAGACTTAACGCGATGCGGCCTTCCCCTTGGGCTCCTCGGCCGTCAACGTGTCCAGGAAAGCCAGGAGATCGGCCTTCTCGGTCTCGGAGAGGTGGAGCGGCCTGATCTTGGGCGACCGGCTCGGGCGGTCGATGCCGCCGCGATCGTAGAGATCGATCACGTCGCGCAGGGTCGCCACCGAACCGTCATGCATGTAGGGGCCGCGCTGCGCGACGTCGCGCAGGGTGGGGGTCTTGAAGGCGTATTGCAGACCCTTCGACGTCGGGAACAGGCGTCCCCGCCCGATATCGTCGCCCCGGCCGACGCCGATATCGTGGAATGACCCGTCGGTGAACGCCCAGCCGCCATGGCATTCGTGGCACCCGGCCTTGCCGTTGAAGAGCGCGAATCCCGCCTTCGCGGAGGCTCCCACCGCCGTGGCGTCGCCCTCGCGCCAGCGGTCGAACGGCGCGCTGCCCGAGACGATGGTGCGCTGGAACGCGGCCAGCGCCCGCTCGATCCCGCCCCGCGTGATCTCGCGATCCGCGAAGGTCGCCGCGAAGGCGGCGACGTAATCCGGATCGGCGCGCAGGCGGGCGATGAGTTCGTCCTCCGGCAGATTCATCAGGTTGGGGCCGGTGATCGGCGTGAAGGCGACGGATTCGAGATCCGGGAACTTGCCGTCCCAGCCGAGCGGAGCGATCCATCCGACGTTGAGCAGGGTGGGTGTGCGCAGCTTCAGTTCGATCCCGGGCTCGCCGATGCCCCGCATGCGCCCGTCGCCCCAGTGGCGCGACGGGTCGTGGCATGACGCGCAGGCGATGGTACGGGATCGCGAGAGGATCGGATCGAAGAACAGCGTCCGGCCGAGATCGACCTGCGCCTCCGTATCGGGACCGCCCTCGGGCGCGGGCAACTCGGCCGGTCGCGCGAAGGCGCTGCGCCACGCTTCGGCGTCGTCGGTCATGCCACGGGTGGCGAACAGGCTCCCGCCGACCGCTGCCGCGACGAAAACCGTCAATGCCGCCTTACCGAACGCCGCGCCCGCCTTCCGTGTCATCCTGCTCTCCGACTGCCGAGGGTTGGGGGCTCCGATTAAGATTATCTTGTGTCACATGATTTTGAACGGGGCGCGTCCTCACGCCGCGGGACCACTCTCCCGAGCCGGACGGGGCGCGAGAATCAGGACGAGCCCCCCGGCGATCATGGAGGTCACGGATCCGAGGAGCACGCCGATTTTGGTCTGCGTGCCGAGGTCGGGATTGTCCGCGAACGCGAGGAGGCCGATGAACAGGCTCATGGTGAAGCCGACGCCGCAGAGGAGCGACAGGCCGTAGACCTGCCACCAGCCGGCATGCGCCGGGCGCTGGGCGAGGCCGAGCTTCACGGCGGCGGCGACGGCGCCGAACACGCCGACCGGCTTGCCGGCGAAGAGGCCGAGCGCCACGCCCAGCGTCACCGGATCGGACAGCATCCCCGGCGACATGCCGGCGAGCGAGACGCCGGCATTGGCGAATCCGAAGACCGGCAGGACGAGATAGGCCGACCAGGGGTGGAGCGCATGTTCCAGCCTGTGGAGCGGCGAGGCCGGATCGTCCGGCCTGGCGGGGCTCGGGCGCAGGGGAATGGCGAGAGCCAGGAGCACCCCCGCGATGGTGGCGTGGATGCCCGATGTCAGGACGAGGAACCACAGGACCGCCCCGAGGGCGAGGTAGGGCGGGAGGCGGCTGACGCCCGCCCGGTTGAGCCCGAACAGGATCGCGACGGTGACGCCCGCCCCCGCCAGGCTCGGCAGGGACAGGTCGGCGGTGTAGAAGGCGGCGATGATGAGCACCGCGCCGAGATCGTCGAGGATGGCGAGCGCGGTGAGGAACACCTTCAGCGAGACCGGAACGCGCGATCCGAGCAGGGCGAGGATTCCGAGGGCGAAGGCGATATCGGTGGCGGTGGGGATCGCCCAGCCCCGCAGGGTCTCGGGCGAGGAGCGGTTGACGAGGACGTAGATCAGCGCCGGGGCGACCATGCCCCCCAACGCCGCCACCCCCGGCAGGACACGGTCCGGCCAGGTGCGCAGGCGCCCGTCGAGCACCTCGCGCTTGATCTCCAGGCCGACGAGCAGGAAGAACAGGGCCATCAGGCCGTCATTGACCCAGTGCAGGACGGAGAGGCCGCCGACATGGGCCCCCAGCACCGCGAAATAGCCCGGCGCGAGGGGCGAATTGGCGACGATCAGGGCGAGCACGGCGCTCGCCATCAGGATCACCCCGCCGGTGGCCTCGCTCCGGAGGGCGTTGCGCAGGGCGGAGACGGGGCGACGGGCGGGGGAGGTGTCCGGCATGGGATACGCCTGACAGCGCTCGGCTCGTCCGGCAAGTTGTCGGAGCATGGGAACGGGCTTTCGTTTCTCGCTCGATTAGGAACGCGCGCGGAACGCACCGTCGCGGATCACAGGTCGATCGACATCGACACGAGAGCCGAGACAATATGACATTAATACCACAAGCGATTGGCCCTCACGTCGTCCGTTTGCCTTTGTACCTAGCAGATGCCACCACCTTCGGTAGAATGCTGATAAAGGCAGTCAGGGGTAGAAAGTGGAAGTCCTCGTTATCGCAGCTCTGATTGGGTTGATCCCGGCTTTCATCGCCCAGAAAAAGGGGCACTCGTTCGGGCTGTGGTGGATCTACGGCGCCGCCCTTTTTATTGTTGCGTTGCCTCACGCGCTCATCATGAAACCCGCCGAGGGGAGCGAAGAGGCTAACAAGCAAAAAGCCCTTGAATTGGCCAGCAAGGGGTTCACCCCTGTGCGTGAGTCGGCAGTAGATTTCGCGGCTGATGGAGTAATCGGAAGCACGCCTTATCGGAACGAGCCAGACGGTGGCGTGGTGGCAATCGTCAATGGTCGAACGATCAAGTTCAAAAACCGTGAGGACCTGGAGACCATACTTCGAGGAGCGGTCTCTTGAAGAAAGCGTTAGCCATCCTCGCTATTATGGCTGTCGCGCTTGTCATTGCCGCACAGTTCGTGACGATCTTCGTCGTCCAGCCTATCGGCGCCATTCCGGAAGGGCGAACCATCCTCATCTCACGGCTGACGAAGCTGAACTTTATCGACAGCCCGGATGCATTCTGCGAGCGTGAAATGGGGAGTGTGAACCTCCTATGCCGAGGTATGGTCGCCGGTAGGGTAGCGAACCAAGCAACCATCATTGCCCGACTGCCCTACTCCTCAACGCTGTATGGCATCAGCACCGGCGGCAAATACTACGATCGTTAGAGAGGCTGTCTTATCGTCCATCCGTCCTCGTGAGTTCATGGGCGAGTACGTTTGGCCCGCGCTCTAGCACTATAGCGAGCACCGGCTTGAGAAGCACTTGGCAGCAAATGCCATCTCCCAAATCGACAACCTCGCCGAGGCGGTCACCGCGTACAAGTTGCCCCCTGATCGTACGGAGGTGAAACGCGGTGAAGCTGGCAAGTATCGCGACTACTACGACGGAAATGGCCCGTTTTTGGGACAGTCACGGCTCTCACGACTGCCACAAACACGGCAAGCTTGCGCGAAAGTCGGCTGTAAACAATCCGAAAGGCATGGCCGAGGGTAGATTGGAGCCAACGACGGACTTCGGGTTCTTCGCAGACCATACCCTATCAAATGGACCACTCACGCCCTACGAAGGTTTGGCCGTCATTCTTAACGATGGAACACAACGAGAGGTGTTCAAGCTTTTGCGCAAAGCACTTCAAGCTTGGGAAGCCGAGTTAAAAGCGCCTGAACTCTGAAGCACTTACCGCTAGGTGCGCGGCGCCTCCTAGAAGAACGTGCCGAACGACGCCACGCCGGTCCAGTAATTCGTCCCTGTTAAGTTCATAACGTTGGCGCGGAACGTCGTCCGGCGCCATTCCAACAGGGTCGAGTAGCGGAGTCCGAGATCGCGACGCGCCCAATCCGGCAGGGCCTGGGCGTTAGCCGTATCGACGAGCTGCCGCCCCGTGTGGAGGACAGAGCCGTTCAAGATCAAACCCGAACCCCAAGGGAGATCCCACTCCGTTCCGAAATGGAGTTGCACGTCGCTTAGGCCGATCGGACGATTGCCCACGGCAATCTACGTCCCGAACCCGGGCGAACGGGTTTCCGGGCGGCTCGAGAACCACGGTTCGCCCCGGCGTCGCCCGTCACTCCGCCGCTCCAGTCCCATCCGGATTCGTTCGATGTGCCTTCTGGTGCAGCAGGTTGAGGATCAGCGCCGTCCAGCCGGTCTGGTGGGAGGCGCCGAGGCCGCGGCCGGTATCGCCGTCGAAGAACTCGTGGAACAGCAGGGCCTCCTCGGCGCCGGGGGCCGAGGCGATGGGCGGGCGGTCCCCGAGGGCCGGCCGGCGTCCGTCCTCGCCCTTGGCGAAGAGGGCGATCAGGCGATCGGTGAGGGCGTCGGCGATGGCGTTCAGGGTGAGGAACGTGCCCGATCCGGTGGGATACTCCACCAGGAAGTCGTCCCCGTAATAGGAGTGGAACCGCCGCAGCGCCTCCACCACGAGGTAGTTGACCGGCATCCACACCGGGCCGCGCCAGTTCGAATTGCCGCCGAACATGTTCGAGGTGGAATCGGCCGGGTCGTAGCGCACGGTGAACGCGTCGCCGAACCCGTTCAGGGAATAGGGCCGGTCGAGATGCGCCTTCGACAGGGAGCGCACGCCGTGGTCCGAGAGGAACTCGGCCTCGTCGAGCATGCGCCGCAGCAGCGCCTTCATCCGGTGCCCGCGCAGGAGCGACAGGAGCTTGCGGTCGCCGACGCCGCCTTCGTCCCAGCGCGAGACGAGGCGGGCGAGATGGGGGCGGTTCTCGAGGAGCCAGTTCAGGCGGCGGGCGAAGTCCGGCAGCCGCTGCAGCATCGAGGGCTCGATCACCTCCACGGCGAAGAGCGGCACCAGCCCCACCACGGAGCGGACGCGCAAGGGGAGCATGCCGCCGCCGGGGATGTCGACCTCGTCGTAGTAGAACTCGTCCTCCTCGTCCCACAGGCCGAAGCCCTCGCCGCCCATGTCGGTCATCGCCTCGGCGATGAGCAGGAAATGCTCGAAGAACTTCGAGGCGGTGCTCTCGTAGACGTCGTTGTGGAGCGCGAGTTCGAGGGCGATGCGCATCATGTTGAGGGAATACATCGCCATCCAGGCGGTGCCGTCGGCCTGATGGATGCGGCCGAAGCCGGGGGGCGGGCGCGACCGGTCGAACACGCCGACATTGTCGAGGCCGAGGAAGCCGCCCTGGAAGACGTTGCGGCCCTCCGCATCCTTGCGGTTCACCCACCAGGTGAAGTTGATGAGGAGCTTGTGGAAGACGCCCTCCAGGAAGGCGAGGTCGCCGCGCCCGCCGCGCCGGTCGCGGTCGATCTCGAACACCCGGTAGGTCGCCCAGGCATGGACCGGCGGGTTGGCGTCGCCGAACTCCCACTCGTAGGCCGGAAGCTGGCCGTTGGGGTGCATATACCATTCGCGGGTGAGGAGCAGCAGCTGCTTCTTGGCGAAATCCGGGTCGAGGAGCGCCAGCGGGATGCAGTGGAAGGCGAGGTCCCAGGCCGCGAACCAGGGATATTCCCATGTGTCGGGCATGGAGAGCACGTCGGCCCCGGCGAAGTGGCGCCAGTGGACGTTGCGTCCGCCGTCGCGCTCGCGCGGCGGGGCCGGCTGGAGCGGGTCGCCCTTCAGCCAGAGCCGCACGTCGTAACAGTAGAGCTGCTTCGACCAGATCAGCCCGGCGGCGGCCTGGCGGAAGATGGCGCGCGAATCCGCGTCGGGGATGCCGTCCTGAAGGGCGTCGTAGAAGGCGTCCGCCTCGGCGATCCGGCGCAGCAGGATGGCGCCCTCGCGGTCGACGGGGCGGGGCCGCGCGCCGGCCGACAGCCGCAGGGTGACCCGCTTCGACTCTCCGGGCGCGAGGCGAAGGGCGTAGTGCAGGCCGAGCTTGGTCCCGCCATCCCGCCGCACGGCGGATTCGTCGCCCCCGACGATGGCCGCGTGGAGCCCGTCCTTGAACGGGCCGGGGGCGTCGGGCTGGCAGCCATGGAGGCGCAGGTTGGTGTCGTTCTCGCAGAACAGGACCTCCGGTTCGCCGTCATAGGAGAGCCGGTACCGGCCGAGGCGCGGATGCTCGCAGGCGATGCTGCCATCGGGCTGGACCGCCATCCTGGGGCGCGATTCCGCCGGTCCCTCGCGCCACGACCAGATGTTACGGTACCAGAGCTGCGGCACCAGGCGCAGATCCGCCGCCTCGGGGCCACGGTTGGTCGCCGTGATCACCGCATGGATGTCGTCGATCTCCTCCTTGGCGTATTCCACGGTGACGTCGAAGAAGCGGTCCTCGGCGAAGGCGCCCGTCTCCTCGATCTCGTATTCCGGCTGGTCGCGCCCCCGGCGCAGTCCCTCGCGGACGAGTTCGTCATAGGGATAGGCCGCCTGCGGATAGCGATAGAGGAACTTCAGGTAGGCATGGCTCGGGGTCGCGTCGAGGTAGTGATAGACCTCCTTGACGTCCTCGCCGTGGTTGCCCTCCTCGTTGGTGAGGCCGAAGAGCCGCTCCTTGAGGATGTCGTCGCGGCCGTTCCACAGGGCGAGGGACAGGCACATCTGCCCGCGTTCGTCGCAGAGGCCGGCGAGCCCGTCCTCGCCCCAGCGATAGGCGCGCGAGCGGGCCTCCTGATGCGGCAGCGAGCGCCAGGCATTGCCGTCGCGGCTGTAATCCTCCCGCACCGTCCCCCATTGGCGCTCGGCGAGATACGGCCCCCACAGGGACCATGCGCGCTCGCCGCGCGCCTGTTCGGCGATGCGGCGGCGCTCGGCCCAGGCGTCGAGTTCGCTCACGCCCGGTCCCCGCGTCCGGGAGCCGGATGCGGTCCGGCAAGGCGAAGGATCGGGCGAGCGTGCGAGAAAGGCAGAGGGTGGGCGGTCATCGGTCCCGGTGGGCTGTGGCTCGGTCGGGGCCGAGATGCACCATCGGAGCCAAGCGCGGATCTGTCTCCGAGGAACATGCCGCGAGGGGCGGTCCTCGACCGGCCGCCGGAGAACGGTCACGCGGGCGTCACGGAACGGTGCGCGTGGTCCGCCGCGAAAACCGGCGGCGATTGGACGAGCACTCTGCTAGCCTGCGTCACCGCCACGACAGCCTGATTCCGGTGCCATGACCAGACCACGCACGAACGCGGCCCGCACGCTCGGGCTCATCGCCTTCCTCGCCCTCGCGCCCGCTCACGCGCAGGCCCAGTCGGCGACGAATCTCGAAGCCCTGCGCGGGCTGGCGCCGGTGAGCGCCCTGGCGACGACGCCGGAAGGCCAGGCCGCGCTGGCGGCGAACCTCAAGGTCACCGGCGACATCCAGATGGGACGGCACGACCAGCCCCTGCTGCTGTCCTTCGCCGAGCAGCAGCAACTCGCCCTGCGCGACTGCTTCATCACCGACGGCAATGCCACCCAGCTCGCCGACGGCCTCGGCACGTCCCTCGGGGAGGCCTACCAGGCCAAAGCGCGCTACGAGGATTTCAAGACCTTCACCAGCGTCTCCGGCAGCCTCGCGCGGCTGATCGGCTATACCAACAACATCACCAAGTCGGATTCGAATGCGGGGAAGTATTTCTTCGCCAATGCGACGACGAATGGCGAGGCGCCCGTCTCCGAACCCGCCCGCGCCATCCTCACCCGGATCGGCGGCACGACGGATGTCTTCGGCAAGGCCTATGGCCGCCCAGCCGGAACGCCCGGTGCCGACGCCTTCGGCAATTCCCGTCCGTTCCAGACCGAACCGAGTGTCCTCTCGTATCGGGGCAAGGATTACTTCGGCGCCGCCTCGCACAGCATGGACTGGCTGCGCGGCCCGAAACAGAACCTGACGGACAGCCCGTCCTATCCGAGCGGCCACACCACCTACGGCTACACGGAATCGCTCCTCCTCGCCCTGCTGGTGCCCGAGCGCTACCAGCAGATGGTCGCGCGCGGGGCCGAGTACGGCAACAACCGCATCGTCGTCGGCGCCCATTACGCCATGGACGTGCTCGGGGGCAGGGCGGTGGCCCTCCACGCCGTCGCCCATCTGCTCGCCAACGACCCGGCCTATGTCGGACAGACCCGCGCGAACCCGGCCATCGTCAACGAGATGAGCCGCGCCACCGACGACGCGGTGACCATCACCGACTATCCGGAGGCCCTGAAGGCGGCGCGCGCGGAACTCCAGGCCTTCCTTCGCGAGCGCTGCGGCGAGGCGGTGGCCGCCTGCGCCGCCGCCGACCGGAGCCGGTTCAAGGATGGCGCCGCCAACGCGGCCTTCTACGCCTCCACCCAGACCTACGGCCTGCCGGTGGTGCATCAGGGCCGGTCGGGCCAGGCGGTGGATGTGGCGACAACCGCGCCGGAGGCGGGCCATCTCCTCACCGCCGCGTTTCCGGCCCTGACCCTCGCCGAGGCCAACGCCATCCTCACCGACACCCTCGGTCCGGCCGGCGGCTTCCTCGACGACGGCTCGGTCTTCGGCCTGTATTCCCGCCTCGACCTCTACGCGGCCGGGGGCAAGGCGGCGGCGCTCGCCGCCACCCGGCGCGCCAGCGCGCCGTAGCGCGGCGGTCCGGGGACCGAGCCGCGCCGGCACGGCGTGGCGGACGGCAGACCGCGCTTCCTCACTCGGACACGCGCTTGACCATGTGGACGATGCGGGAATGGCCGGATTCGGCGTCGGGATTTCTCAACTCGCGCATTCCCGGCGCCCGGCCGGTGGTCAGGAAGACCAGGACCGTCAACGCAAGGACCCATTTGGCGGCCATCGCCCTTTTCCTTCTCGGGGGAGAGGGGAGGGCTCTACGCCCGAAAGCGGGCCGGCGGGTTGCGCCGGCGCACATCCACGCAGATGGGCCCTGGCCGCTTCGACACGGCGAGCGGGCGGCATGGGCCGTCGTCTCGCGGGCGTTCAGGCTTTCTTAGCCGTGCCATCGGAGAATGCGGGCTTACTACCCTGCTGCGAGGGCCTCGTTCGTGCTCGACCTCATCCTCTACATCAGCGCTTCCGTCTGCACCGTGGGATGCCTGGGGCTCTGGGCGCTGCGCGAACCGCCGGTCTCCTATCCCCGGGTGGAATGGGACGACGACGTCATCGGCTGATCGCGGCCCCGCCCCGGACCTCCGCTGCGTCGGTCCGCGCGATGGCGTCACCGGACAGGCTGCTCCAGCACTCCATCGCGAGCGACGCCCGATCGTGAGGGCGGACCGGGCCTCATCGGATACGCGACAGCCGCCCCATCATGGGTTAGGGAGCCGACCGCCGTCTCGACCGTTGGGCACGTTCGAGTTCGAGTGAACGCGGCGGCCGGATGGGAACGGGCGGTATGGAGGACGAGATCGACCGGTTGCGGCGGCGCGAGGCCGACCTCGAAGCCGAGGTCGCGCGGCTGAAAGCGGAGATCGCATCCGCCATCCGTGCGCCGGACAGGGGCCAGAAGACCTCCGCGGCGGGGCCGGACCTGCTGTTCACGGCGGCGGAGAAGACCCGCATGCCGCAGATCATCACCGACCCGAACCTGCCCGACAATCCCATCGTCTTCGCCAACCGCGCCTTTCAGGACCTGTGCGGCTACTCGGCGGAGGAACTCGTCGGGCACAATTGCCGGTTCCTGCAGGGGCCGGGAACCGACCCGGCCGACGTGGCGCGCCTGCGCGACGCCATCGCCGCGCGGCGCGACGTGGTGGTCGAGATCATCAACTACCACCGCGACGGGACGACGTTCCGCAACGAACTCTATGTCAGTCCCGTCTTCGACCGGGACGGGCACCTGCGCTACTTCTTCGGCAGCCAGCTCGACATCACCCGGTTTCGCACCGAGGAGGGCAAGCTCGCCGAGAGCGAGGCCCGATACCGGACGCTGTTCGACGCCATCGACGCCGGCTTCTGCATCGTCGAGATGCGGTTCGACGCCACGGGCCGCGCCATCGACTACCGCTTCGTCGAGGTCAATCCGGCCTTCGCGCGGCAGGCCGGCCTCGGGGACGTCGAGGGCCGCTGGGTCAGCGAGGTCATTCCCGGCATCGAGCCGCGCTGGCTCGACGTCTACGGCGAGGTCGCCCTGACCGGTGAACCCGTCCGGTTCGAGAGCGGGGCGGTGACGCTGGGGCGCTGGTTCGACGTGCACGCCCTGCGCATCGGGGAGCCGGTCCAGCGGCGCGTCGCCATCCTGTTCAACGACATCACCGACCGGCGCGAGGCCGAGACCGTGCTGATGACCACGGCCCGCGAGCGCACCACGGAGCGCGATCTCGTCTGGCGCGCGAGCCGCGACCTCCTCGTGATCTGCGGCTTCGACGGGATCTACCGGTCGGTCAATCCGGCCTGGCGGGAGATGCTGGGCTGGCCCGCCGACGCCCTCGTCGGCGCGCGGTTCGACGCCTTCGTGCATCCCGAGGACCGGAAGGCGGCCGAGGAGGCCATGGACCGCCTGCGGAGCGGCGCGATCCTCGACAACCTCGACATCCGGCATTTGGCGGCGGATGGCGGCGAGCGCTGGATCTCGTGGAACGCGATCCCGCAGGGCGATCATTTCTATGCCGCCGGCCGCGACGTCACCGAGCGAAAGGCCCTAGAGGACCAGCTGCGCCAGTCGCAGAAGCTCGAAGCCGTGGGCCAGCTCACGGGCGGCGTCGCGCACGACTTCAACAACCTCCTGACCGTGATCCGGTCCTCCACCGACCTCCTGCGCCGCCCCGACCTGCCCGAGGAACGCCGGCGGCGCTATGTCGACGCCATCTCCGACACGGTGACGCGTGCGGCCAAGCTCACCGGCCAACTCCTGGCCTTCGCCCGGCGGCAATCCCTGACGCCCGAAGTCTTCGACGTCGCCAAGGGCGTGGCCTCCGTGGCCGACATGGTCGGCACCCTCACCGGCGCCCGTATCCAGGTGGTGACCCAGATCGAGACCGGCCGGGACGCGGAGGGGCAGCCGCTGGCCTGCCTCATCGATGCCGATCCGAGCCAGTTCGACACGGCCCTCGTCAACATGGTCGTCAATGCGCGCGACGCCATGGACGGGGAAGGCAAGCTGACCATCCGGGTCCGGCGCGCCTCGATCATCCCGCCCGTCCGGGCGCATCCCCGCATCCGGGGCGATTTCGTCGCCGTCTCGGTCTCCGATACCGGCTCGGGGATCGCCCCGGAGACGCTGGACCGGATCTTCGAGCCGTTCTTCACCACCAAGGGCGTGGGGCAGGGCACCGGCCTCGGCCTCAGCCAGGTCTTCGGTTTCGCCAAGCAATCGGGCGGCGAGGTCGTGGTGGAGAGCCGCCTCGGCCAAGGGACGACCTTCACCCTCTATCTGCCGCGCGCGGCGGGGGAGGCCGTAGCGGCCGAGCCGGTGCAGGAGCCCGCGCCCCTGGCCGAGCGGCACGGCACCCGCGTCCTCGTGGTGGAGGACAACGCGGAGGTCGGCGCCTTCGCCACCCAGGCCCTGCAGGAACTCGGCTACGTCACGCATTGGGTGACGGATGCGCAGCAGGCCCTCGACGCCCTGACCCGCGCCCCCGCCGGCTTCGAGGTGGTCTTCTCCGACGTGGTGATGCCGGGCATGAACGGCATCGATCTCGGCCACGCCATCGGCCGCGAATGGCCCGATCTGCCCGTCGTGCTCACCTCCGGCTACAGCCACGTCCTCGCCGAGGAGGGCAGCCACGGGTTCGAACTCCTGCGCAAACCCTATTCGGTGGCCGACCTGTCGCGCATCCTGCGGCTCGCCGTCTCGCGCTGAGGCCGAGGGTCCGCCCGGCGGGCGCGACCGGGCGACGCGGCAACCTCTGCTGCAGTGCAACGTTGCTGTCTCATGAACACCGGCGCGCGGCCGACCCGGCGCTCGGCCGGGCCTTCTCCCGTCGCGCGGACCGCCTCGCCCGGCCTCCCGGCAGCCCCCATCTGGCCCGCCCTTCCATGCCGGCCAAAGCCGCACGACACGCACAACCGCACGGACATCCGCATGAGCATCGCCTCCGCCCTCGGCCTGACATCGTCGAAAAAGGTCCGCTACGCCTTCGTCGCCCTCGGCGACATCACGCAGGAAGCCATGCTGCCCGGGGGTGGAGCACACCGGCAATTCGGAGATCGTCGCCTTCGTCACCGGCGATCCGGAGAAGGCGCGCGGCGTCGGCGCGCAATACGGCGTCACCGACACCTACGGCTACGAGGAGTTCGACGCCCTGCTGGCCTCGGGTACGATCGATGCGATCTATCTCGCCACCCCGAACTGGCGCCACGCCGAATTCGCGGTCCCCGCCCTGAAGGCCGGCATCCATGTCCTCGTGGAGAAGCCGCTGGAAATCTCGGCGGAGAAGTCCGGAGAGATCATCGCGGCGCAGAAGGCCTCGGGCGCCAAGCTCATGGTGGCCTACCGGCTGCATTTCGAGCCCTGCACCCTGGCGACCATCGACCTGATCCGGTCAGGCCAGCTCGGCGAGCTGCTGACCTTCTCCTCGACCTTCACCCAGATGGTCTCGCCCGAGAACCACCGGGCGACGAGCGGCATCGAGGCGGGCCCGATCTTCGATATGGGTCCGTATCCGATCAACGCCGCCCGCTACATCTTCGGCGACGAGCCGACGGAGGTGGTCTCGGCCGTGGGCATCCGTCACCCGGAAGCCGGCTTGGGCGATTTCGACGATACCGTCGCGGTGACGCTCCGGTTTCCGCAGGACCGCATCGCGCAGTTCGTGCTGTCCTATTACGGCAATACCCTCGACAGCTATTCGGTCGTCGGCACCAAGGGCAGCGTCGAGGTCAACCCGGCCTACATGTACGGCAAGTCCCTGGAGCACACGGTCACCATCGGCGAGGACAAGAGCCACGCCAGCTTCAAGAACACCGACCATTTCGGCGGCGAACTGAAGTACTTCTCGTCCTGCATCCTTGATGACCGGGAGCCCGAGCCCGATGGCGAGGAAGGCCTCGCGGATCTGCGCGTCATCGAAGGCATCGTCCGCGCCCTCGGGACCGGCACGTCGCAGAGGCTCGAGCCCTTCACCCGCACCAAGCGGATCGACCCGAAGAGCCAGGAGCAGACGCTCCCGGCCCAAAAATCGCCGGAGCTCGTCAACACGTCGAATCCCGGCAAGGGCAAGGACAAGGTTCCGCTGAACTGACCCGGCCGCTTCGCGACCGTGCCCTTACCCCGCTCCGCACGTCCCCCCGATGCACAAGCCCCTCGATGCATAAGTCCCCTCGATGAATGACCGAACCCAGGCGGGCACCGACCTCGCCGTCGATGCCCGGTGCATCGACCCGGACGGCACGGAACACGGAATCCGGGATTACGCCGCGCTGGGCGACGGCCGCTCCGTCGTCCTCGTCGGCCCGGACGGCGCGGTGGGGTGGTGGTGCGTCCCGGAGATGGATTCGCCGCCCCTGTTCGACCGGCTGCTGGAGCCGGACAGCGGCGGCTACTTCCAGGTCTGCCCCGAGGGCGCGTTCACGATGGAGCGGCGCTACCGCACTGACAGCAACGTGCTGGAGACGATCGTCACCACCGGGACCGGCACGGCGCGGATGACGGAATCCCTCAACAGCAGCCGCGCCGGCCGCCTGCCCTGGTGCGAGCTCGCGCGCCGCCTGGAGGGCGTCTCGGGCACGGTGACGTTCCGGATCCGCGCCGTGTTCGGCACGCGCGGCGATTCCCTGTCGCCCTGGCTCCAGCCCACCCCCAATGGCTGCGTGTTCCATGTGGGCCCGGTCCTCGGGGTGATCCGCTTCAGCGACAATATCCGCGTCCTGGAAGAGGAAGACCGCACCATCGCCGCGACGGTGACGCTGGGGGAGGGGGAACGCGCATTGGTGGCGCTTCTGGCCGGCGAGGACGAGCCCCTGGGCATCCCCACCATCGCGGAGATCGACGAACGCATCGACGTCAGCGACGACGCCTGGCGGCACTGGGCGGAGGGGCTGCATTATGACGGCCCGCACCGTTCCGAGGTGCGGCGCAGCGGCCTTGCCCTGAAGCTGCTGCTCTACTCGCCCACCGGCGCCATCGCGGCGGCCGCCACCACCTCCCTGCCCGAGCGGATCGGCGGGTCGAAGAACTACGATTACCGCTATGCCTGGATCCGCGACGCCGGATACACCGTCAACGCCTTCCTGCGCGTCGGCGCTATGCCGGAGGCGAAGGCCGCCTTCTCCTGGCTGATGACGCATCTCGACACGCATGGGGCGCAGGTCTTCTACACCCTGCGCGGGGGCAGGGTGCCGGAGGAGACCTCCCTCGATCTCGCCGGCTATCGCGGGTCGCGCCCGGTCCGGGTGGGGAACGCGGCGGCCCGCCAGCACCAGCACGGGATCTACGGCGACATCTTCGAGACCGCGACCCTGTTCGTCGCCGACGGCAACATCCTCGACCAGAAGAGCGCGACGGTCCTGGCGGACCTCGCCGACGAATGCGCCGACCGCTGGCGCCAGAAGGATGCCGGGATCTGGGAACTGGAAGTCCCGCAGCACTACACGATGTCGAAGATCAGCGCCTGGCAGGCGCTGGCCCGCGCGGTCGAACTGGCGGAGGCCGGTCATATCTCCGCGACCTGCGTGCCGCGCTGGTCGCGGGAGCGGGATCGGATCCAGGCCTGGATCGAGGAGCATTGCTGGTCAGAGACGCGCCGCGCCTACACGTTCTATCCGGGCACCGACCGCCTCGACGCTTCCCTGACCCTGGCGGTCCGGTTCGGCTTCGACGGGCGCGACCGCCTGTCCTCCACCCTCGATGCGATCCGCGAGGAACTCGGGCGCGGCCCGCTCCTCTATCGCTATTCGGGGGCCGAGAAGGAGGAGGGCGCCTTCATCGCCTGCTCGTTCTGGCTGGTGGAGGCCCTGGCCGAACTCGGCCGCCAGGACGAGGCCGAGGCGGTCTTCACCGGCACGTTGCGCGCCGTCACCGGGGGCGTCGGCGTGATGAGCGAGATGGTCGATCCCGACACCGGCGACCATCTCGGCAACACACCGCAGGGCCTCAGCCATCTCGCCCTGCTTCACGCGGCCTGCTCCCTGCGCGGCGACCGCGAACGCGATCTGAAAGCGGCCCGATGACCGGCACCACTCTCGACACCCGTTCCGGCGCCCTCAGCCTGCCGGACGCGGCACCCAGCCGGCATCCCGGCCTCGTCCTCACCGCCCTGGCCATGGGTGGCTTTGCCATCGGCACCACCGAATTCGCGACGATGAGCCTGCTTCCGGCCTTCGCGCCCGATCTCGGCATCGACGCGCCGACGGCCGGCCACGTCATCAGCGCCTACGCTCTCGGCGTCGTCGTCGGAGCGCCGGTCATCGCGGTGCTCGCGGCGACCATGGCCCGCAGGACGCTGCTGGTCGGGCTGATGGTGCTGTTCGCGCTGGGCAACATCCTGTCGGCCCTGGCGCCGAACTATCACGGGATGCTCCTGTTCCGGTTCCTGGCGGGCCTGCCGCACGGCGCCTATTTCGGCGTGGCCGCCCTCGTCGCCGCCTCCCTCGTCCCACGGGAGCGGCGGACCCAGGCGGTCTCGCGGGTGATCCTGGGCCTCACCCTCGCGACGGTGGCGGGCGTGCCCCTCGCCAACGTCATCGGCCAGCTCGTGGGCTGGCGCTGGAGCTTCGGGCTCGTCGCCGTCCTGGCACTCCTGACGGCGGTGTCCGTGCGGATCCTGGCGCCCCTCGGACGACCGGCTTCGGGCGCCAGTGCGCTGCGCGAACTCGGGGCCCTGCGGCGCGGACAGGTCTGGCTCACCCTCGCCATCGGCGCCATCGGCTTCGGCGGCCTGTTCTCGGTCTACACCTATCTCGCCTCGACGCTGATCGAGGTCACCCATGCCGCGCCGGTGGCGATCCCCCTGGTGCTGGCCGTGTTCGGCCTCGGCCTCACCGTGGGCAACCTCGTCTGTGCCTGGGCCGCCGACCGCGCCCTGATGCCGGCGGCCGGGCTGACCCTGGTCTGGACGGCGGCGGCTCTGGCCCTCTACCCGTTCTCGGTCGGCAGCGTCTGGACCCTGGCGCCGGTGGTGTTCCTCATCGGCTGCGGGGGCGGCCTCGCCACCATCCTGCAGACCCGGCTGATGGACGTGGCCGAGGACGCCCAGACCCTGGCGGCCGCGCTCAACCACTCGGCCTTCAACTTCGCCAACGCCCTGGGCCCCTGGCTCGCCGGCCTCGCCCTCACAGCCGGTTTCGGCCTGCCCTCCACCGGCTGGGTCGGCGTGGCCCTGGCGCTCGGCGGGCTGGCGCTGTGGGCGGTCTCCGCCGCGCTGGAACGGCCCCGCGTCGCCTCGTCGACACTGCGGGGACGGTGAGCGGAGGGCCGAGCCGCCTACGACGTCAGCGGCTGGATATCGAGCTGCATGCCCCGGCCCCTCAGGACGCGGACGAGGCGGCCTTCGAGTTCGTCGTCGAGCCCGTTCACCTGCATGTGCAGGCGGCTCCCCTTCGCCGTGCCCGTCACCCAGAGACGATAGACCAGCCCCTCCTCGCGCAACTGCGTCAGAATCCGCTCGGACCCGATCCGGTTGGCTTCGTCGTTCATTGCGATGAGGCTCGTGTCCATGCAGCTCTCGTTCCCTGTTGTGCCGCGCCCTCGTTCGCCGAACCGGCATCCCCCTCGGCGGAGAGCGCTCTAGGACAACGTCCCAGGGTCCTGTTTCGTCCTGATGTCTCGGGTGCCGTCTTCGAACGAGGATAACGATCGGGACACGGCGAGCCCTTGGCCACCGAGGGCAGGAGTGTTCCGCATCCACCCGACGCCCATCGACGAACCCTCGCAATGAGCGGGCCGGCACGGTCCCGCCCGATACGGGGACGACCATCAGCGTGCCCGAGCGATTCGAGGAGCGCTCTCCGGCGGCGCGCGCAGGTTTCCGGGCTGCGGAATCTGCCTTAATCGTTCTTCAGCATAGAAATTTACTGTCGTTTATCGCCGCCGGCCCGATAAGCTCTGGAGACGGAGCCGACGCGGCTCCCGGAGGCATGAGATGAAGTTCGGATCCGCAATCCTGCTGGGACTCTTCGCGGCGTCCCCGGCCGCCGAGGCGCTGGCCCAGAGCGCCCGCGACGTGCCGATCACCCAGGATCTGCGCCGCGAGGAGCGCATCGAGCGCCGCCTCGACCGGAACATGCCGCCGCCGGTGGACCCCAACGTGTCGCCGGACAATCCGGACGGCGTCGTCGGCTTCGACGGTCCGCCCGGCATGTTCGAGAACGGCGTCGAGAACGGCAGCCCGATCCCCTCCGGATCCCCGGTGGACGACGACGACGACTGACCGTATCGCCGGAGATCGATGGACGGGACACCGTCGCCCCGCGCCGCACCGGCCTCCCCTGTTGCCGAGACGTAGGCGGTCGAGGCTCGTGCCCGTCCGGTCTCAGCGTCTCTCACGAGACTCCCGCTGCGCCGCCGTGCTCGGAGCGAGAACCGAGGGTGACCGGGAGTTTCGTGAGGCACTCTCAGCCGCGAACCCGGCCCTCCCGGCGAGGATCAGGAGGCGCCATCCGCCACCATGAGAGCGGGCTTGCCCGGCCGCCTGCAGTCTCCGAAGGACCCGCCCGGGTCGGGCGAGCGCGGCGAGAGGCCTCCCAAACATGCAACAGGCGGGCGCGCGCTCGCCTTCTGCATGTGCGACAACGGCGCGTCGGCGCCCTGGTTCGAGGTCGATCGTTGTCACTGCGGGAGCCGTCGCCGGGATGGCTCGAAATCGGCTCGCTCTTGCCATGTGTGAATGTGCCGTCGCCGGGACCATGCCATGGCCCCATCCACACGATACGCGACAGACGCGATACGAGGCCGGCGGGCGATGCTGAAACAGGATTCGCATGAGGCAGGGTCCGGGGACCGTGCGGCTCGTATGAAGCGAGATGCGACCGGTCGCGCCGCCGCACCGACATTCGACCAGATCCGTCGGCGCGCCTATGAACTCTGGGAGCGCAATCACCAGCCGATGGGGTTCGAGATCGAGTTCTGGCTCATGGCCGAGAAGGAGTTGCGGGCCGAGCGGGACCGGGCGGCGAAAGCGGAGGCGACGGAGGCCGGCGATCCCCCGCCGCCACAGCAAGCCTGAGCGGGCCACGAGACGATCTTGCCCGCAACCGCATCCCCCGCACATATCCTTCATGTCGAAAACGCAAGAGCACAGGACTATCGTTGGGCAATGCTTGCACGACGATAGTCGAACTGCCCAATCATCGATCATTCGCCCCAGGTTCTGGCGATAGATCTCACGGCGGACCGCCGCTCCGTTTTAAGAATCCTTTATAGGTTTTGCGTATCTTCAGAACGGATACCATCAAGAGATGGCCTCCCGTCCTCGGAACGCTTTTCATGCTGAGCCGCCTTTCCCTGCGCGCGCGCCTCATCGGCGCCTTCTCGATCACGACGCTGCTCCTTGTGAGCATGGGGGCCGTGGCGTTGACCGCCACCCGGACGATCAACGGACATCTGGTGAGCGTGCAATCGGACGCTCTGCCGAGCGTCGCCAAGGCCGGTGAGATCTCCGGCTGGATCGGGCGCTACGCGATCAGCATCTATCGCCATCTCGGCGCGATCGATCCGAATTCGAAGGCGCGCTACGAGGCCGAGATCATCGACCGTCAGGGCAAGGTCACGCGCATCCTGGCCGAGTATGCGAGCCTCGCCAGCTCCCCCGGCGAGAAGGCGGTCTACGACACGCTCAACGCGACCTGGCTCGATTACCAAAAGGAGAACAAGGCGATCCTCGATCTCTCGCGCGGCGGGATGAACGAGGATGGGCTCGAGCGGCTGCAGGGCAAGTCCACCGAACTCCAGCGCCAGTGTACCTCGCTGGCGGACCGGCTCGTGGCCATCAACAACGAGGCGGCGGAGACGTCCCGGGTCGCGAGCCGGGAGGCCTTCGACCGGACCGAGACCCTCGTTCTCGGCGCGGGCCTCGGCGGCCTCGTCCTGTCGGCCCTGCTCGCGTTCTGGATCATCCGAGGCGTCACCGGGGGCATCGCCTCGGTGGTGCGGCCGATGCAGGCGCTGGCCTCCGGCGATCTCTCCGTGGCGATCCCGCGCCAGGGGGAGGGGACCGAGATCGGGACGATCGCGGACGCGGTGCAGGTGTTCAAGACGCGCCTCGTCGAGATGCGCGCCCTGGAGGAAGAGACCGAACTGGCGCGCGCCGGCGCCGAGGCCCAGCGGCACGCCGCCATGCACACGCTGGCGGGGGATTTCGAACAGGCCGTGGGCGGCATCATCGGCACGGTGGCGGCGGCGGCGAGCCAGCTCCAGGGGACCGCACGCGCGATGACGGCGACGGCCACGCAGACCGCCTCGCAATCCCTGAACGTGGCGGCGGCGGCCGAGGAGGCGGCCTCCAACGTCAGCACCGTGGCGGCGGCCGCCGAACAGCTCGGCTCCTCGGTCGAGGAAATCGGCCGTCAGGTGGACGGATCGGCCACCCTCGCCACCCTCGCCGTCGACGAGGCGGCACGGACCGCCTCCCTCGTCGAGGAACTCAGCCTGGCGGCGGGCCGGATCGGCGACGTCGTCTCGATCATCTCCGACATTGCCGGGCAGACCAACCTCCTGGCCCTGAACGCCACCATCGAGGCGGCCAGGGCCGGCGCGTCGGGCCGCGGCTTCGCCGTGGTCGCCGCCGAGGTGAAACTGCTCGCCAGCCAGACCACGCGCGCGACCCAGGAGATCGGCGACCAGATCGGCCGCATCCAGGCCTCCACGGGACAGGCGGTCTCGGCGATCGGCGCCATCACCACGCGGATCGGCGAGATCAGCACCGTCGCCACATCCATCGCCGCCGCCGTGGAGCAACAGGGCGCGGCGACCCGGGAGATCGTCCGCAACGTGTCCCAGGCCGCCCAGGGGACGGGACAGGTCACCGCCAACGTCGCCAGCGTCGCCACCGCGGCCGAAGAGACGGGCGCCGCGGCGAGCCAGGTCCTCGCCTCGGCCTCCGCGCTGTCGCGGCAATCGGAGCATCTCAGCGGGGAGGTGACCCGCTTCCTCGCCACCGTGCGGGCCGCCTGACCGCCCTCCCGGCACACCCTCCGCACCGGTCCGGCCCAGGCATGATCCGTGGCTTTCATGCCTGGGCACGAGGCGAAACCGCCCTCCGCCTGCCTAGGGAAGAGGCATCCACCCCGTTCGCCCGATCTTGCCCGTAATGTGAGATTTGTTGGCATCGATCTTGTTACGTCGCTCACCTGACGACTGGCCGCTTCCACCGGGCGGACGGCACGAAGCGGAGTGATATCGATGATCAAGGGCACGATGAACCGTCGCCATGCGCTCAAGCTCGGATTGGCGGGGGCGGGCGGCGCGGTGGCGATGCCGTTCTTCGCCCGGAACGGATTGGCGGCGGAACCGATCAAGCTCGGCAGCCTCCTCGACGGGACCGGGGCGCTGGGCCTCGAAGGCAAGCGGATGATCGAGACCACCGAATACGCGGTGGAGCTCATCAACAAGGCCGGCGGGCTGCTGGGGCGGCCGATCAAGCTGATCGCCTACGACACCCAGTCCAACATGCAGCTCTACACCCAATACGCCCAGACCCTCGCCCTGAAGGACAAGGTCGACGTCATCCAGGGCGGCATCACCTCGGCCTCGCGCGAGGCGATCCGGCCGATCTTCGGCCGCTCCAAGACCCTCTACTTCTACAACACCCAGTACGAGGGCGGCGTCTGCGACCGCAACGTCTTCTGCACCGGCTCGACCCCGGCCCAGACCGTCAACCACATCGTCGACTACGCCCTCAAGAACTGGGGCAAGAAGGCCTACATCGTGGCGGCCGACTACAATTACGGCCACATCACCGCGAGCTGGATGACGAAGTTCATGAAGGATGGCGGCGGCTCCGTGGCCGGCACCGACTTCTTCCCCCTCGACGTGACGAACTTCTCCTCCGCCATCAGCCGCATCCAGCAGGCCCAGCCCGAGATCGTCCTCTCGGCCCTCGTCGGCGCCAACCATTCGGGCTTCTACCGCCAATGGGACGCCGCCGGCATGAAGGGCAAGATCCCCATGGGGGCCACCGTGTTCGGCCTCGGCGACGAGCTCACCACCATGGACACCTCCACCACCAACGGCATCCTCACCTGCTACGGCTGGTACAACGACCTCGACACCCCCGCGAGCAAGGCCTTCGTCACGGGCATGCAGGCCAAGTTCGGCGCCGACGTCACCGATCTCAGCGAGCTCGACACCGCCACCTACGAAGGCATCATGTTCTGGGCGGAGGCGGTGAAGAAGGCCGGTTCGATCGAGCGCGACGCCGTCATCGCGGCGCTGGAGAGCGGCATCAGCATCGACTCGCCGACAGGCAAGGTGACGATGGATCCGGGCACCCACCACACCATCCGCAACACCTACCTCGCCCGGCCCAAGGACCGGAAATGGGAGCAGCTGGCGACCTTCCCGGATTCGTTCCCGGCCGATACCGGCGGTGCCTGCGACCTCGTGAAGAACCCGCGCATGAACAAGCAGTTCACGCCCGACCTGAAGGGCTGAGGCGCCTCTTCATGGATCTCGCGGGGCTTCTGACCTTCAACGTCCTCACCGGCATCGCCACCCTGGTCCTGATCACCCTCGGTCTTGGGGTGATCTACGGCATGATGCGCATCATCAACCTGGCGCATGGCGAGTTCATGATGCTCGGCGCCTACACCGCCGTGATGGCGAACGGCGCCGGGGTGAACATCTGGATCGCCATGCTCGTCCTGCCGCCCCTGGTGGTGGGGGCGGTGGGGCTGGTCCTCGAACGCACCGTCATCCGCTTCCTCTACGGGCGGATGATGGACACCATGCTGGCGACCTGGGGCATCAGCCTCGGGCTGATCGGCCTCATCACCACCGTCTACGGCAACGTCGTGCGGGGCGTCTCGACCCCCGTGGGCAGTTTCGAGATCGGCCGCTACGGCGCCAGCCTCTACAGCCTCGTCATCGTCGCCACGGCGCTTGCCGCCCTCACGGGCATGTTCCTCCTCCTGCGCATGACGAAGTTCGGGCTGATCCTGCGCGCCACCATGCAGAACCCGCGCATGGCCGCCGCCATGGGCGTCTCCCCCGACCGCATCTACATGGCGACCTTCGGCCTCGGCGCGGCTCTGGCGGGCCTCGCCGGCGGCGTGCTCGCCCCGATCTCGGGCGTCTCCCCCTCCATGGGGGCGGCCTACATCTCCCGCGCCTTCATCACCGTGCTCGGCGGCGGGCCGGCCATCGTCACCGGGACCGGCCTCGCCTCGTCGGTGTTCGGCGTCATCAACGAGCTGGTCTCGTTCAGGACCACGCCCGTCATCGGCGACGTCGCCCTCCTCGTCGCAGCCATCCTGCTGATCCGCGTGCTGCCCCAGGGCATCACCGGCCGCTACCTGAGGCGCAGCCTATGAACCCCGTCGCCCGTCGCTCCGCCCTGGGGTTCCTCGTCACCCTCGGCGTGATGGTCGCCATCCTGTTCGGGGCGCCGCACGCCCTCGACACGTTCGGCCTCGTCCAGGCCACGGGCTTTGCCGCCCTGGCCATGTTCGCCCTGAGCCAGGGCTTCATCTGGGGCTATGGCGGCGTGATGTCCTTCGGGCAGGCCGCCTTCCTCGGGCTCGGCGGCTACGCCTACGCCGTCTCCGTCATCAACATGGGCGACAGCACGCTGCCGATCCTCATCGCCATCCTGGTGCCGACCCTGTTCGCGGGGCTGCTCGGCTACTTCATGTTCTACGGCCGGATCTCGGACGCCTATATCGGCGTCATCACCCTGACCGTCTCGGTGATCCTGTTCCAGCTCGTGAACACCACCTCCGGCAGCCAGTACCGGATCGGCGAAGCGGAACTCGGCGGGTTCAACGGCATCCCGGCGATCCCGGCCCTGAACAAGCTCGGAGATGCGGGCAACCCGCTCGACAACGACGGCATCTGGTACGCCGCCATGGGGGCTCTGATCCTGGTCTACGCCACCTTGCGCTGGGTGCTGGCCAGCCGCTTCGGCCGCGTCGTGGTGGCGATCCGCGAGAACGAGACGAGAGCCCAGCTCATCGGCTACGACCCGCGCCTCTACAAGCTCCTCGCCTTCATGATCTCGGGCGCCGTCGCCGGGCTCGCGGGCTGCCTCTACGCCAATTGGGGCGGCTTCATCAGCCCCACCGTGTTCGGCCTGTCCATGTCGGCGCAGGTGATCATCTTCGTGCTCGTCGGCGGCCTCGGCACCCTCGTCGGGCCGATGCTCGGCGCGGTGCTGATCCAGTGGCTCATCATCGAGGCCGGATCGCAGAGCGTCGTCGATTCCAATCTCGGCCTCGGCATCGTGCTGGTCGCCTTCGTCCTCCTGATCCCGCAGGGGCTCCTGCCGGTGGTGAGGAACCTGCTGATGCGCCTTCCCGACCTCGTCGCGAAGGGCCGCCCGGCCAGGGACGGGGCGTCCGACCCCGTCCGGGACGCAGGGCCCGCGGAGGTCCGTCCATGAACGAGACCATGACCACGACGCATCCGGCACCGGCCGAGAACGCCCCGCTCCGCCCCCTCGTCGAGGCCAGGGGCGTCACCATGCGCTTCGGCGGGGTGACGGCGGTGGGCAATGTCGACTTCACCCTCGGCGAGGTGGAGCTGCGCTGCCTCATCGGCCCCAACGGCGCGGGCAAGAGCACCTTCTTCAAGATGCTCACCGGGCAGTTGACGCCCACCGAGGGCCGCATCCGCTTCCGCGACACGGACATCACCGGGGCCGAGCCGCACCGGATCGCGAGGCTCGGGGTCGGCATCAAGACTCAGGTGCCCAACGTCTTCAACGGCCTGTCGGTGCGCGAGAACGTCTTCGTGGCGGCGGGACGGCGCAAGTCCATCGCCCGGACGCGGTCCATCGTCGACGAGACGCTGACCCGGCTCCAGCTCACGGCCATCGCCGAACGCAATGTCGGCCAGCTCGCCCACGGCCAGCGCCAATGGGTCGAGATCGCCACCGTCCTCGCCCAGGAACCGGAACTCATCCTCCTCGACGAGCCCGCCGCCGGCATGACCCATGACGAGGTCCACCGCACCGCCGAGCTCATCCGCGAGATCAACCGCACCCATGCCCTCATCGTGGTGGAGCACGACATGCCCTTCATCCGGATGATCGCCAGGACCGTCACCGTGTTCAACCAGGGCCGCATCCTGATGGAGGACAGCGTGGAGCGGGTACTGGCCGACCAGCGCGTCCGCGACGTCTATCTCGGCAAGCAGGCCGCATGAGCCGCCCGATGAACGCGATCGACCCGCTCCCGCTCACGTCCGGCTCGACTGCCGTCGCCACGGCGGCACGGCCCGCGCTCCTGTCCGTCGAGGGCCTGCATTCCGGCTACGGCCGCATCCCGATCCTCGGCGGCGTCTCGCTCACCGTGGGGGAGGGCGAGTTCGTGGGCATCCTCGGCCATAACGGGATGGGCAAGACGACCCTGCTGCGCACCCTGATGGGCTACCTGCCCGTCACCGCCGGCCGCATCCGCCTCGGGGGCGAAGACATCGCCCGGCGCTCGCCCACGGCGCGGGCGCGGCTCGGCATGGGCTTCGTGCCGCAAGGTCGGGAGATCTTCGCCACCCTGAGCGTGCGCGAGAACCTACGCATGGGCTGCCTCCTCTCCGACAGGGACGAGGACGAGACCATCGCGGACAGCCTCGCCGTCTTCCCCCGGCTGAAGGCCTATCTCGACCGGCCGGGCGGGGCACTCTCGGGGGGCGAGCAGCAATTGCTGGCGCTGGCCCGCTGCCTCTGCGGCAATCCCCGCATCCTCCTCCTCGACGAGCCGACGGAGGGGATCCAGCCCTCGATCATCGAGGAGATCATCGAGACGCTGCAGGCCATCGGCCGGGCGCGCGGCCTGACGATCCTCCTCGTGGAGCAGAACCTGACGTTCATCGCCGGCCTCTCCGAGCGGGTGCTGATCCTGCAGAAGGGCGTCGTCACCCGCGAGATCCCGCCCGAGATCGCCCGTGACCGGGCGATGATCGAGGAATTCGTCGGCATGGAATGAGGCCGCCGGCCCCATCCCGTACGCCCTTTCCCTTCCCACCAAGGAGACATCCCGCGATGGCCGCCGCCCCGACCGCAAACCCCGACCTCGACATCGTCGAGATGACCCTGGCCGACGTGGCCGACGCCTTCGCCAGCGGCGTCACCTCGGAGGCGCTGACCCTGGCCTTCCTCGACCGGATCGCCGCCTACAACCCGCATTACAACGCCATCATCGTCATGAACCCGCAGGCGCTGGACGACGCCCGCGCCATCGACGCACGTCGCGCCGCCGGCGAAGCGCTGGGACCGCTGGCCGGTGTCCCCGTGGTCATCAAGGACCCGATGGACATGGCCGGGCTGCCGACCACGGCGGGCTGGCGCTTCCTCAGCGCCAAGGCCGGCGGCGTCGACCTGATCCCCGAGACCGATTCCCCCGTGGTGGCACGGATGCGGGCGGCCGGCTGCGTCATGCTCGGCAAGACCAACGTCCCCGTCCTCAGCGCCACCGGCAGCCACGCCAACGACAGCTGGGCCGGACCGACCCTGAATTCGGCGGCGCCCGATTGCCTGCCGGGCGGCAGCAGCGCCGGCACGGCGACCGCGGTGGGCGCCAGCCTCGCGGTGCTCGGCCTCGCCGAGGAGACCGGCGGCTCGATCCAGAACCCGGCCTCGGCGCAGGGGTTGGTGGGCATCAAGCCGACCTTCGCCCTCGTCCCCAATGCCGGCGTCGTGCCCCTGGCCGGCAGCACCCGCGACGTGGTCGGCCCCATCGCCCGCTGCGTGCGCGACGCGGCGCTGACCCTCGACGTGCTGGCCGGCTACACCGCCGCCGATCCGAAGACCGTGGCGGGCATCGGCCGGCGGCCCAAGGGCGGCTACACCTCGAAGCTCGACAGGAACGCCCTCCAGGGCAAGCGCCTCGGCCTGTTCGGCCCCGGCTGGCGCGACCTGCCGCTCTCGGCGGAGGCGACGGAGCTCTATGCGCGGGCGCAGGGCGAGATCGCGGCCTGCGGCGCGACCCTGGTCGCCGATCCCTTCGCCGGCACGGGCTTCGCGGCGCTCGCCGAACCCACCGAGGGCCTGAACTATTTCGATGCCCGCGGCATGGAATCGGTGCCCTACGACCTGCATCTCTACCTGCAGCGCCTCGGGTCCAGCGCGGCGCTCCGCAGCGTCCCGGCCTTCGCCGCGGCGACCGCGGAGGAGGATGCGTTCGGCCCCACGGGCGTGCTGCGCTACCTGCACCAGTATCCGGTCTTCGAGGCGATCCTCGCCGACCCGACGCGCCCGCCCGACCTGTCGGACTTCCTCGCTCTCAGAGAGGCTTACCTCGACATCTTCAACCAGGTCATGGACGAGCATGGTCTCGACGGACTGATCTTCCCGCAGATGCGGGATGAACTTCCGCCCCTGCATGGCGGCCTCGCCATCAACGAGACCACGGTCTGCGAGATCAACATCGCCGGCCTGCCCGGCATAACGCTGCCGGCCGGAGCCTATGCGAGCGGCTCGCCGTTCAACCTGATCTTCGTGGGCCGGATGTGGAGCGAGGCCGACCTCCTCGGCTACGCCTATGCCTTCGAGGCGGCCACCGGCTACCGCAAGGCGCCGAGCCTGGTAACGCCAGGCTGAGGACGGAGGCCTCCCACAAAAGGGAGGCCCCCCTCAGCCGAGGGCGACGCGATCCGCCGTGGCGATCGTGCCGCCCTCCACGACCTCGAGATAGATCCCGAGGTCCACATGCCCGAAATGCCGCTGGATCGCCTTGGGCAGGTTGGCGTCGCGCTCCGCGGTCTTCGGATTGACGTTGACGGCGCCGCAGCGCGGCGTGCGGGCGAGGCCGCGCAGGCGCACCGGGCCGATGCTCACCTCGTGCCCCACCCAGTCGAGCTCCTGCCACGGCTCCAGCCCGTCGAGATGGATGTTGGCGCGAAAGCGCAGGGGATCGAGCTCCCGCCCCGTCGCCTCGGAGAGCGCCCGCACCGAGGCGAGGTTCACCACCGAGATCGCGCGCATCATCACCGGCGACAGCACGCTGGCATCGGTGAATTTGTGGTTCTCGGCTCGCACGAGGCGGGGCCGCCCGCGCGTCTCCTCGCCGAGATAAGCGGCGAAGAAGTCCTCCGTCCCGGTGCGCCCGGCCTCCGTGGACAGGTCGGCGGCGAACACCTCCTCCCCGTCGCGCCGGATCGTCAGGCGGCCGCTCGCGGGGTCGAGCCGCGTCGCCAGGGCCGCCAGGGCCGTGTTGTTGCGCAGCATCAGGAAGAAGCCCTTGTCCAGGGGCTCCGGCTTCTCCGGGTCGAACCGGGTCGTCCCGAGAGCCAGGGCGTATTCCCGGTCATGGGCGAGCCCCGCCTCGGGGGTGACGTGCAGGCACGCGAGCGCCTCGGCCGACAGACCCTTGATCGGATAGCGGTAGAGGGCGTCGACGGCGGGCATGGCGGGTTCCTCGAGGATCTTCCCCCTCGTGCCGGGGGCGGGTGCGATGCGCCATACGCTGTTTTGCGCAGGGTCGCCGGCGCGGTCCCGCCGCCTCGGCGACGGCGCGGATCACACGTGTGGCGCGGCGGCCCGGTCCGGCCGCGCCGCCGCCATATGGGCGTCGATCGCCGCCAGATCGTCGGGGGACAAGACCCGGCCGGGGATCGGCACGAACACCGCCGGTCCCAGCATCAGGAGCGTCATCTCCGAGGAGGACAGGCGGGACGTGAACGCGCTCCAGACATAGCGCGTCTCCCCCTGCGAGGTGGCGATGGTGAAGGCCTCGGGCGCGATGACCGCCCGCCAGGGATGCCGGAACCGCGCGTCCCGCCGCACCGCCATGCGGGCCTGCCAGGGGATCAGCACCCGGGAGATCGCGTGGGGCGCAAGGAGCGCGACCAGGACGACGATGATGACCCAGCTGACGAGGCCGACGGGACCGTTCTGGACGAAACCGAAGACCAGCATCATGGCCGCGCAGCCGATCATGAACAGGCGCAGGCGCGGTTGTCTCATCTGAGCCCGGAACGTCGCGCGACGCGCCTCGACGAGGTCGGCCTGCAGAACCTCGTAGACTAGGTCCGTCCTGTGTCCTGCACCCGGCACGGGCCGGGACGAGGTGGCTTCGACCATGACGGGACCTGACATCGGAACGGCGGGATGCGCGCAACGCCGAGGTTCTGCCGCGACGGGACCGATGGTTCAACCCGCCGCGTCCGCCGTCTGCCTTCCCCCGGCGTGCCGGCGCCCCGGAACGGAAACGGATCCGCCGCCGATCTGCAGGACCGGCGGCGGATCCGTAAGCCCTGTCGTCGGCCCCGAGACGCCTTGCGGCGTCTCGGGAGGGGGCTTCAGCCCGGCGCGAGGCCCAGCAGCGTGCCGAGGGGAACGACGAGGGTGAAACCGCCGTAGAACCCGTCCTTGGCGCGGCGGGCGGTGTAGGGGTTCCAGTACGAGTTCGGGTTGACGACGTACTGGACCACCGGCTCGAGCACGACCCCTGCGCCGAGGTCGAAATGGGCGTTGACCTCGAACACGAACTTGTCGCGCGAATAGGGTTCGCCGGCCTGTTGCTGCAGGCGCCCGACCAGAGCCGGCCCAACGACAGCTACGGCATCAAAGCCAACTGGCAGCGGCTGAACCAGAACTATGCCGACTTCCTCTCGGATGCGAACTTCATCTCGGGCGGCACCGGCGAACCCTATTCGCGCGACAAGTTCGTGTTCGAGGTCAACACCCATTTCGACCTCGGCGCAGGGTTAGTGCTCGAGCCGGTGGTCCAGTACGTCGTCAACCCGAACTCGTACTGGAACCCCTACACCGCCCGCCGCGCGAAGGACGGGTTCTACGGCGGTTTCACCCTCGTCGTTCCCGTCGGCACTCCGCTGGGCCTCGCGCCGGGCTGAAGCCCCCTCCCGAGACGCCGCAAGGGTGCTAGGGGCCGACC
>NZ_JAKSYE010000032.1 GCF_022829685.1 Methylobacterium sp. E-045
CCCCTGGCCCCGTTCCCGCAATCCCAATGGGGTGCCGAAATGGGTGCTTGCCCCGACGCGGGGAGGGGAGACGGACACCATTCCACCCCTCCCCGGCCAGGGGGGAGGTGGAAACGCGATGAACAGGTAGAGCCATTTCCAGGCAGGTGGATGCCCGCTCGCCTGAAAAAATTGCGAACCCACCGCAAGGTAAAGCCATTTCCGTGATCCAGAGATTACGGAAAATGCTCTAAGGGGTGGCGCGGTGAGGACCTCGCGCCATCAGAGCCGCTCGGCCACAAAGGCCTCCGCCTCCGGCGAG
>NZ_JAKSYE010000037.1 GCF_022829685.1 Methylobacterium sp. E-045
GCGCTCAATCAGTGGAAGGCCGACCTCCAGGACAAGGCCCGCCAGGCGCTCGACGAGATCGAGGACGAGCTCGACGCGACCGCGACCACGGCGGACGAGAGCTTCCCCGGCGACCAGAGCGAGGCCGCGTGATGGCTGCCCCGATCTGCCCGACCTGTCAGACCCCGGCGCGTCTCACCGACGGCGCCGAGATCTACCCGCACCGACGGGACCTTGCCGCTCTACCGATCTGGAAGTGCGACGTGTGCCCGAACGCCTATGTCGGCTGCCATCCCGGCACTGAGGATGCCCTCGGCACGCCCGCCGGGCCCGAGCTGCGCAAGGCGCGCATGACGCTCCATCACAGCAGGATCGACCCGCTGTGGAAGAAGGCAGACCAGTGCGGCGCCTACCAGCCCGAGGACGACCGCGCCCGCAAGCATATCCGCCGCGCCGCCCGGACCCGCGTCTACGCCTACCTCGCCGACAAGATGGGCCTGACCACCGACGAGACCCACACCGGCATGTTCAGCATCGAGCAGTGCCGCCAAGCGTAGCGGACGCTGACCGGCGTCACGTACCCGCAGATCCGCACATGGGCGCACCAGCGCGAGACCCCGGAGCCCGCCAAGCCGAAGAAGAGGAAAGCCGCATGAACACGAAGTCCGCCACCGACGTCGACCGCACCGTCGGCCTGCGCATCACCACCCTGCGCAAGGCCAAGGGCCTGTCGCAGACCGAACTCGGCCAGGCCATCGGCGTCACGTTCCAGCAGGTCCAGAAATACGAGAAGGGCGCGAACCGGGTCAGCGGTGGTCGCCTGCAGCAGGTCGCCCAGGTCCTGGAGGTACCGGTCTCTGCCCTTTTCGGCGAGGACGAGTCCGAGGGGCAGAGCGAGATGTTCGCGATCCTCGCCGAGGCCGGGGCCGTGGACCTGCTCCGCGCCTACGCGTCGATCCAGGACGCCGAACTGCGCAGGAACGTCCTCGCCATCGTGCGCACCGCCGTGCGGATGAGCGTCGGCCCGATTGAGGGCACCGCGTGATGGCCGTGCGCTCCGATCTCCAGATGGCTAAGTCCATCAGCCTCGTCGGGTGCGATTCCTGCCAGTGCGGGAACCTGACGATCCGCCTTCACGACGCCAACGGCGACATCTTTGCCGCCGGGCAGCTAACCGTCGATAAGGCGATCGCCTTTGGCACGCTGCTCACCGATCTGATCGATGAAGAGCTGCAGCGCGATCTCGCGAAGATCCGCTGCGAGGGCGTGGCATGACCCGCCCGCTCATCATCGACAGCTTCGCCGGCGGCGGTGGCGCGTCCGAGGGCATCCGCCGCGCGCTCGGGCGGGACCCGGACTATGCGCTGAACCACAACCCGATCGCCCTCGCGATGCACCGGATCAACCATCCGGACACGCACCACGTCGAGGAGGATGTGTGGAACGTCGACGCCGTGTCGCTGTGCGCCGGCCGCCCGGTCGGGCTTCTCTGGATGTCCCCGGACTGCAAGCACTTCAGCAAGGCGAAGGGCGGGAAGCCGCGCGAGAAGGCGATCCGCGGCCTCGCATGGGTCGGGGTCCGCTGGATCAAGAGCCTGCCGAAGTGGCAGCGCCCGCGCCTCGTTCACCTGGAGAACGTCGAGGAGTTCCAGGATTGGGGTCCGCTGCTCGCCGACGGCCGCCCGTGTCCTGTCCAGCGCGGCGCGACCTTCCGCAGCTTTGTCGCTGCCTTCGAGGCCATGGGCTACATCGTGGAATGGCGGGAGTTGCGCGCCTGCGACTATGGCGCGCCCACGATCCGGAAGCGTCTGATCCTGATCGCTCGCCGCGACGGGAAGCCGCCTGCGTGGCCGGCCGCAACCCACGGCGATCCGAAGTCCGAGGCCGTCCTGT
Organism: Methylobacterium sp. E-045; assembly: GCF_022829685.1. Taxonomy (GTDB): domain Bacteria; phylum Pseudomonadota; class Alphaproteobacteria; order Rhizobiales; family Beijerinckiaceae; genus Methylobacterium. The sequence goes on from NZ_JAKSYE010000037.1 coordinate 1,873, forward strand.
CCGGCCGTCTGCTCCCGTGGCGGACCGCCGCCGAGATCATCGATTGGTCGCTGCCGTGCCCGTCGATCTTCGAGACATCGGCCGAGATCAAAGCGAAGCACGGAATCCGCGCGAACCGTCCGCTCGCCGACGCCACCATGGCCCGCATCGCCAAGGGCACGAAGCGGTACGTCCTCGACGCGGCGAAGCCGTTCCTGGTCAGCGTGAACCACGGCGACAGCCGCGGGCGCCGGGAATACGACATCGACGAGCCTGCGAACACGATGACGGCCAGCCGGGGCGAGGCCCTGGTGACGCCCTTCGTCAGCTACGCCCAGCAGGGCGGCATGAACCGGGACGCGACCGACCCGCTCCACACGATCACGGCCAGTCCGAAGGATCAGAACACGATCGTCGCGCCGTTCGTGACGAAGTTCAATCGGGGCGCCACCGGGCATCCGATTGACGAGCCGCTGCACACGGTTACCTCGCATGCGAGCGAGACCCACGGCGGCGGCGCGGCCCCGCTCGGAATCGTCTCCGGCTTCCTCGTCCCGCGCTACGGCGAGCGGCCCGGCCAGGATCCGCGCGCCCGGTCGCTCGAGGAGCCATTCCCCGTCGTCGTGCCGACCGGGAATGAGGGAAGCCTCGCGGCGATCCATATGACCCGTCAGTTCGGCGCGTCGGTTGGATCGGACGTCGAGGAGCCCGTCGGGACGATCACCGCCGGCGGAGCGGGCAAGGCCGGTGTCGTCGCCGCCTTCCTCGCCCAGCACAACCTCGGCGTGGTCGGGCACGATGCCCGCGAGCCCGTGTCGACGATCAGCCAGAAGGGATCGCAGCAGCAGGTCGTGGCCGCCCACATGCTGAACCTGCGCGGCTCCGACCGCCGGGATGGATCGATCGAGGCGCCGACCCCGACGTTCTCGGCCGGCGGCAACCACGCGGCGGCCGTCTACGCCTTCATCCAGAAATATTACGGCGCCGGCGAGCCCTCACAGAGCCCGGCCGACCCGTTGCACACCCTCACCGCCAAGCCCCGGCATGGCGTAGTGACTGTGACCATCCAGGGGCAGCCCTACGCCATCGTCGACATCGGCATGCGGATGCTGACGCCCCGTGAGCGGTTCAACGCGCAGGGCTTCCGGCCCGATTACGTGATCGATCGCGGCGAGCTGGAGGACGGGACGATCATCCCGCTCACCCTGGAACAGCAGGGCGCGGCCTGCGGGAACTCGGTCTGCCCCGACCTCGCCGACGCCCTCGTTGCGGCGAACGCCGACGCCATCGAGTTCGAGGGCGGCCGCCAGCGCGATCGCCGCCCGATCGATCCCGCCCCCATGACCCTCTTCGCAGCGGAGTAGTGCCATGACCGTCTACGTCGACGACGTCGAGCACGGCTTCGGCCGGATGAAGATGTGCCACCTCTGGGCGGACACGCTGCCCGAGCTGCTGGCGATGGTCGACCGCATCGGCGTCGATCGGAAGTGGATCCAGGGGCACCCGACCCTCTCGTTCGGCAAGCACCGCAGTGCTTCGTGGGTCCACTTCGACATCGCCAAGGGGAAGAAGGCGCTCGCAATCGCCGCCGGCGCCGTCCTCACCGACCGATACGGGCCAACGGAGCACGTCGCGCGCGAGCTTATCGCAACCGGCATCCCCGAACGGGCCGCCATCGGGCAGCGGCGCCTCGAGCAGGTCGCAGCGTGCCGGGCGCGCGCACCTTCCTCAGACCTCTTCGCAGCGGAGTAGCCGGATGGTCGCCTACAGCTTCAAAAAACAGTTCGGCCCGCCGATCATGGCCGGCACGAAGGCGCAGACGATCCGCGCCGATCGGAAGCGCCACGCGCGGCCGGGCGAGGAGCTACAGCTCTACACCGGGATGCGGACGCGGCAGTGCCGGCTCATCGCGCGGGTGCCGTGCATCGCGGTCTATCCGTGCCGCCTCGATTTCGGCCTGCGAATGGTCTTCGCGAACGACGGGTGGATCCGCACCGACAAGGACCTCGACGCCTTCGCCGTCCTCGACGGATTCCGATCGTGGGACGAGATGCGCGTGTTCTGGCGCGCCGAGCACCCGGACGTCAGCGTCTTCCGAGGCGTGCTGATCCGCTGGACGCCGCTCGCACCGGCCGACGCGCTCGACATCGGAGCCGCAGCATGACGCGCCGGGCCTACGCCGAGGACACGAAGGTGTCCGTCATCACCACCCGACAGGAGATCGAGGCCCTCCTCCGGAAGACCAAGGCCAACCGCATCGTCATCATGGACGAGCCGGCCGAGGCCCTGGTGA
>NZ_JAKSYE010000038.1 GCF_022829685.1 Methylobacterium sp. E-045
GCGCTCAATCAGTGGAAGGCCGACCTCCAGGACAAGGCCCGCCAGGCGCTCGACGAGATCGAGGACGAGCTCGACGCGACCGCGACCACGGCGGACGAGAGCTTCCCCGGCGACCAGAGCGAGGCCGCGTGATGGCTGCCCTGATCCGCAATAACTGTGGAGCTTCTACGCCTAAAAGTGAACTAGATCGATTCGCTCAGGTTTCTTTGGGCGCTTTTCAGCTGCACAGTCTGTGCTTCCAATGCAATTTTCAACGAATCTCGCAACGCCTTCGCAGCTTGGCGAAGATCCAAGCATTCCTTGTCTATAAGATTAAGCAATATTTTCAGCTGTCTCCACTCATTGGAGTTAAGAATTTTACTCTCTACTTCATAGTAATTATTTTTTTGGAGCAATTCACGCAGAAAGAAAAATTCGCCCAATACGCTACGGAAAGCTTCCTCCAGTTCAACAACAACCTCGCACCCCTTGAGAAAATTGACGGCCGATTCTTCGGAAACAGGTTCAACGTCGCTGCTCTTGACCAACAAAAGAATATTTCTTGCATAAGCAACCAGTCCTTTGCAGGCAACATCGATTGCGTCACTAGCATGCGCCTCCGAAATCGTGAGATAATTATCATCAATCTTAATGAAAGCGGATTGAAAATCTCGAATACGAAAGTTGAATTCACTAGTCTTGTTATATGCCTCCACAGTCTGCTTGTACGCAGCCTTGATGTAATTCAGCTGCCCCTGAATGATTGCCTTGTTAGCCAGGCCAACCTGTTTTCTGGTAGCCACAACAGCGACAATAGCCGCTATAAGCGCAGCAAATCCAGTGAGCATTGTTTGATATCGATTAAACCAAAAATCGAAACAGTTGAGAGCTCCATCCTTGGTGTGATCAGCGAGCACTTTTACGACATAGGGCGATCCGCACATGCCCGGCTCAGACGCCGCCCATGTGAAGCCGAAAAGTATCGCAAGCATTGCGATCAAGAAGGTGGAGAAGCGCCAATCCATGCGCTGATCAGTGACCTGAAGCGTGACCATTCTGCAAGCGTGTTCGCCCCGGCCGACGCGCTCGACATCGGAGCCGCAGCATGACGCGCGCCAAATTCATCGTTGCGATGGCTCGAGAGATCGCCGCCGCTGGCCGTCTCACCGCCCGCAGATCGCTGCAGCTGGCAGCCGAGGCATACCGCGCCTTCGTGGAGGGCAACGGTATCGAGTTCGGAGACGAGGCTTACGCTTGGGACGAGGACGCCGCCCGGTTGATCGCCCGCGAATACGAGATCAATCATTGGGAGGCCGCAGCATGACGCGCCGGGCCTACGCCGAGGACACGAAGGTGTCCGTCATCACCACCCGACAGGAGATCGAGGCCCTCCTCCGGAAGACCAAGGCCAACCGCATCGTCATCATGGACGAGCCGGCCGAGGCCCTGGTGA
>NZ_JAKSYE010000025.1 GCF_022829685.1 Methylobacterium sp. E-045
CCGGCATCACCCAGGTTCGCATGATGCGGGGTGAGCGGATGATGATGAAGAAGCGCATGATGCGGAAGCAGATGATGAAGCGCCGCATGATGAAAAGCCGGATGATGAACCGCGGGATGTGAGCCTACGGGAAGCTCGGAAAAGGGCTTCCCACTCGCCTACCAACGATGCGGGGCGGTGAGACTTACTCTCCTCACCACCTCGCTTTTGACGAAACGGCCTACAGACCTTCGGCGTGCCATGACCCTGACCCAGCAAACTGGTCCGCGCTGAGCGCAAGTTTTTCGGGCATCTGGAGTTGACCCCGTTTGTGGTACACGGCCTATGCAAGTTCTCGGGCTATGACAGCTTGGTTGGCGAAGGCTCGGGGCGTCAAGCCGCCCAGGGCCGTGTGGGGTCGATCTTCGTCGTAGTGGCGCCTCCAGTCCTCGATGCGCTCGTGGGCATCAGCCAGCGACAGGAACCACGAGGCGTTCATGCATTCCGCCCGCAGACGGCCGTTGAGCGACTCGATGTAGGCGTTGTCGGTCGGTTTACCCGGTCGCCAGAGCCGGAGGCGTGGAAAGAAGTTGTCTTCAGCTATTCACCAACGGTAGCGTAGCGTCGCCAGCACGGTTTGACGATTGCCGTAGAAGCAGCCGGTCGCGGCGATGCAGGTCGACACGTAGGTCGTATCGAACAGGTTCGTCGCATTGACGGCGAGGTCCACGCCTTTGAGCGCCGGATAGCGGTAGCCGAAATCATACCGGACAGCCGCGTCGACCAAAGTGACGACCGGGATATGATAGAGGTTGGCGTTGTCCCCCACCGACGCGCCGATGTAGCGGACACCCGCCCCGAGACCGAGCCCGGCCCAATCGCCGGTTCGGACCGTGTAGTCGAGCCAAGCCGATGCCTGGTGCTGGGGCACGAAGGGGAGTTCGTTCCCGATGATGCTTGCCCCGGACGCATTCGCATTGGCCTTGGTGATCTCGCTGTTCATGGCGGCATAGGAGGCGATCAGGTCGAGGCTCTCGGTCAGGCTGGCCTTGACCTCCAGTTCCACACCGCGGACGCGCGCCTCGCCGGTCTGCGCATTGAACCGGAAATCCACCGGGTCCGGTGTCAGAACGTTCTTCTGCGTCAGATCGAACACCGTTCCCGTCATGAGGAGGTTCGTGCCGGGCGGCTGAAACTTGATGCCGCCTTCGATCTGCTCACCCTCCGTCGGTGCGAAGGGCTGACCGGCGCGGTTCGTCCCGGCCGTCGGCTGGAACGAGGTCGCGTAGCTGATGTATGGGGCCAATCCACCATCCAGCAGATAGCTCAGCCCGACGCGACCCGTGAAGGCGGCGTCATCCTGTTTCACGCGCGTGAGCGCGCCGGTCGCGGCATTCGTCGTGCGGGTCACCGCGTCGGCCCAGTCCTGACGCCCGCTCACGGTCAGGCGGAAGCCGCCGAAGCGGATCTCGTCCTGCGCGTAGAGTCCGGTCTGGTTTCGTCCCTGGGTGATCCGCGTACCGAGCGGGGGACGCGTGACCGTGCCGGCATAGACCGGGGCGAACACGTCGACGGAGGGCACGATCCGGAGCTGGGACTCATCGTACCGGGCGTCTTCGCGCAGGTAGTCCGCACCGAAGAGAAGCGTATGCGCGACGGGGCCGGTGGAGAAGCGGGCTTCGGCCTGATTGTCGATGTTGAACAGGTCCGACCGCTCCGGGAAGGCCCAGGCGTAGCGGGAGAGCGTGCTGTTATCGGCGCCGAGGCCGATCGCCTGCACGCGCTGCGTATCGGCATCGACATGCGAGTAACGCAGGTTCTGCCGGACGGTCCAGACGTCGTTGAAGTGATGCTCGAACGCGTATCCGATGAAGCCCTGCTGCAGCTTGAACCGGTCGTAATTCGGCTCTCCGATGAAGCGGCTGGTGGGGATGCGGCCCTTCGGGTTCGCGTAGAGCGTGCCGAGGGCGGGCAGGCCCTGAGGCGCTCCGCCTCCGGGCGAGTCGATGTTGAGATACTGCGACAGGATCGTCAGGGACGTATCGGCATCCGGCCGCAGGGTGAGGCTCGGCGCGATGAAGACGCGGTCTTCCTCGAGATAGTCGAGCTGCGTCCCCGTGGTGCGCGCCAGACCGGTCAGCCGATAGAGGATCTTGCCATCCGGATCGATCGGCCCGGACAGGTCGAAGGCAGCCTGCGCACGCCCGAAACTGCCGGTCTGGAGTTGGATTTCACGCAGAGGCGTCGCCGTCGGGCGCTTGCTCACGAGGTTGAGCAGGCCCCCTGGGGAATTCTGACCATACAGTCCCGATGACGGACCCTTCAGCAACTCGACACGCTCGAGACCGTAGGATTCGACACGCGGTTGCGAGTAGCCTCGGGCTCCGAAGGGCAGCCGCAATCCATCGAGGTAGCGGCCCGGCACGAAGCCGCGGACGTAGAGCCAATCATAGCGCACATCCGTGCCGTACTGATTCATCACGCCGGGCGTATAGAGCAGGGCCTGACTGACGCTCTGGGCCTGACGGTCCTCGATCTCCTTACGCCCGACCACGTTGATGGCCTGAGGGGTCTCCAGGATCGGCGTTCCGGTCTTGGTCGCGGTGGCGCTGCGGCGGGCGACGTAGCCGTGGACGGGACCGATGGCGTTCTCGCCCGTCACCTCCAGCACGTCGAGGGCAACGGCCCCGGCCTGATCCGGGGCGACGATACCGGCCTGTGCCACCACGCGCAGGAGGGTGGCGGAGCGCCCGGCGGTGAACTGGGGTGTCAGTCCCGTGCCGGCCAGGAGCCGTTGCAACCCTTCGGCACGGTCGTAGCGTCCGATGACCGCGACCGAGCGTAAGTATCGGGTGGCGCTGCTGTCATAGATCAATTGAACGCCACTGGCCGCGCCATAGGCCGCGAGCGCTTCGTCGAGGGGCATGGCGGGAAGGGCGAAGTCGATCGCCGTGTCCTGGGCCGGCATGAGTGCCGATGCCTGGACGAGGTATGGTCGACCCATCGCTGCGGCCGGGCCGGCATGCTCGATCGCCGCCGATGCCGGAGCCGGCAGGGCGGCGACCAATGTCGCGAGACCGCTCAATCCAATGGCCATCCGGTACTGGTCCCGTCCCCGGTCTTGTCTGTTACGCCGCACCGTCATCAGCCCCATCGTCTCAAGGCGGCTTGCCACCGCTGTGCGACGGGTCGTGATCGCCCGTCTGATTCCTGAGACGCTGCGGAGCCCGTCACCCCGCAAGAAAAGTCCATGACGGGTCAGCGCAGGATGACGAGCCGGTCGCTGAGCCTGACTTCGGAGAGAGCGAGAGCGGTGCGGATGCTCGTGAGAGCCTCCTCCGGACGGGACAGGTGGAAGATGCCCGTCACCCTCCGGGCGGAGGCCGCCGAACTGCCCAGCACGATCCGACCGGGGCGATAGCGGTTGAGATCGTCGACCACCTGAGACAACGGGGTGTCGCGGAAGACGAGAAGGCCGCGCCGCCACGCCGCTGTCGCCGCCGTGTCGATGGAATGAACGCTCCGTGCCCCGCGCTTCGTATCGACCCCCTGGCCGGCGGCCAACACCATCGGCGGTGCGCCCGGCTCCGCGACCACCTCGACGGAGCCTGAGAGGCAGGAGAGCTCGGCGTCCGTCCCGCCTGTCCAACCGGTGAGCCCCTCGGCCGGACGGCATCGAACGACGAACTCCGTGGCCATCCCGGGTCGCGTGGCCACATGCGCCGGACCGACCGTCAGGAGGATCGGACGCGCATCGGCGGGGACCGTGACAGCGACAGCCCCTGCATGCAGGACGAGGGCGCCGGGGTCGGCCGTCCTGGCGTCGAGAGCCGTTTCGGCGTCGAGCTCGATCCGGACCCCTCCCGGCAGATCGACCGTCCGCACCTCTCCGGTGCCGGTTCGAAAATCAGCGCTCAGTTCGGGCCAGTTCGCAACCAAGGCGGCCCCGCTCGCGGCGATGGAGGCCGAGGCAATGCCCAGACCCGCGCCCCGGAGAACCCGGCGGCGGGAGATGTCACGCGGTGCCACACGGACAAGGGCGGGGGCGACCTGCTTCGGGAGCGCGATACCGGCTTGGCGCCACAGCTTCGATGCGGCGAGGAAGGCGGCATCGTGCTCGGGCCGCGCGCGCCACGCGGTGAGGGCCTCGGCATCGGCGTGCGTTGCCGTCCCGGACGTCAATCTGACGATCCAGGCACGAGCCTCGCGTTCGACGGCCGCTAGGTCGCCGGACCCATCTTCACGATCGTGATCCCCGGCGATCATAGCCTTCGCGCCTTCTCCTCGTGGACACGCCGCAAGAGCATTCCGAGGCTGCTGCGTGCAAGGGCCACTCTCCCGGGACGACGGCGTGGACAGCCTCTCCGACCGGATGCTCGGAGCCTTCGCTCGGCATCGGCATGGCCCTGTAACACAGCCCCCCGGTTGCGGGCCGATACGTTGGAAGACGCCTCCGCCGGTGCTGCCCCACAATCAGTGTCCATGGTGATCGATCCGTAGACGCTCGGCGCAATGGTCCAGTGCCATCCGAACCTCCGATTCGACCGTGCGCAGTGAAACACCGAGATGCGTGGCTATGGCCGCATGGGTCATGCCCTCGATCCGGCTGAGACGGAATGCGGTCGCCCGGCGAGGCGGCAACTCGGACAGCGCCTGCGTCAGACGGCGGAGATCGGCACGTGCCTTGGCATCCCGGTCCGGTCCCGGTGCGTCATCCGGCACCGAAAGATGGGCGGCAATGTCCTCCGCGGTGAGCAATCGTGTCCGACGTGCCTCGGCTCGCCGATGATCGATCGCCAAGTTCGCCGCGACCTTGAACAGGAATGCACGTTCGTTCTGCAGCGGGGGATCGTCCAGGGCAATGTGGGCGACGCGAAGAAACGTCTCGTGCGCGAGATCGGAGGCTTCGTGAACGCCCACCTTCCGACCGAGAAAACGCAAAAGTGCCTCGCGATGGGTGCGATAAAGTATGCCTAGCCGGGACTCCTGTTCGGACTGCGTTCGAGAAACGCGGAGCATTTCGAGTGCCGAGTTCAAGCATCCTGGAACAGATGCGCGTAAAGGATCGAATTGCAAAATTCCGTTACACACACAAGAGGTAATCCACGCAGGGACGCGATGTTGCAAATATTAGAATTAGTACAATTTAACGCTACATCAAATTTCGGGCGGGGGCGTACGCAGCTATAAATTGGATGCGTTCCTCAATTTTCTCATTGAAGATTATTGTTGTATGTATTGTAAATTAAATTACGGCCGGTTAATTGTGTATCGCAGCATAAACAATTACGTTGAGCCGTAGTATTCCTATAAAGTTTTCGGACGGTAACCGGAGAATTCGCCGCTTTCTGTAATGGATTTATATTAAGGCAATTTATATCACAGAAAAACGTTGCGATACGGTTTCGGCGATGGATCACCGATCCCAAGGCGGGCGCGGCTGCCAGGACGCCGTCAGAAGGTCCACGAACGCCGTGACCTTGGGAGGCAGTAGCCGGCGGATCGGGTAGACGACCGACAGGGGCTCGCCTTCCGCGGCATGGCTGGCAAGGATCGGGACGAGCCTGCCATCGCGCAACGCGTCGGCGATGAGGAACGTGGCCAGCTGCCCGATCCCGAAGCCCGCGGCGACGATATCGCACAACCCCTCGGCGTTGGTCGAGGTCAACGGCCCCCCGACCGAGACCTTTCGCGGAGCATCGGCGACCCGAAAGCGCCATTCGACCGGGCGGCCACCATGGGAGAACGTCAGGCAATCGTGGTTCGCCAGATCGTCGACCGTCGACGGTGTCCCACGTCGGGCGAGGTAGTCCGGCGAGGCGCAGGTCACGAGCGTATGGGGCGCCACCTTTCGACTGACGAGGTTGCTGTCGCTCATGCCACCTACGCGGACCGCGACGTCGATGCCCCCCTCAATGAGGTCGACGTAACGGTCGTTGAAGCTGATGTTCACCTCGACCGCGGGCCAGAGGCGCATGTACCGCTGGACGATGGGCAGCACCTGCAGGCGTCCGAGCGACACCGGGACGTCGATCCTCAGGCGACGCTCGGCGAGATGCCGCGTGCCGTCACCACCGCCTCGGCGGCTTCGAGCGCTTCGAGGATCTCCGTACAGCGCCCGTGGAACGTCGCGCCCTCGTCGGTCAGGGTCACGCTGCGCGTCGAGCGATGCAGCAAACGAGCGCCGAGGCGTCCCTCAAGGCGCGTGATCCGCTTGCCAACCGTAGAGCGCGACAGGCCGAGACGCTCGGCGGCGACCGTGAAACTCCGTGCGTCCGCCGCGTGCACAAAGGCGACGATATCCTCGATGCGTTCAGGCGACACGGCCGAGCCACCGTTCGAACCATTCCCGGTCGCGACGAAAGGCCCGCCAATTCCATGCCGCTCCCGTCCGGGACGCCGCGCGGGCACCTCGGACAGGACCGTCAGCGACCCAGGAGTGTACCCGTATGCAGAAGGTGGAGGACATCGGCGGCGATCTGGTTGCGGGCACCGAGCCTCTCAATAAGCTGGGCCGGACGGCTGCCCCGGAGCCCGGCGAGCGTGAGCTGCTTGTCACGGACATACGTGTAGACGCCGCTCACCGCAAAAGGCGAGGCATGGGCGATATCGGCCGCCCGGCAGTCGCCCGCTGCGTGTAGTACAGCGCGGTCATCTCATCCGCGGCGTCTTTGGAGGCCCTGGACCGGGTCAGCGGCGCCATCACGATCCGATTGGTCAGTTCCAGGCCGGCCAAGGAGAACGGGGAGAACAATGGTGACACGAGGTTCCTTCCGAACTAGGCGACCGATCCATGTCTGTGCTCGCCGCGATCTCCCGCTAAAGTATGGGTGCCTCAGAACTACGGAAGGCGCACGAGATCCGATCTGATGGGACGCCGGGTTCCCAATCGAATGGCTGGCGGATAAGGGCCTTCCGCGGGCCCATCATACGTTGAGGCTGGCGTAGCCCGTGCTTGATGGCCGTGACCAACCTTGCACCTCATCTCTCTGGACCAGGCGAACGGGCCAGACTCCGTTTCACGAGCGACGTAGCGAACGTGCGCCTCAGGAAGCCATTGGGGTTCCCTCCTGCGACCAAATCGGGATGGGACCCGTCCGTTCTATGCCCGCATAGGGTGGAGGCTGTGTGAAAAGAGCGTCTGGTGATTAGGCCGAGCTGACGTCGCGGAAGTTTGCCCTGAGGTTTTGCAGGACATATGGGTCGTTGGTGGCGACCTCGTAGAAGCTGTTGTCGATGGTGCGCACGATCAACATGGGCACCGTAGCGCTCGCATCTCCCCGGCCGCAGCCGCGAAGACCACGCCGGCGGCGAAGTGTTGGATCGCGCTGACCAGGATTGTGCCCGGCCGGAGGTTGACCGCCACGGCGGCGCCGAGGATGGCGGCCGCCGGGATCAGGATGTAGGCCCAGGCCTGCATGACCGCCTCAGACGACGTGGTCGGGTTCGAGGGCGCAGTTCGCGTTCGCGCTAGTCTCGACCTGGAGGGTGGTGTGCCCGATCCCGAACTTCCGCTTCATCTCGTCGGCCGTCCGCATCAGGAAGTCGTCGCCTGGATGGCCTTCCGGGATGACGAGGTGGGCGGTCAGCGCGGTCTCGGTGGTGCTCATCGGCCAAATGTGGAGGTCGTGCAGGCCGACGACCCCCGGCATGCCCCGAAGGTGTCCGTCCACGGCGACGGGGTCGATGCCGGGCGGCACGGCGGCGAGCGCCATCACGATGCTGTCGCGCAGGAGTCCCCAGGTGCTCCAGACGATGATGGCCACGATGACAAGGCTGATGACCGGGTCGATCCATTCCCACCTGGTGAACAGGATGGCGAGACCGGCCAAGACCACGCCGGCGGAGACCGCGGCATCGGCGGCCATGTGAAGGAAGGCGCCCTTCAGGTTGATGTCGCCCTTGGCCCCGGCGACGAACAGCCATGCCGTGACGCCGTTGATGACGATGCCGATGGTGGCGACCACCATCACGGTCGTTCCCGCGACCGGTACCGGTTGGCCGAACCTCTGGACCGCCTCCCAGGCGATGGCGCCCGCAGCGACAAGCAGGAACACCCCGTTGAACAGGGCGGCCAGGATCGAGGACCCCTTCATCCCGTAGGTGTAGCGCGAGGTCGGGGCACGCTTCACCAGGACGCTGGCACCCCATGCGACCAGCAGCCCGAGGACGTCGGACAGGTTGTGCCCGGCGTCCGCCAACAGGGCCACCGAGTTGGCGAACACGCCGTAGGTGGCCTCGATGGCCACGAACGCGATGTTCAGTGTGATGCCGATGGCGAACGCCCTGCCGAAGCTTGCGGGGGCATGGGCGTGGCCCGGGCCGTGTGAATGCCCGGCATGGTCATGTCCGGAATGCGCAGCGTGATCGTGCGCTCCATGGTCATGTCCGGCGTGAGTGTCCTGCGCTGTCATCGTCGTCCCGTCCGGTCTTCGTCGCCTGATGGATCGCGTCTCGCGAGGGAACGGCTGCGCGCCGTCCCTTTCAAAGCGTCGGAAACGAGACTACAACCTCTAGCGACTAGAGGTGCAAGGAAAAAGATCATGGACATCTCAATCGGTGAGTTATCCCGCCGGACCGGCGTGAAGGTGCCAACCATCCGCTACTACGAGCAGGTCGAACTGATGCCTGCGCCTCCTCGAACTGCGGGCTCGCAGCGTCGCTACGGCGAGGCCGAGGTGAGACGGCTCTCGTTCATCAAGCATTCGCGCGACTTGGGCTTTGATGTCGATGCCATCCGCGAACTGTTGGAGATGAGCTCGCATCCGGAGCGCCCTTGCGCCGAGGTCGATCTGATCGCCCGTCGTCATCTGGTCGAGGTGGAGCGCCGGATTGATCAACTCACGGCGCTGCGGGGCGAGTTGAACCGGATGCTCGCCGATTGCGGCCAGGGTCATGTCGGCGAGTGCCGCGTAATCGAAACGCTTTCGAATCACGCTCGATGCGCAAACGAACACCACTGACCCATTCGCGCCGAGGGTGGCTTGCGGATTGGCATCATAGGCGGCGCGGACCTTTTTTCTATTAGTAGAGCGATGGCTTTAATATTAAAGTGCAATAGTCCGGCTTATGCAGTATGCAATAAATCTATTTTGATGGATTTGTCATAAATTTGATAATAAGGGTAGTTGTTTGTGCATAGTTATATCAGAAATTTGGCTGCCCCGTAATGCCGAAAATTACAATTCAGCGATTGTTGTCAAGCTTAAATATATAGACTTACCATTTTATATCTACATTCTGCGAGTCATTGAAGGCGCGTCCGCTTTGCAGATGCCCTGGCCGAAAGCAGAAAGGCAAGAATTCACCCAACCAAGCCGTTCGGTATAGCCTCTTCGCGCCATTAATTGCCGTTAAATAGAGCCTCGTCAAATTTTGGCTTCTAGGCATCGCTTGCTACAGCTGATGTGATTATACTAAACTGAACGCAGCCAAAAACACCGAGTAAGCTATTGATCCGCTAGCTACTTGGCTACAGCACGAGCCGGTAATCGAAGGCGAGGAGGTCCTCGCTCGCGCCGATCCAGCGCGCGTCGTCCGCTCGGGGCTCGACGAGGTACAGGCCGTCCCCCAGATCGTCCGGCCGGCGCACCAGATACCGGTACGCCCTGCGCCACGTGACCCGTCGGACGCGCTCGCCTTGCCTGAGCCAGACGAGCGCCTGTTCGAAGTCGTGTCCGCTTTCCCGGACAGGCCGGAGGACGACGAGAGGGCCGGTGCCGACGTCGGCAAGCCCGATGCTTCTGTCCGCATATCCGGTCAGCATGTGGTCCTACCGCTCATCGATCATCAGTGCGGCCCTGGCCTACGGGGTCGAGGGCCTCACGAAGCGGAGCGCGATGGACCACGGCCGCGGGCTCTGGGAGGCCAACATCTCCAGTGTGGGTGTCCGGTACTCCGAGGCATTCAGGCAGCGCTTGAGGCGGTCGCACCGTTCGATCCTGTCCTGCGCCGGACCGGGCGACATCATGATAGCGGTGCCGAGGAGATGCAGTTTGAGACCGCCTTTGCGGACGCACACGACGAGGTCGCCCGCCGCCACGGGGTGCCCCTCGCCCGGCGCGCGCTAACCACGGACGAGGCCGAGGCGGAGGTCCTGGCGGAGCCGGTGCGGGCAACCTGGTTCCTGCGTCTGTTCCACCGGCGCTGGTGGTTCCGGGGCGACGAGTACCGTTCCGAGGCAGGGGCGGTCTGTGCCCGACAAGAGGCCGCCCCGAGACGCCCGGACCGCAGTGATGGTAGCTAACCCCGATTTATGCCAACATTCTGAAGTTGTTGATATTCGTTCCTGTTAGCGACAGTCATCAGCACGAAGCGCTCCTCGTGGTGAGAACAAAAAGCCAGGCCGCCGTCAGGGCGCGCCGGGCTTTTCAACGATGAAGCGGTGATTCGGGCTTTGGACTATTTCGGCTACGAGCAGTGGCGAAAGCCAGATGCGGAAAATCTTGCCGTGGCATCCCAACAAAAAGCCCGGCGCGGAGTGATCCGGCCGGGCTCAGAAGGGTCAAGCGCCAAATGTGAAAAGATCGTTGATGTGAGCGCGAACGTCGACCACGGTCACATCGTGAAGAATAATCTTGTTGGTTCCTTCCACGCCAGCGAACGTGACGATGGTGTCCTGGCCGCCGTGGAACGACGTGAGCTGGATATCGGTGGCATCGACACCGGCAATGTCGATGGCGATGTGATCGGAGGCAGCGTTCAACCCGTAGACGTTGTCGCGACCGAAACCGACCTGAAAGTGGAAGGTATCGGCGCCCGAACCAGCGAACAACTTGTCATCCCCAGTCCCGCCATCGATCGTATCATTACCCTTGCCAGCGAGGATACGATCAGCGCCGGACGTACCAATAATTTCGACGACGTGGCCAGTCGTAGACGTTGATACAATCCTTTCTCCAACATCGACGGCCGACATATCTACTTTTGTGTTATCTCTAACGTAAACTGCTTCAATGCCTTGAAATGCTGACTCCGCAAGAAGAATAGTTCCGCCTCCTTGAACAAACAAGAAATCAGTTCCCGAACCGCCGTCGATCGTCGCCGGTGTGTCGGTAACGATAAGGCGGTCGTTTCCGGCCATCCCATACAAAGCATCATTACCGCCATTGCCATTGAGCGTGTTAGCCGAAGCGTCACCAGTCAAGCTATCAGCATGCACGCTGCCGATCAGCTTCTGTATGTTAGCCAAGCTATCCCCCGCAGCATCTCCGCCAGTATTAACATTCGTGGTCAGGTTGACATTCACACCTGCAAAAGACTGCTGATAGCTTGCAGTGTTGATACCCGTGCTGCCATCGATGGTATCAGCACCTGCGCCCCCTTTAAACAAATCATTGAATATTGTCCCTTGCAGTATCTCTCCGCGATCGGATCCCATAATCAGATAATTATGCCCCGGATCCAACCGGAATATAGTGGTTCCCTCAACTGATGTTTCATTCCAGTACCAGGCGTGATGAATCCCAATGTAGGAACTCGTGCTGGTCTGAAGGTCATTGTCATAAACGGGCAATGATCCATCGGCCAATGGATCACCGAGTATAGTAGTGGTATGGTGGCCAGATCCATCTTTCCATACCATCCTTACAATATCGCCCGGCTTAGTCAGCGTGGACCAGTCTTGGACACCATTTGGGCCGTCGCCCCGGTAAACGACGCGCCAGAAGCCGCCGGAGACATTCTGGCTTGGTATATCCGAGTAATTATCGTACGGCATAGCTGCGCCTGCGGCCGCAGCAACGTCGTCTGCTATCCAGTTGCAATTATTTTCGTTCAACCAAATTGGATATTCATTATTGAATTGGTAAGCAGATGTGACGATATCGATGGGATCAACATTCCCTGAGTCAAACTGCGCGCCCATGACTTTGAACTGCGTAGTCCATATATTATAGGTTCTGTATAGCTGGGTATTATCTTGGCCAACCTCTGAAACTGGCACACTGAAGGCCACAGTGTTCATCATGCTATTGCCGACTACCAATTCGACGTCGCCGATGTTTGAGGCATCGATTGTTACGGGCGACGTTATCTTCTGGCCATTTACGAGCCAATATGAGTCTTGAGCGGCATTATTGTACCCCCAATAAGAAGTCTCGGTTTCTCCAGGAGCGCCCTTTGGTTGGTTGTCGTGCAAATTTTCCAGTGTATACGTTTCGAATCCTTGCGGACTATTCGTACCAAATGAGTTTTCGAGTAAAGTAGAGAGTTCTATTTTTTCGCCAACATACCCGAGGGCCGACAGTGGCAGGGAATCGAGCTGGTATATATTTTGCACGGTTCCTAATGCGTTGCTTATAGACGATTGATGTGTGGCATCTGTATTGCTAACGCTTGCTGAAGTTGTCGCATCGGGCTCGCCCCCCTTGTCTGAGGTTCCATCGAGCAAGTTGTAACGATTTGCGCTCATTTCAATTTAACCTCAAATCATAAATTTTGACCTGGGCGAGGGAGAAGCCCGCGCTTAGCGTTCAAACCTACTTCGAATTTGTGAATATAATGTGGATTCTGCTGTTGGCTTCAAATTTCCGAGCTCTCATGCTGCCTAGCGAAGTCGTTAGGCCAACAGATTTTTCGTCCGAAGCCAGTCGAGCACGATCGCAGCGACCGCGTCACTGTTGCGGTCGCACATAAGAGCGTGGCTATTGCCCGTGATGCCTTGTGCCGGCAGATTGATCCAGGTTACATCGCAACCCGCGGCATTCAGAGCATCACGCCAGCGTTCGACGGCCGGACGTGCATGCACCCAAAAGCTATGCTGATCGAGGTAGTCGCCCCAGATGAAGAGGTGGGGCACTCCCTTTAGGCGACCGGGATCCTGTCGTGTCGGATCTGGTGCACCGGAAGGTTCCAGGGAGATCACCGCGCGGACGCGATCAGGAGCCGTGAGCGCGGCCGTTAGCCCGAAGTTGCCACCCTGACTATGTGTAAGAACGATGGCGCCTGTCTCGATCCGCTGGATCAGCGTGTCGTAGGCCGTCTGTGTCAGAGCATCATTGCAGCCCCAGCGCGGGACGCTCTGGCTGAGGAACGTCTCGAAGCACTCTGCCGGGAAATTCAGGCCCGGATGCGAGCGCCTTTGGGCAGGGTCCGCGTGCCAGGATCCCACCGGACCAAACCGGAAGGTCTCCTCCCATGCCTCTTTAGCGGTGCGAAAGTAGGGTGCCTCTGGATAGGCCTGTGGGAATGGTGCCCAGGAAGCGCGTCCTCGCTCAACCGCATCCGAGACATAGGTATCGAAGCCAGCGCGTAGGAACGCCATTTGCCATCCTGATCGGCCGTCGGGCGTGGTTTCCCAGTTCACCCCAGTCATTCCACCGCCGTGCCACATCAGGATCGGTGCGTCTGCACGAGGTTCAGCCAGACGCACGTACTGGACGTACAGTTGACCCACGATGATCTCACCGTTCGGATCAATGGGGTGGACAGGGCCACCGGTTGTGCTGACACGCTCCCGGAGTGGTAAGCCATCGAGACGAGTAAGGTGTCCACCAACGTGAAAGCTGCCGATTTCGCGCACCACAATATGATTGTGCTTAGTCATCGCTACCTTCCCAACAGTGGTTCACAATCGGGTTATGCACGCTCGGTCCCCAGCTCTGACATTAGTGGGCGAGCCATAATCCACATAGGCCAACCCCGTGCTCAACCTGCTTTCCTTCGTCGTCCCAGTGCTCGACGCACTGGTCCTGGACCTCTGTGAGATGAGCGCGCAGTTCGGCGTTCTCGGTCGCTGAGGCAAGCAGGATAAGGGGATCGGAAACGGCGCGCCTCCCAGGGATCGAGCAGGCCGTGGGCGTCGCCGATGAGTGTCAGCGTTGACTTAATCGCGTTGCCCGGCAGGCATGCCAGGATCGACCTGCTTGATCACTCCGAGTCGTGAGCCGGCATCAGGAGAGATCACCGAGGTGCTCTCCATCCGGCCGCCCTTGCCTTCTCCTCACTGCAGAACGTGCAAACGCAGTACCCAGTGACGTGAGGATGACGAAGGCGCGAAGGTGAATTAATTTTATCAATACCGGCTATCGATTTGATCTGTTTGAATGATGGTGCACCGCAGCGCATATCCCTCTCATCAGACGGGGCGCAGGCCCCGACACACCAGAGGGGTCAGTACCATGACCGTCCGTAAAATCGTTCTTGTCGCTCTCGCCGCCGCCACCCTGACCGGTACGGCCATGGCTGAGGATCGTATCAACATCACGCCGACGCTCTACCGTGAACAGGCTCGCGCCACGGCATCGGTTCGTCCGGCTTCCGAGCTGACGACCACGCCGTCCCTGACCCCGCGTGCCCCCGCGACCCGGCGCCTCGTCGCCGACGCAGAAGCCTCGGCTCGTTGAGACGGCTTCCCGGCCGGCTTGGTCCCAGCACAAGGTCGGCTAGGATGTGATGCTCATTCTGCCGGATCGCGCCGTGCGCCCGTCGCCACCACCTTCATCATGGCGTCGGGCAGCGGGCGCTGTAGCTTAAGGGCGATCTCGGTCGGCGCCTCAAGCCACGTCCGCCACTCCTCCGGCGTCGTCAGCAGGACCGGCATAGCCTTCGGGTGGACTGGGCCGACGACCCCATTCGCGTCACAGGTGAGGAACGAGAACAGCCGGTGCTCGGCCTCCTCCCTATCGGGGTTCTCGGCCTTGGTACCGCGCACGCCGGTCCAGGGCCGCCAGATGCCGGCGAAGGCGAACAGCGGCCGATCGTCATCGAGGGCGAACCACGTGGGTGTCTTCCTGGGCTTGGTGTCAGCGTACTCACTGAAGGAAGAGACCGGGACGAGGCAGCGGTATTCCGGCTTGAGCCAAGGCCGCCAGTGCGGGCTCTTTACATTCCGGACGTTCGTGACCGGGTGCTCCCCGTACTGCTTGGGACCGGGAATGCCCCATCGGAACATCTCAAGGACCCGCCTACCGTCATCGATTCGCACGATGGGCGCCATCTGGTCGGGGAAGATGCCGGGCATCCTCGGGAGGTTTCCGGCGCGATCCTCCGCAACGCCGAATGCCTCACGGATTTCCGCTTGCGACGTAACCAAGCTGTAGAGGTTGCACATCCTCACGTCCTTTGGGAGCAGTCAGTTGCTCTCTCGCACCTGGACTTTCACGCAGTCTGCGCGGACCGAAACACACCCAACTCATTTGCTCGACGGCAGCACGGAGTTCGATGGCATAGTCCGGAGGACAGGATCCGCCATCCCCAGCCTCAATGCCGCGCCTGCCCCGCAGGTTCTGGCGCGGCTGATCCTCACCCCCTATCCCGACCGGCCCATCACAGCCACCGGGCCTCTTGTCAGCATCACCAGCCTTCAAGATCGAGCCCGGCAGCCCGCAAGCATGGCGTGAGGCCTTCCTCGACATGAAGCCGAGCGTGGTCCCGTGCCCTGGACTCACGCCCGCCGGATGGCAGGCCGTTCACGCCGCGTCGCTCGATTTCCTCGACAAGCATGCTGACGAGGCTGGCCGGCTCGGCCGGACGACGCTGCAGCTCTTCGGCGTGCACCCTTCCCTCGGCGTGATCCGCTCCGACTTCTGCGGGGCCATGGTCCTGAGCGGCGATCTGGTGTCGAGGGTCGAGGCGGATTTCATCCGGTTCGAGGGGACGCGGTACTTTCGGGATGTGCCGGGCCGGCCGAAGGGCACCGTACCAATCTGGGCAGTGAAGAGGTAGGCGGTCCGAACGCCTGCCCTATGTCTTCGCGGTCGTCGCTAGGATTCCGATCATGAGTACCGAACGCATCGAGGGCTACCGAGAGGCTTTGTCGAACGTCAAAAGCACGATCCAGCGCAGGCTAAGCGCGGATGGGGTGCCAGAGGAGGGGAGACTCGAACTGTCAAACCTCCTGATCATGCTCGACGACATGCTGCAGCCCACCCGTAAGGTTCCTGAAGCTGGAAGCGATGCGCCGGAGCCGCTGAGTGGCAGCTTCTGAGCACACCACGATCCGCTTTTCCCTCCGCATCACAGAGGTAGGCGAGGCCATCGCCGTGCTCGACGCGATTGGTACGACTCGGCCGCCGCTCTGATACGCGCGATTTTCAATGCCCCGCAGTATGCCGTTCCAGCTCTCCTCTGAAAGGACCCACCGTGAACTTGTTCAAAGGGATCTCGGCCGGAATTGAAAACTGGCTCGATCAGAGCATAGCTAGCGCCGAGAAAAAGGAAGCGGACATAGCCCGCCGCAGAGTCGAATATCTCGAAATGGTGCAGCAACATAGAGCGGCAAAAGGCGTGGCCATTGAACCGACTGCGCATCCCCGCAGGCCGGGTCACCCCGCCACCTGATGCGAGCGGAGTTCGGAGCGTCGGCCAACCACCTCTTCGCCTGCGCCAGAGCGGCGGTTATGATTGCGGCCGAGATGAAGGGAAGTTGAGGTTGGCTCACCGCAACCGTTGCCTGTTCCCAGTTCGGGATTGCGGATGCCGGACGCTCGACCTCGGCCTTAACTGATCCGGGCCCATTCTCTCGGTCGAGCCATGTTGCGTACCGGCTCAGCGTGAGATGGGCGATTCACCCCGCCGGCCCCGTGAGCAGATCGGGGACGGCGGGGCTGCGTGCTTTAACGGTTGAATACTTATTGCATCGTACCAGCTTGGGAAACATGCTGAACTAGCTCGGCTGCTCCTCTGTCTTTTCGATCTCCGGATCGTCTTCCTCCGGGATCGAGGGCGGCTTGCGCTCAGGCGGTTGAGGCGTGGCTGGCTGATTGTCGATAGGCTGCAAATCGGCGCCTGGCTGCGGTGTATCGGCTGCGGTCACTGGTTCGTTCCCTCATCGTTGTAAGAAGCAAAGCCCCCTATGATCGGAAGCGTTCCAGAGCGTGACCGCCCCTCGGCTCTGCCCGCTGGAGCATCATGCACATCGCAGACGAAAAGGCCGGCATCAGCACTGCCTTTCGACCGGTCCCGGTACTTCAGCACGACGCACTAGTTCCGGTTTGCTCTACAAGCCGGTTCCAAGAGTGAGACCTTACTCTCCACAATCGGCTTCGAACTGAATTGCATCAGGCTGCTGGGGACTTTCGCGATCCAGTCCCGCCGTGGAGGAACACCTCAATCCCGCTTCCGTTGAAATGGAAACAGGGAGCGAACCAATGGTCGATGACGACGCATCAGGTGAACCTAAAACCCCGTCACCACTCCACCCCGCCGGAAAGGCTAGAGAACCTGATGGTCTCGCCGATGCGGGTCCAACAGGGCCGCGCTCTGTAGAGCCCTCGACGGATAAGGGGCCTTCGACAGGGGGGTATGACGACCATTCCCCGAGCAATCACTCAACCAACGAAAAGGGTGGCTACGGCGCAGGTTAACCCCTGTCCATCGACCGTGTCTCGAACGTGGCCCCGCGGCCATAGGCGTCGCGGGGCATTCTCGGTCAGGCTGATTGGACGGACGGGATTATCAGCAGTCGTCGCTGCCGGGCTTTACAACCTGCCCTTCAGCCGACTTCTTCTCGCCGGCGGCGGGCTGGGTGCTCGAGCCAACATTGTTCATGGCGCCGACCGTGCCGGGCGACTCGGCCTTCGCGCCAGGGGTCACCTTGGCGTCGGAGCCGCCGTCTACCTTGGAACTCTTGTCAGCTGCGGCTTGCTTGTCCTGGCTGTTCGAGGTCGTGCCGACGGCGCAGGGGGCTGCGATCGTGGCGGCGGCCGTGAGCGTCAGTAGGGCCGTTGCAGCGGCGAGCGAACGAATGATCGTCATGTTTCCTCCTGGATCGTTGTCCAGGCGACCAACCATGTGATGGGTTTGCCTGTTCCTCCACGAATAAGTCGCACCCAAAAAGCCCTCAAACTCGATGGGCGTCGTGACCCTTTTCAGCGCCGATGCGTTGGCTGCTGCCGAACAAGGAGACCCTCATGGCAGCGAACGACAAGGCCACGACCTATACCCTGAAGCAGGCTCTTGCGGCGAAGGTTGGCAACCACGTTGAGATCGCTGTGGAAGCCGAGGATGGTACTAAGTTCAAGATCGTGGCAACCGCCGAGCAGCTCGACGCTCTCACCGGCGATCTGGAGGGTATCCTCGACGAGGACGACGCCAAGGCCGAGGCTGCGGAGTAGCGGATCAGGGCCCGTCATTGATCGTCAACCAAATGATCTCCATATGAGGATCACGCCGATCACGACCCACGTCGTTTGATCGGGAACGGCCACGATGCCGGGATGGGGTGACGCCGGATGTACGCGCACCTCGGCCCAGCGTCCGTGGCCGTTGGCTTTGACAGGGCCTGAAAGCACTTTTTTTGAGCTTACATTCCCTTTTCCATACTCTCGAGCGGCTACTTCCATCGACGGGCGCGAAGGCACGCGCCACCGAGCGGTCGCCCTCTTGAATGCACTTCGTTCACGATCGGTGTTCCACGGTATCCCGATATGGTGACGGTTTTCGACTACGGCAAAATCGGCGCTCCGGCATCGGTGCGCTGATGAGCCATGCATCCGCCCGCAAAGGTCTCGAAGCCTGTTCTCGATGATGTGTTTCGCCGATTGCCGAATTTCCGCGCTCGCCGCCGGCATTGCGTTAATTGCGGTCCGTCTCCCGTTCTAATCCACCGCTTTGAGAAGGATCTGCGACTTGGATCGATCGACGGATGTCTCCGATGTCACGCATGTCGAGCCGAACGAGGCCGTCGAGACCGCGCCGGACGCCGTCCTCGAGCCGCTAGCCGACTTCCCTCATATTGATCTTCGCACCGGTGTAGAGCCCTGGGAAAAACGCCGGGCCGCCGGCAAGACCTTGCGGGCGAAAGTGCCTCATGCGGTCCATGCCGCTCTGAACACAGGCTCTGACCGCCCCGATCCGGTCTCGCTGATTGAGGGTGCGCATCAGGGCAGGCAAGGCCATCTGATCCCGCTGAGGATCGCTCGGATGGCGAGTTCTCCCTTCGCATTCCTGCGCGGTGCAGCGCATGTGATGGCCTGGGACCTGTCACAGGGCGCACGCGGTGCGATCGACGTCGTCATGAACGGCGACGCGCACATCTCGAATTTTGGGTTGTTCGGGACTCCGCAGGGCGAAGTGGTGTTCGATCTCAACGATTTCGACGAGGTGACGATCGGACCCTGGGAATGGGATCTGAAACGGCTCTGCGCCAGTGTCGAAGTGGCGGCGCGTGACGATGGTGTGCGGGCCGTGGAGCGGCGGGAGGCCGTGCTCGCGGCCGTGGCCGGGTATCAACATACCATGGACGATCTGGCGCCCCGCGGCTCCCTTGATGTGTGGCAGCGAGCGGCGCGGGCCGACCAGCTCGAATTTTCCGGTATCGAGATCGACGCGCAATCCCAGACGGTGGTGCGCAAGGCCGTCGAGAAGGCGCGTCGCAAGAACAATAAGAGCCTGCTCGACCGGGTCGGCGAGCGGCGCACGGATGGCAGTTGGCGGTTTCGCGAGGAGCCGCCCATCCTCATGCGCGTCGACGAGGCCACGCGCCAGAACGTAACCTCGGGCCTTGAACGCTATGCCGAGACTTTACCGCGCGAGCGCCGCTTCATGCTCAACCGCTATCACGTGGTGGACGTCGCCCATCGGGTGGTCGGGGTCGGAAGTGTCGGAACCCGCGCCTACGTGGCCCTGCTCTGCGGCAATTCCGATCAGGATGCGCTCTTCCTTCAGGTCAAGGAGGCGGTTCGACCGGCCCATGCACCCTATCTGGTCGGCATGCCCGAACCTTATGCGAGCCACGAGGGCGAGCGCGTCATCTACGGGCAGAAGCTCCTGCAGGCAGTGGGAGACCCCCTCCTCGGTTGGACATCGATCGACGACCGGCCCTTCTATGTCCGTCAGATGAAGAACATGAAGGGGGAGATCCCCATCGCCAGGATGGCAGGGCAACCCCTGCTGTACTTTTCCCACGCCTATGGAGCGCTCCTCGCCCGCGCCCATGCCCGCACGGGCGATGCGGCGGCGATTGCTGGCTATTGCGGTCATGACGGACGCGCGGATCTGCGCGAAGCGTTCGCAGATTGGGCCCACGCTTACGGGGATCAAAACGAGGCGGACTATCATGCGTTTCTGTCCGCGATCTCTGCTGGCCGCCTCGAGGCTGCACAGGACGCCTGCCTTTGACCAATGGGACGGCTGTTAAATGTCGGACGTCTGAATCCGGCAGGCGCAGTGCCTATTTCGGTGGTTAGGCCTCAGCGGCCTTGCGCGACCGACCTGCGACGCTTCCGAGCGGCCGCGAGGAGTGCTTCGGAAACACCACGCTCGGCCTGGAAGCGGACGAATTCAGGGAAGGACATGGAACGGATTGCAGACTGCACGACAGGCTCCTCGGATAGGGATTCAGGGTGCGCGAAGTGTGCCGGATTAGGGCTGTGGCGAGATACGTCGTGATTTCCGCAGCGTGCGGGTTCAGCCCCTTTGAGTCCGTCCGATAAACTGCCAGTGAGGAATCCTCCTCCCACCCCAATCCCGCCACCCTAAGCGTGATGCCCGCTTTGCCCGTTTTCAGCGATCTGGCACAGGTCGTGCCTTGTGGTTTTTGACCACTTTGACGGATACGTGGCTTTGGGAGTTTCGGGATGGCCAACGTGATGGATCGCAGGCGGTTTCTGCAAGGCAGTGCGGCACTGGCCGGGGTCAGCCAGATCAACCCGGATTTCCTGATCTCCTCCGCTTTCGCGCAAGGGGGAAAGCCGCTGGTGTTCCTGTCCGCCGAGAACATCACCGGCAATTGGGATCCGACCGCTCACACCACGCTCTCGCAGAAGAACATCGAGGGGTTCGTGATGGGCTTCCTCACCCGCACGCCGATGACCCTCGATGACCCGAGCAAGGTGGTCTACGAGCTCGCCACCGACATCCAGCTCCTCGAGCCCACCCGCCTGCAGATCAAGCTGCGCAAGGGCATCCACTTCCATGACGGCAAGCCGTTCAAGGCTGAGGACGTCAAGGCCACCTTCGAGTACGGGTCGGGCAAGGATCGGCCGGCGCAATGGTATCCCGGCCCGACCGAGTCGCTGACCATCACGACGCCCGACGACGAGACCGTGATCGTCGACACGTCGAAGGGCGGCTATCCCGCCCATCTCTTCATCTTCCTCGCCTCGTTCCTGCCGATCATGTCGGCCAAGGACATCGCGGAGGGGCCGGGCGGTGCCCTGACCCGCCGGCTCAACGGCACGGGACCCTTCCGCTTCGTCGAGCAGCGCGGCAACAGCACCGTCCTCGCCGCCTTCGACGGCTACTTCAAGGGCAAGCCGGCGATCCCCGGCATCGACTTCACCTTCACCGGCGATTCGACGACCCGGATGCTGTCGCTGATGAACGGGCAGGCCTCGATCGTCGAACGGCTCGAGCCCGAGCAGGTCGAGACCGTGAAGGCCAATCCGAAGATCGCGATCAATCAGGTCGTTTCCGTCGAGAACAAGTATCTCTGGTTCCGCTGCTCCAAGCCGCCCTTCGACGACGTGCGCGTCCGGATGGCGGCCTGCCACTCCATCGACCGCGCGATGATCGTCGAGCTGCTGGGTGCGGCCGGCCACGCATCCGCGAACTACGTCTCGCCGGTGAAGTTCGGCTACGTCGATCTCAAGAACTACCCGGCCTACGACCCCGCAAAAGCACAGGCGCTGCTGGCGGAGGCCGGCTTCCCGAAGGGGAAGGGATTGCCGCCGCTCGAATACATCACCTCGGTGGGCTTCTACCCGAAGACCAAGGAATACGGCGAGGTCATCACCGCGATGCTCAACGAGCAGGGGTTCCCGGTGAACCTCACCGTCCTGGAACCGGCGGCATGGAACGAGCGCCTCTACCATCGCCCCGGCGGCGGCCCCGGCCATATGGTCGATTGCGGCTGGTCCACCGGCTCGCCGGAGCCGGATCTGGTGCTGCGCACCCATTTCCACTCGTCCTCGCACCGCATCACCGGCATCGAGGACGCCGCGATCGACGCGAGCCTCGACAAGGAGCGGGCCGCGCCCACCCTGGAGGCGCGCAAGGCGATCCTTCAGGACGAGACCATGCCGCTGCTGGCAGCCAAGGTGCCGGCGCTGTCGCTGTTCACCTCTGTCATGATCCACGCGATGCAGAAGGAACTCCAGGGCCTCTACGTCTATCCCGACGGCTCCATCGACGCTTCCAAGACGGTCTGAACAACCAGCCCGCTCTCATGCGCGTCGGGCGCGCGCCACGGTCCGCTCGGGCGGAAACCGTGTCGCGCCCTACCGAACCCGTCACCGGACCTGCACCCGATGTTCGTTCTCAGTTTCCTCGCCCGGCGCCTCGCGCAGGGTGCGGTCATCATTTTCCTGGTCTCGCTTCTGATCTTCACGCTGCTGCGGGTCGTGCCGGGCGATCCCGTGCGGCTGATGGCCGGCGGCATGGCACCCGAAGCGCTGATCGAGCAGATCGCCACCCAGATGGGGTTGCGCGATCCGATCCCGGTCCAGTTCGGCCGCTACATGGCGCGCGTCGTCCAGGGCGATCTCGGACAGAGCTTCGTGCGGCCGGCCAACGGCGCGGCGACAGGAGGCGCGAATTTCAACGACACGACCCGCGGCGAGCGCGCGAAGGTCATGGACCTCATCCTCGACGCCCTGCCGATGACCCTGCAACTGGCGGCCCTGGCCCTCGTCTTCGCCCTGGTCTTTTCGAGCCTTCTGGGGATCGCGGCGGGCCTGCGCCCCGGCGGCATCGCCGACAAGCTCGCCTTCACGGTCTCGTCGGTTTTCGTCTCGCTGCCGAACTTCTGGCTCGGCATTGTCCTGGCCCTGCTCCTGTCGGTGAAACTCGGCTGGCTGCCGGCCATCGGCTATGGCGGCTTCTCCTACACGGTGCTGCCGGCGCTGGTGCTCGCGGTGGAACTGTCGCCGGTGCTGATCCGGACCCTGTCGGGGGCCGTGGCCGCACAGATGGGCGAATCCTACGTTACCGTCGGGCAGGTCCGCGGGCTGTCGCCGACCCGGATCGTCGCCGCCCACGCCCTGCGCAACGCGTCCGTCCCCCTGCTAAACCTCCTCGGCGTGCAGTTCTCCAGCCTGCTCGGCGGCGTGATCATCGTCGAATACATCTTCGACTATCCCGGCCTCGGACTGCTCACCATCAACGCGGTTCTGCAGCGCGACTTCCCCCTGATCCAGGGCATCGCGATCGTCACTAGCGCGATCTTCGTCCTCATCAACATCCTCGTCGATCTCGCCGCCACCTCCATCGATCCGAGGCTCGAATATTGATGGGCGCCCTCGAAACCACCCTGATCGTCGCGCCGCCGCCACCGGTCGACGTCGCCGCCTCCCGCTCCATCGGCCGGCGCATCCTCTCACATGCCGCCCGCTCCACCGAGTTCCGAATCGGGTTCGCGCTGTTCACGATCCTCGCACTGGCCGCCGCCTTCTACCCCGAGCTCAGCGGCATCGACCCGCTGAAGATGAACGTGCGTGCCCGCCTGCTGCCGCCGTTGTTCGTGGGTGAGACCTGGAGCTGGGCTCACCCGCTCGGCACCGACCAGATCGGCCGCGACATGCTGGTGCGCAGTCTCGTCGGCCTGCGCTACTCGTTCCTGATCGGCGTCGCCTCGGTCGCCGTCACCCTTCTGATCGGCTGCGCGCTTGGCACGATCTCCGGCTATTTCGGCGGCCGCACCGATACGGTGGTGATGCGGATCACCGACGCGCAGCTTTCGATCCCGATGATCATCCTGGCGATTGCGGTGCTAGGCGTCTCGCGTCCGACGATCCCGGCGATCATCCTCGTGCTCGGCCTGTCGAACTGGCCGGTCTATGCCCGGGTGATGCGCTCGGTTGTCATGGCCGAGCGGGGCCGCGAATACGTACGGGCCGCCCAGGTCTCGGGCGCCACGCACCCGCGCATCATCCTCACCCTGCTGGTGCCGCTGCTGGTCCCGCCCCTGCTGTTCACCTCCGTGCTCGACGTCGCCCGGATGATGATCTTCGAATCGACCCTCGGCTTCCTCGGCCTCGGGGTGCAGCCGCCGACCCCGACCTTCGGCAACATCATCGCGGATGGCCGCAAGTACCTCCTCAACGCTTGGTGGATCGCCACCATGCCGGGGGTGTTCCTGTGCCTGACGCTGACCAGCATCAACCTGATCGGCGCCGCCTTCGAACGGGCTCGCAACGCGATCCACGGAGGCGCCTGATGAGCCCGGTTCTCTCCGTTCGCGGCCTGCGCATCGATCTCACCCTTCCAGGACGCGAGCGCCGGATCCTCGACGACATCTCCTTCGACGTCGCGCCGCGCGAGATCGTCGGCGTGGTCGGCGCGTCCGGCGCCGGCAAGACGGTGCTGTCCCGGGCGGTGGTCAACTGGATCGCGCCGCCCCTCACCATCGGCGCCGGCGAGGTGCGTTTCCGCGATCGCAACCTGCTGACGCTGCCCCCGCGGGAGATGCGGCGGCTGCGCCGCGACATCGCCTATGTGGGCGCCAATCCCATGGGCGCCCTCGATCCGACCCTCCCGGTGGGTCGCCAGATCGTGGAGAAGATCCGGGCGGTGATGCCGGAGGTGACGGCGGCCGAGGCGCAGGACCGCGTCATCGCGCTACTCGACGCTGTGCGCATCCCCTCGGCGAGGGCACGCTTCCACGATTACCCCTCGCAGTTTTCTGGCGGGATGATGCAGCGCGCCCTGATCGTCGACGCGATGATCTCGAATCCCGCGCTCCTCGTCGCCGACAACGTTACCCAACCCCTCGACGTCACCGTCGCCGCCCAGGTGATCCGCCTGATGCGCGAACTCACCGAGGGCTTCGATACCGCGATCCTGTTCGTCTCGTCCTCGCTCCCCGTCGCCAGCGAGGCGGCGAGCCGCATCCTGGTCATCGACGAGGGCCGGCTGGTGGAGGAGCAGCCGACCGAAGCGCTGATCTCCGCGCCGCGCCACCCCTATACCCGCGAACTAGTGGCGCAGATCCCCGCGATTTGGAGCGTGCGGCCCACCGTCCCTGCCGTCCCACGGGAGGCCCGGCGGCCAGATACCGCCATCGTCAGCCTGCGGGACGTGTCGCAAACCTACCGAGTGAGAACGCGCGGCAGCTTCGCCGGGACGAGTGAGCTGCGCGCCGTGCGCCACGTCACCTTCGACATCCACAAAGGCGACAGCTTCGCGGTAGTCGGTGAATCGGGCTGCGGCAAGTCCACCCTGATGCGCCTCCTCAGCCGCCTGGAGCGACCCACCGGCGGCACGGTCCTGTGCGACGGCCGGGACATCGCCCGGTTCTCCGGGGCCGAACTTCTGGCCTTCCGGCGCAAGCTCCAGCTCGTGCTCCAGGATCCGTTCGACTCGCTGCCGCCACGCACCGGCATCGGCGCGATGCTGGAGGCGCCCCTGCGCACCCATGGCTGGCGCGACGCCGGGCGCATTCGCGACAAGGTGCGTGACGTCATGAACGACGTGGGACTACCCGTTTCGCTCTACGACCAGCTTCCCCTCGGCCTCTCCGCCGGGCAGCGACAGCGCATCAACGTCGCCCGCGCGATGGTGCTCGACCCGGAGATCCTGCTCATGGACGAGACGCTTTCGGCCCTCGATCAGACCGAGCAGTTCAAGCTGCTGGCGCTGTTCGACAAGCTTCAGCGCGCCCACGGGCTGACCTACATCTACATCAGCCACGACCTCGCCATGGTGCGCAAAGCCTGCAACCGCATCGCGGTGATGTATCTCGGCGAGGTCGTCGAACTCGCCGACAACGAGCGCCTGTTCTTCGATCCCGGGCATCCCTACACGCGGACCCTGCTGTCGGCGATGCCGACCCTGGAGAAGCGGCGCTACCGTCCGGAAGATTGCCTCCTCGAGGGTGAGCCCCCGAGCCCGATCGACCTGCCCACCGGCTGTTCATTCCGCTCGCGCTGCCCGCAGGCGTTCGAGGATTGCGTCACGCTGAGCCCGCATCTGGCCGTTCGCGGAACCCGCGATCTGGCCGCCTGTCATCTTGTGACGGAGCCGGTCACCGACTCCGTCGCCGGAGCGGCCTGATGCACGGCACGGTTCATCAGAAGTCCCGTCTCCTACCCAGCCACGGAACCGGCGGACGAGGCCCACGATCGGCGGCAAGGGAGGGAGCGCCCGCGATGGGGATCACCGAGCGACGCCTCGCGCTCGTCCTCGACGCCCTCGAGCGCGACGGACGGGTCAGCGTGAAGGATCTGGCGATCCGGCTCACCATCAGCAGCGAGACCGTACGGCGCGACCTGCGCGACCTCGAACTGCGCGGCCATGCGCGGCGGGTCTATGGCGGGGCCGTCATCGACCGGAGGGAGCGCGACCGGCCCTTCGACGAACGGGTCCGGGTGGGTGCCCGCGAGAAGGCCCGCATCGCCGAGGCCGCCCTGCCCTTGGTCAAGGACGGAATGACCGTCTTCCTCGATGCGGGCACCACGACGCTGGCCTTCGCCCGTCGGCTGCTGGGCCGGCGGGTCCGTGTCCACACCAATTCCATCGACATCGCAGCACTTCTGGCCGGTGATTCCAGCGCGCAGGTCACGGTACTGGGCGGCGACATGAAGCCCGACTACAGGGCGTTGTTCGGCCATCGTACGCTCGCCGCCCTTCGCGAGCACGTCTACGACCTCGCCATCATGGGCATCGTCACCGTGCATCACGAGCACGGGTTCATGGATCTGGGCGAGGACGAGGCGGTCCTGCGCCGTGTAGCCGTAGAGCGGACGCGCCGATCCGTCATCCTGGCCGATTCCTCGAAGTTTGGGCGGTTCGGCACGATCCGCACCTTCGGCCTCGACGCCGTCGATACCCTCGTCACCAACGCGCCCCTCAGCCGCGATGCGGCGCGGGCCTTCCAGCACACACAAGTGGATGTCATCCATGCCTGAGACGACGGCTCCTTCCTCCGTGCGGATCGATCCCGCACGTCTTCAGGCCATGATGGAAGCCGTCTCCGTCTTCGGCGGGGGAGCGGACGGCGCCATGACCCGCCTCACCCTGTCGGCCGAGGACGGGCAGGCCCGCGACTGGCTCGCCGCCTGGTTCCGCGAGCACGGCTTCGCGGGAAGGGTCGATGCCATCGGTAACCAGTTCGGCTGTCTCGATCTCGCCGGCGCCAACGCCCCCGTGGTGATGGTTGGGTCCCATATCGACAGCCAGCCCAATGGCGGCCGCTTCGACGGTGCACTGGGTGTGATCTCGGCCTGCGAAGCAATCCTCGCCGTCCGCGAAAGCCTGGCGGCAAGTGGTGCGCGGGCGGCCTGCAACTTCGTGGTCGCCAACTGGACCAACGAGGAGGGGGCACGCTTTCAGCCGAGCCTCCTCGGCAGCAGCGTCTTCACGGGGGCAGCGGACCTCGCCTGGGCCCTTGACCGGCGAGACGGCACCGGGATCTCGGTGGGCGAAGCCCTGGAGAGCATCGGCTATGCCGGGACCGACAAGGTGCCGGTTCCGGCCGCCTATCTCGAGCTTCACATTGAAGGCGAGTCGTTCCTCGAGCGCGAGGGTCGGCGGTTCGGTGCCTTCACGCGGTTTTGGGGAGCCGTGAAGTATCGCCTCGCTTTCCTTGGGCGGCAGGCCCATACCGGACCGACCCCGATGGCGGCGCGGCACGACGCCCTCCTGGCCGGGGCCTACGTCATCGCCGATCTCAAGGCGCTCGCCGGAGGGTACGGTCTAGACCTGCACACCTCCGTCGGGCGGATGGAGATCTTCCCCAACTCGCCCAACACCGTGCCGAGCGAGGTCGTGCTGTTCATCGAACTGCGCTCGGGTTCGCAGATCATCCTGGCCGAGGCGGAGGCGCGGCTGCGTGCGAGCATTGAGGCGGCGGCGGCGCGGGCCGAGGTGGGGCACGAGGTCCGCTCCATCGACCGTCGTGTGGCGGGAGAGATGGCGCCCGGTCTCGTCCGCCTCGCCGAGCGCGCAAGCGACGTCAACGGTGCCCCGGCTCGTCACCTCGACACGATCGGCGGCCACGATGCGATCAGCCTCGCGGCGGTGTGCCCGTCCATCGTGATGGCGGTGCCCAGCGTCGGAGGCGTGATTCACCACCCCACGGAATTCACCCGACCGGAGGACCACGCCTTCGGCACGCAGGTTCTGGCCGATATGCTCCTCATCCTGGCCAACGAGGGCCTGTCGGTCATCGAGATGGAGAAGGAGCGCCCGTGAAAGCGGTCGGCATGCTGGGGGATTCACAGGAGAGACTCGCCGAGGCGGCGCTCGCCACCGCGCCGATGCTGGCGGGGCGGAGGCTCCACTACCGCGAGGCCGTGCCGGGGGTCGCCTCGCCCTCCTACCATGGGGTCGAATCGACCTCCTACCTCGTCGCCGAGGTGGAGGGGGCGGCGCCCCGCTACTTCCTGAAGGTGGGTGAACGCGCGGCCGCCGCCCTGCTCGATCCCTCCGCCGCCTTCCGGGCGGCACAGAGGATCGCTTCCCTCGGCCTCGCACCCCAGCCCCTGCATCTGGCCGAAGCGGAGGGCGCGATCCTGTTCGCGTGTCTCGGCCCCGAATGGCGCCCGGCCACTCTCGACACCCTGCGCCGGCCCGAGCGCATGGGCGCGGTCATCGAGGCCTTCGGCCGGATCGGCGCGGGCGAACCGCTCGGACGCCGCTGGAATGTCTTCGAGGCGATCCGCGCGCTCCTTACCCGTCTCGGCGAGGAGGCCGACACCCTGCCCCAGGACGCGTGGTTCCTGATCGATTGGGTCGACGGCATCGAGGCGGCGCTGGTAGCCGCCGGGACCGAGAGCCGCCCGGCCCATGCCGACCCCCATGCCTCGAACCTGCTGTTCTCCCCAGACGGCGAACTCCGGCTGGTGGATTTCGACATGGCCTGCGACACCGATCCCCACTACCAGCTCGGCGTCTTTCTCAACGAAGCCTGCCAGTTCGACGCTCAGATGAAGCCCGGCATCGAGATGGCGGAGGGACGATTCCGCGAGGACGTCTTCCACCGATGCCTGGCCTATGCCGCCGCCGACGACCTCCACTGGGGCCTCCGGGCCCTGGCGATGGACCGCCTGTCACCCCGCCGCACGCTGGAGTTCCGCAAATACGCGGGCTGGCGCTTCCTGCGGTGCCGGATGCGGGTCGGCAGGCCGGGCTTCGAGGAAAGCCTGAGATCCTTGTGAGGTAGCGAGCATGATCTCTCTCGGCGACGCCACCACCGAATCCGAGCAGGCCTTCGAGGCGATTCTTCGCTCCGTCGCGCCCTGGCAGGGACGCCCGATGCGTTACCGCCCGGTCCTAGGCGGCATCAGCAACATGAATTGGCGCGTCGAGATCGACGGCGAACCGCACGCCTACTTTGTGAAGATGCCCGGTCGCGGAACGGAGATGTTCATCGACCGCGCCGCCGCCCGTGCCGCCAGCCGGCAGGCGGAGGCGATCGGCCTCGGCCCCCGCACCTTCAACCATCTCGACGCGCAGGACATCGAGATCGCCGAGTTCGTGGAAGGCCGGCGACCCTCGACCCACCGCGACTTCGCCGACCCTGCGCTGCGGACCGAAGCGATGAACATCTATCGTCGCTTCCACGCGGCGGCATTGCTGCCGCTCACCAAGACCGTGTTCGAGATGATCGCCGAGCACGACCGACAGGTCGCCCAACTCCAGGCGCCGGTGCCGCCCGATCACGTGTGGCTGACACGCCAGACCCATCTGGCGCAGGCGGCGCTCGAAGCCTCCGGTCTCGATCTCGTACCCTGCTTCAACGATCCGATGCCGGGCAACTTCCTCGTCGGCGAGGACGACTCCATCCTGCTCATCGACTTCGAATACGCCTCCAACAACGATCGTCTCTACGACCTCGCGATCTGGAGTGGAGAGATGTTCTTCTCCGAGAGCGTCGACCGCGAGCTGATCGAGGCGTATTTCGGACGCTACGACGAGGCGCTGTTCGCCCGCCTAATGGTCCACAAGGCGCTGGCCGACATTAAATGGTCGACCTGGGCGATGGTGCAGAACGCGATCTCCAGCCTCGACTTCGACTTCTACAAGTACGGCATCTGGAAGCACATGCGTGCCCGTTCGATCATGAATGATCCACGCTGGCCGGTCTTTTTAAAGGCGCTTTGATCGAAAGGCTCCCACTCCGCGCCGGACGAAACGCCCGTATCGAGCCCTGCTGCCTCGATCCAGGCACCTTCGACGAGGAGATGGAACGGTGCGGTCTCGGTCATCGCCTCCTTTGACGGGACGACGTGTTTCGTCACCGCCCTGCGCCCTTCGGCACCCTCATCCCCGGGCCTCGATCAGAACCTGGATATCGCCCCCCTCCCTGCGGGTCGGGTAGGTGCGAAGATCGGGGAAATTCCATCCAGGCGAGACGGCACCATTCGCGAGCGCGAACCATGCCAGGTGCCGCGGGCAGAACAGGCGCCCTCCGGAGCAATGGCCCAGGGCGAGATCCGCCCCCTCATGCGGGCAGGCCCGGTCCGTGGCGAAGATCCCGTCGCCGTCCTGCACGAGGACGAGATGACGGCCCGCCACGAAGACCGGGATGATCTCACGGCCGGCGAGAGCCTCGATACGGCAGACCCGAACCCAGCGCCCGCTGTCAGCCACCGAGATAGGCTTGGCGCACATGCGGATCCGCGATCAGCGTCGAGCCCGGCCCCGCCAGCACGATGCGGCCCGTCTCCAGCAGGTAGGCGTAATCGCAGAGTTCCAGAGCCGCGAAGGCGTTCTGCTCCACCAGGAGGACAGTGGTGCCGGTGTCGCAGATCGCCCGGATGACGGCGAACATGCGCTCAACGATGTTGGGGGCGAGGCCGAGGGAGGGCTCGTCGAACAGGACGAGACGGGGACGGGACATCAGCGCGCGCCCGATGGCCAGCATCTGCTGCTCGCCCCCCGAGAGGGTGCCGGCAGCCTGATTGCGGCGCTCGGCGAGACGCGGGAACTCGCCGTAGATGCGCACGAGATCGGCGGCGATTCCGGCCGGATCGCGCCGCAGATAGGCACCCATGGCGAGGTTCTCGGCGACGCTCATCTGCGGGAATACCCGCCGCCCCTCCGGGCAATGCGCGATGCCCTGGGCCAGCACCTTGCGCGGGTCGGTGCCGGTGATGTCCCGGCCGGCCAAGTGAATGCTGCCCGAGCGCGCCGGAATGAGCCCGGAGACGGCCCGGAGCGTCGTCGACTTGCCGGCGCCATTGGCGCCGACCAGAGCGACGAGCTGTCCCTCCTCGACCTTGAGCGAGAGACCCTTCAGGGCCGTCACCGCGCCGTAGCCGCAGACGAGATCGCGGATCTCAAGCATCGATCGTCTCCCTGGCGGCCTGTGCGGCTTCGCGGGCGGCACTGCCCTGGCCGAGATAGGCTTCGATCACGGCTGGATCGGCACGGATCGCCGCCGGCGGCCCCTCGGCTATGAGGCGGCCGTAATTCAGCACCACAATCCGGTCGGAGACCTCCATGACCATCGGCATGTCGTGCTCGACGAGCAGGATGGTGATGCCGCGCTCGCGGATCGAGCGGATCAGGCGCACGAAGACCTGGGTCTCGGAGGCGTTCATGCCCGAGACCGGCTCGTCGAGGAGTAGCATCGCCGGCTCGGTGGCCAGCGCCAGCGCGACCCCGACGAGGCGCTGTTCGCCATAGGCCAGCGACCCGGCCTTGTCCTGAGCCCGGCCGGAGAGTCCGACCCAGTCGAGGAGTGCACGGGCCCGGTCTCGCAGAGCCGCCTCGCCGGTGCGGTCCTGCCCAAGCAGCGAATCGACCAGCCGCCCGCGGCCCCGCCGATGCAGGCCGATCATCACGTTGTCGACCACGGTGTCGTCGGGGAACACGCTCGTGCGCTGGAACGTCCGGCTCAGGCCGAGCCGCACGATCTCGTGCGGCTGCAAACCCTGGAGGCTGGTGCCGCGGAACCGGACCTGACCCTGGCTGGGCTTCAGGAAGCCCGTCATCACGTTAAAGGCCGTCGTCTTGCCGGCCCCGTTCGGACCGATCAGGCTGACGATCTCGCCGGGATGAACGTCGAAATGCAGGTCGGCGATGGCGACGAGGCCGCCGAAGCGCACGCCGACATGGTCCACCGAGAGGATGGGAGCGTGGATCTCGCTCATGGCCTGGCCTCCGCGGGCATCCGGGCGGGTGCGCCACCGGGCGCGTGACGGCGCGTGGCGAGGCGGGCGAGGCCGGGCACGATGCCCCGGGGCATGACGAACTGGATCACGATCAGAACGACGCCGAACACCATCCACTGCGCCTCCGGCACCATGACCGGGCGCAGGGCGACGGGGAGCAGGCCGAAGATCAGGCCGCCCACGACGGGGCCGAGAAGCGTGCCCTTGCCGCCGCCCACCACCATGATGACCATGGTCACCGTGGTGGAGAACAGGAACACGTCGGGGTCGATGATGCGCAGGTAATGGGCGTAGAGACTGCCGGCTGCCCCCGCCATTGCCGCCGAGATCACCGCCGCGAGGGTCAGGGTCCGGGTGGCGTTGATGCCGACCGAGAGGGCCAAGGACTCGTTCTCCTTCAGGCCCCGCATGGCCCGGCCGAAGCGCGATCGGACGAGGAGGGCGATGAGGGCGTAGCAGAGCGTGCCGACCACGAGGACGAGATAGTAATTCTGCATCTTCGTCCGCAAGGTGACGGAGCCGAGGCCGGGCAAGCCGAGGCTGAAGGGCGGGATGCCCGTCAGCGCCAGGGGGCCTTGGGTCAGCTCCACCCAGTTGAGGGCGACGAGGCGCACCACCTCGGCGAAGGAGATCGTCACGATGACGAAATAGGCACCCCGCACCCGGAAGGAGAGGCGACCGACGAGGTAGCCGCAGCCGGCCGTCGCCAGCACGGCGAGGCCGAAGCCCACCACAGGCGGCCAGGGCTCGTGTACGATGCGAAGGCCCCAGAGCAGCTCTACGTCGAAGCCGAGGCTCGTGAGGGCGCTGACGTAGGCACCGATGCCGAAGAAGGCGATGTGCCCAAGGCTGAGCTGCCCGGTGAAGCCGAGCAACAGGTTCAGGCTCATGGCAGCGATGGTGACGATGCCCGTCGTGATCAGCGCGTTGAGCAGGTAGGGGTTGTGGCCCAGCGCGAAGGGCAGGGCGGCCAGTGCCGCCAGGAGGGCGAGAGCGGGGAGGTGCCGGGTCATCCGATGCGCTCCGCCTTGGCGAAGAGCCCCGTCGGCTTGAAGATCAGCACCGCGATGATGATCAGGAAGCCCATGGCGTCCCGGTAGCCCGACGAGATGTAGCCGGCGCCCAGTTCCTCGGCCAGCGCCAGGATGAAGCCGCCGATGGCCGCCCCGGTGATGTTGCCGAGCCCACCCAGGATGACGATGGCGAAGGCCTTCAGCTCGGCCATGCCGCCCATCTGCGGGAACACCACGTAAACCGGCCCGAGGAGTGCGCCGGCCGCGGCCGCGAGGCTGGAGCCGATGGCGAAGGTCGCGGTGTAGATGAGCCGTACGTTGACCCCCATCAGCGAGGCGGTGTCGTGGTCCTGGAAGGTGGCGCGCATGGCCAGCCCGAGGCGGGTCCGGTTGATGAGCCAGTAATTCAGCCCGATCAGCGCGAGGGCCGCGCCCAGCACGAACAGCCGCAGCCACGACACGGAGACGGGTCCGAGCTGGAGCGGCGCGTCCGGAAACGGCGTCGGGATCGATTTGGCGACGCCGCCGAACAGCCAGAGCGTGCCCGATTGCAGGACGATGCCGGCTCCGATCATCACCAGCATGGTCGTATCCATGTCCGCGCCGCGTAAGGGCCGCAGCAGCACGAGATCGAGGATTGCGCCGAGCAGGAGGCCGCCGAGGATCGCGGTCGGCAAGGCGGCGAAGAAGCCGAGTCCGAGGGCGGTGACGGCGAGGTACATGACGTAGGCGCCCACCGTGTAGAGCGCGCCGTGGGTGAAGTTCACCACGTTCATGATACCGAAGATCAGGGTCAGCCCGATGCCAAGCAGGGCATAGGTGCCCCCGAGGACCAGGGTGTTGAGGAGGTGCTGCAGGAATTCGGTCATCGAGGCCTCGCCTGTAAGCAGGTGATACGGTCGTCGGCTGAGTGTCAGTGAAGAGTCAGCAAGCTTGGCGCGGGTCCACTCTTCTTGAAGGAGAGGGACAAGGTGAGGTGTGTGACTTCTTCGGAGGTGGACGACACCTCACCCCAACCCTCTCCTTTCAGGAGAGGGGACCTGTTCAGCCCGTGACACCCGAGGCGAACACACACGGATCATAGAAACCCGGAGCCCCGGCCGCCGGAAGATTTGCGCTCGGCTAGAGTTCGGGCACCATGACCTTCCCGCAGTCGATCTTTACGAGGTAGACGTCGGGCTTGCTCTGGCCGCTCTCGGACCCGGCAGGGCCGGCCTTGGCGAAGCGGATCTGTCCGTTGAGCCCGGTGAAATCCACCGACCAGAAGCCCTTCTTGATCGAGGCCGCATCGGCGGCGCCGCCCTTCTCGATGGCCGCCGCGATGGCGCGGATGCCGTCGTAGCCCCGGAAGCTCTCGGTGACGCCGGCGAACTCGAAGCCGCGCTTCTTCCACTCGCCGATGAAATAGGCGGTGGCCGCAGGGTTCGGGGTCTTCTCGGGATACCAGGGCAGGAAGGTGGTGAGATGCATCGTCCCCTCTGCGGCAGCACCCGCCTGGGCGATGATCTGGTCAGGGTTCTGGGAGCCGCCGGTGGTGATGATCCGCTTCTTGAGGCCAAGGGCCGCCATCTGCTTGAACAGCAGGGTGAGCTGGTCGACGGCGGCCGTGATCAGAAGCGTGTCGGCATCCGAGCCCTTCAGCTTGGAGAGCTGGGCGCTCATGTCCTGCGCGCCCTGGTCCATGGTCTCCACGAGGCCGACCGTGACGCCCTTGCCCTTGAGCATCTTGCCGAAATCGGCCGCCGCCCCTCGGCCCCAGTCGTTGTTGATGGCGAGGAAATCGACCTTCTTCAGACCTAGCTTTTCGACCATCGGCGCGAAGGCCTCGGCTTCCAGGGCCGAGGGCGGAGAGATGCGGAAGACATAGGGGTTGCCCGAGGTGGTGATCTTTCCAGACGACGAGGTCTCCACCAGCATCGCGGTCTCGTAATCGGCGAGCTTGGGCATCACCGCGAGGGTCAGGCTGGAACCCCAGGCGCCCATCAGCACCGGGGTCTTGTCGCTGGTGATGAGTTTTTCGGCCACCGCCGCCGCTTCTGTGGGGTTGCTCTTGTTGTCCTCGACGACGAGTTCGAGCTTCTTGCCCAAGACGCCGCCCTTGGCGTTGATCTCGTCGGCGGCGATCCGGGCGCCGTTGACCACGTAGGTGCCCGACGCCGCGAAGGGGCCGGTCAGGGGCTCGTTGACGCCGATCCGGATGGCCTGCGCGTGGGCCACCCCCGCCGACAGGACGAAGGCGAGGGTCAGAGCGGGGATCGTGTGGCTGCGCGTCATAGTGGTCTCCGGTCTTTGGCAGAATCGCGGGCAGAATCGCGGGGAGGAGGCGACGGTCAGGGACGGCGGCCCCATGCGGCGAGGCGTCGGCGCAGGGAGGTCGTCAGCATCGTGAGGAGCAGGCGCAGGGGGTTGAGGCCTGCGGCGGCCGGGGCCGGCGCACCGGAGAGCCGGGCTTCCAGGTTCGCGGCGAACTCGGCCCCGAGTCGTCCGGCGAGGTCGCGCACGAGCCCCGGCCGCCCGAACTGCGCCAACGGTCCTTTGAGGGTGTAGCCGACGGCGAGATCGATCCGGGCCATACCGGGGGCCTCGCCCGATCCAACGCGGTAGCGGATCTCCCCCTGGGTGGCGGAGCGGCCACCCGCGTCGCTGCCCGCGCCGAGAATGCGTCCCGTACGGGCCACCTCATCGCGAAAGATCCGGGCACGGCCGCGAAAGCGCGCAGCGATGGGTCCGATCCGCACTTGCAGCGCGCCCTCGACGGCATCCGGGGTCGGCTGGCCCGTCAGCATGGCACCGGGCAGGCAGGCAGCCACGGCCTCCACGTCGCCGAACAGGGCGAAGACGGTGTCGGGCGGGTGCGCTACGGTGAAGGCCTGCTCGAAGCGGTGGGCGGGCACGAAGTCGCCGTCGAGATCGGCGATGTGCGGCACGGCTTCGGCCGGCGCGACGGGCCGCAGGGGCGTGCGAGCCGCCTCCGATGCGGGGCCGGACGGCGTGCCGAGGCGTGCGCCGACGGGACCGAGGCTGCGCTGTCCGCCGGTCATCGGAGCGATGCCGCGGGCGCGGCGCTCGGCGATGACGCCGCGCACCGCCCGGACGATGCCGACATAGCCGGTGCAGCGGCACAGGTTGCCCGAGAGGCCGGCGCGGATGCGGCGCTCGTCGGCGTCCGGCAGGCGCAGGACGAGGTCGCGGGCGGCGATGAGCATGCCGGGCGTGCAGTAGCCGCACTGAAGGGCGTGCTCGCGGTTGAACGCCGCCCGCAACTCACCGGCGACCGGGTCGTCGTCGAGTCCTTCGATGGTGGTCACCTCGGCGCCCGCGCAGGCGCCGGAGAAGGTCAGACAGGCCCGCGCCGGCTCACCGTCGAGGAGGACCGTGCAGGCGCCGCAGATTCCGTGCTCGCAGCCGAGATGGGTTCCGGTGAGATCAAGGGTGTCGCGCAGCACGTCGCCGAGATGCGTGCGCGGCTCGGCCCGAAGGCTCCGCGCCCGGCCGTTGACGGTGACGTCTAGGGGCGAGCTCTCGTCGCGGAGGGCGACCGATGCGGTGCTCATGCGGCCTCGCCGACTGTGCGTGTGAGGGAGGGTGGCGCGGCAGCCGCCTGCGCGATGGCGCGGCCCAGAACGGTGACGTGGACGTGGCGGTCGACGGCGTCGGACATCCCGGCCTCTCGCAGGAGCGCATCGGCCGCTCGGGCGTCGAACCGGTCGGCGAAGTCGGTGCCGATCCGGCCGCCGAACAGGTCGGATGCGTCTGGGATCACGAGGGGCGCACGCTCGATGGCCCCGATCACCACGCGGCCGCGCCCGGCGTGAGGCTCGATCCGCACGGCCCCGATGGCGTGGGCGAACTCGCCGATCTTGGAGCAATGCTTGACGTAGCCCCAGGCGGTGCCGGGAGGGAGGGCGGGAATCCGCACGGCGACCAGCATTTCGCCGGGCGCCAAGGCTACGTCGAGGGCGCCTGTGACGAAGTCCTCCAGGGCTAGCCGGCGGCGTCCGGATGTCGAAGCCAGTTCGACTTCAGCGCCGAGCGCGATCAGCGACGTGACCCAATCGGCGGCCGGATCGGCATGGACGAGGGAGCCGCCGATGGTGCCGCGATTGCGCACCGGCCGGTAGGCGATGGCCATCGCCACCCGCGCCATGGCGCCGCCGGTGAGGTCGGGAACGCGCCCGTCCTCGATATCCGCGTGGGTGACGCAGGCACCGAGCACCAGGGTCTCACCTTCAACGGACGCCCGGCGCAGCTCGGGGATGCCCGTGATGTCGAGGACGAGATCCGGCTCCACGAGGCGCAGGTTCAGCATCGGTCCGAGGGACTGCCCTCCGGCCATCAGCTTCACGCTGCGATCGGCGGTGGCGAGCCGAGCAAGCAGGGCGGGCAGGGCGTCGGGGCGCTCATAGGCGAAGTGGGCGGGTTTCATGCGGCCTCCCGGCTGTGGGCAGTGGCCGCAGCACGAGCCTCCAAGACGGCCTCGACGATCCGATGCTGGCTGACCGGCGAATGCAGCATGGCGACACCCAGCGGGCGCAGGGCGTCATTGATGGCGTTGGCGAGCGCGGCCGGGGGCGCGATGGCCCCGCCCTCGCCGATCCCCTTCACGCCGAACTGCGTGTAGGGGGAGGGGGTCTCCATGTGGTCGATGCGGGGTTCGGGCACCTCCGCCGGCCCAGGCAGAAGGTAATCGGCGAAGGTGGAGGCCAGCGGCTGGCCCCGGGAATCGAAGCGCATCTCCTCGTAGAGGGCCGTGCCGATTCCCTGCGCGAGGCCGCCATAGATCTGGCCGTCCACCACCAGCGGGTTCACCAGGGTGCCGCCATCCTCGACGATGACGTAGTCGAGAATTTCCACCGCCCCGAGATCGGGGTCCACGGCGACAAGGGCCGCATGGGCCGCGTACGAAAAGGTGCCGGAATCGCGTTGCGGCTTGTAACCGGCGGTGACTTCGAGGCCGCCCGGATTGACGTCCAGGCTCAAATCCTGCGGACGCCGGTACCAGGTGTGGGCGATCTGCGCGAGGCCGACATCGCCCGAGGGACCGACGACGCGGCCCGCCTCGAAACGGCAAGCGGCCGGGTCGGCCTGGAGGAGATGTGCCCCGATGCGGAGCGCCCGGTCTGCTAGTTCGCGACAGGCTGCCGCCACGGCGCCGCCGGCCATCACCATCACGCGCGAGCCCCAGGAGCCGGTAGAATAAGGCGTCATGGCAGTGTCGCCGTGGACGAGGCGCGTGCGGGCCACCGGCACGCCGAGGATCTCGTGCGCCACCTGCGCGAGGGTCGTCTCGAGGCCCTGCCCGTGGGAATGGGCGCCGATCCGGAGCTCGAGCCCGCCATCGGGAGTGAGCCGGGCGCCCGCCTGTTCGTGGCCCGGCACCATGGGGATGCCCCAGCCCGAATAGACCGAGGTGCCGTGCGCCGCCTGCTCGCAATAGATCGAGAGCCCGAGGCCGATACGGCGCCCGTCGGGCTCCGGTGTCCGCTGGCGCGCCCGTATGGCGTCGACATCGATGGCCTTCAGGGCGCGTCTCAGCGCCTGCGGGTAGTCGCCGCTGTCGAAATGCTTGGCGGTGATGTTGTCGAAGGGCATCTGCTCGGCCCGCACGAGGTTCTTCTCGCGCATTGTCCAGGGCTCGATGCCCGCCTCGGCCGCCACCGCGTCGAGGATCAGTTCCATGGCGAAGCACACGCCGGTCCTGGCCACCCCGCGATAGGGCAGGATCGGGCACTTGTTGGTGGCGACCGACCAAGTCCGACAGCGATAGGCCGGGAAGTCGTAGGGGCCGGGCAGGATGCTCGCCACCTGCGCGGCCTCCAGGCAGGCGGAGAACGGGTAGGCCGAGTAGGCCCCGGAATCGACGGTGGCCTCGCAATCGATACCCCGGAGGGTGCCGTCCCGCTCCGCATAGGCGGTGATGCGGTAATGGTGCTCGCGGCAATTGGCGTTGGCGGTGAGGTGCTCGCGCCGGTCCTCGAGCCAGCGCACGGGATGGCCGACCCGCAGCGCCAGCCATGCGAGGCAGACATCCTCAGCGAGTAGGATCGCCTTGTAGCCGAAACCGCCACCGACATCGGGCGAGACGATGCGCAGGCGCCCCTGCTCGATCCCAAGGCATTCGGAGAGGCCGTTGCGCACGATGTGGGGCATCTGGCTCGCCGTGTGGACCACGAGCTGATCCATGCGGTGGTCGAGATGGACCACCGTTCCCCGCCCCTCGATGGGCGCCATGCACTGGCGACCCGTGGAGATGGTGCGCGAGACCTTGATCGGGGCATCCAGCGCCGAGGCGAAGTTCACATCGACCAGGGTTTCAAGAAAGACGTTGTCGCCCCAATGCTCGTGGACCAGAGGGGAGTCGGGCTCGCGGGCGGCCAGCATGTCGTGCACGGCCGGA
Source organism: Methylobacterium sp. E-045 (assembly GCF_022829685.1). Classification (GTDB taxonomy): domain Bacteria; phylum Pseudomonadota; class Alphaproteobacteria; order Rhizobiales; family Beijerinckiaceae; genus Methylobacterium. The sequence continues at coordinate 39,387 of NZ_JAKSYE010000025.1, forward strand.
AGCTCTTCGAGGTCGAGGACGATGGCGGCGGCGATGTCCTCGGCTTGCGCCCGCGTCGGCGCGAGGCAGATCGCCAGCAATTCGCCGACCTGCCGGACCTTGTCCTTGGCGAGAATCGGCTGCTCGGAGACCTTGAAGCCGGCGAGCCCCGAAACGGCCCGGATCGGCTGCACGTCCGCGAGGTCGGCCGCGGTGAACACCTGCCCGCGAAACGCATCCGGTACGTGGATCGCCCGGATGCGGCCATGGGCCAGGGGGCTGCGGACGAAGGCGACGTCCTGCAGGCCGGGCAGGCGCAGGTCACCGACATACTGTCCGCGCCCGCGCATCAGGCGGTCGTCCTCCTTGCGGGGCAGGCGGGCGCCGACGCCTTCGGTGAAGCCTTTAGCGTCGCTCATGCTTCTCTCCCGTCGATGAGATCGATGGCGGCGCGCATGAGCACGCCGCTGGGACGACGCAGTTCGTTCAAGATGGAGAAGTGTTCGGCCCCCGCGACGGGAAGGAGCGGCCCCGGCGCGTGGTGGGCGCTACGCAGGGCGTGGAAGTCACGGGCGTCGTGGACGAGGGCCGGGCGCTCGGCGCTGCCATAGGCAATGGCCAGGGGTTTCCCCACTACCGGCAGGCGCAGCGGCGACAAGGCCGCGACCTCCGCGTCGGTAAGGGAAAGGGCCTGGTTCAGCCCGGTGTCGCGGATGGGTCCGAGTTCGTAGACGCCCGAAATCGCGAGCCCCGCCACAACGGCCGGATGATGGAGCTGCATCGCCGCGAGATGCGCCCCCGCCGACCAGCCGGCGATCACCAAGGGACCGGCAATGCCGTGCGCAGGCCCGTGCTCTGCCAGCCAGTCGAGGCATAAACCGATCTCATCGACGATCCGGGTGAGGCTCGCCTCGGGGGCGAGGGTGTGGCCGGGCATCGCCACGGACCAGCCGGCGGCGGCGGGACCTTCGGCGAAGCAGGCGAACAGGTCGCGGGAATTGCGCTGCCAATAGCCGCCATGAATGAAGACGAGGCAGGGCGCCGCCGGGTTTTTCGCCGGATAGAGGTCGAGGGCCGTGCGCGGCGCCGGCGCATAGGGGATGTCGAGGGCGCCCGGATGCGCGGCGCGGTAGGCGACGGAGGCCGCGTTCCGCGCAGCGGCCTGGGCGGCGGCATCAGGCACCGCCGCGTTGTTGTCGTAGGCGGCATCGCGCACTGCCCGGTCGAGGCGCGACCAGTCGTGCCGAGGGTCGGGCGGCAGCGGGGACGGATCGGCCCTCATGCGGTCGTCTCCTTGAGTGCCGGGGTCAAGCCGCGATAGCGCTGGGCAGGATCGGCGAGTCGGCGTCGAAGCGCTTGCCAGCGCGCAGGCAGAAGGCCGGCTGCAGCAGGCGCTGGGCGATGACCTGCGTGTCTTCGTTGTCGCGCAGCAGGAATCGGCCGCGATGGTCGTGCAGCACCGAGACGTCGGCGGCGAAGCCCGGCGTCAGGGCGCCGATCCGGTCGGACAGGCCTAGCATCTCCGCCGGATGCTTCGTCACCATGGGGACGACCTGTTCGAGGCTGAGGCCCAACGCCATCATCGAACTCATGGCCTGGGTCAGGCTGAAGCGGGCCTGGCCGAGGAAGGGGTGATTCTCGTCGTCGTGGTGCTCGTCGGGCGTGCCCGCCGGCCGCGGCACCTCAGTGTTGTAGCCGTGCATGTCGGCGCCCAGCGTGTAGGGCACGACGCCCGCCGGCAGGGAGGCGCGGGCGACCCGATAGGAGAAGTGGCTGCCATGCCCGACATCGACCCGGAGGCCCGCATCCATCGCCGCCCGGATGATCGGGTGGACCACGCCCTCCTCGTTGATGAAGCCGCCCGGATGACGCGTGAACGGGTGGGCGAGGAAATCCCCGGGGCGCAGCAGGGGGATCACCCGCTCCATAATGGTGTTGGCGTCCTCGCCATTGGCACCGCTCTCGGGCAGGCCCCAGAGCTGGCCGAAATGCACGTAGAGGGGCAGCTCGGCCCGGCGGCTGATCTCGGCCGCCATCTCCATCACTTTGATGCCCCAGCGGGCGAAGCCCCCGATCTCGGCATGCCCCTTGATGCCGCGCACGAGGTCGCGGTTCTCCACCGCAGACTTCACCGTGGCGTCGATGTCGACTCCGTCCGGGCTGTAGAGGTTCGGATAGAAGTGCCCTTCGAGGCCGCCGACCAGATAGGCGGAAAGGAACGCGTAGATCCGGGTCTCGGCCTTCTCGGAGACGAAGTGGCGAAAGCCCGGCAGGGTCATGCAGGACGCGCCGCCCTGGTCGATGACCGTCGTCACCCCCGAGCGCACGCCGACCATGTCCGGCGGCAGGCCGAACCGGCCGGTGACGTATTGGTAGACGTGGCCGTGCGTGTCGATCATCCCCGGCAGGACCAGCTTGCCCTGGACGTTCACCACCTCGGTTGAAGAGGAGGGGACGATGTGGTCCTCGACGGCGGCGATCCGGCCGTCACGGATGGCGACGTCCTTGATGCCGTCGATGCCGGAAACCGGGCAGATGACCCGTCCGCCGCGCAGCAGCGTGTCGTATCGACCACTGTCCATGTCGTCTCCTCCATCGTCTCGCGTCGGCCTTCGTCTTGCCTCGCACAGACGCGACCGGGAAATGCGAAGTATGCTTCGTATATCAGGGTAAGCATGGTACGTGCCATGACGCGTCCGGGGCTTGGATCGAGATCGGGAGACGGGATGCAGATGGACGAGATGGGGCTGGTCGAAACAGACGTGGCGCCGTTACTGGAGGCACGTCAGACCCGGGGAGCGCCTTGGCTTTTGCCGGAGCGGCCGGGATTTCTAATCCGGCGCCTCCATCAGATCCACGTCGGCCTCTTTTCGGAGCGTTGTGGCGCTTTCCGTATCACTCCGCTGCAGTATAGCTTGCTCTCTCTGCTGGCAGAACGCAGCGAAGCCGATCAGACGACCTTGGCCAATTCGGTTGCCTTAGACCGCACGACGACGACCGGCGCCCTCAAACGCCTGGAAGCTCGCGGATTCGTCGAACGCTCGGCTTCGCTGACAGACCGACGTTCACAACATTGCCGCCTGACCCAGGCTGGCCATGCCTTGCTGGGCCGGATGGAGGCGGTCGTGCGAGAGGCCCACGACGCTACGCTCGAAGCCCTCTCGGAGACGGAGCAAGCGACCTTGATCCACCTCATGAAGAAAATCACCGCTGCCCACCAACAGCGGAGGGGCGGGGATGAGTTGCTTGAGTGATGGCCTTGCAATGGCCGCAACCGCATCTGCGCCTCGATGAAGCCCACGAGCTTGACGGCGCAGGCCTTGTCGCCGGGGCGGCCAAGCGCATTGCCTGGCAACCAATTTGCCCTCGAGCGAAACACAGAGCGTTTTGAGTGCGGACCGGAGCGCATCCTGCAATGGAAGACCGTTTTGACATCGCCGTTGTCGGCCTCGGCGCCATGGGCAGCGCGGCCCTCTATCAACTGGGGCTGCGGGGCGCGAAAGCAGTCGGCCTCGACCGCTTCGCCCCGCCGCATGCCCTGGGGTCGAGTCACGGCGAGAGTCGCATCACCCGGCAGGCCGTCGGCGAGGGCCGCGACTACGTCCCCTTCGTCCTGGCCTCTCACCGGATCTGGCGAACCCTGGAGGCGGAAACCGGGGAGACGCTGCTCACGGCCTGCGGCGCTCTGGTGATGGGGCCGGGCAGCGGTGTCACCTCCCATCACGGCAAGCCAGATTTCGTCGGGCGCTCGATCGATGCCGCGCGGGCCTTCGCGATTCCGCACGAGGTCCTCGACGGACGCGAGGTCGCGCGACGCTTCCCGCAATTCCTGAACCTCGGCGGCGACGAGAAGGCCTATTACGAGCCGGGCGGCGGCTACGTGCGACCCGAACGCTGCATCGCCGCCCAACTGCGGCGCGCTGGCGAACTCGGCGCCGTGATCCGCACCGGGACGACGGTGCTGTCGATCCTCCAGGAGCCGGGCGGAGTCCGGATCGAAACCGATTGCGGCGTCGTCCTGGCCGATCAGGTGGTGGTCTCGGCAGGAGCTTGGACCGCGTCCCTTCTCGGCGCCCCCTTCACGGACCTGCTCACGGTCAACCGCCAGCTCCTCCACTGGTACGCCCTCGACGACGCCTCGGCCTATGGCCCCGAGACGCCGGTCTTCATCTGGATGCACGGTTCCGGCGAAACGGACTACCTCTACGGCTTCCCGCCCCTGCCGGGGGAGGCCGAGGTCAAGGTGGCCACCGAGCAGTACGAGACCTCCACGCGGGCCGAGACCCTCGACCGTGCCGTGAGCCCCGAGGAGTCCGCCGCCATGCATCGGCACCACGTGGCGGGCCGCCTCGCCGGCGCGACGGCGCGGGTGACCAAGGCCGCCGCCTGCCTCTACACCGTGACCCCCGACCGCGGCTTCATCATCGACCGCCACCCGCGGATGGACCGGATCCTCCTCGTCTCCGCCTGCTCAGGGCACGGCTTCAAGCACTCGGCCGGGATCGGCGAGGCCGTGGCAAACGAGATGGTTCAGGCCAGCGGACGCATCGATCTCGCCCCGTATTCGCTCGCGCGGTTCGGCTGAACGCCACAGTGATGGCCTGCCGATTGCTTGACGCGGTCGAACCGGACAAGGCAGTCTCTCTGAAGAGCGACCGTCGCGCCCGGATCTCGTATCCGGTCGACCCGGATGTCCCAAGCACAGGTGTCGTTTCATGCGCAAGCCGACTCGGGCGTTTCTCGGCTCCGGCCTCCTCGCGGCGGCCACACTGCTCTCTGCGTCCCTAGCCACGGCTGCGGATGGGATCGAAGCGATCAAGCAGCGCGGGACGCTCATCGTCGGTGTGAAGGCGGATTACCGCCCCTTCGGCTTCCGCGATCCGAGCGGAGCGATCATCGGGCTGGAACCGGACCTCGCGGCCGATGTCGCCAAGCGCCTCGGCGTGAAGCTCGAACTCGTGCCGGTGGTCTCCTCCAACCGGATCGAGTTCCTGCAGCAGGGCAAGGTCGACCTCCTCATCGCCACGCTCTCGGACAAGCCGGAGCGCCGCCGCGTGGTGCAGGCCATCGACCCGCAATACTACTCCGACTTCGTCAACGTGATGCTGCCCAAGAAGGCGGGCATCACCGACTGGGCGCAGCTGAAGGGCAAGCCCCTCTGCGCCACCTCCGGCGCCTGGTACAACAAGGACGTGGCCCGTACCTACGGCGCGGAGATCGTCGCCTTCGACGGTTCCGAGAAGCCGCTCTTCGCGCTCAAGCAGGGCAACTGCCTCGGCTACGTCTACGATCAGAGCATGCTGCAGGGGAAGCTCCTCGACGCCGACTGGAAGGCGGATTACGCCCTGCCGCTGAAGGGCATCCTCGACGCCCCCTGGATGATGGCGGTGGCGCCCGGCAACGGCTCCCTGCAGACCATGTTGGAGACGACGACCAAGGACTGGATGAAATCCGGATTCATCGTCGAGGGAGAGAAGAAGTGGGGCATCGAGCCGACGGAATACTCGAAGGCGATGCACGAGAAGTACAAGAACGCGACCAACTGAGTGTCTCTTACGAAACTCCCGCCGCGCGGTAGGGTTCAGGGTGAGAACCGGCCGCGGTCGGGAGTTTCGTGAGGCACTCCGAGCCGCGCCGGGTCGATCGACCGGCTGTCTTGAGGAACATGATGGACGCCGTTCCGAACTGGTTCCGGACCCTTTACGACACCACGGGCTTCAACTTCACCGTCTTCTATGATCCCTACGACTGGGACCGCTACGTCAATGGTCTGAAGACGACCCTGCTGCTGGCGGTGACGACAATCCTGGCGAGTCTCGTCATCGGCGCCGTGGGGGCCCTGCTCCAGGGCGGCCCGTCGCGGTTCCTGCGCGGACTCGTCAACGGCTTCGTTGTGGTGTTCCGCAACACGCCGCCGCTGGTGCAGATCTTCTTCTTCTACTTCGGGCTCGGCACCCTGCTGCCGGCTGCCCAGACCGCAGACGGCCTGCGCGTGCCGATCCTCGACAACGTGCAATGGGCCATCGTCTCGCTGGCGCTGTTCGCCGGAGCCTTCAACGTCGAAATCTTTCGCTCCGGCATCGAGGCGGTGCCGCGCACCACCATCGAGGCGGCCGAGGCCCTCGGCTATACCCGCCTGAAGGCCTACCTCTACATTGTCCTGCCGCTGGCGCTCCGCGTCTGTCTGCCGGCCCTCAACAACAATCTCATCAACCTCCTGAAGACCACCACCCTGGCCTATGCCATCGCGGTGCCCGAGACGCTCTACGCTGTGAAGCAGATCTGGTCGGAATCGCAGAACGTGCTCGAGATGATGATCGTCCTGCTGGCGACCTACGCGGTCCTCGTCGGCATCCTCGTCTGGATCATGCATCGCTGGGAGCGGGCCCTGCGGATCCCGGGCTACAGCCGATGAAGGCGCCACCGCCGACCGCCAGCGACCTGCCGGTCCTGCTGCCGTTCCGGGTTTCGCGCACGCGGACCCGGTTCGCCCTCCGCCCGGCTCAGGGGTGGCTCCTCGGGGCGTGGCTCGCCGGCCTCATCCTCGTGGTGCCGGCCTTCGCACAAGGGCCCGACGCGGTTTTGTCGCCGCTCCAGGTCGTTTTGCGCTGGGCGCCGCTGCTGCTGACGGGCTTTGCCTTCAACGTCGCGATCTCGCTCGTGGCGATGCTCCTCGGCACGGGGGCGGGTCTCGGGCTGGGGCTCGCCCTCGTGAGCGAGGGCCCGGTCCTGCGCCGCATCGCCTGGGGCGTGACGCAGGTCTTCCGCAACGTGCCCTGGCTGGGGCTGCTGTTCTTCGTGATGTTCCTCGTGCCGTTCCAAGTCACGGTGTTCGGCCTGCGCGTGCCACTGCCCGACTGGGTCAAGGCGACGGTGGGGTTCGCGCTGCCGGTGATGGCCAACGTCGCCGAGATCGTGCGTGGCGCCGTGCGCTCGGTGCCGGCCACCCAGTGGGAGGCGGCCGAATCCCTGGCCTTCACCCGGCGCCAGACACTGTTTCGCATCATCCTGCCCCAATGCCTCAAGCGGATGCTGCCGCCCTGGATGAACGTCTACGCCCTGATCGCCATGGCCACCGTCCAGGCCTCCATCGTCGGCGTCACCGAGATGCTGACGCTGACGGCGCAGGTTCACGCCGCCGAAGGCGGGCGGCCCGAGCTGTTCGCGCCCCTCTACGGCTTCGCCCTGCTGTGCTTCTTCCTCTACTGCTACCCGATCGACCGGCTGACCGCGCGCCTGGAGCGGCGCTTCGAGACGGCGTGAGACCAGTGTTCCCTATGGTGCGTCCCCCATGCTGAAGGTCCCGACCGCCGATGAGCCGATCATCCAGCTGCGCGACGTGCACAAGTCCTTCGGCGAAGCCGAGGTTCTCAAGGGCATCAGCTTCGATGTGCGCCGGGGTGAGGTCGTCTGCATCATCGGGCCGTCCGGCTCGGGCAAGTCAACGCTGATCCGCTGCATCAACGCCCTCGTTCCGGTCACCTCCGGCACCATCCGGGTCGACGGGATCGAAGTGGCGGACCCAAAACTCGACAAGCTCGCTTTGCGCCGCAAGGTCGGCATGGTGTTCCAGCAGTATAACCTGTTCCCGCATAGGACGGCGCTGCAGAACGTCATGATGGCGCCCATCCACGTGCTCGGCCAGGACAAGCGGGAGGTCGAGGTCCGGGCACGGGCGCTCCTCGCCAAGGTGCGCCTTGCCGGCAAGGAGGCCGCCTATCCCGGCGAGATGTCGGGCGGGCAGCAGCAGCGCGTGGCCATAGCCCGCTCGCTCGCGATGCGGCCTAAGGTCATGCTGTTCGACGAGGTCACCGCCGCCCTCGATCCCGAGACGGTCAAGGAGGTCTTGGTCACCATCCGCGAGCTGGCAGAGGAGGGCATGACCTGCCTCCTCGTCACCCACGAGATGAACTTTGCCCGCGAAGTCGCCGACCACGTCTACTTCACCGATCACGGCGTCATCGTCGAGCACGGGTCACCCGAGACCCTGTTCTCGTCCGCCGTCGATCCGCGCACACGGCAATTCCTGTCTCAAGTTCTTTAGGAGCCCATTCAAGCGTAGCTAGGTATACTGTAGTTTGTAAACAACGGACCACCATGCACAAATCGACATTGTCTTTGCCAATGTCGGCGGTGGCGAGATGATGCCACTCGGCGCTATAACCGAGGACCACGATTAGCGCATCTTCGACACCGACGGGAATGACGCTCACTTTACTGTCAGGAAGGCTCCATCAATGCTGACAGGATGGCGGTTCGGCCATCCTCCCTCGGTGAATCACCTGTATTTCGGACACGTCCACCATAAACGTCTTTTCGGCGACCAGATCATCTCTGCACCACATCGCCCGCAACTGGATCCTCGATCTCAAGGACCGCAGCATCGGGGTGAAGGTCATTAGCCTCGGCGTGAATGAGACCGCTGGCCTGAACGAACTGTTCGACGGTGGCGACCAAGCGAAAGGCACAAACATCTATCTACAGCGGTGTTCCTGTTGCAATGCGATGAGGCTATCGAAACTAAGATTTTGCATCTCCGTTAGGAGCCTCCCGTCCGTCCCATTCCTAAATGCGGGCGAACATATACTCCTAAGCAACGTCAGGTATTTCTGAAGAACTCTCATTAGTGATTAGTATAAAATAGCAAATTTATGAAAGTTGTTTGGCAATATCATAATGACACGCCCGCGGTAGTAAGTCCCTAGTGCAATTGTTTCTTTGTCTACTCCCTCATATTGACCTGACCGTTATTTTAGACCGAGCCGGTTGAGAGGCTACTGCATGGTGGCGGCCATGGGTAGCCGGAAGGCCAGATCCGGGAAGGTGACAGGCGCGGGCGGCCGGTAGCCCAAGGACGAATGCGGTCGAACGCGGTTGTAGGTATTCGGCCAGATCCCAATCACAGTCTGTGCCTCCTTGCAAGAGTAGAAGATCTCTTGGCGTAGGCACTCGTCCTTCAGCTTGTCATTGAAGCTCTCACAATAGCCATTCTCCCACGGCGATCCTGGTGCAATATACTGGATTTACGGGGCGGTTTTGGCGACCCATTTCCGCAAAGCCTTCGAGATCATCTCAGGGCCGTTGTCGCAGCGGATGTTGTTGGGGATGCCATGCAGGCACATCGCATCGGCCAGCGCCTCGATCACACCCAGATTGTTGATGCGCCTCGCGACCTTTTAGCGCCAGGCAGGTGCGACTGTGCTCTTCGATCAGCGTCAGGATACGTAGGCTTCACCCGTCATGGGTCTGGCCCTGCACAAAATCGAAGCTCCAGACGTGATTGCGATGGAGAGGCCGCAGCCGTACGCAGGAGCCATCGTTCAAAAATGTAGTTATCCGCTGAGAAGAGCGCGCATTTGCCTTGCGATATCGGCAGCGCGAATGGAGCGGTTTTTTCTGACAGGCAGTGCCTGTGTGGGTCGAAAGACAATGTCTCGGTTTCGACCATCGTCGTTCACCTCTTTAAGGCGGCGTTCGGCTCATATTGCGCGTCCATAACGCTGGGCGATTGGCGGTGGTCGCCGCGGTCTCGTACATGACCACAAGCCGGTGTGGGTCGAGATCGGGTTGGCATTCGAATTCCGAAATGCACCACTGACTCCGAGGATGAATTTAGCGCCTTCACCGGAGGCTCGGCGCGCGTCATGCTTGCGCGGTATCGGGTCTGCTCATTCTTCCCCAGGTGAGGAACTCCGATTCGATGACGCCCTTCGACTGGACCACAGGCTACCCCACCGTGCGGATGCCGATTTTCGGCCGCAACATGGTTTCGACCTCGCACGCGCTCGCGGCCCAGGCCGGCATCCGCATGCTGTGGCAGGGCGGCAATGCGGTGGACGCCGCCATCGCCACGGCGGCGGCCAAGACCATCACCGAGCCCTGCAGCAACGGCCTCGGCTCGGACGCCTTCTGCATCCTATGGGACGGCAAGCAACTCCACGGGCTCAACGCCTCCGGTGGGGCGCCCGCCGCCTGGACTCCCGACTACTTCATTCGAAAATACGGCGCGGCCGAACGGCCGCCGATGCGCGGCTGGGATTCCGTCACGGTGCCGGGCGCCGTCGCGGCCTGGGTCACTTTGAGCGAACGCTTCGGAAGGCTGCCCTTCGCCGATCTCCTTCAGCCCGCCATCGCGATTGCCGAGCGCGGCTACCTCGCGCCGGTCGTGGTGCAGCAAAAGTGGGCGGCCGCCGCCCGGGTCGCGGATCTCGTGCGCCAGCCCGGCTTCGCCGAGACCTTCCTGCCCCACGGCCGCGCTCCGCATGTGGGCGAGCGCGTCGTCCTACCAGGCATCTCTCGTGCGTTGAGGGCCATCGCCGAGACGAAGGGGCGCGCCTTCTACGAGGGCGAGATCGCAGAGGCCATGGCTTCCCACGCCGCCAATCACGGGGGCGCCATGACGGTGGCGGACCTGTCTGCCTTCCGGCCCGAATGGGTGACGCCGACAGCCAAAGACTACCGGGGCTACACCCTCCACGAGATCCCTCCGAACGGGCAGGGCATCGCCGCTCAGGTCGCCCTCGGCATGCTCGAATCCTTCGACCTCGCCGGCCTATCCCCGGACGGGCCGGAGGCGCAGCACCTTCAGATCGAGGCGATGAAGCTCGCCTTCGCCGACACTTACCGCTACGTCTCCGATGCGCGTACCATGGAGGTGACCCCGGAGGCGATGCTCGATCCGGCCTATCTGGCGGCACGTGCGAAGCTGATCGACCCGCGCCGTGCCCAGGAATTCGGCGCCGGCAACCCGGTCCGGGGCGGCACCATCTACCTCACCGCCGCCGATGAATCCGGCATGATGGTCAGCTTCATCCAGTCGAACTTCATGGGCTTCGGCTCCGGCGTGGTTGTGCCCGAATGGGGCCTGTCCCTGCAGAACCGCGGCTACGGCTTCGTGCTGGATGAGCGGAGCCCTAACGTGGTGGCGCCGGGCAAGCGGCCCTTCCACACCATCATCCCGGGCTTCCTCACGCAGAACGGTGCTCCGGTCATGAGCTTCGGTGTGATGGGCGGCAACATGCAGCCCCAGGGCCACTTGCAGACCCTGGTGCGGATGATCGACCACGGTCAGAACCCCCAGGCGGCCTGCGACGCGCCGCGCTGGCGGTTCAACGCCGGCCTGGAGATCAACGCCGAGGCGGCGATGCCGGCCGCGACCCTGCAGGGCCTCGTGGAGCGCGGCCACCGGGTCGACGTGATCGAGGACAGCTACCAGGATTTTGGCGCCGGCCAGTTCATCTGGCGGATGGGTGACCCCGGCACCGAGGGCTATGTCGGCGCCAGCGATCCCCGCCGCGATGGACAAGTGGCGGTGTGGTGAGCGACCGCGCTCAAGCAAACATCCGCTGGCACGGATAATGTATGCACCTTCGAATATCTTCCCGGTTCGCGCCGATCGGTCCTCATGTGCGGCGGGTCTGTGATCCGGACCTATCTCACTTCCGAAGGAAGCTCGATGCTGCGTCTGTTCGCTGCCGGCCTCGTTGCGGGCATTGCCGCGCTGTCTCCTGTCCAGGCCCAGACCCTGCGCTTCGGGCTGATGGAGGATCCGGACGCCCTCGACCCGACGCTGGCGCGCACCTTCACCAGCCGCATGGTCTTCGCCGCAATGTGCGACAAGCTCGTGGATATCGGGCCCGACCTGAAGCCAGTGCCACAGCTCGCCACCAGCTGGAACCTGTCGGAGGACCAGAAGACCCTGACCATGACCCTGCGGCCGGGCGTGCTGTTCCATGACGGCGAGAAGCTCGACGCGGCGGCGGCGAAGTACAGCATCGAGCGGCATCTGAAGCTGCCCGGCTCGCAGAGGCGCGGCGAGATCGCGCCGATCGACCGGGTCGAGGTGGTGGACGACCTCACCTTCACGATCATCCTGAAGACGCCGTTCGCGCCCCTGATGGCGCAGTTCACGGACCGCGCCGGGATGATGGTCTCGCCCAAAGCTGCCGAGCGCCTGGGCGACAAGTTCTCCACCGCTCCCGTCTGCGCTGGACCGTTCAAGTTCGTGGAGCGGGTACCGCAGGACCGGATCGTGGTCGAGCGCTTCGACGAGTACTGGAACAAGGATCAGATCCACCTCAAGCGCATCGAGTTCCGGCCGATCCCCGACGGTACCGTGCGGTTGACCAACCTGCGCGCCGGTCAGCTCGAACTCCTGGAGCGCCTGACCCCCACCGACCTGCCGCAGGTGACCCGCGACCCGAAGCTTAAGGTCGGATCGACCATCGAGCTCGGCTTCCAGTCGATCGTCTTCAACCCGAACAGGGCCGGGTCGGCCGTGGCCGACCCCCGCGTACGCGCCGCCTTCGATCTCGCCATCGACCGCAACGCCCTCAACCAAGTGGTGTTCAGCGGCGAGTTCCTGCCCGGCAACCAGTGGGTCTCGCCCAAGCACCCGGCCTATGTGAAGGAGTACCCGCTCCCGAAGCGGGATGTCGCCAAGGCCAAGGCCCTGCTGGCGGAGGCCGGCGTGCCGAAGCCGAGTGTCACCCTGACAGTCTACGCCAACAACGAGGCGCCACAGGTGGGACAGGTCATCCAGGCGATGACCCGCGAGGCCGGCTTCGACGTGAAGCTCCAGGCTACCGACTTCACCACCGCGCTGGATGCCGCCGACAAGGGCAACTTCGACGCCTACCTCTATTCGTGGAGCGGCCGCCCGGACCCCGACGGGAACACCTTCAGCTTCCTCGCCTGCAAGACCCCGCTGAACTATGCCCGCTACTGCAACCCGGAGGCGGATGCGGCGCTGGCCGCCGAGCGCGCCACGGTGGACTTGAGCCAGCGCGCCGAGGCCTGGAAGTCGCTCGCCGACCGGGTCATGGCCGACCGGCCGTTGATCTACCTGTTTCACCGCAAGCTGTTCTGGGCCTACAGCACGAAGCTCAGCGGCTTCACGCCCTATCCCGACGGCCTCGTACGCTTCACTGGCCTCATGCTGAACTGAAACAGGGGCCCGGCCGATGCTGCGCTTCCTCGTCCAGCGCCTCGCGCTCGCGATCCCCACCCTGGTGATCGCCTCGATGATCATCTTCACCCTGCAGCAATTGCTGCCGGGCGACACGGCGACCGCCCTGTCGGGGGAGGAGCGCGACCCAGAGGTCATCGCCTTCATCCGGCAGAAGTACCACCTCGATCAGCCCTTGCCCGTGCGCTACGTCCTCTGGGCCGGCGGCGTACTTCAGGGCGATCTCGGCGAATCGATCCGCCTGCAGAAGCCGGTCATCGACCTCGTCATCGAGAAGCTGCCCGTCACCCTCGAACTCGCGTGCCTGGCCATGCTGGTGGCGCTCGTCATCGGCGTGCCCATGGGCATCCTGTCGGCGGTCAAGCGCGGCACCGCCGCCGACACCATCGCCAACGGCATCGCCCTGTGGGGCCTGTCGGTGCCGAACTTCTGGCTCGGCATCCTGATGATCCTGCTTTTCTCGGTGCAGCTCGGTTGGCTTCCGGCCTCCGGCTATGTCTCGCCCTTCGAGAGCCTGTCCGAGAACCTGCGTTCCATGGCGATGCCGGCCTTCGTCCTTGGCAACGCCATCGCGGCGGTGATGATGCGCCACACCCGCGCGGCGATGTTGGGCGTGCTGGGCTCGGACTACGTCCGCACCGCCCGGGCCAAGGGCGTCTCCCCCTTGCGCCTGATCCTGCGCCACGCCCTGCCCAACGCCGCGATCCCGATCATCACCCTCGGCGCCCTCGAATTCGGGCAGCTCCTGTCCGGCGCGGTGCTCACCGAGCAGGTGTTCTCGGTGCCGGGCTTCGGCAAGCTGATGGTCGATGCCGTGTTCAACCGGGACTACGCCACCGTGCAGGGCGTCGTGATCTGCACCGCCACCACCTACGTGCTGCTGAACCTCGCAGCGGATCTGCTGGCCGCCTTCGTCAACCCGAAGCTGAGGCGCGCGTGAGCAACATCGGCATCACCCAGCCGGGCGTCATCGAATCCGGTACGGGGCTCCCGCCCGCAACGTCGCTTCGTGCCGAGCCCGGCCCCATCCGCGCGTTCTGGGCGCGCCTGACTGCGCGCCGCACCGCCATGGTCGGCCTCGTCATCGTCGTGGCGATGATCCTGATGGCGGTCTTCGCCGACTGGGTCGCGCCCTACGATCCCATCGCCACGGACTGGGGCGCGATCCGCTCACCTCCGAGCTGGGCGCACCCCTTCGGCACCGACGAGGTCGGGCACGACGTGCTCTCCCGCATTGTCTTCGGCGCGCGCGCCTCCCTCGGCGCGGGTCTGACCTCGGTCGCGCTCGCGGTGGCTCTTGGCCTGCCGTTCGGGCTGATCGCGGGCTATGCCGGCGGCATCGTCGATCTGCTGATCATGCGCCTCACCGACGCGCTCCTGGCGATCCCGTTCCTCATCCTCGCCATCGCGCTCGCTGCCTTCCTCGGCCCCAGCCTGACCAACGCCATGGTGGCGATTGGCCTCTCGGCGACTTCGACCTTCGTGCGCCTGACCCGGGCGCAGGTGCAGGCGGTGGCGGCGGAGGAGTTCGTGGAGGCGGCGCGCGCGGTCGGCAACCCGCCCTGGCGCATCGCGATCCGCCACATCCTGCCCAACATCGTGCCCGCCATCCTGGTCCAGGCGACGCTGACCATCGCGGCCGCGATCATCGCCGAGGCCAGCCTGTCCTTCCTCGGCCTCGGGCAGCAGCCGCCCGAACCGTCCTGGGGCTCGATGCTCAACGTCGCCAAGAATTTCCTCGAACAGGCGCCCTGGATGGCGATCTGGCCCGGAGCCTCGATCTTCCTCGCGGTGCTGGCTTTCAACCTCCTCGGCGACGGCCTGCGCGACGCCCTCGACCCCCGGCAGAGGACCTGAGCATGGCGCAGGACAGGGTAACCCTGCTCGATGTCCGCGACCTTGCCGTCGCCTTCGACAGCGAGGGCGGCGTGGTCCACGCGGTCAACGGCGTGTCCTACACGCTCCGCGAGGGTGAGACCCTCGGCATCGTGGGCGAATCCGGGTCCGGCAAGAGCGTGCACGTGCTGGCGATGCTAGGGCTGATCCCGCGTCCGCCCGGCCGCATCACCGGGGGCCAGGTGCTGTTCGAGGGCCGGGACCTCTTGCGCCTGCCGGAAAAGGAACTGCGAAAGATCCGGGGCGGACAGATCGGGTTCGTGTTCCAGGACCCGATGAGCTCGCTCAACCCCGGCATGACGGTGGGCGCGCAGATCGTCGAACCCCTGCGCATCCATCTCGGCCTCGACGGACGGGCGGCCCGCGCCCGCGCGAAGGACCTCCTCGACCTCGTGCGCATCCCCCATGCCGGGGCGCGCCTCGACCAGTACCCGCACGAGTTCTCCGGCGGCCAGCGTCAGCGCGTGATGATCGCCATCGGCCTGTCCTGCCGCCCCAAACTCCTCATCGCCGACGAGGCCACGACCGCCCTCGACGTTACGGTGCAGGCCGAGATCATCGGTCTGGTGCAGGAGCTGAAGCGCGAGATCGGGATGGCGATCGTCTGGATCACCCACGACCTCGGGGTGGTGGCCGGCATCGCCGACACCGTGCAGGTCATGTATGCCGGCCGCATCCTTGAGCGCGGCCCCGTGGACGACATGTTTCGCGATCCGCGCAGCGCCTACACCCTCGGGCTGCTGCGCTCGCTGCCCGATCTCAGCCGGGGCCGGGCCGGGCGCCGGCGCCTGCACCAGATCGAGGGCGCCCCCCCCGACATGCGCCATCCGCCGCCGGGCGATCCCTTCGCAGCGCGCAACGTCTACGCCACCCCGCGCTGCCTCACCGACACGCCGCCCCTGATCCAGGCCCCCGGCGCCGCGCCGGGCCATCTCGTGGCCGCCTGGTACGACCTGCCGGCGCGGCTCGCCGCCGAGGAGGCCGCGCGATGAGGCCCGGACCCGCAGACCGTTATCCGCTGCTCTCGGTGCGCAACCTCAGCAAGCACTACCCCTTGCGCAGCTGGTGGGGCGGCAAGGGCTCGGTGTTCCGGGCGGTGGAGGATGTCAGCTTCGACATCCGGCCCGGCGAGACCCTGGGGCTGGTCGGCGAGTCCGGCTCGGGCAAGTCCACCATCGGCCGGGCCGTGACCATGCTGAACCCGCCGAGCGCCGGCACCGTCGCCTTCGAGGGCACGGATCTGGCCAAGCTCTCCGCCCGGGAGATGCGCCGGATGCGCGCCCGCATCCAGATGGTGTTCCAGGACCCCTACGCCGCCCTCAACCCCCGGATGAGCATCGGCGACTACGTAGCCGAGCCCTTCAAGCTGCACCGACACGACATGGCACGGGCCGAGCGCCGCGACGAGGTCGAGGGCCTGCTCGCCCGGGTCGGGCTCGATCCGCGCTTCGCCCGGCTCTACCCGCACCAGTTCTCCGGCGGCCAGCGCCAGCGCATCTGCATCGCCCGCGCCATCGCGCTGAAGCCGAGCTTCATCGTCGCCGACGAGCCCATCGCGGCGCTGGACGTCTCGATCCAGGCTCAGGTCGTGAATCTGCTCCAGGACCTGCAGGACGAGCTCGGCATCTCGTACCTGTTCATCTCCCACGACCTGCGCATGGTCCGTTACCTCTGCCAGCGTGTCGCCGTGCTCTGGCACGGCCGCGTGGTCGAACTCGCAGAGGCGGACGCCCTCTACGAAGACCCGCGCCACCCCTACACCCGGCGCCTCCTCAGCGCGGTGCCGGTGCCGAACCCGGTGGAGGAACGCGCCCGCCTCGGCGCCGCCTCCCTCCTGCCCCCCGCCGACCCGGACGCCACGGGCGGCTTGGTCGAGGTCGCCCCCGGCCACTGGGTCGCCGACATCCGCTACGCCTGACCCTCCAGGATTCGATTCAAGGACCCGACGCCGTGAGAGACTTCTCGAAACCGGGCCGCTCGCCGGTCTATGCCGCCGAGGCCGCGGTCGCGACCTCGCATCCCCTCGCCTCGCTGGCGGCCATCGAGATCCTGAAGGCGGGCGGCAACGCCGTTGACGCCGCCATCGCGGCGGTGGCGGTGCAGGGCGTGGTCGAGCCGGCCATGACCGGCATCGGCGGCGACTGTTTCGCCCTCTACGCACCGAAGGGCACCGCAATCCCCATCACCCTGAACGGCTCCGGCCGCAGCCCGGCGGCCGCGCACGATGCCTGGTACGTGGAGAACGGCATTGTCATCGAGGCGACCTCGCCGCACGCCGTCACGGTGCCGGGGGCCGTCGCGGCCTGGGCGCGACTGCTCGCCGACCACGGCACGCGTAGCTTGAGCGAGCTCCTGCAACCCGCGATCCGCTACGCCGAGGAGGGCTACCCGGTGCAGCCGCGCGTCGCCTACGACTGGGAGCGCAACCGCGACAAGCTGCGGGCCGATCCGGGCTCGGCCGCGGCCTACCTCGTCGACGGCGAGGCGCCGAAGGTCGGCACCCTCATGCGCCACCCCGTGCTCGCCGCCACCCTGCGGCGCATCGCCGAGCACGGCGCCCCCGGCTTCTACCATGGCCCGGTGGCCGAGGACATGGTGCGCACCTTACGCGAACGCGGCGGCCTGCACACGCTGGAGGATTTTGCGAGCGCCGCGCCAGAATACGTGACCCCGATCTCGACCCGCTATCGCGGCTACGACGTCTACGAGTGCCCCCCAAGCGGCCAGGGCCTCGCCGCTCTGATGATGCTCAACGTGCTCTCGGCATTCGATGTCGGAGCGCTGTCCGAGCTCGACCGGGTCCACCTCTTCGCCGAGGCCTGCAAGCAGGCCTACCATCACCGCGACGCCCTCTTCGCCGATCCGGTCGTGAATGCGGTCCCGGTCGAGCACCTGCTCTCCCAGGCCTGGCAGGCGCGAGCGCACGGCGCCATCGACATGGCCCGCGCGCAGGAGCCCGTGCTGTGGCCGGAGATCCGCCACACCGACACGGTCTACCTCTGTGTGGTCGACCGCGACGGCAACGCGATTTCGCTGATCAACTCGACCTTCCAGGGCTTCGGCAGCGGCATCACCGCGCCGGAGAGCGGGGTACTGCTGCACAATCGTGGCTTCTCGTTCCGGGTCGAGCCAGGCCACCCCAACACCATCGCGCCCCGCAAGCGCCCGATGCACACCATCATCCCCGGCATGCTGATGCGCAACGGTGCGGTGGTGGCCCCCTTTGGCGTGATGGGCGGACACTATCAGGCCATGGGCCACGTCGAACTCCTCACCGGCATCATCGACCGGGGCCTCGACGTGCAGGAGGCCCTCGATGCGCCACGCAGCTTCGCCTATGGCGGTGGCGTCGAACTGGAGGGCGGCTTCGCCCCCGGTCTCGCCGAGGGTCTGGCGGCGCGCGGCCACGTCACGGTTCCGGCCCCGGGCCCGATCGGCGGTGGGCAGATCGTCTGGATCGACCCGGCCACGGGAATGCGGGCCGCCGGTTCCGACCCGCGCAAGGATGGATGCGCGCTCGGGTATTGATGGGAGGTACCTTTGCCAAGGTGCTCCATTCTAGCCGTAGCGAGCTTCTCAAGGAGAACTTTTAGCTGCAGCATTTCCTAGGCGTCCAATGGAGACAGGCTGCTGAACTCTGATGCACCAATAGGTTTGTTAAGCGGCCGATCTCTGCTGCCAACGCGACCGTCCGATTTATCGGTTGACCCTGACCCAGCTAATCACCCTGACCCATCAAACTAGTCTGCGCTGAGCGCAAGTTTTTCGGGCATCCTGAACCCTGAATGAGGGTGGATGCCATGCCTCGCAAACGCTGCACGAACGAACAGATCGCCTTCGCCCTGCGGCAGACGGAGAATGGCGCCACGGTGGACGAGGTCTGCCGGAAGATGGGTGTGTCCGAGCCGACGTTCTACCGCTGGAAGAAGCAGTTCGTCGGCATGGGCGTCGCTGAGATCTGTGTTTCGGCGTGCAGCTTTGACCCCGTGAGGCGGGGGATCGGCGTCCAATTCTGACCCCCTAACCTCGTTCTCGCAGACTGCCCTCCGGTACGACCGGAGGGTGGTGTAGGGGGATGAAGGGCGTGGACACGATTGCGCGCATCCGGCGCGAGTTCTTTAACCGCGGCCGCGCGATCAAGGACATCGTCCGCGACCTGCACGTCTCCCGCAACACGGTCCGGAAGGTCGTCCGGTCGGGAGCCACCGCCTTCGCCTACGAGCGTGAGGTGCAGCCGCTGCCCAAGCTCGGGCCGTGGCGCGACGATCTCGATCGGATGCTGACCACCAACGCCGGCAGGTCCGCCCGCGAGCGGCTGACGCTGATCCGGATCTACGAGGCGCTGCGCGGGCTCGGCTACGAGGGCGGCTACGATGCCGTTCGGCGCTATGCCAAAACCTGGAAGCGCGAGCGCGCCTCGGTCACGGCCCAGGCGTTCGTACCGCTGTCGTTCGCCCCGGGCGAGGCCTACCAGTTCGACTGGAGCCACGAGATCGTGCTGATCAGCGGCACGACCGTCACGGTCAAGGTCGCCCACGTCCGGCTGTGCCACTCGCGCATGCTGTTCGTGCGAGCCTATCCGCGCGAGAGCCAGGAGATGGTGTTCGACGCCCACGATGCGCTCGCACTACCTCGTCGATCCGGTCGCCTGCACGACGGCCTCGGGCTGGGAGAAGGGGCAGGTCGAGAACCAGGTCGGGCTGGTGCGCGTACGCGTCTTTATCCCGCGTGTCCGGGTGGAGAGCTAGGAGGAGCTGAACGCGCTCCTGCACGAGGGGCGGCTGGGCTTCGCCAAGGACCATCTCCCTCCCCAGGAGCTAGATCTCACCGTTCGGTGGCGGTTATAGGCCGAACGGTCAGTCCTCGTCTCCTAGGACGGCATCCTCCGCCGCCATCACGTCCTCACACGTTCCGTTTAGCCGACCTTGCTGCGCCCGCTGG
>NZ_JAKSYE010000049.1 GCF_022829685.1 Methylobacterium sp. E-045
CGTAGGCTCACATCCCGCGGTTCATCATCCGGCTTTTCATCATGCGGCGCTTCATCATCTGCTTCCGCATCATGCGCTTCTTCATCATCATCCGCTCACCCCGCATCATGCGAACCTGGGTGATGCCGGTCTCAGACTGAATACCATTGGCAGCCATGGGAACAGCTGATGCCGAGCCTACACCAAGCGCGAGCCCGCCAAGGATGGTCATAGCGGCAAGCGTAAAAGTAACTTTCTTCATTTTTCATCTCCTAGAATACTGTGTCAGCAGTCTTTATAGAAGCAGAAAAATGTTCTCTAAGTTCCTGTGA
>NZ_JAKSYE010000060.1 GCF_022829685.1 Methylobacterium sp. E-045
AGCGCAACCGCGTGCATCTGGCCCGCACGCTCAAGGGCGGCGCCAACGTGCTGCTCCTCGACGAGCCCACCAACGACCTCGACATGGAGACCTTGCGGGCCCTCGAAGAGGCACTGGAGGATTACGCCGGCTGCGCCGTCATCATCAGCCACGATCGCTGGTTCCTGAACCGTATCGCGACCCACATCCTCGCCTTCGAAGGCGAGAGCCACGTGGAATGGTTCGAGGGCAACTTCTCGGATTACGAGGAGGACAAGAAGCGCCGCCTCGGCGCCGATTCCCTGATGCCAAAGAAGATCAAGTACAAGAAGTTCTCGCGCTGAGGACGAAGCCCGGTCCGAGACCGGGCCGTTCCCGTCCGTCCGGCTCATGGCCGGGCGGGAGGCTGAAGCGACGATGCCGCACCGTATCGAGCGGGTGATGGCATCGTTCTTGCGAGATGGTACCAAAACATCGTCCGACCTTCGTATAGGCCGGCACGATCTCGGCGGGAGGCTCAGCGTTGAAGCAAAGGTGATCGAAACGTTACCGATTTCGACGTCTTCCGCTTTTCACTATGCCGAACAGAGTTTCCGAGGGGCCGCGCCGCCGTATCGATGGAGATCGGCCGACGGCAGGCGTTTCTACGCCACGGTGTGGCTCGCGGGTCATAGGCGAGCCGCGGGGGAGGGGCTAATTTGACCACAAGGTCAGCCCCACGGACATCCTCATCATGATCGCGAAGCTTCTTCTTGCCGGCACCGCCTCCGTTCTTCTGGCCGGCGCCGCTTCGGCCGCGGATCTTCCGCGCCGCGCCGCCCCCCCGGCAGTGTTCTCCCCCGTCCCGGTCTTCACCTGGACCGGCTTCTATCTCGGCACGCACAGCTCCTACGCCTGGAGCGACAACCAGACGATCCGCACCACCGGCAACGAATTCAATACGCGCGAGAACGTGCGCCTGGACCGTCGCCCCGGCACCTTCCGCTCCGAGCAGGACGGCATCGGAAATATCGGTGGCGGCATCGGCTACAACTACCAGCTCACCCCCGGTTCGGGCTTCGTCCTCGGCGTCAACGCCGACGTGACCTGGACCGACATCAGCAAGAGCTACGCTTATTTCGGCCCCAGCAGCACCGTCGGCGGCCCCCTCAATCCCGCCAACCTGCGCCAGCGCCTCGACTATCTCGGCACCGTCCAGGGCCGCATCGGCTACGCCTTCGACACGGTCCTCGTCTACGGCACCGGCGGCTTCGCCTACGGCAACGTCAATTACGGCGCGAACTTCTTCAACGGTGCCGGCGCCCTGGCCTATGCCGGCCGCTACAACGACATGGAAACGGGCTACGCCTATGGCGGCGGCATCGAGTGGGCGATCCCCACCGACAGCTTCCTCAACCGCTTCAACTTCATCGGCAGCTTCATCGGCGCCAGCGCCATCACCCTGAAGGCCGAGTACCTGCATTACGACCTCGGCAGCCGCAGCGTGCTGGTGAACAACACGGGCCTCGGCGCTCCCTCCACCGGCTCCTACACCTCGCGCTTCAGCACCGAGGGCAACCTCATCAAGGCCGGCTTCAACTACAAGTTCGGCGGTCTCTGAAATCGAAGCCTGCCGGAGCGGTTCTCGCTTCGGCAGCATCGTCACAGCGACGAGACTCACACGGCCCGGTCCTCAGGACCGGGCCGTTCGTTTTTGGCAGACGATCCCGCTGCGCCGGCCGGTCCGCGCGTTCAGCGCGTCGCGTTCACGCCCAGCGCGGCACGCAGGTCGGCGCCATCGACGAGCTTGCGGTTTCGCCTCGCGAGAGCCGCCAGCAAGGCCCGGTCCGGGAACGGGCAATAGGGCAGGCTTCCGGCCGCCACGCCCTCGCCGAGGGTACCGGACGCGAGATCGCCGAGCACGTGGTCGAGGAGGATCCGCCCCCGCTCGTGCAGCAGCATCGCGGCACGGGTGGCGGTGGTGCCGGACGGCAAGTCCGAGGCCTCCTGGGCGAGGATCGCTCCCGCGTCGATGGCGGGCGTCAGGCGATGGATCGTGACACCGAAGGCGGGAGTCACTTCAGCCAGAGCATGAATCGTCGGTACCGGCCCGCGATGGCGTGGCAGCAGGCCGGGATGGACGTTCAGTCCCCCGAGCGGCGCCAGCGACAGGGTCGCAGCCGAAAAGATCTGGTCGAAGTGAAACGCGACGATGAGATCCGGCGCATGGGTCGCGAAGGCCTGGGCCACGTCCGGTCCGTTGACGTCGTCGATGCGCAGAGTCGGAATGCCCAGTGTCCGGCACGACGCCTTGAGGGGCGTCGCCGTGGCCGCGTCGCCAGTTCCGGTCAGGCGGCGCAGCAGTCCCGAGGCCGGAGCCAGCAGGTCGGGCAGCCCGAAATTCACCGCGAGATAGGGCAGGAACGCCGGGCCGGACCGGGCGAGATGGCGCCGGACCTGGCCGGTGAGACCGCCGGAACTCGGACGCTCGGCATTCGACAGTCCGACAAAAGCGATCTGCCCGGCATGGTCCTGCACGAACCTGCGCACGGCGCGGGCATTCGGCAGCGCTTCCAGCACGAAGAGCGCGATGCGCGGGCGGGTCATCGCTTGCTGCGCCCGACCTTGAACCGGAAGCCGCGCATGGAGCGGCGGCGCAGGCCTTCGGGCAGCAGGGCCGATCCGCGCGCCAGGGAGGCGAGGGGCTCGGGAAAGGCGATGATTTCGAGGTCGCGCGCGAGACCGCGCGCGATGCGGCCTGCCGCCTCTTCGGCGCTCATCTCCATCGGGCGCCAGCCCTCGTAATCCCCGCCCATGGTGGTCTTCACATAGCCGGGCGTCACGACGTTCATCTTGATGCCGCGGGGGGCGAGCTTGGCGCGCAGCGCCAGTCCATGGGCGAGCAGGGCCGCCTTGGTGCCGCTGTAGGCCGGCGCGTCGGGCAGGGGCGCGAAGGCGGCGAGCGACGAGATCAGGGCGATCTGACCGCTCCCGCGCGCCAGCATCAGGGTGACGCAGGGCAGGGCGACGTTCAGGGCGCCGTTGAGGTTCACGTCCACGGTCTCGAAGGCCATGGCCTCGGTCTCGATCTCACCGCCGGGATGGCCGCCATTGATGCCGGCATTGACGATGACGAGATCGAGGGGCGATGCCGCATGCGTCTCGCGCAGCCATTCGGCCACGGCCGGCCTGTCGCGCACGTCGAGGGACCGGGTCGCCACGGTTGCGCCGAGGGCCTGGCAGGCGGCGGCGACGGCATTCAGCCTCTCGAGACCGCGCGCATTGAGAACGAGGTGCGTGCCGGGCGCGGCGTAATGCCGGGCGAGGGCCGCGCCGATCCCGCTTGAGGCACCGGTGATGAGAATGACGGGCATGGGGCCTGTTCTAGAGCATCATTCCGGCAAGCGGGACTCCGCTCTCGGAGGAGATTACGCCGTGCCGATGACGGGACGTGACCGCTTGCGCGGAACGAACCGGGGACCGGCGCGCGGTCAGTAGACCGGCGCGAGTTCCGGCGTCGCGGTCGAGCGCTCGCGGATCGCCTGAGCCGCGGCCAAGGCGGGGGCGGGAAGCCTGGATTCCAGACGCAGGACGCTGCCCGCCACCGCCCGGTCGATGGACGCGCGGGAGAAGAAGCCGCCGTTCACCTGAGTCCGGTGAAGGACGACCCGGCGAAAATCCGCCATCAGCGCCATGTCCGGGGCTTCGGGCTTCCTCCAGAACGTGTCGAGGCCGCCCTGATGGGTCAGGCAGGACAGGTTGTAGATCGCCTCGCCTGCGGCGATGGTCGGACGTCCGAGTTCGAGGGACAGCATCCCGACCGTGCTGTTCACGAGCACCACGCCCCGGCTGCCCGCGATGAGTTTGGGCAGGTCGCCGCCATCGATGAAATCGAGCCGCTCGTCCACGCCGTGGCGCCGGGCGGAGTTACGGGCATGCTTGCGCCAATTCACCAGACCGCTGTCGAGCGGGTGGAGCTTGATCAGCAGTCTCGACGTCTCGGATGCATGGGCGGCAAAGGACGCGATGACCCGATCCATGAATCCTTCCACCCCGAGGAAGGGTGAGTGGACGCGGATCTGATAGTCGCTGTCGAGCTGCAACGGCAGCAGGAAATACTCCTCCTTGCGCGCCGCATAGATCTCGTTGAGCTCCCGCGCCTGGCGCCGTGTGCGGCTGCGACCGGCGAACTTCTTGATCCAGCCCACATATTCGGCCGCGACATGGATCGGCCGGTGGCTGCGGAAATGCGGGAAGAAATAGGGAAAGCCGATATTCGCGACGTTGTAGGCCACGTCCCAGAGGCTGCGCCGGGCCATGTCACCGCTCGCCGGCATCGCGCGCCCGGCCAGGGGCAGGCGCCGGGCGATGGCGCGGATCTCGTCCGGGCAGCGAGGCAGCGACGAATGGCCGTTGACGCCGCCGAGCTCGCACGTGACCCAGTTCGGCCGCAGGTATCCCTCTTCGAACACGTGAATGCGGATGCCGAGGGGCTCGGCGGCCTCGCGCGCCGCCACATGGTAGGGTCGGCAATCGCCGAACAGGACGACATCCGTCACGCCGTGCTCGACCATGTAGCCGGCGACGTAGGCGTCCCACCCCTCGCGGGGGCCGCGATAATTGTCCGAGCCGAGTCGCCAGAACAACCAGTCACCCGAGGAGAAGTTGATCCGTCGCACCTGGTGGCCGCGCTTGACCAGCGCACGGCCCAGATCGGCGAAGAACGGCGAGGCGATCCCCTGCAGGAACAGGAAGGTCGCAGGCCTCTCGCGTGGGGTGTCTACGCGTGTCGGCAACATGCGGAAGTGCTTGCTCCTGCGCCCGGGAAGGGCGTGTCGAATGGGCACGTACACCGCCCTGATCGCATGAATGGTGCAACGCGACAATTGCGTAGCACGGTGTTGTTAACGGAATTCCTGGGGGCGTGATGTGTCGGCAACAAGGCACCTCGTCGGTCCCTTCGAAACCCGACCCCGATCGTCCCTCGGACGACGGGATCGGATCGCCTGAGGGCGCGGATCGTCGTATGGGTGCGTCCTCCCGGACCGGATCAGCGAGCGCCGTTGCCCATTCTTTCGACGCCATTTCCCTCGGCAACGCGATCGCTCCTCGCCGCGAGCCGGCCCGTCCGCGCCCTGCGAGCGGAGATCGAAGCCGTGACGGGCCTCGGTTTCGCCCGGGCTTGGAAGCCGGGGACGATCGGCGTGGTCTGGGGGAGGGGCGGCCTTGCCGCATCGGGCCTGCGCCGAGCCGGTCGCGCGATCCTCGCCGTCGAACCCGGGCCTCTGCTCAGCCCCTACGATTCGCCGGCGACGGGCCTGTCGACCCTGCGTCTCACCCTCGACGGCGCCCCGTTCGGCGGGGATGCCGGGATCCACGCGTTCGACCCGTGGACGCGGCGGCCGATCCCGTTCGAGGAATGCCGAGACAAGGTGGCATGGCTGGAAAGCCGGTTCCGTAACAACCACCGTCCCACCGTCCTCGTGGGCATCTCCCGCTGGAAACGGCCGGCCCTCGATGTCTTCGTCGGCGGCCCGTCGGGCAAGCCTGTCCATGCCATGAACGCCGAGGATGCCGTGGCGAAGGCCAGGGCCGGTCATGCCCGCATCCTCGCCTGGGCAACGCGGATGCCTGAACGATTGCCGGCGCTCTGCGCGGAACAGGGCATTCCCCTCGCGCGGATCGAGGACGGGTTCCTGCGCTCGGTCGGCCTCGGAGCGAGCCTGCAGCCCGGCGCCTCCATCGTGGTGGACGACAGCGGCATCTATTACGACCCCCGCACCGAGAGCCGCCTCGCCCGCATCCTCAGGACCGAGAGTTTTTCGCCGGACCTCGTGGCCCGGGCATCGGCCCTGCGACGGCTCGTGGTCGAACGGCGCCTGACGAAATACAATGTCGGACTTGCGGGAGACGCATCGGACTGGCCCGAGGACCGGCGCATCGTGCTGGTGCCGGGCCAGGTCGAGGACGATGCCTCGGTGCGCCATGGTTCACCGCATGTCCGCTCGAATCTCGAACTCCTGCGCGCGGCCCGCGCCCGCAATCCCGGGGCTTTTCTCCTCTACAAGCCGCATCCCGACGTGGAGGCCGGGTTCCGGCCCGGCACGATCCCGGAGGCCGAGGTTCTGGCCTTGGCCGACCGGATCGTGGCCGGCCTCTCCATCGTCGATCTCCTCGACTGGGCGCACCACGTGGAGACGATGACCTCGCTCGCGGGATTCGAGGCCCTGATCCGCGGCCTGAGCGTGGCGGTCCACGGCCGTCCCTTCTATGCGGGTTGGGGCCTGACCGACGATCTCGCACCCGGTGCCGACAGGGGGCGGCGGCTCGCCCTCGACGAGCTCGTGGCAGGCGCACTCCTCGTCTACCCGCTCTATCTCGACCCCGTGGCGATGAAACCCTGCACCCCCGAACAGCTCCTCGACCGTCTGAGCGAGACTCGCGAGGCCGCGCCACCCTCGAAACTCGCCCTCAGCCGCCCGGCACAGATCGTCATGCGCCTGCGCTACGCCGTGCTGAACCCCATCGTCCGCCTGATCCGGGCGCGACGGGGGATCGGCAGAGGCGGCGACAAGGCATGACGGTCCTCGCGGCACTCGCCCTCGCACTGATCGGCTCCCTCGCCATCGAGGCGTTGGACGGCGCGGATCGTCGGCCCATCGGACGACGCCCTGCCGAACTGGCCCTGCGCCTTGCCGGATACGCGCTCCTCACGGTGTTCTGGTTCTGCTTCTCCTGGCGCCCCTGGCTCGCGGCCTTCTCCTGCCTGCTCACCGTCGCGATCCTCGTCGTCGTCAGCCGGTTGAAGCAGGCGGTGATCGGCGAGCCGCTGGTGTTCAGTGATTTCGCGCTGCTGCGGCAGGTCCCGCGCCATCCCGACCTCTATTATACGCGGCCGCTCACCGACCCGCGCATGGCCGTCCCCCTCGGGGCGAGCCTCGCCCTCGTCGCCCTGTGGTACTGGATCGAGCCCGCCGCCTTGCCCGAAGAGCCGAGCGTCGCCCTCGTCGCGCTCATCGGCTTACCCTGCCTCCTCGTCGGGCTGGCCTCGGCGCTTGGCACCGGACGTCTGGCGCCCTGGCTCGCGGCCCGGTTTGCCCGGCCCGATCTCGACGCGGATTGCGCCCGCTACGGGCTGCCGGCCACGATCATCGCCTATGCCCTGCGCTGGAAACGCGAACCATCGCCGCCGGAGACGGCCGGCGACGTCTCCCTCGGGCAGCCCAGCCCGCCGCCAGTGGTGGTGGTCGTCCAGCTCGAATCCTTCATCGACCCGACCCGTCTCGGCGGGCCGGCCCTGCCGCTGATGGAGACGATACGGACCCGCGCCTCGCGCCACGGCCGGCTGACGGTCCCGGCCCACGGCGCCTACACGATGCGGACGGAACACGCGGTGCTCACCGGGAGGGAGCCGGAGAGCCTCGGTTTCGGACGCTACGATCCCTACCTCAGCAACGGCGGCGACGAGCCGGCGAGCATCGCCCGGCGGGCAAGGGCTGCCGGATATGCGACCGTGTTCGTGCATCCCTTCCATCGCGACTTCTTCCATCGCGCCGAGGTCATGCGGCGGTTCGGCTTCGCGCGCCTGGTGATGGAGGAGGATTTCGCCGGTGCCCCGCGCATCGGCCCCTATATCGGCGACGAGGCCCTGGCGGCGCGCATCCTCGCGGAGGTGGAGGCGGCGACGACACCCGTCTTCGTCTTCGCGGTGACGATGGAGAACCACGGCCCCTGGAAGCCCGGCCGGCTCGACGGGATCGACGATCCGCTGGCGCAATATCTTCATCACGTGGCCCATACCGGCCGCGCCGTCGAACAGCTGATCGCCGGCCTCAAGGGGCGGGATGCGATCCTGTGCGTCTATGGCGATCACGCTCCGTCCCTGCCCACCTGCCGGCCGGGCTTCGGCGACACGG
This sequence comes from Methylobacterium sp. E-045, assembly GCF_022829685.1. Lineage (GTDB taxonomy): Bacteria > Pseudomonadota > Alphaproteobacteria > Rhizobiales > Beijerinckiaceae > Methylobacterium. The sequence continues at coordinate 7,875 of NZ_JAKSYE010000060.1, forward strand.
CCACGGAATATGCCGTCTTCGGGTTCGGGGCTTTAAAGGACGCTCCCCACCGCACCGATACCGCCGCCCACGAACTCGGTCGTTTCCTCCGGACTGTCATCGCAGGGTGCTCGGCAGAACTGCCAGGATCGGCTATCGGCTCACCATCGTGCTGACACGAACGTGACCGAGGCGACCCCGCGCATCGGTCCGACAATGCGATAGTGGAACGATCGTTAAACGATCGAAGAGATTTGGCGCTATCAAGGGTGGACCGTTCGTGACGACCGGCCTCGCACCGGCCGCCACGGCTGGCGGCCGGGACCGGCGCCGACGGACGGTTCGTATCCGCCGACCGACACGTGATCCGACAAGACACTCGTCGTGGGGGCGGGTCTGAGGAGAGTTCGATGTATCCCAAAGCCACGCTGGCCATCGCCATCGCCGTCACGGTGTCCGGCTGCAACGCCTTCCTGCCCGCCGCCGGTCCGTCGACCTCGGCCGTGGTGGACGGCGCGGACCAGGCGACGAGCGAGGGGACCTTCGCCCGCTACGAATTCATCGACGTGAACTCCGCCGTGGTGGAGGCCCTGCGCGGACGCCCCCTCGACAGCCTTCTCTCCTCGTTCGGTGACGGACGCATGCCCTCGGAACCGGTGATCGGGATCGGTGACGCCGTTGCCGTTTCGGTGTTCGAGGCCGGCTCGGGGGGCCTCTATTCCGGTCCGCTGACGGTCAACTCGATGTCCGCCGGCTCGAAGGCGGCGCAGCTGCCCGAGCAGATCGTCTCGCGCGATGGCGCCATCTCGGTGCCCTATGCCGGCCGGATCAAGGTCGCGGGGCGACGCGCCCAGGACGTCCAGGCGCTGATCGAGACCGAGCTCGCCGGCAAGGCGATCCAGCCTCAGGTCATCGTCACCGTGAGCCGGCCGGTCTCGCAATCCGTCACCGTGGGGGGCGAGGCGGTGGGCGGCGCCCGCGTCCCGCTCGGCACCCAGGGCGATCGCATCCTCGACGTCATCGCCACCGCCGGCGGCGTGAGAGCCCCCGTCAGCGAGACCTTCGTGCGCCTGTCGCGGGCCGGCAGGACGGCGACGGTGCCGCTCACGACCGTGGTGTCGAACCCCAAAGAGAACATCTACCTGCGCCCCAACGACAACCTCACCCTGGTGCGCGATCCCCAGACCTTCCTGGCCATCGGCGCCCTCGGCACGTCCAACGAGATTCCGTTCCAGGCCGAGGGCATCACCCTGGCGCAGGCGCTGGCCAAGGCACGCGGCCAGAGCGACGCCGACGCCGACCCGACCGGGACCTTCATTTTCCGCTTCGAGCCTGCCCCGGTGGTGCGCCGCCTCAAGCCCGGAAGCCCGCTCCTCGGCACGCCGCTGGTGCCGGTCGTCTATCGCTTCGACATGCGCGACCCCAACAGCCTGTTCCTCACCCAGGCCTTCCGCATGCGCAACCGCGACATGGTCTACGTTTCGAACGCGCCGTTCACCGAGATCAAGAAGGTCCTCTCGGTCTTCGCCGCCGCGTCCCAGCCGATCACGACCGGCGTCCGCGTGAGCGGCGCTTTTTAAGGTGGGATGAGCGCGCGCCGGCAAACGGCGCGTCGCAGGTTCTCAACCGCCGCAGGGAGAGGTGTCCGTTCGCCTGGGGCGGGCTCCAGACAATTTCGGCGCAGACTGCATGTCCATCACCGTTTTCATACTGGGTCGCGGTATCCCGTCGGGCGATCCCGCATCATCTGCCCGGCCGAGCCGGCAGGCTGACCTCAGGGCTTGCCGCGCTTGGCCATGAGCTGCTCGATCAGCGAGCCGCCCTTCTCGATCTCGGCGAGCTCCTCGGCCACGGCCGCGACGGTCTCGCGGATCTGCTCGGGCGTATGCTCGGAGGTGATGAAGAAGCGCAGGCGCGACGAGCGCTCGGGCACCGCCGGATGGATGATCGGCTGCACGTTGATGCCGCGCTTGTAGAGACGGTCGGACAGGGTCACCGATTTCAGCGAATCCCCGACGATGACGGGAATGACGGCGAGGCCGAGGCTCGTGCCGGTATCGAGCCCGTGCTTCCTGGCGCAGGACAGGAACAGGTGGCCGTTCTGGCGCAGGCGCTCCACCCGGTGCGGCTCGGCCCGCAGCAGCGCCAGGGACGCCTCGGCGGCGGCGGCCAGGGGCGGGGACAGGCCGACGCTGTAGATGAAGCCGCCGGCGGTGCATTTGAGATACTCGATCAGCGCGGCCGGACCGGCGATGTAGCCGCCGCAGGACGACAGCGTCTTCGACAACGTGCCCATCCAGATGTCGACGAGCCGCGGATCGACGTCGCAATGCTCGGCGAGGCCGATCCCGGTCCGGCCGAGGACGCCGAGCCCATGGGCATCGTCCACCATCAGCCAGGCGTCATAGCGCTGCTTCAGGGCGACGAGGCCGGCGAGATCCGGCGCGTCGCCGTCCATGCTGTAGAGGCCCTCCACCACGATCAAGGCGCGGCGGTGCTCGTGGCGGGTGGCGCCGAGCAGGGTCTCCAGGGCATTAAGGTCGTTATGGGCAAAGGAGCGGCGCTGGGCGCCCGAAAGCTGGGCCCCGGTGACGATGCTGTTGTGGCTCAAGGCATCGTGGAAGATCACGTCGCCGGGTTCGAGCAGGGCGCCGATGGTGGTGACGTTGGTGGCGTGCCCGCTCACCATCACCACGCAGGCTTCCGTCTCGTAATGCTCGGCCAGCGCCTGTTCGAGGCTGAGATGTCCGGGCCGCTCACCCGCGACGATCCGGCTCGCCGAGGCCGACGTGCCGTACGCGTCGATGGCGCGCCGCGCCGCTTCGCTCACGTCCGGGTGCCCGTTTAGGCCGAGGTAATCGTAAGACGAGAAGTTGATGAAGCCCTTGCCGGCGATGCGCGTGGTGGCGCCCGCCCTGGTCTCGTGGACCCGGAAGAACGGATTGCCGAGGCCGATGAGGTCGGCGGCCGAACGCTGCAGCCGCAATTCCCGGTAGCCGGGAAGGGACTCGAACTTCTGGACCGAGGCGTCCGTCGCCTTCGCCTCCGGACGCGGGGCGGCCGGCCGGTTGGCGTTGCGGCCGAGGCGATTGGTGACGAAGCCCGCGAGTGCCGCGCGGCCACCGTCGGGGCGGGGTGGGTTGGACATACGGATAGGGTCTTCCGGTTGCGGATCGCGAGGGCTGGCTCGGGTCAGCCCTCCTTTACGGCAGGATTTCTCTGATCTGGAGGCTGTTCTGCTCGACGAGTTCGTGGAACGGCTCGAGGGTACGCACGTCGACGCCCTCGCTGGCATGGCGCTGGGCCAAGCTCATCACCGCCGCCGACGCGTCGTCCACGGGGGCGGCCACGGACTGGATCAGGGTCTCCGCCAGTTCGACCACGGTCAATCCCGAGGAGATGCCCGAAGGCGGCGCTTCGAGGGCGAAGCGCTCCTGCAGGCTGGCGCCCAGTTCCACGCCCATCAGCGAATCGAGGCCGATCTCGGAGAGATGGCGCACGCGGCTGATATCGTCCTTGGGCAGGCGCAGGATGCGGGCGATGTCCTCGACGATGGCGTCGGAGACGGTCTTGCGCACGGCGTCGAGATCCTGGCCCTTCAGCAGGCTGCCGATGTCAATGGTGGCCACCGTCCCGGCTTCCGCCTGCTGGTCTGAGCCGAGGTCGCCGTAGCTCGGGGAGCGCATGGTGGCGAGGCGCTCGCGCGCCTTGCCCCAATGCATCGACGCGATGGCGAGGACGGCGTCGTCGGGCGACGAGCCCTGACCTTCCAGGGCCTCGGCCATGAGGTCGAGGGAACGGCGGGCATCCATCGGCGTCACGCCGACGCGGCCTGCCAGGGTCTCCATCACCGCGCGGTTGCGGGCGAGCACTCCGACATCGCCGATGGCGCCCCAGGCGACGGCAAGGGCGGGCAGTCCCAGCGCCCTGCGACGGCGGGCGAGGCCCTCCATGAAGCCGTTGGCAGCGACGTAGGCACCCTGGCCCGGATTACCGATGAAGGTCGTGGCCGACGAGAACAGGACGAAATAATCCAGCGACCGGTCCCGCGTCGCGGCGTCGAGGTGCTCGGCTCCGACGACCTTCGGGCGGATCACCGCGTCGAGGGAGGCGGCGTCGAGGTTGGCGATGAGGCCGTCCTGCAGCACCATCGCCCCGTGGATTACGCCGGCGAGCTTGCGGCCGCCGCTCTCCACCTCCTCGATGAGGTCGTCCACCGCCTGGCGGCGGGTGATGTCGCAGGCCATCGCGGCGACGCTGACGCCGCGGGCCGCGAGATCGGCCACCACCTGCTTCGCCTCGGGGCTCGACGCCCCCTTTCGTCCGACGAGAACGAGGTGACGGGCTCCCCGATCGGCGAGCCACCGGGCCGCCTCGATGCCGAAGCCGCCGAGCCCGCCGGTGATGACATGCACACCCTCCGCCGAGACCCGGAAATCGGACTTGCGCTCGATCACGATGCTGCCGGGCTTCGGCGGCGCGATGACGATCTTCCCCACATGTCCGGATTGCTGCATGAGCCGGAATGCGTCGGAAACCTCGTCGGCGGTGAAGGGCTGGAACGGCAGGGGCTTGAGGCCGCCTTCCGTGAACAGGGCCATCACCTCGCGGAACAGGCGTGCTCCGTCCTCGCCCTGGTGCTGGAGCACCTGATCGAGATCGACACCGAAATAGGAGAGGTTCCGGCGGAACGGCCGCAGGCCGATATGGGTGTTGGCGACGTAGTCGCGCTTGCCGAGTTCGATGAAGCGGCCGAACGGCTTCAGGCAGTTCAGGCTGCGCTCCATCGCCTCGCCGAACAGGCTGTTCAGCACCACGCCGACGCCGTCCCCGGTGATGCGGCGGACTTCGTCGACGAAGGCCAGCGAGCGGGAATCGAGGACGTGCTCGGCCCCGAGCGCCTTCACGAGGGCCCGCTTCTCGCGCGAGCCGGCGGTGGCGATGACGCGCGCGCCCTTCAGCTTGGCGATCTGCAGGGCGGCGAGGCCGACGCCGCCGGCGCCGCCATGGACCAGCACCCACTCGCCGCGCCGCAGGCGGGCGCAGCTGACGAGGCTGTAATAGGCGGTGAGAAAGGCCACCGGCACCGTGGCCGCCGCCTGCGGATCGAGACCGGGGGGGCTCGGAGCCACCACGAGTTCGGGCACGACGATGTGAGTCGAGAACCCCGACTGGGCAAAGGCGACGACGGAATCGCCGACCTTGAACGCCGCGGCGCCCTTGCCCACCGAGACCACGCGGCCGGCGACTTCGAGGCCCAGGCGCGGTCCGGCAAAGCCGTCCTCGAGGATCTCCTCGGGGAGCATGGAGAGCGCCCAGAGCACATCGCGGAAGTTGAGGCCAGTGGCCTCCACCGCGATCTCCACCTCTCCGTGCCCAGGCACGCGGCGCTCGGCCGGTCCCCAACGCATGTCGTTGAGGCCCCCCGTGGCGCTGCGCTCCAGCTGCGCGGCCGGCGCGGCCACGGCATCGACGGCCGGGCGGCGCGAGAGCTGCCCCGGCGAGAACCGGATCACCCGGGTGGCATCGACGTCGAGGACGATCTCCGTTTCGGGGGTGCCCGACAGGATCACGTCGCGCAGGCGCTCGGAGGCGATCTTGGTCGGCATGGCCCCGGTGAGGTCGATGCGGCGGATGTCGAGATTGGCGACCTCGTTGGCGAGGGTGCGGGTGAAGACCCAGAGACCGGCTTCCACCGCACCCGCTCCCTCATGGCGCGTCGCGCCGGGACAGACGACCCAGAGACGGGTCTGGCGCGTGCCGAGATGCTCGACGCAACGCTTGAGACCGAGGCAGCGCTCGCGCAGCCGGTCGGCGGCTTCGCCACCGGAGCCGAAGGCCCCGGCGAGGAACACCACCGTGTCGGGGGTCTCTCGTTCGAGCTCGAGCAGCGATTGCTCCGAATCGAGGATGATCGAGACATGGACGCCGGCGGCGACGAGGAGCGTCGCCAGCGAGGAGGCAGTTTCGGCCGCGAAGGAATCCTGCGAGCCGATGATGAAGGTGAAGGTCTGACCCGTGGCGGCCCTTGCCCGCACCGGCGCCTCGGCGAGGAAGAGGAGATCGTCACCATTGGCCGAGGCGGCCCGGTCGACAGCAATGCGGACGAGGCCGGTATCGCTGAGCGACCGCTGCCAACCGGTGATGTCGTCGAGGCGACCGAGCGGCATCCCGTCCACGCTCTCGAACCAATCCGGCATCAGGCCGAAGACGAGATCGCGGAACAGCGACGCACCCGGCTCCACCGCCAGGAGGAAGCCGCCGGTGGCGAGGGAATCGGCGACCTTGCCGAGGAGGCCGCGCTCCGAGCGATGCAGGACGTTGCTCGCCAGGATCGCGTCGAAGCCGCTCTCCGTCAGATCCGCCTCGTCCTCGATCACGGTGACGCCGCGAGGCAGGGCGAGGCGGGCCCGCTCGGCGAGGCGGCGATCGGTCTCGAACACGGTGAGCTGGGCGGCGATGCCGTCCGCGATGGCAGCGGCCTGCGCCGAAAGCGGCCCGAACCCGACCTGGAGGAGGCGCAGCGAGCGGTCCTTCGGCAGGTCCGCGCGGGCTCCTTCGCAGATCGCCGCGATGACGTCGGACGATGCGCGGGCGGTGGCGCTGCGCAGGACGAAGGCGTCGAGGGCGTTCTGCGACAGGGTCGGCGGGCTCGTGAGTTCACCGGCCACGAGGCGGGCGACGACGGCGCCGAGATCCGCCGTGAGCACCAGCTCGGCGGAGAGCTCCGGATGGTCGGCCGCGATCCAGCGCATGATCTCATCGGGCGCGGGGAGGGTGACGTCCTTGCGCAGGGTCCAGCGCGTTCCGTCGAGGGTGGCGAGGCCGCTGCTCTCGAGGGCGTAGAGGGCATTCAGCAGCCAGGGCCGCATCGCCTCCGGCACGCGATCGTCCACGGCGACGGTGCCGGAGCGCTGCAGTCCCTCGGCCATGCGGTAGGCCAGCGAGGTGGCCCAGCCTTCGAGCAGCAGATGGCCCGGCGAGAGGGCCGCATCCGCCGGGGCGAGGGCCGCCTTGATGCCGGGGCGAACGGCATCGGCGATGCGGGCGCGCCGGTCGAGGGGGATCGCGGTGGGTTCGGTGGCCAGTTCGGACCGCTGCGCGATGGCATAGGCGGCGAGATCCTGCCCGGACTTGGTGCGCAGGGCCTGGAAGCGGCCTTCGCGCAGGGTGGCGATCACCTCGCCCGCCTCGTCCACCAGGGTGAAGTCGGCCAGGATGCTGCGCTCGTTGCAGCGCCGGGTGCGGATCATCGCCCGCGCAATGACGGCGCCGGGCCGGATCAGCCTGATCTCGCCAAAGCGCACGGGAACATAGGCCTTGGTCGAGCCCTCGCCCATCAGGTCGGCGAAGAGCAGGATGAGGCCGTGGAAGCAGGCGTCCAGCCGGGCCGGCACGAGGCCGAATCGCGGGTCGGCCTCGGCCGGCTTCAACTGGGAGACGATGGTCGTCTCGTCCACGCGCGCACTGAGGGCGACCTGCCGGAAGCTCGGGCCAAAATCGAGGCCGGAGGCGGAGGCGAGGCGATAGAGCCCGGCCCCATCGACGGCGTTCTCGGCCGGGATGTCGATGTCCTGGCGCGCGCGGGCCGCGAAGGCGCCGTCCACGACCTTGGCGGAGGCATGCAGCTGCCAGCCCGCCTGGGTCAGGCGCGGGCGGCTCAGGATCTGGATCTGGTTGCCGCTGCCGGAGAGCCGAACGGCGACCTCGCGTAGGGCCTCCTCGGCGAAGACCATCGGAGACTGGATCTCGAACTCAGCCAGCACGACGTCGTCGCTGCGCATGGCTTCGCGGGCGACGCCCAGCGCCATCTCGATGAAGGCCGCACCCGGCAGGATCGCCTGGCCGTCGATGCGGTGATCGTCGAGGTCGGGCACCGTGGCGATGTCCACATGGCCGAGCCATTCGAGCCCGTCCGGCGACAACCGAGACCCGTAGAGCGGGTGATAGGTCCGGGCGGTCGCCGCACCGACGCCCTCCGACGTCTCGGACAGGCGGAAGGGCCGGCGCTGCCACGGATACGAGGGCAGGGCGACGTCGCCCTTCGGATTCTCGCCGAAGACCACCGCCTCCTCGACGGCGGCGCCGTGCACGAGGGCCGAGGCCAGGGCACGGGCGAACGGGTCGCTGCCCACGGGCTTGTTGGTGAGGACGCCCACCGTGGCGTTCTCGATGCCGAGGGGCTCGATGCAGTCACCGATATGCGGCAGCAGGGTCGCCCGCGGGCCGACCTCGACGAAGATCCGGGCGCCCTTGCGGGTCGCCTCCTGGACCGCATCGCAGAAGCGCACCGGCTCGCGGATGTTGCGCCACCAATAGCCGGCGTCGAACTCACCGCCGTCCAGCACGGTGCCGGTCACGGTGGACACCATGGCGATGTCACCGGGATGGGGCTTGAGCCCGGCGAGATCGCGCAGCAGCGGCGTCTCGGTCGGATTCATCAGCCGGCCGTGGAAGGGATAGGCGAGATCGAGCTTGCGGCCACGGCGGCGCTTGCGCGCCAAGGCCTTCATCGCCGCATCGATATCGGCGACGGGGCCCGCCACGGTGACGGCCTTCGGGCTATTGTAGGCGGCGATATCGAGGCTCGGATAATCCTTGAGGAAGATCTCGATCTCCTCGACGGGCGCCAGCAGCACGGCCATGGTGCCGAGGCCCCGCGTCGTCTCCTGGTGCTGGCTGCGGTAGAAGATGACCTTCACCGCCTGTTCCAGGCTGAGGATGCCGGCCCCCTCGGCCGCCGCGATCTCGCCGACGCTGTGGCCGAGGACGAAGGAGGGGACGAGACCGGCGGCCTTCAGGGCCGTGGTCGAGGCGCTGGAGATCGCGAAGATCAGCGGCTGCGAGACCCGGGTGAGGACCATGCGCTCGGCGAGATCCTCGCCGAACAGGGCTTCCTTCAGCGACCAGCCGGAGATCTCGGCGAACAGGACGTCGATCCGGTCGAAGGCCGATTGGAACGCGGCGCTGCGCTCATAGGCCTCGCGGCCCATCCCGACCCATTGGCTGCCGTTGCCGGAATAGACGAAGGCGACCTCCGCGTTGCGGTCGACGGCGGTGCCGACGCGGGCGATGTCGGTCTCCTCGGCATCGGCGACCGCCCGCAGGGTGGCGGGCAGGTCGGCGTCGAGGGGCATGGCGAGCCGGGTGGACAGGCGCTCGCGCCGATGGGCGGCGGCGGCGGCGATGCGAACGGTCTGGGCCTCATCGGCCTGCTCGAACCGCTCGGCGTAGTCGAGGGCGAGTTCGTTGAGGGCCGCGCGGCTCTGGGCCGAGAGGAGCAGCAACTCGGGCCCGCGCCCGGCCTCGCTCGCGGCGAGGGAGGGCGTTCCGTCTGTGAGGACGATATGGGCGTTGGTGCCGCCGAAACCGAACGAATTGACGCCGGCGAAACGCTCGCCCCGGCCGCGCGGGATCGCCAGCGGCGCGGTGACCACCGCGAGATTGAGCTTGGCGAAGGGGATGTCGGGATTGAGAACGGTCGCATGCAGCGACGGCGGCAGCAGGTCGTGCTCCAGGGCGAGACTGGCCTTGAGCAGGCCGGCGAGGCCCGAGACCGGCTCGGTATGGCCGATATTGCTCTTGATCGAGCCGATCGGCAGGGGCTCCTTGCGGGGCCGTCCGATCTTGCCGCCGATGGCGCCGGCCTCGATCGGATCGCCCACCGCCGTGCCGGTGCCGTGCGCCTCCACGAAGGCCACCGCGTCGAAATCGATCTCGGCCTCGCGATAGACCTGTTCGAGCAGGGCGCCCTGCGCGTAGCCCGAGGGCAGGGAGATGCCGGTGGTCCGACCGTCGGAATTCACGCCGCTCGCCGCGATGACGCCGCGCACGGTATCGCCGTCGCGGGCCGCCTGACGCGCCGATTTCAGGACGAGGACGACGCCGCCCTCGGACCGGACGTAGCCGTCGGCATTGGCCGAGAAGGCCTGGCAGAGCCCGGTGCGCGACAGCATCTGCGCGTTGGAGAAGCAGATGAAGTTGAACGGGCTGGCCAGCAGGTTCACGCCCGCCACCACCGCGGTGTCGATCCGGCCGCTGGCGATCGCCGCCACGGCGGCATCGAGCGCGACGAGCGAGGACGAGCAGGCCGTGTCGACGGTGAAGCTCGGCCCCTTGAGGTCGTAGATGTAGGAGATCCGGTTGGACAGGATCGAGAGCGTGTTGCCGGTGGCCGCATAGGCATCGCCCGAGGACGTATCGAGGACCCGCAGGTTGCCGTAGTCGAGGGACGACGCGCCCACGAACACGCCGATCTGCGAGCCGGCCACGGCGGAGGGACGCAGGCCCGCATCCTCCAGGGCCTCCCAGGTCAGTTCGAGAAGGAGCCGCTGCTGCGGGTCCATCTGCTCGGCTTCGCGGGGCGAGATGCCGAACACGCCGGGATCGAACGACCAGATGTCGTCGAGAACGCCCGCCGACCAGGTGTAGCTCTTCCCGCGCTCCTGAGCGCGCGGGTGACCGAACCGCTCCAGCGACCAGCGATCCTCAGGGATGCGACCAACGGCGCACCGTCCTTCGCTCAGAAGCTGCCAGAGGCCATCGACGCTGGCAGCACCGGGCAACCGGCACGAACGGCCGACGATCGCTATGTCTGTACGCTTGATCACGTTCGATTCGCACACGCTCTTGCATGGAGGAAACCACCGTCCTGCAGCGAACGGGCGACTTCAAGATGCATAGTATGCAGCCGGAACCGTGTCCAACCCATGGCAGCTTTGCTGCAGCACGAAGACGGACGGACTTTCATACCAAAGACAATCTCGGATGAGACAAATCTCGCGACGAGAAGACACGAAACGAACCTAATTCAACAGGATAGATAACGTTTATCAATCTTCATACAGAATTTCATGGTATTTACTGTTTTATCATACATCAATATCGACTTTATTCGATCAAATATAAATAGAAACCGTAAATTCTACGGTATCAGAAAACGATTTTCGTCACAAAAATGTTGATACGCTCTATCTTTTCATGTTACATAAGAAATATATTGTCAATATTTGATACGTCGGATCGATTATTAGCTGCATTACATTGAAAAAAGTTCCAACAACCATGGATAGAGGTCAAATCATCGATTTTGTGCTGGCATTTCGCGCACTCGACAGCTCAAGCCGGGTTTCACATTCTCCCGTGCCCGTCGCTTTTCCGCACCTCGTCGCTGCGATGCAACATGGGCATGTCGCGCCAACACGAAACGGGACGCCGGGAGGGACCATGACGGAAAAGGGCTTCGAACGCGCGGAACACAGGCTTTCCCACGAAAGGCCCTTGACGCCCGTTCAAGCCGAAAGCTATACGCCGCTCCTCGCTGCAGCGGAAACGCTTCAGCCGGGGCGCGTAGCTCAGCGGGAGAGCACTACCTTGACATGGTAGGGGTCACAGGTTCGATCCCTGTCGCGCCCACCATTCCCCTCTTCAGGGGAATGGACGAGAGAACAAAGGTCCCGGAAACGGGGCCTTTTCTCGTTGACGCAGAGCCTCTCCGTCAACGCAGGACATGCTTCATCGGCAAGGAACCTGCGCCCTGGGGGTGAATGGCCCCTGCCCGATGTCCTTGAGCGTCACGCTTGCGTGAGCCGGAGCGCCGGTCACAGAACCGCCTCAGACAGATCGTGTAAGACGAGCGCTTTCATTCGGTGCAGAGCCTCTCGGCCAGAGCTCCCGGATGCCGGAGATGATGATGAGCCGAAACTTGGCCTTCTCGAATGCGGTCGGACGGTTCGGTCTCGGATGCGGCGCCCTCGATCTGCCCGCCATTGACGATCCGCGCGGCTACGTCCGCGTGCAGCTCGACATGCCGTTGACGATGCCGGAAGCCAAGTTGATGTCCAGCAGTGACCAGCTGCAGGCGATGATGCATCGTCGTCAGCTCGCGCGGCAGCGCCGCGAGGCAATGGCGGATACGGGAAACGCCAAGGTCAAGCAGGACGGCGATATGCAGGACGGCGCCATGGCCATGGCGCCCCGCCCGGAGCCGTCGATGGGCGGCGGCGTGATGGGGAACGAGCCCGAGACCAAGGGCACGCCGGGTCCGATCACGAAGAACCCCGATGAACTGATCGCCTGGCTGAGACTGGCGGCGACGACGAAGGCGCCCCTGCACGAGCGGCTGTTCCTGCACTGGAGCAACCACTTCACCGTCGGGGTGGGGAAGGGGAAATCCAGCCTGACGGCGGGCTCGTTCCAGCGGGAAGCCATTCGGCCATTCATCCTCGGCCACTTTCACGACATGGCCAAGGCGGCGATCCTGCACGCCTCGATGCTCTATTATCTGGACAACGCATCATCGACCGGCCCCGATTCCAAGGTCGGACGCATCAAGAAATCCGGCCTCAACGAGAATCTCGGGCGCGAGGTGCTCGAGCTCCACACCCTCGGCGTCGATGGCGGCTACAGCCAGGCCGACGTCACGGCGCTGGCCTCCGTCCTCACGGGCTGGACCGTGGATCTCAAGCCGCAATCGGAGACTTTCGGCGAAGTGGTGTTTCGCGAGCGCCAGCATCAGCCGGGGCCGAAGACCATTCTCGGCAAGCGCTACGCCGAGGCGGGAGCCGACGAGTTCCTCGCCGTCCTGACCGACCTCGCCCGGCATCCCTCCACGGCGCGCTACGTGACGCGACGGATGGCGCGTGCCTTCGTCTCGGAGAAGGCGTCCGACTCACTGCAGAAGAGCCTCGCCAAGGTCTTCAGGGACAGCGACGGCGACCTCAAGGCCGTGACCGCCGCCCTGATCCAGAGCGACGAGGCCTGGACCGCAGCCCCCGTGAAGCTGCGCCCGCCGATCGAGTTCCTCGCCGCGACCGGTCGCCTCCTCGGGCGCGCACCGGTCAAACCCTCGCCGAAAGCCTCGCTCCTCGCCATGGGCCAGCCGTTCCTGGCCGCCCCGTCGCCGAAGGGGTGGGCCGAGGAGGACGATGCCTGGGTGACATCGGATGGGATCAAGAGCCGGATCGACTGGGCGCAGCAATGCGCGACGCTCAACGCCGACCATGTCGACATCCGCACGCTCGTGGACGACCGGATCGGGGGCTACTTCTCGGACGAGACGCGGCGCGTGATCCGGCAGGGCGAGAGCCCTGAACAGGCCTTGGCCCTGCTGATGCTCAGCCCGGAATTCCAGCGGCGCTAAGCAGGTCCGCCTTGGCAAGCCGGCGCTTCACCTCGCTGAGGCCTTTGGAAATGTCGCAGGTTTTGAGGCGCGAAACCGGTGACCACGTTTGCGAAACCCGCTTAGCCGGTCGAGAGGCGATGACCCCATGAACCCTCAGGAACACGCCCACCTGCCGACCCGCCGCAACCTCCTGCTCGGCGCCGGTGCGCTCTTCGCGTGGCCCTATGTGCCCAAGGTCTGGGCCGCCTCGGGCCGCGACCCGCGCTTCCTCGTGGTGGTGCTGCGCGGGGGCCTCGACGGCCTCTCGGCGGTGATGCCGGTGGGCGATCCGCAATTCGCGGCGATCCGCTCCGACTTCAAACTGTCTCCGACGCACACGCCGTTCCGGCTCGATCCGCTGTTCTCGCTCAACCCGGCGATGCCGAACCTGGCGGATCTCTATGCCAAGCGCGAGGCCACGCTGTTCCACGCCGTCGCCACGCCCTATCGCGCCCGCTCGCATTTCGACGCGCAGCAAGTCCTCGAGAACGGGATGACCCGCGCGAATGCGGGCATCGATACCGGCTGGCTCAATCGGGCGCTGTCCCTCATTCCCAAGGCCAAGGGCATCGAGTTGCGGCCGACGAAGGCCCTCTCCGTGAGCGCGACGACGCCACTGATCCTGCGCGGGCCCGCCCAGGTGGAGACGTGGCAACCACAGACGATGCCCTACGCGGCGGCGGACACGCTGATGCGCCTCCAGGCCCTCTACGACGACAAGGATCAGGCCCTGGCCAATGCCCTGCGGGAGGGCGTGCAGGTCGACGACTTCATCGCCTCGGATCCGAGCATGGCGGCCATGGGAAAGCAGCCGTTGAGGGGCCCCAACAGCTTCGCCTCGGCCGCCCGCGCCGCGGCCTCGCTCATGGCACCGGTGACCGGGCCCCGCATCGCCGTGATGAATTTCGACGGCTGGGACACCCACTCTTCGCAAGGCCCCTATGAGGGGCGTCTCGCCAAGAACCTCGCCTCCCTCGATGCCGGCATGGCGGCGATCAAGGAGGGGCTCGGTGCCTCCTGGGCCCAGACATCGGTGCTGATCGTCACCGAATTCGGCCGCACCGTGCATGTGAACGGCTCCTCCGGCACGGATCACGGCACGGCCACGGTGGCTTTCCTCGTCGGAGGCGCGGTGGCCGGGGGACGGGTGATCGCCGATTGGCCGAGCCTCAAGGAGAACGCCCTGTTCGAAGGCCGCGACCTCGCGCCGACGATGGATCTGCGCGCCGTGATGAAGGGCCTGCTGATCGACCAGTTCGGCTTCGAGGAGAAGGTCCTTTCCGAGACGATCTTCCCCGGCAGCGAGAAGGCGCCCGGCATGAGGGACCTGATCCGGGCCTGATGCGATCACGGAGACCGCCTCGGTCCCGCGTCAGAAGGACGTTGGTTTCCGCCTGCGCGAACGAATCCCGACACCGCCTGGTTCGTCGATCGTCGGCGGCCGGTCCGAGGAAGTCGTCACCGGCTCCGGCGCCGCGACCTGGACACGCGGCGGCGCGACCTTGCCGACGCGCTCGATCCTGACGCCGACATAGTCGCCGCGCCTCCAGGCGAGCTTCACCATGCAGACGAAGTCCCGGCCGATGATGCGGAGCAGGAACGACTCGGGCAGCGCGTGGTAGCCTGGGATTCCGAGCTTGGCGCCGGATTTTGAGACGTCCTTGACGGTGCACGGGATCTCTCGGCCGTCGGGAAGCCGGACGTTCGCAATCCAGTTGGTCGCGTTCCGGTCCTCGCGCCGCGGTACCGGCTCCGGTGCCTTATCAGATTCCTTGTCCGACCGCACTGAGGACGCTCCGACGCTTCACCGCTTCTCATACCGGTATAGGCCGAGAACGTTTACGGACCATGCGTGATCGGGGTTTCCGCTGGGGCTCAGACACCCGTGTCGACCGCATCGTCTCCTCTCCGCATGCGAAAGGTCTCGTCGCGGGCGGAGGAAACGGCTCATCGCCCCCCTGGGGCCGCGCGAGGGCCGGGGGCGAACGCATCGAGAGACGGACTCGCCGGCCACAGGCGGCCATAATCCAACCGCAGAAGCATGTTTTCGAGTTCTCGACTTCGCGCTTTTCTTATAAAGGGAGCGAGTGTCGGACCGCCGTTCCCGAACGGTATCACAGACTACCATTCCATCTAAACTTGACAATTGAACGCGACGGCGGGGGCGGCAGTGGCTAAGGGGCGGGAATCAGCCGAGATCATTTCGGCATTGGCAAGTTGCCGGACGGCATTCATCGGCGTCGCGGTGATGAGCGGCTTGGTGAATATTCTGTATCTGACCGGCTCGTTCTTCATGCTCGAAGTCTACGACCGCGTCATCCCGAGCCGGAGCGTGCCGACACTGGTCGGCCTCATGATCCTCGCGCTCGTCCTCTACGGATTTCAGGGCGTCCTGGAGACGATCCGCTCGCGCATCCTCGCGCGCGTCGGCGCGTCGCTGGACGAAGCGCTCAGTGCGCGGGTGTTCGACATCGTCGTGCGGGCCCCCCTGAAGGGCGCGACCCCGGGCGACGGGCTGCTGCCCCTGCGCGACCTCGACCAGTTGCGCGCCTTCCTCGGCGGCACGGGCCCCTCGGCCTTCTTCGATCTGCCGTGGATGCCGATCTACGTCTTCATCTGTTTCCTGTTCCACCCTCTCATCGGCATCGCGGCCCTCGTGGGCGCGGCGGTCCTGGCGGTCCTGGCCCTCACCACGGATCGATCGACCCGCGCTCCGACCCAGACCGCAACCGCCCACGGCATGCGCCGCAACGGATTGGCGGAAGCCGGACGTCGCAACGCCGAGGTGCTGGCCGCCATGGGTATGCAGGGGCGCTTCGCCGATCGCTGGGGTGGCGCCAACCGCGACTACATGCAGTCGCAGATGAACGTCTCGGATGTCGCCAGCGGTTTCGGCGCGGGCTCGAAAGTGTTCCGCATGGCGCTGCAATCGGGGGTGCTCGCCCTCGGCGCATGGCTCGTCATCAACAACCTCGCTTCGGCCGGCGTCATCATCGCCTCGTCGATCCTCGTCGCCCGCGCCCTAGCTCCGGCGGAACTCGCCATCGCCAACTGGAAGGGATTCGTCCAGGCGCGCCAGAGCTGGGGCCGCCTCTCGGAACTGTTCGCGCGCCTGCCTGCCGTCGAACAGCCCCACGCTCTGCCCGCTCCCTCGCAGAATCTCGTGGCCGAGAACGTTACCCTCGCACCGCCGGGAACCCAGCGCATCGTCGTGCAGGACATCAGCCTTTCGCTGCAGCGGGGGCAGGGGCTCGGGATCATCGGCCCGAGCGCCTCGGGCAAGTCGAGCCTGGTCCGCGCCATCGTCGGCGTCTGGCCGCCCGTGCGCGGCAAGGTCAGAATCGACGGCGCGGCCATCGACCAATGGTCGAGCGCCGATCTCGGACCTCATATCGGCTTCCTGCCGCAGGAGGTGGAGCTGTTTGCCGGCACCATCGCCGAGAACATCGCCCGGTTCGATCCCAATGCACAATCGGGCGCCGTCATCGCGGCGGCCAGATCGGCGGGCATCCATGAGATGATCCTGCGTCTGGCGGAAGGCTACGACACCCGGATCGGGGAGGGCGGCGCCGGCCTGTCGGCGGGTCAGCGCCAGCGGGTCGGGCTGGCGAGGGCGCTCTACGGCGACCCCTTCCTCGTGGTGCTCGACGAACCGAACTCGAACCTCGATGGAGAGGGCGAGAACGCCCTGACCCAGGCGATCGTCGGGGTACGGCAGCGCGGCGGCATCTGCATCGTCGTGGCGCACCGCCCCAGTGCCCTGGCGGCCGTCGACATGATCCTGATGATGGCCGACGGGCGCGCCCAGGCCTTCGGCCCCAAGAACGAGGTGCTCAAGCGCGTCCTCCGGTCGACTCCGGCTCCCGGCGCCGAGCCGGTCGCCGCACAAAGAACAGGCGCGAACGTCGCCACCCTGCAGGAGAGCGCGTGATGGCCATCGCAGTGTCGCCCAGCGGACTCCCCGCCGCTCCGATCCGCCCCACCGCCAATGGATCGATCCGCCGTCACCTCGCCGCGGCGATCGGGATCGGCGCCGTCCTCGTCATCGGGGTCGGAGGCTGGGCCACCTTCACGATGATTTCGGGTGCCGTGATCGCGCCGGGTCAGCTCATGGTCGAATCGGACGTGAAGAAGGTCCAGCACCCCACCGGCGGCGTCGTCGGGGAGTTACGGGTGAAGGAGGGCGCGCGGGTAAAAGCGGGCGACATCCTGATTCGGCTGGACGAAACCCAGACCCGCGCCAATCTCGACATCATCCTGAAGGCGCTCGATGAGTTCGCGGCCCGTCGGGCGCGGGACGAGGCCGAGCGCGACGGCGCGTCCGAGATCACCTTCCCGCCGGACCTCCTGGCCCGTAAGGCCAAGGATCCGTCCGTCGCCCACCTGGTCGATAGCGAAACCCGCCTGTTCCAGGCACGCGTCGCCGGTCGTGAAGGCCAGAAGGCGCAGCTGCGCGAGCGCGTCTCGCAGCTTGGCGAGGAGATCAAGGGGCTCACCGAGCAGGCCTCCGCCAAGGAGCGGGAGACGGCGCTGATCGGGACCGAGCTGAAAGGCGTACGTGAACTCTACGGCAAGAACCTCGTGCCGCTCTCGCGGGTCACCGCCCTCGAACGCGACGGCGCCCGCCTGCAGGGCGAGCGCGGGCAGCTCATCGCCTCCACCGCTTCGGCCAAGGGCAAGATCACCGAGATCGAGCTGCAGATCTTCCAGATCGACCAGGACATGCGCACGGAGACCGGCAAGGAGCTCGCCGAGATTCGCGGCCGCTGGTCGGAATATGTGGAGAAGCGAATCGCCGCCGAGGACCAGCTCAAGCGCATCGACATGCGCTCGCCTCAGGACGGCACGGTGCACCAGCTGACGGTGCATACGATCGGCGGCCTCGTCGTTCCCAGCGAGCCGGCCATGCTGATCGTGCCCGATGCCGACAAGCTGATCGTCGAGGTGAAGATCCAGCCGCAGGACATCGACAACGTGCGCGTGGACCAGCGGGCGATCCTGCGCTTCGCGGCCTTCAACCAGCGCACGACGCCGGAGATCGACGGGGTCGTGAGCCGCGTTTCGGCCGACGTGTCCCAGGATCCCAAGACGGGGATAACCTACTACACCGCGCGCATCCGCATGACGGAGGATCAGCTGGGGCGCCTCGGCAAGGTCCAGCTCGTGCCCGGCATGCCCGTGGAAGCCTTCATGCAGCTCGGGGACCGCTCGGTCCTCTCCTACCTGACGAAGCCCCTGACGGACCAGATCGCCAAGGCCTGGCGCGAGCGCTGACGGCTCCGAACGGCGAAGGATGAGGCCCCGGCCGTGCGCCGGGGCGAGAGTTTGAAGAATCCGCATCCCCGGCAGGTCGGTTGCACCTTGCCTTCAGGCGCTCAAGCCTGATATGGCAACCGCCTTTCCGCGATGCGTGAACTGCCATCGCCGAGGACGCCTTACCGAGGTGCCTCGTTCCCGAGACCCTATGGACAGGCGGCGGGCTCAAACCCGGCCGACGTGAGACCGATGAAGATTCGCAACTCCCTCAAGTCCCTCCGTGGCCGTCACCGCGACAACCAGCTCGTGCGCCGCAAGGGCCGCGTCTACGTCATCAACAAGACGCAGAAGCGCTTCAAGGCCCGCCAGGGCTGAGACTGCGGGCTGCCGGGTATTCGGCAGCCGCGTCAAGCCTGCCTGTTGACGGCGGCGTGAAGGGCGAGGAAGCTCGCTGTCATGACGCTGTCCCGGCCCCTCGGCACTCTTGTCACCGCTGCGCTCCTGAGCGCCGCGTTTTTTTTGTTCGGGATGTCGCCGGCCATCGCTCTGCCGCCGGCGAGCCAGGGCAGAGAGAGCGGCGATGCGCCCAAGAAGGCGCAGGCGCCGAGCCTCGATGACCTCTATGCCCGGCTGAAGGCCTCCGAGGACGATGCCGAGGCCAAGGGCATCTCCCGCCTGATTGAGCAGCGCCTCGGCCGCTCCGGCAGCGCCACCGCCGACCTTCTCACGGAACGCGCCCGACAGGCGATGTCGGGCCGCGACTACGCCCTCGCCGTCGAGTTGATGGACCGCGCCACCCATCTCGAACCGCAATGGGCCGAGGGCTGGAACCGGCGGGCCACGGTGTTCTGGCTGCTCACCGACCAGACCAACGCCGTGGCAGATCTCCAGCGGACACTGGTGCTGGAACCACGGCATTACGAAGCCTGGGCGGCGCTGGGGCGGATCTATCTCTCCATGGACGACAAGCGTCGCGCCTTGGACGCCTTCCGCCGCGCCTCCGCCATCTATCCGCGCATGGAGAAGCTTCAGAGCGCCATCGATCGATTGGCGCCGGAGATCGACGGGCGGGATCTCTAGCCGGACATGATGGGTCTGCACTGGCTAGGACTGATCGCGGGCGCGATGCTCGGGCTGATCGTCAGCGTGCTCGCGGCCGGAGCCCTCGTCACCCTGATCGTCACCCTGCGGGTCGGCACCCGGTTTCCGCCGCAAGGGCCTTTCATCGAGGTGGATGGCGGGCGGCTCGCCACCATCGAGGCCGGCCCGAAGGCGTCGTCGAAGGGGACCGTCGTGCTCCTGCACGGAGCCTCCGCCAACGCGGCCGACCCGATGGAGGGTGTCGGCCGCAGGCTCGGCGAGAGCGGCTTTCGCGTGATCGCCTTCGACAGGCCCGGATACGGCTGGAGCGACCGCATCGGCGGTCGTGAAGGGGCGAGCCCGGCGGCGCAGGGCCATGCGATCGCGCAGGCGATCGGGCGGATGGGGACGGGCCCCGTGATCCTGCTCGGCCATTCCTGGTCCGGCGCCCTCGCCACCGCCATCGCCCTCGACCATCCGGAGGTCGTCTCGGGCCTCGTGCTCGTGGCGCCGGTGGCGATGCCGTTTTCCGCCATGCCGCCCCTGCCGTGGTATTACCGCCTCGCGCTGAAGCCTCCGGTGGCCTGGCTGCTCAGCCGCACCGTCGCGACGCCGCTCGGCCTCTATTATCTGGAGCGCGCGGGTCGTGCGGCCTTCCGGCCACAGGAACTCCCCGGGGACTATCTCGAGCGCAGCCGCTCGGCCCTGGTGCTGCGCCCTCCGACGATGCTCGCGAATCTCGAAGACCTGATCGGCCTGCCCGCCGCCCTGGCGGCCCAGGCGCCGCGCTATGGGACCATCGCCGTACCGACGGTCATCGTCTCCGGCGATGCGGATGCGGCCGTTCCGTCGACGCGGCATGCCGAACCCCTCGCCAGAATCATCCCCGGCGCCCGGCTCGTTCTCCTGCCGGGCATCGGTCACATGGTGCCCTACATGGCGACGGACGCCCTCGTGGATGCCGTCGAAGGGCTCGCCGTCCGGATCGGCGCGACGGGACAGGCACCCGTCGCGCCCTGACAGTCGATCAGGCTCTTGCGGCGTGATCGCGGGTGACGAAGGCGATCCGCACCAGGTTGGTGGCGCCCGGCGTCCCGAACGGCACGCCGGCCACCACGATGACGCGATCACCGATCTCGGCGAATCGCTCGCGAACGGCGAATTTCGCCGCGCGGAACGCCATGTCGTCCACGTCGCTGGCATCGTTGGTGACGATCGGATGCGTGCCCCAGCACATCGCCAGGCGCCGGGCGGTCTCGCGCTTCGGGGTCAGCGCGATGATCGTGGCATTGGGCCGCGAGCGGGCCAGGCGCAGGGCCGTCGATCCCGAATGCGTCCAGGCCATGATGGCGGAGAGGCCGAGAGCGTCGACCATCTGATGGGCGGCCGCCGCGATGGCGTCCGACGCGGTGGCGTCGGGCTCGGAGCGCTGCGCCGTGAGGATCGTCCAATAGAGGGCGTCGCGCTCCACCTGCTCGGCGATGCGGCTCATCATCGAGATCGCCTCGATGGGGAAGGCGCCGGACGCGCTCTCCGCCGAGAGCATCACCGCATCGGCGCCCTCGTAGACGGCGGTCGCCACGTCCGAGACCTCGGCGCGCGTCGGCACCGGGGCGGTGATCATCGATTCGAGCATCTGCGTCGCGACCACGACGGGCTTGCCGAGACGACGGGCCCCACGCGTGATCCGCTTCTGCACGCCGGGCACCTGCTCCAGCGGCATCTCCACACCAAGATCGCCGCGCGCCACCATGATGCCGTCGGAGATCTCGATGATCTCGTCGAGGCGGGTGAGGGCCTGCGGCTTCTCGATCTTGGCCATGACCAGGGCACGGCCGGCGGCGACCTTCTTCACCTCGGCCACGTCCTCGGGGCGCTGGACGAAGGAGACCGCGATCCAGTCCGCCCCGGCATTGAGCCCGGCCTCGAGGTCGCCGCGATCCTTCTCCGTCATCGCCGCCACCGGGATCACGGTGTCGGGCAGGGACACGCCCTTGCGGTTGGAGATCCTGCCGCCGATGACGACCTCCGTCACCGCGCGTCCCTCGGAGACGTCGGTCACGACCAGGCGCAGCTTTCCGTCGTCGATGATGACGACGTGGCCGGGCTCCAGAGCCGAGAGAATCTCGGGATGCGGCAGGTAGACCCGATGGATGTCGCCCGGGGTCGGATCCGAATCGAGGACGAAGGAGGCCCCGTTCTCGAGGATCGCGCTGCCCTCGGCGAAGGCGGCGACCCGCAGTTTCGGCCCCTGGAGATCCACCAGCACCGCGATGGGCCGGCGCAGCTCGCGCTCGATGGTGCGGATCACCTCGATCTTCTCGGGCAATTTCTCGCGCGGAAGATGGCTCATGTTGAGCCGGAACACGTCCGCACCGGCGCGGAACAGCTTCTCGATCATCTCCGGCGTATCGGAAGCCGGACCGAGGGTGGCGATGATCTTCGTGCGGCGCGAGCGTTTCACTCCGGTCTCCAATTTTTCGAGGATACCCGTCGGTTTCGATCGGCCGATTGTGGGTAGGGGGGCCAGAAGCACTGCGACGGCATACACGTCAAGCTGCTGAGACTTGTTCTCTCCGGCCTCACCGAGGGGGTAGCTGCCGCCTATGGAGCCAATGTGACTGAAGGGCACGTTCGCCGGCTTCGCAAGCTGCGAGACGATATGCGGGAATCATGGGCTCGACACTCGAACCTTGCCAACCCAAAATCACCTGCTGCGGAAAGGTGTTCGGGTTTACAGAATTGTCCGGCATGCTGTACCTCGCACGTGCAATGCCGGACGCCCAGTCGGGTTTGGGTCGAGATTGGACAGGAGTGAGTTCGATGAACGAACAACATACCCCTCCTCGTTCGGAAAAAGCCGAACTGAAGCGCCAAGCCCGCATAAAAGTGCGCAAGGACGCTCACATTGAGGCTCGGAAGGCGGAACGTAAACAGAAGCGTATTGCTAGCCGCACGTCCGATGCGGGAAAATCCTGAATCTCCTCGGCCAAATTTTCGATTAAGAACAGGATTAGTGATCAGTGCTATTTGGCGCCCCTTCCAAATCTATTAGTCGCGCACGAGAAGCAGTAAGGACCTGCCGCGACGAGGCAGCGGCCAATCGCTGGGATCAGGTAATAGCAATCACTGACAACCCCGAGCTGATTACACAACAACCACAGCTGCTTCTTCAACGCCTGCAGGCTGCCTTTATTCTTGCCGATGACGATATTATCGGCCGCATCTTGAAGGATCTTCCCAACGCAGCGCTTCCGCAAGCGGTAAAGTTTGCGACTGTGCGGCAACTTGCTGTTAACAAGCGCGCACATCTGGCGGCCCGCCTACTCATAGACACGTCATCCCTTCACGATACGACACGTTTTCTCAAGTCGACTGGCCTCGTTTTTAAGAACCTGCGCGACGCCAAGCTCAAACGTGAGCTTCTTGATCTGGTCGCGAAGGTGAGTGGAGGCGGATCGTCGATAAAACCAACTGTATCTAAACTGACATTTGCTCCTCAGCCTGCTCAGGAAGTTTTCGGTAGCGTCAAGCTCGTTGCATCGTCCAACACTGATGCGATTCACCTCAAGGGTTTGAAACGTGAAGTTGCGATATTCAATCGGCTCATTGCACGCCCCCTGAAACCCACAGTTTCTGAGTACAGGAACGTTTTCACCCATCCATCCGGGCAAATTTGGACCGAGAACAAAGCGATCGTCGTTTCGAAGGGGTTCCCCCTCGATGTCACCGACAGGACCCAAGCGGAGAATATACCGCTCGCGCTTGGTCTCAATCGTGGAAGCCGCGGAATATATCATTGGCTCATTGATTATCTTCCAAGACTAGCATGGCTCAAAAGCAGTGATTTGATCGAAAATGAGGGGTGCAAAATCCTTCTCAACGCTGCGCGGTCCAGCTTCGAGCAAGATACTCTCGAAATGCTCGAGCTTGGAAATGCAGTCCAAAAGCTAGACAGATCGGTCTTCGTCGAACGCCTGTTGGTCGCGCGGGTCGGTTTCCGTGGCATGTCAGGATGGCGCCATCTAGACAGCATCTACGAAGAACTTGGTGAACGCGCGAGCACCTTGGCCGCAAGCAACTCCGCTGAACTACCGGATCGCGTCTACGTGACACGACGAGACGCCGCCCGGCGTGTGATGAAGAATGAAGCTAATGTGGAAGCCGTAGCGAGAAAGCTCGGATTCACCGTGATGGAGTTCTCAAAGATCCCTCTCTGGCACCAATTCGCTATCGCCCGGCATGCCTCGGTCATCATGTCCCCTCACGGCGCTGGATTATCTCACATCATTGTCGCGAACCCCGGCCTTCAAGTGATCGAGATCCTTCCGATCATGGAGGGGACGTACCAGCTGCGTTTCAATTACGCTCGCCTTTCAATCGTCAAGGGCCATCGATATTCCGCGTGGCTCGAACCCCAGCATCCAGGCTTTGATGCATGGACTGTCGATCTGCCGGCTTTCACGACTTTCCTCAAGAAGACTCTCAAGGCACAGCCGGCTGGCTCGGGTCGGTGAGCTGGATCGTCCAGCTCTTCTGCTCGCCGGTATCGACCTCGTAGAAGCCGTTGCGGTCGTAGCCTCGTGCGAGACAATCCTCGACGCCGCGTATCGTGAATTCGGTGTCGCGGGTGCACATGAGCGAGCGGCCGTTCCACTCGCCGCCGCGGGTATAGTCCACCGCGTAGACGTAATAGAACCGCGCCGCCAGGGCGCCGCGCAGCAGGGTTTCGCACCCTTTGGGCGCCACGTCCCACCATCCTTCCGTCACCCAGCCCTGCGTATCGCGATAGCCCAGCGAGATGCCGACCTTGCTGGCGGTCTGGTTGCACATGCGCAGATCGGCGCGGGCGGGCGCGGCGGTGAGGAACAGAACGGCCAGCGCGGGGGCGAGCCGGAGACCCTTTCCCCTCCCCACGCGCGGCGGGGAGGGGGCCTGTGGGCAACGGTTCACGCCGTTAGCCGACGAGGATGATGCGGCAATCGTTGACATTGGTGCGCGTGGGACCTGGCTGGACGAGATCGCCGATCGTGGCGAAGAACTTCGTCGAATCATTGTCCGCGAGCATCGCAGCGGGATCGAGGCCGGCGGCACGGGCACGCGCCAGGGTCGTCGGGTCGACGAGACCGCCGGCCGGATCGGTGGCCTCGCCGCGTCCGCCATCGGTGCCGTCGGTATCGGCGGCGATGCCGAGAATGCCGGATTCGCCGTCGAGGCCGAGGGCGAGGGCGAGGGCGTATTCCTGGTTCGGGCCGCCATGGCCCTCGCCGACGATGGTCACGGTGAGTTCGCCGCCGGAGATGATCGCCACCTTGCGGCCGGCCGCCTTCATCTCCTTAGCGAGGGCGGCGTGTTCCGCCGCGACCTCACGGGCCTCGCCTTCCACATCGGGGCCGAGCATCACGATCTCGTAGCCGGCGCGCTTGGCCGCTTCGGACGCAGCGTTCAAAGCGTCGATGGGACGGGCGATGATGCGGTACTCGGCTCGGGCGAAGGAGGGGTCGCCTGCCTTCGGGGTCTCGTTGGCCGGGTCGTTGAGGAGCGCCTTGGCGGTCTCCGGCAGGGGGATGTTGCGGCGCTCGCAGATCGCGCGGGCGTCGGCGAGGGTCGAGGGATCGGGCACGGTCGGTCCCGAGGCGATGACCGCCGGATCGTCGTGCGGTACGTCGGAGATGGCCAGGGTCAGGATCGAGCGGGCGTTGCGGGCCATCATGGCGAGACGTCCGCCCTTGATCCGGGAAAGGTGCTTGCGCACCGCGTTGATCTCGTTGATCGGCGCGCCCGAGCGCAGCAGCGCCTTGGTGACCGCCTGTTTCTCGGTAAGGGTGAGGTCGCCGGCGGGCGCGATCCAGTTGGCCGAACCGCCGCCCGAGAGCAGCACGAGCACGTCGTCCTCCGGACCGGCATCGGCCGCGATCTTCAGGGCGTCGATGGTGGCGTCGATGCCGGCCTGGTCCGGCACCGGGTGCCCGGCCTCGACCATGCGGATCATCGGCGCCTCCTCGCCGTAGCCGTGACGGGCCACCGCCAGGCCGACGATGCGGCTCTCGTCGACGCCGTGCTGCTCCCGGTAGAACCGGCTCGCCACGGCGGCCATGCTGCCGCCGGCCTTGCCGGCACCGAGGATGATCAGCCGTCCCGTCCCGGGGGCGGGCAGGTGCGGCACCAGGCAGCGGGACGGATGCGCGGCGGCGATCGCCTCGTCGAGGAAGCCGAGAAGCAGGCCGCGAGCGGCGTCGTGGGACGAAGGAGAGGAAGCGGGCGAGGCGTCTGAAGGCGCGGTCATGGCGTGTCCGTGTCTTATCGAGGTCCGATCGCGCGGGCCGGATTGCTTGTCCGCCGGATTGTTGCCGTGGCGGCGCGATCGCCTATACGTGCTGTGCCCGAGCCCTGCCGCCTCGGCAAGCGTGCGATGACGCGACCGGCGGCGTGTTTCCTGCCTGCCGAGGGGGATTTCCTCCCGATCGGCCCCGAAGGACCGTGTCCGCCACATGTTTCCGCCGCATCCCGTCGAGACGATTCCCGGCAATCCCGCCCTGGGGCTCCTCCTCATCTGCGAGCATGCCTCGAATCACGTTCCCGAGGATCTGGCGCAGCTCGGCGTTCCGGAACGGGAATTCGCGCGTCACATCGCCTACGATATCGGCGCGGCCGAGGTCACCCGACGTCTGGCGGCGCATCTGGGCGTGCCGGCCATCCTCACGCGGTTCTCGCGCCTCGTCATCGATCCCAACCGGGGGCGGGAGGACCCGACTTTGGTCATGCGCCTGTCGGACGGTGCCGTGGTGCCGGGCAACGCCCGCATCGACGAGGCCGGAAAAGAGGAGCGCATCCGGCGCTTCTACGTGCCGTTCGACGAGGCGGTGGATGCGGCCGTGGCACAGGCCATGGCGGCTTGCGTGCCACCCTCCATCGTGACGATGCACAGTTTCACGGCGTCCTGGCGGGGATACATGCGGCCCTGGCACGTGGGCATCCTCTGGGACGGGGACGACCGCATGAGCGCGCCCCTCATCGCCGGCCTGCGCGCCGATCCCGCCGGGCTGACGGTGGGCGACAACGAGCCCTATGGCGGCGGCCTGCCGGGCGACACGATTGACCGCCACGCCATCGCCCGCGGCCTGCCCAATGCCCTGGTGGAGATCCGGCAGGATCTCATCGCCGAGGAGCCGGGCCAGATCGAATGGGCCGCACGCTTCGCCAAGCTCCTCCGGCCGCTGATGCCGACACGGGGCTGACCGTCATCGTGAGCCGACACCCAACACAGACGAAGGCGGCGGAGCTCACGCCCCGCCGCTTTCGTCATCGTCGTAAGGTCCGGGTTTAGCGGGGGCCGCCGGAGGTGCGGCCGTACTGCCAGACCGGGAAGCTATTATGCTCGGCATTGCCTTCCTGGGCGGAATCGCTGTCGCGCCGGCTGACGACCGAGCCCGTGGTCAGATCGTCATCGATGAGGACCTGACGGTCGGCATAGCCGGGAGCCGCGTTGGCCGAGATACCGGCAGGAGCCGTGTAGCTCTGGGCCAGGGCGGGAGAAGCGACAGCGGCCGCGCTCAAGACAACGGCAGCAATAGCGGAAGCAAGACGGGTCTTCATGACTGAGTCCTATTAGATGTCGCGGTCTCCGTCATAGGGCGGTGGGCCGTGAGTTCTTGTATAGACCCAACATAGGACGACCTCCGTCGCAATGTCGTGCGATTTGGCACCCCATGCACGAGACGACTGACGAGTGCCCATGAGGAGCTTGGCCCTGCGCCGGTTGCACGCAGCGGGCGGCAGGGACCGCCGTGGCTGTCGCCCGCGGGGGCCGCAGGCGGGGACGCGCCGTGGTACCGGCTCGAAGGCCGTGATCGCCCCCCGCTCGGAGACGGGACCGCATGACAGCGATGGTGTATCCTGCAGCGGACGCGGCAGCACCCGACCGCACGCCCCATGACAAGGATCCGACCATGACCGAGATCGACCCCGCCACCCGGACCGAGCTCGAAGCCGCGGTCTTCCGCCGCCTCGTGGCGCATCTTCAGAAGCGCGGCGACGTGCAGAACATCGACCTGATGAACATGGCCGGCTTCTGCCGCAACTGTCTGTCGAACTGGATGAAGGACGCCGCCGACGAGCGCGGCCTCGACCTCAGCAAGGACGAGAGCCGTGAACGCGTCTACGGAATGCCCTATGAGGAATGGAAGCGGCTGAACCAGGCCGAGGCCACGCCCGAGCAACAGGCAGCGTTTTCAAAGGCGCAAGCCGAGCCGCACTGAGTGTCTCTCACAAAACTGCCGATGCGCCGTCGTGCTCCGAGCGAGACCACACCGAGACCGGGAGTTTTGTGAGGCACTCTAAGCTTCCGGTAAGCGTGATCGCTTAACCAGCCTCCTCCGGCGCATCCGACCCGATGCGCGTCAGATCAGGAATTGAGACGCTCATGGCCGCTTCCGCCGCACCCGCCGTCGATGCCTCCTCGGTTGCCGCCGACCAGCTCAAGAGCTTCATCGAGCGCATCGAGCGCCTGGAGGAGGAGAAGGCCGGCCTCGCCGGCGATATCAAGGACGTCTACTCCGAGGCCAAGGGCACCGGCTTCGACGTGAAGGCCCTGCGCAAGATCATCTCCCTGCGCAAGAAGGACCATGCCGAGCGCCAGGAGGAAGAGGCGATCCTGGAACTCTACATGCAGGCCCTCGGCATGGTGTAGGCCGACATCGCCGCGTGCGGGCGCGTGCCTCCCGCGCCTACGGCCACAGCCACGACACGACGTGCCACGCGGGCGGGAGGTCCTCGGCGCCTCCCGCCGCCTCAGCGCCGGGTCCGTGCCTCGCGCAGGGTGGAACCCGGCTCGACGGCGCCCCCCTTTGAGACGGCGATGCGCTGCGACAAGTAGATGCCGTGATGCCCCGAACAGGCATAGGCGGCAAAGCAGGCGACCGCCATGGCGACCCCATGCGTCGCCCCGAACAGTTCGATCCCCATCAGCGTGCAGGCGAGGGGCGTGTTGGCCGCGCCCGCGAACACCGCCACGAAGCCCAGCGCCGCCATCAGGTCGAGGGGCGCTCCCATCCATCCGCCAAGGGCATTGCCGAGGGCGGCGCCGATGAAGAACAGCGGCGTCACCTCGCCGCCCTTGAAGCCCGCGGCCAGGGTGACGACGGTGAAGAGGATCTTCCAGGCCCAGGACCAGGGATGGACCTCCGGGCCGAAGAAGCTCGCGATGCTCAAGCCCCCCGCATCCGGCGCAGTGACGCCGAGGCCGAGATAGTCGCGGGTGCCCAGCGCGTAGACGAGGCCGATCACCGCCAGGCCGCCGAGGACGGGGCGCAGGGGGGCGTAGGGTATCAGGCGCTTCAACCACCCGCCGAGGATGTGATTGGCCTCGGCGAAGACGAGGGCCGCGAGCCCGAAGGCGATGCCCGCGACGGCGACTTTCGCCAGCAGGATCGGATCGAGGGCGATGGGGCCGGTCGCATCCGCCAGATAGGCGATGCGGAACAGCGAATGATGGATGCCCCAGGCCTGGCAGGCCCAGTCGCCGATGACGGAGGCGAGCAGGCAGGGGATCAGAGCGGCATATTCCATCCGGCCGATGGCCAGGACTTCGAGGGCGAAGACGGCCCCGGCGATGGGCGTGCCGAACACCGCCCCGAACCCCGCCGCCACGCCCGCCATGAGGACGATGCGCGTACCCGCCGGATCGAGCCGCGCCAGCCGTCCGATGGCGCTGGCCAGGCTGGCGCCGAGCTGCACCGCCGTGCCCTCACGGCCGGCGGACCCGCCGAAGAGATGGGTCACCACGGTCCCGAGAAAGATCAGGGGCGCCAT
Source organism: Methylobacterium sp. E-045 (assembly GCF_022829685.1). GTDB lineage: Bacteria > Pseudomonadota > Alphaproteobacteria > Rhizobiales > Beijerinckiaceae > Methylobacterium. Next base: position 37,162 of record NZ_JAKSYE010000060.1, read on the forward strand.
GCGCAGGGGAACGCCGCCACCGGGCTCATGGATCTGATCGACGACGAGGTTGTTGCCGCCCTCCACGCCACGCCCGACGCGGTGGTAGAGAAGGCCGATGGCCAACCCGCCGACCGGCAGCAGGAACAGCAGCCAGGGATGCGCGAAGCGGGCGTTCGTGGCGGCGTCGAGGCACCAGAGAAAGGCCGCGCAGAGGGAGCCCACCGCCGCCGCCATCGGCACGAGGATCACCGCCCAGCGGGCGAACGCGACGACCCAGCCCACGCGGACCATCGTGGCGCGCTTCAGGTCGGCGGCTCGGTTCTTCAGAGCGACAGGCATGGTTCCACCGTCTTGCTGCGTGGCAAAAGGGTAGGAATCATCAGCCCTTATGGCGGTTCGGCTGAGTGTCTCTCACCAAACCCCCGCTGCGCCGTCGTACTCCGAGGGAGGACCGACCGTGATCGGGAGTTTTGAGAGGCACTCTTCACGCCCGGCAGAATCCATTGCCGCAGCCTTCGTGTCGCGGCGCAAAGAGAACGTCAAGCCGAAGATCGCGCTCCGCCTCCGACGTGTCGCCGCTCATGAACGCGGAACGGTTCAGCGCCCCGCAGCCACCGCGCGGGTAGACGAGCCGGTGAAGCGTGCGGCGGTGAGGTCGTCGCCGGGGCTGCGTCCCGAGAAACGGCTGCGCACGCCGCTTTCCGCCTGGGCGACGAGGCCGGCCGGCGCGGCATCGGCGCGGGCGCGGGCCGGGGCGACGTGGACGGGTGAGGCGCGGCTGGCCGGCGCGGTCTCCGCGGCGGCCACCTCGAACAGGGCGCGCAGCTGCGTGCGCGCATCGGCATCGGCGGCGACGGGCCGGGCGAAACGGGTCGGCGTCCCGGTGGCGGGCGGCGTCGCGGCCATGCCGGTGGGAGCGAGACTCGCCACCTGAATGGCGGGACGCGGCGGCGGCAGGGGCATGGTGAGGGCGGCGGCGACGGCCGCGAATTCCGATGGCCGGCGTGGCGGCAGCGGCACGTCGATCGACGTCGATTGCGTCTCGTCGGCGATCGCCGGCTGGGAGACGTCCTGGGTGAGAAGGCTCTGGGCATCGCGTCCGTCGCGGCGCAGGAGGGCACCCTTGAGGGCATCGGACGCGGCCGGCGCGGCATAGGCCAGGGCCTCGCGGGTGCCGGATTGGTCGTCCGGATCGGCGCTGGCCACGAGAATGCTGGGCTTTGCCCGGGCCCGGGCCGGAGCCTCCGGCTGAGCGGCGGGCGCCTTCGCGCCGCCGCCGAAGAGACTGGCGAAGAAGCCCTTGATGCTCGGGCCGTCATCCTCGTCGATCATCGCGACCTGGGTCACGCCGAGCACGGTGCCGCCGCGCGCGAGGACCTCCGCACGGGCGAGCTCGTAGCCGGGCAGGGGGCGGTTGTCGGCGGGCAGGTGCACGGTCTTGCCGTCGGGGAACAGGCGGGCCAGCTGGTCGTGGCTCATGCGCGGCCAGGAGCGGACAGAGCCGACATCGAGATGGACGAAGGGCGAGCCGGCATGGGGATACCAGCCGACACCGCCGCGCTGCATCCGCATGCCGACGGCGCGAAGCTGGTCGATGGAGACATCCGGCAGGTAGAAATCCATCGCCTTGCCGAGCATGTGCTGGCTGAACTCGGCTACCGCGCGCGACCGGCGGCGCAGCATGGCGTTGGTGCCCGGCGAGCGATAGGCCGAGACCACGGTGATCGGCTCCTGCGAGCCCACCGACCGGTACGCCTCCCACACCGTATCGAACAGGCGCGGATCCATTTTGGTGGGCTCGTCCACGCGCCAGTCGCGCAGCATCCAGTTGAGCTGTTCCAGGGCGGCCCGGTCGTAGCGCCCGTCACGCTTGAACGTGATCGTGGCGCTCTCCTTCGTATGGGTATGGTAGATCGAGAGCGTGCGGGTATCGCCGTTGGCGACCGCGTCCTGCGTCCCGCGCGTGCCCGCACCGAGCGCCAGGGCGATGCCCGACGCCGCGATGATCGAGCGGCGCAGCCGGGGATGGGAGAAGGCATCGCGGAGACAGTCGCGGAAGCGCGAGACCGGCTGGGTGGATCGATCGGCCGGTTGGGCCTCTTCACGCAGCGGAATGCCCACGATCGTCCTCACCTCTGCCAGACCACGCGTTGTCGCGCGGATCATGGTGAACGCAAGGTTACCGAAAACCGTAAACGCACAGTTATCGGATCCTCAGCCATTCGCCGGTCGACACAACGGCTAGGTTTCAACCGTGGCGAAATCGTGCCGACCCGCGGACAAGATCGAGCATCGGCAAGAGCGGCATCGCACATTCCCGATCGCGTTGCATTCGTGCAACGACGGCGGCTGCGCGCTACCACCAGCCGCGAGAGACCGGGGCAGGGGCCGGTGCCGGCCCCCAGGGATCGACGGGAACCGCTTCGGCGGATCTGGCGGCCGGTGCCCTGACCGCCCGCGCGGGATTGGCGCCGGAAGGGGCGGCGTGCGACGCGGCGCGGCGAACCTCCGACGACGCCCCGGCCGCGCTCGGCGCCGGTGTCGCCGGACGTGCCGCGACCTTGGCCGGCGCTTTCACCTGAGCCTTGGCGACGAGCAGGCTGCCCGGTGCGAGGCCGAGGGCGATCTTCATCCGCGCATCGTGCCCGTAGAGATCCGAAAACGTCCGCAGGGATCCGCGATCGTCCGCATCGAGGGTGAAATAGGCCAGATGGACCGGCAGCTTCTCGGGCAGACGGATGGTGCGCTCGCCCTTGCCGATGAGTTTCTTCAGGCGCTCGCTCGACCACGCTTCGGGCAGGACCGAATCGGCGAACCGGAAGGGATCGTCCACACGCACGCAGCCATGGCTCATCGCCCGCTGTGAGGCGGAGAACAGCGAACGGTTGGGCGTGTCGTGCAGGTAGACGGCATGGTTGTTGGGGAACAGGAACTTGATGAATCCGAGCGCATTCCGCTCGCCCGGCGGCTGGCGCACCGAGATGTTGCCGTTGCGATAGACGACCTCGTAGCCACGACGGGCCGCGTAGTTCGGGTCGCGGGCCAGGGCGGGCAGGAATTCGTTCTTGAGGATCGAGGGCGGCACGTTCCAGGACGGGTTGACGACGGCGTATTCCATCATCCCGGAAAAGACCGGCGTCGGCGTCTCGGCCTTGCCGACGATGACGCGGGACTCGTCGCGCTGCATGCCGTTGCGGACCACGCGCAGACGGAATTCGGGGATGTTGACGAGGACGTAGTCACGACCGAGATCGCTCGGCAGCCAGCGCCAGCGCTCCATGTTGACGAGGACGGTCGCTTCCTCGTCGCCGACGCGCGACGATGCCTCGGCCCGACCCAGGGCGGCGACGGTCTGGGGCGTGAGCGTGCCGGTGGCCGGCAGGCCACGGCCGCGCTGGAACTTCGCCACGGCAGCGGACACGGTCGCATCGAACGCATCCGGCTCGCCGGAGGCGGCGTCGAGGGTGCCGGCGGTGCGAGTCGGCAGGCCGAAATGGCGGCGTAGAACGGGAACGCGAGGATCGTTCATGCCGACCTTGAGCACCGGCCCGGCGGGAATCGTGACGGGCGACACCGCCATGGGCGCGCCGTGGAGATTGCGCAGGCTGGCGAGCCGCGCCTTCAGAGCGAGGTAGCCGGCCTGCGCCGGGTTGTAGCCCTGCAGCACGGTGCCGGCTTGGGGCCCGGCGCTGGCGATGCGCGCCAGAACGGCATCCGCGCCCGGAATGTCCAGGGTGGGCGTGATGAGGCGGGATATGGCGGACAGGTTGATGCGCGCCCCCCGTGCGTCCTTGGCGTAGAGCACGATGGCCGCCGAGAGTTTCAGCTCGATCTCGGCGGTCTGGGCCTCGGTCAATCCCTGTGTGCCGATGACGGGCACCGGATAGGCCTGGACGTTGAGGCCGTCCTCGGCCGCGAGGGACAGACGGGACGCGGCGGCCTTGGCCGCGGGGGTGAAGACACCGTCGACGACCCAGACCGGCTTGAAAGCGCCGAGGCCGTAGAAGGCCTGCATCGCCTCCCGGTCCTTGGTGCTCAGGCGGGCGAGGAGAGGGGCCGGATCGGCGAGGCGCGCGGCGAGGGCCGCCCCCATCGGATCGGTCGGCACCGGAGCGGCGGCCACGGCGTCGGCGGGATCGGATCCGGCCCCGGCATTCGTGGTCTCCGCCTTACCTGTATCGGACGGGCTCGCGGGGGCTTGGACGGCCTCTCCCGCGGCAGCGGGCTTCGCGAGGTCGGGGGAGGGCGAGACCGGCGGCGAGATCGCCCCTGTCGCCACCGTGTCGCCTTTCCCCTGATCGGGCGAGGCCGACGGTGCGGCAGCGCTCTGTACCACGGACGGAGCCGGGTCGAGCCGGGACTCGGCCTGTGCCGCGTAGCCGACACAACCCGCCATCAAGGCAGCCAGTGCAACCGAGGCGGAGCGCGAAGCGCCCATGATGAAACTCCCGGAACCGGCCATGACGGCCGTGTTTGAGCGCAAAACAATCGCTGCTCGCGCCACCGCTTGCAACGGCGTGCGGGCAACAGTGGATGTCCGGCATGCGCCGGAGGCTGGAGTCGCAGTGCCGTGACGCACATCCCGACCGACGGGACGCGAAGGGGACGCGCCCCCCGTGTCTCAGGCAGCGGCTTCGTCGCCCTTCTCGTCGCCGTCGAGACCGAGATCCTTCAGCTTGCGGTAGAGGGTCGAGCGGCCGATGCCGAGGCGCCGCGATACTTCGGACATGCGACCCCGGTAGTATTGAAGGGCGAAGCGGATGATCTCCGCCTCCAGCGCGTCCATCGGTTTCATCTCGCCGGACTCCTCGGTGACGAGGGTCATCGCATGGGGGTCGCGGACCTCCACCCGGACGATCTCGCGCACCGGCTCCGGGGTACCGGCATGGACCATGGGCTGGACCGGGGCGGCGGGAATACGCACGTCGAACCCTTCGACCTGGGCGGCGATCTGCGGGAACTCGGCCACGGTGAGCTCGTCGCTATCGGCGAGCACCACCGCGCGAAACAGGGCGTTCTCGAGCTGGCGGACATTGCCGGGCCAGCCGTAGCGGCTGAGCAGGGACATCGCCTCCGGCGTGATCGCGCGGACCCGCTTGCCCTCCTCGGCCGCGAAGCGCGCGCAAAACGAGCGCACCAGATCCGGGATATCCTCGCGGCGCGCCCGCAGGGGGGGCAGGGTCATCGGAAAGACGTTGAGACGGTAGTACAGGTCCTCGCGGAAGCGGCCCTGCTTCACGAGGTCGAGGAGCGAACGGTTCGTGGCCGAGATGAGCCGGATGTCGATCCGGACGCTGCGCTTGGCGCCCACCGGATCGACTTCCCCCTCCTGCAGGGCGCGCAGGAGCTTCACCTGGGCATCGAGGGGCAGTTCACCGATCTCGTCGAGGAACAAGGTACCGCCCGACGCCTCGACGAACTTGCCCACATGACGCTCGGTGGCGCCGGTGAAGGCGCCCTTCTCGTGCCCGAACAGGGTCGATTCGACGAGGTTGTCGGGAATCGCCCCGCAATTGACCGTGACGAAGGCCTTGCCGCGCCGGTCGCCCGACCCCTGGATCGCGCGCGCCAGCACCTCCTTGCCGACACCGGACTCCCCCTCGATCAGCACCGGGATGTTGGACTTGGCCGAGCGCTCGGCCAGCCGGATCACGCGCTCCATGTCGGGGCTGCGCGAGGACAGGTCCTTGAAGGTGAGCGAGCCGGAGGCGCGCCGCCGCATGCGCCGGACCTCCTCCTCGAGCTGGTCGACCTTGAGGGCGTTCTTGATGGAGACCTGGAGCCGTTCGGCGCCGGCCGGCTTCACTACGAAATCCGTGGCGCCGGCACGCATGGCGTTGACCACGGCATCGATGGAGCCGTTGGACGTCTGGACGATGACGGGGGTGTCGAGACCCGATTGGCGCATCTGGGCCATGACGGCGAGACCATCGAGACCGCCGGGCATCACCAGATCGAGGAGAACGACATCGATGGGTTCGCCCGAACGCAGCACGGACAATCCGTCCTCGCCGTTCTCGGCGACCTTCACTTCGAAGCCGAGACGACGCACCATCGCTTCGGCGAGCCGGCGCTGGACGGGATCGTCGTCGACGATGAGGATCGTTGTCGACATGCGGAGAGCCTCGACCGTGTGCTGAGAAAGGCGATCGTCCCAGGGATGTCGTCCTGCGAGTCGGCCACCGGTGTTTCGTTTCGATCCGTAGGGTGAGCGAAGAGCGTAAAGCTGCGCTTAACGACGATCCCACTTTCTTCCCCGATGGTCCACTCCCCGGGGCGAGCGCGGACGATGCCGGAGATTCGTTGCGGCCGAATGGGCCGAGTCGGTTGATCGCAGGGCCTTACCGCTCGATATCACCGGAAACGGCGAGGAAACGCCGCTTCAGGATCAAAGACACCATGTCGAGTCGTGCCGTCGTCCATGCCAGCCTCTCCAGCGCCGCCCGGATGCCGGCCGGGCAACGATCGGAAGGGACGAACGTCGCGCGGGCCGCCGCTCTCGCCCTCGATCTCGGCTCGCTTCCCGAATGGGATCTGAGCGACCTCTATTCCGGGATCGATTCGCCGGACTTCCGCGCCGACCTGATCCGGGCGGAAGGCGAATGCAGCGCCTTTTCGGAGCGCTACGGCGGCGTCATCGCCGAGATCGCCGGCGGACCCGACGCGTCCGCGCGCCTCGCCGAGGCGGTGGCGGCCTATGAGGCGATCGAGGACCGGCTCGGCCGTCTGATGTCCTTCGCCGGCCTGGTTTACTCCGGCGACACCACGGACGAGCGGCGCCAGAAGTTCTACGGCGACACCCAGGAACGCCTGACCACAGCCTCCGGCCACCTGCTCTTCTTCGCCCTGGAGATCAATCGGGTCGACGATTCCGTGATGGACGCCGCCATGGCGGAGGGGCCCCTCGCGCATTACCGCCCGTGGATCGAGGATCTGCGCCGGGAGAAGCCGTTTCAGCTCGACGACCGCACCGAGAAGCTGTTCCTCGAAAAGTCGGTGACCGGGCGCTCCGCCTGGAACCGGCTGTTCGACGGCACGATCGCGTCCCTGCGCTTCCCGCTGCAGGGCGAGATGCTTACCCTCGAGCCGACGCTCAACAAGCTTCAGGACCCCGATGGAGCCGTCCGCAAGGAAGCGGCCGGCGCCCTGGGCGACGTATTTCGCGCCAATCTGCGGACCTTCGCCCTCATCACCAACACCCTGGCCAAGGACAAGGAGATTTCCGATCGCTGGCGCGGCTTCAAGGACGTCGCCGACGACCGGCACCTCTCCAACCGGGTCGAGCCCGAGGTGGTGGCGGCCCTGGTGGACGCGGTGCAAGCCGCCTATCCGCGCCTGTCGCACCGCTACTACCGGCTGAAAGCCAAGTGGTTCGGGGTCGACGTCCTGCCCTATTGGGACCGCAACGCGCCGCTGCCGCGGGTCGAACAGCGCACCATTCCCTGGGCCGAGGCGCGGGACATGGTGCTCGACGCCTACGGCGCGTTCTCGCCGCGCATGGCCGACATCGCCAAGACCTTCTTCGACCGCCGCTGGATCGATGCACCGACGCGGCCGGGCAAGGCGCCGGGCGCTTTCGCCCATCCCACCGTGCCCTCGGCGCATCCCTATGTGCTGGTGAACTACCAGGGCAAGCCCCGGGACGTGATGACCCTCGCGCACGAACTCGGCCACGGGGTGCATCAGGTCCTCGCCTCCCATAACGGTGCCCTGATGGCGCCGACGCCCCTCACGCTGGCCGAGACCGCGAGCGTGTTCGGCGAGATGCTGACCTTCCGGCGCCTGCTCGCCGCCACCACCGATACGGTCCAGCGCCGGGCGATGCTGGCGGCGAAGGTCGAGGACATGATCAACACGGTCGTGCGCCAGATCGCGTTCTACCTGTTCGAGCGGAAGGTCCACCTCGCCCGCGCCGAAGGCGAACTCACCGCCGAGCAGATCAACGGCCTCTGGATGTCGGTGCAGGCGGAGAGCTTCGGTCCGGCGATCTCCCTTGATGCCGGCTACGAGCCGTTCTGGGCCTATATCCCGCACTTCATCCACTCGCCGTTCTACGTCTACGCCTACGCGTTCGGCGACTGCCTCGTGAACTCGCTCTACGGCGTCTATGCCAATGCCGAAGAGGGTTTCGTGGACCGCTACTTCGCGCTGCTCTCGGCCGGCGGGGCCAAGCCCTACGGCGAACTCCTCGCCCCCTTCGGCCTTAATGCCAGCGACCCCGCCTTCTGGCAGATCGGCCTCAACATGATCGAGGGGATGATCGTCGAACTCGAGGCGATGGAGGGGTGAGGGTGCCCTGAGACCGGCTGCCCATACTCTGCTGTCTTGGCCGCCCCCGCCTCCTGTTGTACATTTCGTACAACAGGAGGCGATTCGCCATGAAGCTCGAAGTCAAGAAGATCGGCAATTCCACCGGGCTCATCCTGCCGCGGGAGCTTCTCACCAAGCTCAACCTCGCCCAGGGTCAGTGGCTTCACGTCACCGAAATGCCGGATGGCGGCGTCCGGCTGACGCCATACGACCCGGAATTCGACCGCGCGATGGCGCTCGTCGACGACATCATGGATGAATACAAGGATACGCTCCGGGCGCTCGCCCAATGACCGAGCCGCGCTGGCTGACCTCCGAGGAGGTCCGGATCGCCCACGAACGGCAGCTTGTCCGTTTCGGCGGCCCGCCAGGTCTTCGCGACGAGAACGCCCTCGAATCCGCCCTGGCCCGGCCGATCAACCGATGGCGCTACGAGGACGGCGACCTTGCCACGCTCGCGGCGGCGTACGCCTTCGGGCTTGCCCGCAACCACGCCTTCATCGACGGCAACAAGCGGATCGCGTTCGTCGCGATGGTCCTGTTTCTGCGTCTCAACGGCATCGCGTTCAGGCCGGAGCAGGCGGAGGCCACGACCATCATCCGCGGCCTCGCCGCCGGAGAGATCGAGGAATCCGGTCTGGTCAGATGGATCCGCGACAACTGGCCGAAGGCCTAGCGGCCATCCGCGCTCCAACCGCGCAGCGCCCTGGCAAGCCTCGGCGGCGCGCTTATCTCGGTGACGACCGACATGCCGAGTAGAATGGACCCGATGGCCGATCACGACAACGAAGCCAACCGCTTCTCGGCGCGCGCCAGCCGCTATGCCCGTGTCGGCGCCAATGTCGGCGGTGTCGCCGCGCGGATGGCCGGGGCGCGGCTGTTCGGCGGCAAGGAGGCCCCCACCAATGCGGCAGCGCTGGCCCAGGCCCTCGGCGGCCTCAAGGGCCCGATCATGAAGGTGGCGCAGCTGCTCGCCACCGTGCCGGACCTGCTGCCGCCGGAATATGCTACCGAACTCCAGAAACTTCAGGCGGACGCGCCACCGATGGGTGCGGCCTTCGTCAAGCGCCGGATGATGGCCGAGCTCGGGTCGGACTGGCAGTCCCGCTTTCGCAGCTTCGACCTGAAGCCCGCCGCCGCCGCCTCCCTCGGGCAGGTCCATCGTGCGACCGGTCTCGACGGGACGCCCTTCGCCTGCAAGCTCCAGTATCCGGACATGCAATCGGCCGTAGAGGCCGATCTGAAGCAGCTCGAAATCGCCTTCGCCCTGCACCGTCGGCTCAGTTCCTGGCTCGACACCCGCGAGATCGCCAAGGAAATCGGCGCCCGCGTGCGCGAAGAGCTCGACTACGAGCGCGAGGCCAAGCACGCCGCCCTCTACGGGGCCGTCCTGCAGGACATCGCCGAGGTGAGGGTGCCCGCCATCCACACCGACCTCTCGACCAAGCGCCTCCTCACCCTCGGCTGGCTCGAAGGCGACAGGATCCTCAGCTTCTCCGATCAGCCCCTCGAGATCCGCAACCGTCTGGCGCAAGCGATGTTCAAGGCGTGGTGGCATCCGTTCAGCCGGGCCGCGGTGATCCACGGCGATCCGCATCTCGGCAATTACACCGTCTTCTCCGAGGACGGCGAGGCGCGCGGCATCAACCTCCTCGATTACGGCTGCGTCCGCATCTTCCACCCCCGCTTCGTCGGCGGCGTGGTCGATCTCTATCGCGGCCTCCTGGAGAACGACCACGCCCGGATCGTCCATGCCTACGAGGTGTGGGGTTTCAAAAACCTCAACAAGGAGCTGATCGAGATCCTCAACATCTGGGCCCGGTTCATCTACGGCCCGATCCTGGAGGACCGCACGAGGACGGTGGCGGATGGCGTCAAGCCCGGCGAGTATGGCCGGCGCCAGGCCTTCGAGGTGCATCAGGCCCTCAAGCAGCGCGGACCCGTGACGGTACCGCAGGAATTCGTCTTCATGGACCGCGCGGCCGTGGGGCTCGGCGCTGTGTTCCTGCACCTGCGCTCCGAGCTGAACTACCATCGCCTGTTCGAGGCCGAGATCGAGCGCTTCTCCCTCGATACCCTCACCGAACGGCAGGGCGCGGCGCTGGCGGCAGCGGGATTGCCCTCTCCCGAGTAATCGGCGGGATTCCCGACCTGCGCATGACAAGCCGGGATCGACTGTCATTCTCCGGCTTAAAACCGCCTTCCCATATTTTCGCGAGTCGGTATCTCGATTGCGAGCGACAGAGGCATGCGCTAAATCCGCTTGGAACCAATCAAGATGATACCCAAGGGGACGACGACAAGATGGCCGATGCGAAGACCGTGACCGGCGTACGTTACAGCCCGGCGATGGACGAAAAGACCCATGAACAGACCTACCGTGGGTTTGTGCGGTTCGTGGAAATCGGCACCTTCGTGGTGATCTGCTGGGTGCTCGCTCTGGCCGTGGGTGGCATTCGCGAGGCCTGGCTGACCGCGATCTTCGGCGTCCTGCTGTCGGGCGTGGCGGGCACGGTGGGCGCACTGTCCCCCGTCGTCGGCTGGAAGGCTCCCGCTGCGGTCGCCGTCCTTCTACTTCTGTACCTCTTCTTCGCGTGACGTAGCCACGGACCGCTGGTATACCAGAGGTCCGGGCTCTATATTCCTGCCAAGCTACGGCGATCGCGAATGATCGCCGAGGAGGAACTCCTGAATGCGCATCGCTGTATTGACAGAGTCGGACCCCGCCGAGCCGCGGGTGGCGGCGGTGCCCGAGACGATCAAGAAATTCAAGGGCCTCGGGGCCGACGTGACGATCCAGTCCGGGGCCGGCCTCAAGGCCGGTGTTCCCGATGCGGATTACGAGGCGGCGGGCGCCACCATCGCCGCCTCGGCGGCGGAGGCCGCCGGGGATGCCGACCTCGTCCTCAAGGTTCGCCGTCCGAACGAGGACGAGCTCAAGCTCCTGAAGACCGGCGCCACCGTCGTCGCCATCATGGATCCCTACGGCAACGAGACCGCGCTGAAAGCCATGGCGGATGCGGGGATCAGCGCCTTCTCCATGGAGCTGATGCCGCGCATCACCCGCGCCCAGGTGATGGACGTGCTCTCGAGCCAGGCCAACCTCGCCGGTTATCGCGCCGTGATCGACGGCGCCGCCGAGTATGGCCGCGCCATGCCGATGATGATGACGGCCGCCGGCACCGTGCCCGCCGCCCGCGTCTTCGTGATGGGTGTCGGCGTCGCCGGCCTCCAGGCCATCGCCACCGCCCGCCGCATGGGCGCCGTGGTCACCGCCACCGACGTGCGGCCCGCCACCAAGGAACAGGTCGAATCCCTCGGCGCCAAGTTCGTGGCGGTGGAGGACGACGAGTTCAAGCAGGCCGAGACCTCCGGCGGCTACGCCAAGGAGATGTCCGCGGACTATCAGAAGAAGCAGGCCGAGCTGGTGGCGACGCATATCGCCAAGCAGGACATCGTCATCACCACGGCGCTCATCCCCGGTCGCCCGGCTCCGAAGCTCGTGTCGGAGGCGATGGTCGCCTCGATGAAGCCCGGCTCGGTGCTCATCGATCTCGCCGTCGAGCGTGGCGGCAACGTCGCCGGTGCCAAGGCCGGTGAGATCGTCGACACGGAGAACGGGGTCAAGATCGTCGGTCACGTCAACGTCGCCGGCCGCCTCGCGGCAACCGCGTCGAGCCTCTACGCCCGCAACCTGTTCGCCTTCGTCGAGACCCTGATCGACAAGGAGTCGAAGGCCCTCGCCGTCAAGTGGGACGACGAACTGGTGAAGGCGACGAACCTCACGCGGGACGGACAGGTGGTCCACCCGTCCTTCCAGTCCACAGCAGCCTGATCGCGACGGAGAGACAGATGGCAACCCTTCCTCCCGAACAGGCCGCCGAACAGGCGCGCACCGCCGCCGCGACCGCGCGCGCCGCCGCGAACCAGGCACAGAGCCTCGCCGACAGCCTCGGTCAGGGCATCAGCCACGGCATCGCCGCCGCCACCCACGGTGCGGTCGACCCCACCGTCTTCCAGCTGGCGATCTTCGTGCTCGCGATCTTCGTCGGTTACTACGTGGTGTGGTCGGTGACCCCGGCGCTCCACACGCCCCTGATGTCCGTCACCAACGCGATCTCCTCCGTCATCATCGTCGGCGCGCTCCTCGCCGCCGGCGTTCCGCTGATCGAGAAGGGCACCGGCTGGGCGCGCTTCTTCGGCTTCGTCGGCATCGTGCTCGCCAGCGTCAACATCTTCGGCGGCTTCCTCGTCACCCAGCGCATGCTCGGCATGTACAAGAAGAAGGCCTGAGACGATGTCCCAGAACGTCTCCGCCCTCCTCTATATCGTCTCCGGCGTCCTGTTCATCATGGCGCTGCGGGGGCTCTCGCACCCGACCACGTCGCGGCAGGGCAACCTGTACGGCATGATCGGCATGGGCCTCGCGGTCCTGACGACCCTGGTCGGCCATCCGCCGGCCGGGTTCGGCGCCTGGATCATCGTTCTCCTCGGCCTCGGCATCGGCGGTGGCGCGGGTGCGGTCATTGCCAAGCGGGTGCCGATGACGGCCATGCCCCAGCTCGTGGCCGCCTTCCACTCCCTCGTCGGTCTCGCTGCCGTGGCGGGTGCGGCGGGTACGCTCTACGCTCCACAGGCGGTGGGCATCCTCGAGAACGGGCATATCCATAAGGAATCGCTGTTCGAAATGGCGCTCGGCGTCGCCATCGGCGCCATCACCTTCACCGGTTCGGTGATCGCCTTCGCCAAGCTCGACGGACGCATGTCCGGCAAGCCGATCATGCTGCCGCAGCGTCATGCGATCAACATCGCTCTCGGCATCGCCCTGATCGGTCTCATCGCGATCTTCATCGGCACCGAGAGCAAGGCGATCTTCTGGCTGATCGTCGTGCTGTCCTTCGTGCTCGGCGGCCTCCTGATCATCCCGATCGGCGGCGCGGACATGCCCGTCGTCGTGTCGATGCTCAACTCCTATTCGGGTTGGGCGGCGGCCGGCATCGGCTTCACCCTGGGCAACCTCGCGCTCATCATCACCGGCGCCCTCGTCGGCTCTTCCGGCGCGATCCTGTCCTACATCATGTGCAAGGCGATGAACCGGTCGTTCATCTCCGTGATCCTCGGTGGCTTCGGCGGCGATGCCGCGGCCGGGGCCGGCGGCGGCGCGGTCGAAACGCGTCCCGTCAAGCAGGGCTCGGCCGACGATGCGGCCTACATCATGAAGAACGCCGAGCGCGTCATCATCGTCCCCGGCTACGGCATGGCGGTGGCGCAGGCCCAGCATTCTCTCCGGGAGATGGTGGACATGCTCAAGAAGGAAGGCGTCGACGTGAAATACGCCATCCACCCCGTCGCCGGACGCATGCCGGGGCACATGAACGTGCTGCTCGCGGAAGCCAACGTGCCCTACGACGAGGTTCACGAGCTCGAGGACATCAACGGCGACTTCCCCCAGGCGGACGTGGCGTTCGTGATCGGCGCCAACGACGTCACCAACCCAGCCGCCAAGACCGACAAGACGTCGCCGATCTACGGCATGCCGATCCTCGACGTGGAGAAAGCCAAGACGGTTCTCTTCATCAAGCGCGGCATGGGCTCCGGCTATGCCGGCGTGGAGAACGAGGTGTTCTTCCGCGACAACACGATGATGCTGTTCGGCGACGCCAAGAAGGTCGTGGACGCGATCGTCAAGAACCTCTGAGCCACGGGGCTTTCGATCCCCGACGACGCTCACGCAGAAGGGGCCGGCGCATCACGCGACGGCCCCTTCTGCGTTCGGCACGACCGGTCCCGGTGTCGGCACCACCCCGGCGACCGGTGGCACTCACCATGATCCGGCGTCATAAAGTGGCGAAGCGTCTTCGATAGGAATCGGTCGTGCCCGGCGGCACGATTCCGCAAGGGAGAGGGCAATGACCGAGACCGGCCGTTTCGTCTGGTACGATTTGATGACGACGGATCTTCCCGCAGCCCGGGATTTCTACGGTCATGTCGTCGGCTGGGCCATCGCGGAAGCCGGCATGCCGGGGACCGATTACTCCCTGGTCCGTCTTGGACAAATGATGGTCGGCGGGATGATGACGCTCCCCGACGAAGTCCGTGCCCAGGGGGGCCGCGCCGGCTGGATGGGCTACGTCGCCGTGGCCGATGTCGACGCCGCCTCGGCAGCGGTCAGTGAGGCCGGCGGCACGATCCACCGGCCGCCCGCCGACATTCCGGGGATCGGCCGCTTCTGCGTTGCCGCCGATCCGCAGGGCGCGGTGTTCGTGCTCTTCCGGGGCGACGGGCCCCTGCCGCCGGCCCCCACCCCCGGTACGCCCGGGCATTTCGGCTGGCACGAGATGCACGCAACCGACTGGGAAGAGGCCTTCGCCTTCTATGCGCCCCTCTTCGGCTGGGTGAAGACCGAAGCGGTGGATATGGGTCCCTTGGGGATTTACCAGCTCTTCGGCGCCCCGGGCCCCGATGGCGGCTGCTCCGGACTCCATGCCGGCGGCATGATGACGAACGCGCAGGTGCCGGCCCCCTTCTGGCTCTACTACGTCAATGTCGAGGACATCGACGCCGCGGGATCGAGGATCACCGCAGGCGGCGGCCGAGTCGTCGCCGGCCCGCATCAGGTGCCCGGCGGGGCCTGGACCATCCATGCCCTCGATCCGCAGGGGGCGATGTTCGGCCTCGTCGGTCCACGGCCGGGCGCGTAACGCAGTGGCGCCGGATGGCCGGAGGCGGGTAGACTGGCAAGGTGTCAGCCGCCTCAATCCTTGCCCCATCCCGCGCCTTCCTCGGCGTTTCCCGCTCCATCATGGGGCGGCCCTGGCGTGACCGCTGCGGCGACCCCGCCGCCCAGGCCTACGCCGCGACGATGGTGCAGGCCCATGGCCTGCCCGACCTTCTCGCCCGCGTCCTCGCCTCGCGCGGCGTCCGGCCGGACGAGGCGGCGGCCTATCTCGAACCGCGCCTGCGCGAGCTGATGCCGGATCCGTCCCGCCTCGTGGACATGGAGACCGCGGCCGAACGGCTCGCCTACGCCGTCGAGACCGGCGAACGCGTGGCCGTGTTCGGCGATTACGATGTCGACGGCGCCGCGAGCGCTGCCCTGATGGCCGGCTACCTGCGGGCCCTCGGCCTCGACGTGGACATCCACATCCCGGACCGGATCACGGAAGGCTACGGCCCCAACGTGGCGGCGGTCACTGCGCTGGCGGAGGGCGGCGCGAAGCTCCTCGTCTGCGTCGATTGCGGCACGAGCGGCCACGAGCCCCTGGCGGCCGCCGGCGACCTCGGACTTGCCGTGATCGTCCTCGACCATCACGGCGCGCCGGAGATCCTGCCCCCGGTCGAGGCACTGGTGAACCCGAACCGGCTCGACGACATCTCCGGCCTCGGCCATCTCTGCGCGGCGGGGGTCGTCTTCCTCACCCTCGTGGCCCTCAACCGCCGCCTGAGGCGGGGAGGGCGGGAGGATCTGCCGGATCTCGCCGAAGCCCTCGATCTGGTGGCCCTGGCGACGGTGGCCGACGTGGTGCCTTTGACCGGCCTCAACCGTGCCTTCGTGGTCCAGGGATTGAAGGTCATGCGGGGGCGGGGCCGGATCGGTCTCGCCGCCCTGTTCGACGCCGCCTCCCTGAGCGAGCCGCCGGAATCCTGGCATCTCGGCTATCTCCTCGGTCCGCGCATCAATGCCGGCGGGCGAATCGGCCATGCAGGGCTCGGCGCCGCCCTTCTCACCAGCGGAGATCCGGCGGAAGCAACCCGCATCGCCACCGAACTCGACCTCCTCAACCGCGAGCGCCAGGGCATCGAGGCCCAGGCCGTTCTCGAAGCCGAGGCCGAGATGGATCGGGCACTGACACTGGCCCCCGACACGCCGATCCTGGTGACGGCCTCCGCCTCCTGGCATCCTGGCGTGGTCGGCCTCGTGGCGGCGCGGCTGAAGGAGCGGTTCGGCCGGCCGGCTTTCGCCTTCGCCCTGCGCCCGGACGGGACCGCCACGGGATCGGGCCGCTCCGTCGCGGGAGTGGATCTCGGCCATGCGGTGCGCGAGGCGGTGGATGCCGGGCTCCTGGTCAAGGGCGGCGGGCACGCCATGGCGGCCGGGGCGACGCTGCCGAGCCACGACACCACGCCTCTGAGCGACTTCCTGGCGGCCGCCCTCGCCGCGGCGGTGTCGGAGGCGAGGGCGGTGGAGGCGTTGCTCGTGGACGGCACCGTGAACGCCGGCGGCGCCACGGCGGAGGTGGTGCGGCTCGTCCAGCGTGCCGGGCCGTTCGGCGCCGGAGCGCCGGAACCGGTCTTCGCCCTGCCGTATCACCGGCTGGTCGATGCGGCGGTCGTCGGCAACGGCCACGTCCGCGCGCGCTTCCGGAGCCGGGACGGCCAGGCCATCGGCGCCATCGCCTTCCGCTCCGCCCCGGGGCCGCTGGGCCAGGCGCTCCTCGGCGGGATCGGGCAGGAATTCCACGTGGCCGGAACCCTCGCCATCGATACCTGGCGCGGCGGCGAGCGCGTGCAGTTGCGCGTCGGCGATCTCGCCACACCCTGAACTTTGCGTCGGTGCCTGCACGGGACGTGTTGACACCCGCGCGAGCCCTCACCATAAGGGCCCGCGCGCTGCCGAAAGGCGGTGGTTTGGGGGAATGTCCCGAGCGGCAAAGGGGGCGGACTGTAAATCCGCTGCGTAAGCTTCGTAGGTTCGAGTCCTACTTCCCCCACCAATCCATTTCGATACGCTGGCAACGCGGCCGATGAAGGGATCACCTTCTCAAATCCGCCGTGTCATGCTATCGGGCGCCAGATGCGGGTGTAGCTCAATGGTAGAGCAGCAGCCTTCCAAGCTGAATACCCGGGTTCGATTCCCGGTACCCGCTCCACTCTCTCCTTCCCGAAAAGCCTAGCAAATACAGCCCGATAGGGTAGGGGCGTGGTATCCAGTGGCTGTTTGCCTGGGTGGTGGATACCACATGGATACCACCGACGAACCGTTTCAGGCCTCGCACCCGAACGTGTAAAACGATTTCCGGATCGCGTTTGTGGAATCGTTTTACACGTTGGCCGGGTCGGGCCTCAGGCAGCCTTTCGCTTCCCACGCGGCACGAAACCGACGTGCCGGTAGCCCGCCTGCCTCAGGATCTTCGACACCATGTCCTGGGACACGCCGACCTCATTCGCGATGCGGGCTTGGGTGTAGCCGTGGGCGAGCAGCGTGAGGATGCGGTTCAGGCGCGCCCCGGTGGGGTCCGAGTCCATCTTCCCGCACACGCCGGCCTCGCGCAGGATCTCCGAGATGAGGGACTGTCGAAGCACGAGCCTCTCAGCAATGGCGACTTGCGTCAGGCGTTCGCCCCGGAGCCTGAGCACCGTCTCCTCGATGGTCTCGGCCATGATCAGGCTCCGTCGATCTGCTGCCCGACGATGTCGAGGACCTTGTCGATCCGGCGGACCTCGGCCTCATCGCCGGCATCGAGGGCCTCCACCCGGCGCAGACCGAGCATGCGGTTCTGTTCCATGAGCCCGGCGATGTGGGTGGCCTGCGCGGCCGCCTACTCGTGCAGTGGCGTGGCGGACGCGTCGCTCATGGGTATTAGCCGCCAGTGGTCTACAGGTCGGGCTTCCGTCCCCCTCCAAACCATCAGGCAGCAGATGACGGCGACCGTCGCGGTCATCCTCGAGGAGATCGAGAAGGCCGGCACAGGGACTACGAACGGGTCGCTCCACGACGGGCTCCTACCCATGCTGGATCATGCCGAGGTCTACAGGGACCCCTACCTGGAGTGCGACACCAACCTGTCCGGCGTCACGTTCCTAGCCACGGCGAACGGCGTCGCCGGCATGCCCCGGCCACTGCTCGACCGCTTCCGCGTGTTCACGATGCCGGAGCCCACGCTGGCCGACCTGCCGGCCCTGGCGCGGGGGATCGTGGGGGACGCCCGGCGCGAGCGGGGGACCGACGCCTCCTGGCTCCCGGACCTGGATGGAGACGAGCTCGGGCTGATCTCCGAGCACTGGAGAGGGGGGAGCGTCCGCAGCCTGCAGCGTCTCGTCGACACCGTCCTCGCCGGTCGCGAGACCCTCGCGGCTCGGCATTGAGGAGGGGATCATGAACACGCATGCACCCATTCTCGACTACCGCCTGCTCCAGATCCGGGCCGAGCGCCGGGCAGGCCTCATCAATGCCGACGTCGGGCGGGCGGCCGAGGCGATCATTTCGCGAGCGATTCGCATGGCGGACGAGGGCCGGATCCCCGGCACGCAGGCACTGGACATCAGCGGTCGCGCGATGGGCATGGCCCACGCCTTCCCCCTGGTGACGGAGGATCGCCATGCACCCCGTTAGCCTCCCGGCGATCCGCGAGCGGGTCCGGTTCGCTTGGTCGACCCGGAGGGCCTGCGGGCTGTTCGCGGTCGCCGCCGGGATCCGGATCGACCGCATCATCGAGGACGAGGCGGCCGGCAAGATCGCCACGCACGACGCGATCCGGATGGCCGCGGAGGCTGAGGCGGCCGCGCTCTGCTTCCCCCCTCTCGCCCTCCGGTGACCGAGGTCTGCCGGAATCTGACGCGCCACTGCTGGTCGCTTCGTGAACGCGGCCGCGTCGTGGCTCACCTCCATTCCCTGACCCTCGCCGACGTCGTGATGATCGTCCGGCCAGGGTCTCGGGCCCGGGTTTTGAGGACCGGCAATCGCGAGGTCCACGCGTGGGTCAGGGGCACAATCGTCCCCCACGCCGGCGTCCCCACGGGGGCCGCGAGGCTCCACTACCGGCCGTTCCTGGCCGGCCATTTCACGGACGAATGCGGTCGGCCCGTCGTGGCGGCCGCCTTGGCTTTCTTCGACGGGGACGGCAGGGCATGGCACAGCGAAACAGGTACCCCGGCACCCGGATAGACCTGACAGATCTTGGCGACCGGCCGCTGTTCCACGACTGGACCATCACTCCCGACGATCGGTCTGCGGACGGGGCCGTGCTCACGGGGACGGTCTACGGGCACCCCACGTTCCCCGACGGGACCGGCCTGACGACGTCGACCGTGGAGGCGTTCGATGCTGAGGCTGGATGGGCGTACTGCTACTCGTCAGGTCTCGTTCGCCTCGGCCGGTGCCGGGACCCCGAGGCCTGCGAAACAGTGGACCTCATGTAGTCCAAACGCGGTATCTATGGGAAAGACACAAAGATCAACGTGCGCTCGGGTGGCGATTTTCGGAGGGCAGCAAACGACCTGTCGGGAGGGGCGCTGGCGGCAAATCGTCTATTCTGAGGATCGCTTGCGGCAAAACGCCTGGGCTCCCCCGGACCGAAAGGGCGTTTGGGTCATCCTGATACAGCCCCCTCGCGCAAACAGGTCAACGCGGGCTGTATCCCGTACGGGAATTTTTTAGTCACGGGATGCCGCATCCGCGTCGGAAAGTTCCCGTACGGGAAACAAGTCGTCCCGGATCATCCGGACCACTCCAGCGTCACAGGCGCCCAGTCCCAACAATCCACGCTGACATCGGGGCGCGTCTCTGTGTCTAGGACCGAACCACGGGAGTGCCTATGCAGGTGAAGGCCGCCCCTATTCGAGCAGGGGTAACTCACACCTTGCTGACCCGAATTATCCGAGACCTCATTAAGGGCTTTCGACATTCGGCTTGATTTCGATCATAGAAGGCAGCTTAATGATCCTGCCGGGTCAATTTATGCCAACTCATTATCACTCATTGCAAGTCTAAAGGCTGCTGCCGAAACCAGGCGGGCCGGCTGTACGCTATCAAGCTTGAACACCATCTCGTTACCAGCCTCCCTTGCTGCTGCTTCGGTTGAGAAGGAAATGAGGGAGTGTCTGAAGCTCACGCCATCTGGAGCAGCGATCATCCAGCGGAACCGATTGCGGCTCAACGAACATCTGCGTACGATGACTTCATGGATGGTCCGCATCTTTCGCATCATCGCAAAGATCTTATTAGATTAAGACTAAATGGTTTTTCAGTCTAATTTTTTGAATTTATCTTTTTTTATACTGATTGATTTCGCAATTTCCATTTCATCCGTCAGACGCTCAAGCGAATGGCAGACAGTATTTATTTCCAACTCACAATTTTTATTATCTTTGTAAAGCAATCCGGTCCAGCTTTTCATCATTCGCGCCGTCGATGCGCCGGTCACGAAACAGATGGTTTCGTCCGCAACGGATCCAACGACAATCTTACTGCGGCAAGAAACGTCTGTATCTTTCTTTGTCTCGATATAAGTACCCGCTATGGCTTCACCATACTGCGTAAGATGCAACTCGTCGCCAGCTTCATTGCACCACGTCCCCGAGAACATTGCGCGCTCCGTGTTTGCTGAGGCGGACACAAGAGGCCCACGCCGACTTCGTTATATGTAACAGTATATAACGCAGCCGGCGCGATATGGCATTCGCCAAGCGTAGCGCTTTGCGCAGAGCACATGCGCAAAAATGCATGGTCCCACGAGGAAGCCGGTCTCGCCCAAGGCGGCGGCCTAGGGCGTCTCTGCAAAGGGTTCACAGGCTGTGTGCTGGCCCCCATGTGATCGGGATGCGACGCTACGAACTGACCGATGCGCAGTGGGAGCAGATCGCCCCGCTGCTGCCTCCGCAGAAGCCGCGCACGGGCCGGCC
>NZ_JAKSYE010000083.1 GCF_022829685.1 Methylobacterium sp. E-045
GCTCGCCCGAACCGGATTTCAGCGCACAGGTTCGCCGCGCCTTCGACAGGCTGAACGCCGTGCTCGCGGCGGCCGGCTGCAGTTTCGACGACGTGGTGGACGTGACGACCTTCCACACCGACCCTGAAACGCAATTCGACACGGTGATGGCGGTACGCGACGTGATGATCGGCGAGCCGCCCTATCCGAACTGGACCGCCGTCGGCGTGACTTGGCTTGCGGGCTTCGACTTCGAGATCAAGGTCATCGCCCGTCTTCCCACCCCGGTCTGAATCAGTGTTCGGCTTTGACGATGCCGGGAAGGAGTGCCGAGCCGCCTGTTCCTCTCCGGGCCCGACACCAGTCGGGAGCACCGTCGATGAGACGGATTTCAACGGCTGCTCCCGATCTTCAAATGAAGGGGTCGGGCGCCTCAGGGCCAGAGTAGCAGCGAAACATACGGCCGCTTCTGGGAGCCGCACGGCCGCGCTGGAACGACAGCGTCGGGTCGCTATCGGAAGGGCGGCCCGGGGTTGGTTTGGGCCTGGCGGCTTTCGGGTGACTACGGAAGATAGCGGACGTCGTCAGAGCGCCCATTCACGACTCATCTCGGCCACCCGAGCGGTGTGAGGAGGACGGGTGGAGCGTCAGGAGCCGAGGCCGGCGAGTTCCGCCGCCATGGCATCGACGAACACCCGCGCTCGCGTGCGCATCCCACGGCCGGATGCGATGAGCGCGTAGACCGGGGTCGGGGCAGTGGCATGGCTCGGGAGGACCCGTTCGAGGCGGTTGGCGGCGAGATCCGCCGTGAGGTCGAGGGCGGACTTCAGCATGATGCCTCCGCCAGCGAGCGCCCAGTCGTGCACCGCATCGCCGCTGTCCGAGCGTAGGCGGGTCCGTAACCGGACATCCGTCTCGATGCCGCTCGGGCCGATCAGCCGCCACGTCGTGGGGGCATCGCCGTAGCTTAAACCGTCATGGGCCGCGAGGTCCGCGGGGCACGACGGACGCCCACGCCTGTCGAGGTATCCTGGCGACGCGACGAGGATGCGCCGGTTCTCGGCCAATCGGCGCATGACCATCGTGCTGTCCTGCGGTGGCCCGATGCGGATGGCCACCTCAATGCGCTCGCCGACGAGGTCGACGACCCTGTCGTCGAGCTTCAGGTCGGCGTCGAGGCGGGGATGCAGCGCGACGAGACGGCCCAGGACCGGGGCCACGTGGCGACGCCCGAACGAGACCGGCGCACCGACCCGCAGCAATCCCGTCGGCTCGTCGCGTTCGTTCATGAGCCATTCCTCGGCGGCCTCGATGGCATCGAGCGCCGGATCCACCTGCACAAGCAGGGCCTGGCCCTCGTCGGTGAGCGAGAGGCTGCGCGTCGTCCGCTGGATCAGCCGAGTCCCGGCGCGGCGTTCAAGGGTCGTCAGGCGCTTGCTGACCACCGCCAAGCCGACGCCGAGTTCGCGCGCCGCCGCGGTCAGGCTGCCGAGCGCCGCGATGCGTCGGAAGGTGCGCAACTCGTTCAGGTCGTCCAGCATCCGCTCTCAACCGCCGTTCAAGTGTGTCTACACGATTGGCGTCCTTATGCGCCGGATTTGCAAGAGCTAGATCCTGGTCATGAACCGGGACCCCTCAAGCCTCGACCGCCGCGCCCTGCTCGCCACGGGCGTCGCAGCCGCCGCGATGCGCATCCTCGAACCGGAGCCCACGATGGCGAACGACGAGACATTCTGGCCGAACGGCGCGCGCCTCGCGGTAAGCGTCTCGCTGATGTTCGAGGCCGGCGGTCAACCGATCTCGGGCGCGGGCGGGGTGATCCCGGACCCCATCGAGAAAGGGCTTCCCGACCTGCCGACGAACGCCTTCTTCCAATACGGCGTCTACGAGGGCATCCCGCGCCTGCTCGATCTGTTCGACCGGCATGACGTGAAGATGTCATCCTTCATGATCGGGAAGGCGGTGGACAAGGCGCCGGACCTGGCGCGCGAGATCGTCCGGCGGGGGCACGAGGCTGCGGCCCATGGGCGGACCTGGGAAAACAGCTACGCCCTCGATTCCGACGCCGAGCGCCGGTTCATCGCCGACGGGGTCGAGAGCATCGTCAGGGCGACGGGCCAGCGGCCGGTGGGCTGGAACGCCTACTGGATGCGCAACTCCCCGCGTACCCTCGATATCCTCCAGGACCTCGGCTTCCGCTACCACATCGACGAGCCGAGCCGGGACGAGCCGTTCATCGTCCCGCTCAAGGGCGGCGACCTCGTCACCGTCCCCTACACCTTCCACATGAACGACATCGTCGCGTTCCCCTTCGTCGGTTGGGATCCGGCGGCCTACGAGCAGGCGCTCAGGGACGAGTTCGACCAACTCTACGAGGAAGGCGCGCACCGCCGCCGCATGATGGTGGTGAGCCTGCACGACCGCATCTCGGGCCATGCCAATCGGGTCCGCGTCCTCGACCGCTTTTTTACCTACGCCCGCTCCAAGCCCGGCGTCTGGTTCGCCCGCAAGGACGCCATCGCGGCCTGGGCCCTCGAACGACGGGCAAGCACGCCGGTCGTCACCCGAGCCACGCCAACCGAGACCGGCCTGCCCGGCTCGGCCGACTGACCTCCAGCCCTTGCTGTCGCACCACACGGAGATCTGAACGATGCCCATGGACCTGAACGGACGGAGCGTCCTCGTCGTCGGCGCGGCCGGCGGGATCGGCTCGGCGACGGTGCAAGCCTTCGCCCGGAACGGCGCCCGCGTCGTCGCGGCGGGTCGCCCCGGTCCAAAGCTCGACGAGGCCGCACGAAGCGCCGGTGCGGAGCCGGTCGCCCTCGACTTCACCGAAGAGGCGGCCGTCGAGGCGTTCTTCGCCGACCGAACCGCCTTCGACCACGTGGTCGTCGCGGTGGCGTCCACGAAGACCGGCTCGGTGGCCTCGCTTCCCCTGGCGGAGGCCAAGGCGGCGATGGAGTCGAAGTTCTGGGGCGCCTATCGCGTCGCACGGGCCGCGAAGGTCGTCGATGGCGGATCGCTCACCTTCGTCTCGGGCTACCTCAGCCAGCGTCCCGGTGCCGCCGCGGTGCTGCAGGGGGCGATCAATGCCGCCCTCGATGCGCTTGCCCGAGGCCTGGCGCTGGAGCGGGCGCCGGCGCGGGTGAACACCGTCTCGCCGGGGCTCGTCGACACGCCGCTCTACGCCGGGATGGACACGGCAGACCGTGTGGCGATGTTCGAGAAGCGCGCCGCGCAGTTGCCGGCACGCCGGATCGGGCAGCCGGACGACCTCGCGCAGGCCATCCTGTTCGTAGCGACCAACCCCTTCGCCACCGGGTCGACGGTCACCGTCGACGGCGGCGGCACCATCGCCTGAGGGCGCGGACGATGCGCCTCGATCACGCCACCCTGCGCACCCGCCACCTGGACGCCCATCGCCGGTTCTTCGAGGAGGTCTTCGACCTGCGGGACGGGTTCCGACCGGCCTTCGGCTTCCCCGGGCACTGGCTCTACAGCGGCACCGAACCCGTCGTGTATCTCATCCCGGCGCGACCCGGCTCGACCGTGCCCTCGCATAGCGGC
Organism: Methylobacterium sp. E-045; assembly: GCF_022829685.1. Taxonomy (GTDB): domain Bacteria; phylum Pseudomonadota; class Alphaproteobacteria; order Rhizobiales; family Beijerinckiaceae; genus Methylobacterium. The sequence continues at coordinate 3,547 of NZ_JAKSYE010000083.1, forward strand.
GAGGGCATCGATCACGTCGCCTTCCTTCGCGACGATGACGCTGCATTCCGCGCGCGGCTCGACCGCCGCGGCATCCCCTACGACCGGATGGAGCTTCCCGAGATCGGCGAGCGACGCGTGTTCCTTCACGCGCCGGGCGGCGCACTCATCGAGGTGGCGTTCCGGGAACGCGTGCCGACGGCCCAAGCACAGGAAGTTCACCCATGATCCCGCCCATCCGTTCCATCGCCCTCGTCCTCGTCCTCGCATCCTCGCCCGCCGTGGCGGAAACGCTCGTGGCACCGAAGGTGCTGATCCTCGAACCCGGCCCGGCCGCGCGTCAGCGCGACGCCGTCGTCCTGGCGGCACGACGCTACGCCACCTTCTGGCACACCGGCGATCCGACCTATGCGCGGGCGGCCCTGGCCGACGGCTTCGTGGACGAGACGCCGCCGCCCGGCCGCGTCCAAGGTCCGAGCGGGCCGCTCCTGGCCTCCGAGGTGTTTCGCAAGGCCGTTCCGGACCTGACCTGCGAGGTCGAACAAATGATTGTCGCCGGAGACCGGGCGGTGCTGCACCTGCACCTGCGCGGCCACTTCACCGGCACGTTCGAAGGCCGTCAGGGCCATGGCGAGCCGGTCGCGTTCGTCGCCACCGACATCTACCGCGTCGTCAAAGGGCGCATCGCCGCAAACTGGCACATCGAGGACAACCTCACCCTCCTGCGTCAGCTCGGCGCCCTGCCAACCCAATAGCTCCGCAGGCGGCAACGAAAGCCCCAACACCTCACCGGAGACAGACCATGCCTCTTCCGCGCGGCTCCCTGGTCATGGGGCTCGTCCTGTTCACGGCGATGGACTGTCCCCCGAGCACCAGTGCCGGCCACGTCTGGGCCGCGGAGGATCCCCGCCTCGCGGTGGCCATGCCCTTCGATACCCCCTCGAATGGCTGCCTCGATTGTGAAGTGACCAGCCGCGACGATCGAGGGCGATTTTCTACAAATGCCTTAGTCCAAAGCTTTCCAGAATCGGCAGAAGCTCGTCCCGTGCGCGAAGCCGGTGGTCATGAACACGGGCTTGAGCCTCCACCGGCTCTCCGCGCTGTATGGCTTCGATGATGGCTCGATGTTCGGCTACCGACGACCCAAGTTCACGGCGGAGCTTGAGTGTGAGCATGCGTGCGCGATGTGATTGGTCATTGATGGTCTGGATGATCCGGGTCATCCGCCCGTTACCTGCGCGCTCCACGAGTGTCCGATGGAAGTTGGCGTCGGCCTTGCCCCACGCGGGCAGATCACCGTCCTTCCAAGCCCGCGCCATTTCCCCCGTGCCACGGGCGAGTTCGGCGGCCGCTAGCTCGCGCTCGGCATCGGGAAGCGACGCAAGTAGCTCGGCTGCACGCCCTTCGACGGCGATGATGACGTCGTAGATCTCGCGCATGTCCTCGGGCGCGAGGGCACAAATGAGGACCCCTTTGCGCGACAGAACACGGACCAGCCCGTCTTCCTGGAGACGGATCACAGCCTCATGGACTGGTGTGCGGCTCATGCCGAGGCGAAGGGCGATCTCCTGCTCCGAAGCCTGGTAGCCGGGAGCGAAGCTCGAATCCAGGATGGCCTGCTTGAGGGCCGCATAGGCATTGTCGACCATCGACGGCTGACGCCCAGGCTCCTCGGATTGCTCGTGTTTGCTGGCTGACCGTCCGCGGGCCATCGCTTCCTCCTAAACGACGACATTCGTACCATCTTCCATGCAAGCTGCAATACGAGATTGACAGACAGAGCGAATCAATTCTATCTAATGCCATCTTGCATGCAAGTTGACATACACAGATCAACGCATGCCTGCCTGCCGGAGGAAACGATGGATACGTCGCTTGAGAAAGCGACCATGCGCCGCGTGATGTGGCGACTGGTCCCCTTTATCTGTCTTCTCTACTTCATCGCCTTCATCGACCGCGTGAACATCGGGTTCGCAGCGCTCACGATGAATAAGGATCTCGGGTTCAGCTCCGCCGTATTCGGTTTCGGAGCTGGCGTTTTCTTCTTCGGTTACTTCCTGTTTGAGGTGCCTTCGAACATAGTCCTCGACAAGGTCGGCGCTCGGATATGGATCGCCCGCGTGATGATTACGTGGGGAATGATTTCCGGGGCCTTCGCTTTCGTCCAGGGCGAATACAGCTTTTACGCCCTGCGCTTCCTGCTCGGCGCGGCGGAGGCCGGTTTCTTCCCCGGCATCATCCTCTACCTGACCTACTGGTTCCCAGCCCGCTATCGTGCCGGCGTCGTCTCGCTGTTCATGGCCGCGGCACCGATCTCGGTGGTCATCGGCTCGCCGCTCTCCAGCGCGCTCCTGGAGATGGAGGGCATCCTCGGCCTGCACGGCTGGCAGTGGATGTTCATCATCGAGGCGATCCCCGCCATGATCCTTGGCGTCGTCGTCCTGTTCTACATGACTGACCGGCCCGAGAAGGCGAAATGGCTCCCCGACGATCAGCGCGCGTGGCTGGTCGCCGAGATGAACGGCGAGCACGCCCGCAAGAAGGTGGTCGCCAAGCACGGCATCCTGGCGGGTATGGCCGATATCCGGGTGCTGGCCCTCGCGCTGATCTACTTCGGTACCTCGGCGGGCCTGTACACCCTCGGCATCTGGGCTCCGCAGATCATCAAGAGCTTCGGGCTCTCCACCCTGGCGGTCGGCTTCCTCAACGGCGTGCCGCCGACGATCGCGATCATCGCGATGATCCTGTGGGCGCGGCATTCGGACAAGGCCGGCGAGCGCAAGTGGCACGTCGTCATCGCCTGCCTCGTGGCGGCGGTCGGCCTGATGCTGGCTGGCGGCGCGGCCTCGGCGGTGGCGGTCATCGCCGCGCTCACCCTGGTCAACGTCGGGATCAGTTCGGCCAAGCCGCCCCTGTGGGCCATGCCGACCATGTTCCTCTCGGGCCAGGCAGCGGCGGTGGGCATCGCAACGATCAACTCGATCGGTAATCTCGGCGGCTTCGCTGGGCCCTGGGCTATCGGCTGGCTCAAGGATCAGACCGGCGGCTACGCGGCCGGGCTCGCCTTCGTAGCTGGTCTGCTCGTCCTCTCGGCTGTCCTCACCCTCGTCGTCGCCCGCTCAGGGCGCCGATCCGAGGCCAGCGAGGCCGACGCGGTCGCGCACTGAAGTTTCCCAACCCGCAACGTCCTCTTCAACACGGAGACCTGTCATGTCGAAGACCTACAAGATCGCCGCCATTCCCGCCGACGGGATCGGCATCGAGGTGATTGCCGCCGGCATCGAGGCGCTCAATGCGCTGGCCGAGAAGACCGGCACCTTCAAATTCCAGTTCGACCACTTCGACTGGGGCTCGGACTACTACAAGAAACACGGCGTGATGATGCCCGCGGACGGCCGCGAGCAGATCAGGAACCACGACGCGATCTTCTTCGGCGCGGTGGGGGCCCCCGATGTCCCGGATCACATCACCCTGTGGGGCCTGCGGCTCGCGATCTGCCAGCCCTTCGACCAATATGCCAACGTCCGCCCGACCCGCATCCTGCCGGGCATCACCAGCCCACTGCGGCACGTCTCCGGTCCGGAGCTGAACTGGGTGATCGTGCGCGAGAACTCGGAGGGCGAGTACGCGGGCGTCGGCGGCCGGGTCCACCAGGGCCATCCCAACGAGGTCGCCACCGATGTGTCGATGATGACCCGCTCGGGCGTCGATCGCATCATCCGCTACGCGTTCAAGCTCGCCCAGTCCCGCCCGCGCAAGCTGCTGACCGTCGTCACCAAGTCGAACGCTCAGCGCCACGCTATGGTGATGTGGGACGAGATCGCCGCCGAGGTCGCAGAGGACTTCCCGGACGTGACCTGGGACAAGATGCTGGTCGATGCCATGACCATGCGTATGACGATGAAGCCCGAGACCCTGGACACCATCGTCGCGACGAACCTCCACGCCGACATCCTGTCGGACCTCGCCGCCGCGCTCGCCGGGTCGCTCGGCATCGCGCCGACTGCCAACATCAACCCGGAGCGCACCTACCCGTCGATGTTCGAGCCGATCCATGGCTCAGCCTTCGACATCACCGGCAAGGGTATCGCCAATCCGGTCGCCACCTTCTGGACCGCGTGCCAGATGCTGGAGCACCTCGGCGAGAAGCCGGCAGCCGACCGGCTCATGAGGGCGGTGGAGCGGGTGACCGCTGACCCGAACCTGCACACCCCCGACCTCGGCGGCAAGGCCAACACCCGGCAGGTCACCGACGCCGTTATCGCCGCCATCCAGGGCGACAACGAGTAAGGGGGATGCCGTGACCCAGCCCGGAGATTTCCTGCGGCGGTTGTTCGCGACCGCCGTGGCGGCGGCCGATCCTGCCGACTGCGTTCGCCGCCACCTCTCGGGCATCAAGGGCGGGCGCCTCGCCGCCGCCTGCCACCCCGCCAGCGGCGGTGGCGAGTCGATCAAGCCGGGCGATCCCCGGATCGGCACGCCGGACGTGCGGATGGTCGCGACGCCACTCATGGCCCTGGAGGCTGCCGCGGAACTCGCCCGACGCGAGGGCGTCATCCCCTGCATCCTCGGCGATGCGATCGAGGGTAAGGGGCGCGAGGAGGGCCGCGGCGGGCGCAACGTCGGGTTCCTACCGGCGCTTGGGGCTGCCTTGGATGGGCATCCCGGCATTCACGCGGTGGCTGGGGACACGGACGGTGTCGACGGCCTGGAGGAGATCGCCGAGGCCGTTCCGAGCCCCGAGACCCCCGCTTGTGCCGCGGCTTTCGGCCTCTCGCTGGCCGAAAGCCTCGCCCGCAACGATGGCCACGGCTTCTTCGAGGCCCTGGACGACGGCGTCATCGCCGGACCGACCCTCACCAACGTCAACGACTTCCGGGCGCTTCTGATCGCCTGATCCGCAACCAAACCAGAGGCGGCCGTTCTCCTCGGCCGGATGCGCCATGCGCCGTCACCGTCACGCCAAGATCGTCGCCACCGTGGGTCCGGCGAGTTCCGCCCCCGACCGGCTGAAGGCACTGTTCCTGGCAGGCGTCGATACCTTCCGCCTCAATTTCAGCCACGGCACCCACGACGACCACGCCAAGGTCCACGCCTCCATCCGCGCCCTGGAGAAGGAGGTCGGCCGACCGATCGGCATCCTCCTGGACCTGCAAGGACCCAAGATCCGCGTCGGGACCGTCAAGGACGGCCGTCTCGACGTCGTAGCGGGTGAGAGCATCCGCTTCGTGCTGGACGGCGCGGACGGCGACACGCAGGCGATCCCGCTGCGCCACCCCGAGATCTTCGCCGCGGTCGTACCCGGCCAAGACCTGTTGATTGACGATGGCCGGGTGCGGGTGCGCGTCACGGGCCTTGAGGCCGACAGCATCACCGCCGAGGTGATCACCGGAGGCGTCATCTCCAACCGCAAAGGCGTCAACCTGCCCGGCACCCTCCTCGACCTGTCGCCACTCACGCAGAAGGACCGCGCCGATCTCGCCTTCGGGCTGGATCTCGGTGTCGATTGGGTCGCCCTGTCCTTTGTCCAGAAGCCTTCCGACATGATCGAGGGGCGGAGCCTGATCGGCGACCGCGCCGGGGTGATGGCCAAGATCGAGAAGCCTCAAGCGCTGGACCGCATCGAAGACATCATCCGCCTCTCCGACGCGGTGATGGTCGCCCGCGGCGACCTCGGCGTCGAGATCCCCCATGAGGACGTGCCCGGCCGTCAGAAGGAGTTGATCCGCGCCTGCCGCCTCGCGGTGAAGCCGGTGATCGTTGCCACCCAGATGCTCGACTCGATGGTCAGCGCCCCCGCCCCGACGCGAGCGGAAGCTTCGGACGTGGCGACGGCGATCTACGACGGCGCCGATGCGGTGATGCTCTCGGCCGAGTCCGCCACCGGCCAGTACCCGGTCGAGGCGGTGTCGATGATGGACCGGATCATTCGCTCGGTCGAAGGGCACAAGCTCTACCACTCCATCGTGGCAGCCTCCGATCCCGGCGAGGAGGAGACCCCGCCGCATGCTGTGGCCACCGCCACCGCCGTCTTGGCCGAGGCGCTGCATGCCAAGGCGATCGTCACCTACACGTCGAGCGGCACCACGGCCGCGCGGGTCGCTCGCAAGCGTCCGGAGCCGCCGATCCTGGCACTCACGCCGAACCTCGCGACCGCACGGCGTCTTTGCCTCCTCTGGGGGGCGCACCCGGTCCAGACCGAGGACGTGAACAGCTATGAGGAGATGACCGCGAAGGCAGGGCACTACGCCCAAGCCGAGGAGTTCGGTCGGCCCAACGATTACATTGTCGTGGCGGCGGGCATACCGTTCCACACCACCGGCAACACCAACAACATCAGGGTCATCCAAATTTGATCAAAACTCTGGAGCGCGACCGGTAGAAGAACCTCATTCGTTGGTGCCGTTGCTCGACAACATACCGCTTCGTTACCTCCAGGCGACAATGCTTGCGGTTGTCGCGTCCCACGACTCCTCCGCAAGGAAACTAGCAAGGAAAGACATTTCTGTGCGTCTGGCAGTCAAGGCAAGAGCCTACGACGTCTTCGCCGAATGGCCGGACGCGTTCCACAAAATGCTTGACGACATGCTGACCTTAAGCCCCCTGCCTCAGTCAAGAGTGCGAGCTTCACGCAGTCCGCCTATGACCCCCTGCAGGTACTATCAGCACAGACTCGCGGCCGTTCTTGTGAGAGACCCTCAGAAGGCAATTCTCGACGAGTACGAGCGGCACTTCCTACGGACCATTCCCTGTGGGGCTCAAACCCAAGTCGATCGTAAGCCCGTGACTGAGAGCATCCTTCTTACACTGGCTGGAGTGAACGAGCTTTTGGGTCTGAAGCGAGGAGCTAAGCGGCGCCTGCCCATTTTGCTTGATCAGGGGCCGAGCGCATCGGGCACACCGTACTCGCGCAAGATAGCCGTTCTAAGGAGTGCGTTGGTTGCTCTCCGGGCAGGGATATGGATGACCGGTTGAACCTTGCAACGGCTGCGGGGAGGTTGGGTGTCGCTGATGTGGTTCTGAATAAGATCATTCACAGCGGCTTTCTCTCGCTCATTCGAAACGAGTACGATGACGGGCCGCGGTTGAGCAGAGTGGCCATCGATTACGTCGTTTCAGACCTCGCGGCGAATGCGCGTAGGATATCTCGTTCCGACGACAGCCTGATGAGCCTAACCGAAGCCGCAAGGACGGGGAGCGGCGGGGGCGGGGCCTCATCGGTACCGTACGATTGATCATGGCCGTGCAAGGCGGCACGCTTCATATCGTGGCCAGGCTCAAGGATCGAACCGGACGGGACGGAGTGCTGGTCCAGCGCGAAGGCTGGTCGTCGACAAAAGCCTTCATCTTTCAGATACCCGGCGACGAGGCCTCAGCCTCGGCAAAGTGACGCTAGGTGTTTTTGTCTAATCGCTGACAGATGCGTTGCGGTTTTCGGTCAATCGGTTTTAAAGATCGCGCAATCGCTTTCTCTCAACGCCAAAAACCCTTATAAATCAATGGGCCTGTAGAGTTTAATCGGTTTCCCTCAGAACGAATGCGGCCGGGAGGGTCGACATGAGCAACATCATCCGTCCGACCTTCGGCCAGCCGCGCAAGCCGGCGCGCGCCGACGACGACCGGGTCGAGGTGACGACCGAGCGCGTCTACGGCGAGGCCGGCGACCACCGCGTCTGCCTCGTGCGCGACGACGACGCCCCGGAAGGGGACGTCTACAAGGTCGTGGTCGGGCGCCTGGCGGGGCAGGAGGTCAGCACCGTGGCGATCCTCCCGGCGACCCCCGAGGGGGAGATCGATGCCGAGGTGGTCGCCCTCGCGATCCTGCGCACGCTGAGCCTGATCGACGAGGACGACGAGGATCCCGACAGCGCCTGACGCCGGTGCGGGTTCGCATCGGAACGTCGGCGATCCGCCTCGCTCGGGTCGTCCGCGTGTCGCGGGTGCCCCTGCCGGAACCGGCCGGTCGCGCGCCGCGACGTCGAGACGACCTCTCCGCGCCCTTGTATACAGGGTCGACATCGTGCCGTGCGGCAGGACCGGGACGGCGTTCGTCGACCGGCCGCGGGAGGACAGAGCCATGAGTAGCAACCCCGTCGTCGTCGCCGTGGCGATCACCGGCTCGGTGCCGCGCAAGAGCGACAATCCGGCCGTGCCGGTGACGATCGCGGAGCAGATCGACTCCACGCATCAGGCCTTCGAGGCCGGCGCGACGCTCGCCCATATCCACGTCCGCAACGACGACGAGAGCCCGTCGTCCGACCCGGACAAGTTCGCCGCCGTGCAGGAGGGCCTGCGCAGGTACTGCCCCGGGATGATCGTGCAGTTCTCCACCGGGGGACGCGGGCGCGACCCGGCCGCGCGCGGCCTGTCGCTGATGCATCGGCCCGACATGGCGTCCCTGTCCACGGGCTCGGTGAACTTCCCCACCATCGTCTACGAGAACTCCGCCAGCCTCGTGACCGCCCTCGCCAGCCAGATGAAGACGTACGGCGTCCGGCCGGAGATCGAGATCTTCGACCTCTCGCACCTGCACGGCGCCAGGCGCCTCGTGGACTCGGGCCTCATGGACGCGCGCCCGCACGTGCAGTTCGTCCTGGGCGTCCAGAACGCCATGCCGGCGGACGAGCGCCTGCTCGACATCCTGCTCGGCGAGATGCGGCGCATCCTGCCCGAGGCGACCTGGACGGCGGCCGGCATCGGCCGCCATCAGGCGGTCGTCATGGAATGGGCCCTGGCGCGCGGGGCCGACGCGGTGCGCACCGGCCTGGAGGACAATATCCGCATCACGAAGACCCGCCTGGCGGCCAGCAACGCCGAACTCGTCGGCCGCGCCGTGGACGCGGTGACCCGCCATGGCAGGCGGGTCGCCACCCCGGCGGAGGCCCGAACCGCCCTCGGGCTCGCGACCTGACGGATGAGCGTCCCGGCCCGCGATGCGGACCTGCTCGGGCCGCTCTTGGCCTTCACGGCGTGCCGGCCAGGATCGCGGCCCGCGGCGGCAGGGGAGGCGATACGATGTCCCGGAATGGAGCCTGACCGCGCATGCCCCTGATCCGAGCCAACGGCGGCGACCTCCATGTCGACCTGTCCGGACCGACGGGCGCGCCGGTCCTCGCCCTGTCGAACGCCCTCGGCACCACGCTCGCGATGTGGGACGGCATGGCGGCGCGCCTGCGCGGTCCCTATCGGATCCTGCGCTACGACACGCGCGGCCACGGCGCTTCTCCGGCCCGTGATACCGGGACCCGCATCGAGGATCTGGCGGCCGACCTCATCGGCCTTCTCGACGCCCTCAGCATCGAGAGGGCGCATCTCGCAGGGCTCTCCCTCGGCGGCATGACCGTCCAGGCCGTGGCGGCGACGGCCCCCGAGCGGGTCCTCAGCCTCGGCCTGATGGCGACCGCCGCCCATCTCCCCAGCCGCGAGAGCTGGGGCGAGCGGGCCGCGTCGGTGCGGATGCGGGGGACGGCGGCCATTGTGGAGGCCACGCTCGCGCGGTGGTTCACCGCCGGCTTCCGCGAGGCATCACCCGCTGTCCTCACGACGATCAGAGAAGACTTCGTCGCCTGCGACCGAACCGGCTACGCCCGCGCCTGCGAGGCCATCGGCCAGATGGATCTCAGGCCCGTGCTCGGGCGCATCCGGGCGCCGACCCTCGTCATCGCCGGGCGCGACGACCCGTCCACACCTCCGCCCATGGCCGAGGAGATCTGCGCCGGCATCCCCCAGGCAGAACTCGTCCTCCTGCCGCGGGCGGCTCATCTTCTCGCCGTCGAGCATCCGGGCGTGGTGGCCTCCCATCTCGGCGCCTTCCTCGGCCGGCACTGAGGGGAGGTCCGGGGCGCCCCCCGCCTGCCCTGGAAGAACGCCCTCCCTCGTCACCCTGACACTGATGCTGGCGCCGGGGCGGGAGGAGGGGGTTCAAGCTCCGCATTCGCCCGCCCCCCGACATCGGAGGATTCTGTAATCGGGCCTTCGCTGTCAAAGCGTGTCTTGCTACCGCGGTTGCTGGCAGGTCCACACGGGGTAGATAGAAGACATGCCTGCGTCAGAGGCTCAAAGCGATGCACTCAAACGTGCTGCACTTCATGCCGCCGATTAGCGGCGCATTCCGCCAGTATTTCACCGTTCCGATCTCGCAGATGGGACATGGTGCCTGGGAGGCGAACGGCTGATGATCTCGCTCCCGCTCGAAAGCCCTGATCAAGTCGTAAGCCGGTGCCATCGCCTTCTCGACACGCTCGCCAAAATCTGGACGGGGCTCGCCGGGGCCGTTCGATAGTTCGGCCTTGAGGCCGTCCCAGAGGGCCTTCGCATCGGTCGTCATCTCTTACTCATAGTGCGAGGTCGCCATTGGTCGATAGTTCGCGTTCCCATTCGCGCTGGGCGCGCTCGGCAGTGAGGTCATCGCAACCTTGATCTCGTATTCACGGGGCTCTTGGCTTCTGTCCGTGGTCGGCACTGAGACCGCCACATGATCGCGTTCCGATGAGAAGCGAACCTATATGCAACAGCGGACTTGGCCAGGGGCCAGTACAGCCGTCATTCCGGCTTCACCTCCCGCCCGTCCCAGTGAGGACGACCCTTCGAGGCCGAGCTTACCCAGCCTCGATCCCTGCAAACCGTAAGATGCCTACGCGGTGGCGGCGGCCGGAGCTCGACTGCGCTGAAGCGGAAGGTCGTGCCGTCCACCCACATCCGGTGCATCACCACCGCCATCTTGCGCGCCAGCTCCACCGCCGCGCGCTTGTTGCCCTGGCGCTGCGCCGTCTTCGTGGCCCACGCTTTCAGCCCGGACCATTTCTTGACCCGGTGCAGCATCACGTGCGCCGCCTCGAACAGTGCGGCGCGCGCCTCGGTGTCGCCCGTCTTGGTGATCCTCCCGTTCCGGTCAATCTCGCCGGATTGGTGCTTGCGCGGTACGAGGCCGAGGATCGCCCCGACCGAGCGCGACTTGGCGAACCGAGCCAAGTCCTCGATGGCAGAGATGAAGGTCAGGCCGACCACGGCTCCGGCGCCCGGCACCGTCATCAGTTTCCGGCAGACCGCATGCTCGCGGGCGATCTCCGGCACCATGCGATTGAGTCGGTCGAGCGAGAGCAGCATCGCCGCATGCGCCTGAAGCAGCACGTCGAGGATGGCGGCGACACGTGGCAGGTCGGCCGTCAACTCGCGCACCCGCTCCGAGAAAGTCCGGCGCTTAGCTGTGCCGAGCTCGATCCCGAACAGGCAGAGCGAGCCACGGATCTGATTCTCCACGTCGCCGATCTTCAGCACCAGCGTCTTGCGGCTGGTGAGCAGCGTACGCAGCTCCATTGTCCGGCGTGCCTTCACAGGAACCTGCCGGTGCGCAGCACCTGAGCAAGCCCGCGCGCGTCGTTGCGGTCGGTCTTGTGGGTCATCGCGACCATCGCGGCGCGGGCGTGCCGCGCGTCCATGCACACGACGTTGGGCACGCCGAATTCAGTCATCTCCTCGCGGAGCCAACCTGCCAGCGCACCGGTCTCCAAGTCGACACGGATCAGCGGCAGGCCGAGAGCGCCAAACCATGTCGACAGCGCTTCCGGTTCGCTGGCGACCTTGGCCTCGCGGAGGATTTTGCCCTCCTCATCGACGACGCACACCGATGTCTCCGCCAACGAGACATCCAGACCGGCGTAGTAGCGCATGACTCTGCCCCCGGATGATCGGTTGCAGGCGTCATCCCGGCGGACCGGATTGAACCACCGAGCCGCTTGCCACGATCCGCGACGCGGGGAGGTCTGGCGAAAGCCCGATTAACCCGATCTGTGCCCCACCACGTCGGGCCGGGACACATCTCCCGATCCTTGTCTTGCCGCGCCGTCTTTGGCCGAGCCGGCATCCATGTCGGCGGAGCGCGCTCTGGCCCCGTGAGATCGGCCCATCCCCCGCCGGAGCGTGGCAGCGAGTTCCCCACAGGCATTGGTTGCTTTGCCACCGTGCCCGTCTTCACGGCTTGGAAGCCATCCGAATGGGCCGACCACGGCGAGGAGGACGGATCGGCCCTTGACGACAGTCTGGAGTTATTCTAATTAATAACTATGCGGCGGCGGGGGGCGGTATGCCTCCTCTGCCTGGACCGGAACATCGGGAGATACACATGGCACACAGCACCAGCGCGGCCTGCGAGAGCTGCCGCTTCTTCGACGATCACAAGATCAATGGCGGCCTCTCGGCCGGCGACGAAGGTCTCTGCCGCTACAACCCGCCGGTGAGCCAGCCCGAGCCGAAGTCGCCGGGCCTGTGGCCGGTGGTGGCGTCCAAGGATTGGTGCGGCCACTTCACCTCCGAGATGACGGCGGCCGAGTAAGGCAGCGTCCATCGCGGGTGGCGAGATCAGGGTCGGCGCATCAGCGCCGGCCCTTTTTCATGCGGCATCGTCCGCGGCGCGGCGCCTCGGACCTCACGAAGAATTCTCTCGCCGCCCCCGCGAAATCCGCTAGGACGCCGTGAGCCGGTCATGATCCGGTCACGTTCACATCCGAAGCCGGGGCCTTCAGACGAGGGGCGGCTCCCGCCACCGCGTGCTTGACCACGCGCCCCGGACGGGCGGACGGCATGGGCACGGACGGTCGCGTTTCGGGGCGGGTTAAGGATTTTTCTGGATGACGTATCGACCCATTACCGCCGTGGCCGGGCGCCTCCTGGCGCCGATGGCCGGTCTCGCGCTCAGCGCGATGTCCGGCCTCGCCATGGCTGCTCCCAATGATCCGAGCGGAACCTGGCTCACCGAGGATGGCCGGGCGCGCGTGCGCCTCGAGAAATGCGGCCCGAAGAACGATCACGTCTGCGGCTACGTCGTCTGGCTGAAGGTGCCGCTGAACGACAAGGGCCAGCCCCGGATCGACTTCAAGAATCCCGACCCGAAGAAGCAGGCCCGCCCGTCCCTCGGCCACCAGCTCGTCATGGGCATCAAGCCCAACGCCGACAACCATTACGAGGGCAAGATCTACAACGCCGAGGACGGGTCGTTCTACGACGTGACGATCTGGAGCGAGAAGCCCGGCGAACTCACCGTGCGCGGCTGCATGCTGCGCTTCATGTGCATGTCGCAGGCCTGGACCAAGGTCACCGATACGGCCCCGGGCCAGATCACCGGCCCGACCAACGGGCCGGGCGGCCCCCGCTCCGATCCGGAATGGGCGCCCAAGCCCGCGCCGGCCGCGACGGGCGCCGGCGCACCCGCCGCGCCCGCCACGAAACCGACCGCGACGGCACCGAAGCCGGCGGCCAAGCCCGCCGAGTAGGGCGCCGGCCGGACGCGGCGGATCGACGATCCGTGAAAGCGGCATCGTCCCGGATCCGGGACGATGCCGACACGCTCCGTCACTCCGTCAGGGCGGCGTAGGTCAGCACCCGCAATTCCCGTCTGATCGGCAGGGCCGAGGACGGAATGAGCTGGGCCAGCATCACCACGGCGAGATCCTCCTCCGGGTCGATCCAGAACGAAGTGCTCGCCAATCCGCCCCAGGCGACCTCACCGGGCGTGCCGACGATCTGCGCCCGTGCCGGGTCGAGCATGACCGAGAATCCGAGCCCGAAGCCGATTCCCGTATAGGACGATTCCGAGAAGCGCGGCTGGCCCATGGAGGCGAGGTCGCCGCCGAGATGGTTCATCAGCATCAGGTCCACCGTCTTGCGCCCGAGGAGCCGCACGCCGTCGAGGGCGCCGCGCCCGAGGATGAAGCGGCAGAAGCGCATGTAGTCCGACGCCGTCGAGACGAGCCCTCCGCCGCCGGAGGCGATCGCGGGCCTGGCGGCGAAGCGGCTTCCCACCGCGTCGTCGTAGAGCTTGAGGCTGCGGTCGCGGAACAGGCTGTAATTGGCCGCCAGCCGCGAGACCTTGTCGGCGGGCACGAAGAAATCCGTATCGCTCATGCCCAGGGGGTCGATCACCCTGGCTTTCAGGAAATCGCCGAAATCCCGGCCCGAGACCACCGCGACGAGGTGGCCGAGGAGATCGGTGGCGACGCTGTAGTTCCATTCCGCGCCGGGCTGGGCGAGGAGGGGCTGACGCGCCAGGCGGGTGACCACATCGGCGAGGCTCGCGTCCTGGTTCTCGCCGAAATCGACGCCGTTCTGCCGATAGAGCGCATCGACGAGGGTCGCCTCCATGAAGCCGTAGGTGAAGCCCGCCGTATGGGTGAGGCAGTCGCGGATGGTGATCGGGCGCCCGGCCGGCACGGTCTCGGCCTTGACTCGGTTGCCGCCGGTGAAGACCCGCGTCTCGGCGAATTCGGGCAGGAAGCGGGTGATCGGGTCGTCGAGCTGGAAGCGCCCTTCCTCGTAGAGCATCATCACGGCCACCGAGGTCAGCGGCTTCGTCATCGAGTAGATGCGCGTGATCGTATCGGCGGCAAACGGCGTCGCGCGGGCGATGTCGGCCAGACCATGGGCGCGGAAGAACGCGGTCTGCCCGCGCCGCGACAGCATCACCGAGAGGCCGGCGAGCTTGCCCTCGGCCACCAGCCGTCGCATCCAGCCGTCGACCCGCTCGAGCCGCTCGGGGCAGAGGCCGACGGCCCTCGGGTCGGTTATCGGCATCTCCGGTACCGGGATGTCCTGCATGCGCGCCACTCCGTCCTCACCGCCCTCGGGCGACCGTCTCGTCGAACCTGACCCCGGCCTTTAGAGCATCGTCCGGCGCCATGGGTACCGGTATTTGCCGGCTTTCAGTCACACGCCGAAGGCCCGCCGCATGGCGCATCGAAGGCGCGCCGCGTGGCGCATCGAAAGCGCGGGCCGTGGCGCTCACCACCCCATGCTCCCCGGCCCGCCCTTGAACGGGCCGACGACCTCCGGCGTGATCCAGCCGCCATAGAAACCGCCGGGCTGCGGCTCGACCTTCACCTCGCCGACGAAACAGGCCTCCATCGCGCCGGCATAGAAGGCGACGAAGCCGGCGATGGCCGAGAAATCCGGTGTGGGCGCCGGGTAGGCCCAGGCCGCGCCCGGCGCCCGGTGGCCGCCGGCCACGACATCGAACAGGACCGCACGGCCCTTCCATTCGCAGATCCCCGCCGTCCTGGCCGGTCCGAGCACGCCGTCGGCCACGTCGCCGGGGGGCAGGTAGTAGGTCGGCGGATGGCTCGTCTCCAGCACGCGGTACCCCGCCACCGTCTCGGCGACGATCGCTCCGGCAAAGACCACGCGCAGGCGCCGGGCCACGCGCTCCAGCCGCGGCGGGCGGGGATAATCCCACACGCTTTCCTGGCCGGGACCGCAGGGCAGGGGGGTCGGGTGCATCGGCGTCATCCTGGATTCGAAGGACTATCAGGGGTTTGTCGCTCAAGGGGCCTCCCGGACACGGGAGACCGCCGTCGCGGCGCGAGGCGTCGCGGAGGCGATATGCGAGGCACGGCGTTTGCGCGTGGCGCGGGCCATGCTAGCCCCGCTCGCGACGCGGATGATAGGAATTCGGCCGCTCCGATGGATCGGCCGTCTCGGTGAGCCGGCCATTCCGAGTGAGACACCCTGGGACAATGCCTGTGACGGATTTCGCCCTCTTTCTCGATTTCGACGGCACCCTCGTGGAGATCGCTCCGCGGCCGGACCAAGTGGTGGTCGCCCCGGAACTCGCGCCCGCGCTCCTGCGCTTGCGGGACCGCCTCGGCGGAGCGCTCGCCATCGTCACCGGCCGCCCCATCGGGGTGATCGACGACTTCCTCTCCCCCGCCCGGTTCGACGTCGCCGGCCTTCACGGGGTCGAGCGGCGGGTCGACGGGATCGTATCCGGCGGCAGCGCCGAGGATCATCCCGCCCTGCGTGCCCGCATCGCAGGGTTGAAGGACGCCGTGCGCGACCTCGAATCCGTGCTGATCGAGGACAAGGGGGCTTCCGTCGCCGTGCATTGGCGCCTCGCCACGCCCACCGATGCCGCGCAGGCGGAGGAGGCGGTGAAGGCAGCGGCGGCCGATCTCGGCGCCGATTACCGGCTGCAGCTGGGCAAGGCGGTCGGTGAGATCGTCCCGGCCTCGGCCACCAAGGGCCATGCCATCCGCGCCCTGTCCGAAGCGCCGCCCTATGCCGGCCGGCGCGCGGTCTTCCTCGGCGACGACCTCACCGACGAGAAGGCCTTCGCCGTGGTAAACGAGGAGGGCGGGGTCAGCGTCCGCATCGGCGGCAGCGACACCATCGCCACGCGGCGTCTCACCGATCCCAATGCCGTACGCGCTCTCATCTATGCCTGGGCCGACGGCGCGCCGATCGACCCCGACGCCCTGCCGCCCGCCTAAGGGCGCGAGCCGCCGCGATCCCGTATCCGGGCCGGTGCCGCAGACCCGACCGTGACGCTCCGCACTCGCCTCGGGGGCGGGCGAGATGGCAAACTCCGGATTCCAACGCGAAGGACAACCGCACGCATGTTCGAGTTCCCGGTCCTCGTCGGCGATATCGGCGGCACCAATGCCCGTTTCGCACTCGTGCCGGAGCCGGGCGCCGGGGCGGAGATCGTCGGACATGTCCCGACGAACGCCTTCCCCGACCCCAGTGCCGCGATCAGGTCCGTCCTCGATACGCATGCCGGACCGGCGCCGCGCTCGACGATCCTGGCCGTCGCCGCCCGGATCGATGGGCCCGCCGTTCGTCTCACCAATGCGGACTGGATCATCGAAGGTGCGCGGATCGGGACGGATTTCGGCCTGTCGCGGGCGGTGGTCGTCAACGATTACGTGCCCGTCGCGGCCGGCGCCGTGGATATCGCGCCCACCGACCTGACGCCGATCGGCCCCTATCGCGACGGCGGGCTGAAGGGCGACCAGGGGACGAGGCTCGTCCTCGGTCCCGGCACCGGCTTCGGCGCGGCGGCGGTCATCCCCTACGCGGACCGTCTCGCCATCGTCTCGACCGAGGCGGGACACGTGGATTTCGGCCCCGCCGATGCGGCCGACGAGGAGATCTGGCGGCATGTGGAGCGGATCGACGGGCGGGTGACGGTGGAAGCGCTGCTCTCGGGGCCCGGCCTCGCGCGGCTCTACAAGGCGATCCACCGCGCGCGAACCGGGCAGGACGCGGCGGAAGCCGAGCCCGCCCGGGTGACCAATACGGGTATCGACGGGAGCGATCCGGTTGCGGCCGAGGCCGTCGCCCTGTTCGCCAAGCTGCTCGGCCGGGTCTGCGGCGACCTCGCCCTGACCTTCCTCGCCACGGGCGGCGTCTATATCGGCGGCGGCATCGCACCGCGGATTCTGCCCGTCCTGGAGAAGGGCGATTTCCGACGGTCCTTCGAGCACAAGCCGCCCTTCGTCACGCAGATGGAGGCCATCCCCACCAGTGTGATCTCCGTCCAGGACCCGGCCTTCTCCGGCCTCGCCGCTCTCGCCAACCGGCCCGAGGTGTTCGTCTATCACGGGCAGGTCTGGGCGAAGGACTGAGGCGGGCGGCTACTCGTCCGTGTCTTCGTCGACGTTCTGCTCCGCCTCGTCGTAGGTGTAGCCTTCGAGCCAGTCGGCGCTGTTCTGCGATCCGGCGGGGTAGGGATTGGACCCATCCGGCTGGCCGGCGATCTTGGCGGCCTTGCCCTCTTCCATCACGGTCTTCGAGACGTAGCCCATCGGTCGATTCCTCCGCACCGGCGCGATACCCGCCGTCACCGTGGAAGATGAGCGGGCGCCCGGGATTTCAAGGGCGCGGCTTCGTCAGATGCCGTCCCCGGCCACTTCGCGGGCCACGGCCCGCCGGCCGATGTCGCGGCGGCAGAAGCCCTCGGGCCAGTCGATCCGCGACACCGCCGCATAGGCGCGGGCCTGGGCTTCCATCATGCTGTCGCCGATGGCCGTCACCGCCAGCACGCGGCCGCCATCGGCGACGATACGGCCATTCTCCGCCCGCGTGCCGGCCTGGAACACGATGACCGCGTTGCTGGCGCCCGCCTCGGCGATCCCCCGGATGGTCGAACCGCGCATCACCGCGCCGGGATAGCCGGCCGCCGCCATCACCACCGTCAGGGCCGCGCGATGGGCGTCGAATTGCAGGGCGATGCCGGTGACGTCGCCCTCGCAGGCGGCAAGGAGGGCGGGCACGAGATCCGAGGCGAGACGGGGCATCAGCACCTGCGCCTCGGGGTCGCCGAAGCGGGTGTTGTATTCGATCAGCTTGGGCCCTTCGGCGGTCAGCATCAGGCCGGCATAGAGGATGCCGG
Source organism: Methylobacterium sp. E-045 (assembly GCF_022829685.1). Taxonomy (GTDB): domain Bacteria; phylum Pseudomonadota; class Alphaproteobacteria; order Rhizobiales; family Beijerinckiaceae; genus Methylobacterium. Next base: position 21,686 of record NZ_JAKSYE010000083.1, read on the forward strand.
TGAAGGGCGTCCCGCGCTCGCGCATCCCGGCGAGCGTCGGGGCGATGATCGTGTCCATCACCTCCCGTTCGAGGGCGGGCGTCAGGATGGTGGCCGGGGAATAGGCGCCCATGCCGCCGGTATTCGGGCCGCGATCCCCGTCGAACACGCGCTTGTGGTCCTGCGCCGTCCCGATCGGCACGGCGTTCGTGCCGTCGCAGAGGGCGAAGAAACTCGCCTCCTCGCCGAACAGGCACTCCTCGATGACGATCTCGGCGCCCGGCTCCCCGAGCATGGACCGGACCGCGCTCTCGGCCTGCTCCAGGGTCTCGGCGACCACCACGCCCTTGCCGGCGGCAAGTCCATCGGCCTTCACCACGATGGGCGCACCGGATTGCGCCAGATAGGCGAGGGCGGCGTCCCGCTCGGTGAAGCGGGCGAAGGCGGCGGTGGGAATGCCGCGCTCCGCGCACAGGTCCTTGGTGAAGCCCTTCGAGCCTTCGAGCTGCGCCGCCGCCCTGGTGGGCCCGAAGGCGCGGATCCCCGCCGCCTGGAGATCGTCCACGAGGCCCGCCACGAGGGGCGCCTCCGGCCCGACCACCACGAGGCCGATCCCGGCGGTCTCGCAGAACCGCCTCACTGCCTCATGGTCGGTGACCGCGAGATCGGGACGGTTCTCCCCGTACTCGGCCGTGCCCGGATTGCCCGGTGCCGTGAACAGGCGGGAGCAGAGCGGGCTCTTGGCGATGGCGTAAGCCAGAGCATGTTCGCGTCCGCCGGAGCCGATGAGGAGGATGTTCATAAGTCACGCTTCGAAGGACGCGGAAGGCATGCCGGGATGCCGGAGCCGGCATGGACGGGAGCCGGAGCGAACGGTCAATCCGAAACATAGCATCGTCGAAGGCCTACAGCGCCGGGCGGCGGGCATTCCCGCACAGGGTTTCCCCCGAAAAGCGAAAGATGCAAAGTCTTCCCGCGGGGCAGGCGCCCGCGCAAGGCCCCGACGCGCAGATCGCACCGATGCCCGACATTCCTCCTCCGGCCTCACGCAATCGATGATCATCGCAGGAACGATACGGGCTCTCCGCGGGTTGAGTGACGTCATGCCAGGATGTCGCCACTCCGCTGCCCCGCCGATGGTCCCGCAAGCCGGGTCCGGACTGCGTTTGTCGCAGTTCCTCGTGAGCGGGCGTCCCTCGGTCCGCCCCGTCAACGACAACCGTCCGCCACACGTCCCGGGCTTCTGGCCCTGGGCGCTCGCCATCGGCGTCGCCCCCGTCCTGTCGGGCATCCTGCTGCTGGCCCTCATGTTCTAGAGCTGCGCCCGACCACGTTGGGTCGGCGCACACCTCTAGCTCTTTGTTGTGTCGCACTCTTTTTCGCCGAACCGGCATCCACTTCGGCGGAGAGCGCTCTAGCGGACGGCGCCGGGGTTTACCCGCGCGCCGGCCAGGCCTAGCGTCCGCCGCGCCATGGCCCTCGTTCCTCCCCCTGCCTCATCGCCCGCCGCGTCGACGCCGGCCGTCTCCAACGCGCCCGAATGGTCGGTGGGAGACCTCGCCTCGGCCCTGAAACGCACGCTGGAAGACGCGTTCGGTCATGTCCGGTTGCGCGGCGAGATTTCGGGCTATCGCGGCCAGCATGGCTCCGGGCACGCCTATTTCTCGCTGAAGGACGGCACCGCCCGCATCGACGCGGTTGTGTGGAAGGGGACGTTCAACCGCCTGCGCCAGCGGCCCCAGGAGGGGCTGGAGGTCGTCGCCACCGGGCGCATCACCACCTTCGCCGGCAAGTCGTCCTATCAGATCGTCGTCGAGACCCTCGAACCCGCCGGGATCGGCGCCTGGATGGCCTTGCTCGAGGAGCGCAAGCGTGTCCTCTCGGCGGAGGGCCTGTTCGCGCCCGAGCGCAAGCGCGCAATCCCCTATCTTCCCCGGGTCGTCGGCGTGGTGACCTCCCCCACCGGCGCCGTCATCCGCGACATCCTCCACCGGCTGGAAGACCGTTTCCCGCGGCCGGTCCTGGTCTGGCCGGTGCGTGTCCAGGGGGAGGGGGCGGCCGAGGAGATCGCCGCCGCCATCCGCGGCTTCAATGCGCTCCTGCCGGGCGGCGCGATCCCACGGCCGGACGTGCTCATCGTCGCGCGGGGCGGCGGCTCGATCGAGGATCTGTGGGCGTTCAACGAGGAGATCGTGGTCCGCGCCGCCGCGGAGAGCACCATCCCCCTGATCTCGGCGGTGGGCCACGAGACTGACACGACCCTCATCGATTTCGTTTCGGATCGCCGCGCGCCGACGCCGACGGGTGCCGCCGAGATGGCCGTGCCGGTCCGCGCCGATCTCGTCGCGGAGATCCGCGACCTCGGCCACCGCCAGGGCGAAGCGGTCTGGCGCAAGCTCGACCGCGAAGGCTCGGACCTGCGTGCGCTCCTGCGCGCCATGCCGGGAGCGGATGCCTTCCTTGCGGGAAAACGCCAACGGCTCGACCTTGCGGAGGCCCGGCTCATGCCGGCGCTGGCCGGCAATGCGCGCGACCACCGGGCGCGGTTCGGCCGCCTGCTCGACCGGCTCGGGCGGCACCCGCCGGAATTGCGGCTGGCTCAGGCGCGCGGCCGCCTCGCCCTCGTCGCCGACCGTCCTCGTTCCGCCCTGCAGAACTACGCGACGCGCAAGGGCGAGGCGCTGGCCTATCTCGGCCGGCGCCTCGTCATCGCCCGCGAACAGACCCTCGTTCGTGCCCGCACGGAGAACGCCCGCCGCTCCGAACGCCTCGGCGCCCTCGATACGCGGCTCGGACAGGCGGTTCGTCGCCTGATCGAGCGGCGGAGCGACAGGCTCGGCAATTTCGCGGCGCTCCTCGGTACGCTGAGCTACCGCGCCGTCCTCGCCCGCGGCTTCGTCCTGGTCCGCGACGAGGACGGAGCCCCGGTCCGTGCCGCCGCCTCGGTGACACCGGGGCAGCGCCTCGGCCTCGAATTCGCCGATGGGACCCGGTTCGTCCGCTCCGAACCTCAGGACGATGCGGATCCCGGCGGAGAGGGGCCGCCGAAGCTCAAGCGGACCCCGCGAAAGCCGGCGAAGGCCCCGTCGCAGCAATCCCTGTTCGAACTGTGAGTCCCGCGGCCGGCGCATGGCGAGCCCGGGACAACTGGCGCGGCGGATGCTTGACGACGCGCGGCATCTCGCTTCGCGTCTCGAACACCGCTACAGCGCGGCGCCGCATGTTGGCCCCGCACCCTCGATCCTGCGCCGTGCCAGCGGCCCCACAGCCTGCCAAGGAGAGACGATGACCACCACGATCGACAGCGGACAGAAGCTGCACCTCGTCTTCGGCGGCGAGCTCGAGAACCTCGAAGGCATCAACTTCCGCGATGTGAAGGGGCTCGACATCGTCGGAATCTTTCCAGACTATGCCTCCGCTCAAAGCGCCTGGAAATCCAAGGCGCAGGCCACCGTCGACAGCGCCCAGACGCGCTATTTCATCGTCCATCTCCATCGCCTGCTGGAGCCATGATCTGTGCAGGGCAGCCCGGCATGATCGGTGAAGGCATTGTGACACCGGGGCGGGGCCTGTAAGGGGTGCCGCGCCGAGGGGCCGGAATCCGGCGCGGCACAGGAATCGTGAGATGAAGACGGCGGCATGAAGTCCTCGATCAAGATCATCGCTGGAAATGCCAGCCGTCCGCTGGCGGAGGCGATCTCCGCCTATCTCGAGCTTCCCCTGGCCAAGTGCATGGTCCGCCGCTTCGCGGACATGGAGATCTTCGTCGAGCTGCAGGAGAATGTCCGCGGCGAGGACGTCTTCATCGTGCAGTCGACGTCCTTCCCCGCCAACGATCACCTGATGGAGCTCCTCATCATGATCGATGCGGCGCGGCGCTCCTCGGCGCGGCGCATCACGGCGGTGATCCCCTATTTCGGCTATGCCCGGCAGGACCGGCGCACCTCCGGCCGCACCCCAATTTCGGCCAAGCTCGTGGCCAACCTCATTACCGAGGCCGGCGCCGACCGGGTGATGACCCTCGATCTCCACGCGGGACAGATCCAGGGCTTCTTCGACATTCCCACCGACAACCTCTTCGCCGCCCCGGTGATCGTGCGCGACATCAAGGAGCGCCTCGACCCGAAGGAGTGGATGGTGGTCTCCCCCGACGTCGGCGGCGTGGTCCGCGCCCGCGCCATCGCCAAGCGCATCGACGCGACTCTCGCCATCGTCGACAAGCGCCGCGAGCGGCCCGGCGAATCGGAGGTCATGAACATCATCGGCGAGGTCGAGGGCCGGTCCTGCATCCTCGTCGACGACATCGTCGATTCCGGCGGCACCCTGGTGAACGCCGCCGAGGCCCTCCTGAACGCCGGCGCCAAGGACGTGTCGGCCTACATCACCCACGGGGTGCTCTCGGGCGGCGCGGTCTCCCGCATCGCCGCCTCGCGGATGAAGGAATTGGTGATCACCGATTCGATCCAGCCGACGCAGGCGGTCAAGCTCGCCCGCAACATCCGCGTCGCCACCATCGCCCCGCTGCTGGGCGAGGCCATCGGCCGGACCGCGACGGAATCGAGCGTCTCGAGCCTGTTCGTCTGACGATCGACGGCGACCCCGCCGCACAGCTGCGAATCGCCGGGGGAGATCCGGCATATCCGACTGTCCATCATCGATGACCGGACGTGAAGGCAATTGCGCGCCCTTCGGCCGCCGCCTATATACGCTCATCCCCTTTTGAGAGCGTGAGACGGGACTTCCGGATCGATTGATCCGGAGCCTGCGGACCGATGCCCGGCGCCGCCCGTTCCCCCGCCAACGTCGGAGCCACAGAGCATGTCCCAAGGTCCGCTGATGCCGAAGGCGACCGCCGTCTGGCTGGTCGAGAACACGTCCCTCGCCTTCGAACAGATCGCCGATTTCTGCAAGCTGCATCCCCTCGAAGTGAAGGGCATCGCCGATGGCGAAGTCGCCGCCGGGATCAAGGGGCTCGACCCGATCACCACCGGGCAGCTTACCCGCGACGAGATCGAGAAGGCGCAGAAGGCCCCCAACTACAAGCTCAAGGTCGCCGTCTCGAAGGTGAAGCTGCCCGAGGTCAAGCGCACCACCAAGGGGCCGCGCTACACCCCGCTGTCGCGCCGCCAGGATCGGCCGAACGCCATCCTCTGGCTGCTGCGCAACCATCCCGAACTCAAGGACGCGCAGGTCATCCGCCTCGTCGGCACCACCAAATCGACGATCCAGCAGATCCGCGAGCGGACCCATTGGAATTCAGGCTCGCTGCAGCCGATGGACCCGGTGACCCTCGGCCTCTGCACGCAGATCGACCTCGACTTCGAGGTCCAGCGCGCCGCCAAGGACCGGCCGGCGGTCCTGCCGACCGATGCCGGCGCGACCCTGCTGCCCACCGAGGTCTCCACGGCCGGCAATTTCGAGGAAGCCGACGCGCATCACCGCAACGAGCGCGACGAGAAGCTCAACGCGGATTCGGTCTTCGCCAAGCTCAAGGGCATGCGCAGCACCGAGGACGAAGACGAGGAGTAGTCGTCGCGTCGAACGTCCGCCAGCCGACAGACATCAGACCAGAGGCGCCGTTGTTGCGGCGCCTTTGTCGTCTTGGTGCGCCGCATGATCGCCAAGCATAAGAAAATGCGCAATATTGATCGCCCTCGATTGCCGAGGAGACTTTTACGGGGCGAATGATGGCCTCTCACGAAACGGCACACGACGTGGCGGAGTGCGAACCGGGCGGCCGCGCGATCGGGCCCGACATCCTGACCGCGGGAGCTGCCCCCGACACGGCGGCTCACCACGCCGATCCGCGACTGGCGGCATCAGAACCCGTGACCCTGGCCGAGTCCCTGATGAACGAGGAGGGCTGGAGCCCGCTCAACTTCAGCGAGGCCGGCCCGAACCCGCCCTATCTGCGCATCGGGGGCAAGCTCCGGATGACGCTCACGGAATACGAGCCGTGTTTCTCGTCCCACATCCGCGACCGCATCCTGTTCCGGTCCAAGGTCTCCATGGCGGAGCACCTTCGGAAATACGATCAGATGATGATCGATCCCCTGGCCTTCGAGGAGTGTTTCGGTCCCGGCCAGGGCACCGATGCGACCTTCCCTTTCGGCGCGTGGCTGACGATCCGCAAGGTCGGCTTTTCCGGAATTGAGCTCTGGGACAAGGGCCGCGGCGATGTGGAGATGCCGATCGAGGCGCTCTCGGTCGCCTCCGCGATCTGGCTGCGCCACGCCGATACGCCGCGCTGGATGCTCGCTTGAGCCCATCGAACGCCGGTGATCGCAAGGGTTCTGTTGCCGAAACGGACGCGATCGGTTATGGCAGCGCCGTCCTCCATTCGGATTCGACTGTGCGCGGGCTTTTCGTCCCGCCATCGACCCGTTGGGGAATGGCCCTCGACCATCGTTCCAGATTGCGTCGGCCCTCCTGCGGGGGGTGAGCCCGTCGGGTCCTCCAGGGGTCCGCGGGCGGCGATCGCCGAGGGTGCCCCGTCACACGAACCGCCGACGCCGGCCTCGACCATGAGGCCTGTCAGGAGATAGAATGACCGCTGGTAACGCCCTGCAGCGTAACCCGAGCCGCGACGACTTCGCGGCTCTCCTCGAGGAGAGCTTCCTCGAGCACGAGATCACCGAAGGTTCCGTCGTCAAGGGTCGCGTCGTCGCGATCGAGAAGGACGTGGCCGTCATCGACATCGGCGCCAAGACGGAAGGCCGTGTCGCTCTCAAGGAATTCAACGGCCCCGGCCGCGAAGGCGAACTCGCCGTCGGCGACGAGGTCGAGGTCTATGTCGACCGCATCGAGAATGCCCTGGGCGAGGCCGTCATCTCGCGCGACAAGGCACGCCGCGAGGAGAGCTGGGTCAAGCTCGAGAAGGCCTTCGAGGCCAACGAGCGCGTCACCGGCGCGATCTTCAACCAGGTCAAGGGCGGCTACACCGTCGACCTCGACGGCGCCGTGGCGTTCCTGCCGCGCTCGCAGGTGGACATCCGTCCCGTCCGCGACGTCACCCCGCTTCTCGGCACCCCGCAGCCGTTCCAGATCCTCAAGATGGATCGCCGCCGCGGCAACATCGTCGTGTCGCGCCGTACCGTCCTCGAGGAGAGCCGCGCCGAGCAGCGCTCCGAGCTCGTGGCCAACCTCGAAGAGGGTCAGGTCATCGACGGCGTCGTCAAGAACATCACCGAGTACGGCGCCTTCGTCGATCTCGGCGGCATCGACGGCCTGCTCCACGTCACCGACATGGCGTGGCGCCGCGTGAACCATCCGTCCGAGGTCGTGACCATCGGCCAGACGGTCAAGGTCAAGATCATCAAGATCAACCACGAGACCCACCGCATCTCCCTCGGCATCAAGCAGCTGCTCGCCGATCCGTGGGAGGGCATCGCCCAGCGCTACCCGGTCGACGCCAAGCTCAAGGGCCGTGTCACCAACATCACCGATTACGGCGCCTTCGTGGAGCTGGAGCCGGGCATCGAAGGCCTGATCCACGTCTCCGAGATGTCTTGGACGAAGAAGAACGTCCATCCGGGCAAGATCGTCTCCACCTCGCAGGAAGTGGAAGTGCAGATCCTCGAAGTCGATCCCGTCAAGCGCCGCATCTCGCTCGGCCTCAAGCAGACCCTCCAGAATCCCTGGGAGGCCTTCGCCGAGCAGCATCCGGTCGGCTCCGAGGTCGAGGGTGAGGTCAAGAACAAGACCGAGTTCGGTCTGTTCATCGGTCTCGACGGCGACGTCGACGGCATGGTCCACCTGTCGGATCTCGACTGGAACCGTCCCGGCGAGCAGGTCATCGAGGAGTTCAAGAAGGGCGACATGCTGCGCGCCCAGGTTCTCGACGTCGACGTCGAGAAGGAGCGTATCTCGCTCGGCGTGAAGCAGCTCGGCGGCGACCCCTTCACGGAGGCCGGCGAGTTCAAGAAGGGTCAGATCGTGACCTGCGAAGTGCTGGAAGTGAAGGATTCGGGCGTCGAGGTGAAGATCGTCGACACCGACCTGTCCACCTTCATCCGCCGGGCCGAGCTCGCCCGCGACCGTGGCGATCAGCGCCCCGAGCGTTTCGCCGCCGGCGAGAAGTTCGATGCCCGCGTGATCCAGTTCGATCGCAAGGCGCGTCGGGTCCAGCTCTCGATCAAGGCCCTGGAAATGGCCGAGGAGAAGGAGGCGATGGCTCAGTTCGGCTCCGCCGATTCCGGCGCCTCCCTCGGCGAGATCCTCGGTGCCGCCTTCAAGAAGGCCCGCACCAGCGACGACAAGGACGACGCGCAGGACTAAGTCCGGCGTCGATCCGACCGGTCACCGGCTTTTCCGAGCCGGTGACCGTATCTTGAACGCCCGTGCGGGATCGCCTCCCGCGCGGGCGTTTTTCTGTCTCGACACCGCATCTCTCGAGCAGGCGGTTTCAAAACCCGGCATGTGAACGGATTGCGGCCATCCGCAGAGTGTTGCCTCCCGGTCCTTCGTTTACCCGACGGGTGACGAAGGAATCAGCGCGAGTTGCAAACGACACTGTTCGGGAGATCGCCGGCGCCGGACGGGATTCCGGAGCGGCGGCGGCGAAAAGGACGGCAGCATCGCGGCCTTGCCCGGCGCCCCGTCACCGGGATGACCGGGCGCCCCACCCAAAACCCCGCATCGCGCATGGCTTTGCGCCGAAGCCGCGCCTCCCGTTGACGAGTCCTCTTGCCGGTCCACCGGAGGGGGCGCTAGAACACGGCCCTGCTTTCGCGTACCCCGGACTCCATCGGCATTCCGGCGGAAGGACACGAGAGCTGCCAACGGCTTGGTGCAATCCGGCGGCGGGTGTGGAACACATCTCGAAGGGACGTTTGGAGGCACCTTCACCGGTACATCCTTGCGTCCCGTGAACGAACAGCCGGCCGCAACGGTCGGACGAGGCAAGGGAGCGGGACGATCGCATGGCTGCAGACGCCGAACTTCTGATCGATCGCCGGCGCTTGCGCCGCAAACTCTCCCTGTGGCGCGTCGTCGGGATCGGCGGGCTCATCGTCGCCGTCGGTGCGGTGGGCTACCGGGTCCGGGGCCATGACGGCTTCGGTTTCCCGGCCGTGAAACCGCAGATCGCCCGCATCTCCATCGGTGGCTTCATCGCCGGCAGCGAATCGACGACCAAGCTCATCGAGCGGGTGCGCGACGCCAGCGCCGTGCAGGGCGTCATCGTCTCGATCTCGTCGCCGGGCGGCACCACCACCGGCTCGGAAGAGCTCTACCGCAACCTGCGGGCACTGTCCGAGAAGAAGCCGATGGTGGCCTTCGTCGACGGCACGGCGGCCTCCGGCGCCTATATCGCCGCCATCGCGGCCGATCATATCGTCGCGCGGGAGACCGCCCTCGTCGGGTCCATCGGCGTGCTGTTCCAGTATCCCGATCTGTCCGGCCTGCTCGACAAGGTCGGCGTCAAGGTCGAGTCGGTGAAGTCGTCGCCGCTGAAGGCCGAGCCGTCGGGCTTCACCCCGACCTCGCCCGAGGCCCGCGCCGCCCTGGCCGCCGTCGTCGGCGACACCTACGCCTGGTTCAAGGGCCTCGTCTCCGAGCGGCGCAAGCTCTCCGAGAAGGAACTCGCGACCGTGTCCGACGGCCGCGTGTTCAGCGGCCGCCAGAGCGTTCCGCTGAAGCTGGTGGACGGTGTCGGCGGCGAGCGTCAGGCGGTGGCCTGGCTCGAGACCGAGCGCAACGTCGCCAAGGGCCTGCCCGTGCGCGACTGGAAGCCGAAATCCGAGAGCGATTTCAAGCTCTGGTCGGCCCTCGGCACGGGTGCCGACCTGCTGGGTCTGGGCGGTCTAGCCACGCGCCTGCGTCAGGCCGGCGACGAGACGGCCGGTCTCGCGCAGGGGGGCCTCCTCGCCCTCTGGCGTCCGGGCTCCGCCGATGCGCCTTGAGGGCGACGCCGAACCACGCCTGCCTGGATCACGTCCGCAGGAGTGCCGGAACCGCATGAAGTCAGGGAAGACCGCCGCATGATCAAGTCGGAGCTCGTGCTCAGGATCGCAGAGCAGAACCCGCATCTCTACCAGCGCGACGTGGAAACCCTGGTGAAGGCGATCCTCGACACGATCGCCGAGGCCTTGGCACGCGGCGACCGTGTGGAACTGCGCGGCTTCGGCGCGTTCTCGGTGAAGCGCCGCGATGCGCGCCGGGGACGCAACCCGCGCACCGGTGAACCCGTTGCCGTCTCCGAGAAGGCCATCCCCGTGTTCAAGACGGGCAAGGAGATGCGCCAGCGACTTAACGAGGCCGGGATCGGCGCGGAGGAACCCTCCGAGAACGAGGAATCCTGAACGCCATGCACAGCCTCGTCCCATCGACCGGAGTGTCTCGATGATCCGCTTCCTCAAGGGTTTGGTCCTGCTTCCCGTGGCGATCGTGGTCGTCGCCCTGGCCGTCGCCAACCGGGAGGTCGTCCGCCTGTCCTTCGATCCGTTCACGACGGATACGCCGGCCTTCAGCCTGCCGCTGCCGCTCTACGTCCTGATCTTCGCCTCCGTCGCCATCGGCATCCTCTGCGGCGGCATCGGCACGTGGCTGGGCCAGTCGGGAACGCGGCGGACGAGCGCCGAGCGCCGCCGCGAGATCCGTCGCCTGGAAGGCGAGACCGAGCGTCTGAAGTCGCGCGTGGCGGCGAGCGAGCCTGCCCCGGCCGAGCGGTATCCCGGTCTCGACAGCCGCGTCGCGCTGCCGGCGCCGCGTTAGGCCGGGCGCCGTCATGCCGTCCATCCGCGTCAAGATCTGCGGGCTGAGCACGCCCGGCACGCTCGACGCGGCGCTCTCGGCCGGGGCCGACCTCGTCGGCTTCGTGCATTTCCCCAAGAGCCCGCGCCACGTCGCCCTGGAGACGGCGCGCATCCTGTCGGAACAGGCAGAGGGCAGGGCGGAGCGGGTCGTCCTCCTCGTGGACCCCGACGATGCCCTGATCGATGCGGCCCTCGGTGCCGTCGATCCGGATTGGATCCAGCTCCACGGACACGAGACGCCCGAGCGGGTTGCGGCCATCCGCGACCGCAGCGGTCGCCCGGTGATGAAGGCGCTCGGCGTCTCGACACGCGCGGATCTGACCGCCATCGCCGCCCATGGAGCGGCCGACCGCATCCTTCTTGACGCGAAGCCGCCGCCGGACGCGGCCCTTCCCGGCGGCAACGGCCTCGCCTTCGATTGGGATCTGCTCGCAGGATTGGACCTGCCGGCGGGGACCATGCTGTCCGGCGGTCTCGCGCCCGGAAATGTCGCCAAGGCCCTCGCCCGGACGGGCCTGCGCGCCGTCGACGTCTCCTCGGGCGTGGAGACACGGGCCGGAGAGAAGAGCCCGGAACGCATCGCCGCCTTCATCGCGGCGGTTCGGGCCTACGAACAGGGTCCGATTTCACAAATCGACGCGTTCGCCGCATTGTAGACGCCCCCCGCGCGGGTCTAGGCATTGGCGCAACCGCATAGCGAACGCACAGGCCCGGCGGCGATCCGCCGGCCTAAGACGCGAAGGACGACAACCGTGACCATCGCCCCCTCTCCGAACTCGTTCCGCAACGGACCGGACGAGCGCGGCCGCTTCGGCATCTTCGGCGGTCGCTTCGTCGCCGAGACGCTGATGCCGCTGATCCTCGACCTCGAGAAGGCCTATACGGAGGCCAAGGCCGATCCGTCCTTCCAGGAGGAGATGAACGGCCACCTGACCCATTACGTCGGCCGCCCGAGCCCGCTCTACTATGCCGAGCGCATCACCGAGCACCTACGCGCCAAAGCCGCCCCCGGTCACGGCGCCAAGGTCTTCTTCAAGCGCGAGGAGCTGAACCACACCGGCTCGCACAAGGTGAACAACGTGCTCGGCCAGATCATGCTGGCCCGCCGCATGGGCAAGCCCCGGATCATCGCCGAGACCGGCGCCGGTCAGCACGGGGTCGCCACCGCCACCCTCTGCGCCCGGTTCGGCCTGAAATGCGTCGTCTACATGGGCGCCGTCGACGTGGCGCGCCAGGCGCCCAACGTCTTCCGCATGAAGATGCTCGGGGCCGAGGTGATCCCGGTGGAATCCGGCACCAAGACCCTCAAGGACGCCATGAACGAGGCGCTGCGCGATTGGGTCACCAACGTCGCCGACACGTTCTACTGCATCGGCACGGTGGCCGGACCGCACCCGTATCCGGCGATGGTGCGTGATTTCCAGTCGATCATCGGCCGGGAGACCAGGGACCAGATGCTGGCAATGGAAGGGCGCCTGCCCGACTCCCTCATCGCCTGCATCGGCGGCGGATCCAACGCGATGGGCCTGTTCCATCCGTTCCTCGACGACCGCGAGGTGGAGATCTACGGTGTCGAGGCCGCCGGCCACGGCATCTCCTCGGGCCTTCACGCCGCGTCCCTGTCGGGCGGAAAGCCCGGCGTCCTCCACGGCAACCGGACCTACCTGCTGCAGAACGAGGACGGCCAGATCGCCGACGCCCACTCGATCTCGGCGGGCCTCGACTATCCGGGCATCGGCCCCGAACATGCCTGGCTGCACGAGGCCAAGCGCGTCACCTACCTCTCGGCGACGGATTCCGAGACGCTGGAGGCGTTCAAGCTGTGCTCGATGCTGGAAGGCATCATCCCGGCCCTCGAGCCGGCCCATGCCCTCGCCAAGGTGTTCGAGATCGCGCCGACGAAACCCGCCGAGCATCTGATGGTGCTCAATCTCTCGGGCCGTGGCGACAAGGACATCCCGCAGGTGGCCGAGATCCTGGGCACCCGGCTCTGAGAAAACCGCGACGGGGAGCGGCCTTGTCGCAAACTCCCCGTTGACACCCGAAGGCGGATTTCTTTATACCGCCGATCTCTTCAGGGGCGCCCGCACCGCGCGGGTTCCTTTGTTGTGGCGGGGTAGCTCAGTTGGTTAGAGCAGAGGAATCATAATCCTTGTGTCGGGAGTTCAAATCTCTCCCTCGCTACCATGAATTCAGCCCGCTAGGTCAATGACTTGGCGGGCTTTTTCGTGCGCGGATCGGTGCGCTGGCGTGTTGCAACGGCGTGCAACACAGCCTCATATTCTGCAACGGCTTACGACCTGCCGTAGGCTGTTCCACGCAACACGGATGGAACACGAGAGGCACCGGAATGACCGGTACCGACATCGTTGAAAAGCGAGGTGCACCAGCAGCATGGCACTCTCGACGGTCTGAGCCCGGCTTAGCGTCTCACACAACTCCCGCCGCGCGGTCGGTCCAGAAGGGAGACTGCCCGTGCTCGGGAGTTTTGTGAGGTGCACTTAGCGTCGCCTCGTCAGCCCGCGAGCGCACCTCGGACCCAGCGTGGCGATCGCACGAATGAGGTCGTCACCGCCCGTGAACAGCTTTTTTCTTGGCTTCCTTCCAAATGACGCCGGCGGCTCTCAGGATCCCAATGTCCGCTGCCCGGAAGCGGACGGTGGATGCCATCGACCATGATCGTTTAAAATCCATTTATCGTTCGGCCAACGCTGGAGCGGACGACGTGTCCGACAGGCGCCAGCGCTCGGTATCGCGATAGGCGCTCCACAGGTCGCGGTAGAGAGGGCAGCGCGCCTCCAGTTCGGCCGGCTCACCGTTGTCGACGACCCGGCCCGCTTCCATGACCACGATATGGTCGGCCTGGGCCACGGTCTGGAGCCGGTGGGCGATCATGACCACGGTCCGGCCCTGAAAGAGCGTTCGCAGGCCCTCGCCGACGCCGTGCTCGCTCTCCGCGTCGAGGGCGGAGGTCGCCTCGTCGAGGAGCACGATCTCGGCGTCCTTCAGCATGGCGCGGGCGATGGCGACCCGCTGGCGCTCGCCGCCCGACAGGTCGCGGCCTCCCTCGCCGAGCCGGGTCTCCACGCCCTCGGGCAATTGCGCGATGAAACCGGCGCAACGGGCGCGGTCGGCCGCCGCCCGGCACTCCGCTTCTGTCGCCTCGGGCTTGGCGAGGCGCAGGTTGCCTGAGAATGTGTCGGCGAACAGGAACACGTCCTGCGGCACGACCCCGAGCCGGGCGAGATGCCGGTCGAGGGGGACGGCGCGGATATCCTGGCCGCCGATGGTGATGCGACCCGCCTCGACATCGAAGGCCCGGGCGAGAAGCGACAGAAGCGTCGATTTGCCGGCCCCGCTCGGACCGATCACCGCGGTGACCCGGCCATGGGGAAGAACGAGATCGAACCCGTCGAGAACGGGGTTGCCCCCATCGTAGCCGAAACGGACGCTCTCGAAGCGGATCTCGCCCGAACGCGGCGTCTCGGTGCCCTCGCCGAGGGCCGGCCGTGCCAGGATCACGGCGGCGCGCGCATGGGCGTCGCCGACGAGGCGCAGCATGAATCCCTCGCCGATGGAAGCCTCGAGAGGCGTGAGCAGGAGGAGCACCAGAACGAGGGCGACGGCAAGGCCCGGCGCCCCGATCGCGCCGAGCGCGAACAGGGCGACCGCGACGCCGATCAGGACGAGCAGCGCCAGATCGAGCAGGATGCGCGTGGCGCTGACCAGCGGCGCGACCGTGCCGATCGTTCCGCGGTAGAAGGCGTGCAGCGCCTCGACCTGCCGGCGGTAGGCGCTCGCGCGCGCGCCGACCTGCCCCAGCGCCCGCAGCACCGGCAGGCCTGCGAGATACTCGACCATGCGCTCGGCGCTCTCGGCGACGAGGTTGGCCTGATCGTGTGCGAGCCGGGCGAAGGTGCCGTCGAGCCGACGGTAGGCGAGGGCGCTCAGCCCGGCGAGAGCGGCGACGGCGGCGAGAAAGGCGAGGTGGATGCTCGCGAGTGCCAGGATCAGCACCAGGGCAAGCGCCGCGTGGCCGATCTGACGGCCGAGGCCGTAGCCGGCCTCCTCCTCGATCCAGCGGAAGCGGTGGGTGACGAGATCGGACAGGCTCGCCGCGCCGATCCGCGACAGGGCGCCGAGCCCGAGGCGGCGCAGATGTGCGAACACGGCCAGGCGCAATTCGGCAACCGCGCGGTAGCCGGACTCGAAGCCGCGGGCGAAGCCGACCGGCATCACGGCGAGACGGGCGAGGAAGGCGCCCACCACGTTCGCCCCGGCGATCCAGGCCTTTCCGCTCTCCCAGGTGCCGACGGCACGGTCACCGATCACCCAGGCCGCCGTCAGGAGCGGCAGGGCGGCGAGCCCCGCATCCGCTGCCAGAAGGGCCAGCCCGACGCGGTAGCGCCCGCGCAGCCGCGGCTCGATCCGGCCGGTCAGGTCGCGCCACCAGGACGGGGCTCCGGCCTCCCGCCCCTCGGCGCTCCCTCTCGCCAGAGTGGTGCTTTCGTCGGCGGGCAGCTCAGGCGCGTGCGGCATGGGCGTTCTCCTCTCCCAAAGCGCTCCCCGCCGGCGTGCCGGGGTTCTGCAAGGCCCAGTAGCGGGCGTAGCGGCCGCCCTTCGCCAACAGCGCCCGGTGATCGCCGCTCTCGATGATGCGGCCCCGGTCGAGCACGACGATCCGGTCGGCATCGACGATCGAGGCGAGGCGGTGGGCGATGACGAGCACCGTCCGGCCGCGGGCCAGCGCCCCGAGCGCGCGCTGGATCTCGCGTTCGTTGATCGGGTCGGCCGCGGCCGTCGCCTCGTCGAGGACCAGGATCGGCGCGTCGTGCAGGAGCGCGCGGGCGACACAGAGGCGCTGGCGCTCACCGCCGGAGAGCGTGGCGCCCCCCCGGTCGAGCGGCGCGTCGAGGCCGCCCGGCAAACCGGCGACGAAGCGGTCGGCACGGGCCTGCGCCAGGGCCTCGGACAGGGCGGCCGGGGTTGCCTCCGGCGCGGCGAGGCGCAGGTTCTCGGCCACCGTGCCGGTGAACAGCCAGGGGTGTTGCGGCACGGTGCCGACGAGGGCGTAGAGCGTCTCCGGCGCCATGGCGCGCAGGTCGACCCCGCCGATGGTGATCCGGCCCTCCTGCGGATCGTGGAAGCGCATCAGCAGGTTGGCCAGCGTCGTCTTCCCGGCTCCGCTCGCACCGACGAGGGCGGTGACGGTGCCGGGCTCCAGCACGAGGTCGATCCCGTCGAGCACCCTCCGGTCGCCGCGGCGGAAGCCGACGTCCTCGAAGCGAACGGTCCGCTCGGCCGGACGCGCGAGAACGTCTGCCACCGGCAGCGGGGGCTCGGCGAGCAGGGCGTCGATCCGGCTCAGCACCTCGCCCTGCTGCGCGAAGCGGAGGGCGAAGTTCGGCAGGCGTGTGATCAGGCCGCCGAGGCTCGGTGCGAAGACGAGGAAGACGATGAGATGGGACACCGGCAGGTCGCCCCGCGCCGTCAGCCACAGGCCGAGGGGGAGCACGAGCAGCAGGCCGGAGCCGACGCAGACCTGCAGCACCGCGCTTGCCAGCAGGACCCGTCGGACCCAGTCACCGATCACCGCGAGGTAGCGGTCGCTGACGGCGCGGAAGCGGAGGAGTGAGCGGCCGTCCCCGTCGAACAGGCGCAGAGTGGGGAGGCCGGCTGCGTACTCGGCCGCGCGCGCCGCCATCTCGGCGCTACGCTCGTAATAGGCGCGGGTGATGTCGGCCGAGTCCCGCGTCATCGATCGCATGGCGACGAATCCGAGCACGATCGGCAGCGCGGCGGCCAGCGCCATCCGCCAATCGAGGGCGAACAGGACGCCGAGCACGACCAGCGGCGCGGTGAAGTTGGCGCTGGCCTCCGGCACGAGATGCGCGACGCCGTCCTCGACGCTCTCGACATCGTCGAGGACGAGCCGGCGCAGGGCCTTGGGGCCGTAGCGCTCGCAGACCGCCATCGGCACCCGGACGAGATGCTCGGCCAGCGCGAGGCGCAGATCGCGCTGCACGTCGATGGCGATGGCATGGGAGAGCGCGGTCGAGCCGAGGAAGGCGAGCCGCCCCGCCACCACGAGGCCGGCGATCCAGGCGACGGCCCAGCCCATCCGCGCGCGGTCGGGCGCGGGCCCCATCGCCTCCAGGATCAGCCAGACCACGCCGAGCTGCCAAGCGAGGCCGAGAAGCGCGGCCAGCAGGCCGAGGGCGATCGAGGCCGCCATCGCCTTCGGCCGCGTGCGCAGGAAGCCGGCGAGGCGCAGGAAGGTGCTGCCCAAGCTTCCCGCAGGCTGCGCGGCCGTCGTGCCGCCGCTCACCCGCCGACCCGGGTCTTGGTGGGTTGAGCCTTGGTGGGCTGAGCCATGGTGGGCTGGGTCTTGGCGAGCCAGCTCATGGCCTGCGCCTGCGCTTCCGCGTCGCTCCCGACCACGGTGTAAGGGTAGGGCGGGAACAGCTTGTTCATCATCGACAGCGCCTTCACGGCGAAGGACTTGCGGCGCCCCGGATCGGGCTCGACCCGGACGGCGCCGGCGCAGAGGCGTTTCTGGGCCTCCTTGTTGGCGTTGAACCAGGCCCGGTAGGCCTTCATGAAGCGCGAGGAATCCTTCGGCATCTCCGGTCCGTGGAAGACGAGGACGAAGCGCTCGTTCCGAGCGAGCAGAGCCTCGAATTCCGCGATGCGAGCCTCGGCCTCGGAATCCGGCACGTGCTCGGGCATCCGGTAGCGGGCCACGGGCCAGTGGGAGAGATCGAAATCGCGCGATATGGATCGATCGGGAGTTTCCGTCATGCAGGTCTCCGGGGTGATCTCAGGGGAGGGCGCCGACGATCGGGGCGCGCCCAGTGGTGCACTCTTCGGCGCCCGCGGCGGCGGCGCGGCGGATGAGGCGCGCCGCGGCAAGGGCGGCGGCGAGGGAGGCGCAGGCGGCGAGCGCGAAGCAGGCGGGATAGCCGAGCCGGCCGGCCAGTACCCCGCTCACCGCCCCGCCGAGCAGGGCGATCAGGGCGATCAGGGCGTCGGCGCACTGGAACAGGGTGAAGTCGATGCCGGCCTGTGTCGGAGAGGCATAGCCCATCAACTCCGCGTAGAGGGTCACGAAGCCGAAGGCAGCGGTCGCGGCGGCGAGCAGAGCCAGGGCACCCAGCAGTTCCGGGACCCGCAGGCCCCACGCGGCGGCCAGGGCGAGCGCGGCGAGCGCGAGGCCCTGAGCCGCGATCGCGATCCGGACGCTCGCGGCCGATCCGAGCCGGCGCACGGCCGCGCCGCCGACGAGGGTGCCGAGGAGCCCGACCCCGGCGCCGCCCAGGCCGCTGATGAGGCCGACCGCCTTCAGCGACAGGCCCGCATCGATCAGGAAGGGGCCAAGCATGCTCTGGCCTAGACGCAGGCCGAGGTCGAAGACCAGAACCAGCAGGAGGCCGGTGCGGATGTGCGGATTGCGCAGGGCGGCAGCGAGGCCGGGGCGATGCCCGCGGCGGGCATCGGCGCCGAGGCGCGGCGCCAGCAGCAGGAAGGGCAGCCCGAGGCCGAGGATCAGCGCGGCGGTGACCAGGGCCGCGACCGTCCAGCCCGCGTTCGCCGTAATGAGCAGGAACAGGGCGCCGCCGATCGACAGGCCGAGATAGGCGCCGCCGACCTGGGCGGCATTGCCCCAGCCGCGGTGGCGCGCCGACAGCGTCTCGACGGCGAAACCGTCGCAGGCGATGTCGACGGTGGCCGTGGCCAGGGCAGCGACGAGCAGGCAGGCGAGGAGCGGCCCGAAGGAGGCCGGCCCGATCGCGGCGGAGGCGGCGAGCGCGAGAGCGGAGATCAGGGTGCCGAGGGCGACGATCCGCGGCGTGCGCGGCGGCCCGGCCGGGGGCAGGCGGTAGCGCTCGACCGCGCCCGCCCACAGGCCTTTCAGCACCCAGGGCAGCAGCGCGAGGTAGACGAGCCCGATCCGTTCGAGGGGCAGCCCGGATTCGCGCAGGATCGCGGGCAGCGCCACCAGGGTCACCCCCGTCACGACGCTCTGGGCGACGTAGAGGCCGCCGACCGCCGCCAGGACGGCGGCGAGGGGAGCCTCTGCGACGGGCCCGCGCTCCCGCGACATCAGAACCGCGTCCGCCAGGAGACGCCGACGATCCGCGGCTGCCCGATGGTGCTGAGCGTGGCCGGGCCGAAGGCGAAGCTGTAGGTTCTATAGGTCCGGTCGGTCAGGTTGTTGGCGAAGACGCGCAGGGTCGATGCATCGCCGAAGGCGAAGTCGAGCCCGGTATCGAAGGTGGTGAAGGAGCCTTGCGAGAAGACGTTGTTCGGATCGAAATAAGTCCGGCTCACCGTCCGGGCGGCGCCGGTCAGGGCCATCTGGGCCGGGATCCACGTCTGGTCGATGCGGTAGCGGAAGCCGACATTGGTCACGAGGTCGGGCGCGTAGGGCGTGCGCCCCCCGGCGATGCGCTGGCCGGTGACCGGATCGGTGTAGTCGGAGAATTCGGAGCGGCCGAGCGATCCTTGCGCGGTCAGGGTCAGGCGGTCGGTGGGACGCAGGGTCAACTCGACCTCGACGCCGGTGCTCGTGCCTTCCGCGGCGTTGCGCAGGACCTGGAAGCCGACCGGCCCGGCGAAGATCTGCTGGTTGCTGGACTCGATCCGGTAGAAGGCGCCCGAGACGGTCGCCATGCCGTTCAGCATGTCGGTGCGCGCGCCGACCTCGTAGTTCCAGGCCCGCTCGGGCTTGTAGGCGACGGCGTCGAGCGGGCTCGCGACCGTGCGGTTGAAGCCGCCCGGCTTGTAGCCCTCGGAGACGAGGGCGTAGATCCGGGTCGTCGGATCGACCTGATACCCCAGCGAGATCTTCGGCTGGAAGTTGGTGAAGTCGGCGTCGTTGTTGAAGTTGAAGCCGAAGCCGCCGCCGTTGAAGCGGATCGAGGACCAGTCGTAGGCGACACGCGCGCCGACCGTGAGGTCGAGCAGGTCGGTCAGGGCATAGGTGCCCTCGCCGAACATGGCGACGCTGCTCGCGTCCACGGCGTTGCGAGTGCCCGAGGCGCGGCGGGTGAACTCGTTGTCGAAGAACGCGATTCCGGCGACACCCTTGAACGGGCCGCCCGCGTCGTAGGCCGCGCGGAACTCCTGATAGAGGCTCTGATAGGTCTCCGGGAAGGACTGCCCGAAGATGCGCCGGTCGAGCTCGACGCCCTGGAACGAGGTCACGCTGGAGAAGGTGACGTCGCTGAGCCGGTAGTTCATGGTCAGCCCGGCCGTCGTCGCCTCGCGCCCGAGAAAACTGTAGGGGAAGGGGATGACGGAAGAGCGGAAGGCTCGCGCCTTCACGTCGGAATCGAGGATGTAGGTTTCCTCGCGCGAGCGCAGCGAGTCGTGGGACGCGAAGAGGTTGGCGTCGAAGTCGCCGCCCGCCGGGGCGTAGCGCAGGGCGGCCCGGCCGCTCAGTCCGTTCGACCAGTCGATGTCGTCCCGGTTGCGGTTGATGTCGCGGATCTGGCCGGTGAAGTAGCGCTCCTTGAAGCCGAGATCGAGGAACAGGGTGTCGGGCACGAGCACGCTCGTGGTCGCGGTGCCGATCTCGAACAGCCGGTCGGCGGCCGTGGCGAAGACATCGACGCGGTTGAAGCGCGGCTTCTCGGTGGTGATGTTGAGAACGCCGGCGAAGGCGTTCATCCCGTAGAGGGTGCCCTGCGGCCCCCGCAGCAGTTCGACCCGGCTCACGTCGAACAGGTCCTGCGCGAGGTTGGCCGAGGCCTGCGGCACGCCGTCGACATAGACTTGCACGGCCGGATTGTAGAAGTCCGCCGAGGAGATGCCGCGGATCGTGAAGTTGGCGTAGGCCCGGTTGCCCCGGCTCTCGATCACGACACCGGGCAGGACCTTCTGCAGGTCGCTGACGTTGCGGACGTCGTTGTCGGCGAGCCGCGCCGCCGTCACGGCGGAGACGGCGCCATCGACCTTGTCGAGACGTTGTTCGCGCTTGTTGGCGGTGACCACAAGCTCTTCCAGTTGCACCGCTTCGCTGGCCGGTTGAGCCAGGGCAGGAAACCCAAGGAGAAGAGCTGCAATGGTAGCGGATCCAGAGCTTAGATTTCTAATTAAGAGCATTTCTAGACTGCCGGATCGGCCCTCTGAGGTAGATAAGTCGTAATTATATCTTCGAACGATCTTGTCTAACGCTTTCGGGGCTGGCATTGACGCGATCGGTACTAAGTCGACCCTCTGGATTGGATGAGCCGGGCGTGTTGTCGAATCCACACATCGGCAGGCGGGCGGAGACGGCGCCGGCCGCGCCCTGGCAGGAGGCCGTCGCCGAGGGGCTGGCCCGGCTCGGATGGTCGGACAGCGCCCGGATCGAGGCGATCGCCAGCGACATCGCCGTGGTGGTGGTGGACGCGTTCCTCGACCGCGATCTCCTGATCGATCTGTCCGGATCGACGACCTTTTCCTTGAGCGTCGTGCTGGAGGGCAGCGGCCGGCTCTCCGCCCGAGGGCTGCCGCCAGTCGAGGCGGAGGCGGGGACCGCCGTGCTGTTCGCCTGCCGCGGCACCGCTTCGGGCGAGGACCTGTTCCGCGGCGGCCGGCGCTTCCGGGTGGTCGATCTGCGCTTCGAGGAGAGCTTCTTGGAGCGGGCAGGCGATACGCGCCTGTCGCGCCTGGCCGAGCGCTGCGCCGATGCGGCGGAGGGGGATGGCGGCGGCGTGTTCCTGGCGGGCTTCCCGGCCCCCGCTATCCTGCTGCAGATCGCCAACGACATCGCCCGGACGCCGCCGTCCGACGCGCTCGGCCGCCGCCTCTACCTGCACGGCAAGGCGATCGAGGCCCTGGGCGCGGCCGTCGACGCCCTGGATGGCGTCGCCAAGGGGCGGCGCGCGCCCCGGCCGCAGGAGCGGGAGCGTCTGCTCCGGGCGCAGGCGATCCTCGAACGCGACTTCCGCAGCAACTGGACGATCGAGCGTCTGGCGCGGGAGGTCGGCATCAACGAGAAGCAGCTCAAATACGGCTTCCGCGATCTCGTCGGTCAGCCGGTCCACGCCTACCTGACGGGCCTGCGCCTCGATGCGGCGGCACAGATGCTGAGGCGGGGCGTCAGCGTCGCCGACGCGGCGATCTCGGTGGGCTTCGGAAACCTCAGCCATTTCAGCAAAGTGTTTCGCGAGAACAAGGGCGTGAGCCCATCCCGCTTCGCCCGGCTGGACTGAACACCTAGGCCATTCGGCGTGTGCGCGATGCGCTCTCCATGGCCATCGTCATGCCGTTCCCTGAAGCATGTCCTCGCTACGCTGAAACACGCGTTACCCCCGCCCGAGAAACCGCGGAAGGATCACCTGTCCATTCGCATGGCACGCCGTCAGCGGCGTGAACTCAAGCACGCCCGAGCGCGCCGGGAGCTCCGATAGGGGTGAGGCGTGGAAGGGGCAGGCCGGCAGGGTCCGTGTGAAGCAGGGTCAGGCAATGTCGCTTCAGCGTTGTGAAGCGGGGGGAGGAGATCAGGTCGCGCTGGCGCGGGCGCGCAAAGTCGATCGTGAGATCGTCGAGAATACGCCCGGGGCGTGGGGTCATCACGACGATGCGGTCGGCCAGGAAGAGCGCCTCGTCGATGTCGTGGGTGACGAAGAGGATCGTCGTCCTGTTCTGCCCCCAGACCCTGAGGAGGAGTTCCTGCATCGTCAGGCGCGTTTGTGCGTCGAGGGCCCCGAAGGGCTCGTCCATCAGCAGAACGCGAGGCCGGTTGATCAGCGCGCGAGCGATCTCGACGCGTTGCTGCATGCCCCCCGACAGTTCCGCCGGGTAGCGATCCTCGAAGCCCGAGAGGCCGACCTGGGCCAGGAAATCGCGCGCCTCGGCCAGGCGCTCGCGCTTGGCCACGCCCTTCATCTTGAGGCCGAAGGCGACATTGTCGATGACGCTGCGCCAGGGAAACAGCGTGTGGTGCTGAAACACGATGCCACGATCGGGATGCGGGCCGGCGATGTCACGGCCGTCGAGGCTGACGCGGCCGGAGCGGAGGGACAGATGTCCCGCGACGGCCCCGAGCAACGTCGACTTGCCGCATCCCGAGGGGCCGAGGAGGCAGACGAACTGCTCTGGCGCGATATCGAGGTCGATGTCCTCGACGACGTCGAAGGCGGCGGCTCCCCGGCCGAGCCGGATCACGCCACCCAACAGGGCGACGTGGCCGCCGATGGAGCGCGCGGGCTTGGTCATCGTGCGCCTCCCAGGGCGGCCCAGGGGGTCAGCAGGGATCCGATCCCGCGCACCAGCAGGCTCGATCCCATCCCGAGCAGCCCGATCAACAGCATGCCGACGACGATGTTGTCGTAGTTCTGCAGCGTGTAGGATTCCCAAGTGAAGTAACCGATCCCGTACTGGCCGGAGATCATTTCGGCAGTCACAAGACAGAACCACGCCGTGCCCATCCCGATGGCGGCCCCCGTGACGATGCTCGGGGTCGCGCCGGGCAGGATCACCTCACGAAGGATCGCGGCCCGTCCCGCGCCAAGGCTGCGGGCGGAGGCGACGAGGCGCGGACTCACCGTCTCGACCCCATGCACGGTGTTGAGGAGGATCGGAAACACCGCGCCCGTGAAGGTGATGAACGCCATCGACAGTTCGGAGGACGGAAACATCAGGATCGCCAAGGGAATCCAGGCGACGGCGGGGATGGGCCGAACCACCTCCAGGGGCGGCAGCAGGAGGTCCCGGGCCAGGCGGAAACGGCCGATGGCGACACCGAGACCGATTCCGACGGCGAGCGCTGCCAGAAAGCCCATCATGACCCGCACGAGGCTGGCGCCGAGATGAGGCCAGAGAATCGGGGATCGGAAGAGAGCGAGGGCCGCCTGCGCGGCCTCGATCGGGGTCGGTACGTTGCGGAAGCTGACGATGCCGAGATCGACCTTGCCGTTCGCGAGGAGATGCCAGGCGGCGAGACTGGCGAGGAGCGAGGTCCCGCGCAGGACGAGGCGCTGCGCGGGCAGGCGACGCAGGACGCCGAGCCGTGCCGGCCCCCGGCTCCGCGTTCCCGCCGGGGCAAAGGCGGCCGTGACAGAGGCGGTCATTGGGCGCTCACCGGGCGCTCACCTGCGCACCGCCACCGCTGCGGGCGGTCGCGAAATCGATGACCTCGCCGCCATTCCGCGCGGCATGGGCTTCGGCGTCACCCTTGAGCAGAAAAGCGTCGAGGCGCTTGCTCGCGTCCCGGACGAACCAAGCCTGCGTCGCCAGGAGCTTGATCCCCGATTGCCGGTCCTGGGCGTAGAAGGCGCGGGCCTCGCGTCCCTCGCGGCCCAGGGCGGCAAGGCCCAGGAAAGCCGCTTCGGGAGTGGCGTAATGCCAGACCTTTGGCTCGCCGCGCACCCAGATCTGGGCAACCCGCGTAACATCGGTGATGGGCTGGCCGGTCCCGGCATCGTTCGCCACCAGCGGCGATTGCGCGTAATCCTTCAAGCGCGCCTCGTAGTCGAGACCGGCCTGCGCCGACGCGGCGCGGATGAAGCGGTCATCGACGAAGCGGTCGAGATCGATGTCGGAATCCGCCTTCTTCAGGAGCTTCAGGGTCTCGAAGGAGGTCTTCACCGCCTGGCGGTATTCCGGTTTCCACGTGATGTCGCGGGTCTGGAGCCCGAGAGGGCCATGGAACAGATAGGCGACCTCCGCCTCGATCCCGGTGACCTTCTCGATCAGTTCGGCGTAACGTTCGGGCTCGGCGGCGACAAGCCGATCCGCTTCGATCCCGGCCCGCAGATAGGCCGTGACGATCTCGGGATATTTCTCCGCGTAATCCGCGTCGGCGAGGGCGCCGTGGAAGGTCGGGGCGCCCGCCTGCGAGCCGTCATAGATCTTACGGGCGAAGCCACGCCACGGAAACAACTCCGCGAAGGGTACGAAGTCGGCATGGGCGTCGATTTTGTTGGCGAGCAACGCCGAGCCCGCCACTTCGGGAGCCTGAGTGATGATGGTGACATCGTGCGCCGGGTCCCAGCCCTGGGCCGTCACCGCCCGCAGCAGTAATCCGTGCGCGGTGGAGGCGAAGGGAACGGAGATGGTCTTGCCCTTCAGATCTGAGAGAGACTGGACCGGCGAATCTTTCGGCACCACGATGCCGTTGCCGCTTCCCTTCACGCTGCCGGAAAGCACGCTGATGAACAGGCTGCGGCGTCCGGCCTTGGCGAAGGCGTAGCCGTTGAGCGAGCCCGGGAAATCCGCCATGGCACCGAGATCGAGCTTGCCCGCCACCATCTCGTTGGTGAGGGGCGCCCCGCTGGTGAAGTTCCGCCACTCGATGGCGTAGGTCGCGTCCTTGTACTTGCCGTCGCGAGGCAGATACTTTTCGAGGAGCTTGAGCTCACGGATCAGCAGGCCGCCCGTGGCGCAATTGATCGTGGTGTCCTGCGTGCCGACCGCGATGCGGATCGTCTCGGCACGAGCGGCGCCGAGGGCCGTGCCCATGAGAAGAAGCGCTGCGACCGTGCGGCCGAGGCCCCGGGCAAGCGGACGAGGATTGATCACGCGTTGGTCTCCATCGAACTGGCGGATCGCGGAAAATTCGGTGCAGCGACGGTTCAGCCGTCGGGAACTCGAAGCCATTGCACCGGGACCATTAGGCGAAAAGCGATCCCGCTGGGCGAGCAATTAATTTCATCGATAAGCGAACACTTGACATGACTTGCAGATGATCTGTCGATTTGGAAGCAATGTCTCCTGAATGGCGGCATATTGGAAGATCGTATCCTTCCAGCGTCTGAATTTAGAATTGCTCCAGGCGGACTTCGCCCGATAATTGCCGTGCAGCCCATCCTTGGCGCCGGTGTCGGTTCCCCAGCGCGTGGGCTGCTCGAGAACGAGTCCCATCATGTCTCCGGCAACGCTCGCACACACGGAATTCCGCAGGCCTGCGCCCCTCATCGCGAGTGCCCTGTTCCTCAGCGAGACGACAGAAGGCCTTGATGACGGTGCAAGCTTCCTCGACGGCCTGACGCCGTCGGAGATCGCTCGTGTCCACGCCGCCGGACGTGTCCTGACGCTTGCCCCCGGCGAGAGTGTGTTCACTCAGGGCGAGCCGCATGCGGGCATCTTCCTGATCGAGGAAGGACGCGTCAGGGTGTTCTACTCCGGGCCGTCCGGCAGGGAGGTGACGCTCGCCTATTGGACGCCTGGCCATTTCATCGGTGGCCCGAGCATCTATGGCGGTGGTTCGCATCAATGGTCGGGGGTGGCGATCGAGCCGGTACGCGTCACCGTCCTGTCGAGCGCGACGCTGCGCGGCCTGATCCGCCAGATGCCGGGCTTCGCCCTCTGCCTGATCGCGGCGCTCGAGGCGAAGGGCCGGTGCTACACCGCGATGGCGCAGATGCTCGGAACGCGCTCGGTGATCGAGCGCCTGGCTCAGCTTCTGCTCAATCTCGGCGACCTCTACGGAACGCCGGAGGGCGGCCGAGAGGGGGGCGTCGTGGTGATCCACCGGCGCATCACCCATGATGAGATCGCCGCCCTGGTCGGCTCGACCCGCCAATGGGTAACGATGATGCTCAAGCGCTTCCAGCACGATGGGATCGTCGCGATCGACAAGGCCCATATCCGCCTGCTCCGTCCGGGACGGCTGCAGGAAATCGTGCAGACCGAGGGCTGATCTACGGAGCTGGCCGGTTCCGCCCGGGGATCGAGCGAGGCCGTGGGAGGCCTCTTCGAAGGCTCCCCCGGCACTCTGCCAAGGCATTCAGGCAGACAATTGCTCCAGGGCCCAGCGCGCGGTCTTGCGGACGTCCGGATCGGAATCGTTCGCGACCGCCGTGAGCCCCGACCGTGCCGCAGGATCGGCGATTTCGCCCAGAGCCGCGGCGGCCTCCTTGCGCAAAGCCGGCCGTTCGTCGTCGAGGGCGGCCAGGATCGCCGATACGGCGCTCCGCTCCTTCAGCTTGCCGAGACTGCGCAGGGCCTTCTGGCGCACCTGCCAGTAGGAATCTCCCAGCGCATCCAGCAGGGCGGCGGAGCGCACGCCCGGTCCGGTCCGCCCCAACGCCTCCGCGGCGATTTCCCTCACACTCCAATCGGCGTCGCCGAGCGCATCCGCGATCGCATCCACGGCGTGGCCGTGCCGGGAAAAGGCGAGCGCACCGACTCCGGCCCGCCGCACGTCGGCATCCGGATCGCGGGTGGAACCGATGAGGGAAGGCAGCGCCTCTTCCCTCTTCAGATAGGCGATGACGCCGACGGCTTCCGCCCGCACCGCCGGCTCCGGGTCACCGAGGGCTGCGACGGCAGGGCCGAGGGACGTGTCGAGACGAAGGTTGCGCAGACCTCTCAGGGAGGCGGCGCGTACGAAGGCATCCGCATGGCGGACGAAAGGCAGCAGCGGCGCACCGGCGGCTGGATCCTTCAGCTCGGTCAGGCTTTCCGCCGCCGCCCTGGCCACGTCGCGATCGGGATCGGCTAGGGCTCCGGCGAGGGCGGACGCCACCGCCGGACCGTCGAAGCCGCCGAGGGCTTCGGCGACCTGCCGGCGCACGCCCGCATCCGGATCGGCGGCGATGCCGGCGAGATGCGGGACCGCGTCCGGGTCCGCCGTCTCGGCGAGGCTCAGGACCGCGACGCGACGCACGGCAGGATCGGGATCGGTAAGCCCGAGGGCGAGTTCGGCGACGTCGCCGAATTCTTCGAAGGGATCGGTCACCGCCATCAGGGTCACCGGAGCAGGTAGGGGATCTGGACGCTCACGGCGCCGGTCGGGCAGTCGGTCTCGCAGGGCATGCAATACCAGCACTCGTCGTATTTCATGTAGGCCTTGCCGGTGAGATCGCTGATCCGCAGCACATCGAGGGGGCAGACATCGACGCAGACTGTGCAGCCCTTGTCGGCGATGCACTTGGCGGCATCCACAGTGACGGGCACCGTAGTCGGGGCGTGGGCGAGGGGCATCGGTATCCTTCTGGACTGACGTCGCGTCGAGGTGTTTGCTCAGGCCTGCTTACGGACGCGCTGGTGGTCGTAGGCACCCCGCTCTTCGTCCGCGATGGCCACGATGTAAGGGGTGATGGGCCGTTTCTCGCTGATCATGCGCCCGGCCTCCTTGCGCAGGATGGTGTGGCAGAACCAGTCGGAATCGTTCTTGTCCGGATGGTCCGTGCGGTTGTGATAGAGGCCCCAGCGGCTCTCGGTCCGGTAGAGTGAGGCCGCCGCAGCCATGTCGGCGCAATCGAGGATCGAGGAGGCCTCGAGGGCTCGCATCAATTCATGGCTGTCGCGGGCGACCATGCGGGTCTCCAGGTCTTCACGGATCTCGGCGAAGCGGCGCTGGCCGATCTCCATCTTGGCCGTCACCTTGGGAGGCTGCAGGTAGTCGTTCACGAAGCGCCGGGTCTTGTATTCGATCTGGTTCGGCGGAATGCCGTCCTCCCGCCGTGTCGGGGCCAGCACCCGGTCGCGTTCGCGGGCGATGTCCTCGGCCGAGACCTCCGGCCAGTCGATCTCCGCCGCACGGTCGATGGCGTGCTCACCCGCGATGGCCCCGTTGGTGAAGGCGCCGAGCATGTAGCTGTGGGGCACGTTGGCCATGTCGCCGGCCGCGTAGAGCCCCGGCACAGTGGTGCGGGCAAATTCGTCCACGAAGACGCCGGACGCGCTGTGCCCGGAGCAGAATCCGACCTCCGAGATATGCATCTCGATCATCCGCTGGCGATAATTCGTGCCCCGGTTCTCGTGGAAGCGTCCGCGCGAGGGCCGCTCGACCTTGTGCAGGATCGTCTCGATCTCGCCTACCGTGTCGGCATGGAGATGGTCGAGCTTGAGGAAGACCGGGCCCTTCCCGCTCTGCAATTCGTTGTAGAATTCCTGCATCATCTGGCCGGACCAGTAATCGCACTCGATGAAGCGCTTGCCCTCGCTGTTGGCCGTGTAGGCGCCGAACGGACCCGCCACGTAGGCGCAGGCCGGGCCGTTGTAGTCCTTGATCAAAGGGTTGATCTGGTAGCATTCGAGGTTCGCGAGACCGGCGCCGGCATGGTAGGCCATGCTGTAGCCGTCGCCCGAATTGGTGGCGTTTTCGTAGGTTCCCCAGAGATAGCCCGATTGCGGCAGACCGAGGCGTCCGGCGGCTCCCAGGCACAGGATCACTGCCTTGGCGCGGATCACCAGAAATTCGGCGCTGCGCGTATTCACCGCCACGGCCCCCGCGATGCTCCCATCGGGCGAATTGAGGAGCCGGGTCGCCATGAAGCGGTTCGAGATCAGCACCTGCGCCTTGCGCAACTGCCGGTAGAGCGCCTTCTTTACCGTCTCGCCATTGGGCATCGGCAGGACGTAGGTGCCGAGATGATGCACCTTCTTGACGTCGTAATCGCCGTTGCCGTCACGCTGGAAGCGGATGCCGAAACGGTCGAGTTCCTGAATGATCTCGTAGCAACGCTCCGCGTATTTGTAGACCGGCGCCTGATCGCAGATGCCGTCATTCGCGATGGTGATCTCCTTGGTGTACTGTTCGGGAGTGGCGTAGCCTGGGATGACGGCGTTGTTCAGCCCGTCCATTCCCATGGCGATCGCGCCCGAACGCTTCACATTCGCTTTCTCCAGCAGCACGACCCTGGCTTTCGGGTTGCGCAGCTTGGCCTTCAGGGCTGCCATTGGGCCCGCCGTGCCGCCGCCGATGACCAGCACGTCGCACGCGATCTCCGACGTGGCATCGTGAATCTCATCCATGGCCGGCCTCGGATGTGGTGCTGGCGCCCTCGGCCAGCGTGCGCAGGTAGGACCACGGGAAAATCCCCCGGTCGTGACCGTCGGAGAAGACGAGGTTCACCGCATAGGCGCCCACCGGCAGGACATCGCGGATCACCAGATCTGCCGTTGGGACCGAGGGGACCGCATCCACGGATGCCCGCACCGAGCCTGCGCTCCGACTTCCCGCCCTGAGGGTCGCGGCCGACAGGGACGAGAGGGTGCCGTCCTCCCACCGGACGTCGAGGCGTGTGGCCCCTTTCGTCAGTCTGATCTCGCGTGGGATGTCCACCATCGCCTCCTTCTCGTCGAGCCGAAGGCCAGGGAGACCGGCGGCTCGCAACGGTTAGAGCGGAGGGCGTGCCCGGTTGTTAAGAAACTAATTGCCTCGGCGGCGAGCCGGGCTCGATCCAACGGACAGCGGATGCCTACATGGTCGTCGAGGCGGAGGGCGTCAGGCGGATCGACCACTCGGCCTTCATCTACATCGTGGACCGGTTGGGAGCATATCTCGGCTTCTTCTCGCCGGGTACTTCGACCGAGCGTATGCTCACGATCATCCGGCCGCACCTGTCGAGAACCGCGCGCTGACAAGCGGCCGTCATCCGCCCGCGAGTTCCCGCGTGATGTGCTTCACCGAGGGCGTGACGATGGCCACGAACTGCGCCTCACGCAGTCGCCGGAAGGGTTCAGAACCTTCGAGATACCCGCGCGCGCCGAACTGAAGCATGGCGGCCTGCGCCGCCTCCAGGGCGAGCCAGGAAATGTCGAGGCGCAGGCGCAGGGTTTCGCGGAACGCGCCCGCCGCCGGGTCGGCATGGCGTTCGGCCGCCCGCGCGTCGATCCCCTCGGCCCCAAGGGGAAGCGCCGCGCCGTCCCGGCTGCCCCGGCCATCGTCGGCGCCTTCGCGGTCAACAGCACGGCCCGCCACGCGAGTACCGCGTCGGCACGACCTGAGGCAGGCATGCGATACCGACCCGCCTCGGCCGCATGCGCCTCGGCGCCTTCCCATATCCCGGCGGCCAGACGATCTCGGTAGCCCGAGGAGGACCGGACTTCGAGGTCAGGGTCTGTTCCGTTCAGCTTGCCGCGTCAGCAGACTAACGAAAGCTTCCTGTTGCCGAGGTTCTGACCTCGATCGTGCTGTAAGCCCGCGCAGGTAGCGAGTTGGGGGATAGATCGCTGGGTTCAGGCCGTAACTCGAACCTCCGGGCTATCCGCGAAACGGCTCGGCGGCCGAGGGAAACCAAGATGGTCCCGTAGAGTGGTTCCCGAATAGGCGGTGCGGAACAGGCCGCGCTTCTGGAGGATCGGCACAACGGTGTCCACGAAGGTCTCAAGACCGTCGGGCAGCACGTCCGGCATCAGGTTGAAGCCGTCCGCCGCTCCGGCCCGGAACCACGCTTCGATGTCGTCGGCCACGGCCTCCGGCGTGCCGACGATGATGCGGTGGCCGACACCGCCTCCGAGGGCCCGCAGCAATTCACGCACCGTGAGGTTGTCGCGACGGGCGAGCGCCACGGTTCCGAGGAACATGGTGTGGTTGCCATTGGCGGGCAGTGGCAGCGCGTCCGGCAGCGGCTTGTCGAGGGCGAGGCGATCCGGTGCGATCTGAAGCGTGCCGGCGAGACGCGCCAAGCTGTATTCCAGGGGAACCAGATCCCATAACTCGTCCTGGCGGCGGCGCGCCTCCGCCTCGGTGCTGCCCAGGATGGTGGTGAGCCCCGGCAGGATGACGAGGGAATCCGCCGGGCGCCCGAAGCCGGCGGCCCGGGCGCGCAGATCTTGCGCATAGGACACTCCATCCGGGATGGTCTGCGACAGGGTGAAAACCGCCTCGGCGGTGGCCGCCGCCAGATCACGTCCATCCTGCGAGCCGCCGGCCTGAACCGTCACCGGGCGGCCCTGGGGTGAGCGCGGCACGTTGAGGGGCCCGTCGACGGAGAAGTGAGTGCCCCGGTGGCGGATGGCATGCACCTTCCCCGGGTCGACGAAGCGGCCGCTGGCTTTGTCGCCGATGAGGGCATCGTCCTCCCAGCTGTCCCACAGGGCATGAGCGACCTCGACGAATTCCCGGGCGCGTTCGTAGCGTGTCCCGTGCTCGACGGCGGCGGACAATCCGAAGTTCCGGCTCGCGGCGGCATCGGCCGTGGTGACCACGTTCCAACCGACCCGGCCGCCGCTCGCGTGGTCCAGTGATGCGAAGCGGCGGGCGAGGTTGTAGGGCTCGTTATAGCTGGTCGAGGCCGTCGCGATCAGCCCGATCCGCGCCGTGGCCGCGGCGATGCTGGCCAGCACGATGGTGGGCTCCAGGGCATTGAACGGGCGGTAATCGAGGCGGTCCGAGATCGAGGGGGTGTCGGCGAGGAAGATCGCGTCGAACAGACCCCGCTCGGCGACCTGGGCGACCCGTACGTAATGGGCGATGTCGACGAAGGCGTCGGGCTGACTGCCGGGCAAGCGCCAGGCCGACGGGTACACGCCCGAATGCAGCAGGTTCACGTTGAGATGCAGCTGGCGTGGAGACATCGGGAAGGTGATCCGTCGATCGCGGGGTGGGACGTGTCGGGGCGAGCGTGGCGCGGTGCGGTCATGTCCGGGAGACGATCCGGCTCTTCGCGCCGATGCGAGTCGAAGTTTTCGTCTCCGCAACACGGGCTCGGCGCCGGTAAGTTTCCAAATCACGCGATGCTGACAGTTGCCTGGTATTTCCCAGTTGATTTTGGCTTCTGCATCGCACTAGATCACGCCAGCAACAACTAGACCGATCAACATCAGAGATGAAGTCAAAAAATTCCCCCAGCATCAATTAGGGAATGTTTTGCTCGCGTTGAGCTTGGTCGCAGACAAAGCATATCCCGAGCTGAGATTGATGAAAAAATTCGTTCCCTTGCTTGCGCTGGCCACGATCTCCGCGACCGGGCTCGCTCCTCTGTCACCCGTCGATGCTGCGGAACCGCAGCCTCGGTCCGGCGGCACCCTCACCTGGGGCGTGACGACGGAGCCGTCCTGCTTCGATCCGCATCGGTCGTCGCAGCAGGCCGCCTTCTTCGTGGCGCGCAACTATATCGACTCGCTGGTCGGCAAGAGGGCGGACGGGACCTTCGCGCCCTGGCTCGCCAAGGAATGGACGATATCGCCGGACGGCAAGGTCTATACCTTCACCTTGCGCGAGGACGTCGTCTTCCACGACGGTGAGGTGTTCGATGCGGCGGTGGTGAAAGCGAATTTCGACTTCGTGAAGAACCCCGCCAACGCAGCGAACGCCGTCGCGCTGCTCGAATATTTCAGCGCGGCCGAGGTGATCTCACCGCACGTGGTCAGGCTCACGCTCTCGAAGCCGGATTCGACGTTTCTTGAATCGGTTTCCAACGTCAAACTCGGCCTGATCTCGCCCAAGTCCCTGGCCAAGGGCGATCTCTGCGGCGGCGGTCCGTCCCTCGCCGGCACCGGCCCGTTCGTCTTCGAGCGCTACGTGCGCGGCCAGTCGGCGAGCTTCGTGCGTAATGAGCGCTACGCCTGGCCCCCCGGCTACGCGGCCCATCAGGGACCGGCCCATCTCGACGGGTTCAGCTTCCGGTTCCTGCCCGAATACGCCGTGCGCACCGGCGCCCTCACGTCGGGGCAGGTCGACGTCATCGAGGGCGTTCAGGCCACCGACGTGTCCCTGTTCGCGGACGATCCGCAGTACCGGCTGCTCATCGGCCCGTCGGGTGCCAGCACGTCCTTCACCCTCAACATCAACTACACCCGGGCGCCGGCCGACGACATCCGGGTTCGACGCGCCCTGCGCGACGGGTTCGATCCCGAGCCGATCGTGCGTCAGGTCTATCTCAGCCACGTGAAGCGGGCCTGGTCGATCATCGGGCCGGCAAATCCGGCCTACAACAAGGCTCTGGTGGGGGCCTGGGGCAACGACATCGCGGGCGCGAATCGGCTCCTCGACGAGGCCGGGTGGACGCAGCGCGATGCGCAGGGGTTCCGCACCCGGGAGGGCCGGCGCCTCACCCTCGATGTCGGGTATCCGCAACCCTACGTGCGCGACAACCGGGAGATCCTCATCCAGGGCATCCAGGCGGCCTTGCGCAAGAACATCGGGTTGGACCTCAACCTGCGCATCGTCACGGCGGGCGAGTACGCCAAGGGCAACGCCACCGGCACCTGGTCGATCTATCCCAACACCGACAACCCCGCCGACCCGGCCCGCGAATTGTGGGATATGCTCGGCTCGAGGGGCT
Source organism: Methylobacterium sp. E-045 (assembly GCF_022829685.1). Classification (GTDB taxonomy): domain Bacteria; phylum Pseudomonadota; class Alphaproteobacteria; order Rhizobiales; family Beijerinckiaceae; genus Methylobacterium. Next base: position 55,368 of record NZ_JAKSYE010000083.1, read on the forward strand.
TCCTCTACACGAAGGTGCCCAATCCCGACCCGGAGATCACCGGCCTGATCGATCAGGCCCTCCAGGCGACGGACCCGGTCGCCAAGCGCGCGCTCACGGACCGCATCCAGGTCCTGGGCGTCGAGAAGGCGTTCATCGTCCCCCTGTTCGCGCCGAGCTGGTTCCTGGCCGCGAAGACGGCCGTGCGCGGTCTGGGCTTCGAGGCGGGGCTCGACTCGCCATCGAACGCCTACGACGTCTGGCTCGCAAAGGAGTAGCCCCCATGGGTTCGCGCGCCCTCTGGTCCCGCGTCGCCGCTCGCCTGGGCACGAGCGTCATCGTCGCCTGGGCCAGCGTCACGGCGGCCTTCCTCGCCCTCCATGCGCTCCCGGGCCGGATCGAGGACATCCTGGCGGGAGACATCGATACCCCGGGGCTGCGCGAGGCCATCGCCGCCGAATGGGGGCTCGATCAGAGCCTGCTCGCGCAATATTGGGCCTTCCTATCCCGCATCGCCGGCGGCGACCTCGGCACTTCCTACGTCCTGCGCCAGCCCGTACGCGAGATCGTCGGCTCGCAACTCTGGCCCACGGTTCAGCTCGCACTGACGGCAGGCGTCCTGGCGGTGGCGCTCGCCGTGGCGGTGGCGCTTCTCACCGCCGGGCGGGGGCGGCTGTCCCGGAAGGTCGCCTCCGCCATTGAACTCGTCCTGGCCTCCACCCCGGTCTTCTGGATCGGCATCCTGCTGCTGATGCTGTTCTCGTTCACCTTGCGGTGGTTTCCGGTCTCGGGCGCGAATGGCTGGCAATCCCTGGTCCTGCCCGCGATCGCCCTGGCGCTGCCCACCGCCGGCCTTCTGGCGCAGGTGCTCCGGGAGGCCATCGAGAAGGCCCTCGACCAGCCCTTCGTCACCACGATCCGCGCCCGCGGGGTCGGCGAACTCACGATCCGGACCCGCCACCTCCTGCGTCATGCCTCACTGCCGGCCGTCACCCTCGGCGGCTGGCTGATCGGCGGGCTTCTGGGCGGCGCGGTCATCACCGAAAAGGTGTTCGGCCGGCCGGGGCTCGGCAGCGTCACCCTCGGGGCGGTGCTGACCCATGACGTTCCGGTGGTGCTCGCGGTCGTGCTCCTCGCCGCCTTCATCCACGTGGCGGCCTCGACGCTCCTCGACATCCTCTACCTGCTGATCGACCCGAGACTGAGGGCCGCATGACCGCTTCCGCTCGCATCGCTCCTCCCTCCGGCTTGCTCCACGAGCCCGGCGCGCCCGCGCGGGCCGGACATGATCCCGCCGGCGTCGCGTTGAACCGGCACCGCGCCTATCCGCTTCCCGCCCTGGGCTCCGCCCTGTTCCTCGCCGCCCTTTTCGCCGTGGCGGCGGCGCCCGGCCTCTTCACGGCCCACGACCCGCTGGTTGGCGATGTCCTGGAGGGCCTGAAGGCACCGGACTGGGCCCATCCCTTCGGCACCGACCGGCTCGGCCGGGATGTCCTCGCCCGCACCTTGTACGGGGCCCGCTACTCCCTGCTGATCGGCCTCGGCGGCATGACGGTCTCGGTGCTGGCGGGCGTCTTCCTCGGGATCCTGGCCGGCCAGCGCAACCGCTTTCTGGATGAGGTGACCTCGCGCCTCTTCGACGTGCTCTCGTCGTTTCCCGGCGTTCTCCTCGCCATGTTGGTCGTCACCTTCCTCGGCCAGGGCATGCTCAACATCGCCCTCGCGGTGGGCATCGCGGGCATTCCGAAGTTCGGCCGCATCGTGCGCGCCCAGACCCAACTGGTCCGCGATGCCGATTACGTGACGCAGGCGGCCATCTACGGGCTCGGCCGGCGCCAGATCTTCCTCCGACACGTGCTGCCGAACGTCCTGGTGGCGGTCCCGGTGATCGCCACCGTGTATATCGGCAGCACCATCCTGACCGTGTCGGGCCTCAGCTTCCTCGGCCTCGGCCCACAGCCTCCGATCCCCGAATGGGGCGTCATGCTGGCCGAGAGCCGCGATGTTCTGCGCGTCGCCTGGTGGCCGGCGGTGTTTCCGGGCGCCGCCATCACCCTGACGGTCATCGCCTTCAGCACCGTCGGGGTCTTCCTACAAAAGCGCTTTGAGGGACGCATCGCATGAGGGACGCGGCCGAGGCCTCAGCCACCGGCGCGCTTCCGCCGCTGGTCGACATCCGCAACCTGTCCATTGGCTTCGGCGGGCCGCCCATCGTCCAGGGGGTCGATCTCGTGGTCCGGGCCGGAGAGTGCGTCGCGCTCGTCGGCGAGTCCGGGTCGGGCAAGAGCTTGACGGCGCGCAGCCTCCTTAACCTCGCTGGCGCGGGCGCGACGGTGGAGGCCCACCGCTTCCACCTCCAGGGTCGCGATGCGAAAGCCTTCGGGGCCGCCGACTGGCGCCGCCTGCGCGGCACAGTGACGGGCCTCGTGATGCAGGACGCCCTGGTCTCGCTCGATCCGCTGCGCACCATTGGGCAGGAGGTGGCGGAGGTCCTGTCCGAGCATCGCCTCCTGGCGGGACGGAAAGCCATCGGCGCGCGCGTCCTCGACGTCCTGGCCCGGGTGGGAATTCCGGACCCGGAGCACCGCGCCCGCCAATATGCTCACCAGCTCTCCGGGGGCCTGCGCCAGCGCGCCCTCATCGCCTCGGCCATCGCGGGCGAACCCGACCTGATCATCGCCGACGAGCCGACCACCTCTCTCGACGTGACGGTACAGGCGCAGGTTCTGCAGGTGCTCGCGGGGCGGGTGCGGGCGGGTGCGGGGCTCCTGCTCATCAGCCACGATCTCGCGGTGGTTGCCGGGATCGCGGACTGGGTACTGGTCATGCGGCACGGCCGGGTGGTGGATAGCGGGCCGACGGCGGAGGTCCTGACGCGGCCGCGCCACCCCTATACCAAGGGTCTCATCGCGGCGATTCCTTCCTCCGCCTCGCGGGGTCGCCGGCTCACCGGGGCGGCTCAAGCCATCCGCGGGGATGGCGGCAATCCGGCCTCCGCACCCAGCCAGGACATCGTGCTAGAGGTGCGCGGGATCGCAAAGCATTACGCGGGGGCCGCGGGCTATGGCCGCCCGGCCTTCGCCACGAAGGCCCTCGATGATGTGAGCTTCGTGGTGAAAGCCGGCGAGGTCGTGGGCCTCGTGGGTGAATCCGGCTCGGGAAAGTCGACCTGCGCCAAAATCATCCTCGGTCTGCTGGCGCCAGATCACGGCGATGTCCGTCTGCTCGGCCAGCCCTGGAGCGGCATCCCGGAAACGCAGCGGCGCGGCCTTCGCCCGCGCCTGCAATACGTGCCGCAGGACGCTCTGAGCAGCTTCGACCCGCGATACCGCGTTTCCGACATCATCGGGGAGAACCTCGCAGGTCATGCACGCGCGGACAGGGCCGCGCGCGTGGTCGAACTTCTCGAGCAGGTCGGCCTGGCCGCCGACATTGCCGCGCGCAACCCGTCCTCCTTATCGGGCGGTCAACGCCAGCGCGTCTCGATAGCCCGTGCGCTGGCAGCCGAGCCGGCCCTCATCGTCTGCGACGAGCCGGTCTCGGCCCTCGACATCGGCATCCAGGCCCAGGTACTCGATCTGCTCGCGGATCTGCGGGCGCGCCTCGGAACGGCGCTCCTGTTCATCTCACACGACCTTGGGGTCATTCAGCATCTCGCGGACCGCGTCCTCGTCTTCCACCACGGGAAGCTGGTGGAACAGGGTCCACTGGGCGAGATCCTGACACATCCGACAGATGCCTACACGCGAGCGCTTCTGGCCTCTCAGCCACGCCTCGAACTGGGCCAAGCTTTCGCATGAGCCGGGCTTTCGCAAGCAGGTTCCTGACAGTCGGGGCTCTGCGCAGGCTCGTAGTCTCCGAAGTCGCGGCCGAGCTGGCCCGGGCCGAGGAAGGCCTGCGCACGCTGGCCGCCGCTGTCCGCGAAGGGCGCGCCCGCCCGCGCGCATGAGAAAGCCCGCCGGGGGGACCGGCGGGCTCGTGTCGTCTCGGTGCTGACGCGTCAGGCGTAGCGCGGATGCTGGGCCGGGGCGTCGTGCTGCGGGCACGCTGTGGATGTGGGGTTGGCGTCCTTCGGCATGGCGCACACCGCCCGCTACGAGGAATCATGATCCTTGTGTCGGGAATTCAAATCTCTCCCTCGCCACCAAAGTTTTCGCCCGCTAAGTCACAGGCTTAACGGGTTTTTCTTTGCGTACTCCCGATCGGTTGAAGCATCCCGGCAGCGTCTAGCCGATGGCGAGATTGAGCGTGCGATCCGCCGGTGAGAGCCTGACCTGGCGGCCCCATTCGAAGGCCAGGAAATCCTGCTCGATCCCGTCGGCGAAGACGACGCCGCCGTCGTTCATCCGCGAGGTGACGAGGAGGCCTGCATCGGTCAGCTTTCCCGCGCGCAGCCGCGTGCCGCTGGCGATGCTCGGGAACGGCTCGCGCACCCAGTAGCCCACCGCCGCCTCCTCCGTACCGAGGGGCACGGCGAGATGCGTCGCCTCGGCGATGGAGCGCGCCCAGCCGGTCACCCCCGTACCCGACGCGACGATGAGACCGCTGGAGGATTGATCCTCGGCCTCGCCGGCCGCCTCGACGCGGTAGCGCGCGGATTGGTGGCTGCGGTGCCCGACGAAGATCTCGTTCAGCGCGAACAGGGTCTCGCCCTGGTCGAGGACGGCCCGGACCATGGTGCGCCGCTCCATCTGCGCCGCGCCGTTGACGCTGGCGGTGAGCACCTGCCCGAGCCGCTCCACGGCGACCCGGACGAGGATCCCGTCATAGAGGTCGGGGGCCGGGTTGACGCCGATCACCGGCTGCGCGCCGAGATACTTCGCGACATTGGCGACAAGCCCGTCCTGGCCCACGGCGACGACGACGTCGTCCGAGGCGAACAGGAATCGGTCGAGGTCGGCGCGCCGCACCAGGGCCTGGCGCCACTCGCCCGGCACCGAGGCCCGTGCCCGGCTGAGAACGGCATGGAACCGTTCGTGCCGCTCCAGGACGTCCTCGAGCTTCTGCCCACGGCTCTCGAGGAAGAAGCGCGCCTGCCCGTTCGTAGCGTGCCGGGCGATCAGGGCCTCGTAATCGGTCTCGCGGATGACGAAGACGGCCCGGTGGGTGAGGGCGGGCATGGCTAACGCGCTCCCACCATGGGACGGGCCTTGTGGAACTCGCCCATCACGGCGGCGAGGAGATCGGGCGTCACGCTGACATGCTCGATCGTATCGAGCTTGCCCGCCAGTTCCTGCGCGGCGAGGCCGAGCAGGATCGCGGGCGACAGGTCGCGGTAGATGGCGACGCGCTGCGCCTCCGCCAGAACCTTGGCGCCCTCGACGAGGCGGATGCGCTCGGCCTCCGCCACCGCCTCGACGCCCTGGGCCTCGGCGAGGCCCGCCGCTCGGCTTCGCGCGTTCTCCGCCTCCTCGGCGATGAGGAGCTTCTCCCGGCGCGCCAGTTCCGTCCGCGTGGCGAGTTCGTTCTCGGCGATGGCACGCTCCTTCTCCACGGCGAGGGCGCGACGGGAGAAGGTGGCCTCGTCGGCCTTCTGCTGCAGCGCCTCGAAGGTCGGAGTCTGCAGGGCGCGTTCGAGTTCACTGGTCGGCGCGAGGTTGGTGAGCCGCACCGACACGGCGGCGACGCCGATCTCGGCCAGGGACTGGTCCGCCGCCAGTACGGCCTCCAGCCCCCCGCGCAGGGGTTCGGGGCCGGCATCGAGGATGGCGCGCACCGGCCTGCCGCCGAGATATTGCAGCACCGTCTGGCTGGCGATGCCGGCTAGGCGCACCTCGATCTTCTCGATCGGCTCGCCCTGGAGCTTGCCGGTGCGAAGGCCGATGGAAAAATCGATGCGGCTGGCCAGGCGCTCCGGATCGACCACGTGCCAGCCGATCGTCCCCTGCACGGCGACGGCCTGGAAGTCCTGACTGCGGCCACGGACGAACAGCGTCATCTCGCGGTCGTCCATCGGCACCTCGGCGATGCTCGACGTCTCGGGGCGAAACCAGAACACGAGGCCCCGGCCGCTCTGGCGGATACGGCCCCGGCGATAGCGGATGACGTGGCTGCTCGCCTCGCTCCGCAATTGCGCGATCAGGCCGATGTTGCGGATCGACGCCATGGAAACCTCCTGTTCGGTCAGCGGGACGGTTGAAATCGGTAGAGTTCGGCGGGGCGAAACGACGTTCCGGCCTCGCGCGATCCGGTCGGCGCCAGCCAGCCCCGGTCGAGCATCCGGCGTCGGAAGGCCGGCTTGTTGAGCGTGGTGCCGAGCACCGCCTCGTGCACGTCCTGCAGCTGCCGCAGGGTGAAATGCTCGGGCAGGAGGGCGAAGCCCACATCCGAATAGTCGAGCTTGCCGCGCAGCCGCAGGATCGCCATCGCCAGGATGTCGGCATGGTCGAAGGCGAGGGGCAGAACCTCCCCCTTCGCCGACACCGCCGCCACGTCCCCCCCGGCCTCGCCCGACCAGGGCACCTCGATCCTGGCCGCGACGAGGGAGGGTGCGCGCTCCAGGGCCTCGGCGAGGGCCGCCTCCGGCAGGAGGGCGAGATAGGCCACGCTGACGATCCGCATGCGCGGATCGCGGGCAAGCGCGCCGAACGTGTAGAGCTGCTCCAGATGCACCTCGGCGATGCCCGCCTTCTCCCGCAGGACATGCAGGGCGGCCGCGTCGAGGGTCTGGTCGATCCCGACGAAGCCGCCGGGCAGTGCCCAGCGTCCGGCATGCGGATGCTGCTCGCGCTTCAGCAGCAGCGCCGCCGGGCGGCCCGCGCGCAAACCCAGCAGGACGAGATCGACGGCGAGGGCAGGGCGCTCGTAGACGGCGGGATCGTATTCGGTGAGGAATTCGGATTCGGTCACGGGACCAACCTTATGTGCGTTGTGTATCTTAGTTAGATGCGTTTTGCTTATAAGACAAGGGCCGAGTTCGACGTCGTCCGGAACGATGGGGACGATCGGATCCGATAGACCCGCTTCGCCCGCTCTCACGGCCCCCGAGACGGCGGACGAAGACGCTCGCCCTTCCGCAGAGGCCAATGACGTCGGGGTGCTTCCGTGAGATCGTCGCCGGGTCCGGCCCGACCCTTGCTCCCCGACAGGCGGCGGTTCCGCCGGATCGGGGTTAGAGGAGGAAGCCATGGCCGAGATGCCGAAGACGGAGCCCGCAGCGGGTGGGTTCGATGCCTATATCGATGCCGCCTCGGCCCTTCTGGGCATTCCCCTCGACCCCGCCTGGGTCGCGGCGGTGGGGGCGAACCTCACCGTGCTCCAGAGCGCCGCCGGCCTCGTCGCGGGATTTCCCCTGCCCGACGAGGCGGAGCCGGCTCCGGTCTTCACGGCGTGAGCGGCGACATGAGCGATCCGAGCACGATGTACGCGGCCGACATCGCCGGGTCCGTCCGGGATGGGGCGCTCAGTGCCCGCCTCGTGGTCGAAGCCGTGCTGGCGCGCATTGCGCGGGTGGATACTGCGGTCAACGCCTTCACCGACGTGCTGGCCGAGCGCGCCCTGGGCAGGGCCGATGCCCTCGACGCGGCACGAGCCCGTGGAGAAGCGCTGGGGCCGCTGGCGGGCGTGCCCTTCGCGGTCAAGAATCTCATCGACATCGCGGGCCTGCCCACGCGGGCGGGCTCGACGATCAACCGCGATCTCGCTCCCGCCGAACGGGACGGCGCCCTGGTGCGACGGCTCGAAGCCGCCGGGGCGATCCTCGTCGGCGGCCTCAACATGGGCGAATATGCCTATGATTTCACGGGCGAGAACGTCCATGACGGGGCGACCCGCAACCCGCACGATCTCGGACACATGTCCGGCGGCTCGTCCGGCGGCTCGGGCGGCGCCATCGGCGCGGGCCTCGTCCCCCTGGCCCTCGGCTCGGATACCAACGGCTCGATCCGCGTCCCCTCCGCCTTCTGCGGCTGTTTCGGCCTCAAGCCGACCTACGGCCGGCTGACCCGGGCGGGGAGCTTCCCCTTCGTCGGAAGCCTGGATCATCTTGGGCCGATGGCGCGCAGCGCCACCGACCTCGCCCTGTCCTACGATGCCATGCAGGGGCCGGATCCGGACGACCCGGTGGCGACGACCCGCGCGCCCGATCCCGCCATGCCGAGCCTCGAAGCCGGCATCGGCGATCTGCGGATCGCCATGGCGGGCGGATACTTCGCGCGTGGCGGGGACAGCGAGGCCTTCGCGGCGGTGGAAACTCTTGCGACGGCCCTGGGCTCCGGGCGCCGGGTGGAGATCCCGCAAGCCGCGCGGGCACGGGCCGCCGCCTATCTCATCACCGCCGCCGAGGGCGCCGCCCTCCATCTCGACCGGCTGCGCACGCGCGCCGCCGATTTCGACCCGGCCGTGCGCGACCGGCTGATCGCGGGGGCGATGATCCCGGCCCCCTTCGTCGAGCGCGCGCAGCGCTTCCGCCGCTGGTACCGGGGGGCGATGCTCGACCTGTTCCGCGAGGTCGACATCATCCTGGCCCCCTCGACCCCGTGCCGGGCGCCGAGATCGGGCCAGGTCACCTTCGAGCTCGACGGGGTGACGCTGCCGGTGCGGGCGAATATCGGTGTCTTCACCCAGCCGATCTCGTTCATCGGCCTGCCCGTGGTGGCGGTGCCGGTGCGGCTCGACGACGGCCTGCCCCTCGGCGTCCAGGTCATCGCCGCCCCGTGGCGCGAGGATCTGGCGCTTCGGGTCGCGCGGCATCTGGAACGGGACGGCGTGGTCTGCGCGCCGCACGCGATCCTGTGAGCGAGCCGATGGAGATCGATGCACCCGACGTGATCGCCGAGGTCGAGGCCGCCTTCGCGGCTTATGAGACGGCGCTCACCGGCAACGACGTGGCGACGCTGGAAGCCCTGTTCCACGACGATCCCCGCACCATCCGCTATGGCGGGGGTGAGAACCTCTACGGCATGGACGCGATCCGTGCCTTCCGCCGCGCCCGCTCGCCGGCCGGGCTGGAACGGATCCTGTCCGATACGGTGATCTCGGCCTACGGGCGCGATACGGCGGTGGCGATGACCCTGTTCCGCCGTGACGGCTCGCCCGGCAAGGTCGGCCGGCAAAGCCAGACCTGGATCCGCTTCTCCGACGGCTGGAAGGTCGTGGCCGCGCATGTGAGCGTCATCGACGGGTAGGCTGCCCCCCTAGGCCGCCGATCCCTGGCCGGACGGAAGCGGCGAGGTTTTTTTAGCGAGCGGGAGATCCGCGGCGTCCGCTCACGTCTCCTGAGGCGTCTTCTCGGTGACGACGCGGCGCAGGCGTCCCTTGCGCTTCTCGTACTGGAACATCGACGTCAGGGTCGGATCGCTCGGGTCCGGTGCCGGGACCATCGGCTCCGGCTCGGGGACCGACCGGACCGCCGGGGCGGGCGCCCTCCGTTCGAGCGCGAGACGCACCACGTCGCGGTCGCGCAGGATGAGGGCCGCGATGGCGTTGTCGGCCGCCATGGTCGCGCTGGCGCCGTCGGTGAAGGTGAGCGGCAGGGTCGCGGTGGGAGTGGCCGTGGATTCGAGGACGTCGAGCCCGAGCCCCACGAAGGAGGCGGCAAAACCGAAGGGCGACGGCAATCCCTTAGTCGAGGTGGCAAGAGCGCCCTGCAGACCGCGCACGATGTCGCCGCTCCAATGGGGCTCCGGCGCCGCTTCGGTCGGCAGGCCGAGGTCGGAGAGATCCTCCACGCCACGGATATCGCCGTTGGGAAAGCGGAACACGCCGTTGTCGTAGGTGGCCACTCCCTCGCCGAAGGAGCCCGCCGTGATCCGAATATCCGTCATCGTGCCGTCCAGGCGGACGTCGACCGCCGCCATCGCCTGAACCTACGCAGCCATGTGTCCGAAACAGGGCGCCGTCTCAGGCGATGGGTGCGGGCGCCGTGCCGTAGGCCTCCGCCATCCGGGCGATCGCATCGAGCTTGGCATGGAGCGCCGACCAGTCGTCCCGCTCGGCGATGGGATACCACAGGCTCTCGACCTCGTCGATCAGCATCGTGCAGGGCGTGGTCCCGGCGAAATACGGATGGTCGAGGCGGATGGTCTCGACCGGGGACAAGGATGCGAGGCTGGCCCGGACGGCGGCGAAATCCTCGCGCTCGTAGAAGGCGGCGGAGGGGCTCGCCGCCGCGCGACCGGAACTGGCGAGACCGCCGTACCAGTCGAAGAACGTCTGCTCGAACGGCGCCCGGCTCTTCGCGAGAAAGCCCCAGAACGCGGCGACGAAGCGGTGCAGGTCGCCCTCGTCGGCGGGCTTGGCGAGGCCGAGCCGGGCGAGCAGCGCGTCGGCGAAGGCATCCTGCAGGCTCGATCCGAAAACCTTCAGGGCGCCTTCGAGGGCGTCGCGGTCGGCGAGCGGCATCAGGCATTCCGCCAGCCGACTGAGGTTCCAGAACAGGGCCTCGGGCTGGCGGCCGAAACTGTAGAGTCCATGGACGTCGAAATAGGCGGCGGTGAAGCCCGGGTCGCTGGTCGGCGCGAAGCGCCAGGGGCCGTAATCGAAGCTCTCGCCCGTGATGTTGATGTTGTCGGTGTTCAGCACCCCGTGGACGAAGCCCGCCGCCATCCACTGGGCGCCCGTGCGGGCGACCCGCCGGCAGACCTGTTCCAGGAAGGCGACGGCACGGGGCGCGGTCTCCTCGCGCCAGGCCTCCGGCAGGTAGGTCCGCACCGCATGATCGAGGAGCTTCTCGATGTTGTGCGGCTCGTCCAGCGCCAGCAGGCGCTGGAAGCTGCCGATGCGGATATGGGAATGACTGAGGCGCACCAGAACGCTGGACCGGGTGGGCGAGGGCTCGTCGCCCCGCTCCAGGTCCTCGCCGGTCTCGATCAGGCTGAAGCTCTTCGAGGTGTCGACGCCCAGGGCCTCGAGCATGGCGGTGGCGAGGATCTCGCGCATGCCCCCCTTCAGGGTCAGGCGGCCATCGGCGGTGCGCGACCACGGCGTCGTGCCGCTGCCCTTGGTGGCGAGATCGAGGAGGCGCCCATCCGCGAGGTCGTAAAGCTGCGCGAACAGGAAGCCGCGCCCATCGCCGAGATCCGGGTTGTAGGAGCGGAACTGATGGCCGTGATAGCGCAACGCCAAAGGCTGGGGCAGGCTGCCGGCGAGGGGCTGGAACCGGCCGAAATGTGCGACCCACGCCTCGTCGGACAGGCCGTCGAGTCCCACCCGTGCCGACCAGGGCCGGTTCCGGTAGCGCAGGATCGTCTTCGGGAAATCGGCGGCCGCGACGACGTCGTAGAAATCGGGGCCGAGTTCGGCATGCTTCGCGGCGGTGCGGGGTGATGACATGGGCGAGCGCGGGTTCCTACGAGGGCGGCCGGGACCCTAGCGAGGGCGGGCCGGCGATGACAGCCATCCCCGACGGATGCGAACGCCCATCGAAGGAGGGTCACGCCCCTCCGAACCGGCGCTGCTCCGCCCGGCCCGACAGGATCACGACCTGGCCGGGAAACCGCCCGATCATGGCGAGGTTCCGGGCCCGCCTCTTGCGGTTCCAAGTCCAGACGTAGCGCAGGAACTCGGTATCGAGCCGTTCCGGGCATCCGCGCGCCGCATCCGGCCGCACCCGGCCGTAGCTCGCCGCCAGGCGGCGGATCACGCGCGCCATCGTCAGCCAGGCCGGCAGATCGAGATAGACCAGGGTGTCCGCCGCCTCGAAGCGCGGCCCGATCACGTCCGTGTAGTTCCCGTCGATGATCCAGCGGGGGAGGGCCGCGAGACGCTCGACCTCGGCACGGAACTCTTCCACCGGCACGGGCTCCCAGCCCGGACGGAAATAGGCCTGGTCGAGATGGAAGACGGGCAGGTGACGGGCGGCGCCGAGGCGCCGCGCCAGTGTCGATTTCCCGCTTCCGGGTGGCCCCATGACGATGACGCGCTGCATCCGTGAGGCCTACCGCGCCGGGGGCGGATCTCACCAGTCGGGGAGGGGGGTCGGCGCTCCCGCAAAGGAGGCCAGCCCCGGTCAGGCCGCGCGGATCGTCGCGAGGAAGCGACCCAGTTCGGCGTTGAGATGCTCGGACTGCCGCGACAGCTCCGATGCCGCGCCGAGCACCTGGCCGGCGGCGGCGCCGGTCTCCTCGGCGGCGCCGGCCACGCCCGCGATGTTCACCGTGACCTCGCCCGTGCCGGTGGCGGCCTGGGACACGTTGCGCACGATCTCCTGCGTGGCGGCGCCCTGCTCCTCCACCGCGGCGGCGATCGTGGTGGCGACGGCGCTGATCTCCTGGATGCGGGTGGTGATGCTGCCGATCGCCGAGACCGCCTGATCGGTGGAGCCCTGGACCGAGGCGATGTGGCCGCCGATCTCCTCGGTCGCCCTGGCCGTCTGGTTGGCGAGTTCCTTCACCTCGGCGGCGACAACGGCGAAGCCGCGCCCCGACTCACCGGCGCGGGCCGCCTCGATGGTCGCGTTCAGGGCCAGGAGGTTGGTCTGGCCCGCGATGGCGCTGATCATCGTCACCACGTCGCCGATCTTCGCAACGGCACTGTTCAGGTCCTTCACGAGCAGAGCGGTCCGGGCGGTTTCCTCGACGGCGACGTGGGCAAGGCTGGCCGAGGCGCTGACCTGACGGCCGATTTCCTGCACCGACGAGCCGAGTTCCTCGGCGGCGGCCGCCACGGTGGTGACGTTCGCGGCGGCCTGTTCCGCCGCGGCGGCGACGCCGGTGGATTGCGCGGCGGTCTCCGTCGCGGTGCCGGCCATGCTCTGCGCGGTGGCCTGCAGCTCCGTCGCCGAACTGGACACGCTCTGGATGATCCCGCCGATGGCACTCTCGAATCCGTCAGCCATGGACCGCATGGCGGCCTTGCGCTGTGCGTCCGCGCCGGCGCGGGCCAGGGCGTTCTCGTCTTCCAGGGCCTTCATCCGGTTCAGTCCGTCCTTGAACACCTGCACGGCGTCGGCGATGCGCCCGATCTCCGTTCTGACGTTCTGGTGCGGGATGGTCACCGACAGGTCGCCGGCGGCAAGCGCCTGCATCGGCTGCACCACGGAATCGATGCCACGGCTCACGCCGCGGATGATCATGAAGGCGGACAGGACGGACAGGAGGACGGCGACGACGATGCCGACGATGCCCAGGGTCCGGGCCTCTTCGAAGACCGTCTTGCTGCGTGCCTGCGCCTGATCCGCTCCGGCATTGTTCAGGTTCACCAGCTTTTCGAGGGCGTCCGACATGCCCCGGCGGATGGTGATCCCCTTGTTCTCATAGAAGGAGTAGGCCTGCGCCTTCTCGCCGTTGCGGGACATGTCCAGGATGGTCTGACGGATGGCGGCGAATTTGGCGGCCTCGCGCACGAAGGTCTCGTAGAGTTCGCGCTCTTCGGGAGAGGAGATCAACCGCTCGTAGGCGACCTTCTTGTCGTCGAGCTTCTTTCCGAACCGCACGAGGTCGCCCTCGATGGTCGCCAGCCTCTGGGGGTCGGTTTCCTGCGTGTGGCGCAGCATGACGCCGTTGTTGCGAGCCGTCATCGTATCGATCTCGCCGAGGACACGAATGCTCGGAAGCCAGTTGTTTTCGATCTCGAGCGCTTGCTCGCGCATGCGTTGCGTACTGACGATCCCGAGTACTCCCAGGCCGATGACGAACAACGTGAGGAGGGAGAAGACGGCGACGAGCTTGGCACGAATCGAAAGCGTCTGGATCGACATGATAACCTCTTCCTGATCGCGGGCCACGACGATCAGCCTTTACTTGGGATATGACATTCCAGCCGAACGGTTAACAATCGCTTGGTGTAATCGGACATTCTTCAACATCGGCGCAGCATAGGTTTATCGACGGGACGGACGGAGAATGCGCGCGCCTCCCCCCCGATACCCCTCGTCTCCGCCTCGCCGCTGCCGATACCGGTCCGCGGCGTCCCACGGGCGCAAGCCCCCGTCCGACCACATTCGCCTTGCATAGGCGGCACGTCATGGCGCCGCGCGCGCCGGCGAAGGAGAGGATGGTCATGGGCGGTGCTGCAGCGGAGAAGCGGATGTCGCCCCCCGATGCCGGCCATGCGCCCGCCATAGCCTCGGCCCTGCGTACCATCGAGACCGAATGCGAGGGCCTGCGCTGCCTGATGGAGGCCATCGGCAACGGTCTCGGCACGGCGTTCTCCGAGGCCGTCGCGCGCATCTCCGCCGCCAAGGGCCGCGCCATCCTCACTGGCATGGGCAAGTCCGGCCATGTCGGCCGCAAGATCGCGGCGACCATGGCCTCCACCGGCACCCCGGCGCTCTATGTCCATCCGGCCGAGGCGAGCCATGGCGATCTCGGCATGATCCAGCCGGAGGACGTCGTCGTCGCCCTGTCCTGGTCGGGCGAGACCACGGAACTCGCCAACATCATCGGCTATGCGCGGCGCTACCGGGTCGGCCTCATCGCCATCACGGCGAATGCCGCCTCGACCCTCGGGCGGGAGGCCGATATCTGCCTGACCCTGCCCAAGGCCCGCGAAGCCTGTCCCAACGGGCTCGCGCCCACCACCTCCACGGCGATGCAGCTCGCTCTGGGCGACGCGCTCGCCATCGCCCTGCTCGAGGCCCGCGGTTTCTCCGCCCGCGAGTTCGGCATCTACCATCCCGGCGGACGCCTGGGCGCCTCGCTCCGGCAGGTGCGCGAAGTGATGCATGCGGGCGACCAGCTGCCGGTGGTCCGGCGCGGCACGGGCATGCGGGCCGCCATCGCCGAGATCGACGCCAAAGGGTTCGGATCGGTGGTGGTGGTGGACGAGGACGGCCGCCTCGCCGGCATCCTCACCGACGGCGACCTGCGCCGCAACGTGTTCAGGGCCGATCTCGACGGCCTCCTGGTCGAAGCCCTGATGAGCGTCAGGCCACGCACGGTGAGCCCCGAGACCCTCCTCGCCAAGGCCCTGGAAATCCAGGAATCGATGAAGATCACCTCGCTGATCGTCGTGGACAACGACCGGCCCGTGGGCCTCGTGCATTATCACGACCTGCTGCGGGCAGGGGTCGCCTGACGACGAGCCTGTTCCGCGAAGACCGGAGCGGACCCGCCCCCCGGCCTCGCGAGGAGAGCGGGCATCGGGCCGCGTCGTCCGGGCATCACACCGCCAGGCAGTCGAGGACCGGCTCCAGCATCCCGTCGATGGCCCCGCGCGCCGCCTCGGCCGGCCCCAGCGCCCCGTCGAGGGCGAGCCGCGCGAGACCATGGACGAGGGACCAGCAGGCGATGGCCTTCGGGTCCGGTGCGGCGTGAGGGGACGCAGCCGGTCGCTCGCCGTCCTCTAACGGGGTCCCGGCAACCGCCGCTTTCAGGAGCCCGAACGCGCGACCGGCGGCCGCCGCGTAGGACGCGTCGCCCGTATCGATCCGCGCACAGCGCCACATCGTGTCGAACTCGGCCGGATGGTCGAGGGCGAAGGCGACATAGGCCCGGCCCTGCGCGCGGATCCGCCCATCGCGGTCCATCGCCGTGGAATCGGCCGCCGCCAGCGCGTCGCCGAGCATCCGGAACCCCTCCGTTGCCAGTGCGGTGAGCAACCCGCGCGCATCGCCGAAATGATGCTGCGGGGCCGCCGGCGACACGCCCGCCCGCCTTGCCGCCTCTCTCAGCGAGAAGCCGTCGATCCCGCGCTCCCGCACGATCGCCGTCGCCGCCCGGATCAGGGCGGCCCGCAGGTCGCCGTGATGGTAGGCGGCGGACCCGGCGGACCCGGCCTTCTTTGGTGACTTGACAGTGTCGAGATGCCCGCACATGCTCGATCTATACAATGTCAAGATGGAGCCGGGCAAGACATGCTCCCCGCAGCCAGCCTGTTCTCCCTCTGCAGTACGATCGCCCTTCTCGGCTGGATCGCCCTCGCCGTCGCGCTGTTCGCTCCTCGACTCCGACGCGCGACCTGGATCGGCACGGGGCTCGTCCTGCCGGCGCTTCTGGCGGTGGCCTATATCGGCGCCCTGGCGGCGGGGCTGGCCGGCGGCGCGAAGGGCGGCTTCGACTCCATCGCGGCGGTGCGTTCCCTGTTCGCCGACGACCATGCCCTCACCGCCGGCTGGATCCACTATTTCGCCTTCGATCTTGTCGTGGGCACCTGGATCGCACGGGCCGGCACCGGGGCGGGGCTTTCGCCGCTGCTGATCCTGCCCTGCCTCGTCCTCACCTTCATCGTCGGCCCGGCCGGGCTGCTCCTCGCCCTCGTCATCGGTCTCAGCACCGGCAGGCTCGGCCTGGAAGCCCGGCCATGAATGCGCTCGCCCTCGCCGGACAGGACCGTCGCCGCACGGCGCTCGCCCGGCTGCGCGCGGACGATCCCGTCCTCACCGCCTGCGGCCTCGCCTGTCTGCTGACCGGCGCCGTCACCCTGGCATTGTCCCTCGTCGACGGGCGGCTCATCGATGCCGCCTTCGTCTGGACGAAACCCGCGAAGTTCTTCGTCTCGGTCGGCCTATACGCGCTGACCTTCGCCTGGTTTGCCGGCTACGTCCGCCCGGACCATCGCCGTTCCCGCTCCTTGCGCACCGGCCGGTTCCTCCTCGTCGCGGCCGGCGGGTTCGAACTCGGCTACATCACCCTGCAGGCCGCCCAGGCCCGGACCTCGCATTTCAACGACGGCGATTCCCTGCACGCCGTCCTCTACGCCCTGATGGGGGTCATGGCCCTGACCCTGCTCGCTGCCAAGATTCCCCTGGCGATCGCGGTGGCGGTCCGGCCGCGTTTCGGTCTCGAGCCGAGCCTGCGCCTTGCGGTGGTTCTCGGCCTCGCGATGACGGTGGTCCTCGGAGCCGCCACCGGCATCGCCCTCAGCGCCAACCGCGGCCATGCGGTCGGCCCGATCGGTGCGGCCTGGCCCCTGCTCGGCTGGAACCGGGCGGGCGGCGATCTCAGGATCGCGCATTTCCTCGGCATGCACGGGGAACAGGTCGTCCCGCTCGCCGCCGCCGCCTTCATCGCCCTGGGCCTGTCCCGGCGACGGGTGCTCGTGACGCTGGCGGCCTGCCTCCTCTGCAGTGTCATCGCGGGCGCCTGGATCCAGGCCGGTCGGGGCCTCGCCTTTCCCTTCGGTTGACCGCGTCCCTCCCTCCCCGACGAGGCGGGCGGCGCTTTGAGGCGGCGTCGCGCTCGCCTATGATGGGAGGAATGCCGCCCGTGCTCCGCCCCGTCCGCCGCCTCGACCCGATCCTCGTGGACCGCATCGCTGCCGGCGAGGTGGTGGAGCGTCCGGCCTCCGCCGTGAAGGAACTGGTGGAGAACGCCATCGACGCGGGCGCCGCCAGCATCGAGGTGACCATCGAGGCGGGGGGGCGCCGGCTGATCCGCGTGGTGGATGACGGCGCCGGCATGAGCGCCGAGGATCTCGCCCTCGCGGTGGAGCGCCACGCCACCTCGAAACTGCCCGGCGGTGACCTGACCCGGATCGATTCCCTCGGCTTTCGCGGCGAGGCGCTGCCGTCCATCGGGGCGGTGGCGCGCCTCTCCCTCACCAGCCGGACGGCCGAGGCCGAGACCGGGTCGACCCTGGTGGTCGATGCCGGCATCAAGGGCGAGGTCCGCCCCGCCCCGAGCCCGCGCGGCACGCGGATCGAGGTCACCGACCTGTTCTCGGCGACGCCGGCGCGGCTGAAATTCCTCAAGTCCGACCGCGCCGAGGCGCTGGCCATCGCCGATGGGTTGCGGCGCATCGCCGTGGCGCAGCCGCGGATCCGCTTCGCCCTCCGCTCCGAGAGCGGCAGCCCCCTCGTCTTTGCCGCCGAGACCGGCGACGACGCGGCCCTGCGGCGGCTCACGGCGGTGCTGGGGCCGGATTTCGGCGCGAGTTCGGCCCCCCTCCACATGGCGCGGGAAGGTTTTGCCCTGTCCGGCCATATCGGCCTGCCGAGCTACCATCGCGGCGCGGGCAACCAGATCCATTTCACCGTCAACGGCCGCCCGGTGCGGGACCGCCTGCTGCTCGGTGCCGTGCGCGGCGCCTATGCCGACACGATGAGCTCCGACCGCCATCCGGTGCTCGGCCTCGCCATCACCTGCGACCCCGCCCTCGTCGACGTGAACGTCCATCCCGCCAAGACCGAGGTGCGCTTCCGTGAGCCGGGCCTCGTGCGCGCGCTCATCGTCAGTGCCATCCACGAGACCCTGCGGCAGGTCGGAGCGCGCAACGCCAGCACGGGCGGCGCCCGGACCCTGGAGGCCCTGCGTCCGGGTCATGCTTCACCGTCGCTGCGGCCGGCGATGCAGGCGCACCCGGGACGCGGCGCCTGGTCGGGCAGGGCCGCGCTCCCGCCCGGGCTGCCCTCGTTCGGCGCGCCCGCCGGCCATGCGGCGGCCCCGTCCTTCGGAGCCGGAGGGAGTCTGTTCGAGGCGCCTCAAGCGGGGCTCGACCGGTTTGGGGACGGGTTCGGGGACGGGTTCGGGGATACCGGGCAGGCGCTGTTCTCCGCCGATCTCGCGCCGCCCGGGGCCGACCTGCGCCAGCCGGAGATCGAACCGCCCGAGAGCGAGCATCCCCTGGGGGCCGCCCGCGCGCAGCTTCACGAGACCTACATCGTCGCCCAGACCCGCGATGGGATCGTGCTGGTCGACCAGCACGCGGCCCATGAGCGCCTCGTCTACGAGCGCCTGAAGCGCGAGCGCGCCGCCGGCGGCATCGCGCGCCAGGGCCTCCTGATCCCCGACGTGGTGGAGATGGCGCCCCAGGATGCCGAGCGCCTGATTGCGGCCGCCCCCGACCTCGACCGTCTCGGCCTCACCCTCGAGGCCTTCGGAACCGGCGCCGTCCTCGTGCGCGAGGTTCCCGTAGCGCTGGCGGATTCTTCCACCCGCCGTCTCCTGGAGGACATCCTCGACGCCCTCGACGCGAGCGGGCTGGAGGAGGGGAGTGCGGACGGCACCGAGGGCGGCCCGCTCGGGCGGCGCCTCGACGCGATCCTCTCGCGCATGAGCTGCCACGGATCGATCCGCGCCGGACGGCGCCTGCGGCCAGAGGAGATGAACGCCCTCCTGCGCGAGATGGAGGCGACCCCCTTCGCCGGCACCTGCAACCACGGCCGCCCGACCTTCGTGGAACTGAAGCTCCACGATATCGAGCGGCTGTTCGGCCGGCGCTAGGCCTCAGGCGGCAGCCAGGGCGGAGGCGGCGTCGAGGGCACCGGCAAGGGCCTTTTCGCGGGCGTCAGGACCGAGGGCGATCCCCTCCGCGATGATGAAGTCCGGGTTGGTGATGCCGATGAATCCGAGGACGACCCGCAGATAGGTCTCGGCGTGTTCCGCCGAGGCGGCGGGTGACCCCGCACCGTAGAGACCGCCGCGCGACACGGCGACGATGACGCGCTTCTCGGGCACGAGGCCGACGGCGCCGCTCTCGGTGTATTTGAAGGTCTGGCCGGCCACGAGGATGCGGTCGATCCAGGCCTTGAGCTGGGTCGAGATCGTGAAATTGTAGAGCGGTGCGCCGATCACCACGATGTCGGCGGCCAGGAACTCCGCCAGCACCGCGCGGCCGAGGGCGACGTCGTTCTGGATGTCCGGCGTGTTGGTGGCGTTGGGCTGATGGCCCGCGAGATAGGCGCCGGAGAGATGGGGGATCGGCGTGGCGGCCAGATCGCGATAGGTCGTCTTGAGATCGGGTGCGCCCTCGCGGAGGCGGGCGACGATGGCGGCCGAGACGGCGCGGCTGACGGAATGCTCGCCCAGGATGCTGCTGTCGATGTGCAGAAGGTTCATGTTCGATCCTCGGTATCAGAATGATACCGAGACGCTATAGATAACCGGAGCGGCACATGCGCAAGGAGGCACATTCGTGGAACCCGGACACAGCGAGGTAACCGAGGCACAGCCTCCTCACCGCCCCGGCGATTGCCGGGTGGTCGGTACGGTTCTGGCGCGGGTGGGCGACAAGTGGAGCATCCTCGTGGTGATGACGCTGACGGATGGCCCCCGGCGCTTCAACGAGTTGAAGCGGATCATCGGCGGCATCTCGCAGCGGATGCTCACCTTCACCCTGCGCGGCCTGGAGCGCGACGGCCTCGTCTCCCGCACGGTCACTCCGACGATCCCGCCCCGCGTGGATTACGAACTCACCGCCCTCGGCCGCTCCCTGCAGGTGCCGGTCCAGGCGCTCGGCAGCTGGGCCTTCGCGAACCTGCCGGCGATCCATGCCGCGCGGACCCGTTTCGACACGGCCGGCGAAAGGGACCCGGCCTGAACCCGGGACATTCGCCGGGCATGACGTCGGTCGGATCGGCCCCTCAGGTCCAGTAGAGGATCCGGGCGAAGGGGAGCTCGCGCGTGACGGCGGCGGTGATCGTTTCCCGCATCGTCCGCATGAGATCGCGGGGATAGACGTACTTCACCGAGCCGAACTTGGTGAGCTTGCGACTGCGCTCCTCCTCCCGCATCGGCAGGTCGGAGCCGGGATACCAGCCCTGGAGCACGTCCTTCGACCCCGGGGTGAACCGGTGCGTGATGAGTTCCACGGTGAGGTCGAGGTCGGACAGACCGGACAGCGCCTGCGCCACCTCCCGCAGGAGGCCGCCATAGGCGTCCGGCCAATCGGGAACGGCGATGATCGGCGCGATGGTGAGACCCACCGGATAGCCGGCGCGGGCCATGGCGCCGAGGGCCTGCAGGCGGGCGTCGAGACTGGCGGTGCCGCCCTCGTAGCGCGCGGCGGCACGGGCGTTGAGGGAGAATCGCACGCGGGTCCGGCCCCGATGGGGCAGGGCCAGAAGCGGCTCGACGGCGGCGAATTTCGTCGTGAACCGCAATTGCACCGCCGCGTCCCAGGCGCCGAAATGCGTGATCGCCGCCGAGAGCGAGCCGGTCAGGTGCTCGATGCCGAGGGGATCGGTGTAGCACGAGGCCTCGAAGGTGGTGCCCTCCTCGACCCGGCCGGCCTGGGCCGAGGTGACGCCGCCCGCGCCGAGATAGGCCGGCAGGTTCGCGAGGATCGCGTCGAGATTGGCGTAGGCCCGCGTCACCGGCGGGCCGGACAGGGAGCCGGCGAGGTAGCAGTACTGGCAATGGGCCGGGCAGCCCTCGGCGAGATCGAAGCGCCAGTCGGCACTGGGCGGGATCGGTTGCAGGCGCAGCTTGCTCGGGGGCGCCACCACGATGGCGAGGGTCGCCTTCGCCTCGCGATAGGCCCGGCGCGGATCCTCGTCGCGCAGGCCCGTGAGACGGTTGCTCGACAGGCGCTCCACCGGGAGACCGAGCGCCTCAGCCCGCGCCAGCATCGCGCGGCCCTGGGCGTGGTCCAGGGCCGCCGGCGTCACCAGGACACGACGCGGCCGCCACAGGCGGGAGTCGCGCGGCGCGTCCGTCGCCTCGGGCGTCGGCGGTTCAGCGGTGACGGGTTCGCGCGTGGCGTCTTCGAGGACCATGCCGGGGCAACGCGGCGGCGACGCCCCGGGGTTCCCGGCGCGCGCCGGGGCCGCAGGGTCGAGGTCTCAGGCCTGGAAGCGCGCGAAGGCCAGGGCGGTGTCGCCGTAGACCCGTCGCTCCAATTCCGTGAAACCGGGCGGCAGCACGACGCTGGCGCCGGCGGCCTCCTCGACCACGACAAGAGCACCGGGGGCGAGCCACCCCCCATGGGATGCGCTGGCCAGCGCGGTCGGCGCGAGATCCCGGTTGTAGGGGGGATCGCAGAAGACGAGGGTGAAGGTTCCGCTGGTGCCGGCGGGGCCGAGCTTGGTCGCATCGCGGCGAAACAGCCGGGTCTTGCCGGCGCAGCCCAGGGCATCGATGTTCTCGCGGATCAGACCGCGCGCTTCCGCGCCCTCGTCCACGAGGAGGGCGTAGCTCGCCTCGCGGGACAGGGCCTCGAAGCTCAGCGCCCCCGTTCCGGCGAAGAGATCGAGAACCCGCGCGCCGGCCACGGTATCGTCATAGGCATGGGCGAGGACGTTGAAGAGCGCCTCGCGCAGGCGGTCCGAGGTGGGCCGGATCGCGTCCGATTTCGGGGTGGCGAGGCGGCGGCCACGCAGGTCGCCGCCGACGATCCTCACCGCGAGCCGCCGCGGGGCGGGCGGCCGCCGCCGCCGGGCTTGCCGCCCGCGCCACCGCCGCGATTGCCGAACCCACCGGGCTTGGCCGAACCGCCGGGCCGGGACGAACCACCGGCCTTGAAACCGCCGGGCCTGCCCGTCCCGGCGGGTCTGCCCGATCCGCCGGGCTTGCTGGAGCCGCCGGGCTTGCCGAACCCGCCGGGCTTGCCGCCCGGACGGAAGCCGCCGCGATCGGCGCCCGAGCGTTCGGCGCCGATGTCACGGTCGCCGCCCTGCCGGTCGTCGGAGCGGCCCTTGAAACCACCGGGCTTGAACCCGCCCGACTTGAACCCGCCGGGGCGGCCGCCACCGGGACGATCGTCGCCGCCGCGATGGAAGGCCGGCTTCTCGCTGCGGAATCCCGACGGCCTGTCGCCGCGCGGCTCGCCGCGATTGAAAGCCGGCCGCTCCGCCCGGTCGTTGACCCCGCCGCCGTCGCGGGGCTTGAAGCTGCGCGGGCGCTCGTCGCCGCCACGGGGCGGACCGCGCCGCTCGGCGCCGTCGGGCCGCCCGAAACCGCCGCGCGGAGCATCGTCCCGGCGCGGGGGCCTGGTGTCGCTGCGCGGGGGCCTGGCATCTCCGTCGAAACGGCGCTGCGGCGTCCGGGCATCGGTCTCCTCGCGACGGGCCGCCTTGGCATCGGATTGGCGCAGCGTCCGGACCGGGCGCTCGGCAGCGCCGGTCTCGTCACGGCGCGCACTTCGGTCGCGGCGATGCGGCTCGGGCGCCGGCTCCTGCGGGCTCGCCTTCAGGCGTTCCACCAGGACCCGACGCTCGCCGGTGTTGATGGCGCCGACGCGCTCGCGGCCTCGGGCTGCGGCGGCCTCGCGCTCGGCCTTGGGATCGGCGCCACGACGGGGGATCTTGACCCGGCGCGTACCCTCCTCCTGCGGCGCAGCCTCTTCGGCGCGCCAGACCGAGCGGCGGGGACCGGCGCTGTTGCCGCCGGTGGGCACCCGCGCCGGCTCGGCGGGCTTGCGCAGGGGACGGTCGCCGCCACGATCGCGCTCACCGCCGCGCTCGCCGCCGCGCGGGGCGTCGTCATAGCTGCGGCCGGCGCTCCGCGCCGCGGCCGCCGAGGCGCTGCGGGCGGGCTGCTTGGTCTGTTGCTGAGCCGCCTTCGGCGAACCGAACGGCGCGATCGGCTCGCGGTTGGGGCTGGTGAAATCGACGCCGGCCTGGTCGGCGAGGGTCGGACCCAGCTGCTCCTTGAGCACCTTGGTGCGAATCTCCTCGACGAGGCCCACTTCGAGGTCGCCGAGCTGGAACGGACCGAAGGACAGGCGGATCAGCCGGTTCACCGCCAGACCCAGATGTTCGAGGATGCGCTTGACCTCGCGGTTCTTGCCCTCGCGCAGGCCCAGCGTCAGCCAGAGGTTGTCGCCGGAGGCCCGGTCGAGGACCGCGTCCACCGGGCCGTAATCCATGCCGTCGATGGTGACGCCCTTGCGCAGCTTGTCGAGCTCGGCCTGGTTCGTGTCGCCATGCGCTCGGACACGGTAGCGCCGGAGCCAGCCGGTATCGGGATGCGCGATGACCTTGGCGAGGCCGCCGTCGTTGGTGAGCAGCAGCAGGCCCTCGGTGTTGATGTCGAGACGGCCGATGGCCACGACACGCGGCAGATCCTCTGGCAGGGCCTCGAAGACGGTCTGGCGCCCTTCCGGGTCGCGTGCCGTGGTCACGAGGCCCCGCGGCTTGTGATAGATCCACAGCCGGGTCCGCTCGCGGGCGGGCAGGGGCTCGCCGTCAACGGTGATCTCGTCCGCATCCGTCACGTTGATCGCCGGCGAGGTCAGCACCTTGCCGTTGAGGGTGACGCGGCCCTCGCCGATCATCGCCTCGACGTCGCGGCGGGACGCGATGCCGGCACGCGCGATGGCCTTGGCGATTCGGTCGCCCTCGGGAGTCGCCGCATCGGACTCACCGGAGGCGGCCGCCTCCACGGCCTTGGCCGCCGGCCTCGGCAGCGCCGCCTTCCGGCGCAAGGGGGCGTCTCCGCCCCTGGCCGGTGCGGCCCGGCGCGGGGCCGGCTGCTCTTCGGCGGACGGGCCGGGCACGCCCGCATCGGTCGCCGGGGACCACGCTTCGCCGGAAACGGTGTTGGTCTCGGGCGCGTCCTCGGACCCGCCCGTCTGTTCGTCTGTCTTGTCGCTCATCCCAGCCCCATAACAGAGCGGAGGCGCGGTTGCGAGCGATTGCGCGTGGAGCGGCCCGCCCTCCGCGCAAGGGGGCGTTGCGGCCACACATGAAAAAAGGCGGCCTCCCGGCCGCCTTCTCGTGCGTATTCCCTAAAGTTCGGTGTCGAAGCTCAGAGCTTGCTCTTCACCGTATCGGCGGCATTCTTGACGCCGTCCTTGGCGTCGCCGACGGTCTTCTGGGCCTCGCCCTTCAGTTCCTGGGCCTTGCCCTCGGCCTTGAGCTTGTCGTTGTCCGTGGCATTGCCGATGCCCTGCTTCACGTTGCCGACCGCTTCGTTGGCGAGACCCTTGATCTTGTCGGTGGTGCTGCTCATCGTCTGCTCCTGAAAAGATCCTGCGGCCTTGCCGCGTCGGGAAGGAAACGGCTCGGTCGCCGCGAGGTTCCTGCCGGGCCGGATCACGGGGTCTCGACCCGGCCATTTTCTCAACGAAGACAGAAGCTTGGGCCCGACGATCATGACTGCGCCCGTCTCCCCGAAGGCCGCGACGGACCCTCTGAGCCTCGCCTTCGATGCCGCCCGCCGCGCGGCCGACGAGGGAGAGGTGCCGGTGGGAGCCGTGATCGTGCGGAACGGCGCGATCCTCAGCGTCGCCCACAATCGCCCCCGGGCGCTCCGCGATCCCACCGCCCATGCGGAGATCCTGGCGATCCGCGCCGCCTGCGCCGCCATCGACGACGAGCGCCTGATCGGCTGCGACCTCTACGTCACCTTGGAGCCCTGTCCGATGTGCGCGGGCGCCATCTCGTTCGCGCGCATCCGCCGGGTCTATTTCGCGGCCCTCGACCCGAAGGGCGGCGGGGTCGAGCACGGCCCCCGGGTCTTCAACCAGCCCACCTGCCACCATGCGCCGGACGTCTATGGCGGTCTGCGCGAGGCGGAGGCCGCCACGCTCCTGCGCGATTTTTTTCGCGATCGGCGGGAGGGCTGACGCACGGAGCCTTCCGGGTGCGGGAACGTTCGGCACAAGCGTCTCACGTGTCCGGAGATACCCCATGGTCCCGACCTACCAGCGTGCCCTCGTCGTCGGCGCCGGGGAGGGCTTGAGCGCCTCCCTGGCGCGGCGCCTGTCCCGCGAGGGCCTTCGCCTCGGTCTGGCCTCGCGCTCCATCGGCAAGCTCGAAGGGCTGGCGGCGGAGACCGGGGCCGTCCTGCATTCCTGCGATGCCCTCGACCCTTCGGAGGTGGAGGCGCTGTTCGCCCGGATGGAACCGGCCCTCGGGGGCCCGCCCGACGTGGTGATCTACAATGCCAGCGGCCGGTTGCGCGGACCCGTCGCCGATCTCGACCCAGACGCGGTGCGTCACGCCCTGATGGTCTCGGCCTATGGCGGCTTCCTCGTGGCGCAGGCCGCCGCACGACGCATGCTGCCGGGGCGCCACGGCGCGATCCTGTTCACGGGGGCGTCGGCGAGCGTGAAGGGCTATGCCGAGTCCGCAGCCTTCGCCATGGGCAAGTTCGCCCTGCGCGGCCTGTCGCAGAGCCTGTCGCGGGAGCTCCAGCCGAAGGGCATCCACGTGGCCCATGTCGTCATCGACGGCGGGATCCGGAGCGCCGCCCGCCCCGAGACCGCGGATGCCCCCGACAGCCTGCTCGATCCCGACGCCATCGCCTCGGCCTATTGGGACATCCTGCGCCAGGACCGCAGCGCCTGGACCTCCGAGATCGCCCTGCGTCCATGGGTGGAGCGGTTCTGAGGCGCCTAAGCAGGTTCGCGTCGGCAAGCCAACGCTTCACCCTGCTCAGCTCTTTGCTCTGTCGCAGGTTTTGATCGCAGAACCGGGGGCCACTTCCGCGAAACCTGCTTAGAGGGAGCCTCAGAACCGGCCGGCGTTCAGGCCGCCGCCAGCGGCTTCGAGACATCCTCCAGGGACTTGCCCTCGGCGGCCGTGCCCCAGATCCCGCCGACGACGGCGGCGATCAGCATCAGCGCGGCACCGATGCCGTAGCCGATCAGCACGTTGTCGCGGGATCCCGTCTCCACCAGGGCACCGAACAGGAGCGGGCCGGAGACGCCGCCGATGCCGGTGCCCAGCGCGTAGAACACCGCGATGGCGAGCGCCCGGATCTCGAGGGGGAAGGTCTCGGCCACGGTGAGATAGGCGGCGCTCGCGGCGGCGGAGGCGAAGAAGAACACCACCATCCAGGCCGCCGTCTGGCCGACGGGACCGAACACCTCGATCTTGAACAGGTAGCCGGTGATGGTGAGCAGCACCGCCGAGATGCCGTAGGTGAAGGCGATCATCTGGCGGCGGCCGATCGTGTCGAACAGCCGGCCGAGCAGCAGCGGGCCGAGGAACGATCCCAGGGCGAAGGGCAGCAGGTACCAGCCGACATGGTCGCCCGGCACCCCGTAGAAGCGCTGGAGGACGAGGGCGTAGGTGAAGAACAGGGCGTTGTAGAAGAAGGCCTGCGCGATCATCAGGGCGAGGCCCACCAATGTCTGCTTGCGGTAGCCGAGCAGCATCGTGCCGAAGACTTCCTTGAGCGGCGTGTGGCTGCGCGTCTTCAGCTTCATGCGCTTGGATTCGTCGACGGGCGGCAGGGTGATGCCCTCGTCGGTGAAGCGCTTCTCGATACCGGTGACGACGCGGTCCGCCTCGGCGACGTAGCCGTGCGTGGCGAGCCAGCGCGGGCTCTCGGGAATCCAGGTCCGCAGCAGCAGGATCACGAGGCCGATGCCGCCGCCGACGAAGAAGGCGATGCGCCAGCCCCAGGCCGGGTCGATCATGCCGGGACGCAGCACGGCGATGGAGAGGAAGGAGC
Organism: Methylobacterium sp. E-045; assembly: GCF_022829685.1. Classification (GTDB taxonomy): domain Bacteria; phylum Pseudomonadota; class Alphaproteobacteria; order Rhizobiales; family Beijerinckiaceae; genus Methylobacterium. Next base: position 82,286 of record NZ_JAKSYE010000083.1, read on the forward strand.
CGAGAGCCGCGCCGATCCAGAACGACCCGTTGATGACGAGGTCGGTCCAGCCGCGCACGCGGGCCGGGACGAGTTCCTGGATGGTGGAGTTGATCGCGGTGTATTCGCCGCCGATGCCCGCGCCGGTGAGGAAGCGGAAGATGCAGAAGCTGTAGATGTTCCACGACAGGCCGGTGGCCGCGGTGGCGGCGAGGTAGAGGGCCAGCGTGATGAAGAACAGCTTCTTGCGGCCGATCCTGTCGGTGAGCCAGCCGAAGCCGAGCGCCCCGACCACCGCGCCGACGAGATAGGAGCTCGCCGCCAATCCGATATCGAACTCGGTGAAGCTCATCGGCTCGGCGCGCAGGGCGCCGACCAGGGAACCGGCGAGGGTGACTTCCAGCCCGTCGAGCACCCAGGTGATGCCCAGCGCCACGATGACGAGGATATGGAAGCGTCCCCAGGGTAGCCGGTCGAGACGAGCCGAAATGTCGGTGTCGATCACCGTGCCCATCGGAACCCGCTCAGGCGGGGCGGTGCCCGGCTTTGCCTCGACCATACTCGTCATCGACGCCTCGTTAACTCTCGGACACGATTGCTGTTGGCAATGAACAGCCAAGCCTCGGGGTTCCGTCGGCCTCTTTACCTATTCACGCTCCACTCATGGCGCTCGTCTCCGGGTGCCTCGACCGATGAATACCCGTCTTCTCTCCGTCATCCTCGTCACGACCGTGCTCGCGGGCGCCGCGATCGCACCATCGCCCCTTCGCGCCGACGAGGCCTCGCACAAACCGCCGCGCGGGGCCGAAGGCTGGCGCCTGCGCCCCGCCGACGTGACGACGACGGGAAGCACCGTCGCCGCGGTCAAGGACCGCCCGACCGCCGACATCCCGGCGGAGCGGCGCACAGTGCGGGTGGTCTATCCCGGCCTCCTCGCCGACCGGTGAGCCGCCGGCGCAGCGGTGCAGGGGCGTTTTGGACGGCGCGGATACGAGCCGCGCCGCCACGTCGACCATTCGACGGTCGCTCGGCGACGGACGAGGGCAGTGGAAAGTGGGAAGTGGGCGGCGTCCGAGCACAGTCTCGCGCAGCGCACATGACGCTCCCCCGTGCGACGCCCTCGAAATGACAGTCGTCGCCCATCCTGTCGAACGATGAAATGTAATCGTTCTTGGATCATCCGTGACATATCGGCAATAAAAACATCGAATACATGAACATATACAAATATCGATCAATTTGACGAATGCTATAGCGTTATCTATAAATATACGCCAATCCATTGTTTTACTATATTAATAAATGTCCTGGAACAATATTCTCGATGGAAGGAATTAGGCTGCGCAACTGAATAGGCTCATGCAACGATAGCATGTCGTCCGATTACATATCGATTCCCTGTTTTTGCTATGCGAGACCTTTATTTATACGAAAAATTGACTTTTCCAGTTGACGTTCTCGCAAGCCCCTGAGTTGCAGGGTCGCGGCTCACCGAGGACCGGAAACGATGCTGGGACGGCTCGCGGACAAGATCTCCCTGTGGCACCAGATCAGCCTGTTCGCCGGGGCGGTCGGCCTGTCCATCGTGGCCGCGAGCACGCTGGGCTCCGCTCTGCTGGCGCGCGGGCAGGCCACCGAGATGGCCCAGAACGCCCTGCTGCAGGTGGCGCGCTCCGTCGCCGATCGCCTGGACCAGGACATGGCCGAGCGCCTGCGCGAGATCCGCAACGTGGCTGCGCTCGATCCGCTGCAATCCCACTGGATGGAAGAGACCGGAAGTCTGCGCAAAGTCCTGCAGACGATGCAGAAGACCCTTCCGGACTATGCCTGGATCGGCTTTGCCGACGAGACCGGAAAGGTCCGCGCGGCGACCGGCGGCATCCTGGAAGGCGCGAATGTCGGGCAGCGCCCCTGGTTCATCGACGGGATGAAGGGCGCGGTCGCCGAGGACGTACACGTCGCGGCCCTGCTGCAGAGCCTGCTCAAACCCAATGCGGACAAGACTCCGTTCCGGTTCGTCGATTTCGCATCTCCCGTCACCGATGCGGCGGGCCGGATCATCGGCGTCCTGGGAAGCCATCTCAGCTGGAGCTGGGCGGACGTGGTGCGTCGCGAAGTCCTGTCCTCGCGCAGGCCGGAGCTGAAGGAGGAGATCGTCGTCCTCGACCGGACCGGCCGCGTGCTCCTGGGACCGGCGCTCGGGACCACACCCTATTCACCCGCCGATCTCGCGGCGGGACATTTCATCGCGAGCGGCCCGGACGGCAAGCAGCTTGCCGCCATTTCCGCCACCCGCGGCCGGGGCGACTATACCGGTCTCGGATGGATCGTGGTCGCCCTCCAGCCGGTGGATACGGCGCTCGCGGGCGCCCATCGCCTCACTGTTCTCATCACCCTGATCGGCCTCGCCGCCGCTGCGATCGGCGCTGTCGGCATCTTCCTGGTGGTGACGCGCCTGACCCGCCCGCTCACCGACCTCACGGATGCGGTGGACCGGATCGGCCGTGAGCCGAACGCGACGATGACGGAGCGGGTCCATGGCTCGCCCGAGGTGCTGCGCCTGTCCGCCGCCGTCCGATCCCTGCTGAGACGGATCGGCACCGCAGAGGCCGATGCGCGCGACATCGAGAACGAAGCATCACGGGCCGTGCAGGCCGCGCAGGACCGGGTCAAGCGCATCGGAGCCGACCTCCAGGCCATGCAGCTCATCGCCAACAGGGACGCTCTCACGGGCCTTCTCAACCGGCGCGCATTCCTGCCCCTCGCGAAGGAGGCGTTGAACGACTTCAAGCTCCAACGCCGCTCCATCGCGGTGCTGATGATCGACATCGACCATTTCAAGCGGGTCAACGACCGCTACGGCCACCCGGCGGGCGATGTGGTCATCCGCAAGGTCGGCTCCATCGTCAACGACACCATCAGGACGACGGACAAGGTCGCGCGTTTCGGCGGCGAAGAGTTCGTCGTCTTGCTCGTCGACAGCAGCGCCGTCGGCGCGGCGCTGATCGCGGAGCGCATTCGCCAGACCGTGGCCAGCACCGTGTTCGAGCCGGACAACAATCGCCTCCTGGCGACGATCAGCATCGGCATCGCCGCGGCGGAGCGATCCGACAGGGACATCGACCGCACCATCGAGCGCGCGGACCGTGCCCTCTACGAGGCGAAATCGCGGGGACGCAATTGCATCCACACCTTCACGGCGGACATCGCCGACCTCAGATCGGTGGCATAGCCAACCCGCAGGATCCCGCCCGACCTCGGCTCGAGGCCGGCAAGGTCCATGCGGGTTCGACCGGGCCGCGGCCCCGGGGCCGTCACTCCTCGGCGATCCGCGGATCGAGGGCGTCGCCGAGGCCGTCACCGAGGACGTTGAGGGCCACCAGGGTCGAGACGAGGAAAGCGGCGGGGCCGGCGAGCATCCACGGGGCGGATTCGAGGGCGCGCGCCCCCTCCGCGATGAGGGCGCCCCAGCTCGTGGCCGGCTCCTGCACCCCGAGGCCGAGGAACGACAGGAAGCTCTCCAGCAGGATCACCTTGGGCACGAGGAGGGTCGCCGCCACCGTGACGGGACCGAGGGTGTTCGGGACGATGTGCCGGCGCAGGATCGCCGCCGTCGACAAGCCGAGGGCCTCGGCGGCGCGGACGAAATCGCGATGCCGCAGGGAGAGGGTCTGGGCGCGCACGAGGCGGGCCATGTCGAGCCATTCCACCGCGCCGATGGCCACCAGGATCAGCCCCAGCCCGGAGCGGAAGAACACCAGCAGCATGATCACGAAGAAGACGAAGGGCAGCGCGTAGAGCATGTCGACGACGCGCATCATCACCGCGTCCGCGGCGCCGCCGAGATAGCCGGCGAGCGCTCCGTAGGCGATCCCGACGAGGAGCGCCACGGCGGTGGCGACGGCCCCGATGAGGAGGGAGACACGCCCGGCGACGAGACTCCGGGTGAGAATGTCCCGCCCCAGCATGTCGGTGCCCATGAGGAACCGCAGGCGCCGCAGGGGAGCCTCGACCACGAGGCGACGTCCCCCGTCCCGGCGCTCGACGATGGAGGCGGGGCCGAACAGGTCCGAACGGGGCAGGTAGACCAGCACCCGTTCGTCGATCGCCCTGGCATCGCTGGGTTCGGAGGCACCCGACAACACCATGCGGACCGTGTCGCCGGTGACCGCGATGTCCGAGACCGCGAGCCGCATGCGGAAGGCGAGGCGGGTGAGGGCGGGGGCGATCTCGTCGGGTTCGGGATGGGCGGCGAGGCCCGGCGCGGTCCGCACCAGGTCGGGGTAGATCCGCCCCGGCTCGTGGCCGGTGAGACTTGGACCGACGAGACAGGCGAGGGTCATCGCCACGAGAACCAGGACGGCGGCCAGAGCACCGCGGTTGCGCGCGAACCTCGCCCATGCGCGCGTCATCGGGCTGTCCTCAGGCGCGGATCGAGGAGGGCGCAGACGATGTCGGCGGCGATGTTGAGGAGGGTGACGAACGCGGCCACCAGCACCACGGTCCCCATCACCAGGGTGTAGTCGCGGTTGAGCGCCCCGTCGACGAAGGCGCGGCCGATGCCGGGCAGGCCGAAGATCGTCTCCACCACGACGGAGCCGGTGAGCAGCGCGGCGGCGGTCGGCCCGAGGACGGACACCACCGGCAGCAGCGATCCCCGCAGGGCGTGGCGGACGATGCGGTGGGGCGGCAGGCCCATGGCGCGCATGGTGCGGACCGGCTGGGCGTTCAGGGTCTCGTTGAGCGAGGCCCGCGTCAGGCGGGCGATGGCGCCGACCTGCGGCAGGGCGAGGGTGAGGACGGGAAGCACGAGATGCGACGGCGATCCGCCCTCCCAGCCTCCCACCGGAAGCCAGCGCAGGGTCAGCCCGAACACGATCTGGAGCAGCGGCGCCACGACGAAGTTGGGCACCGCCAGGGTCAGCCCCGCGAGGAGGCCGATGGCACGGTCGATCCATCCGCCGCGACGGAGAGCGGCCCAGCTTCCCAGGCCGATCCCGCAGGCCAGCGCCAGGACGAGGGCGAGGCCGCCCAGGGTCATGGAGACGGGCAGGCCCCGCGCGAAGAGATCCGCGACGGTGAGATCGCGAAACGAGAACGAAGGGCCGAGATCGCCCCGCATCAGCGCACCGAGATAGCGCCCGTACTGAACGATGAGCGGCTGATCGAGGCCGTAGACGGCGGCGAGGTTGCGCATCGCCGCCGGCGGCAGCGGACGCTCCAGGTCGAACGGGCCTCCCGGCGCGAGGCGGATGAGGAAGAAGCTGCCGGTGACCACCAGGAACAGGGTCGGGACCGCCTGGGCGATGCGGCGCAGGATGAGGCCGATCATGCCGCCGCCGGCCTCACGTCGCGAGCCTCAGGAAGCGCGTCGGCGACGCGTTGCGCGGGTTCGGATGATAGCCGGTGAGACGCGGTGAGATCAGCGCCTTCGAACGGGTGTGGAGCACCGGGATCCAGGGCAGATCATGGAGGATGATCGTCTCGGCCCGGAACAGATGGTCGGCCCGCCTGGCAAGATCCCGCTCGGAGGCCGCCTCGCGCATCAGCCCGTCATAGACCGGATTGCTGTAACGGCCGGGGTTGAGCCCGTCATTGCCGGTCTCCAGCAGGAACAGGAAGTTCTGCGGATCGGAGTAATCGGCGAACCAGGACATGCGGGCGACGTCGAAATCGCCGCCGTCGCGCAGATGGGCGAAGTGGGTCTTGGCGTCGGTATAGACGAGGCGGGTCTCGATGCCGATGCCGCGCCACATGTCGGCGATGGCCACCGCCGTGTTGCGGTTGTTGTCGGTGGTGTTGAAGCGATACTCGATCCGGAGGGGCTTGCCGCCCGGGCCGAACCCGGCCTCGGCGAGGAGGGCGCGGGCCTCCTCCTCGCGGTCGATCGGCAGGGCGCTGCGGCCTTCGAGTTCCAGAGGCGCGCGGTAATTGTCGAGGCCCGGCGGGCACAGGGAATAGGCCGGCGCCATGGTCTCGCCCCACAGCCTCTCGGCCAGGAATTCCCGGTCGATCACCAGGGACAGGGCCCGGCGCAGGCGGGCGTCGTCGAAGGGGGGCTTCCGGGTATTGACGGCCAGGGCATAGAGCCCGAGCGACGGGCCGAGGACGACCTGATCGCCGAACCGCGCCTTGAGGGAGGCCATCTGGTCGCCGGGCAGGTCGGCCAGGGAATCGATCTCGCCGCCGGCATAGCGGCGGACCGCGCTGGACAGGTCGGGTGTCGGCAGGAAGGCGACGGTCTCGATGGAGATCCCGTCCGCCGCATGGAAATGCGGGTTGCGCCGCAAGGTGATGCGGTCGTTCGGCACCATGTCCGCGAGGGCGTAGGCGCCGTTGCTCACGAGGTTGCCCGGCCGGGTGAACGCATCGCCGAAGCGCGCGATCGAGGGCGGATGCACCGGCAGGGAGGTCTGGTGGGTGAGGAGTTCGAGGAGGTAGGGCGTCGGCCGGTCGAGGGTGACGACGAGGGTCCGTGCATCCGGGGCCGCCACGCCCAGCATCTCGGGCGCCGCCTCGCCCTGGTTCACCGCGCGGGCGTTCTTGAGGGGATACAGCACCTCGGCGTATTTCGCCGCCGTCTCCGGGGCCATGATCCGGCGCAGTCCGAAGACGAAGTCGGCCGCCGCCACGGGATCGCCGTTCGACCAGCGCCCGTTCTCGCGCAGGTGGAACGTGTAGGTCAGGGCGTCGTCGAACACGGTCCAGTGCGTCGCGGCGCCGGGAATGAGGGCGCCGTGGTTGTCGTAGGTGATAAGGCCCTCGTAGAGGTCGCGCAGGATATGCGCCTCCGCCACGGTGGAGGATTTGTGCGGGTCGAGGGTCTCGGGATCGGCATCGTTGCCGCGCCGGTAGACGGAGGAGGCAGCCGCGCGCGCCGGACCGGTTCCTGCCACGAGCAGGGCACCGCCGCCGAGAAGGCAGGCGCGCCGGTCCGGGCGCATGGCGGCGCTCAGGCGCCGGTCTGCGCGGTGAACCCCGCCGCCTCGATCCCGGCGAGCGCGCAGAGTTCGTCGTTGTCGGAGGTATCGCCCGAGATGCCGACGGCGCCGATGACCGCGTCGCCGTCGCGGATCAGGACACCGCCCGGCACCGGCACCAGCGCGGCGGGACCGACGAGATGGCTCACCGCCGCGACGAAATAGGCCTGCTCCTCGGCACGCTTGTGGATCGCGCGGCCGCCGAGGCCGAGCGCGAGGCAGCCATTGGCCTTGCCCATGGCGACCTCCGCCCGGCGCAGGGACGTGCCGTCCTCCGCGGCTATGGCCTTGAGCGCGCCGCGCGCATCGTAGACCACCACCGCGAGGGGCTTCAGGCTATGTCCGCGTGCCGTCTCGAGGGCGGTGGCGACGATGGTCTGGGCGGCGGCGAGGGTCAGGTCGGGCATCGGCTTACCGGGGGATGAGTGCACGGGTCACGACGGACGTACCCCGCCCGTCGATGCCGGACCAGCCCCGGCGTCACCCATCGCGGTCGGCCAGGAACCCATCGTAGTGCCGCGTCACCGCCGCCAGGTCCTCGAAATGCGGGAAGGCCCCGGTGGGCAGGACGTCGACGGTCCAGTTCGGGCGGCCGGCGACACGGTCGGCATGGCGGTAGTCGACGAAATCCCCGCGCACCCCGTGGATCATCCAGACCGGGAGGGCGAGCGCCTCGTAGAACCGCCCCGGCGCGTCCGGGAACAGGGCGCCGGACAGGAACGAGAACGGCGCATGCCGCGCGCCCGGACGATGCGCCGAGGCGTGATCGTAGGCGAGCAGGCCCTCGTCGATGTCCTTCGAGCCCCAGGTCTTCTCCAGGAAGAAGCGCATGCTCGGCCGGCTCACGAGAAGATCGAACAGCGGCTCTCCCCAGAGCGGCGCGTTCAGCATGGCACGGGCGACGGCGCCGCCGTGCCGGGTCCGGTCGCGGTGCCGGCCGACGAAGCGGGAATCGAAGCCGGTGGGGCTGATGAGGCCGAGGCTGCGATAATCGCCCGGCGATTCGAGCGCGGTGGCGGCGAGGTATTCGCAGGACAGGGACAGGGCGACGGCATCGATCTCTCCGCCGCCGTGTCGAGCACGGATCTCGGCGGTGACGGCGTGGAGCGCGTCGGTCATCAGGCGGGGCGTGTAGACCCGGTCGCTGCGTTCCGAGAAGCCGAAACCCGGCAGGTCGAGGGCATAGACCGGGCGGCTCCCCGCGTAATGCCGGTAGAGCGGACGGATCTCGTAGGCATTCGCCGCCGCGTTGACCGAATGGATCAGCAGCAGCGGAACGCCCGGCGCGGTGGCCTCCCCGTAGAGGCCGATATCCCCGGCCGGCGTGTCCAGGCGCTCGTGCCGTCCCGGCAGGGCGGGATGCAGCGTCTGATCGTGGTCGATCGCCAACCGGCTCCATGCGATCCAGGCGCCCGCGGCGCCGAGGGGCAGGAGAGCGAGCTTGGCGGCGAGGCCCGCGCGGGAAGCGGGCCTGTCGCGGCGGATCGGTGCGGGCATCGTCTCGTCCGGGTACGGAGTAGGCTCCGGGAAACGCGAAGCCTCCCCGGTTGATCCAGGCCCTCCCCTCGTCACGCCGTCGCCCCCTCGATCTCCCCGCTCAGCTCGAGCCATTCCTCCTCCGCCGCTTCCAGGGCGGCGGCGGCGTCCGAACGCATCTTGGCGAGTTCGCCGGCCTTGGCGGCGTTGGTCTGGAAAGCGGTGCCGTCGGCGAGCGCGGCATCGATCTTCGCCATGGCGTCGGTGAGCTTCTTCATCCGCGCCTCGATCCCCTCCAATTTCTTGCGCAGGGGGGCCAGAGCCACGCGGCGGTCGGCGTTGGAGCGGCGCTCCAGCGCCTTCACCCCGCCGGTCGCCTCGGACGCGTTCGTCTGAGCCTCGCGTTCGGGGCCGGCGAGGACGAAGCGGCGGTAATCGTCCATGTCACCGTCGAAGGCCTTCACGCTGCCGTTCGCCACGAGCCAGAGCCGGTCGGCGCAGGCCTCCACCAGGAAGCGGTCGTGCGAGACCAGGATGACCGCCCCCTCGTACTCGTTGATCGCCTCCACCAGGGCCTGCCGGCTCTCGATATCGAGGTGGTTGGTGGGCTCGTCGAGGATGAGGAGATGCGGGCCCTTGAAGGCCGCAAGCCCCATCAGCAGGCGCGCCTTCTCGCCGCCCGAGAGCTGCGAGACCGGCGTCTCGGATTTGGTCCCCGAGAAGCCGAGGCGGGCGGCGGCGGCGCGGGCTTTCGATTCCGGCACGTCCGGCATCAGGTCGCGGACATGGGCGTAGGCGCTCTCGGCCGGGCGCAACTCGTCGAGTTGGTGCTGGGCGAAATAGGCGACCTCCATCTTGCCCGAGCGCCGCATCTCGCCGCTCAACGGGGGCAGGCGACCGCCGATGAGCTTGCAGAAGGTCGACTTGCCGTTGCCGTTGGCGCCGAGCAGGGCGACCCGGTCGTCGGGAGCGAGGCTGAGGTTGAGCCCCGACAGTACGATCCGGTCGGGATAGCCCGCCTGGACCCGCTCCATGGCGACGATGGGCGGGGATAGCGGCCGCTCCGGGCTCGGCAGCCGGAAGGCCGGCACGTCGTCCTCGATCACCGAGGCGATGATCTCCATCTTGGCGAGGCGCTTGACGCGGGACTGGGCCTGGCGTGCCTTCGTCGCCTTGGCCTTGAACCGGTCGACGAAGCTCTGGAGATGCGCCCGCTCCGCATCCTGCTTGGCCTTCGCCTTGGACTGGAGCACGCGCTTCTCGGCCACCTGCCGGGCAAAGGACGTGTAGCCGCCCCGGTAGATGGAGAGCTTGCCGCGGTCGAGATGGAGGATGTGGTCGACACATTCGTCGAGGAGATCACGGTCGTGGGAGATGATCACGGCGGTGCGCGGATAGCGCTCGAGGTAGTCGTAGAGCCAGATCGTGCCTTCGATATCGAGATAGTTGGTGGGCTCGTCCAGAAGCAGCAGGTCGGGTTCGGAGAACAGCACGGCGGCGAGCGCCACGCGCATGCGCCAGCCGCCGGAGAAATCGGAGCAGGGCCGCCCCTGCGCCTCCGCATCGAAGCCGAGGCCGTGCAGGATCGCCGCCGCGCGGGCCGGGGCCGAATGCGCCTCGATGTCCACGAGCCGGGTCTCGATCTCCGCCCGGCGCAGGCCGTCGGCGTGCTCCGCTTCCGCCATCAGGCGAGACCGCTCGGTATCGGCGGCGAGGACCACGGCATGCAGCGTTTCCGGACCGGCCGGCGCTTCCTGCGCCACGGCGCCGATCCGCATGCCCTTGGGCATCGACACGGTGCCGCCCTCGGTGGGCAATTCGCCGAGGATCGCCCTGAACAGCGTCGTCTTGCCCGCGCCGTTGCGGCCCACGAGCCCGACGCGGGCCCTGTCCGGAATGACGAAGGTGGCGCCGTCGAGGATCAGGCGTTCGCCGATGCGGTAGGTGAGGTCGTTGACGCGGAGCATGGAAGGCTTCTGGCGGCGCGCGGCAAGGGTTGCAAGGGGAGCATCCGCGTGAGCGTCGCTAGGGGAGGGCGGCGGTGGAGCGTATCCGGCGGGGACGGAGCGCTGTAATCGGACCGCCATGACCCTGACGCTTCTCGCCGCCCTCGTGCCGATCGCGCTTCTGATAGGGCTCGGCGCGGCCCTGCGCCGCCTCGGCTTCCTCGCCGAGAGCTTCTGGCCGCAGGCCGAACGCCTCGCCTATTACGTGCTGCTTCCGAGCCTTCTCCTCGACAGCCTCGCCACCGCACGCCTCGCCGACGTGCCCGTGGCTGCGCTCGCCCTAGTCCTGGTTCTCTCGACCCTGGCGGTGGCGGGCCTGGTGCTGGCGGCACGCCCGCGCCTCGGCTTCGGCGGACCGGCCTTCACCTCGGTGTTCCAGGGAGGGATCCGGTTCAACAACTATGTGGGCGTCTCGGCTGCGGCCGGCCTCTACGGCGCTCAGGGCGTCGCACTGGCGGCGGTGGCGAACGCCGCGATCGTGCCGACGGTCAACGTGCTCTGCGTGCTGGTCTTCGCTCGTTTCGGCACGGCCGAGAGGCCCTCGGCCCTCGGCCTCGCGCGTCAGATCGCCCTCAATCCCCTGGTCGTCGGCAGCCTCGGCGGCATCGCGCTCCAGGCGTCGGGGCTCGGCCTGCCGCCGGGACTCGAGCCGATGCTACGGGCCCTCGGGCAGGCTTCGCTGCCGCTGGGCCTCCTCTGCGTCGGCGCCGCCCTCGATTTCGGATCGGCGCGAAGCTGGATCCGGCCGGTCGCCGTGGCGTCCCTGATCAAGTTCGGGCTGATGCCGACCGCCACCGTGCTGGCCTGCCTCGCCTTGGGGCTCAAGGGTCCGGCCGCGGTGACAGCGCTGCTGTTCCAGACCCTGCCGACCGCGTCGTCGTCCTACATCATGTCGCGCCAGCTCGGCGGCGACGCGCCGCTGATGGCGGGAATCACGGCGACCCAGACCGTGATCGCCGGGGCGGCGCTCCCCCTCGTCCTGGCCGTCGTGCTGGCTTTGGCCGGTCTCGGCTGAGACGCCCAGGGGGGTCCCCGGTCAGGTCAGTTCCCAGGCGGCGGGATCGTTCATCAGCGCCGCGACCAGGGCGTGGTTCAGCTCGTGCCCCGTATGCGCGGCCTCGATCCGGCCGAGGATCGGACGTCCCGCCAGCGCAAGATCGCCGACGAGGTCGAGCATGCGGTGGCGCACCGGTTCGTCGGGCACCGTCATCCCGCCGAGGATGCGCCCGCCCACGATACAGGCGGTCGAGGAGAGATTCGCTCCCCGCAGCAGCGGCTTGCGCAGGAGCGTGCCGTAGATCTTGGCGGGAATCGCCCATTTGGCCCGTCCGAAGCTGCGCGACGGGGCCAGCTGCTCGGCGAACACCTCCGGCGTGATCGGGCCGGACCAGTGCATGGGGGCGAAATGGGCGAGTTCGAGACGGCCGGAGAGGTGAAGCGCATCCGCCGGCTCGATCCTCAACGACCGGCGGTCCCGGCGGACCTCGACGGGCCGCAGCACGCGGATGCTGCGCAAGGGGGCATCGGTCTCGGTCCGGCCGCTCGCGCGCAACGCCTCGCACCAGGGCAGGGCGCCCCCGTCGAAGATCGGCAGTTCCTCCGCGTCGAGGCAGACGAGGGCGTTGTCGATGCGATACGCGTGGAGCGCGGCCAGGAGATGCTCCACGGTGCGGACCAGCGGCCCCTCGGTCGAGCGCAGGGCGGTACAGAGCGGCTGGGTCTCGCGAAAGGTCCACAGGGCCGGGACGTCCACCGTCCGCCCCCGGCATAAGCTTCGCCGGAAGACGATACCGTGGTCGTCGTGAGCGGGCGCGACCGTGACCGTGACGCGGCGCCCGGTATGCAGGCCGCGGCCCGTCAGACGGAAGCTCGCGGACAGCGTCGCCTGCCGGCGGCGCGCAGCCTGGGTCGACGACGGCGAGGGCACTGCTGGTTCGATCCTGGATGGTTCTGCCGGACGGGTCGCGCCTGCGACGTCTCTCGATGGCGCCGACCCTGCCGGCATGGCTCGGCTCCCGGCGCGATCAACCGGGATTGGCACGCGACAGGCGGTTCATGTCGGCGTGCGGGTAGCGTAACCCGGATCGATTGCAAAGGCGGGTAAACTCCGCGCGATGCGTGGCGTCTTTCCCCCGACACGATCGCAGGGCCGCACCGGCGCCGAAAAACGGGCGGCGCGACTTTTGGTAGGGATGGTCCGCCGGAATGGGTTGACCCACGGGACCGGCAGCTTAACGATCACCCGCTTTAGGAGACGATACCCGTGACTGCAGGACGGCTGGCGACAATCCCCTTCTTCAAGGAGCCGGGAATCGAGCTGTCGGCCTATGAGACCCGCTGCCATTGGCGCCGGTTCGACGAAAACGAAGTCCTGGTCGATTACGACGACATCTCCACCGACGTATATTTCCTCGCCTCGGGCGAGGTCCGCATCCTCAACCGCTCGCAATCGGGCAAGGAAGTCATCCTCGGCGAGATGCGGGGCGGCGCGTTCTTCGGCGAGCTCGCGGCCCTCGACGGGATCGGCCGCTCGGCCAACGTCACCGCCCTGACCCGCGGCGAGGTCTGTGTCGTCCCGGCCCCGACCTTCCGGCAGATGATCTTCGCCTCCGAGGCCATCGCCGACCGTCTGTTCCGGCTGCTGGCCAAGCGTGTGCGCGAACTCAACACGCGGCTCATGGAACACGCGCTCCTCGACCTGCGCCACCGCCTCTATGCCGAGTTGCTGCGCCTGTCGGTCCCGCGTGCCGGCGGCGACGGCGAACGGGTGGTGACGCCGCCGCCCTATCATCACGTGCTGGCCGCCCGCATCGGCTGCCGGCGCGAGCAGGTGACCCGCGAGTTCACCGTGATGGCGGCCGACGGCCTGATCGACCGGACCCGGGGCGCCCTCGTCATCCGCCGGCCGGACCTGCTGGAGGCGCGGGTGGCCGAAGCCTTGCGCGAGGACAATTGACGGCGCCGAACGCCGTGGTCCCGTTCCTCTCCCTCCACCGGCTGACGAAGACGTTCGGCACCCATGACGCGGTGGCGGATGTCTCGCTCGACATGCCGTCGGGCGAAATTCTCTGCCTGCTCGGTCCCTCCGGCTGCGGCAAGAGCACCCTGCTTCGCCTGATCGCCGGGTTCGAGGCGCCGACGGACGGATCGATCCGCCTCGACGGGACGGATCTCACCGGCCTCGCCCCGCACAGGCGGCCGGTGAACATGATGTTCCAGTCCTACGCGCTGTTTCCCCATCTCAGCGTCGCGGGCAACATCGCCTACGGGCTGAAGGGCCTCGGCCGTGCGGCCGCCTCCGCCCGCGTGGAGGACTTGCTGCGCCTGGTGCGGCTGGAGGAGTTCGGGAACCGGGCGCCTGAGACCCTGTCCGGCGGCCAGCGCCAGCGCGTCGCCCTGGCCCGCGCCCTGGCGCGCGAACCGAAGGTGCTCCTCCTCGACGAGCCCCTCGGCGCCCTCGACCGGGGCCTGCGCGAGCAGACCCAGGGCGAATTGCGCACGATCCAGCGCCGCCTCGGCACCGCCTTCGTCATCGTCACTCACGATCCCTCGGAGGCCATGGCGCTGGCAGACCGGATCGGCGTGATGGACAGGGGCCGCCTCGTCCAGATCGGCCGGCCCGAGACGCTCTACGAACGGCCCGCCAACCGCTTCGTCGCCGGCCTGCTGGGCGACGTGAACCTCATTCCGGGGACGGTCCGGGACGCCAATGGAGCGCTGGTGCGGGTCGAGACCGCCCTCGGGCCGGTCCTCGCCCTCGGGGAGGGCGCCCCGGCCGCCGGCGCACCCGCCGTGATCGCCCTGCGCCCGGAGCGCGTCGGGGCTTCAGCCGTCGATCCGAAGGCCGCCGGAGATCGCAACGCCCTCCACGGGCACGTCGAGACCTCCACCTATCTCGGCGACCGCATCCGCCTCCAGATCCGCATGGCTGACGGCAGCACGATCCGCGCGAGCCTGCCCGCCGGAGCCGGGATCGCCAGTGGCGTCCCGGTGCGCCTGTCCTTCGCCCCCGAGGCCGCGACGGTCATGGCGGCGTGATGAAGCGGCTCCTCCCGGTTGCGCCGTATCTGTGGCTCGCCGCCTTCGTGCTGCTGCCCTGCCTCATCACCCTCAAGATCAGCCTGTCCTCGCCGGCGACGGCGCAGCCGCCCTACCTGCCGGTGCTCGACTGGAGCGCCGGGATCGACGGATGGGGCGCCTTCCTCGAAGCCCTGGACTTCGCCAATTTCGAGACCCTGGCCGGCGACAGCCTGTATCGCGACGCGGCCCTGTCCTCCCTGCTCTATGCCGCCACGGCGACGGCGATCCTGGTGATCCTCGGCACGCCCGTCGCCCATGCGCTGGCCCGCTCGCCGGCCCGGCTCCAGCCGCTCCTCGTGGCCCTGGTGATCGTGCCGTTCTGGACGAGTTTCCTCATCCGCATCTATGCCTGGATCGCGATCCTGAAGCCCGAGGGCCTGCTCAATGCCGGCCTCCTCTGGACCGGCCTCGTCGCCCGCCCCCTCGACATCCTGAACACGCCGGCCGCAGTGATGATCGGCCTGACCTACGCCTACCTGCCCTTCATGGTGCTGCCGCTCTATGCCGTGCTCTCCCGCCTCGACCCGGCCCTGACGGAGGCCGCCGCCGATCTCGGCGCCTCGCCGGCGCGGGCGTTCTGGACCGTGACGCTGCCGCTGGCGCGGCCCGGCATCGCCGCGGGCGCGCTCCTGTGCTTCATCCCGATGGTGGGCGAGTTCATCATCCCCGATCTCCTCGGCGGCTCCGGTACGCTCATGCTCGGCCGCGTTCTGTGGAGCGAGTTCTTCTCCAACCGCGACTGGCCGCTCGCCTCGGCGGTGGCGGTGCTGCTCCTCGTCCTCATCGTCGGACCGATCGTGCTGTTCCGGGATGCCGAGCGCGAGCGCGGCGGGGTCGGCCGATGAGTCCGCTCAACCGCCTCAGCCTCGGGCTCGGACTCGCCTTCCTCTACGCGCCGATCGCCGTCCTCGTCGTCTTCTCGTTCAACGCCTCGTCCCTCGTCACGGTCTGGGGCGGGTTCTCCACACGCTGGTACGGGGTACTCCTCGACGACGGCCCGCTCATCGCCGCCGCCCTGGTCTCCCTGAAAGTGGCGTCGCTCGCCGCCCTGGTGGCGACGATCCTCGGCACGCTGGCGGCCCTGGCCCTGGACCGCAGCGGCCGCTTCGGCGGACGGGGCACCTTCACCGGCCTCGTCTACGCGCCGATGGTGATGCCGGAGGTGATCACCGGCCTGTCGCTGCTGCTGCTCTTCGTCGGGCTCGGCCTCGACCGCGGTC
The DNA here is from genome assembly GCF_022829685.1 of Methylobacterium sp. E-045. GTDB lineage: Bacteria > Pseudomonadota > Alphaproteobacteria > Rhizobiales > Beijerinckiaceae > Methylobacterium. Next base: position 98,027 of record NZ_JAKSYE010000083.1, read on the forward strand.
TCGTGACCCTGGTCATCGCCCATGCCACCCTCGGCCTCGGTTTCGTCGCCGTGGTGGTGGGCGCCCGGTTGAAGGGGCTCGACCGTTCCCTGGAGGAGGCGGCGGCGGATCTCGGAGCGGGACCCGTCCGGGTCTTCGTCACGGTCACCCTGCCGCTGATCGCGCCGTCCCTGGCGGCGGCGTTCCTCCTCGCCTTCACCCTCTCCCTCGACGACCTCGTCATCGCGAGCTTCGTCTCGGGACCGGGGGCGACGACCCTGCCGATGCGGCTCTACAGCCAGGTCCGTCTCGGGGTGAACCCGGAGATCAACGCCGCTTCGACGCTTCTCGTCGGCGGGGTCACCCTCGTCGTGCTGGCGGCGTCGTTCCTCACCGGCCGGTCCTCCGCCGGAGCTCAGGGCACGTAGGCCCGCACCCGCATGGGCAGGTCGAGCGCCCCCGTCCGCGGCGCCTGCATGGCACCGGGAGCGAGGATCGAGCCGCCCCGGGAGTCGAGATCGGAACCGCCCTCGCGCGGGATGACGCGAACGGCGACGGCGTCCCAGGGACCATCGATGTCGAACAGCGGCCCCTTCGACAGGGCCGGAGACAGGCTCTGGGGCGGGACCGGACGCAGGACGGTGTCGCTGGAAGCGCGCGGGATCAGCTCCGCCCTGGCGGCGAGGGTCCGCTCCGGCAGCGACAGGGTTCCGCGCAGGGACGCGGACAACGACGTCGTCTTCAGAATGCCATCGGTGATGTCGCCGATCCCGTCGGCGAAGCGAAGGATCACCCCCGCGCGCTCGAAGGGCGTGCGGCCATTCCGGCGGACCAGGGCGCCATCGACGGCGACGCCGTTGCGGTGGACCACGTCGGCGAGGTCGAGCCCGGCGAGGGTGCCGTTCTCCATGGCGAAGGACGAGCGGCCGCTGAGGTGGGCGATCAGCCCGGCGGCGGTACGGCCCGAACCCTCGAGGGTGAACTGTCCCTGGGCGTTGCCCAGGATCCACGCCTCCTGCCCGACATCGCCCAGAAAGGCCCCGAAATCGAGCTGGTCGAAAGCGCCCTGCGCACGCAGTTCCGTCTCGCCGCGATCGGTGGCCGAGGTGGTGAGGCCGAACCGTCCCTTGACGAGGCCGCCCCTCACCATCGCGCGGACGAGAGAGCCTTCCACGTTGCCTTCGCGCACCAGGACGCTGGATGCGAGATCCTCCATGACCACCGGGCCGAGGCGGGCACTGCCCGCCGAGAGACGCAGGTCGAGGTCGCCTCCGGTGAAGGGCCGCAGGGCCAGGCTCTGCCGGCTCCAGCCGTTGGCGTTCAACGTGTCGTCCGAGCCGAAGACCCGGACCAGGGTGACCAGGACGGGGGCGAGGTTCAGGCTCTCCGCCGCCAGGGTCGCCTGCAGGGCCGGGCGACCCTGGCCGAAGCTGATCGAGCCGGCCCCTTCGAGGCTGTTGTCTCCGAGCCGCAGACGCATGGACGGCAGGAGCAGGGTGCGGCCCGAACTCTCGAACGTGCCGTCGATGGCCAGGGTCTCGAGGAAGGGCGACAGGGCGATGTCCGTCCCCGCCCAGGCCAAGGTCTCACGCAGGGAACGGGTCTGCAGGCTGCCCTGGCCGCGAAGCGACACCCCGTCGGCGAGGCTGCCGCGTCCCTCCGCCGTCATCTGGCCCGCGGGCCAGGTCGCGCTGGCCGAGAACGGGGATTCGCGGCCCGAGAACAGCTCGTCCAGACGAACCCCGGACAGCGAGAACCGGGTGGGCGTCTCGTTCCAGATGAAGCTTCCCGCGACGTTGGTCTGCGAACTCCAGAACGGCCAGGCGAGGACCAGATCGACGTCGCTGGCGGTCTGGGCACTGCCGTCGCGGGGATCGCGGCCCACCAGCGTCGCATCCGTGAGGCTGATGCGACGGGGACGGACAGCGCCGCCCTCGGTCAGGCGCGTCTTCAGGCGACGGAACGGCTCGACCCAGCGCCGATCCCCGTCATCGACGGGGAGGGTGATCGTGGTGCGTTCGAGGGAGAGGGTGTCGATCTCGATGCGGCCGGCGAGGAGCGCACGGATCCCGAGCTTGAGGGTGAGCGATCCGCCCTCGGCGAGTAGCGGCCCGTCCACCGTCCCGGCACTGAGCCGGACGCCCTCGAAATCCAGCCGGGGAACGGGAAGCAGGGCGATCCCCGCCGGCCCCTCGGCCGTCATCGCGATTCCGTAACCGGTCGCCAGCGACTTGCCGACGCCCCGCGTCAGGCGCGCGGAGGCCACGGACCAGGGCAGGCAGGCCGCGATCAGGGCGAGGACGAGGCTGCCGAAACAGAGGGCCGGCAGGAGGCGGCGGAGCGGCATATCTCTCCCTATCGGAGCAAAACCGCGACGCGCGGTCCCGCGCACGGCCTCGCCTCGCCGCTGCGGTCGATCTTCCAAAAACCTGCCCCCCGTCTCCTTCCATAGCGAGCCGGACGGGGTTTGTCTGCCATGCATCATTTCTCCGCGGTGGAGCATTCGGAAGCAGCCTCCCCTCCTTGCGATCATCCTCCCCCGACGGCGCATCCTGCTACAGGTCTCGCCACCCTTATCCTTTCCACCCCGATGTTCTCCCGCAGGATCTTGCCGAAACGCCCGATCCTGGCGCAGAGACAGGACAGACGGACTTGGCCAGCCCCCTTGGTAGACCTGAGCCCCGCGCGAGCCGGGCCGGGACGGCGGGATTGGCTCGCGTTTCGCAGGGCGGCCCGAAACGGCGCCAGGGACCGGATTCCGGGAGGAAGGCTTGAGATGAAGAAGGTATATTCCGACGCCACGCAGGCGGTCGCCGGCTTGCTCGAGGACGGCATGACGATCATGGCCGGCGGCTTCGGCCTTTGCGGCATCCCTGACGAGCTGATCGACGCGATCCAGGCGTCAGGGGTCAAGGATCTCACCGTCATCTCCAACAATGCCGGCATCGACAATGTCGGCCTCGGCAAGCTGCTGCAGACCCGCCAGATCGCGAAGATGATCTCCTCCTATGTGGGTGAGAACAAGGAATTCGCCCGCCAGTATCTCGGCGGCGAACTCGCCATCGAGTTCAACCCGCAAGGGACGCTGGCCGAGCGCATCCGCGCCGGCGGGGCGGGCATTCCCGCCTTCTTCACCAAGACCGGCGTCGGCACGCTCATCGCCGAGGGCAAGGAGGTGCGCGAGTTCGACGGCGAGGATTACGTGATGGAGCGCGGGCTGTTCGCGGATCTCGCCATCGTCCACGCCTGGAAGGGCGATACCGAGGGCAACCTCGTCTATCGAAAGACCGCCCGCAACTTCAATCCGATGATGGCCACCGCCGCCAAGGTGACGGTCGCCCAGGTGGAGCATCTGGTCCAGCCCGGCGAGATCGACGGGGACGCGATCCATACGCCGGGCATCTTCGTCAAGCGCATCATCCACGTGGCCATCCGCGAGAAGAGGATCGAGCAGCGCACCACGCGCAAGCGTGGCGAGACCGCCGCCTCCTCCGCCGCCGTCTGACATCCTAGGGAGACACCACCATGGCCTGGACCCGCGAACAGATGGCGGCGCGCGCCGCCAAGGAGCTGCGCGACGGCTACTACGTGAACCTCGGCATCGGCATTCCGACCCTGGTCTCGAACTACATCCCCGACGGCATGTCGGTTCAGCTGCAATCCGAGAACGGCATGCTCGGCATGGGCCCCTTCCCCTACGAGGGCGAGGAAGACCCCGACCTCATCAATGCCGGCAAGCAGACGATCACCGAATTGCCGACCACGAGCTATTTCTCGTCCTCCGATTCCTTCGGCATGGTCCGGGGCGGGCACATCAACCTGTCGATCCTCGGCGCCATGCAGGTGGCGGAGAACGGCGACCTCGCCAACTGGATGATCCCCGGCAAGATGGTGAAGGGCATGGGCGGCGCCATGGATCTCGTCGCCGGCGTGAAGAAGGTGGTGGTGGTGATGGAGCACACCGCCAAGGGCAAGGACGGGTCGGAGGCGCCCAAGCTCCTCACCGCCTGCGACCTGCCGCTGACCGGCACCGCCGTGGTCGACATGGTGATCACGGATCTCGGCGTCTTCACCATCGACAAGAAGGGCGACGGCGGCATGGTCCTGGTCGAACTCGCCGACGGCGTCACCGAGGAGGAGATCCGCTCCAAGACCCAGGGCGCCTTCACCGTGGCGCTGAACTGAGTGCTTTCACAACTTCCGACCCGCCGCCGTGCCCCGAACGAGAGCCGGTGGTGGCCGGGACCTGTGTGATGCCGGGCCTCGATGAGCCCGACCCATGGATCGGGGTCGGCGGGACTTGGGATAAGGCACTCTGACAGGACTGCGGTCCGAACCCGACGATCCACCCTGGAAGGGCTCCCGCCGCATTCGCAGCGGGAACCCTTTTCCTGGCGGGAGCGGTCTTTTCGCGTGAACTCTAAGCCCTCGCGGCCGGCGGCTCCCGAAACCGGACCGGGAACGGGAAGGCCGCCCGCAGGGGCTTCGTGTCGAGGGGGGAGGGCGGAAGCACGCAGGCGCGGCGGTCGAGCCAGGCGAGGTCGTCGAACGTGCGGGGAAGCTCGAGGGCTTCGTCGGAGAGCCCCACCGATTGCTTGTAGTCCCGCATCTTGAAGGAATCCTTCGCCTCCTTCTTGCCCTCCGCCAGCCGCGCCGATTGTGCGGGGACACCATAGGCATGCGCCACGATGAGGCCGTGCAGCGAGGTGGTGACGATCTCCTCGCAGGAGAGGATCTCGCGGATCACCCGCTCGATATCCTCGAACGACACGGCCAAGAGCGAGATGACCTTCACGTGGTCGGCGCCCACCGCCTCGACGGCCTGGCGGATCCGCGCTTCCTGCAGGACGTGGGCGATGATGCCGACCGTGTGGGTCTTCTCCACAACGGGCGCATAGAGCTCGGGCAGCAGGATGGCCGCGTCGCCGTAGATTTCGGGACATTGCCCGCCCGCGGCCAGAACGGCCTCGCGCGACAGCGGTCCGCGAACCGCCGCATAGATCGCGGTCGGGCAGATGTCGTCGGTGCTGCGGGGCATGCCGGTTCCCCACAGATGCATGCCGGGGCGGGCGAACTTGGCGATGCTGCCGATGCAGAGTCCGTCAGCCTGTTTCGAACTGTACCAGCGGGGCATGACGCCGAAGGCATGCCAGAGCACGTAGGGTGTCAGGATATCGCCGAAATTCCCCGGGAACGGACTGCGCATCCACCAGATCTTCGGACGAAACCGCTCGTCGAGTCCGGCCTCCGCCGCGATATCGTCGAAGGTGAGCAGAGAGCGATAGGCCGCTACGAGCGCTCCCCACTTCTCGACCGACTGGCCCAGCAGCTCGGCTTCCAATTGGAGGAAAGCGTCCCGCTCTCCATTCCTGAGGAAGGTCAGGAACGTCTTCTCGGCAACAGCTTCTTCATCATTCGCCAATGTTCGTCTCTCCCTGCTGAGCCGGCTCCAGATTCGAAGCCGTTCCCCGGAAAAATGGGACGCGATGGCAAAGACTTAATAAGCCTCGTCATCCAGCGATCGCCGGAGGCTTATCTCAGGGTGCAAAGCCTGTGTCGAGGCGAATGCGTATACTGATCCTTCCAGGGCGGGTCAGTCGGCCGATGGCGCGCAGCCCTATTGCCGACGCCGCCATCCCCTCGTCCGTACCAGCCTCCACGTGCCCGGACGATGCGCGATGCAGCCTGACGCATCGAGGCTCGCATCGGAGCGGAGATATCGGTGCGCCGGCTCTCCCGGAGGCGAGCGGAGCCTCGGCGACAGCGCGGATGGAAAACGAAGCGGCGCCGACGGTGGAGCAACCCACCGCCGACGCCGCTTCGTTTGGCTTTGTCTCCGGCCCCGCGCGGTCCGGAGCGATCGTCCCGATCACTCCGGCCTGAAGGCAGCCGGTCGGTTCAACCGGTGCGACTAGAGGACGAAGTCGTTCGCGTGCAGAACGTCGACCACGCTCTTCAGTACGATCTGGAAGTCCGCCTTTCCATTTCCATCCACATCGCCTTCGACGATCGTCGAGCCGCCGGATTGGATCGTGTGCAGCTGTCCGGCCTGTTTGGTGAATGCCCCCGAGATGAAGGTGAACGACTGATCGCCGAGGACATTCGATACCGCATCGATCGATGACAGATCGACGACATCGGTTCCGATCTTGAAGTCCGTGATGACGTCGCGCGTCGCGGTTCCGGAGACACTGTCGTTCAGCGTCACGAAGGTGAAGGTGTCCTTCCCGGCCCCTCCCGTGAGTACATCTCGTGCAAGACCGCCGACCAGGACGTCGTTCCCGCCTCCTCCCACGATGGTGTTGGCGAACTCGTTCCCGGTCAGCGTCAGGCCCTTCGAGCCGACGGCGGTCAGGGTCTCGATTTCCTGCCCGGCTCCCAGCTTGAAGCTCACGCTGGTGAACACGGCATCGGCGGTACCGTTGGACGACGTCTCGAGGACCTGGTCGCTGGCATTGTCGACGTAGTAGGTGTCGTTGCCTTGACCGCCCGACAGGGTATCCGCGCCCGCCTTGCCATCGATGATGTCGTTGCCTTGGCCGCCGAAGATCGCGTTGGCCTTCTCGTTGCCGGTCAACGTCACTCCGGTCGTGCTCGAGGACTGCAGGGTCTCGATTTCCTGGCCGGCCTTCAGCGTGTAGCTGACACTGGCATATACGGTGTCGTTGCCGCCACCCACTGCCTCGGTCACCTGATCACCCGCCTGATCGACGTAATAGGTGTCGTTCCCGAGACCGCCGAAGAGAGCGTCCGCCCCGGCCTTACCGTCCAGGATGTCGTTTCCGGCACCACCGACGATCTTGTTGTTCACTTCGTTGCCGGTGAGCGTCAGGCCGGTGCTGCCCAGCGCGCGCAGGGTCTCGATCTCCTGACCACTGGCCAGCGTGTAGCTGACCGCGACGGAAACCGTGTCGTCTCCGCCAAGCCCGGCCTCGATCACCTGATCGCCCGCGTTGTCGACGAAATAGCTGTCGGCGCCGCTACCACCCACCATCGTATCCGCACCGGCCTTGCCGTTGATGACGTCGTTGCCGTCGCCTCCGATGATGGTGTTGTCGAACTCGTTGCCGGTCAACGTGAAGGCGCCCGACCCCGAACTCTGGAGCCGTTCGATCTCCTGACCCGCCTTCAACGTGTAGTTGACGCTGGTGACGACCGTATCGGTGCCGCCGTTGGCAGCCTCGGTCGCTTGATCGGCGGCGTTGTCGACGATGTAGCGGTCGTCACCCCCCAGACCCGTGGCGGACGTGCCGGTCCCCGTGAGGAGGAAGGTGTTGTCGCCCGAGGTTCCGAGAGCCGACCCCGTGACCGTGATCGTGAGATGCTCCGTCGTGGATTGCCCGCCGGTGTCCTTCGCGACGTAGACGAAATCGTCGGTGCCGGTCTGGCCGACGGCGAGGATCCCCTCCTTGTCCGCCAGGTACGAGTACGAGCCATCCTGGTTGAGGGTCAGCGTCCCGTACGCGCCGGCAAGGGTCGCCACTCCGTTGGACGGTGCCTTCGTGGTTTCCCCCGAGGTCACGGACGTGATCTCGAGACGATCACCCAGATCGACATCCAGATCGTTGGTCAGGACATTGCCGTCGATCGACAATCTCTGAGCCACCGATCCATTGTCGGCCACGGCGGTCGGGGCGTCGTTGGTGCCCGTGATGGTGATGGTCTCGCTCTGGGCGGCCGTGGCCGTCCCGTCGCTGACCTCGTACTTCACCACGATCGTCTCGGTCGCGCCGGCCGCGAGGTGGTTGAACGCCGCGTTGGACGCATCCACCGTGAGGGTCGAGCCCGTCAGGCTGATCCCGGCCGGAGCCGAAACCGTGACACCGTCGACCTCGTAGGTCACCGATTTCACCGACAGCACCGCGCCGTCGTCGAGGTCGGTCGCACCTTCCAGCAGGTTCTTGGTGAAGGACGGAGCGCCCTCGATGGCCGAGACCGTCAGCGCTGCCGCCACCGTCGGGACGTCGTTGGTGCCCGTGATAATGATGGTCTCGCTCTGGGCGGCCGTGGCCGTCCCGTCACTGACCTCGTACTTCACCACGATCGTCTCGGTCACGCCGGCCGCGAGGTGGTTGAACGCCGCGTTGGACGCATCCACCGTCAGGGTCGAACCCGACACGCTGATCCCGGCCGGAGCCGAAACCGTGACGCCGTCGATCTCGTAGGTCACCGATTTCACCGACAGCGTGGCGCCGTCGTCGACGTCGGTCGCACCTTCCAGCAGGTTCTTGGTGAAGGACGGAGCGCCCTCGTTGGCCGAGGCCGTCAGCGCCGCCGTCACCGTCGGGGCGTCGTTGGTGCCCGTGAGCTTGAACGAGACCGACTGTTCGGTGCCGTCGGCAGCCTTCACCGTGAAGGTGTCGGTGTAGACCACACCGTCGGCGAAGTTGTCGTGAGCGGAACTCGCCACATACTGATAGCTGCCGTCTTCGGCGAGCGTCAGCGTTCCGTAGAGACCGCTCTTCACCAGCGGAGTGAACGCGTTTGCGATCCCATCGACATCGGCCGATGTCAGCGTTCCCGTCGTCGAGACATCCGTGGCCGAGTTCGTCTCCGTCAGAGTCTTGATCAGGTCACCTCCGAACGTTGCCGCATCGTTGGTGGCGGTGATCGATACGCTGGCGGTCACGACGGGCGACAGGCCATGCCCATCGTCCACGGCGAAGGTGATGCTGCGGGGAGTGACGGCCGGATCGTCCGAGGTGTTCTGGAACGTCACCTGCCGAAGCGCCGCCGCATAATCGGCCGCCGAAAAATCACCACTCAACGTGAGCGTGATCACGCCGTTCACCGTCGTGGTGCTCGCGGTCATGCCCGTGGGCAGGCCGGAAACCGCAAGGGTGTCGCTCGTCTGGGCATTCGTCAGCGTCACCACCGCGCCGCTCAGGACGGCATCGTCGATATCCGAAAGCTGCAGCGCGGGGGCGATGGCGATGGCGGCGCCATTCTCCGTGAAGGTGAGGGCGGTGCCGGTTCCGGAACCGGCTCCGTTCAGATCGAGGACGGACGCGTCGTTCTCCCCGTTGACGATGACCCGGAGGGTCTGGGTCACCGGCAGGGCGTTGGAATCGTTGACGTCTTTCACCTGGTAGGTGAAGGTCGCGACGTTGGCGTCGCCCTCCTGCAGCTCCTGCGCCTTCGAGTTGGGCGTGAAGGTGTAGCTTCCGTCCGACTTGATGACGAGGGTCCCGAGAGACGTGGTCACGGTCGCCCCGGTCGTGTCCGAGACGGACGAGAAACCGGTCGATCCGGTACCGGCGCGGATGCCGATGACGTGAAGCTCACTGCCGCCATCGCGATCGGCGTCGTTGAAGAGAACGCCCGATCCGGCATCCGTGACGAGGGGCGAATCCTCGGACGTCTCGAGGATATCGGCGACGGTGGTCGTCGCGTCCTGCGTACCGGTCACGGTGAAGCTGACGGCCTGCGGATCGGAGTCCCCGACCTTGACCTGGTAGCTCACGGTGAGGGTGTCAGTCGCCTTGAGGAAGTCGAGGTCGGCCGCCGCCGCGTTGTAGGTGTAGCCGAGCGTCTGCGTCGCGCCGTTCGAACCGGTGCCTGCGTCGAAGGTCAACTTCCCTTCGACGAGGGCCGTCTGCAGGAGTTCTGCTTGATCACCCGTCAGGACAACGCCGTTGAGCTTGAGGCTCGAACCCGCGATCGAGGCGTTCAGCGTTTCGCCGACGTCGAGGTCGCTGAAGCTCAGCGTGCCGGTGACGGCCGCCAGATCCTGGGCACTCGCATCGCCCAATTCGGCCACGCTGGCCGGGGAGGTGATGGCGCTGAGGATCGTCTTGTCGTTGGTGCCGGTGATGGTGATGGTCTCGGTCTGGGCGACCGTGACCTTGCCGTCGCTCACCTCGTAGCTCACCA
>NZ_JAKSYE010000090.1 GCF_022829685.1 Methylobacterium sp. E-045
CGGAACTACCATTCTTCCACAGCACATACAAGCGCGGAATCTACGTCACAAAGATGACCGCTCTGGAGACGCTCTTCGTCGTGCGCGAGACGTCCTCTAATCGCCGGTTCCTGCATAAGTACTCGCACGACCACGTCGATCCGATCGCCTTTACGCCGGCTTCGGGCTGGGAGAAGGCGCAGGTCGAGAACCAGGTCGCGCTGGTGCGCGAGCGCGTAATCACCCCGCGTGTCCGGCTCAATAGCTACGAGGAGCTGAACGCGCTCCTGCTCGATGGGGTGATCGCCTACGCCAAGGCCCATCCCCATCCCGAGGAGCGCGAGCGCACCGTCTGGGAGCGGTTCGAGGCCGAGCGGACAGC
>NZ_JAKSYE010000045.1 GCF_022829685.1 Methylobacterium sp. E-045
GACCGGCGCACCGTATTCCCGCGACAAGTTCGTCTTCGAGGCCAACGCACATCTGGCCGTCGGCAAGGGCATCTTCTTCGAGCCGGTCGTCCAGTACCTCGTCAACGGCAATTCCTACTGGAACCCCTACACGGCCAACCGCAGCAAGGACGGCTTCTACGTCGGCGCGACCCTGATCGTGCCGCTGGGAGCGATCGTCGGCCTCTCTCCGGGCTGAGCTTTCACGCGAGACCTTGCGGTTACCCTGGCCGGCGGACGACTTGGTCGGCTCGACTCGACCGCCGACGCCTTCGTGACGGCGGGATGCGGCGGCGGTCGCCCGCCGGACCTCACCGACCCCGACCTCTGGGTCCGTGAGACGTGGCGTCAGAGGGGATCGTAGGTGTGCTCCTCCGCCGGGAAGCGGCCGGCGCGGACCTCTTCGGCGTAGGCCTCCACGGCGCCCTCGATCTGCCCGCGCAGGGAGCCGAAGCGCTTGACGAATTTCGGCACCCGGTCGCTCAGGCCCAGCATGTCCTCGAGGACGAGGATCTGGCCGTCGCAGGCGGTGGAGGCGCCGATGCCGATGGTCACCGTGGTGATGGAGGGGTTCGTGGCGATGGCGCGGGCCACCGGCTCGACGATGCCTTCCAGCACGATGGCGAAGGCGCCCGCGTCGCTGATCGCCTGGGCGTCCTGCATCAGCTTGCGCTCGCCGTCCTCGCCGCGTCCCTGCACGCGGAACCCGCCCATCGTGTTCACGGATTGGGGGGTGAGGCCGATATGGCCCATGACCGGGATGCCCCGCTCCACCAGGAAGCCGACCGTCTCGGCGAACCGTGCGCCGCCCTCCATCTTGATCGCGCCGGCGCCGGTCTCCTTCAGCACGCGGGCGGCGCTCATGAAGGCCTGCTGCGGGCTCGCCTCGTAGGAGCCGAACGGCATGTCGACGACGATGAGGGCCTTCGAGGTACCCCGGATCACGGCCTGCGCCTGGACGATCATCATCTCCAGGGTCACCGGCAGGGTCGTTTCCATCCCGTGCATGACCATGCCGAGGGAATCGCCCACCAGGATGAAATCGCAATGGGGATCGAGGATGCTGGCGGTGTGGGCGTGGTAGGCCGTCAGCGCGATGATCTTGGCGCCTTCGGCCTTGCGCTTGGCGAGGTCTACAGCTCGGATGCGGCGTGACTGAACGACTTGCGACATCGATCTCAACCCGGTTCGGCCGGCGGCGCGAAGGCCGCAGGCATGCCGGGGATGTCTATACGCTCAGGGTTCCGAAATCACGCGCCGTAATGACGGTCGCGGTCGCCTGTATGCAGGTCGCGTGTGGACGATGAGCCGGAGAGGCTGACGGATATCATGCTGACGATCCGGCGATGGCGTCGCCTGTCGTCGCAACCCTTGCCGGGCGTTTCCTCCCTAGACGTCGGGCCGTCTCCGGCGCCTTTATTCTGCCACAACCCGAGCCGTGTCAACGGGGACGTCGGTCCATAAGCCCCTGATGGTGCTGATTTCGTCGGCTGTCTTCGTCCTCCGGCTTCACGTCGCGTGGTATACCTTAGAAACGGGTGGTCAGGGCCGTCAGCCAGTCCGGCGAGGCGGCCACGAGCGCCGTCTCGAGGCGCTTGTCGACCCCCGCCAGGATCGCCAATCCGGTGAGGACGAGGACGAGGCCCAGGGCGGCCTTGAGGCCCTTGCCCGCCTGCATCATCCGCGTCCGCCACGCCATCAGCACCTGCCGCGACAGCAGGCCGAGGACGAGCAGGGGCAGGGCGGCGCCGAGGCCGAAGACCAGCATGGTGAGCGCGACCGCGGCGAGATCCCTGCCCTGCGCGGCGAGGAGGGAGGCCGCGCCGAGGGTCGGCCCCACGCAGGGGCTCCATACCGCGCCCAGCAGAAGGCCGACGGTGAACTGGCCGGCAAGGCCGGTGGTCGCGATGCCCCCGAAGCGCCGCTCCACCCGGTCGCTCAGCGGCCCGGCGGCGGCGGCGAGGCGGGTCTGGAGGGCGGGCAGGACGAGGACCGCGCCGACGATGACGAGGAGGAGCGCCGCCACCGGGCGGAAGACGTCCCCGTCGAGGCCGAGGCCGAACCCGATCGTCGCCACGAACAGGCCGAGCGCCACGAAGGACAGGGCGAGACCGCCCGCCAGGGCCGCCGGCCCGAAACGGTGCTCGGAGGCCGCCGCACCGAGGACGATGGGAAGCAGCGGCAGCACGCAGGGAGAGAGAATGGTGAGCAGGCCGGCCAGGAAGGCGAGGCCGAGGGAAACGTTCATGACGTCATCGGCCGCCCGAGTCCCGCCACCCTTCTACAGCGCCTTCTCCACCAGCGCCTCGATCCATTCGCCCTGCGTCTCGCCCACCGAGCGGCCGACCTCGTCGCGTCCCTTGAAGGCGATGAGCGTGCTCTGCATCCGGGCGTCGAACCGGCGCATCAGGGCCTTCTGCGTATCGAAGTCGATCTCGTAGATCGCCAGATCCTTGAAGCGCGGCTGTTCGGACAGGGCCTTCAGGATCGGCCGCTGGGTCTTGCAGATCGGGCACCAGGGTGCGGTCACCTCCACGATGATCGGCCGGCCGGCGCCTTGAGCGGCGGCGAAGGCCGCCTCGTCGAACGGCTCGGCCGCCGATGCACCACAGGGGGCGGCGGCGAGGAGGGCCGTCGTGAGGAGGAGGGCGCGACGGCTGATCATCGGGGCTGTCTCGATCGGGGATCGTGTCCGGGGCGGAACCGGCGGCGATCCCGCACGCCGGTTCCTCTCGTGCGTCTTTATCGCTGTGGCTCGCCGGCAGGCGTCTATCTCTGTGCCTCGCCGGCAGGCATCTAGCGCTGAGCTTCGCCGGCAGGCTTGGCGGCCCAGGCGGCGTCGACCTTGAGAATCGTCGTCTCGTGGCTGTCCTGCCAGCCCTCGACCCCGTCGGCGAACCAGTAGACGCGGGAATAGCCGTTCTGGATCAGGCGCTTTCCGGCATTCCAGCTGCCCCAGCATTCGGGGTGGCAGAAGGTCACCACCGGCTTCGTCTTGTCGCCGCCGGTGAGGTCGGCGACGCGGGAGAGGAACTGCGCCTCCCGCGCCGGGTCCATGGGCGCCGCGCCCGCGCCGGGCATCCAGACGCTGCCGGGGATCGAGCGGTGGGCCGGCAGCCAGGGCCGGTCCTCCGGAAAGCCCGCCGGCTTCCGGTCGGCCAGGGCCACGTCGATCATCACCGGCTTCTCGGCGGCCACGAGGCGGTCGAGGGCGCCGATATCCACCACGGTGGCGCCCGTCAGGGTCTTGGGGGGGTAGCCCTTCGGCGGCCCGGTCCAGAACCCTTCGGGTTCCGGCACGTTCACCGGCGAATCGGCGGGGCTCGCCGCCCGGGCCGGGGCGGGCGCGCCCGACAGGGCGGCGAGGGCGATGGAGGCGGCTCCGATCAGTCGGATCATGCTCGGCATCGTCATCCTCAATTGCTCGGGCCGGGCGGGTTGAAGCTGTGCTCCCAGCGGCCCTGCTGGTTGTCCGAGGCGACCACCTTGATCGGCCCCTTGGCGTCGGGGGCGAGGCCGAAATTGATCACCGGGTTCGAGGCGATGGAGATGTCGCCGTTCATCGAGAAGACGAGCTTGCCGTTGGCGGTGACGTCGAGCTTGTTGATGTAGCGGGCCGGCGTGTAGTCGCGGGTGATCTGGTTCATCTGCATCCCGCTAAAATTCGGGTGCCGGATCATCAGCGTCGCCTCCGACGGCTTGCCCTGGCCACCTTCCGCGAACTTCATCCGCATGTCGCCGGCGCCCTTCAGGGCCTCCTCGTCGCTCATCCCCATGGGGGCGGAGCAGCCGCCCGACGCTTTGACGAACTTCACGGCCTCGTAGAGCTTGCCGTCCTTGGTCTCGGCCACGGCGTGGACGTTGGTGTAGTTGTTGATCCGCACCCGGAGCTTGACCTCGCTCGGGTCGGCGGCGGGGCCGAAGGTGATGTGCGCGGCATAGGGCGACGGGTTGTCGTCGATGACGAGATGGATGGCGGCGATGCGGTCCTTCTCCGGCATCATCAGGGTGATCGGCACCAGGGCGGCGTCGAGGGCGCGCGGCGGCGCGTCGACCTTGATCAGCGTGTCGGTGGCCTCGATCGCGCGGTCGCCGAAGATCGATTTGGCGATGTCCTTCCAGCGTTCCACCCGCTCCGCATCGCTGTCGCTGGAGCCGGCGGCCAGGGCGGAGCCGCCCGTCAGCAGGACGGCGGACAGGCACAGGGCGGCGGAAAACGACCGCCGGGTCCGGGAGGCTCGTGTCGGCTCGTGGGTAATCATGGCGTCTCTCCTCGTCGTGATGATGTGGCGCTGGCTCATTCCCACTCAAGCTCCTTGTAGGCCTGAGTGACATTGCGGCCGTTATAGGTGTCGAACAGGACCCATTTCTCGCGCTCCGACCGGCCGATACTGTCCACGGCCTTGTCGATGGGCTGGTCGGCGGCGATGGCCTTGCGGGTCTCGTCGCGCAGCGCGGTGAGGTAGCGCGTGAGATCCGCGAAGGCGGGGGCGGCGTCGACCAGGGTCGGGCCATGGCCGGGGACGGCCTTGGACGCTCCCAGTCCCGCCAGCGTCTCGACCTCCTTGAGCCAGCCGAGCAGGCTGCCGTCGAGGGAGGGGACCCGGGTGACGAACAGGAGATCGGCCGGGAACAGGATGCCCGTCCGGGTATCGACCATGGAGAGGTCGCAATTGGTGTGGGCGACGCCGTGCGCTCTGAAGCGCAGAACCCGCCCGCCGAGGTCGATCTCCGCGGTGTCGGCCACCTCCATCGTCGGGTAGACCACCGACCCGGCCTTGTCGGCGCCGAGGATCTCCACGAGGCGCGTCCTGTAGAAGTCGCCCCGCGAATCGAGGGCCGAGCGCAGGACGTGGTGGCCGATGAAGACCGGCTTGTCCTGCGCGAAGGCTTGCGCGCCGAAGCAATGGTCGGGATGGACATGGGTCAGCACCACGTGGCTGACGGGCTTCGACGTGCGTTTCCCGATCTCGGCGCGGAGCCATTCCCCGTCCGTGAGGCTGCCGCCGGATTCCGTTACGAGCACGGATTTCTCGCCGACGATGAAGCCTATATTGGCGATGGCGTCGCCGTTCTCTGGCGTCGCCTCGGCGTCGAGGCCGCGCCGCATGAAGATGCCCGGACCGACCTCGTCCAGGGTGAAGGACTCGGCCGCCCGGCCGAGGCTCGGCAGGCAGCACAGGCACAGCCCGCCGAACAGGGCGGCGCGGCGCGTGGCCATGGTCCGCTCGGAATACGGAATCATGGCATATCCTGCGACGATCGCCCGACGAAGCGACCCTTCATGAATTATCCTCCCGTTTTTGTGGCTACCATCTAGTAGGTAGATTTTTGCTGCCGTCAACGGTAGAAGTGCCCGGGACCGGAGCGGGCGCATCACGCCTTCGTGGCCGCCTCACCCGTTCCGCGAAGCCAGAACCATGATCGACCGGCCATGAGAGACACGAGAGCGGAACTGCTGGCCCAGGCCGAGATCCTGGTGCGTGGCCGGGGCTATTCCGGCTTCAGCTACGGCGACCTCGCCGAGGCGGTGAGCATCCGCAAGGCGAGCATCCACCATCATTTCCGCACGAAGACCGACCTCGCCCTCGCGCTGGTGGCGGCCTACGACGCCCGCTACGATGTGGCGCTCGCCGGCATCATGGCGGCGCAGCCGGACGCGGCGTCGCGGATCGAGGCCTATGGCCGGCTCTATCTCACCGGGGTCGAGGACGGCCTCGGCTGCCTCTGCGCCGTGCTCGCCATCGAGATGGACACCCTGCCGGACGTCCTGCGCGCCGACCTCGCCCGGTTCTTCGACAAGCACATCGCCTGGCTGGAGCGGGTGCTGACCGAGGGATGCGCCGACGGGAGCCTGCGTCCCGGTCTCGACCCCGCCGCCACGGCCCGGATGGTGGTGGCGACCCTGGAGGGTGCGCTCCTGCTGGAACGGCTGCTTGCCGGATCGGCCGGCTTCCGCTCCACCCTCGCCGCCCTCAGCGACGGTCTCCGGCCCCCTCGGATCGCGTGACGGAACGCCCTTTCATCGGGGAGGGGTGATACAATATAACAGCCACCACACAGCCGACGCGGGGGCGACCCCGCGAACCCGAAGAGCCTCGCATGTCCGACAGCCCGTCCCCCGCCTCCTCGAAGATCCCCGTGACCGTGCTCACCGGCTATCTCGGAGCCGGCAAGACCACGCTCCTCAACCGCATCCTCACCGAGAACCACGGCAAGCGCTACGCGGTCATCGTCAACGAGTTCGGCGAGATCGGCATCGACAACGACCTCGTCATCGGCGCCGACGAGGAAGTGTTCGAGATGAACAACGGCTGCGTCTGCTGCACCGTGCGGGGCGACCTCATCCGCATCATGGACGGCCTCGTGAAAAGGCGCGGCAAGTTCGACGCGATCATCGTGGAGACCACCGGGCTGGCCGACCCGGCCCCCGTGGCCCAGACCTTCTTCATCGACGAGGATGTGGGCGGGGCCGCCCGCCTCGATGCGGTGGTGACGGTGGCCGACGCCAAATGGCTGACCGAGCGCCTGAAGGACGCGCCGGAGGCCAAGAACCAGATCGCCTTCGCCGACGTGATCCTCCTCAACAAGGCCGACCTCGTGGAGCCGGCCGATCTCGACCGCGTCGAGGGTCTGATCCGCGCGATCAACCCCTACGCCAAGGTCCACCGCACCAGTCGCTGCGACGTCCCCCTCGATCAGGTGCTCGACCGCAACGCCTTCGACCTGTCGCGCATCCTCGACATCGAGCCCGACTTCCTCGAGGAGGGCCACCATCACCACCACGACGACGAGATGCAGTCGGTTTCGGCGAAGATCGACGGCCCGGTGGACCCCGAAAAGTTCATGCCGTGGATCTCGACCCTGACCCAGGTCCAGGGACCGGACATCCTGCGCTGCAAGGGCATCGTCGCCTTCCCCGACGAGCCGCAGCGCTTCGTCTTCCAGGGCGTCCACCAGATCCTCGACGGCGATCTCCAGGGGCCGTGGAAGGAGGACGAGGCCCGCGTCTCCCGCGTCGTCTTCATCGGCCGCAAGCTCGACCCGCAGGCGATCCGCGAAGGGTTCTACGACTGCAAGGCGGCCTGACGGGCTTCATCCGGAATCGAACCGATCGGGGATGGGCGCATTGTCCGTCCGTCCCCCGATTTCGTCCGGATATCACGATGACCCTGCGCGTCGCCTTCGCTTCCCTCCTCGCCCTGACGGTGGCGGTTCCCTTGGGAAGCGTCGCGCTCTCCACGCCGGCGGCGGCGAAGTATGCGATGGATCGCGAGAAGCGCTTCGGCCGCATGTGCAAGCCGCCGCTGAAATTCGCGGCCGGCGCCTGCGTCCAGCGCTGCCCCGCGGGGTATCGCGATACCGGTCGGGGCTATTGCCGTTTCCGGAACATGAACCGGTGACATCCGCCCGCCCGGGGGCAGGGCGACCTTGACGGGATCGTCGGGGTCGCGGCGGGATGCGGGGATGTCCCGTCCATCGGAAGCCGCCATGATCCCCCGTCTCGCTCGTCGCGCCGCCCTGCTCCTTGCCGCCTCCCTGACCTTCGGCGGGGAGGCGATGGCCGGTCCGGCGCAGGATTACGAGTTCCGGCCGCCGAGCGTGCGCAAGGCCTGCCGCCCGCCGCTGAAATTCGCGGCCGGCGCCTGCGTCCGCCGCTGCCCCGCCGGCTACCGCGACAACGGCTCCACCTGCGGGTTCAAGTCGATGCGACGCTAGGAGCGCCCGACCACGTCGGGTCGGGGCACACCTCCAGATCTTTGTTGTGTCGCACTCTTTTTCGCCGAACCGGCATCCACTTCGGCGGAGAGCGCTCCAGGAGCGCCTCACTAAACTCCCGATCACGATCGGCTCCCGCCCGGAGCACGGCGGTGTCCGCGGGAGCCGCCCCCGGCTCTGCGACCGGGGCCGGCTCGGGCCGCCGACGGAAAGCGGTCAGGCGGCCTTCACTCCGGCCAGGAACGCCGTCACCTCGTGGCCGAGGTTTTCGGAGTACCGCGACAGCTCTTTCGCTGCGCCGAGCACCTGGGTCGCGGCGGCCCCGGTCGAATTCGCCCCCGTCCGCACGGTCGCGATGCTGCTCGTCACCTCCTGGGTCCCCTGTGCGGCCGCCTGCACGTTGCGGGCGATCTCGCGGGTGGCGGCACCCTGCTGCTCCATGGCGGCGGCGATGCCGTCGGAATAGGTCGACATGTCGGCGATGGACCGGCCGATGCGGGTGATGTCGGACACGACCTCGTCGGTCGCACCCTGGATCTCGCCGATCTTGATCCGGATGTCCTCGGTGGCCCGGGCCGTCTGCCCGGCGAGTTCCTTGACCTCCGTGGCCACCACCGCGAAGCCGCGTCCCGCCTCGCCGGCACGCGCCGCCTCGATGGTGGCGTTGAGCGCCAGCAGGTTGGTCTGGCTCGCGATGGTCGAGATCATCGACACGACATCGGTGATGCTGTCGGCGACCTCCGTCAACCGCTTCACGTTGGCCTCGGTCCGGCAGGTGTCCGCCACGGCCTGCTGGGCCATGCCGGAGGATTGGGTCGCCTGGGTCACGATCTCCTGGATCGACGCGGACATCTCTTCGCTGGCGGCGGCGACGGTATGGACGTTGCCGGAGGTCTCCTCCGCCGCGCTCGCCACCGTGGAGGCCTGGCGGATCGACTGGTCGGCGGTCGTGGACAGGGACTGGGCGGTGGCCTCCATCTCGGTGGCGGCGCCCGCCAGCCCCTGGGTCAGGGCCGAGACGTTGGCCTCGAACCGGGCGGTCAGGTCGCTGAGGGCGTCGGCCCGGCGCATCTTGGCCTGGTTCTCCGCCTCCTGCGCCTGTGTCAGTCGACGTGCGTCGATGGCGTTGCGCTTGAACACCTCCAGGGCGCGCGCGAGCAGGCCGATCTCGTCTTTGCGCTCCGTGCCCTCGACGGACACGTCGAGATCACCCGCGGCGAGGCGGCTCATGGATGCCGTCATCCCGTTCACCGGGCGGGAGATCCCCAGGATGACGATGGCGGCGGCGAGCGCCATCGCCGACACAAGACCGATCACGGCAGCCGAGATCATCAGGAGGGACGTCGACGCGGCGATCTGCTCCGCGCGGTCTGCGCTCTGATGCAGTTCCTGGCCGATCACCTGGATTCGCCGCAGGACCTGCTCGCGCAGTTTCGCACTGAGCGGCGAAGCCTCCTGCGCGAGGGCTAGTCCGGTCTCGAGGTCGTTCTTCATTCCCGCAGCCGTCGAGCGGGTCAGGACGGCGAAGAAGGCGTCCATGTCGTTCCGCATGGCCTCGTTCATGGCGATGCGCTGGGGCGAATCGGCCAGTTTCGAAAGCCTGGCCAGCGCGTCCCGCGCTGACGTCATGGCCGCCTCCTCCCTCGCCTTGTAGGCTTCCATGTCCTTGGCATCCTTCTTCAGCAGGATGTTCCGGTTCTCGAGCGTCGCTTCGACGACGCCGAGTTCCAGGGTGAGGGAATGGCGCTGTCGCGCGGTATGGACCGTCACGATCTCCTGCGTCTGCGCGGCGATCAGGGCCATGGAATAGCGCGCGTAGGCCAAGAGTCCGGCAGAAATCGCCGCCGTCAAAACCAGCGGGATGATGATCTTGACCAGCAGACTGAGATTATTGAACGACTTCATCGAACCGATGCTTCCGCATGGAGTGATCTGAATAGATGAGGCCATTCTGCTGCAGTAGGGCATAAGATATTATTAACAACGGCTATTTTGCATCAAAATTTATGGTTATCCTCTTTGATTGGTGGCTTTGAGTATTGATGCGATTGCTCAGCGTTGATCGCGATTACTGAATTACGGTGGATTGCCGCCGGGGACGTGTTTCGGAGGTGAATCCGAGTGCAGGCCCGCGCAGCCGTCGATGTTTTTTTTGACTCGCCACGATATTCGCTTCCCGTGACCTGCCGCATCGGTCCGAAGACGACGGTCCCCGACGCGTGATCTGATCGTCGAAGCGGACGATCTTGCGAACGCTGTTCCGGCACTGCCGGCCGTGCCGGCGAACGAACGGGGCGAGCGCAAGGATTGGTTTACCATTCCGGCACAGGATCGCATCCGAGCCGGTCCGATGCTGCCGGCGGCTGTCGGCTGCTCGTTCCGGGCGCCGGAAGGCTCACGGAGAGCGCCGATCCCATGATGTCCCGCGCGGAACGCACGCCCCTGACCGATTGGTGGTGGACCGTCGATCGCGGCCTTCTCGCCGGCCTCACCGCCCTGATGGTGGCCGGCCTCGTCTTCCTCATGGGCGGCGGACCGCCCGTGGCGGAGAAGATCGGCCTGCCGACCTTCCACTTCCTCAACCGACAGGCGATGTACCTCGCCCCGACGATCCTCATCATCGTCGCGGTGTCGTTCCTGTCCCTGCGCCACATCCGGCGGGTGGCTCTGGCCACCTGGATCGTCGGCGTCACCCTCTGCATCCTCGCCGGCAAGTTCGGGCCGGAGATCAAGGGCGCGCATCGCTGGATCCAGTTCGGCCCCTTCGGCCTCCAGCCGTCGGAATTCGTCAAGCCCGCCTTCGTGGTCGTGGCCGCCTGGGCCTTCTCGGAGGGCGCGCAGCGTCGCGACATGCCCGGCGGGCTGCTGGCGATCCTGCTCCTGCCCGTCACCATCGTGCCGCTGATCCTGCAGCCGGATTTCGGCCAGACCATGCTGATCACCATCGTCTGGTGCGCGCTGTTCTTCGTGGCCGGCCTGCACTGGTTCTGGGTCGCGGGCCTCGGCGTCGCCGGCCTCCTGGGCGTCGGCGTCGCCTACCAGTTCCTGCACCACGTGCGCGAGCGCATCACCCGCTTCCTCGACAAGGATTCCGGCGACAGCTTCCAGGAATACTGGGCGCGGGAATCGTTCAATTCCGGCGGCTGGTTCGGCACCGGCCCGGGGGAGGGCGTCGCCAAGCGCCACCTGCCCGACGCCCATACCGACTTCATCTTCTCGGTGACCGGCGAGGAATTCGGCGTCCTCGTCTGCCTCGGCCTCGTCTGCCTCTTCGCCTATATCGTCATGCGCGGACTGAAACTGGCGCGGCGCACCGATGACACCTTCACCCGTCTGGCGATTACCGGCCTCACCACCCTGTTCGGCCTCCAGGCCTGCATCAACATGGCGGTGAACGTGCGGCTGATGCCGGCCAAAGGCATGACCCTGCCCTTCGTCTCCTATGGCGGCTCCTCGCTGATCTCCCTGGCGCTGGGCATGGGCTTCCTCGTGGCGCTCACCCGCAAACGGCCGCGCATGTCGACCCTGAGCCAGAAGCCTCCGGGCACCGCGCCGGCCACCGTCGCCGGAGTGATGCGGTGACCGTGCGGACAGCGACCATCCTGCTCTGTGCCGGCGGCACGGGCGGGCACCTCTTCCCGGCCGAGAGCCTCGCCCATGCCCTGCGCAAGCGCGGCGTGCGCGTGGTGCTGGCCACCGACGCCCGGGTCGATTCCATCGCCGGCGAGTTCCCGGCCTCGGAGATCGTCACCATCGCCTCGGCGACGCCGTCGGGCCGCTCCATCGTCAAGCGGGCGGGCGCGCTCCTCACCCTCGGGCGCGGCTTCGGCGTGGCGGCCAGGGAGATCAGGCGCATCGACCCGGCGGCCATCGTCGGCTTTGGCGGTTACCCCACCGTGCCCCCGGTGCTCGCCGGTCAGATCCTGCGCGTGCCGACGGTCCTGCACGAGCAGAACGCGGTGATGGGGCGCGCCAACGCCTTCCTCGCGCGCGGCGCCCGTGCCATCGCCACCGGCTTCAGGCACGTGCGCGGCATCCCCGCGAAGGCGACCGCACCGCGCACCCATACCGGCAATCCCCTGCGGCCCGCCGTGCTGGCCGCGGCCGAGAGCCCCTATCCCTCGCTCGGCGAGGCGGACGGCCTGCATCTCCTCGTCTTCGGCGGCAGCCAGGGGGCGGCGGTGATGGGGCAGGTGGTGCCGAAAGCCATCGCTCAGCTGCCCGCCGACCTCCGCGCCCGGCTGACGCTGGTGCAGCAGGTGCGGGCGGAAGACCTCACCGAGGTGCAGAACCTCTACCTGTCGCTGGGCCTCGCCGGGCTCGAGACGGCGCCGTTCTTCAAGGACTTGCCCGCCCGCATGGCGCGCAGCCACCTCGTGATCGGGCGCTCGGGCGCCTCCACCGTGTCGGAGCTCGCCGCCATGGGCCGGCCGTCGATCCTGGTGCCGTTGCCCGGCGCCCTCGATCAGGACCAGGCCGCCAACGCCGCGACCCTCGCGAGCATCGGCGCCGCGCTCGCCATCCAGCAGAGCGCCTTCACCCCCGACCGCCTCACGGCCGAGCTCCTCGACCTGTTCACCCATCCGGCAAAATTGACCGCGGCGGCCGCAGCCGCCAAAAGCGCGGGCATCCACGATGCCGCCGAGCGGTTGGCCGATGTCGTCCTCGCGACGGCAGCCCGCACCTGATTCCGAGCCGGGGCGCCCTCACGCGCTCCGCGACACGACGAGACTGGTTCCCACCATGAAGCTGCCCGACAAGCTCGGCCCCATCCATTTCATCGGCATCGGCGGCATCGGCATGTCCGGCATCGCCGAGGTGATGTCGAACCTCGGCTATACCGTCCAGGGGTCGGACGCCAACGACAACGCCAACGTCCGGCGCCTGGCCGAGAAGGGCATGAAGACCTTCATCGGTCACGCCGCGCAGAACGTTGAGGAGGCCGCCCTCGTGGTGGTCTCCACCGCGATCCGTCGCGACAACCCGGAGCTCATCGCCGCCCGCGAGCGCCGCCTGCCGGTGGTGCGCCGGGCCGAGATGCTGGCCGAGCTGATGCGCTTCAAATCCTGCGTCGCCATCGCCGGCACGCATGGCAAGACCACCACCACCTCCCTGGTGGCGACCCTGCTCGACGCCGGCAACATGGACCCCACCGTCATCAACGGCGGCATCATCAACGCCTACGGCACCAATGCCCGCATGGGCGAGGGCGAGTGGATGGTGGTGGAGGCCGACGAATCCGACGGCACCTTCCTGAAGCTGCCGGCGGATGTCGCCATTGTCACCAATATCGACCCCGAACACCTCGACCATTTCGGCTCGTTCGAGGCGGTGAAGGACGCGTTCCGGCGCTTCATCGACAACATCCCGTTCTACGGCTTCGCCGTGATGTGCATCGACCATCCCGTGGTGCAGGACCTCGTGGGCCATATCGAGGACCGCCGCATCATCACCTACGGCGAGAACCCGCAGGCCGATGTCCGCCTCATCGACGTGGACCTGCGCGGCGGTCAGAGCCGCTTCCGCGTCATGATCCGCGACCGCCGCCCCGGTTTCCGCATGGAGATGGAGGACCTCGTCCTTCCCATGCCCGGCAAGCACAACGCGCTCAACGCCACCGCGGCGCTCGCCGTCGCCCACGAACTCGGCGTCGAGCCCGAGGCGATCCGCAAGGCGCTCGCCGGGTTCGGCGGCGTCAAGCGCCGCTTCACCAAGACCGGCGAATGGAACGGCGCCCTGATCTTCGACGATTACGGACACCATCCGGTGGAGATCAAGGCGGTGCTGAAGGCCGCCCGCGCTTCCACCGAGGGCAACGTCGTGGCCATCATCCAGCCTCACCGCTACACCCGGCTCGCCTCGCTGTTCGACGATTTCTGCACCTGCTTCAACGATGCCGACACGGTCATCGTCGCCCCCGTCTACGCCGCCGGGGAGCCCCCGATCGAGGGCATGGACCGCGACGGTCTCGTCTCGGGCCTGAAGTCGCGCGGCCACCGCGACGCCATCGCGCTCCAGCGCTCCGAAGATCTCGCCGGTCTCGTGGCGACGCGGGCCAAGCCCGGCGACTACGTCGTGTGCCTGGGCGCCGGCAACATCACGCAATGGGCCTATGCCCTGCCGGGCGAATTGGCGGCGTTGCAGGGGTGAGCCCCGCTCAGATCACCGGTGCTGCCGGAACGAGGTCTTCCACGTCGACGCCGAGGGCGTCGGCCAGCGCCCGAAGGACGACGATGTCGCTCATCTCGGTGCCGTCCTCGGTGGCCGTCAGATCCGCGCATGAAATGCCGCTGCGCGCCGCCAGCTCGGCCGTCGACAGGCCGCGTCGTCCGCGCCAGAAGGCGAGCGGAGAGGGTGCCTGGCGCAACGCATCGAGATCGGCTTCACTGAGCATCTCGTCCTCGCCGGAGGCGAGCCGGGCCTGCGACGTGGCAAATGTCTGCAGGTCCGACGCATCCTCGGCCAAGGCGGCCAGCCGCTCGAACTCGGCCTCGGGCATGATGACGATGGATTCGCCGGACGGCGTCTGCGTGCGCACGATGGTCATGATGCTGGATCCTACCCGTAGATCGAGCCGCGGGGACCGACGGCATGCACAATGACCCGATCCGCCTCGATCGTGAAGATCACCCGCCAATCGCCGATTCGCAGGCGAAAACCCTCGGCCCCTTTGAGGGCCTTGACGTTGTTGGACAGAGCCGCGGGGTCGTCGGCAAGCGTTCTCAGTTTCTCGCGTATCAGCGCTTCGGTGTTGACCGGCATACGGGCGAGCGCCCGAGCCGCGGGACGGGTGTAGACAATCGTACGGCCCATACCACCACCTGTCGCGGACGCCGACAACTTTCCGTTGAATGCGCCGGAAGGCAAGAGATTCGATGACCGCGTTCCCCGACATCACGCCCGCCATCCGCGCCGCCGCCCCCTCCCTGCGCGGGCGGCTCCTGGCCAATCCGTCGCTCGCCGACCTCACCTGGTTCCGCGTCGGCGGGCCGGCGCAGGTGCTGTTCACGCCGGCCGACGAGGAGGATCTGGCCCATCTCCTCGCAGGCCTCGACCCCGAGCTTCCGGTGACCGTGATCGGCCTCGGCTCGAACCTCATCGTCCGCGACGGCGGCATTCCCGGACTCACCATCCGCCTCGGCGGCAAGGCCTTCGGTTCGGTGGAGATCGACGGCGAGACCCTGCGCGCCGGGACCGCCGTGCCCGACATGCGCCTCGCCAAGGCGGCGGCCGAGGCGTCGCTGGACGGACTGGCCTTCTTCCGGGGCATTCCCGGCTCCATCGGCGGCGCGCTGCGCATGAATGCCGGGGCCCATGGCGGCGAGACCACCGACGTGCTGGTGGAGGCGCGGGGCATCGACCGCACGGGGGCGCCGCGGCGCTTCACCCATGCCGAGATGGGCTTCACCTACCGCCACAGCGAGGCGCCGGAGGACGTGATCTTCACGAGCGCCCTGTTCCGGGGCCGTCCCGGCGACCGGGCCGGGATCGAAGCCGAGATGGACCGCGTCACCGCCGCCCGCGAGGCGGCCCAGCCGATTCGCGAGCGCACCGGCGGCTCGACCTTCAAGAACCCGCCGGGCGGCAAGGCGTGGCAGCTCGTCGACGCCGCCGGCTGCCGTGGTCTGACGATGGGCGGCGCGCAGGTCTCGGAGATGCACTGCAACTTCCTGATCAACCGCGACGGCGCCACCGCCGCCGATATCGAGGGGCTCGGCGAGGAGGTCCGCCGCCGAGTGCGCGAGACGTCGGGCGTGGAGCTGCATTGGGAGATCAAGCGGATCGGCGTCCCGGCCTCGACGGACGGCTAGAGCGCTCTCCGCCGAAGTGGATGCCGGTTCGGCGAAAGAGAGCGCGACACAACAAGGATCTGGAGGTGTGCCCCGACCCGACGTGGTCGGGCGCAGCTCTAGAGGCGGCCCCGAATCGATTACGACGCTCGGAACGGCGGCCGACGCCACCGGGCGGAGTCTAGCACGAGCGTGCTCCGGCCACGGCCGGCGGCACGACATCGGAAGGAACCGGAAATGTCCAAGCACGTCGCCGTCCTCATGGGCGGATGGTCCTCCGAGCGTCAGGTCTCCCTGAATTCGGGCCGCGCCTGCGCGGACGCCCTCGAAGGGGAGGGGTTCCGGGTCACGCAGGTGGATGTCGGGCCCGACATCGCCACGGTGCTCACGGAGCTGCGTCCCGACGTGGCCCTCAACGCCCTGCACGGCCCGGCCGGCGAGGACGGCACGATCCAGGGGCTGCTCGAGATCCTGCGCATCCCCTACACCCATTCGGGCGTCCTGGCCTCGGCCCTGGCGATGCATAAGGAACGTGCCAAAACGATCATGAAGGCCGCCGGGGTGAGCGTTCCGGAGGGGCGGGTCGTTAACCGTCATGATGCCGCGAAGGCACACCCGTTAACTCCGCCCTACGTGATCAAACCGATCGCCGAAGGCTCTTCCATGGGCGTCATCATCGTCCGGGACGGGCGCTCCCATCCGCCCCAGATTCTCTCCTCGGACGAGTGGGTCTACGGCGAGCAAGTCCTTGCGGAGACTTACGTTGCGGGCCGCGAGCTCACCTGCGCGGTGATGGGGGACAAGGCGCTCGGGGTCATCGAGATCAAGCCCGCCTCGGGGGAGTGGTACGACTTCGATGCGAAGTACGCCGAGGGGGGGTCGATCCACGTCCTCCCGGCAGAAATTAAACCAAAAATTTACCAGCGTGTCCAAGAGTTGTCGTTAACGGCGCATCAAGCACTTGGATGCCGGGGCATCAGCCGTGCGGACCTTCGTTACGACGACACACCGGGTGGAACCGGTGCCCTCGTCGTCCTGGAGGTCAACACGCAGCCCGGGATGACCAAGACGAGCCTTGTGCCGGAGATCGCAGCCTACGCTGGCTTGAGTTTCGGTGAGCTCGTCCGATGGATGGTGGAGGACGCTACTCTGGGTCGTTGAACGCCGCCGGTCAGGCCGGCGTCGACGGACCCCCCGCGCCCGGATCGGGCTTGCTCGTCGCCGGCCTGGCGGCGCGCCTGCCGCGACTGGTGCGCCCCTTCATGCGCGCGCGCCGTTCGCGGCCCGGGCAGCCGATCGAGCGGCGCATCCCCCGGCATGCGGGCACGCTGACCCTCGCCGTCACCTTCGCCGCCCTGTCGGTGACCGGCTTCGTCGCCAGCGGCCGCTACGACCGCTTCGTGCTGGAAAACGGCCACGTCTCCGACGTCCTGGCGCGGCTGGCCGGTTTCGGCGTGGAGCGCGTCACCATTTCGGGCATCGCCCGTCTCTACGAGCGGGAAGTGCTGCAGGCGGCCGGCATCGACGGCCACTCCTCCGTGGTCTTCCTCGACGTCGCCGAAGCGCGCCAGCGCCTCCTCGACGTGCCGCTGATCGCCAGCGTCTCGGTGCGCAAGGTCTATCCGAACGAGATCGTCATCAACCAGGTCGAGCGCGAGCCCGCCGCCCTGTGGCAGCGCAACGGCGAGATCTCGGTCATCGCCGCCGACGGCACCGTCATCGACGAGATGCGCGACGACCGCTATGCCGCGCTCCCCCTCGTGGTGGGCGAGGAGGCCAACGAGCGCCTCAAGGATTACCTCGCCCTCATCGAGGCGGCGGGCGAGCTCGGCGAGCGGGTCAAGGCCGGCACCTACGTGTCCGGCCGGCGCTGGACCCTGAAGCTCGACGGCGTCGACATCCGCCTTCCCGAGACCGGGGCCGCCGAGGCCCTGGCCCGCCTCGTCAAGCTCGAGCGCGACAGCCGCATCCTCGAGAAGGACATCATCGCCGTGGACCTGCGGCTGCCCGACCGGGTGGTGGTGCGGCTCACGGAGGAGGCGGCCGCCACGCGGGCCGAATCCCAGAAGAAGAAGCCGAAGGGCAAGGGGACCGAGACATGAGCCGTACGATCCGTCCGGCGCCTCTCGCGTCCCGCCACCCCGCCCTTCCCGCCTCCTTTGCCCGGTAACCCGATGCACGCGCAACACGGCCTCACGCCGCGTATGAAACCGCTCTCCGCGCGCCGGAGCACCATCCTCTCGGTGCTCGACATCGGCACGAGCAAGGTGGTCTGCCTCATCGCCGAGCTCCAGCCGGCCGAGGCCCTCACCACCCTGCGCGGACGGACCCATTTCGCCCGCATCATCGGCATCGGGCATCAGCGCTCGCACGGCCTCAAGGGCGGTGCCATCGTCGATCTCGAAGCCGCCGAGGGCGCGATCCGCCAGGCGGTCCACGCCGCCGAGCGGATGGCCAAGGTCGAGGTCCAGTCGGTCATCGTCAACATCTCCGGCGGCCGCCTCGGCTCGCAGCATTTCGAGGCGCAGGTCGGCGTCCGCTCCGGCACCGTCATGGGTGCCGACGTGGAACGCGCCCTGGAGACGGCGAGCGCCCATGGCGTCAGCCCCGGCCGCACCGTGCTCCACGCCCTTCCCACCGGCTACGCCATCGACGGCCAGGGCGCGGTCATCGATCCCACCGGTATGATCGGCCAGTCCCTCGGCGTCGATCTCCACGTGGTCACGGCGGAGGCCGCCGCCGCCCGCAACCTGATGCTCGCGGTGGAACATTGCCATCTCGGCGTCGAGGCGGTGATCGCCACCCCCTATGCCGCCGGGCTCTCCGCCCTCGTGGACGACGAGGCCGAGATGGGCGTCTGCGTCGTCGACATGGGCGGCGGCACCACCAGCTTCGGCGTGTTCGAGGGCGGGCACCTCGTCCACGTGGACGCCCTGGCGGTGGGCGGCCACCACGTCACCATGGACATCGCCCGCGGCCTCTCCACCCGGGTGGTGGCCGCCGAGCGTCTCAAGACCCTCTACGGCTCGGCGATCTCCACCGCCTCCGACGAGCGCGACATGATCGCGGTCCACGGGGTCGGCGAGGACGAGGGCGACGCGCCGACTCACGTGCCGCGCTCGCAGCTCGTGCGGATCATCAAGCCGCGGGTGGAGGAGATCGTCGAACTCGTTCGCGACCGTCTCCGCAACGCGGGTTTCGCCGCCCAGGCCGGCCGCCGGGTGGTGCTGACGGGGGGCGCGAGCCAGCTCGTCGGACTGCCCGAGGTCGCCCGCCGGGTGATGCAGGGCCAGGTGCGGATCGGCCGGCCGCTGGGCATCCGCGGCCTGCCGGAGGCCGCCAAGGGACCCGCCTTCTCCGCCGCGGTGGGCCTGCTGGTCTACCCGCAGGTGGCGCATGCGGAGCATTTTGAGCCGCGGGGGCACGGCGCCATCCTGGGCACCGGGACCGACGGCTACATCCCCCGCGTGTACCGCTGGTTGCGGGAGAGTTTCTAGGGACGAGGCCCGCCCCCGGAAGGGGGTGGGGCGACGACACAATCGGCGCCTCTGCGGAGGCGCTCATCGGCAACGCGAAAACGGCACGAAGGGCTCGACACCATGGCCATCTCTCTCCAGGCGCCTGACATCCGCGAACTCAAGCCCCGCATCACCGTCTTCGGTGTCGGCGGCGCCGGCGGCAACGCCGTCAACAACATGATCGAATCCGGCCTGCTCGGCTGCGAGTTCGTCGTCGCGAACACCGACGCCCAGGCGCTCACCTCCTCCAAGGCCGAGCGCGTGATCCAGATGGGCCTCGGCGTGACGCAGGGGCTCGGCGCCGGTTCGCACCCCGAGGTCGGCTCGGCCGCCGCCGACGAGGTCATCGACGAGATCCGCGACCAGCTCTCGGGCGCGCACATGTGCTTCATCACCGCCGGCATGGGCGGCGGCACCGGCACGGGTGCGGCGCCCGTCATCGCCCGCGCCGCCCGCGACATGGGCATCCTCACCGTCGGCGTCGTGACCAAGCCGTTCCAGTTCGAGGGCGTGCGCCGCATGCGCACCGCCGAGGCCGGCATCCAGGAGCTGCAGGCCGCCGTCGACACCCTCATCGTGATCCCGAACCAGAACCTGTTCAGGGTCGCCAACGAGAAGACCACCTTCGCCGACGCCTTCGCCATGGCCGACCAGGTGCTCTATTCGGGCGTCGCCTGCATCACCGACCTGATGGTCAAGGAAGGCCTCATCAACCTCGACTTCGCCGACGTCCGCGCGATCATGCGCGGCATGGGCAAGGCGATGATGGGCACCGGCGAGGCGTCGGGCGAGAAGCGCGCCAACCGCGCCGCCGAAGCCGCCATCGCCAACCCGCTCCTCGACGACGTGTCGATGAAGGGCGCGCGCGGCCTCCTGATCTCGATCACCGGCGGCAACGACCTCACCCTGTACGAGCTCGACGAGGCTGCCACCCGCATCCGTGAGGAAGTGGATTCGGACGCCAACATCATCCTCGGCGCCACCTTCGACGAGAGCCTCGACGGCATCATCCGCGTCTCCGTGGTGGCCACCGGCATCGAGCCGGCGCTGATCACCGCGCATTCGCAGAACAACCCCGAGATCGTCCAGACCGAGCAGCGGATCGCGGAAGTGGCCGAGCGCCTGCGTGCGGAAGCGAGGGCCAGGGCGGCACAGCCCGCCCCCACCTTTCGTGCCCCCGAGCAGCCGCTGACCGCTCCCGCCCCCATGTCCCAGGCCCCCATGCCCCAGGCGCAGATCCAGCCGCAGGCCCCGCGCCCGGCGGTGTCCGAGCCGGTGGCCCTGGCTCCCGAGCCTCTGCGCATGGAAGCCCCGGCCGCCCCGAAGGGTCACGACGAGGTCGTCCTGACCCAGACGCTGCCGCGCACCGCGATGGCCTACGAGCCCGCTCCCGCCCCGGTCCAGGCTCCGGCCCCCGTGCAGCAGGTCGCCGGCCCGTTCGTGCCGCCGCGTCCGGCCGTGGCGGTGGCCCGCGCCCCGCGCATGCCGCAGATCCAGGACCTGCCGATGCCGGGCCAGGCCCAGCTCCGCGCCCAGCGCGGTGAGGAGCCGGCCGAGCCGGCCGGGGATTCCAAGCGGATGACCCTGCTGCGCCGCCTCGCCACCGTCGGCTTCGGCGGACGCCGCGAGGAGGCCGAGGCCGCCCCGCTGCCCCCCATGCGCGCGCCCGCCCCGCAGGCGGCGCCCCAGCCGGAATACGCCAAGCGCGCACCCGTGGCGGCTCCCCCGGCCTATCGTCCGGCCCAGGGCAACCTCGATGCACAGGGACGTGTGGCCCCCCAGCCCCGTCTGATGGATGACGACCAGCTCGAAATCCCGGCCTTCCTGCGTCGCCAGGCGAACTGAAACGCCACGCTAAGCGGCTGTAGCGGCTTTTATGCAACAAACCCGGGGTCTCGGGACCCCGGGTTTGACGTGCGTTTAAGTCATTGTTCGACAACGCTTATTTGGAACGTGTCCGAGAAGCGTGTCTGTAACAGAGCGTAAGAAAGCGTGATTTGGCTAACGCTTCGGCCGCCGCGTATACGATTTTTGGAACGAAAAAGGCGCGGCGGTTTCGCCGTCAGCGCTCGCAGGGGCTTCAAGCAGCGGACGGGTCAAGAGGCGGCGCAATCCCGTAATCCAGGGAGAGCGAGCCTGATCACGGCCGAGGGCTAGGGAATGCGGACGAACCAACAGATCACGCTCAAGGGCCCGGCCACGCTTCGTGGCATCGGCGTCCATTCCGGGAAGCCGGTGGAGATCACGCTCCACCCCGCTGCCGCCAATCACGGAATCTGCTTCCTCCGGACCGGAATGCCCACGGGCCACGACCGGCTCATCAAGGCCCATCACGCCTGCGTCTCCGCCACCGAGTTGTGCACCGTCATCGGTGACGTGGAGAGCGGCGCGGTCGCCACCATCGAGCACCTGATGTCCGCCCTCTACGGGCTCGGCATCGACAACGTCCTCGTCGAGATCGACGGGCCGGAAATGCCGATCCTCGACGGCAGCGCCCGTCTCTACGTCGAAGCCATCGACGCCGTCGGCATCACCACCTGCGGGGCGCCCCGCCGCTGGATCAAGGTGCTCCGCACCGTCCGCATCGAGGTCGGACGCGCCTTCGCCGAACTCCGTCCCATCGACCGCGGCTTCCGCCTCGACGTGGAGATCGACTTCGACAACCCGGTGATCGGCCGCAGCCGCAAGGCGATGGACCTGAACCCCGCCGCCTACCGCCGTGAGATCGCCGGCGCCCGCACCTTCGGCATGATGAAGGACGTGGAGCGCTACTGGAAAGCCGGCTTCGCCCTCGGCGCCTCCCTCGAGAACACCGTGGCCGTCGGCGACAACGCCGTCGTCAACCCCGAGGGTCTGCGCTACGCCGACGAGTTCGTACGCCACAAGTATCTCGATGCCGTCGGCGACCTGGCCCTCGCCGGCCTGCCGATCCAGGGCGCCTACCGCTCCTATTGCGGCGGTCACCGGATGAATGTCGGCGTCCTCGACGCGCTGTTCGCCGACCGCGCCAACTACACGATCATCGAAGCGCCCGGCGCCCGCCGCGAGACCGCCCGGCCGGAATTCGGCGTCGGTCTCAGCCTCGCCGCCTTCGCCAGCGACCTGTAACTCTTAAGCAACATCCTCGCTTCGATTGCGTCCGCCGCTCGGCCGCCGCTTTCACGCCCAAATCGGACGCCACTGGTGACTCGTCCGTGACAAGAGGCGAGGTCGCGTGTGCCCCATCGAGGCACATGGGCCGTGGCACCGTGCCGTCAGCCACTCGACCGACATTTGTGATGGCTTGACGATGCGGCCCCCTCGACGGGTCCATCTGTTGGGGGAACCGGAATGCGTCTCAACGATCGTAACCGCGGGGCGACGGCAGCCGTGCTCCTGACGCTGTGCGGCCTCGGCCTCGGTGGCTGCGACGCCCTCGACTCGATCAATCCCTTCGCCGAGAAGTACAAGCCCGAGGTCATTCCGGACGTCCCGGCCGACAAGCTCTACAGCGAGGGCTTGGCCAAGATGGAAGACAAGGATTTTGAGGGCGCGTCGAAGAAGTTCGGCGAACTCGACAAGGCCTATGCCTATTCCGACTGGTCGCGCAAAGCGCTGCTGATGACCGCCTACTCGAATTACGAGGGCGCCAAGTACGACGACGCCATCAACGCCTCGAAGCGCTACCTGCAGCGCCACCCGGCGAGCAAGGACGCGGCCTACGCCCAGTACCTGATGGCGATGTCGCATTATAAGCAGATCCCCGACGTGACCCGCGACCAGGACCGCTCCGAGAAGGCGCTGGCCGGTCTGCAGGAACTCGTCCAGAAATACCCGACCTCGGAATACGCCGCGGACGCCAAGGCCAAGATCCAGATCACCCGCGACCAACTCGCCGGCAAGGAGATGGAAGTCGGCCGTTTCTACCTGGAGCGCCGCAACTTCCCCGCCGCGATCAACCGGTTCCGCGACGTGGTGAGCAAGTACCAGACGACCCGCCACGCGGAAGAGGCGCTGGAGCGCCTGGTGGAGGCCTACATGGCGCTCGGCATCACCGCCGAGGCGCAGACCGCCGCCGCCGTGCTCGGCCACAACTTCCCCGACAGCCCCTGGTACAAGGACGCCTTCGCGCTCCTTCAGAACGGCGGCCTGGAGCCCCGCGAGGAGAAGACCTCCTGGCTGAGCAAGGTCTATCGCGGCGTCATCGGCCGCACCGCCGACGCGCGCTAGAACCCATCGCCTCAGCCCGCGACGACGCACGTGTCGATCGCGGGCCATTTTTCGGGTGAAGCGGCCGCCGCTTCGCCGTAAGACGTGGCCACCGTATCCAACGAGGCCCACCCCGCGGCATGCTGAGCCAGCTCGCGATCCGCGACATCGTTCTCATCGATAAGCTCGCCCTGAACTTCCGCGAAGGCCTCAGCGTCCTGACCGGGGAGACGGGCGCGGGCAAATCGATCCTGCTCGACGCCTTCGCCCTGGCCCTGGGCGGGCGCGGCGATGGCGGCCTCGTGCGCCACGGCGAAGGGCAGGGCGGGGTCACCGCCGTGTTCGACGTGCCCCTCGACCATCCCGCCCGCCGCCTCGCCGCCGAGGCCGATCTCGATACCGAGGGCGACCTGATCCTGCGCCGGGTGCAGATGGCCGACGGCCGCACCCGCGCCTTCGTCAACGACCAGGCCGTGGGCGTCCAGGTCCTGCGGGCCATCGGCGCCACCCTGGTGGAGATCCACGGCCAGCACGACGACCGGGCGCTCGCCGATCCCGGTACCCACCGCGCCATCCTCGATGCCTTCGGCGGATTGCAGGGCCCCCTCGCGGCGGTGGGGGAGGCGGCCAAGCGCGTGCGCGCCGCCCGTTCCGACCTGGCCGAGCACCGCGCCAGGGTGGAGGCCGCACGCAAGGAGGTCGACTTCCTGCGCCATGCGGCATCGGAACTGGAGACGCTCGATCCCCAGGCCGGCGAGGAGACCTCGCTGGCCGAGCGCCGCATGGTCATGCAGCAGAGCGAGAAGGTGGCCCGCGAGCTCTCCGAGGCGATCGAGGCGGCGGGCGGACCGAATTCCGCCGTGTCCCACCTCTCCTCGGCCCTGCGCAAGCTGGAGCGGCGGGCGAGCCAGATCCCGGCCCTGGTGGAGCCCTGCATCGCGGCCCTCGACGCCGCGCTCTCCGCCCTCGACGAGGCCCATTCCGTCCTCGACACGGCCCTGCGCGAATCCGAGTTCGACCCGCGTGAACTGGAGCAGGTGGAGGAGCGGCTGTTCGCCCTCCGCGCCGCCTCCCGCAAGTATCAGGTGCCGGTGGACGATCTCGCCGCGCTGCGTCAGCGCTACGAGGCGGATGTGGCCGCCATCGATGCCGGCGAGGAAGCCCTCGGGGGCCTCGAGGCGACGCTGGCCCAGGCGGAGGCGGCCTATGCCAAGGCCGCCACCAAGCTCGGCGAGGGCCGCCGCAAGGCCGCCAAGGCTCTCGACCTCGCGGTGAAGGCCGAGCTGCCCCCCCTCAAGCTGGAACGCGCCCGCTTCATCACCGAGATCGCCACCGATCCCGAATCGCGCGATCCGGCCGGCTACGAACGCGTCGAGTTCTGGGCGCAGACCAACCCCGGGACGCGGCCCGGCCCGATGATGAAGGTGGCGTCGGGCGGCGAGCTCTCGCGTTTCATGCTCGCCCTCAAGGTGGTCCTGGCCGACAAGGGCTCGGCCCCGACCCTGATCTTCGACGAGATCGATACCGGGGTCGGCGGCGCCGTGGCCGATGCCATCGGCGCCCGCCTCGCCCGTCTCGCGGCGGGCGTCCAGGTCGTGGCCGTGACCCATGCGCCCCAGGTCGCCGCGCGGGCCGAGACGCATTTCCTCATCGCCAAGGATCCGGTGAAGGGCCGCGACCGGGTCGCCACCCGCGTCTCCGCCCTCGAAGCGCCCGCCCGCCGGGAGGAGATCGCCCGCATGCTGGCCGGCGCCACGGTCACCGACGAGGCCCGCGCGGCGGCCGCGCGCCTGCTTCAATCCACGGATGTCTGACGGGCGATCTTAACCTTCGGTTAACCATCTTGCGCGATGGTATGGGTACGACGCAGGGATTCTTACGGAAACGCGTCGGCACAACGGGAGATCGCGTGATGGATCTGGGAGACGGTGAGACCGATCCCCGGCCTGTGAGCGAAGCGGACGGGCTGCCGATTCTGACGAGTCCGACCCGCCACCATCTCGGCGGCGCGCTTCGGGCGATCTACGAGGACACGTTCGACACCCAGCCGATTCCCGACGGCCAGATCGACCTGCTCCTGCGCCTCCGGCACAAGGAACGCGACCGCCGCCGCGTGGGCTGACGCGTCCCGGTTCCGTCGCTCCCTTGGCCCGTCGCCCCTACCAGCGGCGCGCCCCCGGCATGCGCTGGTACTCGGCGCCGCGGATCAGGGTCATGACCGCGTCGAGCTCCGCCAGGAGGGCGCGCTCCTCCGCGCCGGCCTTCTCCACCTCGTCCGGATCGGTCCCGAACTGCCGGCGCTGCTGGGCACGGGAGAGGCCGAGCTCCAGATCCTCCCTGCGCGCATGCAGGGCGAGGAAATCGGCATCGCCATCACCCCCGGTGGGTGTCACGCGCGAATCGTTCTCCAAGATGCTGACCTTCCAGGACGGCTGGCGGGACGGGCTGCTCCGTCGTCGCCATCGCCGAATCGTATAACGCACGAGGCCGTGAAACCGTGCCGCCTCGTCCGGGCACCGGTCAAGACCCCGCTTTCTCCCCGTCCCGCAGCGGCAAGCCGATCAACGGACGGCCCGTGTCATCGATCTGTCATGGCTCCGTCATAGAGCCAGCATCATCGGGCGGGTAACGGTGCGCTGCGGCAGGACCGCTCTTGCAGCGCGGCACGTACAGCGCCCGGACAGATTACGGAGAGCCACCGTGAAACCCTTCCATTTCGCCCTCGCCATCGGGCTCGCCACCGCGCAGTTCGGCGCCGTCGCCCAGGCCGCCGACATCACCGGTGCCGGTGCGACCTTCCCCTTCCCGGTCTATTCGAAATGGGCCGAGGCCTATCGCAAGGAGACCGGCACGGGCCTCAACTACCAGTCCATCGGCTCGGGCGGCGGCATCAAGCAGATCCAGGCCAAGACCGTCGATTTCGGAGCCACCGACGCGCCCCTCAAGGGTCCGGCCCTGGAGAAGGACGGCCTCGTCCAGTTCCCCACCGTCATGGGCGGCGTCGTCACCGTGGTGAACATCGCCGGCGTCGAGCCGGGCAAGCTCAAGCTCACCGGTGAACTCATCGCCGACATCTACGCCAACAAGATCACCAAGTGGAGCGATGCCAAGATCGCCGCGCTCAACCAGGGGCTGAAGCTCCCCGACTCGCCGATCACGCCGGTCTACCGTTCGGACGCGTCGGGCACGACCAGCATCTTCACCACCTATCTCAGCGCGGTCTCCGAGAGCTGGAAGAAGGAATTCGGTGCGGCCACCACGGTCAGCTGGCCCGCCGGCCAGGGCGGCAAGGGCAACGAGGGCGTCACCGCCACCGTCAAGCAGGTGCCGAACTCCATCGGCTACGTGGAATCGGCCTACGCCAAGCAGAACAAGCTCAGCTACGCGCTGATCCAGAACAAGGCCGGCAAGTTCCCGGCCCCCGACGACAAGGCGTTCCAGGCCGCCGCCGCCTCCGCCGACTGGAAGGCCGCCCCGGGCTTCGGCATCTCCCTCGTGAACCAGGCCGGCGACGATGCCTGGCCGATCACCGCGGCCACCTTCATCCTCGTCTACAAGGACCCGGCCGATCCGGCGAAGTCCGCCGACGTGCTCAAGTTCTTCGATTGGGCCTACAAGAACGGCGACAAGCTCGCCACCGACCTCGACTACGTGCCCCTGCCCGACAACGTCGTCTCCCTCGTCCACACCGAGTGGAAGGAGATCAAGGGCAAGGACGGCAAGCCCGTCTTCTGAAAGAGGCCCGTCTTCCGAGGCGGTCCCCGAACCGATCTCCTGAAACCGCGCAGGCCCGGCAAAAACGCCGGGCCTGCGCCACGAGAGGGCGCGGTGTTGCACCTCGCCACTCGCGACCTCGCACGATACGAGCCCTCAAGGTGAAGAAGCAGACGTCGGATGGCCGCCTTGACTGATCAGATCTCGCTGGCCCGGACGGGCTCCCGCGCCCGCAAGAAGCCGGGCGGCCTCGGCGACCAGCTGTTCCGCGCGGCGTCCTACGCGTCGGCGCTGCTGGTGCTCCTCTTCCTGGCGGGGATCCTCGCCTCCATCGCCTATGGCGGCTGGCCGGCCTTCGCCGAGTTCGGCCTCGGCTTCGTCACCTCCAGCGCCTGGAACATCGGCCAGGAGCAGTACGGCGCCCTCGTGGCCATCGTCGGCACCCTGGTCTCGGCCCTTCTCGCCCTCGTCATCGGCGTGCCGATCTCCATCGGCATCGCCGTCTACCTGACCCAGCTCTGTCCCGGCTGGGCGAGGAAGCCCGTCTCGATGACGATCGAGCTGCTCGCCTCGGTGCCGAGCATCATCTACGGCATGTGGGGCCTGTTCATCTTCGCCCCGCTCTTCGCCCATTACGTGCAGATGCCGGTGTCGAGCCTCGTCGAGGGCCTGCCCATCGTCGGCACGCTGTTCTACGCCCGCGTTCCCTCGGGCGTCGGCATCCTCACGGCGGGCATCATCCTCGCCATCATGATCGTGCCCTTCGTCGCCTCGATCACCCGCGACATGCTCGACCAGATCCCCACCGTGCTGCGCGAGAGCGCCTACGGCATCGGCTGCACCACCTGGGAGGTGGTGCGCCACGTCCTGGTGCCGCAGGCGTCGGTCTCGATCATCGGCGCGGTGATGCTCGGCCTCGGCCGCGCCCTGGGCGAAACCATGGCGGTGACCTTCGTCATCGGCAACGCCAACCGTCTGTCCGGCTCGATCTTCGATCCCGGCTCCACCATCGCCTCGCGCATCGCCAACGAGTTCAACGAGGCCGACGGCCTGCAGCTCAACGCGCTGATGGCTCTGGGCTGCATCCTCTTCGTCATCACCTTCGTCGTCCTGATCGTCGCACGCCTGCTCGTCCGGCGCGTGAAGGTCGCCTGAGCCCCCTGGAGCCCGCACCATGGACGCCGTGAACACCCTCCGGACCAACGACGCGCCGCCGCTGAAGGCCAGCCGCGTCCGATCGGGCCGCCGCGTGGCCGACAAGCTGCTCATCGTCGGAAGCACCCTGGCGACGCTGATCGGCATCGTCGTCCTCGGCTCGATCCTGCTCATGCTCATCGTCGAAGGCGTGAAGGGCTTCTCGCCCCTGCTCTTCACCGAACCGACCCCCGGCCCCGGATCGGAAGGCGGCGGCATCGCCAACGCCATCCTCGGCAGCCTGGTCCTGACGCTGATCGGCATCGTCATCGCGACCCCGGTGGGCGTCATGGCCGGCACCTATCTCGCCGAGTACGGCCGCCACTCGAAGCTCGCCGACGTGATCCGCTTCCTCAACGACATCCTGCTCTCGGCGCCCTCGATCCTGATCGGCCTGTTCGTCTACACCCTGATGGTGCGGCCGATGGGGACCTATTCGGGCTGGGCCGGCGGGGTGGCGCTGGCCATCATCGCCACCCCGGTGATCGTGCGCACCACGGAGGACATGCTCCGCCTCGTGCCCTCGACCCTGCGCGAGGCCGGCGCGGCTTTGGGCGCACCGCCCTCCATCGTCATCCGGAGCATCACCTGGCGCGGCGCCAGCGCCGGCATCGTCACCGGCATCATCCTGGCGCTCGCCCGCATCGCCGGCGAGACCGCGCCGCTGCTCTTCACCGCGCTCAACAACAACAGCTGGTTCTCGGCGAACCTCATGGGCGGCATCCCGAACCTTCCGGTGATGATCTACCAGTTCGCCCTCTCGCCCTATTCGAACTGGCAGCAGCTCGCCTGGGCCGGCGCCCTCCTCATCACCGCCACGATCCTCGCCCTCTCGATCGTGGCCCGCTTCGTCATCAAGAGCGAGCGGGCGCGCTGACCCCGCGCCCCCGTCCCTTCCCGCCCTCGACAAGGACACGCACCCGATGAACGCCGCTCCCGCGATCACGCAAGCCCAGCTGACCGGCCGCCACAAGGCCGACGAGCAGGCCCCCGTGCGCATCGCCGTGAAGGACCTGAACTTCTATTACGGCTCGTTCCACGGCCTGAAGTCGGTCAACCTCAACTTCCACGACCGGCAGGTCACCGCGCTGATCGGCCCGTCCGGCTGCGGGAAGTCGACCCTCCTGCGCACCTTCAACCGGATCTACAGCCTCTATCCCGAGCAGCGCGCCGAGGGGCAGATCCTCCTCGACGGCCAGAACGTCCTCGACGCCAAGGTCGACCTCAACGAGCTGCGCTCGCGCATCGGCATGGTGTTCCAGAAGCCGACGCCGTTCCCGATGTCGATCTACGACAACGTCGCCTTCGGCCTGCGCCTCTACGAGAAGCTGCCCAAGGCCGATCTCGACGTCCGCGTCGAGGAATCCCTGCGCAAGGCCGCCCTCTGGGACGAGGTGAAGGACAAGCTCAAGCAGTCCGGCATGGGACTGTCGGGCGGTCAGCAGCAGCGCCTCTGCATCGCCCGCACCGTGGCCCAGCGTCCCGAGGTGATCCTGTTCGACGAGCCGACCTCGGCCCTCGACCCGATCTCCACCGGCCGCATCGAGGAACTGATCGAGCAGTTGCGCGCCGAGTTCACCATCGTCATCGTCACGCACAACATGCAGCAGGCGGCCCGCATCTCGCAGTTCACGGCGTTCATGTATCTCGGCGAACTGGTGGAGTTCGGCCCGACCACGCGGATCTTCATGAACCCCGAGAAGCGCCAGACCCAGGACTACATCACCGGCCGCTTCGGCTGAGCCCGCCGGCGCCGCTTTTCGCGGCACCGGTCCCGATCTACGCGATGCAGGCCGCCCGAGGCGGCCTCGGTCGAGGAGTGCGAGCATGCCCAACCACATCGTCAGTTCCTACGACACGGAACTGGAAAACCTGCGCCGCTCGATTTCCGAGATGGGCGGGATCGCCGAGAAGATGATGACCGATTCCGGCAACGCCCTGGTGCGCCGGGACGTGCCCCTGGCGCAGGCGGTGATCGGCGCCGACAAGCGCCTCGACGCCCTCCAGCACGAGATCGAGGAGCGGGCGATCCTGCTCATCGCCAAGCGCCAGCCCCTCGCCATCGACCTGCGCGAGACGGTCTCGGCGATTCGCGTCTCCAACGACCTGGAGCGGATCGGCGACCTGTCGAAGAACGTCGCCAAGCGCGTGGTGGCCATCGCCGAGCAGATCCAGCCGCAGAAGATCGTCATCGCCGTCCAGCACATGGGCGATCTGGTGCAGGAGCAGCTGAAGGACGTCCTCGACGCCTATGCCAGCCAGGACGTGAAGGCCGCCCTCGACGTCTGGGAGCGCGACGATTCCATCGACGCCCTCTACAACTCGCTCTTCCGCGAGTTGCTGACCTACATGATGGAAGATCCGCGCAATATCTCGTTCTGCACGCATCTCCTGTTCTGCGCCAAGAACATCGAGCGGATCGGCGACCACACCACCAACATCGCCGAGACGATCCATTACCTCGTCACCGGGACGAACGAACTCGCCGAAGGCGACAGGCCGAAGAACGACGCGTCGAACTACGCCACGGTGTCGTTGCCCGCCAGCGCCTGACCGTCCCTCCGGTCGGGCCGTTCCGGCTCGATCTTCGCGCGGCCGTCCTGTGCGTGACGGGACGGTCGCCATCACCCCGAAAACACCCGCATGAGTACGCGTATCCTGATCGTCGAGGATGAGGAGGCCCTCACCCTTCTCCTTCGCTACAACCTCGAAGCGGAGGGCTTCGTCGTCGATACCGCTTCGCGCGGCGACGAGGCCGACCTGCGCCTCCAGGAGCAGGTTCCCGACCTCGTCCTCCTCGACTGGATGATGCCCGGCCTGTCCGGCATCGAGCTGTGCCGCCGCATCCGCGCCCGGCGCGAGACCGAGCGGCTGCCGGTCATCATGCTGACGGCGCGCGGCGAGGAGGGCGACCGCATCCGCGGCCTCGGCACCGGCGCCGACGACTACATCGTCAAGCCGTTCTCGGTGCCGGAGCTGCTCGCCCGGGTCCGCGCGCTCCTGCGCCGGGCCAAGCCGAGCCACGTGGCGGACCTGCTCGTCGCCGGCGACATC
Source organism: Methylobacterium sp. E-045 (assembly GCF_022829685.1). Taxonomy (GTDB): domain Bacteria; phylum Pseudomonadota; class Alphaproteobacteria; order Rhizobiales; family Beijerinckiaceae; genus Methylobacterium. Next base: position 31,196 of record NZ_JAKSYE010000045.1, read on the forward strand.
GAACTCGACCGCGTCAGCCACCGCATCCGTCGGGAGGGCCGCGAGATCCATCTCGGCCCCACCGAGTTCAAGCTCCTCGAATTCCTGATGCGGAGCCCCGGCCGGGTGTTCTCGCGGGAGCAGCTCCTCGACGGGGTCTGGGGCCACGACGTCTATATCGACGAGCGCACCGTGGACGTGCATGTGGGCCGCCTGCGCAAGGCCATCAACCGCCCGCGCCAGAGCGACCCGATCCGCACCGTGCGCGGCTCGGGCTATTCCTTCGACGAGATGTTTTCGACGGACGAGTGAGGCGCCGCCCGGAACGAGCGCCCCGATCCCGACGAGGGCGGGCCGCCGTAGCTTCGCGCCGCCACCGCGCACCGATGCGATTCCCGCCCCGATGCGATCGGGCGTCCGATCCCGGACGTCTATGGGCCGCCCTGGATAGGGGGAACGGCCGTTGAGAAGAGAAGTGAATCCGCCTGCCCTCGTGGGGGCGACCCGGCGCTTGGTCCCCATCCTTCAAGACCCGAGAAGGGCGGCTTCCTGCCCGTCTGCGTCCGGACGGCAGATGCACGGAAACCGACACAGTCTCGCGGGCCGCTCACGCCCCTTCCCGGAAGCCGGGAGCCTCCGCTTGCGGGCGGCCGGGTGAGACAGCGACCGACGGCCGATACGGGCGGATGTCCGCTGGTCCACGTCTTTGGCGGCACTGGAAACGGACATCGACGCGGGACCGGCCACGACTCTTCGCAGTCCCGTCAAAGCTGGTGGTGGCAAAACCCTCAGGACGCGAGCGGGGAGATCGCGAGGCGCGGAGTGGCTGAGCCCGGTGCCTCGGAGATTTAACGCAACGACACCGTAGCGTTGCGTTTAAAAATTGGTAATATCCTGCTGCCGCAGGGATCCGATCCTCTCGTGCCCGCTAACGACAGTCAGCCGAATGAGACATCCGATCTGCCCTAGACGGTTTCAGAAAGTGATAGGGAGGACGCCATGCCCGACGCAGGGATCCAAGAAGGCCGATTTTTCACCAGCGACCTATCAGCATCGAACAACACCAAAGTTCAGATTTACGGGCAGTACACCACAGCGGCCGGCCTGGGTCAGGATGCGGTCGCACCCGGCCTGGATCAGAGCAAAACGCTTCTCATCCTTCTGCACGGCCTTACATACGACCACGATTATTGGGACATGCCCGAAATCGGGTCGCAGTATTCCTTTGTGGAGGCTGCAAAGAACGACGGCTATGACACCCTGGCGATCGATCGGCTGGGCGAGGGGCAAAGTTCGAAGCCATCCGCAGACTTAGTGAATGTCGACAATCAGGCCTATATTACCGACCAGATCATTCAACAGATTCGGGCGGGAGGCCTGGGCACAAATTACGACAAAATCATCTTGGTGGGACACTCGTACGGATCCGTCCTATCGATCAAGACTGCAGGAACCTATAACGACGTCGACGGAGTCGTTTTGACGGGACTTGCTCACGGAACGAGCAGTCCCGATAGCACAGGACTGTTCGTCCCCGCGTCGACCGATCCCAATCTACCGCCTGAACAGCAGCAGCCCGGATACCTGACAAGCGCGGACAGAAAAAAGAGGGTTTTTCTACAATACCGCGGACGCCGATCCGCTTGTCATCGCTCATGACGAAGCAACCAAGCAAACCGTCACGACCGCCGAAATCGCAGGAATCAATCCGACGGTCTACAATGCCGAATTGACGAACAACATCAAGGCACCGATTCTCACAGTCTTGGGCTCTGCCGACAAACTGTTCGTTCAGCCGGATTATGTCGCCGAAGCAACCGACGAGCATAAATGGTATACCGGCTCTTCTTCGCAGCAAACCTTAGTGGTCCCTGGGGCCGGGCATGATCTTCAGCTGGAGTATGCCTCTCAATATTACTCTAAGGAAATATTCGACTGGATTGATCGAACGGCTGGAAACCCGCATGGCGGCAGCGTCATCTCCGCCGGTGGCGGGGACGACGTTCAGGCTGGCGATGACAAAGCCAATACCCTCATCGATGGACCGGGTAACGACATCCTGATCGGCAACGGTGGCGATGACACCTTCACGACTGGATCCGGCACGAACATCATCGACGGCGGAAACGGGATCGACAAAGCGATATTTGGCTTCAATTTCAATGACGCAACATTTGATTTTCATTCGAACGCCGTGACGATCTCTTCGGGAGATAGCATCAACACGTTGAAAGGTGTGGAGCAGTTCCAATTTGCGGACCGGACCATCGACAACAACGACAATTCGCCGCTCGTGGACGACTTGTTCTACCTCGCTCACAACAAGGACGTGTTCGCGGCCGGACAGGATGCGGATACCCACTATGCAGAATTCGGCTTCAAGGAAGGCCGGGATCCAAACGCCTTCTTCTCGACAAAGGGCTATCTCGCAACCAATCCCGACGTCGCCAAGAGCGGCGGCAATCCTTTGGTGGACTACGATCAGAATGGCTGGAAGCAGGGCCACGATCCAAGTGCGAACTTCGACAACGAATTGTACCTCGCGCGCAATCCGGACGTGAAAGCCGCCGGTATCGATCCCCTCGCGCACTTCCTATCCGATGGACAGGCGGAGGGGAGGCAGGCTTACGCTGCCATCGGCAAGGCCACCGACATTGGGGCGGCTCACGGCTTCGACGCGGAGTATTACCTGCTATCGAACCCTGACGTCGCGCAAGCTGCGCTCGCGGCCGGCGGGGACACCTTCGCGTTCGCCCAGCAGCACTTCAACCAGCTGGGCTGGCACGAAGGCCGCAACCCGAATGCGGTCTTCGACACCAAAGGCTATCTGGCCGCGTACGAGGATGTTGCCGCCAATGGCATCAACCCCCTCACGCATTACGACACCTTCGGTTGGAAAGAAGGCCGTGATCCCTCCGCAGACTTCGACACCAAGGCATACGAAGCCACCTACGCAGATGTGAAAGCCCAAGGGCTGGATCCTCTCGTGCACTACCTGCAGTTCGGCGCTGTCGAGAACCGGAGCACCTTTGGTGACGGCCATTTTAGCTGACGCGGACACGGAACGGCCTGCGTGCGAGGCGCTGGCTCTCGTAAGCTGATCCCGAGACGTGGAATACCCGCAGGAGGCTCAGGCGCCCGTCGCGCCTGAGCCTTTCTGTTTCACCCGACAACCATGCAGGAAGAAGGCTATCGTTTTCGAGAATTCATCCCGCGTCGCTGCGTCTATGTGCGGCTTGATGTGACCCACCATTGCCCTCTGCCGGAAGTAACCAATGCAAGAGTGAAAAAACATCTCGGCTGCAAAATCTGCATCCTCAATCTCGATCTCTCCGCGTTCATGGAACCGCTCCAGTGCGTCGCGGACGAAATGTCGAACGCGGACGAGGTACATCTGACGGACCCGAGCCGACAATTCCGGGAGGGTCTTACTGGCGGAAACGAGAACGCGGTGGATTTCTATCGTTTGAAAACGGAGGTTGAATTCGAGAAATTGCAAGCCGACAACCGTCAGCCATTGCTGGGCATGGGCATCTGCCACATGCCGCGTGCTGGCATCAATCTCTGCCATTCCCTGGTCGAACCAACGGAATATGAAGGTGGTAAAAAGATCTGATTTTGTTGGAAACCGACTGTAAAACGTCCGTTTCGAAACGCCGGCTTCCCCTGCGATGCGCTCGATGCTCGTGTTGTCGAAACCATATTCGATAAACAGCCGCCCACCCGTTTCAATCAGTCTCTCGGTGAGGAGCCCTTCTTCGTGCCGCGTGGGTCGACCACCTCGGGATTTGGGGCGAGGGTCCTCCACCTTTTGTGAGGGTTCAGCGCATCCGGATACCGTCCTCATGATCGTGATGTCACTTCTTCCTTGTCTGAGGAGCCCAGGGCCGATCATAGAGCGTCATTCGCTGAATCGCATCGGCAACGCTCTTGGGGCGTCTGAAAGGCCTGCGGCGTCCGTCGGCGCCCGTCTGGTCACGCGGACAAATTTTTGGCGATTATATACCTCACACACCACGCGATGAATATGGTAGGCATGGTCCTTTAGGAGGCACTATGCCGATCATCTTCAATTCACTTTTAGAAGCCGCCGGGCTGGATCCTTACAACGTAAGATTACTGCGCCACACAACCAAAAGTAAATCAATGACGCCATACAAATTGTGGCAAAAAGATCCGTTATTATTCGAAGAGTATCAATCACTGCAAGTTGCAATGCCTTATCGTGTGGGAAACAAGCTTGCAAGTTTTGTCATAGATCCATCGGGAGACACTTTATTTGTGGGTTTGTATGTAGTCAATGGAATAGGGGTATCGCCAGACGGCACTAGATGCCTTTGTACAAATGAGGAATATAGCGGTGTAAATATGTATGATATAAGCCGCACTGATTTAATGACAGAGTATGTTGGCAGGCTTACAATAGATTGGGGTCCAGGAACGCGCAGATGGTTTCACTTGGCAAATAATCACCAAAAGCCAGTTCGAGAGCTTAGAATCGCCTTCAAAGAAATAGCGTTTCCAGGCTATTTTATTTTTCGATGCAAATTAAGCGACTTGACCACGCTACCTAACAACTGGATTGATCGATTGAGGCAAGCAAAAGGTGTCTACGTTCTTACTTCGGAAACTGCTCGCAAGCATTACGTTGGTTCGGCTGCGGGCGCAGGAGGATTTTATCAGCGCTGGCTCCAGCATGCAGCAGTAGGTGGCGCAGCAGTAGGACTACAGGCGCACCAAGCTGCCGACTATCAAGTAGCAATTCTACAGGTGGCTGCCGGATTTGAGTCGGACGACGATATCGTACGAACTGAGCACCACTGGATGGACAAGCTACAAACGCGCGGGATGGGTTTGAATGGCCAGCCGAAGCAGGATGCTTCTAACCCTCCTCAACCTCTTCCTTAGGTATCCTCGGCTTCTGCTTCGCAATCACTCGTAGCGCCGCATCGAAGTTTTCCTCAGACTCGTCGCATTCGAGTTCGCGGGCCAGCTGCTCGAAGCGGCGCTTCTGCTCCTCGGGCGTCAGCTTCTCAGCGCCTAGCTTGGAGGGCGGCTTAGATTCGGCTTTGTCGCCCCTAGTTCGATCCTTCTTCATGCTGCAAGCCTGTCTATGTTTTGCTCAGCATATGTAAAGGCAATCGACGTCGCTCCAACCTCAAGCAAAGATAGGTCTGAAGATTTCCATTCGAGTCGATCGTCGTATATTATTCTCTGGGTGATGTCTGATCTTTTAGCATTTCTTAGATCGATATGTGACACTATGGCAGAATTGATCGAGCTTGAGTCTGGCATGACCGCATCTATTACTATCAGCCTGTCCTCTCCAGTTTTTATTGCATAATCATAACGATGTTTTTTATTGCTTCCGCCAAGCAGGACGGCCTCCTTTATAAGCCTGTCCCGAAAATTGGCTGTCAGAAATTCTTCAAGTTCTTTCCTGAAATCAGACGTACTCTCAGGCCTAAAGCTTCTAGCGCACGCCTCTGCAGCGGATTTGGAGCAATCAGCTACAACTGAAATGATAGATGTCAGAGAGCGGAGACTTGCCCCTTTGGCGTATATCCAACCAGAGCTATTCACATATAGTGATGCGTCTTTTGCCGCCGTTTTCAGCACTCTAGTCGCATCGAGTTTACCGCTGCCTAGGCCCAAAGACACGTCAATGGCCCCCCCGCCATCCGACACGACAAAGCTATCCCGCCCTCCTTCGACGAACACTTGAACGCAAGCGTTTGATGGATAAAGCAAAAATGTAGGCACGACTGTGAATGGCGCCACCTCATAAGGCTGGCACCACTTACTTACCTCGTTTGAAACAACATCCAGAATACTCATATCAAGTACTCTCTTTGAGGCAGTGTTGGTAGTTCATCGGCCGAGCAGTTTATGTTTGTTTGACCGCAAAACCAGCGGAACGAATTTTCAAAGCCTTGAACATTGGCCGGAAGTTTTATAGCAAATTCCAGATCAACAGGCAAGGAAGTCGGAGTACCAAGATGTCTATTGTGTGCCCACAAATGACCATGGGGGCCAAATATCCATCCCAGCTCTATATCGGACGGCGTTATCTTGTTTCTAACTTCGTGATTATTGTGACGGTCGTGCTCCCACGCATCAAGTCGCGAGATGCACCGCCCATAATTGAGCGTTACCGTTACTCGCTGAAGCGGAGATGCAGGCCAGTTATCAATTATCAAATCAAGGCCTGTGCTTTCGCCGCTGATTGTCAAGGTTCGCAACCAGCGGCGCTGGCCTTCGCGGTCAGTCGTGACCCACTTAGGCGTTCCGGCCATTGCCTTTGGTGTTGCCAAGAGCAGGTCGACGCGTGCCTGAACGTCCATTCCTTGATCCGACATGATGCGGACTACTTTGCGTCAGGCTGTCGATACGTGAGACGCTTGCCTGCAATACCCGCCAGAGCTCGTTCCGCCCGCTCCGCATCTCCACAGCCCAGCTTCACTCGGTTGTTGTACCGGAAATCGAACTCGGCAAGGTAGCGGTGCAGGTGCTGCTTGCCGCAGTGCTGGTAGACACCCTTCATGCCGCGCTTGATGACGGAGAAGTAGCCCTCAACGGTGTTCGTGTGGACGATGCCGCGAACGTACTCCTTGGCGGAATGCGTGGTCATCTGGTGATCGGCGAAGGTGGCGCCGACCTTCGTGTAGATGCTGGACTCGTCGGTGAAGAGGCTAGCTTCCTTGAGAATGTTCGCTTCGATGATCGGGCGAAGCGTCTCGGGCTTGATGTCGTCCACGACGACAGAGCGGACCTGTCCGCTATCCCGGTCCACCAGGGACACGACCTTCATCTTGTGATGATAGGCGCGGGCCTTCGGCACGCCGGGCTCGCGACCGATGAAGGTCTCGTCAGCCTCTACGATGCCGCCAGCGCCGGGCATGCCATCAATGCCGCCCATGGGAGCCAGGGAGCCGTCACGCATCGCCTCGCGGATGCGGTGGGTTAGGAACCACGCGCTCTTGTAGGTGATGCCGAGAAGGCGATGGATCTGGTGGCTGCTCACGCCCTTCTTGGAGGCGCACATCAGGTAGGTGGCCTGGAGCATCTTGGCGAGCGGGATATGGGCGCTCTCGAAGACCGTGCCGACCTTCACAGTGAACTGCTTACGGCACGCCTTCTCAGCGCACTTGCGGAGGCCAAGGCGGGTTTTGCGGAGATCGTAGTGCTTACCCATGGAACCGCAGTGAGGGCACACCGGACCCTGCGGCCAGAGAGCTGCTTCAAGATGGGCGAAGGCTGCTTCTTCGCAGTGAAAGTAGGGCTTGGAAAGGACGGACATGGGCGTAGGGCTCCGATGCCCAAACCCTACATTTTGGGCCGTGGTGCGTCAAGTATATAATCGCCAAATTTTTAAGCACCCTCGCGTTCGCGTTCGTAACATCCCACTCAGAAGTAAGTCTTTGCCCGCGAAAGCGTCGTCATGCGCAGGCCCTGGGGTCGGATACGCGTCATGTCGAGGCGCAGGAGCGCGTCCTTCACAGCGACGGTCAGAGTCTGAGGGTCGTTCTCCGCACCCAACCGGTGTCCGTGTCCGGGCGGCACCGCACTGACGCCTCACCATTCCGGGCCGAGGTTGCCGGGTAGCCGACGAATCTCCGCTTTCGGGAAGCGCCGAGACCGAACGACACCGCCTGGGACACGACCCCGGCTCGCGTGAAGAAAATGCTCGAGGCGCGCGTTCAGGGCTGGGGACGGGTATGGCTGGGTCGAAGGTCGTTCGCCCAGTTTGACACTGCGACTGCCTGAAGTCGGAGTTTTGGGAAGTCAGTGACAGAAACGCGAGGATCGGTCGTCGCATCCCGTTTGTCGGGGGGCACGCATTGCGTCGATTGGCGCAGGGATTAAAACGAGCATCAACACACGCGGTCCTCAAAACAGCCGCTGCTACATCCTGGAGGGACGCCGTGGCTACGTTCTCGGAAAAGGATCGATCCAAGTCCAAGGTTGCGACGGTGCTTCGCGTCACCAGCGGTAACTTCCTGGAGATGTTCGACTTTTTCCTTTTCGGTTTCTACGCCTCCTACATCTCCAAGGCCTTCTTCCCGGTCGCTAACGAATACGCCTCCCTGATGCTGACGTTCGTGACGTTCGGCGCCGGCTTCCTGATGCGACCGCTCGGGGCGGTGATCCTCGGTGCCTATGTTGACCGCATCGGACGGCGCAAGGGCTTGATCGTCACGCTGACGATCATGGCCCTTGGAACGATCCTGATCGCCTTCGTGCCGAGCTACGCGACGATAGGACTGTTCGCCCCGTTCCTCGTCCTCATCGGCCGCCTCTTGCAGGGGTTCTCGGCCGGAGTCGAACTCGGCGGCGTCTCGGTCTACCTCGCCGAGATGTCCACGCCCGGCAACAAGGGCTTCTACGTATCGTGGCAGTCCGGCAGCCAGCAGGTCGCGGTAATGTTCGCTGCGATCATCGGCTATGTCTTGAACCACGCCCTCGGTCCTGCCGAGATGAACGACTGGGGGTGGCGCGTCCCGTTCTTCATCGGCTGCGCCATCGTGCCGTTTCTCTTCTACATCCGCCGCTCCCTGGAGGAGACGGAGGAGTTCCTCCAGCGCAAGGTACGGCCCAGCACGCAGCAGATCTTCAGCTCGCTCGTCCAGAACTGGAGGATCGTCGGCCTTGGCATGCTGCTCGTGGCCATGACGACCGTGTCGTTCTATACGATCACCGTCTACACCCCGACGTTCGGCAAGACCGTCCTGAAGCTCTCCGACACCGACAGCTTGCTCGTGACTTTCTGTACGGCCCTGTCGAACCTGGTCTGGCTGCCCGTCATGGGGGCGCTGTCGGACCGGGTCGGTCGCAAGCCGCTTCTGCTGATCTTCTCGGCCCTGACCGTGCTGACGGCCTACCCCGCGCTGGCATGGCTGGTCGCCAACGCGTCCTTCATCAACATGCTGATCGTCTTGCTCTGGCTCTCGTTCCTGTACGGCAGCTACAACGGCGCGATGGTCGTCGCGCTCACCGAGATCATCCCTACGACGGTACGAACGGCAGGGTTCTCGCTCGCCTATTCGCTCGCAACGGCCTTCTTCGGCGGGTTCACGCCATTGATCTCCACATGGTTGATCGAAGTGACCGGCAACCAGGCGGCGCCCGGGTACTGGATGGCGTTTGGCGGCCTCTGCGGTCTTGTCGCGACGATCGTCATCTACAGGGGTGTCGCCGTTCGGGACAGACAGTCGAGCCTCGAAACGACCGCCGCCCTGCGCTGAACCATCCGACCGTCATCGAATCGCCTGCCGGCCATCGTGGTGGAAGCCCGTCGCTTGGTACCCGTCCCTCGACGTTCGAGAAGAGTGGGGAGCCGCTGTTCACTTTGTACAGGTAGGATCGGGCTACCATTCAGTCGCAAGGGGCTAGAGACGTGGCCTTGTTAAAACCTGACTAGCGTCCCCAGAGCGTTAGAGAGCGTGGCAGATGGGTCTGTTATGCCGCAATCCTAATGCTGTGTGCAGCTTTTATCCTTTGGAATGCAGAAGACCTTGCCAATCCAAACTGGAAAAGAACAACACGGGCACTCAAGTACATGGATAACTGGCGTCCTTTTTGGCGAGGAGCTTTCAGCGCCATGGTCGGGTCTTGGTTCGCCGCAGGTGGGCTTATTGATCTATGGGCATCAATCTGGCCCTTCACGCCAGCAACTCGTCATGGTCCCCAAGAAACCGAGGGTAGCTAAGGGTGGGGTGCTGACCTAAGCCTCCTCATCAACGTCACCGCTCACGAAGCCTTCGGTCCAGTGATCCTTATCGAGAGGATAGGCTGAAACTTCGAACCCATGAGGATGATCGCGGAAGCCCGGCTGCCCCTTCAGCCTCAGCACAGCGGCGTCGGCACTCTCTCGGGATCGGTAGACACCGATGAGCTTCGCATCCTCTTTGTCAGGATCATCCGCTCGAACGTGCCAGAGAACATGCACTGTATTCATGACCTACGATGCCCGAGAGCTTATGGTCCGCAATGGGTCGTTTGCTGACTTCGTCTCATTCCGCCATGCTGAAGCCGATGATCGATAGAGAAGCGAGAGATCGTGCTGCCGATTTAGTCGAGCAGTTCTGGAGCGGTCTCATCACGAACCGCGACCTCGAACGGGGGTGGCCTGAGAGCCGAGACGTTGCGCTGCGCGCCATCAATGATCTCATCTGGACGCTCTACGACGACTTCGAGACATGCCCTGTGAGGCAGGCAATCAGAACAGACCAGAAGCTCAGCATACTAATCCCGAACTGTGTCGCATTCTTACGATCCGACGAGATATACACGTGGCCTCACTCAGCAATTATCAAGGGTGTAGAGCGCATCCCCCTTTGGGCGGTCATTTTATCTCTCGGCACACTCAGCCTTTGGAACCGCAGAGCAGAGGCGAGGGAAGAGCGATATTGGGCCGATATGCGCGCCCATGGTGATGTAGAGGCGTGGCCTTTCAGGCGGAATGACCAGTGGCGCTGAGGTCCGCAATGGGTGGGAAGCGGACATTGCCGCCTCGCCCTCAAGCGGACGTTCCGCCTCCAACCCTTAGAAGACGGAGACTGTCCATAATGTCCATGTTTTGATTGCGAACTTGCGATAGAACGGCTTGTTGAGCAAACAGGGATTGTTTACGCAGCCCGAGGGTAAGTCATTGATCTTCGTCATAATTGGAGTGCCACTAACACTTGCCATAATATTACCTACTAAGCGATCACTGCTTTTATCTGCAATTTTGATCGCTCTCGTAGACGTGTTTGTGATATTCGGACTATTCGGAACTTATCCGGTAGATTTTCTTATTGTTTATCCCCTAATCGCTATTTTGATAGGCAGCATTGGGGCATTTATTGGAATTGGTGCAAAACTATTAATATTAAGCTCTCGTTGTCGTAAAAGCATTCTATCAAATTTGCAGTTCTAGTAGTGGCGGCTTTTTCTGTAGCTTGCATGCCAGTGTAGCTTATAATTCAATCGCGCTAGCTCGATCATTAATCGAAATGCTCCATAATGCAGTAGGTCGGCTGTACACCCGACCCGGACGTCGGCCATCCTCCACCATGCTGCTCCGAAGCGGACGTTCCCAGGGTCTGCCAAGAGTCGACAGCGGATGCGCGTCAAACCTGGGCAAACGGCTACGCGGGGAGAAGGCCGGTCTTACGATAGGTGTCGATCAGGGTGTCGAACAGCGAGAGATCGGCGCGGCCCCTTGCCATGAGCTGAGCCCCCGCAACGGCCGCGTAGATGGCGCGAGCCCGCCCTTCGCCGTCTGCCGCCTCGACGACGCCCGCTTCGGTCAAAGCCCGGCTCAGCCAGGCGACGTTGACGTCGGCAAAGGCCCGCACCTCGTGCTTCACGGTGTCCGGCAGATCGTCGTACTCGGCCGTCATGAAGCTGGACAGGCACATGCGGTTGCCGGTCTGCAGGGACTTGCGAAAGATCTCGGGGTACCTGCCCAGACTGACGAGCGGGTCCGGCGTCTCGGCGGAGATGGCGTCGAGCGCGGCTGCGATGTCTTCCCAGTAGCGCTTCGCCACCGCCGCGCCGAGTTCGGCCTTGCCGGGGAAGTGATAGTAGACGCTCGCCGCCTTGATCCCGACCTCGGCCGCGAGGTCGCGGAAGTTCAATCCGCCGTAGCCATGCGCCATCGCGGTCCGCTTCGCGGCGGCGAGGATCGCCTCCTTGTACCCTGAACTCATCACGCCATCCCAACGCCTACAGAATTACCTGCCTGTTGGCAGATAGGCGTTGACCGGCCGGAGGGGAAGTCCTAGTTGGTTCCCTGCCTACTGGCAGACAGAGGGACTGATGACCAACGAAACCCCATCCCGCCTCCAGCTTTTCACCTCGCCGTCGGCGTTCCCCAACCCGCAGCGCCTGCGCATTTTCCTCCACGAGAAGGGCATCGCGGATCGGTTCGCCGAGCGCATCTACGACATGTCGCCGGTCGGCGAGCAGCGGCAGTGGCCGCACCTGAAGATGAATCCGTGGGGCGAGACTCCCACCCTCAAACTCGCCGACGGAAGCATCTTCTCGGAGACGGCCGCCATCGTCCGCTACCTCGACCAGGAGTTCCCCGGTCGTCGCATCATGGGTGAAGGCCCCCTGGAACAGGGCCTCGACACCATGTGGGACAACCGCATCTGGGTGCACATCCTCTATCGGATCGTCACCGCGTTCCACGTTCTCCATCAGGGGCTCGGGCCGAAGCTCGAACTCACCAGCAACCTCGCCTGGGGCGAGCATTGCCGCAAGGAGGCGCTGGCCCATGCGAGCCTGGTGGACCGGCATCTGTCGGACGGCCGCGAATGGCTCCTCGGCGGCGAGGCGCCCACCTTCTCGGACATCACGATGGCGACCGCGATCGCCTTCTCGAAGTTCCCAGTGAACGCCATGCCGCTGGACGAGCGCTTCGAGCACATCGATGCGTTCTGGAAGCGGTGGCAGCAGCGGCCGGCCTTCCTGGCCGCCTATGCGGACCGGCAGAGCGGCGTACCCGAGTTGGACGACCGGACCTGATCGGACCGCCTCCATCCCGTGCCGGCGTGTCGGCCGAGGGGATCCTCGGCAGGCGCCCCGCCCAATCCGGACCCTCGAACGACCGCCGTGTCTCCGATGGCGGTCGTTGGTCGAGGCGGTTTCGGATGGCGGCCGAGAGGCAGTCTTATACCAAGTCTCACTGCCCCTGACCCATAGGTCAGGGGCAGTGAGGTCCGGCGGACGACCGCCGCCGCGCAGTCGCGCGGGCAGACCTCGATGAGTCAGACTCATCGAGGTCTGGTATTAGGCGGCTCGCACGGTTGCGAGGAAGCGCTGCACCTCGGCCGACAGGTGTTCGGATTGCTGCGACAGCTCCGCGGCGGAGGCGAGAACCTGGGCTGCCGCCGCACCGGTCTCCTCCGAGGCCTGCGCCACCCCCGCGATGTTGGTCGTCACCTCGACCGTGCCGGAGGACGCCTGGGCGACGTTGCGTACGATCTCCTGGGTCGCCGCCCCCTGCTCCTCCACCGCGGCCGCGATGCTCGCGGTCACCGTGTCGATCTCGCGGATGCGGGCCGTAATCGTGCCGATGGCGATCACGGCCCGATCCGTCACGCCCTGGATCTCGCCGATCTGACCGGCAATCTCGTCGGTAGCCTTGGCGGTCTGGCTCGCCAGCTCCTTGACCTCGACGGCCACCACCGCAAAGCCGCGTCCCGCTTCTCCCGCGCGTGCCGCCTCGATCGTGGCGTTGAGCGCCAGCAGGTTGGTCTGGCTGGCGATGTTCGAGATCAGCCCGACCATGTCGCCGATCTTCTCGGACGTCGTCTTCATCATCTGGACGAGATGGGCGGTCTGATCGGCCTCACCGACCGCGCTCTGCGCCAGCCCCGCCGAGCCCTGCACCTGACGGCCGATCTCCAGCACGGAGCTTCCCAACTCCTCGGCGGCGGCGGCCACCGTCCCGACGTTCGAGGCGGCCTCCTCGGCGGCCGCGGCCACGGTGGTGGACTGGCTCGCGGTCTGGGTCGCGGTGGCGGTCATCTGCTGCGCCGTGGCCTGCAGCTCGGTGGCCGCGGATGAGACCTGACCGACGATGCCGCCGACCGCGGCCTCGAACGAATCCGCCATCTGACGCATCCCCGCCTTGCGCTGCTCCTCGGCCGAGGCGCGCGCCTGCACCGTCTCCTCCTCCAGCTGGCGGGTCCGGATCAGGTTGTCCCGCGAGGCCTCGACGGCGGCAGCGATCGCCCCGATCTCGTTGGTACGCTCGGAGTAAGGAACCTGCCCGTTGAGGTCGCCGGCCGCGAGATCGCGCATGCGCCGGATCAGGCGGTCGATCGGACGCGTGACGCAGACGAGGACATAGACGATGGCGCCGGTGCTGCCGGCCAGCGCGGTGAAGCAGAGCAGTGCCGTCAGCCACATGGAACGCGCGTAGGTCTGGTCGGCGGCGGCCGTGGCCCGCTCGCCGCCGGAGGCGTTCAAGGCCGTGTCGCTGTCGAGAGCGTTCAGGGCTGCGTCGAAGGGCTTGCGGGATGCCTGGAAGAGGTTGTTGATCGTGCTCTGGTCTTTCGCCTGTGCGGCCGCCATGAGCTTCGTGCGAAACCCGAGGTATTCGCCCCATTGCTGCCGGTGCGCGGTCCACAGCGCCCTCTCCTCCGCGCTGGAGATCAGGGGCTCGTACCGGGCAGCGACCTTTTCGACCTCAGCGAGCCGCTGATCCGAGACCTTGGCCAACTCGTCCACGGGTTCGGTGGCGGTGACGAAACGAGCATCGACGAGCCGCAGGCGTGTCGTCCTGTACTTGAGCTCACCAAGTTCCCGAATGCTCGGCATCCAGTTGTTGGAGATATCCAGCGCGTTGTCGTTCACGGAACGAAGCTGTACGAGACCCAACGTCCCCTGCGTCAGAATGGCGATGGCGAGGAAGCTCACGAGGCCGATCAGTGTATGCTTGATTTTGATATTCACGACTGCGGTCTCTTTCATGACTATATGTTTTTAAATATCAAATATTTAATTTATTGTAAACATACTATCCTGATAAAAATTCGTATATGAAAACTAAAACAATCAAACGAACTAAATCGATACATATGGATGCTTGAATCAGCTCAAAAGGCTATGAATTGATGGAGCAAGGGCAAAGCAAATCATAGGGTAGGGCTAGGATAGTCAGGTTCGTCGGGTGAGGCCGCCTTTCGCGCCAAGCAGGCCAGAGGCGGACCGGCAAGAGACCACCCCTCCCGGGCGCTCAGGCCGGGTCCCAACCATCGGATTTTAACGGTGGAAAGGCGCGGGGACGGGAGAGGGCGTCGGCCTCCCGTCGATGCCGGCTCAGCGGTCGAAGCGTCGCATCGAACGGCTGTCCCACTCGGCCTTGCGCCGGACCCGGTCGTCGGCCCGGTCCCGGTCGCGCTGGAGCGTCTCCCTGCGCCGAAGCGTGTCCGCCCGGTCGCGGTGCGCCCGCGCCAGGTCGCTCACCGCGTTCATCGCACGGACCCGGTCCGCATCCTGAGCCCATGCCTGGGGTGACCATGCCTCGGTCGACCCTGCGGCGAGGAGAAGGGTGACGACGGTCACGGCGGAACGGGACATCGGGCAGCTGCCGTCGGGTTTGAGTCGGATAAAGAAGCCCATCCGCCGACTCTGCATCATAGTGCGCTTGGCGCAGGTCTCGGCAGAATAGTGTGCGTCGCATGCATTGAGCGCATGTTTGGTATTTGGCGTTTGGTATACCAACAAGGTGGGGAGGCTGTCATACATGCTGCAACGCAAACGCACCGCCCTGAGGAACACCGATATGACCGCTCTCATTCTCACCGCCGTCGCCGTCGCCGCTGCCGCCAACATCTCCCTGGTGGCCTTCGTCGCCGATCGCCTGACCCCGACCTCCAGCACCTCCACCGTCACGGCCGGCGAGCTCGTTCTCGTGAACGACAACGCTCCCGCCGCCGTGAAGCTCGCGGCCTGAATTTCAGGCCGCACGGCACCAGAGTCACCGCCATCGGCCCCGCCTGACAAGGCGGGGCTTTTTCGCGTCGCGTACCGCCATCATCGCGGTCGCATGGCGGTCGAAAGGCCCCTCGCGTGGCGGTCGATCCGCCCGTCTCATCCGACGGACACCGGGACCGGCGCCTCGCCTTCCCGGGCGAGCGAAGCGGCCTCGGCGAAGCGGGCGCGAACGGTCTCGCTCATCCGGCCGAGGCCCAGATGCGCGGCCATCCGCGCCTCGATGCCGGGGGCCGGATCGAGGTCGCGGGCGAGCCCGGCGAGCTCCTGGAGCGGGATGTCGCCGGGTGCCCGTGCCTCCCCTCCCGCCGGGCGGAACCTCACCGGCCCGGCAGGGGCGGCCTCCGGCCAGAGGACGATGCGGTCGCCCTCGCTGGTATGGTGGCAGCGGGGATCGACGGCACCCAGCGCGCGCTGGCGCAGGCGGGCCGTGATCCGGGAAAATCCGTGCGCGCGCAGGAGGCGTTCGGCGAGAATGTCAGCGAAAACAGGGCCTTCGCGCGTGACCACGTCGGCTGCCATCGCCGCCAGCCTGGCCTCGTACCCCGCATCGTGGAACCGCGCGGCATCGGGCGAGAAGCCCGACAGATCGGCCGGTTCGTAGAGTCCGGGGGGCTCCGCGGGAGGAATGTCGGGCGTGGCCGGCGCGATCACCGCCGGCTCCGGCTTCGCCCTGTCGGCGTCGAGATCGGCCCGGAGCGCCCTGTCGAGGCGGTCGAGGGCGCCTTGCGGATCGTTCCACCAATCCGTGCTCCAGACCCGGTGGATGCGCCATCCCAGATCGGTGAGCACCCATTCGCGCAGGCGGTCCCGGTCGCGCGCCGTCGCCGCCCGATGGTAGGTCGCCCCATCGCATTCGACTCCCGCGAGGTAGCGTCCCGGAGCGTCGGGATGGACGATGCCGAGGTCGATCCGGAAGGCGGAAACGCCGACCTGAGGTATGAGTCTCCAGCCCCGTGCGGCCAAAGCCGCCATCACCGCGCCCTCGAAGGGCGATTCGATGTCTCCCCCCGTGGGCGCGGCCGCCGTTTCGAGGACGCGGGCGCCGTGTTCGGCGAAATCGAGGAAGTGCTTGAAGTCGCGCACGCCGCGCGCGCTGCCGCGTCCGAGATCGACCTGATCGGCCCGCATGGACGCGAACACCACGAGTTCACGCCGGGCGCGGGTGATCGCCACGTTGAGGCGGCGGTGACCGCCCTCACGGTTGAGCGAGCTGATCTGTCCGGTGATCCGGCCCGCCGCGTCGGGACCCGCCGCCACCGAGAACAGGATCGCGTCGCGCTCGTCGCCCTGCACGGTCTCGAGGTTCTTCACGAAGACCGGTTCCTTCCAGGTCCGCCCGTCGAAGAACCGCTCCAGTTCCGGCCTTCCCCGCCGCTCGGCATCGAGCAGGTTCTCGATCAGCCGCTGCTGCTCGCCGTTGAAGGTGACGATGCCGAGCGAGCGCTCCTCCGCCGCGAAGGCCGGTGCCGCAAGGCGGGCGACCACCTCCGCCACCAGGGCGCGCGCTTCGGGCCGGTTCACCCGCGCGCCGCCGCGCTCGTAGAGGCCATCGGACACGTAGTGCAGCCGCACCGCCCGGTCCTCGGTGACGGGGGAGGGGAAGGTGATGAGCCCCCCGCGATAATAGTGCCGGTTCGAGAAGGCGATGAGGCTCTCGTGGCGGCTCCTGTAGTGCCAGGCGAGGCGCCTCTGCGGCAGGTTCGCGGCCAGGCACTCGTCGAGGATGCTTTCCTGGTCGGCGACGTCGAGACCGTCCGGGATCTCGTCGACGCCGCGATCGCCCACATTGGTGGGCGGCAATTGCTCGGGATCGCCGACGATGACCACCTGCCGGCCCCGCGCGATGGCGCCGATGGCGTCCCAGGGGGCGATCTGCGAGGCTTCGTCGAAGATGACGATGTCGAAGGGCTTTGCCTCGGCCGGCCAGTACTGGGCGATGGAGAGCGGGCTCATCATCAGGCAGGGCGTCAGCCGGGTCAGCGCGTTCGGCATCCGCGCGAAGAGCTGGCGCAGAGGCATGTGCCTCGCGCGCTTGGTGATTTCGCGGGCCAGCGTGCCCCATTCGGGGTCGGTGCCGAAGGCGCCGGCGAGCGGCACGCCACCGCCGATACGGGCCCGCACCGCCGCGCCGGCGAGGCCGGAGAGCCGGGAATCGGCCTCGCCGAAGCCACGGACCGCCTCCTCGTGGCGCTGGCCCATGAAATCGCGCAGGCGGATGTCGTCGGTGACGGCGTGGTCGATCCACCAGCGCGCATAGGCGCCCTCGAACGTCGTCAGGATGGCGTCGTCCCGCACCGCTCCGGCCTCGATCGCGGCGACCAGAGGGCCGAGCCCCGCCTTCGTCGCCTCGCCCGCCGCCACCTGCCAGCTCGCCCAGGCCTGCGCCTTCGGCAGCGACCTCTTCCAGCGGTCCGCCACCGCGAGGGTGCCGGCCACCCAATCGCCGTCCGTCTCCACCGGGCGGTCGGGCTTGGCCCTGCCGACCAGACGCCCGAGCGTCTCGATCGCCCTCACGGCGGCGATCCTGTGCGTCGTGAAATCCTCCTTCGCCAGGGCGAGATTACCGCCCGGTTCGAGCCGGCCATCCTCGCCATCGAGGAACTCGGCGAGCCTCGCCCGGACGATGGCCGGGCCTCCGACGAGGGGAGCCATCGCGGTGATGACGGGCGCCAGCCGCGTCGCCCAGGCCATCGGGGCGGTGAACAGCTCGGCGGGGGCGGCCGGATCCGACCAGGGATGCCTGAGCTCCGCGGCGGCGCTCGCGAGAATCTCCGCCAGAGCGGGCTGTGCCGCCTGCAGGGCCTTGATCTCGGCGAGGGTGACGAGGTCCGGCCCGACCTCCTCCGGCGCCGTCCTTTGCGCGAAGGGGGCGAGCAGGCCGCGAACCCGGCCGAGGCGCCGCCCCCGGAGGAAGATGTTCGAGGCTTTCGCCTCGCGCCATTCGGCCAGGAGGCGGCCGAGGTCGCTGCCGAACACCGAGGGGGCGTAGGGGACGCGGAGGCGGGCGTTCAGCCGGGCGAGCTCGTCCTGCCGGGCGCGTCGCGCCTCGACGGCCTGGCGCAAGGCCGCGCCTCCGGGGCCGAGGAAGCGCAGGCCCATCCGCGCCTCCGGCCGGAACAGGGCGGCGGCGAGGGAGGACAGCGCGCGCAGGCCGTCATAGGTCCGGCCGAGGGGCTCGAGCCCCATCGCCCCGGCGAGACGCCGGCCGGATGCCGCGAAGTCCGGCAGGGTGCGGGCGAGTTCGGGAACAGCCTGTTCCATTTCGGCCCGCCACAGGGGCGACCATGCGATCACGCCGATCCCCCGTAGGGGATGGTCCGCGATGTCGCCGACGATGGGGCGAAGGGCGGCAAGCTCATCGCACAGGGCGCGCAGGCTCTCCCGGTGGCCGGGTGCGGAGGCCGCGTCCTTCGGCCAGACGAGACTGAGCCCGTCCCGGCCGGCCTGCCGGTCGGCGATGACCCGCCCCATGGCCGAATGGGCGCTGAGGCCGTTCGCCCGCGTGGCGTGCAGGCTTTCCACCACGCCGTTCAGGGCCGCCCGGCGGCGCTGGAGATCGGCGGCCGCGTCCTCCCAGGGGACGCTCTCGCCGCCCCTTGCGGTCCAGGCCTCGCGCAACTGCGCGATGACGTGCGTTTTCTGAGCCTTGGCGGCATGGACTTCGAGGCAGCAGGCGCCCAGCCCCACGGCGTCGAGGCGCCGGCGCACCACCTCCAGGGCGGCGCTCTTCTGCGAAACGAACAGCACCGTGCGCCCCAGGGCCAGGCACTGCGCGATCATGTTGGCGATGGTCTGGCTCTTGCCGGTGCCGGGCGGCCCGAACAGCACGAAATCCTTGCCTGACGCCGCCGCGAGGATCGCCGAGACCTGGGAGGAATCGGCGAGGAGCGGCGTGAAGATCCCGGAGGGCGGATGCTCCGCGTCGAGGCGTTCCGGCACGGGAAAGCCCGTCCCGTCGCCATACGCCTGTTTCGGGGTGTCGAGGAGGTGGCGCACCACCGGGCTGCGTTTCAGCAGATCCGTGCGCTCGCTCAGATCCTTCCACATCAGGAACTTGGTGAAGGAGAAGGCCGAGAGCACGACCTCGGTCGTGACCTCGAACCCCTTGAGGTCGCGGATATGGGTGCGCACGATCCGCCAGATGCCCTCGACGTCGATGCCGGATTCGCCACCCGGCAAGCCCTCCGCGACATCCGGCATGTCGAGGTCGAAATCCTGGCGCAGCATCTCCAGCAGCGTCGGGTTGAGGCGCGCCTCCTCGTCGTGGCGGACGAGGCGGAAGCCGGCGCGGACGCTGGCGCGGGTCAGGGCCGCCGGCACCAGCAGCAGCGGCGCACGGGCGGGCGGCATGCCGTTGCCCCGTGTCCAGGTGAGAAAGCCGAAGGCGAGGAACAGGACGTTCGCACCGCCCTCCTCGAAACTGCCGCGCGCGAGCCGGAACAGGTCGGTGAGGCGGGCCTCCAGTTCCTCCGCCCCGACATCGGCGGCGATCTCGCCGCGGTCTCGGTCCGCCGCGCCGACCGGCGCCTCGGGGGCGGGCCGGGCGACGAGCCGGAAGGCGCGGCCCGCCGCGAGGGCGTCCTCGAAGGCGCCCGGCTCCGGACAATCGAGGGTGAGCGATCCCTTGCCCGGTTTGAAGTTGAGGAGCTTGTTCCGCAGGGTCAGGTCGAGGAGCCGCAGCTTCCAGGCTTCGAGCCGGTCGCGGGGCTCCCTCCGGGGCGGGTCGATGCGGGCAGGGGGGAGATCCTCGACGAAGGACGGCGGCGCGCCGAGCGCCTGGGCGAGGGGAGCCGCGATCTCCGGAGCCACCGCCTCTGTGCCGGGCTCGCCCGTATCGAGGGGCGCGATGCCGGACAGCCGGGCGCGCCGCAGATCGAGGACCATCTCCAGGGGCGCCTCGGCATCCGCCTCGATCCGGCGCGCGCCGGCCGCCACCGCATCCGTGAAAGGCCCTGGCGGATCGGCTGTGAGAACCGTGGTCTCGACCAGGATCAGTTCCTGCAGGTCACGGCGCTTCCGCAGGGCCTGGGCATCGTCGCCGACCCTTTCCGGCAGGGTCTCGTCCACGAGCCATAGCCCGAGGAGCGCGTGATCGCGGGTAAGGATCAGGAGCGGATTGAGCCCGGCCTGCTCGCAGCAGGCGGCCCAGAGCAGGGTGAGGTCGAGACAGGTGGCGAGCCGCCGCTCCACGATCGCGCCGGGCTCGCGGACCTTCTGTCCCGACCGCTCGAAGCTCGGGGGCGGCAGGATGGCGCTGATCCGTAGGGCCGCCATCGCCGCGTGGATCGCCTCCGCCATCTCCCAGGCCCTGGCCCTCTTTCCGCTGCGATAGCCGTCGAAGGCGGTGCTCCGCCTCGCCCGTTCCAGGATCGCGGCGGCGGAACGCAGGATGCCGTCCACCGCCGGGTCGTCCGGTCTGACGAAGGCCGCGAGCAGTTCGGGCGCCGCATCCGCGCCTCCCCAATGGGAGGGGGGCAGGAGCCGCAGGTCGAACTCCTCCCGGGCGATCTCGCCTGCCGGATCGGTCTCCTCGGTCGGAGCCGTCAACGTCAGCTTGACGGTACAGAGCCGGCTCTCCCGCAATCCGGCGAGGAACGCTCCGTCGATCCGGAGATCCGGCGCATCGATGCGCTGGAGGCCGCCGGCCGCGATCCGCTGGATCGGCAGGGTCAGGGGGCGGAACAGCGGTGGTATCGCCGAGATGCGGAGCGCCACATCGGACAGGTCGGCCTCGCCGCCATGGGACAGGGTGATGTCCCGGATGAGCGGGATCCCGTTCAGCCAGGATGCGACGCTGGCATGATCGGCGATCGTGCAGGCGAGACCGCAACGCGTGCGAGCGCCCTCCGACACCTCGAGCGTATCGTCCATCGCGCCCGGTTCCCCGCCAGTCGGCAAGGGTTCTACAAGCGTGGCACTCGCAGCCGCAAGAGTCGCGCGGTGACCGCTCCGATGCTCGCCGGGCTCGCGGTTTGCCTGACCTCCGTTGTTCGCCGTGCTTGGAATCGTTCCACAACATAGCGATTGCCCGGGCAAGACGAGGCTCTGTATAGCAATGGGTGATCGGCAACGCGATGAAGCTGCCGGTCGTCGCAGCGTGGTGGCCATTCGTTTCGCTGGCGTTGCGCCGCCGAGCCCGCCTGCCGTTCGCTCCTCGCAATCCGGTGCTGCCTGCCGATGACGGATACGACCAAGCCGAATGCATGGCCATCGCAGGCACGCTACCGCCTGATGGTGGCGGGCCGGACCCTCCTCGCGATCTTCGGAGGCTATGCCCTCGCGGCGATCACCACGGCCTTCCTCTCCCTGACCTTGCCCCTAGACCGTTCGGAGGCCGTTGCCGCCGCCACCCTGGCGAGCTTCGCGATCATGGCGGCGGCGGTGATCTGGGTGTTCTCCGCCCGCACTCTCGCCCGCGCGGCGATCGGACTGGCGCTTCCGGCTTTGTGGCTGGGCGCCGGTCTCTGGCTCGCCCTCGGCAGCGCGGTGCAACCGGCATGAAGCAGGGGTTTCGCCAATCGATGGCGTGGCTGCACACCTGGGCGGGGCTCGTCACCGGCTGGGTGATGTTCGCCGTCTTCGTCACCGGCACCGCCACCTACTACAAGTCCGATATCTCCTTCTGGATGCGGCCCGAATTGCGCGCACAGGCGGAATACGACGTGGTCCGCGCGGCCGAACTCGGCGTCGCCCATCTCAAGGTCCATGCGCCGAAGGCCATGGCTTGGTTCGTCGGCCTGCCGCAGCCCGACAAGCCGTATATCGGTGCGTACTGGATGGTCACGCCGGACGGCGAGTTCGGCAAGGCCCTCCTCGATCCCGACACCGGCGCGCCGACACAGGCTCGGGCCACACAGGGCGGCGACTTCTTCTACCGCTTCCACTACGAATTGCAGATGCCCCCGGCCCTCGGCCGCTGGATCGTCGGCATCTGCGCGATGGTCCTGCTCGTTGCCCTCATCAGCGGCATCGTCACTCATCGGCGGATCTTCGCTGATTTCTTCACCTTCCGGCGTTCGAAATCCGCCCAGCGCGGCTGGCTCGACGCGCACAACGTCACCGGTGTTCTGGCACTGCCGTTCCACCTGATGATCACCTATACGGGCATCGTCTCGCTCGCGCTCATGTACATGCCCTGGGGCATGGTGAGCGTCTACAAGGGCGACGAGCTGCGTTTCTACGTCGAGTCCGGCCAGATGCCGGCCTGGCGGGCCGCCGAGGGCAAGCTGGCCGAGCCGGCGCCGCTCGGGCCCCTCATCCGCCGCGCCCAGGCCGAGGTGAGCGAACCGCTCGAGATGGTCTCGATCAACAATCCCGGTGACGCCAATGCCACCGTGGTGGCGGTGTTCGAGGAGCCCCATGGGCTCGCCCATCGCCATCCGCAGATCGCCTTCCACGCGGTGACCGGGGAGGTGGTCGAACGGACCGGGCCGCTGAAGCCGGCGGCGCATGCCTATACGAGCTTCGTCGGCCTGCACGAGGCACATTTTGCCGGGCCGGCCCTGCGTATCCTGTTCTTCCTGTCCGGCCTGATGGGCTGTGCCGCCATCGCCACCGGCCTCGTCCTGTGGACCGTGGCACGCGCACCGAAGGGCGTCGTCCGTGCCGCCCCCGGCTGGCGCCTCGTTCATGCGCTCAACATCGGCACGATCCTCGGCCTGCCTATCGGCATGGCGGCGCTCTTCCTCGCCAACCGCCTCATCCCCGTGGATTGGGCGGCTCGGGAATCCTGGGAAGGAGGCGTGTTCTTCGGAATCTGGCTCCTCGCCGCCCTGATCCCCCTCGCTCGCCCGCATCGCCGGGCGTGGGGCGAAATGAGCTATGCCGCCGCTCTCCTCTTCCTCGCCGTCCCCCTGGTCGATTGGGTGTGGGTCGGGTGGCGCACCGACTTCCTGGGCTTCGACGCCGCCATGGTGGCGCTCGCCCTGGCCTTCCTCTTCGGCGCGCGCAAGCTCGGGCGTCACGAGGTACAGCTGAGGGAGGCTGCCCGCCCCACCGGAGATCTCGCCCGAGCATGACGCCCCTTGCCGTGTCCCTGACCTCCCTCCTGAGCTTCTCCGGCCTCGCCTGCCTTTGCCTGAGCATGGACCGGCATGGCCGGACCCTGTTCCAAGGGCGCCCCTCCCGGCGCCGGGACAGGGCGTTCCGCATGGCGGGCTGGCTCCTCATCGCCCTGGCCTTCGCGGCCGCCGTCCTCACGGCGGACTGGAATTTCGGTCCGGTGCAATGGCTCGGCTCGCTCACCGGGGCCGCGCTCCTCGTCGTGGCACTGATGTCCTATCGCCCGGCCTGGATCCGCCCGGCGGCCATCGCGGCGCTTCCCCTCGCCATGGCCACCGCCTTCTTCGTCTGAGCCGCCGGCGGGTTCCCGCCCGGCCGGATGGGCCTATGTGAAGCTCTGCTCGACAGGCTTTCACGAGGATGATCGATGGCCCTCGACCCTGCTCTCGCCGACCGCATCGCCGCCTCCGTGGAACGGGGCTTTGCCGATCAGGTGGCCCATATCCAGGCGCTTGTCCGATTCGGCTCGGTGCGGGGCGCCGAGCACGCGATTCAGGACCACGTCTTCCGCTGCCTGAGGGACCGCGGCTACGCCATGGAGCGGGTCCGCATGGATCATGCGGCCATTGCCGCGCATCCCGGCGGGGGACGGATCGCGCCCGACCATTCCGACGCGCCCATCGTCGTCGCCTTCCACCGTCCCCGCCAGGAGACCGGCCGCTCGTTGATCCTGCAGGCGCATGTGGACGTCGTGCCCCCCGGCCCCCTCGATCTCTGGGCCCATCCGCCCTTCGACCCCGTGATCCGGGGAGACTGGTTGTACGGCCGGGGGGCTGCCGACATGAAGGCCGGCCACGCCGCCAACCTCTTCGCCCTCGATGCGCTGGCCCGGATCGGGCTTCAGCCGGCAGCCACGGTGACGGTCCAGTCTGTGGTCGAGGAGGAATCCACCGGCAACGGCGCTCTCATGGCCCATCTGCACGGCTACCGGGCCGATGCCGTGCTGATCCCCGAGCCCGAGGACGAGAAACTCGTGCGCGCCAATACCGGCGTGCTCTGGTTCACCGTCGAGGTGCGGGGCACGCCCGTCCATGTCCGCGAGATGGGGGCGGGGGCCAACGCCATCGACGCGGCCTACCGGGTGATCGGGGCCCTGCGCGAACTCGAGGACTTATGGAACGCCCGCAAGGCGGGGCGCCGCCATTTCGAAGGCGAGGCGCATCCGATCAACCTCAATGTCGGCCGGATCGAGGGGGGCGATTGGGCGTCATCGGTGCCCGCCTGGTGCCGGATCGCGTGCCGGATCGCCATCTATCCCGGCGTCGCCGCGGCGGATGCGGCGCGCGAGATCGAGGCGGCGGTGGCGGATTTCGCGCGGACCGACCCGTTCCTGGCAAAGACGCCGCCGCTGGTGGCCTTCAATGGCTTCTTCTCGGAAGGCTACGAGTTGGACGAGGGCTCGGAGGCCGAGGCTGTGCTCGCTACCGCGCACAAGCGGGCCACGGGGACCCACCTTCGGAGCTTCATGTCGCCGAGCTATCTCGATACCCGCGTCCATGCCCTCTACGATCGGGTTCCGGCCCTCTGCTACGGGCCGATCAGCGAGAACATCCACGGTTTCGACGAGCGCGTCAGCCTCGCTTCGGTCAAGCGGATCACCACCGCGATGGCATTGTTCGTGGCGGAATGGTGCGGGACAGAGCCACTCGCGCGCGCGTAAGCGTGAGCGGAGCGGCACCGGCCACACCCGCTATCCAAACCCGCCGGGCCGGCGTTACTCCGCCGGAGCCGGAGCACCGCCATTCGCGCCACGGATGCCGATGCGCTCGGACAGGCGCAGGATGTTCATCATCAGTCTGTTGACGATCTCGGTCTCGTTGGCGCCGTTGCGCACGTCGAGCCCGTAGCGGACCGTGACCTCGATGGCGTCCTGGCTGAGGTTCGAGACGCTGACCTGCGTGCGGTCGGGCGCCGATTCCGGAATCTCCGCCACGAGGTCGCGTACGCCGCTCACCAGGGCCTCGATCTGCGGCACGCTGGTGGCGTAGGGCAGGGGGAGCTTCGCCGAATTCAAGTGGAAGCGGCGGGTGCCGAGGTTGTTCACCACCGCATCCGAGAGCTTGCCGTTCGGCACGACGATGAGACTGTCATCGGCGGTGCGGACCCGCGTCGAGCGGATGCCGACATGTTCCACCGTGCCCTTGGTGTCGCCGGTGGCGATCCAGTCGCCGCGCCGGAACGGACGGTCGACGGCGAGGATGCCGGCGCCGAACACGTTGGAGAGCGTCTCGCGCGAGGCGAAGGCCACGGCGAGGCCGCCGATGGACAGGCTCGCGATCACGCCCTCGTAGGGGAGGGAGAGTTGCATCGCCACGTAGGTGAGTCCCGCTCCGACGAGAGCGATCTTGAGGGCGCCGAAGCCTAGGGAGACGAGGATGTT
Organism: Methylobacterium sp. E-045; assembly: GCF_022829685.1. Lineage (GTDB taxonomy): Bacteria > Pseudomonadota > Alphaproteobacteria > Rhizobiales > Beijerinckiaceae > Methylobacterium. The sequence continues at coordinate 57,111 of NZ_JAKSYE010000045.1, forward strand.
GTCCATGCTCACGCGCCCGCTCTCGTCGCCGGTGAAGTAGGTCGCCACCACGGCGTCGATGATCCGCCAGCCGAGCCAGACCGTGGACAGGGCGAAGAGGACACCGGCCACGCCGACGGAGACCCGTGTCGCCAGGTCCGGCAGGCCGAGGGCCGGCATGAGGGCCGCATAGACGATCAGGGTCAGCGTTCCGAGAAGTGGCAGGCGGAAGGTCCTTCGTGCTCCATCCGGGTCCAGCCGGCCGACGGAGCGGACGAGAAAGGCCGTCACCGGCTTCGAGACGAGCCAGCCGAGCGCCAGGGACAGCAGCATCACGGCTGGCCAGCCCAGGGCCTGCCAAGCCTCCAGCGGCCCCACCGGGGAGAGAAGGCCGGGCGCCAGCCCGCGCACCGACCGGCGCAACTGGAAGAAGACGGAAGGAGGCTCGGGTAGCCTCTGCCCGTCGGCCGACGGCATGCCTTCCACAGCCACGTAGAGATCGCGGGCGTTGCGCACGGTGTCTCCGGAGAACTTCCAGGTCGCTCCGTCGCCGACGCCGTCCGGCGCGATCACCACCTGGCCCACGGGATGGCTGAACACCATGGCCGGGGACCGGCTGGCCGGGTCGTCGGAAATCTCCTGCGGCTGCAGCAACCCGATCCGGTTCAGGATTCCGTTGAGGTACTGGGCGGTCAGGCCGCCCTGGTCGTCGCGCACCGCCTCGCTCAGGGCCTTGAGGTCGAGGCTGTCGAGGGCCTGGCGCCGCCCGTCCTCGCTCCAGGTGTAGAAGGCACGCGTGAAGCTGCGGTAGGCGTCGCGGGCGTTCTTGCGCAGGCGGTAGGCTTCCGGGCTGGCCGGCCGCCCGCCGGAGCGGGCGAACAGGCTCTTTCGCGCCTCCGCCAGAGCCGCATCGTCGGGCATGGACAGGAACCAGCGCTCGCCGCGCTTGACGAAGCGCAGCGGCAGCACGGCTCCGGTGCCCGCCTGTTCGATGCGGATCTCCGCATCCTCCCCGCCGGCGCGCGCGTCGGGAATGGAATGGAGCCGGAAGGTGGTCTGGTCCACGAGATTGAAGAGCGTCTGAGCCCTGCCGAGCTTTTCCTCCGGCGCCATCGCCCCCGCGCCGGAACTGAAATCCACCACCGCCACGGCACGGACCATCTGGTCGGGGGCGTCGTAGCGGGCATCGTTGCCCGCCTGCAGGAAGCTGCGCATGGTCTCGCGCGGCCCGGTCTGGATCAGCCCCTGCTCACGCTCGTCGCCGGGAATGCGGCCTCCCGTCCACCATTCGCCGCTGTCGAACCGGCCCATGAAGGATTGCCCGTCCGGTGCCAGCACGAACTCCACGATCCCGGAGCGTCCGCCCTGGAACCAGCGCGCGTTGAGCACCCTGTCATGGGCCTCGCCCTCGATGCGCCCGTCATAGGCGAGGTAACTGCCGCGGACCTTGCCGCCATCCTGTTTCATCTCCACCCGGGCGCCGCCGTCCCGCCAGCGGGTGTTCCAGGTTCCGCTCCAGTCCGGTGCGAGGGCGAGGGCGGAGGTGGACAGAGACAAGAGGGCAAGCAGAAGGGCGGCGACGAATGGCATGGAGCTCCTCGGTTGGGACGCGGCGCAAACTATAGGTGGGTCCGTCGAGGTCAACCGGAGGGAGCCCTGACGCAGCCCTGACCCGACCTCGGCGGGACCGCATTCCTGAGGAGATCGGCGCGGCGCCCGGGCGAGTTTTGGCACCATGCCGCGATCGGATCGGACGGCCATCGACCCTGACGACTGGCGGGATCGGTCGGATGGTGCGAGCCTTGCGGTGCGCCCGTCGACGAAACCCCAGCCGAGGTCCGCATGGCCCCCGAGGCGAACGCCACAGCCCCCCGCCGCCGGAGCCAACCCGCCCGCGCGGCCATCGCCTCCTTCGTCGGGACCACGATCGAGTGGTACGATTTCTTCATCTACGGCACGGCGGCGGCGCTGGTCTTCGGGCCGCTGTTCTTTACCGAATCCACGCCCTTCGTCGCGACCCTCGCCGCCTTCGGCACCTTCGCGGTGGGCTTCCTGGCGCGGCCCCTCGGCGGCGTGGTCTTCGGGCATTTCGGTGACCGGTTCGGGCGCAAGAGGGCCCTGGTCATCACCCTGGTGATGATGGGCATCGCCACGACCGGGATCGGCCTGCTGCCGACCTATGCCACCATCGGCATCTGGGCGCCGATCGCCCTGGTCGCCCTGCGCATCCTTCAGGGCATCGCGGTGGGCGGCGAATGGGGTGGCGCCGTGCTGCTCGCCGCCGAACACGCACCTAAGGGGCGCTCGACCTTCTTCGCCTCCTTCGCCCAGCTCGGGAGCCCGGCCGGTCAGATCCTCTCCCTTCTGGCGTTCCGCCTGGCGGGGTTGATGGACAAGCCGAGCTTCATGGAATGGGGCTGGCGCCTGCCGTTCCTGGTCAGCGTCGTGCTCCTCGTGGTCGGCCTCGCCATTAGGCTCGGCGTGGAGGAATCACCCGAATTCGAGGACAGCCGTGCCGAGACACGCCGGGATGTCGCGCCGATTCGCGAGGTCTTCGCCACCAGCCTGAAGCCCCTGGCGCTGGCCGCCGGCGCCAACACCTTCGGCATCGGCTCGGTCTACCTCTTCAACACCTTCATGATCACCTACACGACCCAGTATCTCGGGCTCGAGCGGGCGACGATCCTCGACGCCCTGCTCGTCGCCGCCTTCATCCAGCTGGTGATGACGCCGGTGGGAGCGCGGATCGCCGAACTCATTCGCAATGAGCGCCTGTTCCTGCAGATCGCCCTGACCTGGGCGATGCTGGCGCCCTATCCGCTGTTCCTGCTGGTGGACATGCGGGCGACGTGGGCCATCACCCTGGGCCTCGGGCTCAACGTGCTGGGAAGCGCCACCTTCTACGCGGTCATCGCCGGCTACGTGGCCGGCGCTTTCCCGACGCGGGTACGCTACACGGCGATCTCCGTCGCCTATCAGTTCTGCGGCGCCATCGCCGGAGGGCTCACGCCCATCGTCGGGACGATCCTCGCCGAGCGCTTCCAGGGCCATTGGTGGCCGATCGCCGCCTTCGGGACGACGCTCGCGGCGATCTCGTTCCTCTGCGTCACCGGGCTCGGCCGATACAGGGCGCGACAGGCCGGATCTTGAGGTGCGATTCACGGAGCCGTCGCGGGATGAGTGGCAGACCCGCCGTCAACGCCCCTTGCCGGAACGCCCGACACCTTATATTGCGACGCGATAGCTCGATCCCGTGACCCGGCGCTGCCGGCCGCATCCCTGCGGCCCGTCGCGTGACGGGCTCTTCTCGCTGCCGGATACCTTATGAAGCTTCGCAACATCGCCATCATCGCCCACGTCGACCACGGCAAGACGACGCTCGTCGACAAGCTCCTGTCCCAGTCGGGGTCGTTCCGAGACAACCAGCGCGTCGAAGAGCGCGCGATGGATTCGAACGATCTCGAAAAGGAGCGCGGCATCACCATCCTGGCCAAGGCGACCTCGGTCGTCTGGAAGGATACCCGCGTCAACGTCGTCGACACCCCGGGCCACGCCGATTTCGGCGGCGAGGTGGAGCGTATCCTCTCGATGGTGGACGGCGTGATCGTGCTCGTCGATGCCGCCGAGGGCCCGATGCCCCAGACCAAGTTCGTGGTCGGCAAGGCCCTCAAGATCGGCTTGAAGCCGATCGTGGCGATCAACAAGGTCGACCGTCCGGACGCCCGCATCACCGAAGTGGTGAACGAGGTGTTCGACCTCTTCGCCGCGCTCGACGCCACCGACGACCAGCTCGATTTCCCGATCCTCTACGGCTCGGGCCGTGCCGGCTGGATGGCGACGTCGCCCGACGGATCCCAGGAAGACGGTCTCGCGCCGCTCTTCGACCTCGTGCTCTCGCACGTGCCCCAGGCCAAGGTCGAAGAGGGTCCGTTCCGGATGCTCGGCACCCTGCTCGAAGCCAACCCCTTCCTCGGCCGCATCATCACCGGCCGCATCGCGTCCGGCACCGTGAAGCCGAACCAGGCCATCAAGGTCATGGACCGCACGGGCAAGCTCGTTGAGACCGGTCGCGTCTCGAAGATCCTGGCCTTCCGCGGCCTGGAGCGCGCGCCCATCGACATCGGTGAGGCGGGCGACATCGTCTCCATCGCCGGCCTCGTGAAGGGCACCGTCGCCGACACGTTCTGTGACCCGCAGGTCGAGACCCCGATCCAGGCCCAGCCGATCGATCCGCCCACCGTCACCATGTCCTTCATCGTCAACGATTCGCCGCTCGCCGGCACCGAGGGCGACAAGGTGACGAGTCGCATGATCCGCGACCGCCTGTTCAAGGAGGCCGAGGGCAACGTTACGCTCAAGATCGAGGAAGCGGCCGACAAGGATTCGTTCTTCGTCTCGGGCCGCGGTGAGTTGCAGCTCGCCATCCTGATCGAGACCATGCGCCGCGAAGGCTTCGAGATCGCCGTGTCGCGTCCCCGCGTGGTGCTCTCGAAGGACGAGAACGACAACGTCCTCGAGCCGGTCGAAGAGGTCGTGGTCGACGTGGACGAGGAGTACTCGGGCGTCGTCGTGCAGAAGATGTCCGAGCGCAAGGCCGAGATGATCGAGATGCGGCCCTCCGGCGGCAGCCGCCTGCGCCTCGTCTTCCATGCGCCGACCCGTGGCCTCATCGGCTACCAGGGCGAGCTCATGACCGACACGCGCGGTACGGCGATCATGAACCGCCTGTTCAAGGCCTACGAACCCTACAAGGGCGAGATGCCCGGCCGCCGCAACGGCGTGCTCATCTCCAACGACAAGGGCGAGGCCGTGGCCTACGCCATGTGGAACCTGGAGGATCGCGGCCCGATGATGATCGAGCCCGGCGCCAAGGTCTATCAGGGCATGATCATCGGCGAGCACAACCGCGAGAACGATCTCGAGGTGAATGTGCTCAAGGGCAAGAAGCTCACCAACATCCGCACCACCTCGAAGGACGAGGCCGTGCGCCTGACGCCGCCGATCCGCATGACCCTGGAGCGTTCGCTGGCCTGGATTCAGGACGACGAGCTGATGGAAGTCACGCCGAAGTCGATCCGTCTGCGCAAGACCTATCTCGACCCCAACGAGCGCAAGCGCTTCGAGCGTTCGGGCGGCGTCGCCTGAGGGGCACGCCCCACGATTTGCACCACATGAAGGCCCGGCGTCTCCAGGCTGTGTGGAAAGCCGGGCAATTTGATAGACTGGCCGCCTCGGGAACGGGGCGGCCATTTTCATGGGATACATCGTCGGCGAGGATCGGGCTGAGGCGTCGCTGATGCCGGCGTGCGTCGAAGATTACGTGGGGGCGGAGGCGGCCGTCCGCGTGATCGACGCCTTTGTCGACGGGCTCGACCTGTCAGGTCTCGGCTTTGTCCGCTCGGTTCCCGCTGCGACGGGGCGCCCGG
>NZ_JAKSYE010000007.1 GCF_022829685.1 Methylobacterium sp. E-045
CGCGCTGTCGTAAAAGACAACACCTCGAGGCCGCCGACCCGAAGTCCCCGCCGGCGCCCGCCGATGAACAAGCTTCTAGAAGCCCCTCACCCAACCGTCAATGCAAAAAGGACAGGTCACGCGACTTTTCGCGGCAAGCACATGACAAGGGAACATAACTCGTGGCCGGCAAACGAGGATTCCCCGCCCCGCCGCCCACGTCTCGGCCGACAGAAACGTGAGACACGGCGCGCGCGCGACCGCCTGACGTAAAAATCCAAAGCCGGACTTCGCCCGACGGTCTCCTCGTCGCCCGCGCTCACGTGAAGGCATGGAGCGGCGCCCGCGCCCAAAACGCCTCAATGTCGACATGCTCGACTTCGACATGTCGCCCTTCGACCGATACCATCGGCCGTCGCTCATGGTGCGCCGTTCCTCGCCGATCGAGATCCGGCCCTCTGAAGAAGAAGAGATACGCTTGCGAGGGAACACCGTGGCGCGCGGCCGGCTCAAGATCGGAGCTCCGACGAACAGCACCGACACTCATCCGGGCCGGACCACGGACGCGCCCCTCGATCTGTTCCTCACCGATTCCGCCCAGATCGATCGCCGTGAGGTCAATCTGCGCTGGCTCTGCGCGAGCGCGTTGACCGGGCTGACCGGGGCGGGACTCATCGGCGCCGCAATCTACGTCTCCCTCCAGGGCGACGTCTCCTTCGCGGCGGTTCCGGAACATGCGGAGATCATGGTCCGCTCCGCTCCCAGCGACGACGTCGCGAACATCGCGCGCAAGGGCGACCGCCTCGTCCGCAACCTGATGATCGCCTCCGCCAAACAGACCTTCCGCTCGCCCGTCACCGTGCGCCTCGGAGACCGCGAGATCATCAAGGTCCGGCCTTTCGTGCGGGTCTCGACGGCTTTGTCCATGTCCACGGGCGTCTTCTCCGCCGAGGTGCCGCGCTTTGATCCGATGAAGTTCGTCTCGAGCGAGCCCCTCGAACGGGCGACCGAGCCGAGCGCGGCCGATGCCCCCGGCGCGGAGGTGTCCGTCATCAAGCGCGATCTCACCACGATGCCGATCGAGGCGAACACGCCCGCCCTCGGCGACGACGCCGTGACCGCGCAGGTCGAGGAGGAGAAGCGGCTGGCCGCGGAGGCCGGGCGCCGCACGGCGCTTCCCATCGCGCCGCAGCTGATGCTGTCGCGGGCGCTCCAGCAGGGGATCGCGACCCCGGATTTCGGCGGGATCGCTCCGCCCTCGGGGGATGCGAGCCCCTTCAAATCCATCGACGTCCTCGTGGTGCCGGAGAACGTCACCAATCTGGCAAAGACGAGCCTCCGGCAGGGTGAGACGCCCCTGGTGGAGGACCGCGACCTGGCGATCAAGCGCGGCGAGACCCTCGACGCTCTGCTGAAGGCCACGGGCCAGGCGAGCGACGAGCAGATCAAGAGCATCGTCGCGGCCCTCGGCGGGCGCGGGCGCGTGGGCGAACTCGCCGAAGGTCAGCAGTTTCGCGTCCAGATCGCACCGGGTCCAAAGCCTGGGGATCCCCGTCAGGTGACGCGGGTCATCCTGTATGGCGAGAACGGCGTCGAGGGGATCGCGGCCATCAACGATCGCGGCGCCTTCGTTTCCGTCGCACAGGCGGCGGAAGACAAATCGGCGCGCAAGGCACCCGCCGCGCCGGACTCCGGCGATGACGACGAGGACGAGGATGGCGGTTCGGGCCCCCGCCTCTATCAGAGCCTCTACGAGACGGCGGCACGGCATGACCTGCCGCGCGCGACGGTGGAAGATCTCGTGCGGATCTTCAGCTACGATATCGACTTCCAACGCCGGATCTCGAACGGCGACAGTCTCGACGTCTTCTATACATACGACGAGGACGGCGGTCAGGCCGCCCTCGACCGACCGGAACTGCTTTACGCGTCGCTCAACCTCGGCGGAGAGGTGCGAAAGGTCTACCGCTTCCAGTCGCCGGACGACGGCTCCATCGACTATCTCGACGAGCAGGGCCGCTCCCTCAAAAAATTCCTCATCCGCAAGCCCATCGCCGACGGCATCATGCGCTCGGGCTTCGGTTACCGGCGCCATCCGATCCTCGGCTATGCCAAGCTCCATACCGGCGTGGATTGGGCCAACCCGATCGGCACGCCCATCGTCGCCGCCGGCAACGGCAGCGTCATCAAGGCGGAATGGGATTCCGGCTACGGCCGCCGGGTCGAACTCCAGCACATCAACGGCTACGTCACCACCTACAACCACATGTCGCGCTTCGCCCGTGGGGTGACGGCGGGGGCCAAGGTGCGGCAGGGCCAGGTGATCGGCTATGTCGGCTCCACCGGCCTCTCCACCGGCGCGCACCTGCATTACGAGGTCATCATCAACGGCCACTTCGTCGATCCGATGAAGATCCGCGTGCCGCGCGGACGCGAACTCGACGGGCGGATGCTCACCGAATTCACGCGCCAGCGCGAGCAGATCGAGAGCACCCTGCAGAAATCCCGAACCGGCGTCGCCATGGCCCAGCGCGACGCCCCGCGCTGAGCCCCCTCCCCTCACCCGAATCCGAGCCGGCGGCGGATGTCCGCCGGGGTGACGCCCCGGGCTCTCAGATCGCCGAGGGATTCCGAGCCGCGCGATTTGGCGAGCTTCGTCCCGTCCGGGCCGAGGATCAGGGCGTGGTGATGATAGGCCGGCCCCTCAAGACTGAGCAGGGCCTGCAGCAGGACATGCAGGTCGGTGGAGGCCATCAGGTCCGCTCCGCGAACCACGTGGCTGATCGCCTGGGCGGCATCGTCGATCACCACGGACAGGTGATAGCTCGTCGGCACGTCGCGGCGCGCGATCAGAGCGTCGCCCCAGCGGGCGGGATCGGCGACACGGCTCGTTTCAGTACCATCGGCATCGAGGCAGCGGAAGCGATGCGGGCCCGGGGCCTGAGCGAGGGCCTGCGCCATGTCGAGGCGCCAGCCATGCGGCCGGCCGGCGGCGATGCGTGACGCCCGTTCTTCGTGGGACAGGAGGCGGCACGTGCCGGGATATAGAGGCGCCCCGTCCGGATCGCGGGGCGGCTCCGGCCCGGCGGACGCGATCACGGCCGCGCGGGAGCAGAAGCAGGGATAGACGAGGCCGCGCGAGGAGAGTGCGTCGACGGCACGGCGATAGGTGGAAAGATGCTCGGACTGGCGTCGGACGGAACCGCCGAACTCGATCCCGAGCCAGGCGAGATCCTCCGCGATGGCGGCGATCAGGTCCGGGCGCGACCGCACCGGATCGATATCCTCGATCCGCAGGGCGGGGTCACCGCCGAGCCGCGCGGCGAACAGCTCGTTCACCAGGGCGGAATAGGCGTGCCCGAGATGAAGGCGCCCGTTGGGGCTCGGCGCGAAGCGAAGGCGGACCGCGGCGGACGTCCCGGTCATCCCCCGGAATGGCGCAGGCAGAGCTGTGTTTTGGGCACGCAGGCGATGCCCGGCAGGGAGCAGGCGGTCTCCTCCCCGTGGCGTCGGCAGACCGTGCAGCCGTCGCTCCATTCGGCGCAGGACGCATCGGCCGCCGGAGAGCCATGCCCGGCACGTCCGTGCGAGGAGGGCGCGAAGGTGCCGATCAGGACGGTGGCCACCACGAGGGCCGCCACGGCCCAGGCCACGAGACCATCCCGGCTCTGCGACGTCGGCACGGATGCCGCGGCATCCGAGGGTGGCGGGGTTGGTGCATGCATGGCCCGTGTTCGCTCGCTCGCCGCGCCCTGTCAACGCGAATTGCCCCTCAGGCCGCGGCGACGGAACGGCGTTCGAGGAGCGCGGGCAGGGCCTTGAGGTCGAGGGGTTTTGCCAGGAATTCGTCGAACCCGGCCTCCCGCGCGGCCAACTCGTCCTCGCGGCCGGTATTAGCGGTGAGCGCCACCAACCGGAGCGGCGCACGATCGTGCTCGGCCTCGCTGGCACGCAGGCGCCGCGCCGTTTCCAACCCATCGATTCCCGGCATGCGGATGTCGATGAGGGCAAGGTCGAACCGGGACGCGGGATGGTCGAGGCGCGCCAGCGCTTCCGACCCGTCCCGCGCCAGAACCACCGTCGCGCCGAGGCGCTCCAAAGCCCTGGTGGCGAGAAGGGCATTGATCGGATTGTCCTCGGCGAGGAGCACGTGGACGCTCGGCAGCACGCGGGGGCTGTCCTTGGCCGGCGGGTCCTCGCCGTTTCCGGGCGCCGGCTTTGCCGCGGGGCCGGGCGTTTCCACCGAGGAGGTCGGTGCCAGCAGCCTGTCGAACAGGGAGCGCGCCCGGACCGGCTTGATCAGGTAGCTGTCGAAGCCCGCCGCCCCCGGCGCACCGAACTCGCGCCGATCGAAGGGGGACAGCAGGATCAGGCTGCAGCGCACGCCGCGTCGCCTGGCGTCCGCCGCGAGCCTGCGCACGCTCTCGTCGCCCAGCGCCCGGTCGGCAATCACCGCATCGAAGGGCACCCCCGACAGCGTATCGAGCCCGGCCCCGACATTCGGCACCACCACGGCCGACGCGCCGGACCGGGACAGGCGCCGGGCGAGGAACGGGGCCTGGTAGGGGGAATCGGCGACGATCAGGATCCTGCGGCCGTGCAAGGATATGGGCGGCCCGGTGGTCTCCGACTCTGCGCCGACCGGCAGGGGCAAGGAGACCGTGAAGGTGCTGCCGCGCCCGACCACGGACTGCGCATCGATGCGCCCGCCCATCCGCGAAGCGAGGCGCCGGCTGATGGCGAGGCCGAGGCCGGTTCCCTCGTGGCGCGTGCTGGCGCTGTTGTCGCCCTGCTCGAACTCCTCGAACAGGATCGGGATACGCGCCGCGGGAATACCCGCTCCCGTATCCGAGACCGCCAGGACGATCTCTTGCGCGATCCACCGGATCGTGACGCCGACCCCGCCCTGGTTGGTGAACTTGATCGCGTTGCCCGCGAGATTGACCACGATCTGCCGGATACGGTCCGCATCGCCGATGAATTCGGGCGGCACGTCATCGGCCACGTCGATGGCGATCTCGATGCCCTTGTCCTGGGCGCGGGGCGCCAGGAGCTCGACCACGCCCTCCACCACCGCCCGGAGATCGAAGGGGTCCGCCGACAGGTCGAGACGCCCCGCCTCGATCCGCGAAAAGTCGAGGATGCCGTCGATGAGGGTCAGCAGGGCCCGACCCGAGGTGTGCACGGCCTCCACATAGGTCCGCTGCTCGGCATCGAGGCCGGTCTCGAGGACGAGGTCGGCCATACCGAGAATGCCGTTCAACGGCGTGCGGAATTCGTGGCTGACGGTGGCGAGGAAGCGCGACTTGGCGACATTGGCCGCCTCGGCGCGGTGAAGCGCCTCGTCGAGGGAGCGGGCGGATTCGATCCGTTCGGTGATGTCCGAGCCCGCCCGCAGCCATTGCGTACGCCCTCCGGGACCGGTGACCCGGGTCTCGATGAAGGAGAACCAGCGCGGAATGCCGTCGACGGGGCGCACCTGCATCTCCACACGGCTGACGCCGTCGGATTGCTGCTGCCGAAGTCCCTGGTCCAGGATTTCGAGGTCCACCGTCGAGCCGAGCAGCGTCAACGCCTCGACCCCGAAGAGACGTCCGAATCCCTCGTTGGCGAACGTGATGCGCCCTTGCGCGTCCCGCTGGACGATGACGTCGGTGGTCGCCTCCACGAGGGCGCGGTAGCGCTCCTCGCTCTCGGACATCCGCCAGATGCTGTCCTGGAGACGCTCGACCTCGGACGGGTCGCCGGTCGGCCGTCGCAGGCCTCGGGGAAGCAGGCTCGCCGCGGCCAGGATCGCGAACAGGATGAGGGCGAGCGCGACCTCCAGCGTGATCATCAGCCTCTCCGTGGGGCGGCACGGGCGGATCGCCGCCTCCGATGACCCTGCCCCCACTCCGTTCCGGTTTCTCGCATGTCCCGTCTCTCGCATGTGAGATTGAAGGACGGCTTTCGAAAGGAGCTTAAGGCTTCCTTGCCGCGATGGGAGACATCCCTCGCCCCGCATCGGCGACGTCATGGTCATAGCCGATGCCGGCCTGCCTGGCGCGCCGCGCTTCACGGGCAGGCCGCGATGGTGTAGGCGCGACGGCTTGCACCTGGGCCGCCCCTCCCCTGAGGCTAGGCCGCGAGACGCAGGCACCATGACCCTTTCTCCGTCAGAGACCTCTTCGCAGCCGGACACCGCCGGTTCCATGGGGACACGCATCGAGGCGACCTTCGCCCGCTGCCGCGCGGAGAACCGCGCCGCCCTCGTGACCTACGTCATGGCCGGCGACCCCGATGCCGAGACCTCCCTCAAGGTGCTCCGGGCGCTGCCGCAGGCCGGCGCCGACATCGTCGAGTTCGGCCTCCCCTTCACCGACCCGATGGCGGACGGGCCGGCGATCCAGGCGGCGGCCCTGCGCGCCCTCGCGGGCGGCCAGGACCTGGTCAAGACCCTCGGCCTCATCCGCCGTTTCCGGGAGGACGATTCCGCGACCCCAGTCATCCTGATGGGATATTACAACCCGATCCATGCCTACGGCGTCGACCGGTTCCTCGACGACGCCGTCGCGGAGGGGATCGACGGGCTGATCGTCGTCGACCTGCCGCCGGAAGAGGACGACGAACTCTGCCTGCCGGCCCTCGCCAAGGGCCTGGCCTTCATCCGGCTGGCGACGCCCACCACCGACGAGCGCCGCCTTCCCGCCGTCCTCGCGAATACGGCCGGCTTCGTCTATTATGTCTCGATCAACGGGATCACCGGCACGGCGACGCCCGATTTCGGCCGGGTGGCCGAGGCGGTGGGCCGTATCCGCAGTCACACGGATCTGCCCGTGGTGGTCGGCTTCGGCGTCCGGACGGGCGCCCAGGCCGCCGCAATCGCCAAGGGCGCGGACGGCGTGGTCGTCGGCTCCGCGCTCGTGGACGTGATCCACCGGGCGGTGGTGGACGGCAGGGACGCCGCCGAGGCGGTGAGCGCCCTGGTGCGCGAACTGGCCGAAGGCGTGCGCGGCCGGACCGCCTGAGAGAGCCACGCCGGAACGATCTGTCCGCGAGCCGAGCCCCGGCTCATCCGAGACCCCTTCCCTCAAGAACGGTCAGTCGACGATGGTTGAACCCATGAACTGGATCTCGGAGGTCGTGCGCCCCAGGATCAAGACCCTGTTCAAGCGCGAGACCCCCGAGAACCTGTGGGTCAAATGCCCCGATAGCGGGCAGATGGTGTTCCACAAGGAGGTGGAGGGGAACCACTGGGTCATTCCGGGCTCCGAGCACCATCTGAAGATGAGCGCGCAGGCGCGCCTCAAGATGATGTTCGACGAGGGCACCTGGATCGACGTGCCCCTGCCGGAGGTGGCCGCCGACCCGCTCAAGTTCCGCGACGAGAAGCGCTACGCCGACCGCCTGAAGGACGCCCGTGCCAAGACCGGGATGCCCGACGCTTTCAAGATCGGCTTCGGTCGGGTCTCGGGCCTGCCGATGACCCTGGCGGTGCAGGATTTCGCCTTCATGGCCGGTTCGCTCGGCATGGCGGCGGGCGAGGCCTTCGTGCGCGGCGCCGAGACGGCGCTGGACAAGCGCACGCCCTACATCCTGTTTTCGGCCTCGGGCGGCGCGCGCATGCAGGAGGGGATCCTGTCGCTCATGCAGATGCCGCGCACGACGGTGGCCGTGCGCCGGCTGAAGGCGGCGAAGCTTCCCTACATCGTGGTGCTCACCAACCCGACCACGGGCGGCGTCACCGCGTCCTACGCCATGCTCGGCGATGTCCATCTCGCCGAGCCCGGTGCCCTGATCTGCTTTGCCGGGCCGCGCGTCATCGAACAGACGATCCGCGAGAAACTCCCCGACGGTTTCCAGCGCGCAGAGTATCTGCAAGAACACGGAATGGTCGATCAGGTCGTGCACCGGCATGCGCTGAAGGACACGATCTCACGACTCTGCGGCCTGCTGATGAACCAGCCCGCGGCGGCACCCGCCCGCGCGGGCGCCGTCGTCGAGCCGGCCTGAGCCCCCACGCGATACGGCGAGCCGATCCATGGATTCCTCCGACGCGCTGATGGCCCGCTTCCTGGCCCTCCATCCCCGCACGATCGACCTGTCGCTGGGCCGGATCGAGCGCCTGCTCGAACGTCTCGGGCACCCGGAGCGCAAGCTGCCTCCGGTCATTCACGTGGCCGGCACCAACGGCAAGGGATCGACCATCGCCTTCATGCGGGCGATTCTCGAAGCCGGCGGCCTCGCGGCGCATGTCTACACCTCGCCCCATCTCGTGCGCTTCCACGAGCGCATCCGCATCGGCGCGGTGGGCGGCGGCAGCTATGTGCCCGAGGACCAGCTCGCCGACGCCCTCGCCCGCTGCGAGGCAGCCAATGCCGGCGAGCCGATCACGGTGTTCGAGATCACCACCGCCGCGGCCTTCCTCCTGTTCTCGGAAACCCCGGCGGACGTGCTGCTGCTCGAAGTGGGACTCGGCGGTCGGGTCGACGCCACCAACGTGATCGACAATCCCGCCGCCGCCGTCGTCACGCCGATCGGACGCGACCATGCGGAGTATCTCGGCGATACCGTGGAAGCGGTGGCGACCGAGAAGGCGGGCATCTTCAAGCGCGGCTGCCCGGCGATCATCGCCGCCCAGGATTACAAGGAGGCGGATTCCGTCCTCTGCCGCTTCGCCGAGGAGGTCGGAGCGACACCGATCCGGGTCGGGAACCAGGACTTCTCGGTCCATGCCGAGCGAGGCCGGATCGTGTACCAGGACGAACTCGATCTGTTCGACCTTCCGCAGCCCCGCCTCAACGGACGGCATCAGTTCACCAACGCCGCCACCGCCATCGCGGCTCTGCGTGCGGCCGGTTTCGGCGATATCGGGGTGGCCGCCATCGAGGCCGGCCTCAACAGGGTCGAATGGCCGGGCCGCCTGCAGCGGCTCACCCGCGGCCGCCTCTCCGAGATGGCACCGGATGGCGCGGAACTCTGGCTCGATGGCGGCCACAACATCGATGGCGGCCGCATTCTCGCGACCGCGATGGCGGATCTCGGCGAGCGCAGCGACGTGCCGCTGATCCTGGTGGTGGGCCTTCTCGGCACCAAGGATGCGGAAGGCTTCCTGCGCAATTTCGTGGGGCTGGCGCGCAGCCTGATCGCGGTCCCGATCGGAGGCCAGATGGCGGCGCGGCCGGCCGAGGAGGTGGCGCAGATCGCCGCCGATGTCGGGCTTACCGCCTATGTGGCCTCCAGCGTTGAGGCCGCTCTGGAAAGCCTCACCGACATCGCCTTCGAACGGCCGCCGCGTATCCTGATCTGTGGCTCGCTCTATCTCGCGGGCAATGTCCTGACCGCCAACGGGACACCCCCGACCTGATCACTTCGGGCGGGAGGCGGTCCGGTCGAGGAATGCCAGTGATCCCGCCGGACGAGTCCTCGCTCCCTGCGAGCAGAGTTAACGCAGTGTTTATCCGGGACAACCCTGCCGGGAGCGGCTCTCCGGCATCGGCCCGACGTGACGGGGACGGCGTCCCTGCCTATGATCGACAGCCCGACAATCCCCGTTTTTCACCGCGCCGGCCACACTTGTGGCATCGGACATTGGGTGTGGCTCCTGCGCTACATCTCGGCTGCCCAAAATCGACTAGTTTGATCGTGGATCGGGCAAATCGCTGGGGATCAACGATGAAAAAGCTTCTTACGTCTTTCGCGGCCTTCACGGCCCTCACGGCAGCGGCCACCGCCGCCGACCTTCCGCGTCGCGCTGCGCCGCCGGTCTTCGTGCCGGTGCCGGTGTTCACCTGGACGGGTGCCTACTTCGGTATCAACGCCGGTTACGGCTTCGACGCTGGCAACGACAGCAACCGTTACAACCTCCCGGCCGGCTCCGTGCTGAATTCGGGCGCCACTGACGGCGTTCTGTCCGTCGGCAACGGCAACAGCAACGAAGGCTTCGTCGGCGGTGGCCAGGTCGGCTACAACTACCAGTTCACCCCGGGTTCGGGTCTGGTCGTCGGTCTCGAAGCTGACGCCCAGTACACCGACTTCAGCAACCGTTCGCGTCTGTACGACGCCTCGGCTGTGAGCTTCACCGGAGTTCAGGGTCCCGCTGGTGGCGCCGATGTGCGTACTCCCGGTCGTGACATGAACTTCTTCGGTACGGTTCGTGGCCGCGTCGGTTACGCCTTCGACCGCGTCCTGTTCTACGGCACCGGCGGCTTCGCCTACGGCGACGGCGGCACCGGCCGCGACGATTTCCGCACCGGCTACACCGCTGGCGGCGGCATCGAATACGCCATGCCCGTCGACTCGTTCCTGAACTTCTTCCGCTCTTCGGCTGTGACGCTGAAGGTGGAAGGCCTGTACGTGAACCTCGAGCAGGAAGGCCGCGGCAACCGCTCCGTCTACAACCCGGCCACGAACGTCCTCTCGCTCAGCCCCTCGGCTCGCGAGACCGAGTTCGCCGTCGTCCGCGCCGGTCTGAACTACAAGTTCGGCTCGTACTAAGCCGATACGTCGCAACGTCGACACAGGTCTCGAAACGGAGAAGCCCGGCCTCATGGCCGGGTTTTTTCGTTTCCGGACCATGGGTCCGTACAGGCCGCTGCGCTCCACCGGACATGAAAAAAGCCCGGCCTTCGGAGGCCGGGCTTTTTCAACGATGAACGACCGGGTGCGGTCAGGCGCTGGCCTGGATCCAGCGGGAGAGATCGCCCTTCGGGGCCGCGCCGACCTTCTGGCTGGCGAGCTCACCGCCCTTGAAGATCAGCAGGGTCGGAATCGAGCGGATGCCGTACTTGGCGGCAATCCCCGGATTCTCATCCACGTTGACCTTGGCGATCTTCACGCGACCCTGCATGTCGGCCGAGATCTCTTCGAGGGCCGGGCCGATCTGGCGGCAGGGGCCGCACCATTCCGCCCAGAAATCCACGACCACGGGCTCGGCGGACTGGAGGACGTCCTGCTCGAAGCTCGCGTCGGTCACTTTTACCGTCGCCATCACGATCCCTTTCACATTCCACGGTCGGCGCGACGATGCCTGCGCCGGCTTGAGAGCGAGAGTTGGCGACGTGAACCGGGACGGTCAAGGCGTAAGATGCGAAGGGCGGGACAGCCGTTCGATTCTCGCATGCATCATCCACCGCTCTTCCGCGGGCGGACCCGGCAGCCGGTCCCGTGCATGATTCCCGCTGCCCCTCGCCAAAGCCGCCGCGTCGCCCCATCTCCCACCGTGACCGGCAACCCTCGAGGCGGGCGTCCCAGCACGCATGCCCATGACGAGCCGGTGCCAAACGGGCCAGTGCGCCATCCGGCGCGCGAGCCCCGAAACAGGCCAAGAGCCGGTCCCCTCGACGCCGGCCATGGAGGATATCACCACGTGACGCGCATCACTCCGACCTTGCTTGCCTCCTTCGCCGCCCTGAGTCTCGGCACCGGTGCGTTTGCTCAGGATGGCAATTCCGGAACGCCTCAGCCGCGGATCGGAGGCGAGTCCTTCGCGGCGCCGCAGAACGAGGCCACGGGCGGAGAGCCCGCCGAGACGGCCCCCGCCAACACCACCTACAAGCCCCTGCTGCCCAATCAGACCCGCGCGCCGAAACCTCTCGAGGCCACCAAGGTCCAGAGCACCGTCGTCGCCAAGGGTCTCGACAGCCCCTGGGCCATGGAGTTCCTGCCGGACGGTCGCATGCTGGTCACGGAGAAGGGCGGGAAGATCCGCATCGTCGCCAAGGACGGCACGGTCGGCCAGCCCATCGCCGGCGTGCCCAAGGTGGATGCGCGAGGCCAGGGCGGTCTCCTCGACGTGGCCCTGAGCCCGAGCTTCGTCTCCGACCGTCTGATTTATTTCAGCTACTCCGAGCCGCGCGAGAAGGGCAACGGCACGACGGTCGCCCGCGCCAAGCTGATCGAGGAGAAGGATGGCGGTCGTCTCGACGAGGTGAAGGTCATCTTCCGCCAGACGCCGTCCTACGAGGGCGACAAGCATTTCGGCTCCCGCCTCGTCTTCGCGCCGGACGGCAAGCTGTTCGTCACCGTCGGCGAGCGCTCGGACAAGGGACCGCGCGTCCAGGCGCAGGACCTCACCAGCGGCCTCGGCAAGGTCTTCCGCATCGACACGGACGGCAATGCGCCGAAGGACAACCCGTTCACGGGCGGTGAGAAGGCCAAGCCCGAAATCTGGTCCTACGGCCACCGCAACGTCCAGTCCGCGGCCCTCGATGGCCAGGGGCGCCTCTGGACCGTCGAGCACGGGCCGCGCGGCGGCGACGAACTCAATCGCCCCCGGCCGGGATTGAACTACGGCTGGCCGGAAGTGACCTACGGCATCGAGTATAGCGGCGAGAAGATCGGCGAGGGAAAGACCCAGGCGGGCGGTACGGTCCAGCCCGTCTATTACTGGGATCCCGTGATCGGCCCGTCCGGCATGGCGCTCTATACCGGCACGCTGTTCCCCGCCTGGAAGGACGCCTTCCTCGTCGGCGGCCTCGTGAGCGGCGGCATCGTCGCGCTGAAGCTCGACGGCGACAAGGTGGTCACCGAGGAGCGCATCCCCCTCGATCACCGGATCCGCGACGTGAGGGTCGGCGCCGATGGAGCGGTCTATGCGGTGACG
Organism: Methylobacterium sp. E-045; assembly: GCF_022829685.1. GTDB lineage: Bacteria > Pseudomonadota > Alphaproteobacteria > Rhizobiales > Beijerinckiaceae > Methylobacterium. The sequence continues at coordinate 12,563 of NZ_JAKSYE010000007.1, forward strand.
GACGGCCCGGACGGACAGATCATCAAGCTGACACCGTGATCGCGGTGTGAGCCGGACGGGCGGAAAGTGAGGCGAGCGCCGACGCGATGTCGGCCTCGCCGAGAGGGCGGACGACCGGACCGGAGGTCCAGACCAGCATCGCGTCGACGCTGCGGCCCGGATAGATGTCCCGCAGAAGCGCCACGTAGAGGGCGATCTGCGCCGCCTCGTCTTCCGGGATGGGAGCGCGATCCGACGGCGGTCGGCTCGTCTTGAAATCCGCCACGACGATCCGTTCGGGGCGGATGCTCAGGCGATCGACCCGTCCGAAGACCGGTCGCGAGGTCCCGCCGACGCTGACACGCCCCGAGATCGTGACCTCGGCCCTCGCATCGCCGGCAAAGAGCATGGCGAGGGCGGGATCGTTCACGAGCTTCAGGACATCCGACACCAGCCGATCCTGTTCCGCCGCCGGGAGCGACGGTGCGCGCGCCTTGACGAAGGCGGAGGCCGCGCTCGGTCGCAGTTGTGGATCGAGGCGTGGAAGATGTTCGATCAGCGAGTGGATCAGGATGCCGCGCCGGCGCGCCTGCGGGTTGGCCTGCCGCCTCGGCACCGCACGCTGTCCATCCGCGGCGCCGAGGGCGCCGGAGGGACTGACCGGCGGCGCGGCCTCGACCTCCGACCCCGCCGGTTGCCTCAACCATGCGGGGATCGACGGTGCGTCTTCGGCAGCGGGGGAGGACGCGGCTTCACCGGATCGGACCGGCCCGTCCCGCCACAGCAGCGCGGGGCCATAAGCGGCCTCGATGGTTTCTCCCGGCCCGAATGCCCGTTCCAACCCCGTCCGGACCATCTCGCACCAGGCGGTCTCGCCCTGCTCCTCGTGGCCGCGATACGGCGCGACGGTCAGGCGATCGGCGGCGCGGGTGAGCGCCACGTAGAGGAGACGGTTGTGCTCCTCGCGGGCGCGGGCCTGATGCGCCTCGCGTGCGGCGGCCACCGCCTGCGTATCCTGAGACTTCGACCCGGCCCAGACCGGAGGCAACGCCTCGTCGCGCGCCCCCGGCATGGCCAGCAGGTGCGGATCGTTGCGCCCGAGGGGTTCGCAGCCATCGATCATGACGACGACGGGGGCTTCCAGCCCCTTGGCGCCATGGATCGTCATCACCCGGACCTCGTCGCGGCCGGATTCGAGGTCGCGCTTGACGGTGAGGCCGTTGGCGCCCCGTCCCGGAGCGATGTCGTAGCGGCTGAGAAACCCGTCGAGGGAGGGAGCCTCGGAGGCCTGCTCGGCCTCGGCGGCCTTCATGAGGAAGACGTCGATGGCGTCCCCCGCCTCGCCGCCGAGGCGGGAGACCAGCCGCATCCGCCCCTCGTGCGGCCCGAGCAGGCTCGCGTAGAACCCGAAGGGCCCATGCCGGGCCGCCAGTTCGGTCCACAGGGTGAGGGCCTCATGCCCGCGTAGGGCTGCCGGGTCGCCCGCCGCCGCGTGGCGGGCCAGGGCATCCTCCAGGGTCTCGCTCTCGTCGCGCCGGGCGGCGATGCGGACGAGGTCGTCGTCGTCGAGCCCGACGAGAGGCGTCTTCAGGGCGCCGGCCAGGGTGAGATCGTCGGCGGGCAGCAGACCGGCGCGGCCGATCGAGACGAGGTCGTTCACGGCGATATGGGCGGTGATGTCCAGGCGGTCCTGGCCCGCCACGGGGACGCCGCAGACCTTCAGGGCGCGGATCACCTCCTCGAACGCGGCGGAGCGCTTGCGCACCAGAATGAGCACGTCGCCGGGACGCCACACGCGCCCGCCTTCGTCGCCGGTGGTGGTCCAGGCCTTCACCGCCCGCGCCACACGGCGGGCCGTGACGATGGAGGGCGCGTTGGCCTCCGGTGCGTCCACGGGGGCCGCCCAGGCGTCGGGCTCCTCCTCCTGCGCCGGAACCTCGATGGGCCAGATTTCGACCACGCCCGGTGCGTCCCGCCGGGCCGTCTCGTGCGTCGTGCCCACGGCCACGTCGTCGAAGGACAGGCCCTGGTAATGCTCGGGGACGGCGAAGGTGGCGTCCACCGCGCGGAGGATGCCCTTCGTCGAGCGGAACGACACGTTCAGCGTCACGTCCTCGAAGGCGAGGCCGGCCTGCTTCGAGGCCGCGCGCCATTCGCGATGCACGGTCGCGAACTCGCGCGGCTCCGCCCCCTGGAAACTGTAGATCGACTGCTTCGGGTCTCCCACGGCGAAGCGCGTGCGCAGCCCTTCGCGGGCGCCCTCGCCGCTGGCGAAATCCGCCGTGATGCGGCGCAGGATGTCCCATTGGCGCGGGTTCGTGTCCTGGGCCTCGTCCACGAGGACGTGATCGATGCCGCGGTCGAGCTTGTACAGGACCCAGGCGGCGTCCACCCGCGAGAGCAGATCGAGGGCCTTGTGGATCAGGTCGTCGAAATCGAGGGCGCCGAGGCGCGCCTTCTGACGCTCGACGCGGCGGTGGATCTCGGTGGCGAGGACGAAGAGGGCCTGCGTCCGCTCCAGGGCCTTGGCCGCGCGCAAGGTGTCGAACAGGGGATCGAGCCGGTCGCGCTCGGAGAGGAGCGCCTCCTTCACCTCTCCCGGAACGTCCTTCGTTCCGAGGCTCCGGTCCGCCTTCGGCGTGCCCTTCTCGGTGAAGAACACCGACCGGTAGAGGTCGAGCCGGGCGGCGGCCTCACGGGTCGCCTCCGCGGCGACCAACCTGTCGGCGAGCCCCTCATCGGTGGATTTTCCCGTGCGAAGGCGCTGGGCAACGCCGCTCCAATCGTCGAGCCCCCCGGTGAGGATGCGGTCGAGGACCGTATCGGCCGTCTCGCCGGCGGAAAGGCCGAGGGAGCGCGACAGGGCGGCGATGGGGCCGGCGAGACCGTCCGCCCCGTCGAACGTGGACTGCGCCCGCATGGCCGCGCGCAGGATCGCGCGGAGCGTATCGCCCGTGGCCTCCGGGCCGACCCGGTCCCAGGCGGACCGCAGATCGGGGTTCCGGCCGGTCATCGCCAGGGCGAGGACCCGGTCGGTCTCGGCCGCGAACAGGTCGGCGGCCTGATTCTCGTCGAGCACCTGGAAGCGGGCGGGCACGTTGGCCTCGAACGGGAACATGTGCAGGAGCCGCTCGCAGAGGGCGTGGAGGGTCTCGATCTTGAGGCCGCCCGGCGTCTCCACGGCACGGGCGAACAGACGACGCGCCGCCTTCAGGGTCCGGCGCGCCGGAGCCTCGCCGGTGAGTTCGGTGAGTTCGGCGGTGAGCGCGGCATCGTCCAGGGTGACCCAGCGGCCCAGCGTCCGGAACACCCGGATCGACATGTTCGCCGCGGCCGCCTTGGTGAAGGTGAGGCAGAGGATGCGGGCGGGGGGCGCCCCGTTCAGCAGCAGGCGCACCACCCGGTCGGTGAGGACCTTCGTCTTTCCCGCTCCCGCATTGGCGGAGACCCAGGCCGAGGCCAGGGGATCGGCGGCGCGGCGCTGGCTCGCCTTGGTGAGATCGTCGACGACGAAGGGCAACCTGTCTGCTCCGGGCTTGGCTCCCCCTCTCCATAGAGAAGGATGATCCTCTCGCCAAAGCGCCCTATGTTCGGCCGGTCGATTCCCTCAGGACGCCCCGTCATGCACAGCCACAGCATCGAGACCTGGCAGCATCGCCACGACTTCCTCGGACATGCGCATGAGCGCAACGAGCGCCGGACCGTCCTCGTCGTCGGGCTGACCCTGGCGATGATGGTGGCCGAGATCGTCGGCGGGACGGTCTTCGGGTCGATGGCTCTCACCGCCGATGGATGGCACATGTCCACCCATGCGGCCGCCCTCGGCATCGCGGCCCTGGCCTATCGCTTCGCCCGGCTGCATGCCGACGACCCGCGCTTCGCCTTCGGGACCGCGAAGCTCGGCGATCTCGCGGGCTTCGCCAGCGCCATCATCCTCGCCATGATCGCGTTGGCCATCGGCTATGAGAGTATCCTGCGCCTCAACAGCCCCCAGGCCATCGCCTTCGGCGAGGCCCTGCCGATCGCGATCCTCGGCCTCCTCGTGAACCTCGCCAGCGCCTGGCTGCTCCACGGCGGCGGGCACGACCATGCCCATCACCACAATCACGCGCACGATCACAGCCATCACCAGGGGCACGCCCCTCACGGAGGACACGGCCATGCCGATCACGGGGACACCAACCTGCGGGCGGCTTATGTCCACGTCCTGGCCGACGCGCTCACATCGGTGCTGGCCATCGCCGCCCTCCTGGCAGGCCGCTATCTCGGCATCGCCTGGCTCGATCCGGCCATGGGCCTGGTGGGCGCGGCGGTGATCGTCGCCTGGTCCTGGACCCTGATCCGCTCCGCCGGCGCGACGCTGCTCGATGCGGTGCCGGATCGGGGTCTCGCTCGCTCCGTGCGGACGCGGCTGGAGACGAACGGCGACACGATCACCGATCTCCACCTCTGGCGCCTCGGCCCCGGCCATACCGGCCTGATCGTCTCCCTCGTATCGGACCACCCGCAGGCGCCAGCGGCGTACAAGGCGAAGCTCGCCGATCTGGAGGGACTCTCGCACATCACCGTGGAGGCGAACCAATGCCCGAACCATGTGCGGGAGCAGGGCGCGGCTTGATTATCCCTCGCCCTCCCCGGCCAGCGACCATTCCAGCACGCGGGCGAGGTGGTCGTAGTCGCCGTAGGACTTGGCGAATTTCGGGTAGGGCCGCGAGACATAGGCCGCGTCGCCGGCCATGAAGCGGGCGACGAGACCCCGGAAGCGTCGCTCGTGCTCCTCCACGATGGCGTCCAGGGTGCGCGGGTCGCCGCGCGGCGGCTTGACCGGGAGGGGAGTGAACGGGTTCCGCCCGCCGGTGGCGTGGACGTAGAGCAGGTCCGGCGTCGCCTCGCCGCGCGGAACGCCCTCGAAGGCCCCTGCCTTCAGCATCGCCGCCTCCAGGGTGAGCTGGGGCGAGAAGCCGGCGAAGACCTCCTTGTTGCTGGGCGGCTGGCCGGTCTTGAAATCGACGATGCACGCGGTCCCGTCGCGGCGCAGCTCGATCCGGTCGGCCCGCCCGCGCAGGGTGAAGATCTCCTTGCCCATGGGCAGGGCCCACCGGCCCGACATCTCCGGCCGCACCCGCGTGAGGGCGGGACGACGCTCGGCCTCCCAGTCCAGATACTCGGCGGCGATCCGGCCGTAGCGCGGCCACCACTCGGCATAGAGTTCGGGAAAGGTGTCGGCGATATCGGCGAATTCCGCCTGCGCCAGGGCGTTCAGGCGTTCGGCGGCATCGACGGGCAGGATGTCGGGATGGGCCTCGGCGAAATCGCCGAGAACCGCGTGGATCAGCGTCCCGCGCTCGCTGGCACCGGGGCGCCCGGCGACGGGCTCGAGGGGATCGAGCCCGAGCACGTGGCGGGCGAAGATGACGTAGGGGTCGCGCACCAGGGTCTCGACCTCGGTGACGCTTAAGGTCCGTGGAAACAGGGCCGGGTCGGGCTTCGGCTTCGGCTGGGTCAGGCGCGCCGGCACCGGGCCGGTGCCTCGGTCGAGGGCGGCGACGTAGCCGAGGAAGCGCCGCCCCCGCTCGCGGGCGCGGTCCCAGCAGGCCTCGCCGGCAAAAGCCTGGAGGCGCTGGAGGAAGCGCGAGGGCACCGTGGGCGCACCCTCACGCTTGGCCGAGCGGGTGATGACGGCATCGTGGCAGCCCAGCGCCTGGACGAAATCATGGGCGGTCTGCCCGATCCGCCGCTCGGGGGGATTGAGGCCGATGCGTTCGCGCATGGGGCGGTTGAGGAACGCGTCGGTGACCGTCTTCATCGGCCACACGCCCTCGTCGAGGCCGCCGAGCACGATACGGTCGGCATCGAGCAACCGGGCCTCGAGGAGGCCGAGGATCCGCAGGCGGGGATGGGGACGCTCGCCGCCGCAGGTGACCACCCGCTCGCGGGCGAGCGCCGTGAAGAAGGCCGGGTAATCGAGGGGCAGTCCCGGCAGCAGGCCCGGTTCCGAGGTGGACAGGTCGTCGAACAGGGTGTCGAGGACACAGATCGAGTTGTCCTCCAGCGGCTCGTCTCCCTCGGCAGGGGCGATCAGCCGTTCGAAGACCGCGGCATGGCTGCGCCCCAGCGCGACGAGATCGACCCGTCCCCCCTCCTCGGACCGAAGGAACCCGTCGAAAGCCTGCTCGAGGCCGTCGACGATCCGGGTCGCCAGATCCCAATCGATGTCGGCGAGGCGGCGCTGGGCGCGGGGGATGCGTCCCGTCGCCGTCCGCCGATCGACGAGCACCCGGCGCAATCCGTCGAATCCGGGAGCGGGTGCCGGCCCACGCAGGGCCCCGATCTCGAGGGCCGCCACCCCGCGCCGGACCTCGTCGCGCGTCATGCCGAGATGGACCAGCGGATGGGAGAGAAGGGCGATCACCCGATGCGGCTGCAGGTCCGCCGCCATCTCGGCCGCCATGCGCGCCAGGCGCCCGGCCGGACTGACGGAGAGCGCCTCGCCGGCGGAATCCTCGGCGACGATGCCCCAGCGCGCGAGTTCGGCCGCCACCCGTGTGGCCAGGTTGCGGTCCGGCGTGACGAGGGCGGCCGTGGCGCCGGGCGTCTCCAGGGTCTCGCGCAGGGCGATGGCGGCGGCCAGGGCCTCCTCCCGCTCGTCGGCGGCTTCGATCACCGCGATGCCCGCCATGCCCGTATCGGCGGCGGCGCGGCGCGCCTCGGGCGACAGTTCCGACCAGGCATCGGTGGTCTCGGCCGGGCGCAGGGCCTGCGACAGCAGCGCCGTCCGCGCCCGGTCCCGCTCCGTCGGCTGGCCCAGGGCCGTGATCGCTCCGCGAGCGAGATCGAGGCAGCCGGGGCCGAGGAGCCGATGCAGGATGGCCTGGGGATGGCCGTGGGCGATCTCGCGATCCGCCCCCTCCCCCGTCTCGATGGCGTCCCAACCGGCTTCGTCGAGGTCGGTATCGAGGCCCGGCAGCACCACCGCCCCCCTCGGCAGGGCGGCGACGGCCGCGATCAGCCTGGCGGTCGCGGGCACCGACCCGGTGGAACCGGCGATGACGATGGGGTCGGCGGGCTTGTCGCGGAGCAGCCGCGTCGCCTCCGCCAGGATGAGCGTGCGCGAGCGGGCCACCGGATCGCTCAAGGCGCGGTCATGCAGGATCTTGGGCCAGTTCTCGGCGGCGATGCGCACGAAATCCAGGGTGAGCCCGAAGTAATGGGAGTACTCGGCCTCCACCGCGCTGGCGATCTCGGTCCAGGCCACGCCCTCCACGGTGAGGGCATCCATCAGCTTCTCGAGATCGGAGGCGAGATAGACGGCATCCGCCGGCGAGGAGGGAACGAGGAAGGGCACGTCGTCGCCCATGGGGAGAAGCTTGCGGTCGACGGTCTCGGCCCAGGCCTGGACGAGGCGGGCGAGGATCAGCCGGCGCTCCAGGGGCGGCATCGCCGGGGCGAGGAGGTCGGAGCCGTTCTCGATCAGGGGATTGGCGGCGACGTCGAGTTCGGCCTCGTCCGCCTCGCCCAGGGGGATCAGGCGCGGCAGGAGCGCGCTGCCGAGCCGCTCGGCCAGGATCGCGGACAGGGCCCGCGTCGCGCGGCGCGTCGGCAGGTAGAGGGTGACGCTGGCCAGGGCGAAGGGATCACCGGCGACGTCCCCCACGAGACGGCCGGAGATCAGCGCGTCGGCGAGGGTCGGCAGGAACGAGGCGCCGGGGGGGATCGTGAAGACGCGGGATTCGGTCATGTCGTCGTTCCGATCCTGCCGCGTCACTGCACCTGAACACTCGCCTTCACCCGCGCCTCGGCGGCCTCGATCGCCTCGGGGGTGCCCACATGGAGCCATTGGCCGTCGAGGCGCAGGCCGAACAGCCGTTCCCGCTCGATGGCGCGGTCGAACAGCAGGTTGAGGGAGAACGCGCCCTCGGGCGTATCCGCGAACAGCTCCGGCTTGAGGATGGCGACCCCGGCATAGATGAAGGGCGCCACTTCCCGCTCGCTCCGACGCTGGAGGGCGCCACCGGCATTCATGACGAAATCCCCCTTGCCCTCGTAGCCGAGACTCGTCGCCGTGGGGGCGACGAGGAGCAGGATGTCCATCCGCTCCGCATCCCAGGTCTCGAGGAGGCGGCCGAGATTGGGCTTGGGGCCTTCGAGCCAGAACGAATCCGAGTTGAGCACGACGAAGGGGTCCGTGCCCAGAAGCGGCAGGGCCTTCTTCGCGCCGCCTCCGGTCTCGAGGAGGGCGTCGCGCTCGTCGGAGATCCGAATCGCCGGCGCCGTTCCGCGGCGGGCGAGATGACCTTCCAGCAGGTCGGCGAGGTAATGGACGTTGACCACCGCCTGCCCGATCCCGGCTTCCGCCGCCCTGTCCAGGGCATGGTCGAGCAGGGCGCGACCGGCCACTTCCACCAGGGGTTTGGGCACGGTCGCCGTGATCGGCCGCATGCGTTTGCCGAGGCCCGCCGCGAGGACGAAGGCGTGCTGGATGGCGGATACGGGGCTGTCGGACATTCCGTCGGCGTCTCGGGGGCGAGGGCTATGGCATCGGGTGCGGCGGCATCGTGGGGAACTCGCCCCTCGGGTCAAGCCCGAAAGCGCGTCCCCGCCATCCGGGATGTCGGACCGGGATGTCGGGCGAGAGCCGCCTCAGGCTTCGCCCTCGTCGGGCACCGCCTTGGCTACGAGATGCGGCAGGTGCTCCTCGTGCCACAGGCGAATGCGGGTGAGCGCCGGATGGGCGAGGTTGCGGGCGAGATAGCCCTCGATCCGCGGCAGATGGGCGAGGTAGGCCGGCTTGCCGTCCCGCTTGTCGAGCCGGGCGAAGATGCCGAGGATCTTGGTGGCGCGCTGGGCGGCCATCACCGCATAGGCCCGCGCGAAGCCCTGCATGTCGAAATCCGGCTCGCGACTGCGCCGTTCACGGACATAGAGGCCGAGCAGGCGCAGTTCGAACTCGGCCGTGGCGTCGACGCGGGCATCCTGCAGCAGGGAGGCGAGATCGTAGGCGGGGTGGCCGAGCACCGCGTCCTGGAAGTCGATGACGCCGATGCGCTCGAGCCCTTCGCGGTCGGGCATCCAGATCAGGTTCGGCGAATGATAGTCGCGCAGGGTCCAGGTCGGACGTTCCGGCTCGACGCCACGCAACACCTCGGCCCAGAGCGCCACGAATTCCGAGCGGGCGGGTGGGGGCACCGAGGTGCCGATCACCGACGGACAGTACCAGTCCGGCAGGAGCTCGGTCTCGAACAGCAGGGCTTCGAGATCGTAGGGGGGCAGAACGTGGTCGACCCCATCGGCGACGGGGAGAACCCCGGGCAGTTCGGTGGCATGGAGCTTGGCCAGCAGCCGCACCGCCTCGGCATAGCGCTCGGGGCGCGGGCCGTTGGCATCCACCACCGGTTCCGAGCCGAGGTCCTCGATGATGAGAAGACCCTCGTCGAGATCCTCGCCGTAGATGCGGGGCGCCGAGAAGCCGAGGGCGCGAAGGCCACGGTCGACGCCGACGAAGGCGTGGACGCTTTCGGCGAGCTTGACGATGGCGCTGTACGGCTTGCCGTTGCGCACCGGCGGCCCGTCATGCCGGGCCGGGGAGATCATCAGCACGGCCCTGGTCCCGTCCGGTTTCACCAGACGCTCGTAGGCGCGCGAGGAGGCATCGCCCTGCATCAGGACGCGTTCCGCCTCGTCCCACCCGCTGCGGTCGAGCAGGGCCCGCAGGGCGCGGGCGCGCTGCATGCGCGCCCGCATCCCGCCCTGGCCGTCGATGCGGGCAAAGCGCGAGCCCTCACCGAATTCCGGCCTCAGCGACAGGTCCACGGACAGGATCGGCCCGTCACGCGAGCCGAGGCGCTCCGGCCACTCCACGAGGGTGATCGCGGTCTCGGTCATCTCGTCGAAACCGAGTTCAACCAGCTCGTCCGGCCCGCGCAGGCGGTACAGGTCGGCATGGACGATCTGCCGACCGTTCCTGCCTTCGTAGGGCTGGATCAGGGTGAAGGTCGGGCTCGGGACTTCGAGCTCCGGCTCGCCCGTGAGTTCGCGGATCAGCGCCCGCGCAAGGGTCGTCTTGCCGCCGCCGAGCCCGCCGGACAGGGCGACGATGTCGCCCGGCAACAGGAACTCCGCGAGAAAGCGGCCGAGATCCTCCGTGGCGCCTTCGTCGGGAAGGACGAAGGCCCAGGCGGGTTTGGTCTCGCGCCGGGGCTCGCCCGAACCGTCCTCGCTCACCGCCACATTCTCCGTCTTTCGCATCGACGACCGTTTCACCGAGAGCCGGTCCCTATGCCTTCATAGCCCAACAATCCTAACCCGAGCCTTCCTAACCCAACTCCCGGCGGGGAAGAAAAGTCGCGGGGAGACTCCAGCCGCACCAATCCTGTTCCCCGGCCGCCAGCTCGGCCGCGAAGCGACGCCGTCGTCGTTCGCGAGCCCGGAGACCACGACGGGTATGGACTGCGTTCGTCTCTTGAACCGAGCGACCGGACGCAAAGCTCGGCGCCTGAGGCAATGCTCGCCCCGGAGGTCCCGCGCGAACCATCAGATCTATCACTATCGAATGCATTCTACTGGTCAGAATAGCGAATCGACGCTATCGTCACTGCTCTCTCGCAGTGATCCGTTCACTTTATAGACGATCGACTTTGGGGATTCGGATGGCAATCTTCAATGCGGATGTCGGCCTGGACAGCAGGACGCTCGATATCTTCGATCGCTTCGACGAGGCCGTCGCCGTCACGGGTCGCACGTTCGATCGCTACTCCGTCCGATTCAGCAATGGCGATTCGGCATCCGTCAATGGATTCGAGTTCTTCTATCCCGGAAACATGTATCCATCATTCGGGACGGTCATGTCCATTTCCCGTCATACCGGTGGTGAATGGGTTTACAGCATTGTGCTCGATCTCGACCAGACCGACATGGGACCCTATTTCTCGGCCAATCCATTGGATGTGAACAAGGAAATCTTCGCCGGAGACGATCAGGTCAACGGCTCGAGCTTCAAGGACTACATCAATGGATGGTCAGGGGCCGACAGGCTCGTCGGTGGCCATGGAAGCGATACTTACGTCGTCGACAATCGGCACGATACCGTCGTCGAGCTGAAGGATCAGGGAACTGATCTGGTGAAATCCTACGTTTCGTTCTCCCTGGCGGGACAGTTCATCGAGAAGCTGACGTTGATCGGACACGATGCGATCAATGCGAGCGGCAATTCCCTGGCCAATCTGATCAAGGGAAATTCGGCCGCCAATACGATCAAGGGCAATGGCGGCGCCGATGTCCTCGTCGGCGGCCCGGGCCGGGATGTCCTCACCGGCGGCGATGGGGCCGACCGGTTCGTCTTCAGGGCCGTCGACGACAGCGACGTCGGCCGCAAGGTCCGCGATCAGATCACCGATTTCACGTCCGGTCACGACCTCATCGACCTGTCGTCGATCCAGGCGGTGAGCGGGGCGATCCGGGACGAGGCCTTCGGCTTCATCGGATCGGACGCCTTCTCACACCGTGCGGGCGAACTCCGCGCCGTTCGAGTGGGACCTTCGACCGTTCTGGAAGGCGACGTGACGGGCGACGCCAGAGCGGATTTTCAGATCTTGCTGCGAGACGTCATGGCGGACTTGCACGCGTCCGACTTCGTCCTGTGATCGGCGCGTCCCGATCGGGCGACCGGAACCGTTCCTGAGAGGTCCCGTCACGGCACGGCGACGCCGGATCTCCCCTATTCCGCCGCCGCGCGTTTCGGCTCCGCGACGTTCACGGGGAACGTACAGGTCACGCGGGTGCCGACACCCGGCTTCGACACGAGTTCCACGCGGCCGCCATGGAGCTCGACGAAGGAGCGCACGATGGAAAGGCCGAGGCCGACGCCGCGATGGCGGGTTCCCAGGGTGCGACTCTCGAACCGGTCGAACACCCGCGCGGCGACGTCTTCCGGCATCCCGCGGCCCTCGTCTCGCACGGTCAGGATGAGCTCCGTCGCCGTCCGGTTGGCCGTGACGCGAACCACCTGACCGGGCGACGAGAAACCGACGGCGTTGGAGAGCAGGTTGAACAGGATCTGGCGCACGCGCTTTCCGTCGGCCAGGAAACTGCCGATGTCGTCGGGCATGTCGAGATCGAGACCGATGGCGGATTCGGCCAGACGGTCCTCCAGGCCGCGGGCGGCGGCTTCCACCGTCGAGCGAACGTCGATGACCTCGCGGGCGAGTTCCAGGGAACCGGCATCGATCGAGGCGAGATCGAGAATGTCGTTGATCATCACGAGGAGCGCTCCTGAGGAGCGCATGATGTGATCGGAATATTCGCGCTGGCGCTCGTTGAGCGCGCCCACGGTCTCGTCGCCGAGAAGCTGGGTGAAGCCGATGATGTTGGTGAGCGGCGAACGCAGTTCGTAGGAGACGTGGTGGACGAAGGTGTCGCGCAGCTGCGAGGCCCGTTCCAGGGCGTCGTTCTTGTCGGTCAGCGCCCGTTCGACATTCACGCTGGCGGTGACGTCGATGAGGGTGAGCAGCGTCGCCCCCTCCGGCAGGGGCTGGGCGGCGCAGTCGAGCACCGTTCCGTCCACGATCTCCAGGCGGCAGGTGAGGCCGGCCCGGCTCTCCAGCCCGGTGATGGCGCCGCGGATATCGAGCCAGGGCTCCTCGTCCGGCGACAGCTTGCGGCAGGCCTGGATCACCGTATCGACGCGGGGACGCTCGTTGAGGGTCTCCTGCTCCAATCGCCACAGGGTGGCGAAGGCGCGGTTGGCGAAGGTCAGGCGGCCGTCGGCGCCGAACACGGCGACGGGTTCCTTGAGGGTGTCCAGGGTCTCGGCCTGCACCCGCATCAGCGCGTTGTAGCGGGATTCGAGCTTCACGTTCTCGGAGACGTCGTCGAACAGGTAGGTCAGGCCGCCCTGGGGATTGGGATCGGCGACGACACGCAGCGACCGCCCGTCCGGCGGATGCCACCAGGTCTCGCTGGCTTCCACGGCGCGGTAGGCGGCGAGCACGTCGGATTTCCACGCCTTGAAGTCGGCCTGTTCGGGAAGCTTCCGGGCGGCGCGCAGATGATCGAGGATCTCGCCGTCCAGGGGGCCGGAATCGAGGAAAGCCTGATCGAGGCTCCAGAGCTGGCGATAGGCGGCATTGTGGAAGATCAGCCGCTGGCGCGCGTCGAACATCGCCACGGCGGTGGGAAGCTGGTCGAGGGTGCGGACGTTGGCGTCCATCTGGCGCTGCAGGTCGGCGCGGACGCTCTCCAGTTCCGAGACGTCCACGGCGATGCCCACGCGGCCGGAATCGATGACGGCTTCGGTGACGTCGAGGATGCGCCGACCGCCGGCCACCACGGCCGACAGGCGCTTTGCCGCCCTGCCCCCGGATGCCGTCCGGTCGCCGTCGCCGCGGGCGATGAGGTCCCGCGCCTGACGGTCGAGGAGTTCGATCCCGTCGGCGATGGCCGCCTCGCGGCTTCCGGCTTCGACGGCGGCGACATAGGCCGTGTTGACCCAGGCCAAGCTACCATCGCGGTTCCGGCGCCAGACCGGCTGGGGAATCGCGTCGAGGAGGCTCGCGAGGGCGGACAGGCCGCGCTTGGTCTCGTCGAGGGTCTCGCGCAATTCGGCGAGTTCGCGATGTTCCTCGGTGGTCTCGCGCAGGCGCAACAAGGCCCGTCCGGCCAAGGGCTGCCCATGCGCGTCGATCATCCGCCCCGACTGGGCCCGCACCGTCATGCGGAACCCGGCGCCGCGTTCGCGCAGCGCATCGAGCGAGGCTTCGATCGCGCCCGCATCCGCCGGCACCAGCCAGGTTCCGAAGGCGAGGATGAGCCCGGCCGGGCCGGGCTTCACGCGGTTGCCGTCGAAGGCGAGGGTGAGATCGCCTTCGATGATGGCTTCGCCGCGCCCCGACCATGTGACGATGACCTGCCGCTCGGAGCTGAGCAGCATCTCGGCCCGGTCCTCGGAGCCGCGCAGGGTATCCAGGTCGGCGATGAGGGCGCGCTCGCGCCGCGTCCACCGCCCGCGCTCGCGCAGATGCAGCAGGGACAGGATCGTCGCGAAGACCGTGAGACCGATGAGGATCGCGAGGCCGGTAGCGTTGTGCATATGCAGCGGAAGGCCGAACACCCACGACGACGGGTCGCCGGCATAGCCGGAGCCGAGCGTCGCGGCGGTCGGCACCGGCGCAGTCGCTCCATCGGCGGAGGCCGCCGCGGCATGTCTCACCATCGCGAGGCCTGTCGCGAAACCGACCGCGACAGAGACGACGGCAGCGCCGACACGCCCGTACAGGCGTGCCGTTTCATCGACCCTCATGACACGTACCGCCCCTACGAATCGTCGCCGAGGCGCAACTGCGCCCGACCCGCCACACGCCTCGAAAGGCGGCTGCGGGGTTACCTCCACATGAGGAATCACCCACACTAGCGCGAGCCGGAATCCTGCCGGAAGAGGGTTAAGCTTAAGTTCACCATGTTGCCGATCGGTTGCCCGGGCATCGGCGCAGAAAGGACACACTCGCGGCGCGGACGCGGCTCGGACCATGCGACGAAAAAAGGCCGGGCGATGACAGGCTGTGTGGGAACTGATTGGAGGCTCCGGTTTGACCGGGGCCTCTTTTGGTATCAGGCGGCCTTGGCCTTGAGGTTGATGGTGCGGAGCAGGTTGTAGGCGAGGACGGAGAGAGCGATCTCGGTGCGGGTGCCCTTGA
>NZ_JAKSYE010000027.1 GCF_022829685.1 Methylobacterium sp. E-045
ACACCCAGACAACAAAAACAGACGATCACCCAGCCAATCAGCCAGATCATCCATCCACTCGCTGCCAGAAAAGACAACAACGCCAGCCCGCCGAACCGAAGTCCCCGCTGGCCGCCGCCGATGAACAGCGATATACGGACCGATAGATCAGACGTCAACCGCGAAAATCGAGGGATGTCGGGTTTCCGAGCCGGCTCGCCATGTCGTCTCCCCTCCCCTGCCGTGTCTCTTGACCGGTATCGCCCTTCGGGTCCGGCGGGTCGGCTGGTCCCTCAGCGTCGGCTGGCGAACCGACGCCTTGCCCATTCGCGCAGAAGCTCGCGTTCATAAGGGAAGCTGCCCGACTGCGCGGCCCGGGCGCCGAGCAGGAAGTTGATATCGCTCACCCGCTCCTCGTTCGACGCAAGGCGCTGCCCCCGCTGGTTCAGCAGCGTGTAACGCAGGCGAAAGGAGGGTGGGGTCGCATCGGTGACGACCCGCAGGCCGTAGGGGAAATTGGCGCCCGGATTGGCAAATCCCGCCAGGTCCACGTCCAAGACGTCGACGACCAGACGCTCGCCGGGGGCAAGGAAAGGCGCCGCCGCCTGCTCCATCAGCCGGCGCAGCTCGGCCAGGGTCGCCTCAGGTCCGATGCTCGAACCGAACCGGTTGTTGGCGTCGACGTAACGGTCGGGCTCGATGAAGCGGACCTCCACCGATCCGACGGGCGCGGCGATCGCGGAGCCGGCAAAACCGACGAGGACGAGGGCGAGCTTCGGGATCGACGCGCGCAAGGCTCAGTACCCCCGTTTCACATCCGCCAGGGCACGCGTCAGTCCCTCGGCGATCCGCTCGCGGACGGGGGGCGATGCATCGCGGGCCACGACAACGAATTCCCGGCGCGAGACCAGAGTCAGGGTCTGGAGCCCGTATTCCTCGTCCTCGACCCTGGTCAGTTTCGTCCAGAGGGGATTGAAGCGCCATTCGCGCCGCTCGCCGCGATGGGTGACGCGCGCCAGCATCACCTCGATGGGCGAGATCATGACTTCCTCGAAGGAGCGCCCGCGCTTCAGGCTTGTCGTCAGCGCCACGTAGAGGGCGATCATGTCGAGGCCGAAGAAGCCCGCCACCGGCCAGAACCCCGCCCGGACGCACGCGATCGAGGTCACCAGCGAAACGGCGCCGCAGCCGATCATGACGTTCCGGAAACCATGATGGGTCAGCGATTGATGCGGACGGATGGTCGCCTGAAACACCGGGACATCGATGCTGTTCGGGTCGAGCCCGTCGGGATGGGATGGGATCATATCGCGAACCGTGTTGCCGCTCTCCATGGGACACATATAACCCACCGATGAAGACCCGACAGTCGAAGCCCCGCAAGAAGTCCGCGACCGCGACGACATCGCCCGCGCCGAAGGTTCCCCGGGCGGCGAGGATCGGCGCCACCGTCGCCGCCCCCCTCGTCGCCGGAGTGGCGACGGCCCCCTCCCCGGTGGATGAAGCCACGCTCGCCGAGATTTTTTCGCGATTGCGTGCCGCCAACCCGGAGCCGAGGGCGGAACTCGACTACCTAAACCCGTTCACGCTCCTCGTGGCGGTGGTGCTGTCGGCCCAGGCCACCGACAAGAGCGTGAACCTCGCCACCGCCCCTCTCTTTGCCATCGCCGATACGCCGGCGGCGATGCTGGAACTGGGCGAGGAGCGGGTCCGCGGCTTCATCCGCACCATCGGCCTGTTCAACACCAAGGCGAAGAACGTCATCGCGCTCTCCCGCATCCTGGTGGAGGAGCATGGCGGCGAGGTGCCGGCCTCGCGCCCGCATCTCGAAATCCTGCCGGGCGTCGGCACCAAGACCGCGAGCGTGGTGATGAACGTCGCCTTCGGCGTGCCCACCATCGCCGTCGACACCCACATCTTCCGGGTCTCGAACCGCATCCCCCTCGTGGTCGCGCCGACCACGGACAAGGTCCAGGCGGGGCTGGAAGCCATCGTGCCGGAGCAGTTCCGCCTGAACGCCCACCACTGGCTGATCCTGTTCGGCCGCTACGTGTGCAAGGCGCGACGGCCGGAATGCCCGACCTGCCTCATCGCCGACCTCTGCCGCTATCCGCACAAGACCGTCGCGGCCTGAGCGGACCTCCCGCCACCCGCCATGCATATCCGACCCGTCCCGCACGGCCGGGCTGCGGGCGGGTGCGTTGTACTGCAAACCCGCTTCGGGTAGTTTGCGCCACGGTCGTCGAGGCTTTCGACAAACGATGTGTTCTCGCGGCCCGGTCTCATCGAGGCCGCCACGCCGCGGATTCCGCACATCGACTGTCCGAAGGAGTCACGGCCCATGGACTTCCTCAAACCACGGTATACGCCTATGAACCGCCGCCGTCGCATCTACGAGGGCAAGGCGAAGGTCCTGTACGAGGGACCCGAGCCGGGAACGCTCATCCAGCATTTCAAGGATGATGCCACCGCCTTCAACGCGCAGAAGCACGAGGTCATCGACGGCAAGGGTGTGCTGAACAACCGGATCTCCGAGTTCGTTTTCCAGCACCTCAACGATATCGGCGTGCCGACCCACTTCATCCGCCGCCTCAACATGCGCGAGCAGCTGATCCGCGAAGTCGAGATCATCCCCCTCGAGGTGGTGGTGCGCAACGTCGCCGCCGGCTCCCTCGCGACGCGCCTCGGCCTCGAGGAAGGCACGCAGCTGCCGCGCTCGATCATCGAGTTCTACTACAAGAACGACGCGCTCAACGACCCGATGGTGTCGGAAGAGCACATCACCGCCTTCGGCTGGGCGACCCCCCAGGAGATCGACGACATCATGGCGCTCGCCATCCGCGTCAACGATTTCCTGTCGGGCCTCTTCCTCGGCGTCGGCATCCGTCTCGTGGACTTCAAGATCGAGACCGGCCGTCTCTGGGAAGGCGACCTGATGCGGATCGTCGTCGCCGACGAGATCTCCCCGGATTCGTGCCGCCTGTGGGACATCAAGAGCCAGGACAAGCTCGACAAGGACCGCTTCCGCAAGGATCTCGGCGGCCTGATCGAGGCCTATACGGAAGTGGCCAAGCGTCTCGGCATCATGTCCGAGAACGAGAAGGTCCAGTCCGGCGGCCCGCGCCTGGTCCAGTAGCCGACATCACCGGGACGCCATGAAAAAGGGGCCCCGCGCGAGCGGAGGCCCCTTTTTCATGCGCCGTCGATCCTGCGTTCGTGGCCGACCGCTATTGCGCAGCCTCGGGGGCCGCCTCGGCGGGGGCGGCCGCACTTGCCGCAGCGGGCTTGCGTCTGCGCTTCACCGCGGCCTTGCCGGGCGCCCCGTGCAGCGAGACGCCGATCTCGTAGCTCTCGCTCAGGGGGCGCGGCACCACGAGGTTCTCCTCGATCACCGTGAACAGGCCCTGTGCCTCGCCCGGTCCGATCGACACCGCCACCTTGCGCGCCCGCGTCGCGATGATCTGATCACCGGCCTTGATCGTGAAATGGACCGGAGCCTCGAACCGTCCGGGCCGTCCCTGGGGTCCGAGGAGAACCTGCCCCTCGACGCCGACCTTTACGCTCACCGAGCCATCGGCCAGGCGCGCACATTCGCGGGCGAGACGCCCGAGGGTGATCTGGCTGCGCAGGCTGGCATTGTCGTCGGCCCGGCCGCCGTAGCTGCGCAAAGCGGCGCCGTTTTCCGCGACATCGACGGTGGGGCAGTAGACCTCGCCGAGATCGGGGGGCTGCGACGGCGGAACCGTGGTCCCGCCGTATTTCAGCATGTTGGTGAACCAGTTGCCGTCCTCGGCCGAGGCCGCCCGGGGCATCATGGCCGCCACGGGCAGGAATCCCGCTACCAGGGCGATTCCGACCGTCATCGCGCGTGTCCGCATCGTCAGATCCCGCTGAACCTCCGGCACGGGGCGCCGGAACAGGTCTATTTCAGGCTGGCGAACCCGTCGCCGAAGCCCTTCATCGAGAGGGGAATGCCGACTCCCTCCTCCGGTGTCTGGAACACGATGAACGTGGCCTGCACCCCGGCGCTGAACTGCTTGATAAGGTTGTCGTCCATGACCACCTCGGCGACGCAGCCCGTGGTGAGGCAGCGCACGAACCCGGCCCGGCCGACATCGGTCTTGTCGATCTTGAGGCCGAGGCCGGAGGGCAGAAGCACGCCGAGCGGCGCCACCACGCGCAGCAGGTAGCCGCGATTGTCCGCCGTCTTGAGGACGATGACGACGAGGGTGAGGTTGGGCCGGTCCTCGGCGGCGAGGTACTGGACCAGGGCGCATTGCTCGGCTTTGGCACCCGCCGGCGTCTCGCAGCGGAGCTGCCAGTCCCCGAAGGTGTTGCGCACCATGCCCTGCGCCTCGGCGCGCCCGCCCCCGGCGAGTCCTACGCCGACAAGTGCGGCGAGGCAGACCAGGCCGATCCGCGCCGGGCGCCCGAGAGAGGTCGCCCGATCCTCGGCGACCCGCATCGCACGCCTCAGCATTGCTCGAAAACCCACGCGCCGATCCCTCTCGCCCCACCCCTCATGGCAAGGGGCACCCGATGAAACCCGCGGTGTTCCGACCATGCGCGGCTATTCTGTGTCAAGCGTGACCACTAGTTTACCCTCACGGACTATCGTTACCCGGAATGACGCCCTAATTCAGAGGGCAAAGCTTCCTGCGCCAACGGACCGAGCCCATGCGATTCCATGCCACCGCCGCGTTCCTGATCCTCGCCGGGATCGTTCCCGCCACGGCCGAGTCCCTGCCCGTCGACCAGACGACCTATGTGGAGCGGTCGCTCAACCGCGACGGGCCGCTGGTGATCGAACACCGGCCGATCCGGCGCATGCCGGGGGGGCGGATCAATTCCAATTCGGCCGAGATCGCCGGGTTCTGCCGCGACGGCGGATATGTCCGCCGTCTCGACGAGTTCGGCAACCCGACGATCCTGCGTCAGCGCGAAGTCTGCGACAGCGTCGCGCCCCGTACCTTGCGGCCAGGCGATGTGGATGCCCGTCCGACCTGGCCGGTCGAGCGGGTGTCGCGGGAGCGCGTCCTGCGCGCCCGCGGGTAAGGCGGACAGAGCCGAACCCAGCCTCATCCGTAGCGGTGGAGGCTGGCGCCGTTGCGCTTGAGCCAGCGCTCTGCCTCGTCCACATGCGGGCACAGGGATTCCACCAGGGACCAGAACCGCTGGGAATGGTTCATCTCGCGCAGATGCGCCATCTCGTGCGCCACGAGGTAATCGAGCACCAGGGGCGGCGCGAGGATCAGGCGCCAGGAGAAATTCAGTTCGCCGCGCGCGGTGCAGGAGCCCCAGCGCGAGCGGGTATCGCGGATGGTGATCCGTTTCGGTCCCTGACCCAGCTTCTCCGTATAGACCGCAACCGCCCGGGCGAGATCCTTGCGGACCTCCCGCTCCAGGAAGTCCCTGACCCGGCGCGGCAGGTGGGGCGCCTCGCACGCCACGGAGAGCGCCGGACCGCCCTCCTCCTCCGTCACCAGGGTCACGCCGCCCCGCTCGCTGCGATGGACGATGCGATGGCCGACACCGCGCAGGGGGAGTTCGGCCCCCGCCTCGAACGCCACGCGATCGGGAACCTTGGCGAGCCGCATGGCGATCCAGCCGCCATGGCTCACCGCGAAGGTGCGGGCGACCGCCAGGGACGTCCGCGCAGGCAGCGTCATCACCACCTCGCCGGTGGCGCTCGACACGCGCAGGGTCAGCCTGCGGGCCGCCGGGCGGCGGCGCAGGGCGACATGGAGCTTCACGCCCTCGTGGAGGATGTCGATATGGTCGGGATCGGACCCGCGCAGCAGGGCGACTCTCATCACGCCAGCTTAGCCGCAGCCTCCCGCCACCGCCATCGGCGCAGAGGTCACGTCCAGAACTTTCGCGGGGTCGCCCCCCCGCATCACGCCGCCGGGCGCTGCTCGATGGCCGGCAGAGCCTGCATCTCGCGGATGAAGGACGCGATCCGCGGGGCGATGACCGTGCGATAGCGCGAGCCGTTGAACACCCCGTAATGCCCGACGCGCTCCTGCAGGTGATAGGCCTTGCGCTCAGGCGGCAGGTTCGGGGTCAGGTCGAGGGAGGCCTTCGTCTGCCCGACGCCGGAGATGTCGTCGTTCTCGCCCTCGATGGCGAGGATCGCGCAGGTCCGGATCGCCGCAAGGTCCACCCGCTCGCCGCGATGGAGCATCTCGCCCTTCGGCAGGGCGTGGTCGACGAAGACGGTCTTGATCGTCTGCAGGTAGAATTCCGCCGTGAGATCCATCACCGCGAGGTACTCGTCGTAGAATTCCCGGTGCTTCTCGGCGGAATCGCCGTCGCCGGTGACGAGGTGGTCGAACATCTCGGTATGGGCGTTGACGTGGCGATCGAGATTCATCGCCATGAACCCGCCGAGCTGGAAGAAGCCCGGATAGACGCTGCGCAGGGCACCGGGATACGCCAGCGGGACGATGGTGATGCAGTTCCGCTCGAACCATGCGGTGCCGCGCTCTTGCGCCAAGCAATTGACGGCGGTGGGCGAGCGACGGGTATCGATGGGACCGCCCATCAGGGTCATGGAGCGCGGCACCGGCGCCGTGCCCCGCGCTTCCATCAACGCCACGGTGGCCAGCACCGGCACGGCCGGCTGGCACACGGCCATGACGTGAAGGTCCGGACCGAGGGCGACGAAGATCTCCTCGAGGTAGTCGATATAGGTGTCGAGATCGAACCGCCCGTCCGTGATCGGCACGAGGCGCGCATCGGACCAGTCGGTGATGAAGACCTGATGGTTGGGGAGCATGGCCTCCACGGTGCCGCGCAGGAGCGTGGCGTAGTGCCCCGACATCGGCGCCACGATCAGGAGCTTGGGCTGCGGCTCGGAGGGGCCGCGCGCGAAGGAGCGGTCGAAGGTCACGACCCGGCAGAACGGCTTCTCCCACACCACCCGTTCGCTCACCGGCACGCTCGCCCCGTCGATCCAGGTTCCGGTGAAGCCGAAGGCCGGCTTGGCGTAGCGCCGGGTTCCGCGCTCGAACATCTCGCAGGCGGCAGCCATGGACTTCGCATAGGGCGAATAGGCGAGGGGATTGGCCGGATTCTGCAGGCTGTGCTTGACCATGTCCGCAGCGAGGCGCGCCGGCGCCGTCATCATGCGACCGAACTCGTACCAGGTGTAGGCCAAGCTCATATCCGCCCCTCCCTCGTGGTCCCGCGCCTCTGCCGTCCCGCGCGATCGGGCGCGGTAGAGAACGCCGCGCCTCGTGAAACGTTCGGTTCGGGAGATTCGTAAGGGTGCGGAGTGCGCAGGGTTGGGCGCAATCGGCGGGCGAATCATGGATTCCGGCCCGCCGAGCGCTATCGTTGAGCGGACATGATCGACATGAGCACGAATGGCTTCGTTCGCGATGCCCGGCATCTCCGCCTCGACACCTTCGTGCGCCTTCGCTGGCTCGCGATCACCGGGCAGAGCGCGGCTGTCGTCGGCGCGCAGTTCGGCCTCGGCCTGCCCCTGCCCTTCGGCTGGTGCTTCCTCGTCATCGCGGCGTCGTCCTGGCTGAACCTGGCCCTGCGGATCCGGTTTCCCGCGAGCTACCGCCTCAGCGACGATTCGGCGGCCCTGCTCCTCGCCTTCGACATCATCCAGCTCGCCGCGCTGCTCTTCCTCACCGGGGGCCTGCAGAACCCGTTCTCCCTGCTCTTCCTCGCCCCCGTGCTGATCTCGGCCACGGCCCTGCCCCCGGAGCGGACCCTGGCGCTGGGGCTCCTGGCGGTGGGACTCGCGACCATGCTGGCGCTGATCCACCGGCCGCTGCCGTGGTTCGCGGACGGGCGGCTCGAACTGCCGTTCCTCTATGTCTCGGGGGTGTGGACGGCGATCCTCCTCGGCACCGCCTTCACCGGCGTCTATGCCTGGAAGGTCGCGGAAGAAACGCGGCAACTCGCCCAGGCTCTGGCGGCCACGGAACTCGTGCTGGCGCGCGAGCAGCACCTGTCGCAGCTCGACGGGCTGGCGGCGGCGGCGGCGCATGAACTCGGCACGCCTCTCGGCACGATCATGCTCGTCACCAAGGAACTCACGCGCCAGCTCGCCCCCACGGCCTCGCCCGCCGTGAAGGACGACCTCGACCTCCTGCGCGACCAGGTGGACCGCTGCCGCGGCATCCTGTCGAAGCTGACCTCCCTCGACGGCGACGAGGCCGGCATCCTCCAGACCGTGACCCTGAGCCATCTCGTGGAGGAACTGGTGGCGCCCCAGCGCGCCATGGGCATCGAGCTCGACGTCACCAGCCGCGGCGACGGCGTCGAGCCGGCCTGCCGGCGCAATCCGGGGGTGCTGTTCGGCCTTGCCAACATCGTCGACAACGCCGTGGACTTCGCCATCAGCCGTGTCGTCATCGAGGCGCGCTGGACCGCCGAGCGGGTCTCCCTTGAGATCAGCGACGACGGCCCGGGCTTCTCCAGCGAGATCCTGCTGCGGGCGGGCGAGCCCTACGTCACCACCCGAAGCCCCGACAAAACGCGCGGCGGGAACAGCGTCGGCGCCGGCCTCGGCCTCGGTCTCTTCATCGCGAAGACCCTGATCGAGCGCTCCGGCGCCCAGCTTACGCTCTCCAACGTGTCAGGCCACCAAGCAACCGGAGCCGTCGTCCGCGTATCCTGGGCGCGCCACATCTTCGAACGGGACACGCTTCCCAGGCGCGGTACGCAATTCAACGCCGAGGTGCCCCTGATCGAACGCGGTCCGGCTCCTATATAAGTTACCAACAACTCGATTTTGGAAAATGGAGGAGCGTCGGATGCTGACGCAGAGTGGAAGTCCGGCGCCTGCCGCCGACGTACTGCAGACGTCGGACTCCGACCCGCTTGCGGCCTATGCCGACCGCACGCTTCTGATCGTGGACGACGACCGTCCCTTCTCCACCCGCCTGGCGCGGGCGATGGAAGCGCGCGGCTACGAGGTCCAGGTGGCCGAGAGCGTGGCCGAGGGCGTGTCCCTGGTGGAGACCCGCGCGCCGGCCTTCGCCGTCATCGACATGCGCCTCGGCGACGGCAACGGCCTCGACGTGATTGCGCGGCTGAAGGAGAAGCGCCCGGAAGCGCGGGGCGTCATCCTCACCGGATACGGCAACATCGCCACCGCGGTCACCGCCGTGAAGCTCGGCGCGTTCGACTACCTCGCCAAGCCCGCCGATGCCGACGAGATCCACGGCACGCTGATGGCGCAACCGGGCGAGCGGGCGGACCCACCCGAGAACCCGATGTCGGCCGACCGCGTGCGGTGGGAGCATATCCAGCGGGTTTACGAATTGTGCAGCCGCAACGTCTCGGAGACGGCACGCCGTCTCAACATGCACCGGCGCACGCTCCAGCGCATCCTCGCCAAGCGCGCACCGCGCTGACCTGTCCCTGACGACCCCGGCGGCGCGATGTTGCACGGAACCGGACCGGCGCTGTAAAGCTCCGCCCGCCCGTCGCAATCGCTGCACCGGGGCCGACGGAGAAGCATCCCCGTGAACACGCGCAACCTGATCACGATCGTCAGCATGATGGTGCTGGTGGGCACCGAAGTCTTCGCCGTCGCCATCGCCGCCGGCTGGGCGCTCGCCGGCCTGTTCGATCTCGGCGATACAGTGGGCCATGTGCTCATGGTGCTGTTCAGCGCGATCGCCGTCTGGATCATGGTCCAGCTCTGGCGCCGGGCGGTGAGCATCGAACCGATCCGCGACGCCGCGCCGGCCGCCCGTCGCTGATTCGGGGGTAGGATCGCGGATTGCGCTTGCGCCCGACGAAGGCGGATCGGGCAGGGAGACATCCCCGCCGCGATGGGGCCGCCGCGTTGCAAGCCCGGCATTTCCCGACTATCGCCTGACGGGCCGAGCCACAGCATCGAGTCCGAGCCCATGAAAGCCCGTATCATCG
Source organism: Methylobacterium sp. E-045 (assembly GCF_022829685.1). Classification (GTDB taxonomy): domain Bacteria; phylum Pseudomonadota; class Alphaproteobacteria; order Rhizobiales; family Beijerinckiaceae; genus Methylobacterium. The sequence continues at coordinate 9,877 of NZ_JAKSYE010000027.1, forward strand.
TCACCCTGAAGACCGGCGTGCTCGACCCGCAGGGTAAGGCCATCGAATCCGCCCTCTCCTCTTTCGGCATCTCCGGCATCGAGGGTGTCCGCCAGGGCAAGGTGTTCGACCTCGAGATCGCCGATACCGACCCCGCCAGCGCCGAAGCGACTCTGAAGAACGCCTGCGAGAAATTGCTCGCGAACACCGTGGTCGAGAACTACGCGATCGAGATCGTCTGATGCGCGCCGCGATCGTCGTCTTCCCCGGCTCCAACCGCGACGGCGACGTCGCTCGCGCCCTGCGCCTCGCCGGCGCGGACGTGGTCAAGGTCTGGCACACCGACACGTCACTCCCCGCCGGCACGGATCTCGCGGTTCTGCCCGGCGGCTTCTCCTACGGCGACTATCTCCGCTGCGGCGCCATCGCCGGCCGCGCTGCCGCCATGGACGCCGTCCGCGACCATGCCGCCCGCGGCGGTCTGGTGCTCGGCATCTGCAACGGCTTCCAGATCCTGTGCGAATCCGGCCTCCTGCCGGGCGTGCTGATGCGCAACGTCGACCGGCGCTTCATCTGCCACCGGCAGCTGCTCCGGGTGGAGCGTGCCGATACCCGCTTCACCTCGGCCTATGCCGAGGGACAGGTGATCGACGTCTGCGTGGCCCATGGCGAGGGCAATTACTTCGCCGATGCCGAGACGGTCGCCCGCCTCGAAGGCGACGCCCGCGTGGCCTTCCGCTATTCCGACGCGTCGGGCGAGCTCACCGTGGACGCCAACCGGAACGGCTCTCTGAACTCCATCGCCGGCATCTACAGCGAGAACCTCAACGTGCTCGGGATGATGCCCCATCCGGAGAACTTCGTCGAAGGCCTCATCGGCGGGGTCGACGGGCGCGGGCTGTTCGAAAGCCTGGCGGCTTAGTGCATGTAAACCCTCTCCCACGTGCGGGAGAGGGTGCCTGCGGAGCGGGTGGGAGAGGAAACCACCTCTCCGGATGATGGCGTTGTTCTCATTCGCCCCGCGGATGCGGGCCACCTGCTCCCGCAAAGGGGTGAAGCAAGCGCCGCGCCCTCAATGCCCGTCGAATTCCATCAGGGTCCGCACCGGCACGTCGAGGTCGCGCAGCTTCTGTGCCCCGCCGATCTCGGGCAGATCGATGACGAAGCAGGCCGCCACCACCTCGGCGCCGATCTGGCGCAGGAGGTTCACCGCCGCGCAGGCGGTGCCGCCGGTGGCGATGAGGTCGTCCACCAGCAGCACCTTGTCGCCCGGCTTGATGGCGTCCACGTGGATTTCCATCTCGTCGGTGCCGTATTCGAGCGCGTAGGCGATGGAGACGGTCTTGTGGGGCAGCTTGCCCTTCTTGCGGATCGGCACGAAGCCCGATGAGAGCTGGTGCGCCACCGCGCCGCCGAGGATGAAGCCCCGCGCCTCGATGCCCGCCACCTGGTCGATCCGCCCGCCCGCGAAGGGGTGGACCAGGGAATCCACCGCCCGGCGGAACGCACGCGGGTCGCTCAGCAGCGTGGTGATGTCGCGAAAGACGATTCCGGGCTTCGGGTAATCCGGAATCGAGCGGATCGAATCCTTCAGCGCGGAGTGGCGGCGGGCTTCCATGCGGGCGGCTCTCTTCAGCAAATTCTGTCGCGGCTTAGATCAGATGCGGTGCCCCGGGACCAGGGGGTCATGCCTGCCCGGTCGCCGATCCCGGCGCCGCGTGGCGTAATCGCGATCCTACTCCGAGATCGCCGGCCGGATTGCCCATGGGGAATGCACGGATGGCGTCTCCCCGCCCTCGGCAACCCCTTCTCGTGGACGGTCGGAACGGCTTAGGATACGCGAGCGAGGTGAACCATGACGGATTTGCTGGAGAAAGCGGTCGAGGCGGTCCGGCGGATGCCGCCCGCCGATCAGGACACGATCGCGCAGGCCATGATCGGCATGACGGAGATCGGGAGCGCCGGCGATATCGACCCGGATCATCTCCAGGACGTGCTGGATGCCATGGCGGAGATCGAACGCGGTGAATACGCCTCGGCAGAGGAGGTGTCGGCGGCTTTTCGAAGCTTCGAACGGTGAAGCTCCTCGTCTCCGCAACGGCCACGCGGAGGCTGCGAGAAATCGCCGAATATATCCATGACCGTCATCCCGCTGCCGCGCGTAGCGTGGGTCGGACGATCGAGGATGCGTTCGACCTCGTCGCCCGCTATCCCGAGGTGGGGCGGCGTCTGCCGAAGCGCGTGCGTCGGTTCGCGGTGCCGCGCCTGCCTTACCTGATATATTACACCGTCGACGAGCGCGCGGACGCGGTCATCATTCTGACAGTCAGACATGGAGCCCGGCGCCCGAGCTCCTGACCCGTTGACGACTGCGCAGCCTCAGGCGTTGGCGCGGCGCAGGAGCTTCACGAGGTCGCCGTGCAGGCTCTCGTTGCCGGCGGCCACCGAGCGGGCGGCCAGGGGTTCCGCGCCGCCATCGGCGCTGGTGACGAAGCCGCCGGCCTCGCGGACGAGGATGATGCCGGCCGCGATGTCCCAGGTCTGGAGGTCGCGCTCCCAGTAGAGATCCGAGCGGCCGCAGGCGACGTAGGCGAGGTCGAGGGCGGCCGAGCCGAAGCGGCGGGCGCCGCCGGTGACGGCCATCACCGCCGCGACCTCGCGCAGGAGCTTCGGGTGGTCGCCGCGGCCGAGATAGGGCGAGCCATAGGCGACGAGGGCGTCGGCGAGATCGGTCCGGCCGGAGACGCGCAGGCGGCGGTTGTTGAGATAGGCGCCCTTGCCGCGCTCGGCCACGAACAGCTCGTCCTTGGCCGGATCGTAGATGACGCCGGCGACGATCTGGCCGTCGCGTTCGAGACCCACCGAGATCGCGAAATGCGGGATGCCGTGGAGGAAGTTGGTGGTGCCGTCGAGGGGGTCGACGTGCCAGGTATGGCTCTTGTCCTGCCCCTCGATGTTCCCGGATTCCTCGAGAATCAGGCCGTAACCGGGGCGCGCCTTCATCAGGGCGTCGCGCAGAACCTCCTCCGCCTTGCGGTCGGCGGCGGAAACGAAGTTGCCGGGGCCCTTGCGCGAGACCTGGAGGTTCTCGATCTCGCCATAGTCACGCTTGAGGCCACGGGCGGCCTTGCGGACGGCGTCGACCATGACGGTCATGAGGGGTGAGCTGATCATCGATGCAAAGGTCCGGGTCGATTCAAAGAACGGTCTCGCGCGGCCATAGCATGTTTGCCGCCCGCCTCACCCCTCGCCGATGCGGGGCAGAGGAGAAACGCGCGCAGGCGTCCAGGGATGCCGCCCGCGTGACGCGGGCGGACGACGATGTGTCCTCCTCCTCGTCGTCCGGTCTCACTCCACCTTCATCCGCGCCTCGGCCAGACGCTCGGCCCGGCTGCGCTCCTCGGCGGTGAGGCCGGCGAGGGTCTCGTCGAGCTTGGGGTCGGAGCGTCCCTGGGCGGCGGCGGCGAGGTTCCAGGCCGCCGCCTCCACGAGGTTCTTCTGCATCCCCCGTCCGAGGGCGTAGAGGATGGCCACGCGATTCTGCGCGATGGCGTTGCCGCGCGACGCGGCGTGCAGGAAATAGCGGGCCGCGCGGGCCTCGTCCTTCTCGACGCCGATGCCGTTGAACAGCAGGATCGCGAACTCGACCTCGCCGGCGAGATCGCCGTTATCGGCGGCGCGGCGAAACCACTCGGCCGCCTGTTTGGGATCCTTCTGCACCCCCCTCCCCTGGAGGTAGAGCACGCCGAGATCGTGCTGGGCGGGGCCGATCTCGCCCTCGGCCGCCTTGCGGAACAGGACGGCGGCCTTCACCTCGTCCGGCTCGGTTCCCGTCCCGATCAGGATCAGGGCGAGGTTGTAGGCGGCCGTCGTGTCGCCCTTGGCGGAGGCCTGTTCGAGCCAGGCGCGCCCGGCCTTCGGATCCTTCGTGCCGCCGCGGCCATCGATCGACATCAGGCCGAGGGAGGCCATGGCGTGGGTGTCGCCCTGGTTGGCGGCCAGACGATACCATTCGGCCGCCTTCACCGGGTCCTGCTTCACCCCGAGGCCCTGGTTGTAGAGCTCGCCGAGCAGCGTCATCGCCGCGGCGTCCTTGTTGTCGGCGGCGATCCGCTTCGTCGCCTCGCGGAAGGCGGTGGTGTACTGGCCGCGCTGATAGGCGCCGAAGGCCACATCCGGCTCGGACTTCGAGCGGGGCGGCACGGCGCCGATCGCGCCGACGGAATACGGGGTCGGAAGGTCCCGCATCTGCCCCTGCAGCATCTCCTTGGGACGCGACGTCACGGACTGGGGCACGGCCGGATCGGTCGGCATCACCTTCGGCGCCTCGGCCAGTGCGGGGAACACCAGGCCCTCCGCCACGGCGAGGGCGAGGGCGAGGGCGAGGGCGGCCCGGCGGACCCGCCTCACGTATCCGCCTCCGAGGCCGAGACCGAGGCCTGGATGGCGGCGACATCGGCCCCCTCACCCATCCAGAGGGCGCTCTCCAGCCCGAGGAATTCCGCCCCCGTCGCCAGAAGCCCTTCCACCTGGGCCACGTCATGGGCGACGGCGATGCACGGGGTCTCGAAGATCTCCACCCACCATTCCGCGCGCTCGCGCACGGTATCGGCGTCGGGGGCGACCCCATCGGCGTAGAGGCCGCCGAACATCACGTAATCGACGCCGGCCTCGCCGGCCTCCATGGCCGCGTGCTTCTGCTCGTAGCCACCGGTCCCGAGGATACGGCCGTCGTCGAGGCGCTCCCGGAAATCCTTCAGAACTCCATCCCGCGCCTTGTCCACATGGACGCCGTCCGCCCCGCCTCGCGCGGCGACGCTGACGAGGTCGCCGGAGAAATCGGACACGGTGACGACGAGGGCGGCACCGGTGGCCTGCGCCGCCGGGGCCAAGCGCTTGACGAGGTTCACGAGGCTGCGCTCATCCGCTGCTGCGAGGCGCAGGATGACGGCCGCCACGTCCCCCGCCGCGCAGGCGGCATTCAGCGCCTCGGCGAGGGCATCGGCCTGATGGGCCTCGACCCTGTGGGGGGACAGGAGGGCGAGGCGGGTACGGGGTTCGGCCATTCTTCTCGTCCTAACAGCATCATCCCGAGACGCGGGCTTCGCATCTCGGGGACAGACGATGCGAGATCACCGCGTCACGCATGGTTCCGGATTCGATCCGGAACCATGAAGCAGGGGCTCAGGCAGCACCGATCTTGGGATCGAGAGAGCCGTTGGCGTAGCGCTTGGCCATCTCGGAGACCGAGATCGGGCGGATCTTGGAGCCCTGGCCGGCGGTGCCGAATTCCTCGAAACGCTGGCGACAGAGCTTCGTCATCGCGTCCATGGCGGGCTTCAGGTACTTGCGCGGGTCGAACTCGGCCGGGTTCTCGGTGAGCACCTTCCGGATCTGGCCGGTCATCGCCATGCGGTTGTCGGTGTCGATGTTGATCTTGCGCACGCCGTGCTTGATGCCGCGCTGGATCTCGGCCACCGGCACGCCCCAGGTGGGCTTCATCTGGCCGCCATAGGAATTGATGATGTCCTGCAGGTCCTGCGGCACCGAGGAGGAGCCGTGCATGACGAGGTGGGTCGTCGGCAGGCGGCGGTGGATCTCCTCGATCACGTTCATGGCGAGCACGTCGCCGTCGGGCTGGCGGGTGAACTTGTAGGCGCCGTGGCTGGTGCCCATGGCGACGGCCAGCGCATCGACCTTGGTGGCGGTGACGAACTTCACGGCCTCTTCCGGGTCGGTGAGGAGCTGGTCGTGGCTGAGCACGCCCTCGGCGCCGTGGCCGTCCTCGGCCTCGCCCTGGCCGCTTTCCAGCGAACCGAGCACGCCGAGTTCGCCTTCCACCGAGACGCCGGCCCAATGGGCCATGCGGGTGACGTTGCCGGTGATCTCGACGTTGTAGGCGTAGTCGGCCGGGGTCTTGCCGTCGCTTTTCAGCGATCCGTCCATCATCACCGAGGTGAAGCCGTACTGGATCGCCGTGGCGCAGGTGGCTTCGTTGTTGCCGTGGTCGAGATGCATGCAGACGGGGATGTGGGGGTAGATCTCCACGAGGCCGTCGATCAGCTTGGCGAGCACCACGTCGTTGGCATAGGCGCGTGCGCCCTTGCTCGCCTGCAGGATCACCGGCGAATCGGTGGCATCGGCCGCCGCCATGATGGCGAGCCCCTGCTCCATGTTGTTCAGGTTGAAGGCCGGCACGCCGTATTCGTATTCGGCGGCGTGATCCAGGAGCTGCCTCAGGGTGATACGTGCCATTGGTGTCTCCTCAGAACGATGGGGCCGGCCCGATGGGCCGAATACGCTGAAATTCGTCTGCCTTGTCGGACCTTACCGGGTCCATCGCAACTCGAAATGGGAGGGGCCGCCAGTGGTTCCTCACCATTTCCCATCCCCTCACCTCATCCCGAAGTGCCGGAGCGGTGCGAGGGCCTCGAAGGAGCCTCCTCCGAGGCCCGCCGAGGCGGGCGCCTCAGGGCGAGGCGGTGGGACGGGTGACGGAACCGGTCACCCCCTGACGCGCAGGGCCTCGACACCGGGCAGGACCTTGCCCTCCAGCCATTCGAGGAATGCTCCGCCGGCGGTGGACACGTAGGAGAAATCGTCGGCGACGCCGGCATGGTTGAGGGCGGCCACCGTGTCGCCGCCGCCGGCCACCGAAACGAGCTTGCCGGCCCTGGTGCGCTCAGCCGCGTGGCGGGCCGCCGCCACCGTGGCGGCGTCGAAGGGGGTCAGTTCGAAGGCGCCGAGAGGGCCGTTCCAGACCAGGGTGGCGGCCTCGTCGATGGCGGCATCGATCTCGGCCACCGAGGCCGGGCCGGCATCGAGAATCATGCCGGTCTCCGACACGGCGTCGACACTCACCGTCTCGTGCGCCGCGTTGGCCTTGAACGCGGAGGCGACCACCGCGTCGACGGGCAGGATGATGCGGCACTTGGCGGAAGCGGCGGCGTCGAGGATGCGCAGCGCCGTCTCGGCGAGATCCTTCTCGCACAACGACTTGCCGACGGCTTTCCCCTGCGCGTGCAGGAAGGTGTTGGCCATGCCGCCGCCGATGACGAGCATGTCCACCTTGGCGACGAGGTTCTGCAGGAGGTCGATCTTCGAGGATACCTTGGCACCGCCGACGAGGGCGATGACCGGGCGGCTCGGCGCCTCCAGCCCCTTGGTGAGCGCGTCGAGCTCGGCCTGCATCAGCCGGCCGGCATAGGCCGGAAGCACGTGGGCGAGGCCCTCCGTCGAGGCATGGGCGCGGTGGGCGGCGGAGAAAGCCTCGTTGACGAAGACGTCGCCGTTGGCGGCGAGGTCCGCCACGAAACCGGCCTCGTTCTTTTCCTCGCCCGCGTGGAAGCGGGTATTCTCCAGGAGGAGCACGTCGCCGTCCTTCAGGGCCGAGACGGCCGAGGATGCGGCCTCGCCGATGCAATCCTCGGCGAAGGCGACCGGACGGCCGAGATGGTCGGACAGGGTGGCCACCACCTGCCTCAGCGAATCGGCCGCCACCGGCTTACCCTTGGGGCGGCCGAAATGCGCCAGCAGCACCACGCGCCCGCCGCCATCGGCGATCTCGCGGATCGTCGGGACGATCCTCTCGATGCGGGTGGCGTCGGTGACGCGCTCCCCCTCCATCGGCACGTTCAGGTCGACGCGGAGAAGCACGCGCTTGCCCTGGAGGGAGCCGGCATCGTCGAGGGTGCGGAAAGCGGTCATCCTGGCCTTCAGTGTCGTCGAGAGAAATGTCAGCGCGGGGTGATGAGGCCGTCGAGATGGAAGCGCTGGGCGGCAATGGTCAGCACCACGGTGAGCACGGCCGTGATGATCGCCGTCAGAACCAGGGCCCCGGAGCCGGGCAGCCGGCGCGTGCGGTCGGCGACGGCGCGGACTTCGCTGCGCAGGGCGGCGAGGTCGGACTGGCGGGCCGCCTCGCTCATGCGGGTGGTCGCCCCCTCGATCTTCTCCTCGACGCGGGAGAGCAGGGCCTCGGAGCGGGCGTACTTGTCCTCGATCCGCGCGCACTTGTCCTCGATGCGAGCGAGCTGGTCGCTGCCGGGCGAGGATGGGGACAAGGGCTCGGCCTTGCCGACCGCGAGCGGCGGTGCCGCCTTCTGGTTGGCGATCGCCTGGGTCTCGGGCACCGGCGACGGCGCCGTTCCCGCAAGATCCGGCGTCTTGCTCTCAGACATCTTGGCGCCCGGGATGAAGCTGGTTCCGGTCGACGGGGTCGGCGAAGGCTCGGTCATGTCGGACGCACCATTGCTGGTCGATCACAGGGTGTCGTTCACGGGGCAGTGCGGGCGGCCCTCGGGCCGCCCGGAAACGTCGCTCTCAGAGCAGCTTTCCCATCGCCACGGCGGTGTCCGCCATGCGGTTCGAGAAGCCCCACTCGTTGTCGTACCAGGACAGGATACGCACGAACGTGCCGTCCATCACCTTGGTCTGGTCGAGGTGGAAGGTGGACGAATGGGGATCGTGGTTGAAGTCGATGGAGACGTTGGGCTGGTCGGTATAGGCGAGCACGCCCTTCAGCGGGCCGTCGGCGGCGGCGCGGATGGCGTTGTTGATCTCCTCGACGGACGTCTGGCGCTTGGCCGTGAAGACGAGATCGACGGCCGAGACGTTGGGCGTCGGCACACGGATCGAGGTTCCGTCGAGCTTGCCCTTCAACTCCGGCAGGACGAGGCCGACGGCCTTGGCCGCGCCCGTGGAGGTCGGGATCATCGACAGGGCGGCGGCGCGGGCCCGGTAGAGGTCCTTGTGCATCTGGTCCAGCGAGGGCTGGTCGTTGGTGTAGGAGTGGATCGTCGTCATGAAGCCGCGCTCGATCCCGACGAGATCATTGAGCACCTTGGCCACCGGCACGAGGCAGTTGGTGGTGCAGGAGGCGTTCGAGATGACGAGGTGGTCGGCGGTCAGCTTGTCGTGGTTGACGCCGTAGACCACGGTGAGGTCGGCGCCGTCGGCGGGGGCCGAGACGATGACGCGCTTGGCGCCGGCGTCGAGATGGGCCTTGGCCTTGTCCTTCGAGGTGAAGATGCCGGTGCATTCCAGGGCGATGTCGACGCCGAGCTCGCGGTGCGGCAGCTCGGCCGGGTTGCGCACGGCGGTGACCTTGATGCGCTGACCGTCGACGACGATGAACTCGCCGTCCACCTCGACCTTGGCGTTGAAGCGGCCGTGGATCGAGTCGAAGCGCAGCAGGTGGGCGTTGGTCTCGACGGGGCCGAGATCGTTGATCGCGACGACCTCGATGTCCTTGCGGCCGGACTCGTGGATGGCGCGCAGGATGTTGCGGCCGATGCGTCCGAACCCGTTGATGGCAACCTTCACCGACACGGCGTGAATCCTTCTATGTACCGGGCGCCGACCTCGCGGAACCCGTGAGCAGCAAGAGCGAGACAGCGGGCCGGAGGGGCGGAGCCGCCATTCGGCATCGCTGTGTCATGTGCACCGTTGAACGTCAGATGAACCGCATGGTCCATCCTCGGACCCTCATGTGTCCGCGAACGGACCGATGCGGGATCGATGGTCGAACGGGTCACGGGCTCGAATTCCCAATCTGGCGGTCGGTTCGAGGAGCGCGCGGTCTCTAACATGGGGGAAACCGCTGGCAAAGGTTTTGCCCGATCGATTCGTTTCCCTCCCCCGCATATGATGGCAAAGCGTCGATTTCGCGCGCGGATCGGTCGAGGTTTGGCTACAAATCCGCTGTTCCGAAACAGATGCGCCAGCCCCTTCATGATCCGGCGGACCCTAGAACGATGAGCCAGACGCCAGACCGGCCGAACGTGGACCATGCCCTTGCTCGGCTCGATACGGTGCTGACCCGCCTCGAAGCCTCGGTGGCCCATCGCCTCGAGGCCGAGCGCGAACCCGGCGACCTGGAGACGGAACTCGCGATCATGGCGGAGGATCGCGCGCGCCTCGCGGCGGAACTCGACGCCGCCAGCGCGCGCCTCGCCACGGTGGAAGCGACCACGAGCGATGTCGGCCACCGCCTGGGGCGGGCGATCGAAGCGGTGGAGGGCGTACTGGCCCGTCCCCCCGCCTCACGCTAATCTGACACCTCTCACACCAGCCCTGTCGGACATGCCCCAGATCAGCGTCACCATCGACGGCAAGAGCTACCGGATGGCCTGCGCCGAAGGCGAGGAGGCGCATCTTTCGGCGCTGGCCGCGGAGCTCGACACCCGCGTCACCGAGATGCGGACATCCTTCGGCGAGATCGGCGACATGCGCCTGCACGTGATGGCGGCGCTGCTGCAGGCCGACGAACTCGACGAGACCCGGCGCCGCCTCGCCGCCCTGGAGACGGAGACCGCCGCCCTGCGTGCACAGGTAGAGACCGCCGATGCCACCCGCGCCGCGGAGGAGGCCCGCATCGCCGCCGGCCTCGGCCGTTGCGCCGACCGGATCGAGCGCCTGGCCGGGGCGCTGGCGGCCGGATGAACTGAACGGCGCCCCGGTCCGGGCGTTCCGTCGTCAGGCCGCGCGCAGGCCGGTGAGAAGATCTTCCAGTTCCCGCCGCAACTCGCCGGCGCCTTCCGACAGGGCCCGCGCCGAGTCGACCACGTCCCCGGCCACGTGACCGGTTTCACCGGCCCGCACCTGGACCTGCGCGATGCTGGCGCTGACCACACCCGTCCCCGTGGCGGCCTCGGCCACGTGGCGCACCACCTCCTGCATCGTCGCCTGCTGCTGCTCGATGGCGGCACCGACGGCGGCCGTCGTCGCGCTCACCCGGTCGAGGGTGCCGCTGATGCCGCCGATCGCGGCGACGGAATCCTGCGTCGCCCGACGGATCTGTGCCACCTGCACGCCGATCTCGTCCGTCGCTTTGGCGGTCTGACCGGCGAGTTCCTTCACCTCGGCGGCGACCACGGCGAAGCCGCGCCCGGCCTCGCCCGCCCTGGCCGCCTCGATGGTGGCGTTGAGGGCGAGCAGGTTGGTCTGGCTGGCAATGGCGTGGATCATCGCCATCACGTCGCCGATCCTCTCCGCTCCCGACGACAGACCCTGGACGGTGGCGTCGGCCATGCGGGCGTCGGCGACCGCGGCCCCGACGAGATCGGCCGTGAGGGCGGTCTGGTTGCCGATCTCGCGGCCGGACGCGATCATCTCCTCGGACGCCGCCGCGACGGTGGCGACGTTGCCGGAGGTCTGCCGCGCATTGGCCGCGACGGTGAGGGCGCGTTCATTCGTGTCCTGGGCCGCCTGCGCCATGGTGGCGGCACGGGCTTCGAGGGAGGTGGCGGCCTCGGCGAGGGTGGTGACGAAACGGCCGAGGCGATTCTCGAAATCGTCGGCGAGACCCGCCGTGGCGGCGCGGCGCTGGGTCTCGACGCCGGCGCGGGCGAGGCCGGCTTCACGCATGAGATCGGCGTTGTGCACGAGACCGGCCTTGAACACGGCCAGGGCTCCCGCCATGGCCCCGATCTCGTCGCTGCGGTTCTCGTAAGGGATGGCGACGGTGAGTTCGCCACCGGCCAGACGGACCATGCTGGCGGTCATCCCACCGAGCGGACGCAGCAGCCGATAGATCACCATCGTGCTGGCACCGGCCGCGAGGACAACCGCAACTACGAGGAGGCCCGCATTCCAGGCGAGGTCCCAGCGGGCCTCTTCCAATCTTGCGAGGGCGGCGGCTTCGAGTTCCGCGACGGCGGCCAGGGGGACTTCCGCGATCATGTCGAGGGCGGGGGTCGATTGCCTGCGCGATTCGAGGACGGTGGGACGCGGCTGGCCGGGATCGGACAGACCCGCGACGAGCGTGCGGGTGCGCTCGGCGAAGGGACCGGTGAAGTAGCCCGCCAGCGCCGCGTCGATGGCGCGCTGCAACGCGGGCGGGGCCTGGCCCGAGAAGGCACCCTGCACCATGCCGAAGGTGAAATCGGCCTGACGGGTCCAGGCGGCGAAATCCTGCATCTCGGCCGGTGTGATCGCCCGGTTCTGCCCCAGCACGGCGTTGATGATCGTATGCGAGTTGCCGGCGAAGCTCCGTGCCGACCAACTCATCGACCGGGTCAGGATCAGCTTGCTCAGGGTCGTGTCGATAAGGCCGATCTCCGCCTCGGTGGCGGCCATTCCCGCTTCGAAGGCGGCGATGAGGGCCTCGCCCGTGCCGTTGATCCGCGCAGCCAGAACCCTGTCCCGCGCCGCCGCCGGCTGAAGCATCGCGGCATCGAAGGCCTCCCTGGTCTGGCGCCAGGCATCATAGCTCTGCGTCAGGGCTTTGCCGGCCTTGGCGAGGATGGGCACCGCCGGGTCGGCCAATCCGGACAGGCCCGCAGGCATCATCTGCTCCATGGCGGCGCGGCGCTTGGCAACGTCCTTGAGGTTCGCCGCGGCGGCCTCCCTGTCGAGGGATACCACCGACAGGGCCGCACCGCGCTCGAACCGCAACTCGGCCAGCGCTCTGAGCAGGGACCGATCCACGGAACTCAGGTCTGCGACGCGCTGCGCCGCCGCGGCGGTCGACCACGCGACGTAGACGTTCCGCCCACACAGGGCGATGACGATGATTCCCAGGGTGAGGATGACGGAGATCAGCCACCGCTTGATCGGCATGAACGTTTCCTGGAAAGACAGATGAGACAGCACTCCGTCTTCCACGACAGCGCCGATAGACAATCTAGCAGGAGACAAATTGAAGATCAGTTACTCCTTTGTCCGGGAGTGACTGTAAAAGCGCCGCCGTATCGGCAATGATGGGGGTGAGCCGTCCGGGGCGCGTGTATCGGGATTCGCGCCCGCCCCCCTGGCGCGGACATCGCAGCGACGCTACATGAGGGGTGCGGTGCTGCGGGGTTCGTCAGGAGTACTTTTCCCCGGGGCCTTATCGACTCCCCAGGGAGCTGTCCCTGGCCCTGTCCCTGGACTTGGCCAACACGGCGCCCACCTACACTGTAGGTTTCCCGGGATCGCAACTCCAACGGCTCACGTGGCTCCGCACTCTGACTTCCCCGCCCTGAAAGCCGAGCTTCGCAAGCAGGCCCTCGCCCGCCGCGACGGTCTCGCCCCCGAGACCCGCCGGGCCGGCGGCCTGCGGATCGCGCAGAGCGTGATGCGGATCGGGCCGCTGTCCGACGCCGCCATCGTCGGCGCCTTCTGGGCGATCCGCAGCGAAGTCGACCCCCTCCCCCTCATCGAGATGCTGTTCGCCCGTGGACAGCGGGTCGCCCTGCCCAAGGTGACGCCGGACGGCCTCGTCTTCCGCGAATGGCGGGCGGGTGAGGCACTGGTTCCGGGCTCGTTCGGCCTCAGCGAACCGCGCGACGACCTCCCGCCCCTCGATCCCACCGCCCTCATCGTGCCCCTCGCCGCCTTCGACCGGCGCGGGCATCGCATCGGCTACGGGCGCGGCTATTACGATCAGGCCATCGAGCGGCTCTCCCGCAACGGCCCGGTCCTGACGATCGGCATCGCCTTCTCCGTCCAGGAGGTCGAGACCGTGCCGTCCGAGCCGCACGACCAGCCCCTCGACCACCTCATCACCGAAGCGGGGCCGGTCCCGCTCGTCCGGGACTGACAGCGACACATGCGACTTCTCTTCCTCGGCGATGTGGTGGGCCGCCCCGGCCGCAACGTGGTGATGGACCGGCTGCCGAAGTTGCGCGAGCGCTGGCGCCTCGATTGCGTGGTCATCAACGGCGAGAACGCGGCCGGCGGCTTCGGCATCACCGAGGCCATCTGCGACGAGCTCCTGCAGGCGGGGGCCGATGCGGTGACGCTGGGCAACCATTCCTTCGACCAGCGCGAAGCCCTCGTCTTCATCCAGCGCCAATCCCGCCTCGTGCGGCCGGCGAACTACCCGCCCGGCACGCCGGGGCGGGGCGCCACCGTGGTGGAGACGCGGGGCGGCGCGCGCGTCCTCGTCCTCAACGTCATGGGCCGCATCTACATGGATGCGCTGGACGATCCCTTCGCCTCCGCCGAGCGCGAACTCTCCGCCTGCCCCCTCGGCGAGGTGGCGGACGCCGTCATCGTCGACGTCCATGCCGAGGCGACCAGCGAGAAGCAGGCGTTCGGGCATTTCCTCGACGGCCGCGCCAGCCTCGTCGTCGGCACCCATACGCACACCCCCACCGCCGACCACCGCATCCTCCCCGGCGGCACCGCCTACCTGTCCGATGCCGGCATGTGCGGCGATTACGAGTCGATCCTCGGCATGCAGAAGGACGAGCCCCTGCGCCGCTTCCTGCAGAAGACCCCCGGTGCGCGCCTGGAAGCGGCCCAAGGCAAGGGCACCCTGTGCGGGATCGCCGTGGAGACCGACGACTCCACGGGGCTCGCCACCATGGTCTCTGCCGTGCGCCTCGGCCCGCATCTCGAGGAAACCTGGCCGCGCGCCTGGGATTAGGCGACGCGCGCGGACGCAACGCGTTTCCACCTCATTCTTCGCGTTCGTGCCTTCGCGACTACCTTGACGAGCAGCCCGCCCTCAAACACAACTTGAAGGAGTTATTTCTCGGATCTCTTCGGGAGGTTGTAAACTTGGCCGAGCCTGACTTTTCTCGCATCAATGCAGCGATCCGGCGCGCGGGTGCCCAGTGGGATTCGGGGCCGACGGCTCTGAGCGCATTCTACGATGTGACTGGGCCCGCGACCGAGCGGTTTGGACTGTCCTTCGATCCGGAACGCGCGAAGCGAGACGTCCTTGAGACACGAAACGCCGAATCGGCGCTGTTCAAAGTGGTCGCTCCTCCCCCGTCGCATCTCGACTGGCGTAACATGAGCGGGAAAAACTACGTCACGCCCATCAAGGATCAATCGAATTGCGGCTCTTGCGTCGCCTTTGCGACATGCGCCTCCATCGAGAGCCGCATTCTGATCGGCACCGGTCGTCCCGACAGTTCCATCGATCTGTCCGAAGCACACCTGTTCTATTGCGGCGCGCCGAATTCTTGTGATCTGGGCTGGTTCTACACCAAGGCCCTGGCCTTCGCGAAGAAGCCGGGAATCGGCCTGGAAGTCGATTTTCCTTACGTGCCGGGCAACCAGCCGTGCCGCAACATCCGGCCCGTGGCGACTGTCCCACGCTATCAGACAGCAGCATCTCAAATCGCCCGCAAGCAGGCGCTTCAGAAGGGCCCGGTCATCGGAGGTTTCCGCGTCTATCAGGATTTCTATACCTACCGCAGCGGCATCTACACCCATGTCACCGGCGAGGTCCTCGGTTGGCATGCCGTCTGTATCATCGGCTACGATGACATTCAGCAATGCTGGATCGCGAAGAACAGCTGGGGAACGGGTTGGGGTGAGCAGGGATTCTTCCGCATCGGTTTCGGTGAATGCGGCATTGATTCCGATGTCCTGTTCTACGATCCCGAGATCGCTCTTCTCAGAACCGGCACCGCGGCACCGAAACCGCCTCGGCGCCGTTCGAGGGTCTCCTCATGAAGACCGGGGCTGAGGCCTCCGGCTCGAACGAGGGACTTGTCTGCGGGCAAGCCGGTACGCGATAAGGGATCGCACTGGAGTGAAGCTTTATGGAGCTTGAACGGCGCGTCCCCATCAAGGCGTGCTCTGGCGAGACGATCGAGGTGTCCGCCCCCGGTGAGGGAATCGGCGGTTTTCTCTGGCATGCCGAGGTTTCGCAGCAGGCGGCGACGATCGTGAGCGAAGCCTTGGGACCGGCGGGAGAAGGCGTCGGGGCGACACGGGAGAAAGTCTTTCGCGTTCGCCTGGAGCAGCCCGGTGACACGACCGTCCGCCTCGTCCAAAAGCGTCCCTGGGAATCGACCCCGAGCCGCATCATCGAGGTGCCGATTCGGTGTGCCTAACGACCCGATCGCCCGATCGGGATGAACTGTGGGATCATCGACCCGGTTCGCCACGGTGGATCCCGTGTCCCGCCTCGTCTATTCCGTGCATAGGCCCCATTCGATCGATCCGGGGAAGTCGTGCCGCTTGATCGCGGACGGCGATGCGTCGAATGTGTGTGTCGCTCAGCTTGAGCGCACGCCCGGTGATTTTCGTTTCCGCAGTTCGACGCATGGTCCGAGACCGGCGTCTTCAGAGTCCCCGACAGCCCATGGCGACCCGCTCCGCGACTGCCCCCCTGAGCCGCCCGGGCATCTACCTGGTCCGGATGCTGGTCTTCCTGACCCTCGTCGGGTTTCTCGCCTTCGTCCTATACCGGCAGATCACGCCGGCCTTCCTCGCCAATGCCGGGTTGAACGGGCTGATCCTCGGCGTCCTCCTCATCGCCATCCTGCTCGCCTTCGGGCAGGTGATCCGCCTCTTCCGCGAGGTCGCTTACGTGAATGCGGTCGCGGCCGGCGAGGGATCGGCGAAGCCGCCCTCGCTCCTGGCACCCCTCTCCCCGGCGATCCTGGCGCGGCGCGAGTGTACGACGCAGGCCGGCATCCGCTCCTATCTCGACACGGTGGCCGCACGCCTCGACGAGGGGCGCGAAATCCTGCGCTACATCGCCGGTCTGCTGATCCTGCTGGGCCTGCTCGGCACCTTCTGGGGCCTCATCGACACGCTGAGTGCGGTGGGGAGCGTGATCCAGAGCATGCGCGGCGGCGGCGAGGCCAGCGCGATGTTCGACGAGTTGAAGAACGGCCTCGCCAAGCCGCTCTCCGGCATCGGCCTCGCCTTCTCGGCCTCGCTGTTCGGCCTGTCGAGCTCGCTCGTGACCGGTTTCCTCGACCTCCAGGCGGGCCAGGCCCATGCCCGCTTCCACAACGAGTTGGAGGATTGGCTGGTCTCCGGCGAGGAGCAGACCGCGGCGGCGCGCCCCGTCGCGGTGCAGGAGCCGGCCTCCGCCCGCGAACTCACCGAGGCGGTGGATCGGCTCTCGGCCATCGTCTCGGAGGGGGCCAACGGCCGCGTGGCGACCCAGGCGATGACCAACCTCGCCGAGGGTATCCAGGGCCTCGTCCAGCATATGCGGGCCGAGCAGCAGATGATCCGCGACTGGGTCGAGGCGCAGGCGACGCGCGAGCGTGAACTCAAGCAGGTGCTCGACCGGCTCGGCCGCGAGAAGACCTGATGGCCTCGCTGCGCACGCGCCGGGACCGGAGCCTCAACGTCTGGCCGGGCTATGTCGACGCCCTGGCGACGCTGCTGCTGGCCGTCGTCTTCCTGCTGACGATCTTCGTCGTCGGTCAGTTCTTCCTGTCGCAGGAAATCACCGGCCGCGATTCGGTGCTGAACCGGCTCAACCGGCAGATCGCCGACCTCACGGACCTTCTCGCCCTGGAACGCTCCAATCGGCGGGCGCAGGAGGAGAAGGCCTCGAACCTGCGCACCACGCTCCTGGGCACCGAGGCCGAGCGCGACAAGCTGAAGGAACAGGCCGGCGTCGCCGCGAGCGGAAACGACCGCCAGGGCGAGCTCGACAAGCAGTTGGTGGCCGAGCGCGCCACCAACGCCCGCGCGGCGTCGCAGATCGATCTCCTCAACGAGCAGATCGGCGCCATGCGCCGCCAGCTCGCCGCCCTCGAGGACGCGCTCGCCGCGAGCGAGAGCCGTGACCGGGAGAGCCAGGCCCGGATCGCCGATCTCGGCAGCCGCCTCAACGTGGCCCTCGCCCAGAAGGTGCAGGAACTGGCGCGCTACCGCTCCGACTTCTTCGGCCGCCTGCGCCAGATCCTCGGCAACCGCAGCGACATCCGTGTGGTCGGCGACCGGTTCGTCCTGCAGTCGGAGGTTCTGTTCCCGGTGGGCTCGGCGAGCCTGAAGCCCGAGGCGGCGCCGGAGCTCGACCGGATCGCCACGGCCATCCTCGATCTCTCGAAGCAGATCCCGTCGGACATTCCCTGGGTGCTGCGTGTCGACGGGCATACCGATGCCCGTCCCATCGCCAGTTCGCAATTTCCGTCGAACTGGTCGCTCTCGGCGGCCCGCGCCATCGCCGTGGTGCAGTACATGGCGGGCAGGGGGATTCCGCCCCAGCGCCTGCTCGCTGCCGCCTTCGGCGAGTTCCAGCCCATCGAGGCCGGCACCAGCGAGGACGTCTACGCCCGCAACCGCCGCATCGAGCTGAAGCTCACCGAACGTTAAGAGTCTCTCACGAGACTCCCGGTTACGGTCGGTTCTCGCCACACGCACGGCGGTGCAGGGGGAGTATCGTGAGAGCCACTCAGGCTGGCCCCCTACCGCAACGGTGCCAGCGCCACCGCCCAGACGACGAACGCACCGGAGAGCAACCCGAAGGCCATGAATTCCACCGCGCCGGTCAGGATCATCCGCTTGAGCATTGTGATCGCCTCTCGTTGACGCGACGATCTTTGTTCTTGTTTTGTTCTTTGTAAAGCGGGCATTTCCCACGCTGCAAGACGCGGTTAGCGAGCGGTTAACATGCAGGCGGGACGCAGCGCCCACCCGACGCGTCGAGCCTCGACGCTCCCGTCCGCCTCCTTGAAAGCTTCCTCAAATTGCTGGCGCGAGGTCGTTGCGATCGATCCGCGAGCTTCGTTTGAAAACGGACAAATAGTCGTCCCCGCGCAACCCGATTGACCCGAGAGCAATTGACAGGGCAATCAGGGCGAAGAACCGCGGATCACGTTCCATTCTTGGCCAATTTCGCTATCCTATGTGAATGGTCGAATGCGAATACATCTCGTCGCCATCGGCTCCCATGGCGACGTCCTCCCGTTTCTCGCCATCGGCGCTGAATTTCTTCGTCGCGGACAAGATGTGATCCTGGCAGCCCCCGCCCCCTTCGCGGATCACGCGGCACGGATCGGCCTGCCCTTCCATTCCCTCGGAGACGATTGCGACTACCGTCGCATCACCGCCGACCCCGAACTCTGGCATCCGCGCAGGGGGGCCGCCGCCTTGTTCGGGACCATGGCCGCCTCCACCGAGCAGACCTATCGCTGGATCGCCGCGAACGCGCGCAAGGGCCACTCCATCGTGGTCGCCTCGACCCTGGCCTTCGGGGCGCGGGTGGCGCAGGAAAAGCTGCGCCTGCCCGTCATCACGATCCACGCGATGCCCCTGCTGATGGAGAGCCGCTACGCTTCCCCGATCCTGCCGGGCGTGCCGCTGCCCTCTTGGGTTCCATCCCGCCTTCGGCACTGGGTCGGTCGGGGCGCCGACAAATACGTCATCGGACCGGCGGCCCTACCGACCATCAACGCGTTCCGGCAGGAGCTTGGCCTCAACCCCGTGCGTCGGCTGCGCTACTGGTGGAACAGCCCCTCCCGTGTCCTGCTGCTCTTTCCCGACTGGTTCGCGGCCTCTCAGCCGGACTGGCCCCGGCAGGCCATGCATGTGGGCTTTCCCATCGCGGATCGCTTCGGCGACACGGACCGCCTCGGGGCCCGCCTCACGCGGTTCATGCAGGGTAACGATCCCCCCCTGGTCTTCACCTACGGATCGGCCATGCGCCAGGCATCGGGCTTCTTCCGAACCGCCCTCGCCATCTGCGAGCGTCTGGGGCGGCGGGGCGTGCTGCTCGCTCCGGAGCACGGTCAGGTTCCCGAATCCCTGCCCGATACCCTGATCCACGTGCCCTATGCGCCGCTCAGCGTCCTGCTGCCCCGGTCGGCGGCGCTGATCCACCATGGCGGGATCGGCACCGTGGCGCAGGCCCTGGCCGCGGGTACGCCGCAGATGATCGTTCCGGTGGCGTTCGATCATTTCGACGAGGCGGCGCGCGTGAAGCGCCTCGGTGCGGGGCTGAGCCTGAGCCGGCGCCGCTTCACGCCCGCACGCGGCGCGCGCCGCCTTCGCCGCCTGCTGGCCTCGGCGGAGGTGGCGAGCGCCTGCAGAAATCTGAAGCGACGCCTTGACGGGCTGGACGGGGTCGCCGCCGCCTGCGACGCGATCGAGAAAATGGCGCCCCGCCGCCGCTGACGGAGGCAGGTCTCTCCGACAGGGCAGGCCGCCGGTCGGCCCTTACGGCAGTTGCTCGATCAACCCGTCCCGGATGGTGACGCGCCGGTCCATGCGGGCGGCGAGCTCCATGTTGTGGGTGGCCACGAGCGCGGCGAGGCCCGAAGCGCGCACCAGCGAGACCAGGATCCCGAAGACATGCGCCGCCGTATGCGGATCGAGGTTGCCGGTGGGCTCGTCGGCGAGCAGCAGGCGCGGGCCGTTGGCGACGGCCCGCGCGATGGCGACACGCTGCTGCTCGCCGCCCGACAACTCGGCCGGGCGGTGGACGAGACGCTCCTTGAGACCGAGGAAGCTCAGGAGCTCGGTGGCGCGCGCGTTGGCTTCCTTGGCCCCGAGGCCACGGATGAGCTGGGGCATCACCACGTTCTCCAGGGCCGAGAATTCCGGCAGGAGGTGGTGGAACTGATAGACGAAGCCCATCTCCTCGCGGCGGAAGCGGGTGCGCTCGGAATCGGGCATGGCCGCCGTGGGCTGGCCGCCGATATAGACCTCGCCCCCATCAGGCCGCTCCAGCAGGCCGGCGAGATGCAGAAGCGTGGATTTGCCCGCCCCCGAGGGTGCCACGAGCGCCACGAGTTCGCCCGGCCAGATCGCGAGATCGGCCCCCCGCAGGATATCGAGGGCCCCCGACCCCTGCGTGTAGCGGCGTTCGACCTTGGCGAAGAACAGGGCCGGGACCGGCTGCGCGCCGGCCTCGTCGGCAGAGGTGGTCATGATGGTTGAATCTCCCCTCAGCCGTAACGCAGGGCCTGCACCGGATCGAGCCGGGCGGCGCGCCAGGAGGGATAGAGCGTCGCCACGAGCGACAGGGCGATGGAGGTTAGGACCACCACCGTGATCTCGCCGGAATTCATCTCGGCCGGGATCTCCGCCAGGAACCGCACGGTGGGGTCCCAGGCCGAGGGAAACAGCACCCGCTGGATCGGCTTGATGTTGAGGGTGATGAGCGTGCCCAGAGCCAGCCCGCCCAGGGTGCCGACCACGCCGATCAGCGCCCCGTTGATGAGGAAGACCCGCATCACGGTACCGGGCGTGGCGCCCATCGTCCGCAGGATCGCGATGTCGCTCGACTTGTCGCGCACCAGCAGGATCAGGCCGGAGACGATGTTGAGGGTCGCCACCACGACGATGAGGCTGAGGATGAGGAACATCACGTTCCGCTCCACCTCCAACGCCCCGAAAAAGGTTCGGTTGCGCTGACGCCAGTCGGTGAGGAGAACGGGCCGCTCGGCCGCCATTTCGAGGTCGGGCCGCACTTGCGCCACGGCATCGGCATTGTCGAGATAGACCTCGATCAGGCTGACGTCGCCTTCCCGGTTGAAGAAGGCCTGGGATTCGGCCAGCGGCATGAAGACGAAGGTGGCGTCGAACTCGGTCATGCCGATCTCGAAGATCGCCTTGACCGTATAGGCCTTGGTGCGCGGCGCGGTACCGAACGGGGTCGTCGCCCCCTTCGGCGTGGACAGGGTGATCTGGTCGCCGGCCTGGAGGCCGAGGGATTCCGCGAGCCGCCGGCCGATGGCGACGCCCGTCCCGTCGTCGAACCCGTCGAGGGTGCCGCCCCGGATGGTCTTGGCGATGGAGCCGATGGAATCGATGTCCTCGCCGCGGATGCCGCGCACGAGCACGCCGCTGCCGCCATAGGGCGACGAGGCGAAGGCCTGACCTTCCACCAGGGGAATCGCCGAGCGCACGCCGGCGACCTTGGAGAGGCGGTCGGAGAGATCGACGTAATCGGTGAACAGCTTGTCGATGGGCGTGACGAAGACGTGGCCGTTGATGCCGACGATCTTCGACAGCAGTTCGGTGCGGAAGCCGTTCATCACCGAGAGGACGATGATGAGGGTGGCGACCCCGAGGGTGATGCCGAGGACCGAGAAGAAGGCGACGACGGAGACGCCGCCGCCGCGCCGCCGGGCCCGGAGATAGCGCCCGGCGATGATCCATTCGAAGGCCGCGAAGGGCGGCGTGCTGCCGCGCTTGAACAGGCCGGGGAGACCCGCCAGCCGTTCCTTCACCGTCTCTGCCAGAGCCATGCGGGCCTCAGCTCCGCTTCAGGCGCGAGATCAGGTCGATGGGAGCCACGCTCTCGCGCTCGCCGCCGGAGCGCCGCTTGATCTCGACCTTGCCCTCGGCGAGGCCGCGCGGCCCGACCACCACCTGCCAGGGCAGGCCGATGAGGTCGGCGGTGGCGAACTTGGCGCCGGGACGCTCGTCGCGGTCGTCGTAGAGGACCGTGAGGCCGTTGGCCTCGAGGTTCGACTGGATCTCGGCGCAGGCCGCGTCGGTGGCCGCGTCGCCGGTCTTGAGGTTGATGAGGGCGACGTCGAACGGCGCCACGGAATCCGGCCAGATGATGCCGGCCTCGTCGTGCGAGGCCTCGATGATCGCCGCCACTAGACGGCTCGGGCCGATGCCGTAGGAGCCCATATGCACGGGACGGTCGACACCATCCGGCCCGGTGACCTTGGCGCCCATGGCCTCGGAATACTTGGTGCCGAAATAGAAGATGTGGCCGACCTCGATGCCGCGCGCGGCCATCTGCTTGTCCTCGCCGACCTCGGCGAAGGCGGCGGGCTCGTGCATCTCGGAGGTGGCGGCGTAGAGCGAGGTCCAGCGGTCAACGGTGCCCTGGAGGCCGGCGACGTCGTCGAAATCGGTGGTCACCGGCGGGACGTCGAAATCGAGATACTGCCTGTCGCAGAACACCTCGCTCTCGCCCGTCTGGGCCAGGATGATGAATTCGTGGCTGAGGTCGCCGCCGATCGGGCCGGTATCGGCGCGCATGGGGATCGCCTTGAGGCCGAGGCCGGCGAAGGTGCGGAGATACGCCACGAACATCTTGTTGTAGGCGTGCCGGGCCGTCGCCTGATCGATATCGAAGGAGTAGGCGTCCTTCATCAGGAACTCGCGCGAGCGCATGGTGCCGAAACGCGGTCGCACCTCGTCGCGGAACTTCCAGGAGATCTGGTAGAGGTTCTTCGGCAGGTCCTTGTAGGAGCGCACGCTGCCGCGGAAGATCTCGGTGATGACCTCCTCGGCGGTGGGGCCGAACAGCATCTCGCGGTCGTGCCGGTCGGAAATGCGCAGCATCTCCTTGCCGTAGGCCTCGTAGCGACCGGATTCCTTCCACAACTCCGCCGACTGGATCGACGGCATCAGCAGCTCGATGGCGCCGGACCGGTCCTGCTCCTCGCGGATCACCGCGCAGACCCTGTTGAGCACGCGCAGGCCGAGGGGCAGCCAGGCATAGATGCCCGCCGCTTCCTGGCGGATCAGGCCGGCCCGCAGCATGAGGCGGTGGGAGACGATCTCCGCCTCCTTGGGCGTCTCGCGCAGGGTCGGCAGGAAGTAGCGGGAGAGACGCATCGGGAACCTTGGATCGGTTTGGAGCGCGATCGTACCGCGCATCGTTGCGGGGCACACAACACATTGCACCGAGAAAAGACAAGCGCCGTGCGGGCTCCAGGAAAGCCCCGCGTGGTCAGGCAACTACGTCGCAGACGGAAATGGAGCCGAAACCCGCAAACTCTTGCAAAAAAACGCCAGGAATCATCTCCGGAGGCGTGACAATGCGCAATCCAGTTCCTATAAGCGCCACCGTGATGGTCGCGACGCCCGGAGAGGCAGCGCGAGGTCCGAGTCTCGGGAGGAAATTTCAGCCGCCACGCCGTCAGAAATGCGTGAGATAAAATAGGCTGACACGTCATCTGCCGTCTCAAAAGCAAGGCTCGCGCCTTGCTTTTTTTATGGTCGATAAGCGTCCCGGATACGGGCGGTGGACGATCCGACATCTTGCCGGATCGCCGCGCTAGAGCATTTCCCGCAATCTCCGGATCACGGACAATGCTCTAACCTGCTGTGTGGTCGCATTGTCTTCACGCGAGCCGGCATCCGCCTCGCTTGAAAATGCTCTAAAGCCCCGACAGCTCGAAGATCGGGATGACGACGAGAAAGACGAGGCTGGCGAGCAAGGTCGTCCAGATCGCCTTCTCGAGCAGGCGCGGCGACGCCGGCGCCCCCGGATCCTGTCCCGGCACGATCAGCGACGGGTCGGTCTCGACGTGGTTGCGCAGCGGCAGGATGACGAAGAGCAGCGTCCACCAGACCACGAAGTACAGGGCGAAGGCCCCGAAGACCGTGAGCTTGAACAGCACCACGGCGAGGGCCGCCACGGCCGAGACGATGACGACCATGGTGGCCAGCGTCCGCCAGATCGTGGCCGAGACGGTCTGGACCAGGGCGCTCACGCCACTCACACCTGCTCCAACTCGACGAGGGTGCCGAGGAAGTCCTTGGGATGCAGGAACAGCACCGGCTTGCCGTGGGCGCCGATCTTCGGCTCGCCGGTGCCGAGGACGCGGGCGCCCTGGGCCTTCAGCTTGTCGCGGGCGGCGATGATGTCGTCGACCTCGTAGCAGACATGGTGCACGCCGCCGTTCGGGTTGCGCTCCACGAAGCTCTCGATGGGCGAGCCCTCGCCCAGGGGCGACATCAACTCGACCTTGCTGTTGGGCAGGTTCACGAACACTACCGTCACGCCGTGCTCGGGCTGCGGCAGGGGCTCGGTGACCGTGGCACCCAGCGTATCGCGATAGATGGCACAGGCCGCGTCGAGGTCGCGCACGGCGATGGCCACGTGGTTCAGGCGTCCGATCATGGTTTGCTCCCCTCCTTGATGACCCGCTGCGCGAAACATCCCTCTTCCCTCTGCGGGAGAGGGTGGCCCGCGAATGCGGGTCGGGAGAGGTGTTCCCTATCCGGAGAGGTCGTCCCCTCTCCCGGTCGCTCCGCGACCACCCTCCCCCGCGAAGGGGGAGGGTCAAAGCGCACTCACACCTCCACCACCTGCACGTGGCAGGCGGGCTTCTTGCCCCAGGCTTCGTTGACGGCCGAGCGGATCGCCCGGTCGACGGCCTTCTCCACGGCCTCGGCATCCTTGCGCTTCTGCTTCGACAGGCCGCTGAGGGTGCGCGTCACCGCCTCGACGGCGACGTCGAGCATGGGCTGGCCGTTCTTGCCGCGATTGGGCAGGCCCATGATGTCGATGGCCGGTTCACCGAGGACCTCGCCCTGAACGTCGATGGCGATGGCCACCGAGACGACGCCGGCCTGTGAGAGCTTGCGCCGCTCGGGAATGGCGCGATCCTTGGCGTCGATCAGGATGTTGCCATCCTTGAACAGGCGCCCGGCCTTCACGTGATTGACGATCTCCGGCGTGCCGGGAGCGAGGCGCACGACGCTGCCGTTGCGGGCCTTGACCACGTTGCCGACGCCCTGGGCCAGGGCGAAGCGGGCGTGCTCGTCGAGATGCAGCGCCTCGCCGTGGACGGGGATCGCGGTCCTCGGCCGGGTCCAGGCATACATCTCCGCCATCTCGTCGCGGCGGGGATGGCCGGAGACGTGGACGAGCTTCGTCCGGTCGGTGACCACCTCGATGCCGGCATTGATCAGGTCGTTGATGATGGCGCCCACCGCCCGCTCGTTGCCGGGAATGGCGCGCGACGAGAAGATCACGCGGTCGCCGGCGGCCAGCGTCACGTCGGGATGATCGTCGCGGGAGACACGGGCCAGGGCCGCACGCTCCTCGCCCTGCGAGCCGGTGAGCAGGCAGACCACCTTGTCGCGGGGCAGGTAGCCGTAGGCGTCGGCCGAGCGGAAGTCCGGAAGACCGTCGAGGAAGCCGCATTCACGGGCGACGCCGATGACCCGGTCCATGGCCCGGCCGACGGCCACGACCTCGCGGCCGCAATCGCGCGCCGCCTCGGCCACCGCCCGCATGCGGGCGACGTTGGAGGCGAAGGTGGTGACGGCGACCCGGTGAGGCGCCTCGGCGATGAGTTCCCGCAGGGTGGCGGCGACCTCCGCCTCGCTCGGGCTGCGGCCCTCGCGCACGACGTTGGTCGAATCGCTGATCATGGCGAGGATGCCCTCGTCGCCGAGCTTGCGGAACGAGGCTTCCGAGGTGACGTCGCCGAGGATCGGCGTGGCGTCGAGCTTCCAGTCGCCCGTATGCAGGACGAGTCCGTGCGCGGTGCGGATGGCGACCGCGTTCGATTCCGGGATCGAGTGCGAGACGGGGACGTACTCGATCTCGAACGGCCCCACCGTCACGGGTTTATGTGCCGCGATCTCGCGCAGGATCACCTTCGGAGCGCCCGGCTCGCTGAGGCGACGCGCCTCGAGCAGGTTCTTGGCGAAGCGCGTGGCGTAGACCGGTGCCTTCAGCTTGGGCCACAGCTCACCGATGGCGCCGATATGATCCTCGTGCGCATGGGTGATGAAGATGGCGAGGAGGTCGTCCTTGCGCTCCTCGATGAAGCTCAGATCGGGAAACATCAGGTCGATGCCCGGGAAGCCCTCTTCCCCGGCAAAGCCCATTCCGCAATCGACCATGATCCATTTCCGGCGCTTCTCCGGCCCGAAGCCATAGAGCGCCGCATTCATGCCGATCTCGCCCACGCCGCCGAGCGGCACGAAGACGAGTTCGTCTTGCCCTGTCGTCATCACTGTAAAACCTCAAGCCGCCGTCGCGGCCGAACCCAAATGCACCTCGCCCGCCGTCACGGTCCGTCGCGTCCCATCATCCGATCGGACGACGAGCCGCCCCGCCTCGTCGATCGTCTCGAAAATTCCATGCACGATCTCGCCGCCGATCCGCACCGAGACCGGTGCGCCGATCCCGGCGGCGTCGTCGAGCCAAAGCCGGCGGATCGATGAGAACCCGCCGCCCCGGCTCCAAAGTCGCGCAGCAGCGACGAACTCGTCCGACACATGGTCGAACAAATCCTCGGCGCGCGTTTCGTACGAACTCTGACTGAGGCTTGTCGCGGGATAAGGCAAGTCCTGCGGTGACGCGGCGACGTTGACGCCAAAGCCGATGACCGCCGATCTGCGCCCGCCGGGATGGGTCTCCGCCTCTAGAAGCAGGCCCGCGAGCTTCGCTCCGGCGACCAGGACGTCGTTGGGCCATTTCAGGCGGAACGGACTGATCCGACCTTCACCCTCATCCCGAGGGGCCGCACCGGACGCTTCGACGAACGGCACCGACACCTCAGGATGAGGGAGGTCGACGCTTCCCTCGGCGTGGGACGGTCCGATCGTACGCTTCAGGGCCGCGATCAGCGCGACGCCGGCGACGAAGCCGAGGCCCGGCACATGGACCGGATCGACGTCCGAGACCGGCCAGAGAAGGCTGGCGGTGAGGTTGCCGGGCAGGGACGCCCAGGTGCTCCCCCTGCGGCCGCGCCCCGCTTCCTGCCTGAGCGCGACGACCCAGAGCGGCCCCCGTTCCCCCTGGCGCGCGAGGTCCATCGCCTGGGTGTTGGTGGAGCCGAGGCTCTCGTGAACGTGAAGCCGATGCCCGGCGGCCTTGGCCGCCGCGCCGAGTCGATACCCCGACACAATCCTAGAACAGCGACTTGGCCGCGGCCCCCGCCGCGCTGACGAGGGGTGACGGGACGAGGAAGAACAGCACCACCACCGCGCTCGACAGGCCGAGCACGATGCGCAGGCCCGGTGTCATGGTCTCGTACGGGGCCTGGGGCTCGTCGAAATACATCACCTTGACGAGACGCAGGTAATAGAACGCGCCGACGACGCTCGTGACGACACCGATCACCGCGAGACCGACGAGATCGGCCTTTATCGCGGCGGCGAAGACGTAGAACTTGCCGAAGAACCCGGCCAGGGGCGGAATGCCGGCCAGCGAGAACATCATCGCGGCAAGGCAGAAGGCCAGGACCGGATGCGTACGCGAGAGGCCGGACAGGTCGTCCACCGTCTCGAACATCTGCCCGCCGCGACGCAGGGACAGGAGCACGGCGAAGGCGCCCAGCGTCATGGCGAGATAGATGATCATGTAGATCACCACGCCGCGGATCCCCTCCTCCGAAGCGGCGGCCAGCCCGATCAGGGCGTAGCCGACATTGCCGATGGAGGAATAGGCCATCAGGCGCTTGATCGAGCGCTGGCCGATGGCCGCGAACGAGCCGAGGGTCATGGAGGCGATGGCGACGAAAACGATGATCTGCTGCCAGATCGCCGTCACGTCCGGGAAGGCGCCGATGAAGACCCGCACGGTCATGGCGACGGCGGCCATCTTCGGGGCGGAGGCGAAGAACGCCGTCACTGGGGTCGGCGAGCCCTCGTAGACGTCGGGCGTCCACATGTGGAACGGCACGGCCGACATCTTGAAGGCGACGCCGGCGGCCACGAACACGATGCCGAGCACGATGCCGATACCGGCATTGTCGTTGAGCGCGGAGACGATGCCGGGGAAGGAGACCGTCCCGGTGAAGCCGTAGACCAGCGACGAACCATAGAGCAGCATGCCGGAGGACAAGGCGCCGAGGACGAAATACTTCAGCCCGGCTTCCGTCGATTTCAGGTTGTCGCGGTGGAAGGCGGCGATGACGTAGGCCGCCAGCGACTGCAGTTCGAGGCCGAGATAAAGGGCGATCAGGTCGTTGGCCGAGGCCATCACCATCATGCCGATGGTGCACAGCACGATCAGGATGGGGAACTCGAACCGGTCGATGCGCTCGCGCTGGAAATAGTCCCGCGAAAGCAGGATCGTGGCGGCCGAGCCGAGCAGGATCAGCGCCTTCATCACCTTAGAGAAATTGTCGACGATGAACGACCCGTTGAGGGTCGTGACCTTCGCGCCCGACTGCGACACGACCACGAAGAAGGCGAGGATCAGCAGGATGAGCGCGCCGACATTGACGCTCTCGGCCGAGCGCTCGCCCCGGAAGGCGCCGTAGAGGATCAGCCCCAGCACGCCGATCGCGAGGATCAGCTCCGGCATCACCGGCGAGAGCGAGGGCAGGACGGCCTGGATAGCGGTCATCTGGCGTAGACCTTCAGCGCGCCACCGGCGGGATCACCGCCGCGGTCTGCGTGTTCGAGAGCGCGGTCTTCATGCTCTGCATCAGCGCCTCCGTGGAGGGGGCGAAGGTGTCGAGGATGGGCGCGGGGTGCACGCCGTAATAGATCGTCAGGGCGACGAGCGGCGCGATGATGATTTTCTCCCGCAGGTCGAGATCGAGGATGCCCTGCAGGTTGGGCTTCTCGAGCTTGCCGTAGATCACGCGGGCGTAGAGCCACAGGGCGTAGCCGGCCGAGAGGATGATGCCGAAGACGGAGAAGAAGGCGACGGTGGGGTTGGCCTTGAAGGCCCCCATCATGGCCAGGAACTCGCCCACGAAGCCCGACGTGCCCGGCAGGCCGACATTGGCCATGGTGAACACCATCATGGCCGCCGCGTAGAGCGGCATGCGCTTCACGAGGCCGCCATAGGCCGCGATCTCGCGGGTATGCATCCGGTCGTAGACCACGCCGACGCAGAGGAAGAGCGCGCCCGAGACGATGCCGTGCGAAATCATCAGGAACAGGGCGCCCTGGATGCCCTGTTCGTTGAGGGTGAACAGGCCGAGCGTCACGAAGCCCATATGCGCCACCGACGAATAGGCGATGAGCTTCTTGATGTCGGTCTGCATCAAGGCGATCAGCGAGGTGAAGATGATCGCGATGACCGAGAGGGCGAAGACGAACGGCGCGAAATAGGCCGACGCATCCGGGAACATCGGCAGCGAGATCCGGATGAAACCGTAACCGCCCATCTTGAGCAGGATGCCGGCGAGGATCACCGAACCGGCGGTGGGCGCTTCCACGTGGGCGTCGGGCAGCCAGGTATGGACCGGCCACATCGGCATCTTCACCGCGAAGGAGGCGAAGAAGGCGAGCCACAGCCAGTATTGTAGGCCGACGGGGAAGCGGGTGTGGAGCAGGGTTGGGATGTCGGTGGTGCCGGCATGCCAGTACATCGCCATGACGGCCAGCAGCATCAGCACCGAGCCGAGCAGGGTGTAGAGGAAGAACTTGAAGCTCGCGTAGATCCGGCGCTTGCCGCCCCAGATACCGATGATGAGGAACATCGGAATCAGGCCGGCCTCGAAGAACAGGTAGAACAACACCAGGTCGAGGGCCTGGAACACGCCGATCATCGTCGTCTCGAGGACGAGGAAGGCGACGAAATACTCCTTCACCCGGGTGTTCACCGAGAGCCACGACGCCCCGATGCAGAACGGCATCAGGAACGTGGTGAGAAGGATCAGCGGCATCGAGAAACCGTCGACGCCGAGCTTGAACTTGATCGTCTCCGCGAGCCAGCCATGGGTCTCCACGAGCTGGAAGCTCGACGTCGACGGATCGAACCGGCCCCAGGCCACGAGGCTGAGGAGGAAGGTGACGATGGTGGTCGCGAGCGCGGCCCAGCGGGCGTTGCGCTTCACGCTCTCGGATTCATCGCCGAGGGTCAGGATGAAGGCCGCGCCGCAGAGCGGCACGATCAGCAGGCCTGAGAGAATGCCGAGGCCGAACATCTAGCGGGCACTCCGATACGGGTTGGCGACCGTCATTGCGCGAGACATCAGTGTCCGACCTTCGGCAGGCCGGTGAGCATGTACCAGCTGATGATGGCGGCAACGCCGATGAGCATGACGAAGGCGTAGTGGTAGACGTAGCCGGTCTGGAGCCGAACCACGCCGCGGGTGACGTCGAGCACGCGGGTGGCGATGCCATCCGGGCCGAGCCCGTCGATGACGCGCCCGTCGCCCTCCTTCCAGAGGAACTTGCCGAAGTTCTTGGCCGGCCGGACGAAGATCCGGTCGTAGAGCTCGTCGAAATACCACTTGTTGAGGAGGAACCGGTACAGGCTCGGCTGCTGCGCGGCGAGCTGGCCCGGCAGTTCAGGCCGGCGGATATACATCCAGAAGGCCAGGAGGAAGCCGATCACCAGCATGATGAAGGGCGAGTAGGCCACGAGCGCCGGCACCGAATGGATGTCGTGCATGATGTGGTTGTCGGGGCCATGGCCGAGGGCATGCCCCCAGAACGTCTCCATGCCCTCACCGATGAAGCGGTTCTTGAAGATCAGGCCGGCGAAGAGCGCACCGAAGGCGAGGATCGCCAGGGGTATCGTCATCACCAGCGGGCTCTCATGCGGCGTGTGCGCATGGTCGTGGTGCTCGATGGCGCTGTGCGAGGCCGGCTCGACGTCGTGGCCCTTGTCGTCATGGGCGACGCCCTCGTGGTGGCCCGGCGCGCCGTCCGCCTGGACGGCGGCGTGGCCATGCGCGGCGGCCGGTGCGGCATGGTGGTCGTCGTGATGAGCCGCATCATGGCTGGCCCAGCGCGCCGGGCCCTCGAAGGTCATGAAGAACAGGCGCCAGGAATAGAACGAGGTCATCAGCGCGGCGATGACGGTGGCCAGGAAGGCGAGCGTGTGGCCCGGCCGCGTCGAGGCATAGGCCGCCTCGATGATCGCGTCCTTGGAGTAGTAGCCGGCGGTGAAGGGGAACCCGATCAGCGCCAGGGTGCCGATGGTCATCATCGCCGACGTGAAGGGGATGTAGCGGCGCAGAGCCCCCATGTTCCGCATGTCCTGCTCGTGGTGCATCGCGTGGATGACCGAGCCGGCGCCGAGGAACAGCAGCGCCTTGAAGAAGGCGTGGGTGAAGAGGTGGAACACGGCGGCCGAATAGGCGCCGACGCCGAGCGCCACGAACATGTAGCCGAGTTGCGAACAGGTCGAGTAGGCGATGACCCGCTTGATGTCGTTCTGCACCATGCCGATCGTGGCCGCGAAGAACGCCGTGATGCCGCCGATGACGGTGACGACGATGAGGGCGTTGGGGGCCACCTCGAACAGGGGCGACAGGCGGGCCACCATGAAGACGCCGGCGGTGACCATGGTTGCCGCATGGATCAGGGCGGAGACCGGAGTCGGTCCCTCCATGGCGTCGGGAAGCCAGGTGTGGAGCAGGAACTGCGCCGACTTGCCCATGGCGCCCATGAACAGGAGCAGGCACGCCAGGGTCATGGCGTTCCAGTCGTAGCCGAGGAAGTGGAACGTGGCGTCCTTGAACTCGGCGGCGCGCGGCAGGATGCCGTCGAAGGCCACGGAACCGAACAGGACGAAGACGAGGAAGATGCCGAGGGAGAAGCCGAAATCGCCGACACGATTGACGATGAAGGCCTTCATCGCCGCCGCGTTGGCCGAGGGCTTCTCGTACCAGAAGCCGATCAGCAGATAGGAGGCGAGGCCGACGCCCTCCCAGCCGAAGAACATCTGCACGAGGTTGTCGGCCGTCACCAGCATCAGCATGGCGAAGGTGAACAGCGACAGGTAGGCGAAGAAGCGCGGCCGGTGCGGATCCTCCGCCATGTAGCCCACGGAGTAGAGGTGGACGAGGGTCGAGACCGTCGTCACCACCACCAGCATCACCACGGTGAGCGTGTCGATGCGGAAGGCCCAGTCGACGACGAGATCGCCGGCGGTAAACCAGGTCGCCACCTGAACGCGGGTGGCGTGGTCCGAGCCCGGCACCTCGAAGAAGGCACCCCAGGACAGGAGGGCGGAGAAGGCGAGGAAGCCGGTGGTGATGTACTCGCACACGCGGGGGCCGAGCTGGCGGCCGAACAGGCCGGCGAGCAGGGCGCCGATGAGCGGGAAGAAGACGATCGCGTGATACATCGCTGGCTGGCCCGGCCTCCGGAAGCGCGCCGGACGACCGGCCTCGCTCCATTCTCGTCAATGGGATCGCGCGGGGTGCCGCGCGGCTCGGCTTGGGTGAAGATCAGCCCTTCATCATGTTCACGTCCTCCACCGCGATGGAGCCGCGGTTTCGGAAGAAGACGACGAGGATGGCGAGCCCGATGGCCGCCTCCGCCGCCGCCACCGTGAGCACGAACAGGGCGAAGACCTGGCCGGTGATGTCGTTGAGATGGGTGGAGAACGCCACGAGGTTGATGTTCACCGCGAGCAGGATGAGCTCCACCGACATCAGGATGACGATGATGTTCTTGCGGTTCACGAAGATGCCGAGCACGCCGAGCGTGAACAGGATCGCCGCCACCGTGAGGTAATGGCTCAAGCCGATCATGAGCGCTGATCCTTATCTGGAGCCGACATCAGACCTCGACACCCTGGCGCGAGGGCACCTTGCGGGTCTCCACCGCCATCTCCTGCGTCCGCGCGTTCTGCACGGAGATGTTCTGGCGCTTCACGCCGGGCCGGTCGCGCAGGGTGAGGACGATGGCACCGATCATCGCCACCAGCAGGATGAGCCCGGCCAGCTGGAAGTAGAAGACGTAGTCGGTGTAGAGCACGCGCCCGAGCATCTGGGTGTTGGTGACGCCCTCGACATTGGCGAGGGGGCCGAGCGGCGCCTGCATCATGCCGGGATCGATGGTCCAGGAGCCCACCACGAGCAGGAGCTCGATGAGGAAGATCGCGCCGATCAGCGCGCCGATCGGCAGATATTGCTGGAAGCCCTGACGCAGCTGCGCGAAATCCACGTCGAGCATCATCACGACGAAGAGGAACAGCACGGCGACGGCGCCGACATAGACCACCACGAGGATCATCGCGAGGAACTCGGCGCCCATCAGGACGAACAGGCCCGCCGCGTTGACGAAGGTCAGGATGAGGAAGAGCACCGACGCGACCGGATTGCGCGAGGTGATGACCATGAACGCGGACGCGATCGCGATGCCGGCGAACAGGTAGAAGAAGGCTGCGGCTGCACTCATGCGACTATGGAGATCAGCCGTCCCGAGGACGGCCCCTTCTGCCGAAATTCAAACCAGCCCGTGCAGGCCGCCCGTCTATAGAACCCACCCCTGCGGTGCACAACCGCCGGGGCTCCCCTCATCACCGGTATGGCGCGTCCACCGTGATGTTGCGCGCGATCTCGCGCTCCCAGCGGTCGCCGTTCAGGAGCAGCTTGTCCTTGTCGTAGAGAAGCTCTTCGCGGGTCTCCACGGAGAATTCGAGATTCGGCCCCTCGACGATGGCATCGACCGGGCAGGCCTCCTGGCACATGCCGCAATAGATGCACTTCACCATGTCGATGTCGTAGCGCGTGGTGCGCCGCGTGCCGTCGTTGCGGCGCGGGCCGGCCTCGATGGTGATGGCCTGAGCCGGGCAGATCGCCTCGCACAGCTTGCAGGCGATGCACCGCTCTTCCCCGTTGGGATAGCGGCGCAGTGCATGCTCGCCGCGGAAGCGCGGCCCGCGATGCCCCATCTCGAAGGGGTAGTTGATCGTGGCCTTGGGCTTGAAGAAGTAGCGCATGGCGAGGGCGAACCCCGACACGAACTCCTTCAGCAGCAGACCCTTGGCGACCTGATCGAGCTTCATGGCGCGATCTCCCTTATGCGTTGCATCATGCCCCCGGCGCGAGGCCGGTGAGCTTGAGGACGAAGGCGACGACGACGACCGAGACGAGGGAGAGCGGAAGGAACACCTTCCAGCCCAGCCGCATGAGCTGGTCGTAACGGTAGCGCGGCACCATGGCCTTCACCATGGCGATCATGAAGAACAGGAAGCTCGCCTTGAGGGCGAACCAGATCAGCCCCGGCACCCAGGTGAAGGGCGCGAACGGGATCGGCGAGAGCCAGCCGCCGAGGAACAGCACCGTTCCGAGCGCGCACATGGTCATGATCGCCACGTACTCGCCGAGCATGAAGAGCAGGTACGGCGTCGAGGAATACTCCACCATGTACCCCGCCACGAGCTCCGATTCGGCCTCCGGCAGATCGAAGGGCGGGCGGTTGGTCTCGGCGAGCGCCGAGATAAAGAACACTACGAACATCGGGAACAGCCAGAGCCAGTACCAGCCGAGGATGCCCAGCGAGGTATCCTGGGCCATGACGATACGCGAGAGGTTGAGCGAGCCGGCGCAGAGCAGGACGCAGATGATGACGAAGCCGAGGCTGACTTCGTAGGAGATCATCTGCGCGGCGGATCGCAGCGCGCCCAGGAACGCGTATTTCGAGTTCGAGGCCCAGCCGCCCATCAGCACGCCGTAGACGCCGAGGGACGAGATCGCGAAGATATAGGTGATGCCGACATTAAGGTCGGCGATGGCCCAGCCTTCCGCCAGCGGGATCACCGCCCAACCCGCCAGGGCCAGGGTGGCGAAGACGAGGGGCGCCAGCAGGAACAGCACCTTGTTGGCGCCCGCCGGGATCACCGGCTCCTTCAACACGAATTTCAGAAGATCGGCGAAGGATTGCAACAGGCCCCAGGGCCCGACCACATTGGGGCCGCGCCGCAGCTGCACCGCCGCCCAGATCTTGCGATCGGCCAGCAGCGCGTAGGCGATGAAGACGAGAAGCAGGGCCAGGAGCACGAAGCTCTTGAGCACCAGCAGCAGGACGGTGCCGACGATTTCCAGCATGGTCGGCAGCCCCTATTCCGCCGCTTCGAGGCCGCGCGTCCGCGCGAGGCTCGAACATTCGGCCAGCACGCGCGAGGCGCGGGCGATGGCGTTGGTGAGATAGAAGTCCGGCACCGCGGAGACGAAGGCCGAGCGGTTCGCCTCGCCGCCGAGGCCGGCCAGGGTCTCCACCGTGCCGGCGACGTCGCCCGGCGCCACCGCGTCGAGGGCGGCGAAATGCGGATACTCGGCATAGAGCGCACGCCGCAGGGCGCCGAGGGAATCGAAGGCCAGGCGCTTGCCGAGCACGTCCGAGAGTGCGCGCAGGATCGCCCAATCCTCGCGGGCGTCCCCCGGCGGGAAGCCCGCGCGATTGGTGGTCTGCACCCGGCCCTCGAGATTGACGAAGGTGGCGTTCTTCTCGGTATAGGCGGCCCCCGGCAGGATCACGTCGGCGCGGGTGGCGCCGCGGTCGCCGTGGGTGCCCTGGTAGATCACGAAGGCACCGGCACCGATCTCGACCTCGTCGGCACCGAGGTTGAACAGCACGTCAACCGCACCCGGCTCGACCATCGCGGCGACATCGAGCCCCCCCTCCCCCGGTACGAAACCGAGATCGAGGGCGCCGACGCGGGCGGCGGCGGTCTGGAGCACGGCAAAACCGTTCCATTCCGGCGTGACCGCCCCGACATCCCTGGCGAGGGCCGCCGCCGCCGCCAGGATAGCGGTCCCGTCCGGCCGCGACAGTGCCCCGGTCCCGACGATGACGAGGGGGCGGCTCGCGCCCTTCAGCACCTCGGCGAAGCTGTGCCGGCCAGCGGCGATGTCGGCCAGGGTCTCGGGGCCGGCACCGAGATAGGTATGGGGATAGGTGAGGTCCACCGCCTCGCCGATGAGGCCCACCGCGAGCGGCGCCATGCGCCAGCGCTTGCGGATGCGCACGTTGAGGAGAGAGGCTTCGAGGCGCGGGTTGGTCCCGACCAGGAGGATCGCGTCCGCATCCTCGATCCCCGGGATGGTGGGGTTGAAGGTGTAGGCGGCCCGGCCCCAGGCGGGGTCGATCGCCTCGCCGGCCTGACGGCAATCGAGGTTGGTCACGCCGAGCGACCCCATCAGGGTCTTCAGGGCATAGATTTCCTCCACCGCGGCGAGATCGCCGACGATGGCGCCGACGCGCTTCGGGTCGGCGGATGTCGTCTTCGCGGCGATGGCGGCGAAGGCCTCGCCCCAGGAGGCCGGACGCAGGCGGCCGTTCTCGCGCAGATACGGACGGTCGAGGCGCTGAGCGCGAAGGCCATCCACCGCGTGGCGGGTCTTGTCGGAGATCCACTCCTCGTTGATGTCCTCGTTGACGCGCGGCTCGATCTGCATGACCTCCCGGCCACGGGCATCGACACGGATGGCGCAGCCGACCGCATCCATCACGTCGATGGATTCGGTCTTCGACAGCTCCCAGGGCCGCACCTCGTAGCTCTGCGGCTTGTGGACGAGGGCGCCCACGGGGCAGAGATCGGCGACGTTGCCCTGAAGCTCGGAGCCCATGGCGCTCTCGAGATAGCTCGTGATCTCCATGTCCTCGCCGCGCCCGATGGCGCCGAGATCCGGCACGCCGGCCACTTCCGCCAGGAAGCGGACGCAGCGGGTGCAGTGGATGCAGCGGTTCATGGCGGTCCGCACCAGCGGGCCGATATACTTCTCCTCGACGGCGCGCTTGTTCTCGCCGTAGCGGGTCGAGTCCACGCCGTAGGCCATGGCCTGATCCTGCAGGTCGCAATGGCCGCCCTGGTCGCAGATCGGGCAATCCAGCGGGTGGTTGATGAGGAGGAACTCCATCACCCCCTCGCGGGCCTTCTTCGTGGTTCCCGACCGCGTGAGGATCTCCGGCGGCTCGCCATTGGGGCCGGGGCGACAATCCTTCACCGCGTAGGCACAGGAGGCGACGGGCTTCGGTGCGCCCTTCAGCTCCACCAGACACATGCGGCAATTGCCGGCGATGGACAGCCGCTCGTGAAAGCAGAAGCGCGGGATCTCCGCGCCCGCGACTTCGCAGGCCTGCAGCAGGGTGTACTCGGCCGGGACATCGACCTCGGTGCCGTCGACGATGAGCTTGGTCATGCGTGCTTCTCGGTGTCGAATTTCGGTCCGAAAGACATGGCGATCACTCCGCCGCGATCCGCACAGGGTCGCTGTGCGGGTTGGCGCTGTAGCGGTCGATGCGCTTCTCGATCTCGGGGCGGAAGTGGCGGATGAGGCCCTGGATCGGCCAGGCCGCCGCGTCGCCCAGCGCGCAGATCGTGTGGCCCTCGATCTGCTTCGTCACGTCGAGGAGCATGTCGATCTCGCGGCGTTGGGCGCGGCCCTCCGCCATCCGCAGCATCACGCGCCACATCCAGCCGGTGCCCTCGCGGCACGGGGTACACTGGCCGCAGGACTCGTGCTTGTAGAAATAGGCGATGCGGGCGATGGCGGCGACGATGTCGGTGGAGCGGTCGAGGACGATCACCGCCGCCGTGCCGAGGCCGGAGCCGAGGCCGCGCAGGGTGTCGAAATCCATCTTGGCGTCGATGATCTGCTCGGCCGGCACCAGGGGCACCGAGGAGCCGCCGGGGATCGAGCAGAGCAGGTTGTCCCAGCCGCCGCGCATGCCGCCGCAATGCTTGTCGATGAGCTCGCGGAAGGTGATGCCGAGCTCTTCCTCGACGTTGCAGGGCTTGTTCACGTGGCCCGACACGCAGAACAGCTTGGTGCCGGTGTTGTTCTTGCCGCCGAGACCGGCGAACCAGGCTCCGCCCCGGCGCAGGATGGTGCCCGCCACGGCGATGGACTCGACGTTGTTCACCGTCGTCGGGCAACCGTAGAGGCCCATATTGGCCGGGAAAGGCGGCTTCAGGCGCGGCATCCCCTTCTTGCCTTCGAGGCTCTCGAGGAGGGCCGTCTCCTCGCCGCAGATATAGGCGCCGGCGCCGTGATGGACGTAGATGTCGAACGGGTAGCCGTGGACATTGTCCTTGCCCACGAGGCGGGCCGCATAGGCCTCGTCCACCGCCTTCTGCAGGGCGTGCTTTTCGGCGACGTACTCGCCGCGGATGTAGATGTAGCAGGCATGGGCGGCCATCGAGAACGAGGCCAGCATGCAGCCCTCGATCAGGAGATGCGGATCGTGCCGCATGATCTCCCGGTCCTTGCAGGTGCCCGGCTCCGATTCGTCGGCATTGACGACGAGGTAGTGCGGACGCCCATCCGACTTCTTGGGCATGAACGACCATTTCAGGCCGGTGGGGAAGCCGGCGCCGCCGCGACCGCGCAGGCCGGACGCCTTCATCTCGTCGATGATCCAGTCGCGGCCCATTTCCAACAGGAACTTGGTGCCGTCCCATGCGCCACGCTTCCTGGCCTCTTCGAGACCGGGGGAATGCAGGCCGTACAGATTGGTGAAGATGCGATCCTGATCGGAGAGCATGTCAGTTCCCCTCCGTCTTCGGAGCGCCGGCCGCGGGAGTCGACGGCTTCCGCTCGTCGGCCGCTGGCGACGTCGCGTCGTCCGGCCCCAGATCGTCACTGGCACCGGAGGCGAGGGGCTGCGGCGGCGGCTCGTCCCGGGGCAGATCCGATTGCGTTCCCGCCTCGGCACCGGCGGCTTCGGCGCGCGCCACCGTCACGCCGGCATCGGCCGTGGGGTGACCCGGCTGTGCCTTAGAATCCTTTGCATCCGCAGCATCCGACTTGTCGCCGTCCTTGACCGGCTCTTCGCCTCCGGCCGAGCGCTGGGCGGGGCCGTCCGAGGCGGACGAGGCGGCGGCGCGTCCGGCATCGGGCTTGGCGGGCTTCGGATCGGTGGCGGCGCGCTGCTCCGAGGACGCCGCCTCGGATTTGCCCTCTGCCGTGGTGTCGTCGGCCGCATGCTCCTCGAACCGCTTGCGCCAGGCGCCGACGCGGGAACCGTCGAACAGGGTCGTATCGGTGAGGGTGTCGGCGCCGCCCTTCGGCTCGGACGAGGTCCGGCCCACCTGCGAGCCGACCTTGACCGGACGGCCGGCGGCTAGGTCGTCCATCAACGCGCCGAGGAGATCCGGGGTCAGGTCCTCGTAGTAATCCTGATTGATCTGCGCCATCGGCGCGTTGCAGCAGGCACCGAGACACTCGACTTCGAGCCAGGAGAAGTTGCCGTCGGCGCTCACATGGCCGGGCGCGCCGAGACGCTCGTGGAGATAGTCCTTCAGCTCGCGCGCACCGCAGGAATCGCACGGCACCGTGCCGCAGAGCTGGATCCAGAACCGGCCCACCGGCTCGAGGGCGAACATCGTGTAGAACGTCGCCACTTCGAGCACGCGGATGTGCGGCATGCCGAGTTCGGCGGCCACCGCCTCGATGGCCGCGCGCGGCAGCCAGCCGCCATTCTGCTCCTGCGCCTTCCACAGGAGCGGGATCACGGCGGAGGCCTGACGCCCTTCCGGGTATTTATCGATCTGCCCTTTGGCCCAATCGGCGTTCTCGGGCGAGAAGGCGAAGGAGGCCGGCTGCTCGGAAGCGGGGGCGAGTCTGCGGTTGGCCATCAGTACGAAACCTCGAATACCGTCACCGGTCCACCTCGCCGAACACGATGTCGAGCGTGCCGAGCACGCAGGACACGTCGGCCAGCATGTGGCCACGGCACATCCAGTCCATGGCCTGGAGATGGGCGAAACCCGGAGCGCGGATCTTGCAGCGGTAGGGCTTGTTGGTGCCGTCGGCGACGAGATAGACGCCGAACTCGCCCTTGGGCGCCTCGACCGCGGCGTAGACCTCGCCGGCCGGCACGTGGAAGCCTTCGGTGTAGAGCTTGAAGTGGTGGATCAGCGCTTCCATCGAGCGCTTCATCTCCCGGCGCGGCGGCGGCGCGAACTTGCCGTCGGTGGCCGCGATCGGCCCCTGTCCGGCGGGCTCCCGCAGCTTCACGCAGCATTGCCGCATGATCTTGGCCGATTCCCGCATCTCTTCCATGCGGATGACCTGGCGGTCGTAGGTGTCCCCGTTACGGCCCACGGGGACGTCGAACTCCATTTCCTCGTAGCATTCGTAGGGCTGCGACTTGCGCAGGTCCCACGGGATGCCGGATCCGCGCACCATCACGCCGGAGAAGCCCCAGGCCATGGCCTCGTCCACGGTGACGATGCCGATGTCGACGTTGCGCTGCTTGAAGATGCGGTTACCCATGACGAGGTTGTCGAGGTCGTCCACCACCTGCAGGAACGGATCGATGAAGGCCTCGATGTCGTCGATCAGGGCAGGCGGCAGGTCCTGGTGAACGCCGCCGGGCCGGAAGTAATTGGCGTGAAGGCGAGCACCCGACGCGCGCTCGTAGAAGATCATCAGCTTCTCACGCTCCTCGAAGCCCCAGAGCGGCGGTGTCAGCGCGCCCACATCCATGGCCTGCGTGGTGACGTTGAGGAGGTGGGAGAGGATGCGGCCGATCTCGCAGAACAGCACGCGGATGAGCTGGGCCCGACGCGGCACCTGCAATCCCAGCAGCTTCTCGATGCCGAGGCAGAAGGCATGCTCCTGGTTCATCGGCGACACGTAATCGAGCCGGTCGAAATAGGGCGTGGCCTGGAGGTAGGTCTTGTGCTCGATCAGCTTTTCGGTGCCGCGATGGAGCAGGCCGATATGCGGATCGACCCGCTCGACGATCTCGCCATCGAGCTCCAGCACGAGGCGCAGCACACCGTGCGCCGCCGGGTGCTGCGGGCCGAAATTGATCGCGAAGTTGCGGATGTTGTGCTCGGTCATGGCCTCGCTCCGCCGTTCAAGCCGATTTTTTCTCGTCGCCCGGAAGCACGTAGTCGGTGCCTTCCCAAGGGGACAAGAAATCGAAGTTCCGGAATTCCTGCGCCAGCTTCACCGGCTCGTAGACCACGCGGGCCTCGTCCTGGTCGTAGCGGACCTCGACGAAGCCGGTGAGCGGGAAGTCCTTGCGCAGCGGATGCCCTTCGAACCCGTAATCGGTCAGGAGGCGGCGAAGGTCGGGATGTCCGGAGAAGAGGACGCCGTAGAGGTCGTAGGTCTCCCGCTCGAACCAGTTGGCGGCCGGGAACACGTCGATGACGGAGGGGACGGGGGTCTGGTCGTCGGTCTGCACCTTCACCCGGATGCGGGCGTTATGGCGCAGGGAGAGGAGGTGGTAGACCACGTCGAAGCGCTTCTCGCGGTTCGGGTAATCCGCGCCGCAGA
The DNA here is from genome assembly GCF_022829685.1 of Methylobacterium sp. E-045. Taxonomy (GTDB): domain Bacteria; phylum Pseudomonadota; class Alphaproteobacteria; order Rhizobiales; family Beijerinckiaceae; genus Methylobacterium. The sequence goes on from NZ_JAKSYE010000027.1 coordinate 51,138, forward strand.
TGTCGATGAAGCAGCGGAAGGCGCAGGCCGGGTCGTCGCGCAGATAGGTCAGCGCATAGACGATGTCGCTCGCCTGCACGTTCAGGGTGAGCTCGCCGAAAGCGATGGTCCGCGAGACGATGGCGGGGCCGAGCGCCGCGCCGACATGGTCGCTGAGCGCCTGGAGCGAGCCGTCAGCCGGGGCCGCGGTATGGGCGAGGATCGAGATGCCGTTGCTCATGGCGGACCCTCAGCGCTCGATCGTGCCGGTGCGGCGGATCTTCTTCTGCAGGAGGAGCACGCCGTAGAGCAGCGCCTCCGCCGTAGGCGGGCAGCCGGGCACATAGATGTCCACCGGCACGACCCGATCGCAGCCGCGCACCACCGAATAGGAATAGTGGTAATAGCCGCCGCCATTGGCGCAGGAGCCCATGGAGATGACGTAGCGCGGCTCCGGCATCTGGTCGTAGACCTTGCGCAGGGCGGGCGCCATCTTGTTGGTCAGGGTGCCGGCGACGATCATCACGTCGGATTGGCGCGGCGAACCGCGGGGCGCGAAGCCGAAGCGCTCGCAATCATAGCGCGGCATCGACATCTGCATCATCTCGACCGCGCAGCAGGCGAGACCGAACGTCATCCACATCAGCGACCCGGTGCGGGCCCAGTTGATGAGGTCGTCCGTCGAGGTGATGAGGAAGCCGCGATCGGCGAGCTCGCTGTTGATCGACAGGAAGGTCGGATCGTCGGCGCCGATGGGGCGGCCGGTATTGGGGTCGATGATCCCCTTCGGCGCGGGTGCGACGGCGGGGATCCGGGTCATGTCGGGACTGAAGGCCATCGGTTTCTCGGGATCCGGCTTCGGGCAATGCGAGTGTCAGGTCGACGGGACGGCTAGTCCCATTCGAGGGCGCCCTTGCGCCACTCGTAGACGAACCCGACCGTGAGCACGCCGAGGAAGGCCATCATCGACCACATGCCGAACCAGCCGAGCTCGCCGAAGGTGATGGCCCAGGGGAACAGGAACGCGACTTCGAGGTCGAAGATGATGAACAGGATGGCGACGAGGTAGAACCGCACGTCGAACTTCATGCGGGCGTCGTCGAAGGCGTTGAAGCCGCACTCGTAGGCCGAGAGCTTCTCCGGGTCCGGGCTGTTGTAGGCCACGAGGAACGGCGCCACGAGCAGGGCCACGGCGATGAAGAGCGAAACGCCGATGAAGACGATGAGGGGCAGATAATCCGCCAGCAGGCTGGTCATGCGACACCTCTCGTGTTCGTGGCGGGCCAAGCGCCTCGCGAGCGCTCGAACGGTATGGAATTGCTCCAATGCCAGACTGCGCAGGCGCGAGGCTTAGACGACCCCCTTGAGCGAAACAAGGGCATCGTGCGTCGCACAAATCCGGCCATGACCAGGAAGTATGGGGCGGATCGCGGGCGGCAACACGACCGATCCGCGCAGCCCCCCCGGACAGGCGGTCCCGCGGTCGCGGCGGCGCCCCGATCTGGCCGGGTTCCTGCATGGCCCCGTCCCCGCTCGACCACCCGATCACACGGGCGGGGAGCAAGGATTCCGGGGACATCCGGGCGGGGGGAGATGGCGCGGAAGGACCCTCGTGGGGCACACGGAACCAGAACCTTGGCCGTGAGTTCCGTTCATGTCCCACTCAGGCCGGATGGCGTTAGGTCGTCGCAATATTCGACCTTACAGGAGACGTTTCGTGCGCATTGCCCAGATTGCTCCGCTCTCGGAGGCCGTGCCTCCGAAGTTCTACGGCGGCACCGAGCGCGTCGTATCGTGGATCACGGAGGAACTCGTCCGGCAGGGACATGACGTGACCCTGTTCGCCAGCGGCGATTCGGAGACATCCGCCAAGCTCGCCGCCTGCACACCCGAGGGCCTTCGCCTCCTCGGATACCGCGACCACACCGCGAGCCATCTGGCGATGCTGCACGCCGTCCACAAGCGGGCGCACGAGTTCGACGTGCTGCACTTCCACATCGACCTGCTGCAGTATCCGATGTTCGAGGACCTCTACCACAAGTGCGTGACGACCATGCACGGCCGCCTCGACGTGCCCGATTTCATGCCGGTCTACCGCACCTTCACGGGCATGCCCCTGGTGTCGATCTCCGACAACCAGCGTGAGCCGATGCCCTCCAGCTCGAACTGGCAGGCTACGATCCATCACGGCCTGCCGTCCGAGAACTGCCCGTATTATCCGGACGCCAAGGGTGGCTACCTTGCCTTCCTCGGCCGCATCTCCCCCGAGAAGCGCCCCGATCGCGCGATCCAGATGGCGATCCAGTCCGGCGTGAAGCTCAAGATCGCGGCGAAGGTCGACAAGGCCGACCAGGATTATTGGGACGAGGTCATCGAGCCGATGATCCACCACCCGCTCGTGGAGTTCATCGGCGAGATCAACGAGGAGCAGAAGAAGGACTTCCTCGGCAACGCCCTGGCCCTGGCCTTCCCCATCGACTGGCCGGAGCCTTTCGGTCTCGTGATGATCGAGGCGATGTCGGCCGGCACCCCGGTGATCGCGTTCCGCAACGGCTCCGTGCCGGAAGTCATCGCCGACGGCGTCAGCGGAGTCCTGTGCGACACGATGGACGATGCCATCGCGGCCGTGCACAAGGTCAAGACCATGAGCCGCGCCGGCGTGCGTCGCCACTTCGAGACGCAGTTCACCGCGGAGTGCATGGTAAAGAAGTATGTCGCGGTCTACGAGCAGCTGATCGAGAACGAACAGAACGTCATAACGATGCCGCGTGCGGGCGCCTTCACCCCGCATTACGGGGATCTCAACGGCTCGGCCCGCCCGTCGCTGTCCGCCGCCGCGATGCCTGCCTGAAAATCATGCGCACAGGCTGGTGCCTTCGGGCATCAGCCTTGCTACCCTTCTCCGCATCGGCGCCGTTTCGAGCGGGTCCGCCGAGACCGGTTCCAGAAGGCCGCCGAGTCGCCTGGTCGCGATCGGCGGCCTTTTGATTCGCCGGCCAAGATGGAGCGCATCGGGCGATAAGCGCATGGCCGCCTGTCATGCGGGCCCGAACTTAAACAATGATCTGCGGCATCAGGCCGGATATGGCTTCGCCCCGATGCTGCAGGTCCGGCAGCCCACTTCCCGGAGACGTTCAGGCATGGCGGCGAACACTTCCACGGCGACGACACAGGACGGTTCCAGCGCGAATGGCCTGGGACAAGGCTTCCAGGATGCCGACGCGGTGCTGCCGCAATATCATATCGAGGCGCAGACCTCCCTGGTGGAGCGCCCGTTACGCTCCCTGAAATACGGGGAGGCCTTTGCCGTCCTCGACAGCTACGGCGATATCGGCGTGCTCCCCGGTCCGGAAGGCCTGTATTTCCAGGATACGCGCTACCTCTCGCGCCTCGGCTTCACCATCGAGGACCAGCGCCCCCTGCTGCTCTCCTCGGTGATGCAGGACGACAACGGCGCGCTGAGCGTCGACATGACGACGCCGGATATCCGCATCGATGCCCATGACGAGACCACGATCCCGCGCGAGCTGATCGCCATCGAGCGCACCAAGTTCTTGTTCAAGGGCGCCTGCTACGACCGGATCGGCCTGCGCAACTACGATTCGCGCCACTGGAAGCTCAAGATCGGCGTGACCTTCGACGCGGATTACCGCGACCTGTTCGAGGTGCGCGGCATGGACCGGCCGGTCCGCGGCAAGCGCAGCGTGCAGGTGGCGAGCGAATCGGAGGTCCAGTTCCGCTATGTCGGCCTCGACGAGGTGGTGCGCACCACGAGCCTGCATTTTGGTCCGAAGCCGCACCATATCGAGCCGGGCCGCGCCGAATTCGAAGTCTCGCTGCCGCCGGGCGGCCGGACGTCGCTGTTCATCCGGGTCGTCTGCGAATCGCATCGCGCCTTCACCAGCGCCCCCGCCGCCGAGAAGGTCGGCGAGGACGCCGCCGCCGGCCTGTCGCAGGCGGCGGGAAGCGGCGCCGGCGCACGCCATCCCAAGGGCCTCGGCGAGGGCGTGATCTTCGCCCGCGCCTATCGCGACGCGCGCCGGGACCTGCGCCAGCTCACCGCCGGCATCACCACGATCATCTCGTCGAACGACCAGTTCAACGAAGCGGCCTGCCGCGCCACCGCCGACCTCTACATGCTGGCGAGCCGCACGCCCGAGGGGATCTATCCCTTCGCCGGAATCCCCTGGTACTCCACCGTGTTCGGCCGCGACGGCATCATCACCGCGATGATGGCGCTGTGGATCGACCCCAACTTCGCCAAGGGCGTCCTGCGTTACCTCGCCTCGACTCAGGCCAAGGCGGTGGACCCCGCCGCCGACGCCCAGCCCGGCAAGGTTCTGCACGAGACCCGGCGCGGCGAGATGGCGATGCTCGGCGAAGTGCCGTTCCGCCACTATTACGGAACGATCGACGGCACGCCGCTCTTCGTCATGCTGGCCTACGAGTATTACGCCGTCACCGGCGACATCGAGACGATCAAGCGCATCTGGCCGGCCCTCGAACTCGCCCTTGCATGGATGAACGAGTACGGCGACCGGGACGGCGACGGCTTCGTCGAATATGCCCGCGACACCGACAAGGGCCTGGAGAACCAGGGCTGGAAGGACAGCCACGATTCGATCTTCCATACCGATGGACAGCTCGCCAAGGGGCCGATCGCCCTGTGCGAAGTCCAGGGCTACGTCTATGCCGCCAAGAACGGCATGGCCAAGCTCGCCACCCTGCTCGGCCACGGCGACCTCGCCGCCCGCCTCGGCGAGGAAGCGCTCGCCCTTCGCGAAAACTTCGACAAGGCGTTCTGGTGCGAGGCAATCGGCACCTACGCGCTGGCCCTCGACGGGGCGAAGAAGCAATGCGCCGTGCGCTCGTCCAATGCCGGCCATGCCCTCTTCACCGGCATCGCCCTGCCGGAGCGCGCGGCCAGCGTCGCCGCCAACCTGCTGTCCAAGGACGGGTTCAACGGCTGGGGCGTGCGCACGATCGCGCGTGGCGAGGCGCGCTACAACCCGATGTCGTACCATAACGGCTCGATCTGGCCGCACGACAACGCCTTGGTCGCCATGGGCCTCGCGCGCTACGACCTGAAGCCGGAAGCCTCGCGCATCTTCCAGGGCATGTTCGACACGGCCCTCTACCAGGACCAGAAGCGCCTGCCGGAGCTGTTCTGCGGCTTCATGCGCCGCAACCAGCGCGGGCCGGTCTCCTATCCGGTGGCCTGCTCGCCCCAGGCCTGGGCGGCGGCGGCCCCGTTCGCCTTCCTCTCGGCCTGTATCGGCATCGAGCTCCAGCACGACCGCAACCGCATCCGCCTGCGCAACCCGACCCTTCCGGACTTCCTCGAAGGCGTCTCGATCTTCAACCTGAAGCTCGGCGAGTCGCGGGTCGACCTGCGGGTGCAGCGCTACGGCAGCGACGTCACGGTGAACGTGCTGAGGCGGGTGGGCGACGCACAGGTATCCGTGGTGAAATAGACCTCGGGACTGGGGGGCGGCGCACACGCTGCCCCCTCCCCACGGCGGCAGGCATGAAACTGCCCCGAACCACGCGATATCCGGCCACGCGATATCCGAGACAGGCCGTAAGCCGACAAAAAAAGCCGCCTCCCCGTGGAAGCGGCTCTTTGATCGTCCGTGTCCCGTGACGGGACGACGAGTGCCTCAGCGCGGCGCCAGGATCATGATCATCTGGCGGCCTTCGAGCATCGGCTCGCTCTCCACCTTGGCGATTTCCTGGGTCTCGTTCTTCACCCGCTCGAGCAGGCGCAGGCCGATATCCTGGTGCGCCATCTCGCGGCCGCGGAAGCGCAGGGTGACCTTCACCTTGTCACCCTCTTCGAAGAACCGGATGACGGCCTTCATCTTGGTATCGTAGTCGTGCTTGTCGATACCGGGGCGGAGCTTGATCTCCTTGACCTCGACCGTCTTCTGCTTCTTGCGCGCCTCGTTCTGCTTCTTCTGCTCGTTGAAGCGGAAGCGGCCGTAATCGAGAAGCTTACAGACGGGAGGGACGGAGTTCGGCGCGATCTCCACGAGATCGAGGCCCGCCTCTTCGGCGAGGGCGAGCGCGTCGAAGAAGGCGACGACACCGCGGTTCTGCCCGGTATCATCGATGAGCTGCACTTCGCGGACGCCACGGATGTCCCGATTGGCGCGCGGCCCGTCCTTCTGCGGGGCCGGCATGGCTCTCATTGGTCTACGAATGGCTTCAATCTCCTAGTGAACGACGAAACGGCAGCCTGCGGACATCGCCCGGAGGGCTAGACCTGCCACCAATCGCTCCGGCAATCCGGTTGCGGACACCATGTCCGAACTGCGTCCCGTGTCAACAGGCAGGAACGGGTTTGGTTCACGAACCGGCTCATACCATCTCAGCGCGTGTGCCGGGCGAGGAGCTCGGCATAGACGGCGAGGGTGGCGCCCACCATGCCGTCGAGGGAGAAATGCGCCTCCACATGGGCGCGTCCCCTGCGGGTCATGGCGTCCCGCGCACTGGCTCCGAGAGTAAGGGCCTCGAGCAGGGCCTCGGCCAGGGCCGGCGCGTCGCCGGGCGGCACCCGCCAGCCGGTGCGCTGGGCCGCCGGCACTTCAGGCGGGGCGAGCACCGTCTCCGGCACCGCGCCGAGGTCCGAGACCACGACCGGGGTCCCGAGGGCCTGGGCTTCCACAGCCGAACGCCCGAACGCCTCGGGTTCGACGGAGGGGACCGCGACCACCGAGGCCGCCCGGAAGGCGGCCGGCATGTCGGTGCAATGGCCGACCCTCAGGACGACGCCGCGGAGCCCGCGGGCCTCGATCAGCGCGTCGAGCTCCCGCTCATAGGCGGAGCGGCCCTGCGGGTCTCCGGCCAGGACGAAGACGACATCGGTGACGCCGCGGTCACGCAGGACCGACGCCGCCTCGATCAGCACGCGCTGTCCCTTCCAGGCGGTGAGCCGGGCCGCGAGCAGGACGACGCGCTGGTGCGGCGCCACGTCCCAGGACCGGCGCAGGGCCTCGACCCGTGCCGGCGCCACGGCGCCGGGCGAGAACTGGGCGAGGTCGGTGCCGCGATGGACGACCCGGACACGGTCGCCGGCCTGATCGGGATGGAGCATCCGGATGAGGTCGGCGGTGTAGTGGGAATTGGCGATGACCACGTCGCCGCGCGCCATCACCGAATTGTAGAGCACCTTCACCCCGGTCCGACCGGAATAGCTGCCGTGATAGGTGGTCACATAGGGGATCTTCAGCCGCCGGGCGGCGCCCAGGGCCACCCAGGCGGGGGCTCGCGAGCGGGCGTGGATGATCTGGACCCCCTCGCGCCGGCACAGGCCGGAGAGGCGTCCCACATTCAGCGCCATGGCGAGGGGATTCTTGGAGGCCGCCGGGAACGGAAGCCAGGTTCCGCCCTTGGCCTGCATCTCGCCGACGAGGCGCCCGCCTTCCGTCGCCACGAGTGCCCGCGCGCCAACGGAGGCGAGGGCTGCGGCCACATCCACCGTGGTGCGCTCCGCCCCGCCCGCATCGAGGGCGGGGATGATCTGCAGGACCGTGGCGCCCGCCAGCGGTTGCGCCTCGCTGGGGAAGCCAGCGCCGAATCGCTCGTCGCCGCTCATCGAGCCCGGCCTTTCGGCGACGGCCGGTTCGATGAAAGGTAGCCTTTGAGGGGGCGACGGGACTCGTCTGGTGTCTCGATCATGGTCGCCAGCATCGGGGGCACGCTTTACGGCTCGGTAAACGAAATGCGACTGCAGCACGGTCAGATGTCGGTTTTACCGGATTAAAAGGACTTCGCATGGACTCAGCGCTCAGCCAGGCCCCGACGTTCATCACCGTCGGCGAGGGAGACGCCGCACGCCGCATCGCTGTGCGCACCCGCGCGGGAGACGGGCCCGCCCTGGTCTGGCTCGGGGGCTTCCGCTCCGATATGGGCGCCACCAAGGCCATGGTTCTCGACGCCTTCGCGCGGGACCATGGCCGCGCCCTCGTCCGGTTCGACTATACCGGGCACGGCGAATCGGAGGGAGAGTTCGCCGGATCGACGATCTCGACCTGGCTCGACGACGCCATGGCGGTCCTCGACGCCACGGTGACCGGGAGCGCCATCCTGGTCGGTTCGTCGATGGGAGGCTGGATCGCCTGCCTCGCGGCACGCGCACGGGCGCTCCGGGGCGATACCCCCCTCGCCGGCATGGTGCTGATCGCCCCCGCCCTCGATTTCACCGAGAGCCTGATGTGGGAGCGTTTCCCGCCGGAGATCCGCGCGACGATGGAGCGGGACGGGGTGTGGATGCGGCCCACGGAGTACGGACCGGACCCGGTCCCCACCACCATGGCGTTGATCGAGGACGGGCGCCGGCACCTCCTCCTCGGTGGCCCGATCGATCCGGGCTGTCCGGTGCATATCCTGCAGGGGATGCGGGATCCCGACGTGCCCTACACCCATGCCCTCGCGACGGTGGAACGGCTGCCGCCTCCCGGCACCGTCCTCACCCTCATCGCCGATGGCGACCACCGCCTGTCACGTCCGCAGGATCTGGCGCGGCTGCTGGCGGCGGTGGCGGACATCGCCTGAGCCGACCGGCGCCTCAATGAAGACTGACGGCGTGCAGATCGTTCGCCATGGCATTGGCGACGATCACGTCGCGGGAATCGGCCAGCAGGATCGGGCTGCCGCTCGCCGAGAGCAGCGCGAACAGGTCCATGCCGGGGGTCAGGTCCGGAGCCTGCGGAAACAGACGCTTCACCTCGTCGGAGCGGATCGGCCGGACATAGGCGATATGGCCCTCGCCGAGAGCCGCGAGGTCGGCGGCGTTGAACTCGGCGGGATCGAGATCGGCCGGGGTGATCGGGTTTGCGTTGAAATCGGTCATGGTAGGCCCTCCTTTCGAGGCAGAGCTTGTTCGAGGCAGAGCTTGGGTCCGGGACGGCGCCACCGGCGGCACGCTTCCGGATGACGGGATCGGATGCGTTCAGATGTCGTCGCGGGAGCCGATGGCGATCTTGCGGACGATGCGTTCCGGCTCGGGCCGGGTCAGGTCGATGGAGAGAAGCCCGTTCGAGAGGTCCGCTCCCATCACCTCCATGCCGTCCGCGAGCAGGAAGGCGCGCTGGAACTGGCGGGCGGCGATGCCGCGATGCAGGAACTGGCGCGCCTTGTCGTCGACCTGGCGGCCCCGCACCACGAGTTGGTTCTCTTCCAGCATCACGTCGAGCTGATCCCGCGTGAAGCCGGCCACCGCGAGGGTGATCCGCAGCCGCTCGGGCTCGTCGTCGGAGCGCTGCACGCGCTCGATGTTGTAGGGCGGGTACCCGTCGTTGGCCGCCTTCGACACCCGGTCGAGGGCCTGCTCGATCTCGTCAAAGCCGAGAAGAAACGGATGTCCGAACGGAGAAGGCCGTGTCGTCACGTGATCTTGTCCTTCGCGAAGCCCAGGGGTCGATAGAATAAGGCACTTCGATCTGTCGGAGCCCGCCTGCCGCAGCACTCCTCCCGGCGGTCGCCTGCCGGTCACCGCGATATGGAGATGTGGAAAAGCGGCATCAAGGGTTCGGCTCCAAGGGTCCCACTCACCGCCGGTCCTTCCCCCTGTCCGGAGGCCTGCAACGGCGGATGCCTCCTCGAACGCGTTCGCATCGGGCAGGGAGACGATCCCGTACCGGAGGGAGATGCAGGATGATCCGGCAAGTTTTTCGGGAGTTTTCGGAAATCGAAGGCGTGCAAGTCGAGCGTCGCAGTAACAGTTTGGAACTGCTCTGATTTTCAGCACAAAGCTTGATCTTGCAGGATCAATTCGGATACTCCGCGCCACGTCGAACGATGCGGCGGTGCGCAAGCCGGGCGCCACGGGTCAGGCTGGAGCGACACCGGAACGCGAGCGTCGCGCTCAATGCCCGAGGAACCGCCGAAGACGAGCCCCGCCGGGGGTCTCGGCGATTCCCGTTTGCCATGGCGTTTCGACGCAGGTGACCAGGGACTGCCGCAACCGAGGAGAACCGGACCGTTATGAAAGAGGCGCACCGCGTGATCGATTTCCCATCTCTTTCTCCCGTCCGGGCCGTCGGCGCCGCGCTGATGGCCGCCGCCCTCACGGTGGGATGGACCGTCTCCGCCCCCGCCCAGGATGCGAAGGCTCCCGTCCTGAAGCTCGAACTCAATCGTCTCGAGCCGGCGGGCGAGGCCTGCCGTACCTATCTCCTCGTGGACAACAGCCGCGGCACCGCCCTGAAATCCCTGAAGCTCGACCTGTTCGCCTTCGATACGGAAGGCGTCGCGCAGAAGCGCCTCGCCGTCGAACTCGGCCCCGTCCAGGACCGCAAGACCATGGTACGGCTGTTCGACTTCCCGGCGCTCGCCTGCCCGAAGATCGGCCGGGTCCTCCTCAACGACGTTCTCGCCTGCGAAGGCGGCGAGGCCAGCCGTGAGAGCTGCCTCGACCGGATCGAGACCGAGAGCAAGACGAGCGCGAGCTTCACGCGCTGACCCGACGGGCGGGCCGACGTCCCGTCCGAACGCCGATCCGGTCGCCCCTCGGCGATCGCCACCCAACGAACCCCGAGGAGCCCGCCATGGATCCGACTTCCGCGCCGGCCGCTGCCGCAGCCCACGACTTTTCCTTCATCGGCCTGTTTCTCCAGGCTGACCCGATCGTCAAAAGCGTGATGATCCTGCTGGTGGTCGCCTCGATCGCCTGTTGGACGGTGGTGTTCGAGAAACTCGTCCGCTTCGCCGCCGCCAAGCGTCAGGCCAAGGCCTTCGATACGCTGGTCCGCTCGGGCGGGTCCCTCGAAGCCACGGGCTCGGGGATCGATGCGGGCATCGTTCAGGCCGGTCTCGAAGCCTGGCGCGACCAGGATGCCACCGAGACCCGCGCGGAGCGCCGGGACCGCATCGAACGCGCCATGCGCGCCGCCCTCACCCTGCGGGTCAAGCGTCTTCAGAGCGGCCTGCCCCTCCTGGCGACCTCCGGTTCCACCGCCCCCTTCATCGGCCTCTTCGGCACGGTCTGGGGCATCATGAACTCGTTCTCGTCCATCGCCCAGAGCCAGGACACCTCGCTCGCCGTGGTGGCCCCCGGCATCGCCGAGGCCCTCTTCGCCACGGCCATCGGCCTCATCGTCGCGATCCCGGCGGTGATGGCCTACAACAAGCTGACCAACGATCTCGGCCGGGTGCAATCCGCCTTCGTGGCCAGCATCGGCACCCTCGGCAACCGCCTCGCGCGGGACCGCAAGAGCGTACCGCACGCCGCCGCCGCCGAGTAGCGCGGCTCTCTCGACGCTCTGAAGATTCCATGGCCGGCGCGGATGCGGCGGCCCGATGACGACATGCGGCGGGCCATCGAGCCGGCCGCCGATGCCCCGGAGGGCGAACGATGGGTATGGGTTCGGTCCGCGCCAGCGGCGGCGGCGACGACGACGATGACCTCGATTCCGCGCCGATGTCCGAGATCAACGTCACGCCGATGGTGGACGTGATGCTGGTGCTGCTGATCATCTTCATGGTCGCGGCGCCGCTGATGACGACGGGCGTGCCGGTGCAACTGCCCAAGACCACGGCCGCCAAGGTCGCCCAGGCGAAGAAACCCCTGGAAATCTCCATCGACAAGGAAGGCAAGCCGTTCCTGGCCAAGGACGAACTCACGGCGGAGACGATCATGCCGCGCCTGAAGGCGCTGGCGGCGGAAGACCCGACCCAGGTCATGCTGGTGCGCGGCGACAAGGACGTGCCCTACGGCAAGATCATGGAAGTGATGGGCCTCGTCGGCCAGGCCGGCTTCACCAAGGTGTCCCTGATCGCGCAATCCCCGGGCGGAGCGCCTTCGGCGCCCCCCGCGGCGAGCGGAGCACCGCGGTAGACTCGATGAGTGCCCTCGTTTCGACACGTGAACCCGGCCGGCAAGGTCCCACGGGCCTCGCTGCTGCCTTCCTTGTGGCCTTCGTCCTGCACCTGACGGTGCTGGCGGGCATGATGCTGTTCGGCCAGGCGCCCAAGGCGCCCCCCGGCGAGAACACGATCACCATCGATCTGGCGCCGCAATCGACGGAGGCCGAGGCCCCGTCGGCTCCCGCCATGACGGAGGCGGTGCCTCCACCGGCGGAAGAGGCCCCCGTCGAGACGCCGGACGTGGTGGAAGAGGTGCAGCCTCCGGAGATGGTGGCGGTGACGCCGCCCGAGACAACTGAGATCCCCCCCGACGAGACCCAGCCGGTGGTCACCCCCGACACGGTCACGGAGGTGCCGCCGGAGGAGCAGGTGGTCACCTCCACCGCCGAGGTGGCCGAGCCCTTGGTTCCGCCGCCGCCGGTCGTGGCCAAGCCGCCCGAGCCGGTGAAGCCGCCTAAGCCCGTCGAGATCGTCAAACCGAAGCCGAAGCCCGATCCGAGGATCGAGGCGAAGCGCCAGGAGGAACTGGAGGCCAAGCGCGAGGCCATTCGCGAGGCGAAGCTGAAGGCGGCCAAGGAAGCCAAGCTCAGGGCCGCGCGCGAGACCAGCCGACGCGCCGCTCAGGAGGGCGGGCCCGCCAGTTCGGCCTCCTCCGCGAGGCAGGCCAGCACCGGCTCGTCCGCCGCCGGCAATGACCCGAGCGCTCTGCGCCAATGGCAGGGAGCCCTGGCCTCGGCCATCAACGGCCGCATGAACCGCAACGCGGCGGCGGGGACGGCGGGCGGCACCGCCGTGGTGCGCTTCACCGTCTCGCGCTCGGGTCAGGTGCTCAGCGCCGGGCTCGCCAGCAGCAGCGGCATCAGCGTCATCGACGGTGCGGCGCTGGCCGCCGTGCGCGGTTCGCTGCCGGCGGCTCCTCCCGGCGTCTCCGTGAGCAGCCTCGCCGTTACGGTTCCCATGCGCTTCCGGCCGGGCGGCTGAGTCGGCCGGGTCGTGGCGGTCTGGTTCACCAGCGATACGCATTTCGGCGACCGGCGTGCGCTGAACATCGACCGGCGTCCCTATCCGGACCTCGCGGCCCACGATGCCGGCCTCATCGCCAACTGGAACGAGAGGGTCGCGCCCGACGACACCGTCTGGCATCTCGGCGACGTCGCCCTCGGCCCCTCCGACGCACGCATCGCCGGGATCGTCGGTGCCCTCAACGGCGTGAAGCACCTGATCGTCGGCAACAATGACGGTCCCGGCACCCTCGCCCTGCGGGACTGGGCCTCGGTGAACCACTATGCCGAGATCGACGTGGACGGACGCCGGCTCGTCCTCTGCCATTACGCGTTCCGGACCTGGAACGGCATCGGGCGCGGCGCCCTCAATCTCCACGGCCATTCCCACGGCAGGCTCGCGCCGGCCCCGCGGCAATACGATGTCGGGGTCGACGTCCATGCCTGTGCCCCGGTGCGCCTCGACCAGATCCTGGCCTCTCGCAGGCGCAAGAAACCTGCGGAACCTTCGCCGTGAGTTCGCCGTTTCAACCGCAGACCCGACGATGACGACCGTTTATTGGCACTGACCTTGATCCGGCATAGACCGGTCCAAGGTGACGATGTCGAGTGACGGACAGCCCTCTTTCAACGAGACGCACAATCGGATCCGCCCATGCGCTTCGCTCCTGCAACGCCCATCGCCGCTTTCGGCTTCGTGCTGTGCATGATCGCCCCGACCCTCGCGGCTCCCTCCTGCCTCAAGGGTGAACGCAAGATCCAGGAGGCCGCGGCCCTTCGCTACCAGGCCCGAGAGGAAGCAAGGCTCGGCAATCGCGACCGGGTCTGCGACACCCTCGATGAAGTCGGCGATCGTTACGAAGACGCTAAGGAAGCGTTCGAAGATTGCGGCGCGGAAATCGTCGCCATCGATCTTCGCAGCGAGACGCGAGCCCTGCGGGCTGCGAAATCGGTGAATCGCTGCGACTGAGCTGCCTGATCTGAACGCGGATACTTCGCTCAGATCGCCTTTGACTGAGATACTGAAACGAGAAGAAGCATTCGCTTTGTCGCGGATTTCCTCTGCATGCGCCGGTCGGGTGCGGCGACGCACAGCCGCACCATCATTCCCACGTCACATCTTCACGAACGACGGAAAGCTTGTCCGTCGGGAGACTTCCGTCATGAACGCGTCCGCCCAGCACAGCGATCTCACCCTGCTTTCGTCCCACGCCGCGCACGCGACGGCCACCGGTCCATCTTTCGCGGCGGCTCTGTGCGGGTTCCTCTCGACCACCGTGGCGACGACGATGGTCATGTTCTTGCTCAGCAGCCTCTGATCGGCGCCCTACTTAAGGGGCCACGAACCAGAATCGGCGCTTGGAAAACAACATGTCCGGGTGGCCGACGGTCTGGTCGCCCTCAGGTCGGGCGGGAACGAGACTGCAGGGCGGCTCGATGCGCGGCGGAGCCGCCGGGAGCAGCAGAGCCGACGAGACGGGATGAAGGCCGAGCCTGGCCTGGACCTCGGGCTGGCGGACGGCGACGATGGTGACCACACCGGCGATGAGCCCTCCGGCGAGCGTACCGAGCAGGAAGTTCATCATATCAGTGAAGAGTCATGCCCACCCGCCGCGCGGCTCTGCCCAGGCCCCGGCCCAGCATAGCCGCCAAACCTGACCGATGCGTTGCGCAAAGTCCGTGGGACCTCTTCCTTTGCTGCAGCGCAGGCCATCGTATCAGTCGATCCCGTCGGACGAGCGAGGTCATCCATCTCCCGCCCTGTCCTCCGCCAGCTTATCGGCATGATTGGGGCGAAAGCCGTCCGCTACCGGATTTTAACCTTACGCCGTCAAGGTCGGCTTCCAGCGGCCCGAATCAGCTCGGCCGCCTCGGGGGGAAGGATCGGCCATGTCCTACGGAGCCAGTGCCTATGCACGGGTCGCGCAGACCGCATTGACGCCGCGAGAGGCGGAAGCGGCCGTCCTGATCAAGGCGGCAGGACGGCTCCAAACGATTCAGGCCGATTGGCAGAATCAGTCAAGCGCTCTCAATGAAGCCCTGAACTTCAACCAGAAGGTCTGGACGATCATCGCCGGTGCCGCGACGGCACCCGAGAGCCAGCTGCCGATCGAGGTCAAGACCAGCATCGCCGAACTCTCGACCTTCGTCTTCAAACGGATGATCGACACGTTGATCGAACCGAAGGCGGAGAAGCTGTCGGCCCTCATCAACATCAACCACCAGATCGCCGCGGGTCTGCGCACCTGACGGGCGAGGGGCCGGTTCTCGAAGGGGCGCGCGGATCGAAACGCATCCCGGCACCGCGATACCGCCGCGTGGCCGGCGCCTGCGGGCGACGACGAACCGCCGACGGGTTCCCCGTCGCAACCCCGGACAGCGCGTATCCTCCGGGAAAACGGCGGGAACGCCGTAGCCTGCGCCGCGGCCTTCCTCTTCCACCCGCTCCCGGCCGTGGTGCCGGCCGCAGCTCGCGTCAGGCGGTCCGATCCACGGGCTGCTGATGTTCCTTCGCTCGCATCGCCGTCGCCTCCGCATAGGCGCGGGCTCGAAGGATCGTGGCCTCGGGCAGTTGCACGACGACGTCGCCGGAACTCGGGTCCACCACCTGATACACTAGGCTCTTGGTGTCCTGATCCACCGTGATGCGGCGCTCGTCCGCCGTCGGCACCGCCGCGTCGTCCCTTGTCGCCTTTTCGTCGGTCACGGGCGCATCGTCCAGCCGGACATCGAAGCGCACGGCCGGGTCCAGCGGCGTGCCGACCGTCGGCGCCGGGCCGACTTTCCGCACCGGAGCCGGGGCATCCACGGCCGGAGCGACCGGCGCGACGGGGGGCATCGCCATCGGAGAGATACTAAGGATCGTCATTGCACGCCCTTTCGAATGTGGTCGTGGCATGAAACCAAAAACGACAACGAGGGTGAACCAGTTCTTAAAACCCGCCCGTTACCCACCATTGGCCGTGAAGATGACAAAAGAATCGTCATAGAAATAGGTGGTTTTTTAAGAATTGAGCTGGTCCGCGCTCAGATCTCCACTGCCTCCGGCCTTGCCGTGCCTACGCCCTGGGGATCGAAGGCGACGCTTTTCACCACCGCGTAGACGATGCGGCCGGGCGCAAGAGCGAGATCGCGCACCGAGGCGCGGGTCAGTCGAGCGGCGAGCAGTGCGCCGTTGCAGTCGATCTCCACCATGGACGCCGCCTCGCCGAGCGCGTGGATCGAGACGACACGCCCTTCCAGAAGGTTGCGCGCGCTCAAGCCCACCGGCGGCTGCGTGGCGAGGAGGACGTCCCGCGCCGGCACGCGGATGCGCACGAGGGTGCCGACGCTTCTTGGCAATCGCGGAACGGACAGGATACCGGCGCGTCCGCTCAGCCGGGTCAGGCCGGTTTCGGAATCCGTCTCCCCCACGACCATGTCGAGGATCGCCCCGGCCTCGGTTTCCTGAACGGCGAGGAGGTCGGCCCGGCGAAGCACCGTATCGGCATCCCCAATGGCGGCGACACGACCACCGTCGAGCACGACGACGGTGCGCGCCAGGCGCGCAACCTCCGAGACCGCGTGGCTGACATAGACGATGGGCAATCCGGCCTCGTCGCGCAGGCGCTCGATATAGGGCAGGATCTCGGCCTTGCGGGCCTCGTCGAGGGCGGCGAGGGGCTCGTCCATGAGCAGGAGGCGGGGCCGGCTCAGCAGCGCCCGGCCGATCGCCACCCTCTGCGCCTCGCCGCCGGAGAGACCCGCCGGCCGGCGATCGAGGAGATGGCCGATCCCCAGCATGTCGACGACCCCGTCGAAGGCGATGCCGTCGCTGCGGGCGCGGGCGAAGGCCCGGCCGTAGGCGAGGTTCCGCCTCACCGAGAGATGGGGCATCAGCCGCGCCTGCTGGAACACCACGCCGATGCGCCGGCGATGGGCCGGGATGGCGATGCCCCGCTCCGTGTCGAGCAGCACCTCGCCGGAGACCGCGATGCGGCCCCGATCGGGCCGCGCCAGCCCGGCGACGAGATCGATCACCGTGGTCTTGCCCGAGCCCGAGCGGCCGAACAGGGCGGTCAGACCGGGGCCGGCGGTGAAGGCGACGTCGAGGTGGAAGCCCCCCCGCGTCAGCGAGACGTCGATGTCGATCGTGGGGCACACGGGACGCCTCACCCCGTTCCGAGGCGGCGCGCAAGGCGCCGGGCCAAAAGTTCAGAGATGAGGAGGGCCGCCATCGACAGGGCCACCGAAATCAGGGTGAGGCGTAAGGCGCCCGCCTCACCGCCGGGCACCTGGGTCAGGCTGTAGATGGCGGAGGGCAATGTCTGGGTCTCGCCGGGAATGTTGGAGACGAAGGTGATGGTGGCACCGAACTCGCCCATCGCCTTGGCGAAGGCCAGCACCCCGCCGGCGAGGATGCCGGGCATGGCGAGCGGCAGGGTGACGGTGAGGAAGACCGCGCTCGGCCCTGCTCCCAGGGTGGCGGCAGCCTGTTCGAGGCGCCGGTCCACCGCCTCGATGGACAGACGCATGGCCCGCACCATCAGCGGAAAGCCCATGATCGCGCAGGCCAGGGCCGCCCCGGTCCAGCGGAAGGAGAACACGATCCCGATCTCGGCCAGCGCCGCACCGAAGACGCCCCGCCGGCCGAACGACAGGAGCAACAGATATCCCGTCACCACGGGTGGCAGGATCAAGGGCAGGTGGACAAGGCCATCGATGAGCGCACGGCCGGGGAAACGTCCGCGCGCCAGGAGCATGGCGATGCCGAGGCCGGGAACGAGGCTCGCCAGCGTCGCCACGGCAGCGACCTTCAGGCTCAGACCGATGGCGGTCCATTCGTCGGGGGTGAGATCGAGCACAGGCAGCGGATCAGACGTCGTTCCCGGCGAACCGCATGCCGGACCCTCGGATACCGCCGCCCTGGATCATGGAGACGCGCATCCCTCTCGCCACCAGCCGATCGCCGCCAACCGCACCGGCCCATCGCGGATATCCTAGCACGGATCGCAGCCAGGGATGAGGGTGTTCGCTCAACCCTTCGGCGGATCGTCCTCCGGCTTGATCTGGCGTTCGGCACGATGGAGCCGGCTCAAGAGAACCAGCATCGAACCCGGGACCGGTTCGAAAGCCGGCTCGGAATCGAGCAGCCCCGAGCCTCCGGTCGCCCGGAGGCGTCTGGCGGTTCTCCTGCCCACGATGGCCACGGGGGCACGTCTGATGTTTTTCTTCTGGTTTGTACTCGACACCGCACCCTCGAACGCCACGGGGACGAAAGGAGAAGCGCAGGGGAACGCGAAGGTCCGGTCTTGGTTCCGCGACGGTGGCGGGGCTTCCTTGCGGATGCTAGAGCCCGTCTCATGCTCGAAGGCCTTCATCCCAACCGTCCGACCCACGTGCTGCGCCTCCTCACCGACGAGAGGTCGGCGCGCGCCATGACCGACATCCTCGGCGAGATGTTCGACCCGACGGAGACGGCGGTCGCCGCCTTCGAGGCGGAGGACGGCAAGACCTGGCGGCTGGAGGCCTATTTCGCCGACGCGCCGGACGAGGAGATGGTCCGCGACCTGATCCGCCCCCTGGTGGGCGAGCAGGCCGATGCGGCCGTGTTCGAGACCATCGACCAGCAGGATTGGGTCCGCGCCTCCCTGGAAGGGTTGAACCCGGTCCGCGCCGGGCGCTTCCTCGTCCACGGCGCGCATGACCGTCACACCATTCGGCCGAATGACCTCGCCATCGAGATCGAGGCGGCCCTGGCCTTCGGCACCGGCCACCACGGCACGACGCTGGGCTGCCTCAAGGCATTGGCCGGCATCCTGAAGCAGGGCCGTCCCGCGCATGTCCTCGACGTCGGCACCGGCACCGGCATCCTCGCCTTCGCGGCTGCCAAGGCCCTGCACCAGCCGGTCCATGCCGGCGACCTCGACCCCGAAGCAGTCTCCACCGCCAAGGGCAATGCCCGTTTGAACGGGCTCGGCGGCCTCGTCCGGCTCTATGTCGGACCCGGCGTGCGCCACGCGAGCGCCAACCGGAGCCGCCGCTTCGACGTGGTCTTCGCCAACATCCTCGCCCGGCCGCTGAAGCGCCTCGCGCCCTCGCTCACCGCGACGGTGGCCGACCACGGAGTGCTCATCCTCTCGGGACTGATCGAGCGCGATGTGCCCGGCGTCCTCTCCACCTATCGCCATCGCGGCTTCCACCTGGCCCGCCATGGCCTGATCGAGGGCTGGGCGACCCTGGTGCTCAAGCGCGGCGGAGCGGCACCGCGCCCTCTGTGAGAGCGGTTGCCGTCATTCCCGGCGGCGCGTAACTCTCGTCGCCATGACCCGTGCCCGCTTCCAGACCTTCGACGATCCGAGCCACCGGGAAGGCGCGACGCGCACCGCCGCCCTGAGGGAGGCGATGCGGCAGGCAGGACTCGACGGGTTCGTGGTGCCCCGCGCCGACGAGCATCAGTCGGAATACGTGCCCGCCAATGCCGAGCGCCTCGCCTGGCTCACGGGCTTCACCGGCTCGGCCGGCACCGCCGTGATTCTCGCCGACGAGGCGGCCCTGGTCGTCGACGGGCGCTACACGCTCCAGGCACCGGCACAGGTGGACACTGCGATCCTCACCCCGGTCCAACTCGCCGAGACCAGTGTCGAGGCCTGGATCGGCGAGCATCTGAGGCAGGGCGCCGTGCTCGGCTACGATCCCTGTCTCCACACCATCGAGGGCGTCGCCAAGCTGGAGAAGGCGGCGGCCAAGGCCGGGGCCCGCGTCACGCCGGTCACGCAGAACCTCGTCGATGCGGTCTGGGCCGACAGGCCCGCCGCCCCCGCAGGCGCGGTGGTGGCGCATCCCCTCGAACTCGCCGGGGATTCCGTCGAGGCCAAGCTTCGCCGTATCCGCGAGGCATTGGGGCGCGGCGGCTGTGACGCCCTGGTGATCTCCGATCCGCACAACCTCGCCTGGGCCTTCAACCTGCGCGGCGGCGACGTGGCGCATACGCCCCTGGCGCTGGGCTACGCCATCGTCCCCCGGACGGGACGGGCCGTCCTGTATCTCACCTCGTCGGCCATCGATCCCGCCCTGCGGCAGGCGCTCTCGCCCTCCGCGGACATCGCCGGGCGAGCAGACTTCGCCGTTGCCGTCGCCGCTCTTGCTGCCGGAGAAGGTAAGATCAGGCTCGATTCCGCCACCGGCGCGTCGGCGCTGGCGACACTGGTGGAACAGGCCGGGGGCCGGGTCGATCCCGGCCCCGATCCGATCACGCTGATGAAGGCGGTGAAGAACACGGGCGAGATCGCCGGATCGCGGGCGGCTCATCACCGTGACGGGCTCGCGGTCACGCGCTTCCTCGCCTGGCTGTCGCGACACGCACCGGGCGGCCGCCTCACCGAGATCGCCGCCGTGGAGGCGCTGGAGGATTTTCGCGGCGAGACCGGCTTGTTGCGGGACATCTCGTTCCCGACCATCTCGGGCAGCGGCCCCAACGGCGCCATCGTGCATTACCGCGTGACCCGCGAAACGGACCGGATCGTGGGCGAGGGCGAGCTGTTCCTCGTGGATTCCGGCGCGCAATACGCCGACGGGACCACCGACATCACCCGCACCGTCGCGATCGGCACGCCGACCGAGGAGATGCGCGACCGCTTCACGCGGGTGCTCAAGGGCCATGTGGCCATCGCGCGGGCCGTATTTCCGAAAGGCACCACGGGGGCGCAGATCGATTCCTTCGCCCGCGCGTCGCTCTGGCAGGCGGGCCTCGATTTCGATCACGGCACCGGCCACGGCGTCGGCGCCTTCCTCTCGGTGCATGAAGGCCCGCAGCGGATCGCCAAGACCGGCACCACCGCCCTCTCGCCCGGCATGATCCTGTCCAACGAGCCGGGCTATTACCGGACCGGCGCCTACGGCATCCGCATCGAGAACCTCGTCCTCGTGGAGGAGCGCGCGATCCTCGGCGGGGAGCGGCCGATGCTCGGCTTCGAGACCCTGACGCTGGCGCCTTACGACATCAGCCTCATCGACCCGTCCCTGCTCGACGAGGCCGAGATCGACTGGATCGATTCCTATCACGCGCGGGTAAGGGAGGCCCTGAGCGCCGATCTCGACGGGGAGACGCGGGCCTGGCTCGAGGCGGCGACACGGCCGCTCCATCGTGGGAAGGGTACGGACGCTTGAGCGGGAGGCCGGCCGTCATACCCAAGCAGGAACACACCTGATGACCGCGCAAACAGGTCTCCACGTGGTCGTCATCGGTTCCGGCGCGGTCGGGACGGTGAGCGCACTCGAATGCCTGCGTGCGGGCCATCGCGTAACCGTGGTCGATCCCGGCCCTCCGGGCGGCGAGCAGGCGTCGAGCTACGGCAATGCCGGCTGGCTCTCGTCGCACTCGGTCATCCCGCCGGCCGAGCCCGGCATGTGGAAGCGGGTGCCCTCCTTCCTTCTCGATCCGCTTGGGCCGCTCTCGATCCGCTGGGCCTACCTGCCGAAGGTGATGCCCTGGCTCACGCGGTTCCTCTTCGCCGCGCGGACCACCCCCCGGATCGAGCGCACCGCCCGCGCCATGAGGACCCTACTCGTCGATGCGCCGAAGCTCCACGCGACGCTCGCCGAGGAGGCCGGCGTCCCGCAGCTCGTCGAGCGGCGCGGCGTGCTGCACGTCTATCCCGACCGGGCGGCTTTTCTGCGCGAGGCGCGGTCCTGGGAGATCAGGCGCAAGGTCGGCGTCACCTGGCTCGAACTCTCCGCCGAGGAGCTGCGCCAGCGAGAACCCTCCCTGCATCGGCGCTACACGTTCGGCCTCGTGGTCGAGGAGGCCGGCCATTGCCGCGATCCCGGCGGCTACGTCGCCGCCCTGTCAGGGCTTGCGGAGGAGCGCGGCGCCACCCGGGTCGCCACCCGCGCGACGGGATTCCGGCTGGAAGCCGGACGCCTCGCCGCCGTCGCGACGGAACAGGGCGAGATCCCCTGCGACCGCGCCGTCGTCGCGGCCGGCGCCCGCTCGAAGCCCCTCGCCGCGTCCCTCGGCGACACGCTGCCCCTCGAGAGCGAGCGCGGCTACCACGTCATGGTGGCGGGCGCCGAGGCTGGGCCGCGCACGCCGGTCATGGCGTCGGATGCCAAGATGATCGTCAACTTCATGAATGGCGGCCTGCGCGCCGCCGGTCAGGTGGAGTTCGCGGGGCTGGCAGCGGCTCCCAACTGGAAGCGTGCCGAGATTCTGCGCGATCACCTGATCGCGATGTTTCCCGGATTGCCGAACCCGATCCCGGCAGACCGCGTGAAGGTCTGGCTCGGCCATCGCCCGAGCATGCCGGATGGGCGGCCCTGCATCGGTCCTGCGCGCAGGACCACGGATGTCGTCTACGCCTTCGGCCATGGCCATGTGGGCCTCGTCGGCTCCGCGAGGACCGGGCGCCTCGTCGCCCAACTCGTCGGCGGCGAAGCACCGGAAATCCCCCTCGGGCCCTTCGATCCCCGGCGCTTCCTGTGAGCCTTTCGGCCTCATGGCTCACGGCGAAGGCCCGATCGCGGCGATTCCGTCGCGGGCAATCTCGGGCCGTCGGTTTTGCCACGGCACCAAACGGCCATATCTAGGCGTCAGGGTATCGTATCGGGTGCCCCGCCCCTCCGCCTCAAGGTTTCGATGATCCGGCCCCTCGCCCTCCTGCTCCTCGCGCTGATCGGTGCCACGGGCGTATCGGCGCAGGGGCTCAAGCCGCCGGCCGATCTGGTCAAGGCGAGTCTCGTGGCCGAGCCGGCGGCGATCCGGGCCGGGGAACCCTTCACCATCGGCATCCGCATGGTGATGCGCCCGCACTGGCACGTGTACTGGCGCAACCCGGGCGATTCCGGCCTGTCGCCGGAGGTGGCATGGTCGCTGCCGCAGGGCTTCACGGCGGGCGCGATCCAATGGCCGACGCCGAGCCGGATCCCGGTGGCGCATCTGGTGAATTTCGGGTTCGAGGGCGAGACGGTACTGCTGACCGAGGTCACCCCGCCGGCGGTGCTGCCGACCGGCAAGGCAGTGACTCTGACGGCCAAGCTCACCTACCTCGTCTGCGAGCGCGAATGCATTCCGGGCTCCGCCGACCTGAAGCTGAGCCTGCCCGTGGCCGCCCAGGGCACCAGCACCGGACAATCTGCCGCCAACATCCTGCTGTTCGAGGATGCCCGCGCGGCGCTCCCCGTTCCCTCCCCCTGGCCGGTGAAACTCACGAGCGAAGGCGACAGGCTGGTCCTCACCGCCGACGCCCCCGGCCTGAAACCCGATGCGATCCGCGCTCCCGCCTTCTTCCCCTATTCCGAGACCGCGATCGAGAACGCCGCGCCCCAGTCCCTGGCCATCGACGACAGGGGGTTCAGCTTGAGCCTCGCGCGGGCGACGCCCGGCGAGCCCGCCCCCACGGAGCTTCCCGGCGTCCTGACCTTCGACGAACAGACCGCCGATGGCACGGTCCAGCGTTCCTATGCCATCGGCGATGCACCGGCCTCCGCTCCCATCGGCGCAATCCCCACGGCATCGGAATCCGCATCGCGAAGTTCTTCGCCGGAGGAGAGCCTGACCCTGTGGAGTGCCGCCGGCCTCGCCTTCCTCGGCGGGCTCCTCCTCAACCTGATGCCCTGCGTCTTCCCCGTTCTGTCGATCAAGGTGCTGAGCCTCGTGAAGCATTCGGGCGAACCGGCCGTCCGCGTGCGCCTGCACGGCCTCGCCTACACCGCCGGCGTCCTCGCCGCCTTCCTCTCCCTGGCGGGGCTGCTCATCGCCCTCAAGGGCGCGGGCGCCGGAATCGGCTGGGGCTTCCAGCTGCAATCGCCCCTCGTAGTGGCGGGTCTCGCCTACCTGCTCTTCGCCATGGCTCTCAGCCTTTCCGGCGTGGTCCATGTCGGGGCCGGGATCGCCGGGCTCGGCGATGGGCTGACCCGGCGGGCGGGGCTCGAAGGCTCGTTCTTCACCGGCATCCTGGCGACGGTGGTGGCCACCCCCTGCACCGCCCCGTTCATGGGCTCGGCGGTGGGATTCGCGTTGACGCAATCACCGCCGGTGAGCCTCGCAGTGTTCGCGAGCCTCGGCCTCGGCCTCGCCCTGCCCTTCCTCGTCCTCACCACGTGGCCGGCGGCCCTACGGCGCCTGCCGCGTCCGGGGGCCTGGATGGAAACCCTGAAAGGGGCCCTCGCCTTTCCGATCTACGCCACCGTGGCCTGGCTCGTCTGGGTCCTCTCGCAGCAGGTCGGCTCGGCCGGGCTCCTCGGCGCCCTGATCGGCCTCGTCCTCGTGGGCCTCGCGGCCTGGGCCTGGGAGCGGGCGCGCCACGCGGGCGGCATCGGCGCCGGGCTGGCCCGCCTGACCGCCGTCGCCGCCCTGGCGGCGACCCTCGCGCTGACCTTCGGCCTCGACCGGGACCGGGCCTCGGCGGATATGCGACATGCGACGGCTGAGGGCATCACACCCTTCACCCAGGCCCGCCTCGATTCCCTCGTAGCCGAGGGCAAGCCGGTCTTCGTCAACATGACGGCGGCGTGGTGCATCACCTGCCAGGTCAACGAACGCACGGCGCTCCGCACGCAAAGCGTCGAGGCCGCCTTCAAGGCGCGTGACGTGACCTATCTGAAGGGCGACTGGACCAACCAGAATCCCGAGATCACCGCCCTGCTGGAGAAGCATGGCCGCAGCGGCGTGCCGCTCTACCTGCTCTATACCGGCACGGGCGAGCCCATCGTGCTGCCGCAGATCCTGACATCGGGCATCGTCCTCGACGAACTCGCCCGGATTCCGGCAAATGCCGCCGATCGGCGCGCGGCCCTCGAGACGACGAAAAGGTGAGAGCCATGGTCCTGCCCCGCCGGATGATTCTCGCCACCGCGTTCGCCACCGGGCTCGTCGGGCTCTTGACCGTCGGCGAGGCGATGGCGGCGGGGCCGCAGGTGGGCAAGCCCGCTCCGCTCTTCACCGGCACGGATGCCGATGGCCGCACCGTCCGGCTGGAGGATTACAGGGGCAGAACCGTCGTCCTCGAATGGACCAACCACGATTGCCCCTTCGTGATGAAGCATTACGGTGGCCAGGCGATGCAGGCCCTGCAGAAGAAATGGACCGAGGCCGGCATCGTCTGGCTGTCGGTCGTCTCCTCCGCCCCCGGCGAGCAGGGCGCCGTGGACGGGCAGGCCGCCAACCGCCTGACCCAAACTCGCGGCGCCTCCCCCACCGCGGTGATCCTCGACCCCGCCGGCACGATCGGCCGCGCCTACGACGCCAAAACGACCCCTCACATGTTCATCGTCTCGGGCGACGGCACCCTGCTCTACCAGGGCGGCATCGACGACAAGCCCTCCGCCAATCTCGACGACCTCAAGACCGCGAAGAACTACGTGGACCTCGCCCTCACCGAGATCGCCGCCGGCAAGCCGGTAAGCGTCAGGACCGCGAAGCCCTACGGCTGCACGGTGAAATACGCCTCGTAACGACGCCGGGCCGTCACGAGAAATCCTCGGTGACGATGCGTGCCCAGGTTTCGCCGGCGAGCCCGCCGAGAAAGGCGTTGCCGCTGCGAAGCGCTGCCGCCACCTCCGGATCGCGCGTCCAGGCGATCGTACCCATGACGTGGTGATAGAAGAGCCCCTTCTGGCGGAAGAGCCCCTTCATCAGGTCGGGGGATGTCGCCCCGCGCACGGCCACCGCTCCGTGTGCGGCCACATCGGCGAACATCTGTCCGACCACGAGTTCCTCACGGTTGGGCAGGGCCAGAATCTGGAGCGCATAGGCGACGCCGTCCCGGCGCGCGTAGAGGAGATAGAGGCCGATCCGGCGGCCGATCCGGTCCACCACCTCGCGGATCTGGAGGGGGCCGTACTTGGTCTGGAGACCGGCCTGCTCCACGAACCATCCCAGTTCGGCCGAACTCGGCTTCAGGTCGTAGGGATCGAGGAAGGGTTGGGCGGCCACCGCGAAATCGGCGGCGGCGATGGGCCGCGAGACAAGGCCGTCGGGGCGCGGGGGGCCGGAGGGCAGGAATCGCCGGAGCACGCTATCGGCCGCGCGGGCGATCGGAACGATCCATCGCGCGAGCCGGGGCAGTCGCTTGCCGAGGAAATACGCCGCCGTCCCCGCGGGCCGGTGAATCTTCACCCATTCGAGGCTCTGCGCCGGCAGGATTACGAATCGGGTGGCGCGGGCGATATCGAGGGACGTCCGGTTGGCGGTGTCGGTGAAGAGGAGGTCGAAATCGCGGGCGGCGACACCCCGGACGAGACTGACGCCGATGCCGGGATTGTTGTCAGGATCGGCGGCCATGTAGGCGCTGAGGATGCCGGCGCGCAGGGTCCGTTCCCCGACGACCATGGTCATGGCGATGACGCCCATGAAGCCGTCCACCGCCCCGTTCCGGTCCAGATGGACGATGGAGCCGGTGCCCTCGGTATAGCCCGGCGAGTCGAAATACGTCGCTTCCAGGCAGGCTGCGAGCTTGCCCGCCTGATAGCTCTTGCCCAGGCGAAACGTCTGCGAAAACAAGCGGCAGACCTGCGGGATATCGCTCCTCTCAAGCGCCCTGATCGAACCGTGCGACGACGAAGCCACGATATTTTGAACCTCAGCCGGAAGATGATCTTGTCCTGCCGGGTTCTGCTCAAGGCTAGTTTGGTTCATACTGGCACAATCCGATGACACTCCGTCCTGAACCGTAACTATTCGGCCGAGGGATTAGCAATTCGACAAGGCAGCGTTTCGCATGCGGCATACCTGACGCATCACTGTCGCCTCCCTTTGCCGTGCGAAGACGATGCGAAGCGCTTCTCCCCTCACCCATTTGGCCGAACCCTCATGACACCATCCGCCGCGCCGCGCTGGTCGGTCTTTCGCAACGGCGATTTCCGGCTGTACGGCGCCGCGCGGTTCCTCACCGGCCTCGCCTACCAGATGCAGGCCGTGGCGGTGGGGTGGTTTGTCTACGACCTGACCCGCTCGGCCCTTGCCCTCGGCCTCGTGGGGCTCGCGAGCTTCCTCCCGGCGATGCTCTCCGCCCTGATCACCGGGCATGTGGCCGACACCTACGACCGGCGCCTGGTGACGGCGATCGCCTATGCGACCCTGGCCTTGGCCGATCTCGGCCTCCTCGGCCTTGCCTTGTCCGGCACCACCTCGATCTGGCCCGTCTACGCCCTTGTCGTCGTCATCGGCACGTCGCGCGCCTTCGCCAACCCCGCGTTGCAGGCGCTGCTCCCGACCCTGGTCCCGCGCCCCCTGTTCGGATCGGCCATCGCCTGGAACGCCTCCCTCTGGCAGAGCGCGTCGATCCTCGGCCCGGCCGCCGGCGGCTTCCTCTACCTGCTGGGGCCGGCCGCCGTGTTCGGAGCGGCGGCGGCAAGCTTCGCCCTGGCCAGCGCCCTCGTCGTCGCGATCCGCTTCCGCCCCGCTGCCGTCACGGAGCGGCCGCCCGTCACCTGGGCCACCCTCTCGGCCGGCCTGTCCTACATCCGCTCGCAGCCGGTGGTACTCGGCGCCATCAGCCTCGATCTCGTGGCCGTGCTGCTTGGGGGGGCCACCGCTCTGTTGCCGATCTTCGCTGCCGAGATCCTCCATGTCGGCCCCCTCGGCCTTGGCACCCTGCGCAGCATGCCTGCGGCGGGAGCCGTGGTCACCGCCATCGTCCTCGCCTATCGCCCCCTCGAACGCCATGCCGGCAAGAGGATGCTCCAGGCCGTGGCGGTGTTCGGCCTCGCCATCACGGCGTTCGGCCTATCGTCGTCCCTGCCCCTGTCCATGGCCTGCCTCTTCGTGACGGGGGCGGCCGACATGATCAGCGTCTACGTGCGCCAGACCTTCGTCCAGGGCGAGACGCCCGATGCCATGCGCGGACGGGTCTCGGCGGTGAACACGGTGTTCATCGGCGCCTCCAACGAGCTCGGCGAGTTCGAATCCGGCACGCTCGCCGCCCTCGTCGGCGCGGTGCCCGCCGTGGTGGCGGGCGGGCTCGCGACGATCCTCGTGGCGGTGCTCTGGGGACGCCTGTTCCCGGCGCTCAAGGCACGGGACAGGCTGCTGCCGGCGGAGTGATCGGAACGCCATAGCCCGGCGGTTCGCCCCCGCCAGTTCCTGTGGGGGCACCATTCCTTTCGTGTCATGCAGGCGCCGCGACGGGGATGAAGCCTGTCGGCAGAAGCACTTGCCCGGGCAGGAATGCCGTCCGGGATCGTCGCCGGCTTTTCCTCTACTTCCCCGCCAGCAGCGGCGACCAGGTCGGGTCGGAGGCATAGGACGGGGTCGGCACCGGCTGCTCCACCTTGCCGGTGATGTCGACCATGTAGAGCTTGCCGCCGCCCTGACCGCCCGGATCGCGGAAGAACAGGACGTACTGGCCGTTCGGCGCGAAGGTCGGTCCCTCGTTGTGGAAGCCTTCGGTGAGCACGCGCTCGCCCGAACCGTCCGGCTTCATCACGCAGATGGCGAAACCGCCCTTGCGCTGACGGGTGAAGGCGATGAGATCGCCCTTGGGCGACCAGGCCGGCTGGGAGGCCGAGCCCTCGCCGAAGGAGATGCGGGTCGGATTGGAGCCGTCGGCGCCCATCACGTAGATCTGCTGCGAGCCGCCGCGATCGGATTCGAAGACGATCTTGCTGCCGTCCGGCGAATAGGTCGGCGAGGTGTCGATGGCGTTGCCGCTGGTGATCGGCGTCTGCGCCTTCGAGCCGAGATCCATCTTGACGATGTCGGCGTTGCCGCCCTGCTGCACGCTCATGACCAGGTGGTGACCGTCGGGGGAGAAGCGCGGGCTGGTGCTCATGGAATCCATCCGGCCGATGGCCTGACGCGCGCCGGTCTCGAGGTTGATGACCTGGACGCGCGGCTGCTGGCCGCTGGCTTGGGTCATGAACGCGATGTCCTGCGTCGAGGGCGAGTAGCGCGGCGCCACCACGGCGGAGTCGCCGTTGGTCAGCGCACGGACATTGGCACCGTCCTGGTCCATCACCATCAGGCGCTTGCGGCGGTTCTCCTTCGAGCCGGATTCGTCGACGAAGGCGATGCGGCTGTCGAACCAGCCGCCGAGTCCGGTGATCTTTGTATAGACCACGTCGGAGATGAGGTGGCCGGTGCGGCGCGCATTGGCGACGTCCGCGCCGTATTGCTGGCCGGTGAGTTGCTGCCCGGAGGTGACGTCCCAGAGCCGGAACTCGACCTTGAGCTTGCCCGAGGGATCACGCCCGACCCGGCCGGTGATCAGAGCCTGGGCGCCGGCGGTACGCCACTTGTCGAAGCCCGGCACCGCGTCGAAGCCGGGGTTTTCCGGAAACTTTCCCTTCTCGAGGGGCACGAAATAGCCGGACCGGCGCAGGTTGTTGGTCACCACGCTCGACACCAGCAGGCCGAGGCTCGGATCGCCGGAAAAATCGGCCACCGCGATGGGCATCGGCTGGAACGAGCCGCCGCCGATCCGCAGGTTCAGCTGCGCCTGGGCAGGCGCCGCGACGGCGAGCACGAGGGCCAGGATCGCGAGGAGCGACGCCAGGGGCGAAAAGAGCCGCCGGTGGAGAGTGTCGGTCATGAAGAGATTCCGAGAGATTGGGATCAGATGGTCGATCGGCCGTCGCCAAGCTCAGCGCAGGTCCCTCCTCCCCTCGTGGGGAGGAGTTGGAGGTGGGGGTGGCCGGGTGCCCCGCCGATGAGCCCGGCGGAACCACCCCCACCCTCGATCCCTCCCCACAAGGGGGAGGGAGGTGCGGTCGACATAGAATGCGCCGCGGGATCGAGGAGCTTGCCCGTCACACCCGCGAGAACTCGAATTCCGCGTTGATCGCCTTCCAGTCGTCGTAATACGGCGCGAACTGGGGCGGGATCTTGTAGGGCGCACAGCGCTTCACCGCGCGGAGGGCCGCCTCGGCGAGGGAGCGATCCACCGCGTTGGCGCCGCCGCGCATGATCCGCGGCTCGGTGCTCAGCGCACCGTTGGCGGAGAGGCGGATGTCGAGCATCGGCAGCACGACGCCCTGCGACGCGCCGGGAGGCGCCGAGTAGCAGCGTTCGATCTGCTGGGTCAGCATCCCGATCAGCGAATCGCGCATGGAGGGCGAGAGGCGCTGCGAAGTGCCGCTCGCCGCCCCCAGCGAGGCCGTGCGCTGGACCTCGTGGCCGGTGGCCCCGGTGGATTGCGACGGCGCCCGCGAGGCGAGCAGCTGCTTGATGTCGCCGGAACTGAACTTGTCGGCGAGCTCGGCCTGCTTTTTCGCCTTGGCCTCCGCATCGGCCTTGGCACGCGCATCCGCCATGGCCTTCGCCTTGGCCTTGGCGGCGGCGTCCGCCCTGGCTTTCGCCTCGGCCTGGGCCTTGGCATCCGCCGCAGCCTTGGCCTCCGCGACCGCCTGCTGACGGTCGGCCTCGGCTTTCGCCTTCGCTTCGGCCCTGGCTTCCGCCTCGGCCTCGGCCTTCTCCGCCTTGGCGAGAGCTTCGGCCTTGGCCTTGGCGTCGGCCCGCGCCTTCGCTTCCGCCAGAGCTCTGGCCTCTGCCTGGGCCTTGGCGTCCGCCAGGGCCTTGGCCTTCTCGGCCTTAGCAGCCTCCGCCTTGGCGATGGCCTCGGCCTCCTGGCGCTCGATGAGTTCGGCCAGTTTCTCGCGCTTCTCGGCCTCGACCTTGGCGGCCTTCACCGCCTCGGCCTTGGCCTCCGCCTTGGCAGCCTCCGCCTTGGCGGCGGCCTTGGCCTCGGCTTTGGCCTCCGCCGCAGCCTTGGCTTCCGCCGCCTTCGCGGCTTCGGCCTTCGCAGCTTCCTTCGCAGCCTCCTTGGCGAGCTTCGCCGCTTCGGCCTTGGCGGCGGCTTCCGCCGCTTCCTTCTCGGAATCGTGGTCGGGCATGCGCAGGGGCATCTCCTCGGCGCTGGCGACCTTCATGTCGGCCGGGCGCTTCGGCGGCGCGGGTGCGTCGACCTTGGCGTTCTCGGGCTCGCGCTCCTCGGCCTTCTCCGCGACCTTGTCGGCGCGGGGCTTGGCGTCGGGCATCGGTTTGTCGGCGTTCTTCTCGCCCTTGGTCAGCTCCGAGAATTGCTGCTCCGTCATCACCTCCACCGGCACCCCCTCCTGCGCGTCGGGCAGGGCCGGGGCGGCCACGGACATCAGCGCCACGGTGAGCACGGCGACATGGACGCCGCTGGAGATCCAGACGCCCGGTTCGCGCAGTTTGGCGGGGAGCTTCACGGTGGCGGCGCCCGCTACTTCTGGTCCGGCTCGGTGACGAGGGCGACCTTCTTGAAGCCACCCCCGGTCACGATCGCCATCACCTGGGCCACGCGGCCGTAATCCACCCGCTTGTCGCCGCGCACGAAGACCCGCTCCTCGAAGCCGGACTTGGAGGTCTCCACCAGCTTGGGAACGATGGTGTCGTCGCTGAGCTCGGCCTCGCCGAGGAAGACCTGTCCGGTCTGGCGGATCGACAGGGTCACCGGCGTACTGTCGGAATTGAGCGGGCTCGCCTTGGATTGCGGCAGATCGAGGGGCACGCCCACCGTCATCATCGGCGCGGCCACCATGAACACGATCAGCAGCACGAGCACCACGTCGATGAACGGCGTCATGTTGATCTCGTTGATGGCGCCGCCGCGCCGCGCGCGCCGCCGCCTGCTGCCACCCTGCGCCGCTCCGTGGGCCATGCCCATGATCGTGCCTCGATATGTCTGGTGGTCGGGATCAGGCGGCGAGCGACAGGCGCTCGTCGATCTGACGCGAGAGGATGGCGGAGAACTCGTCGGCGAAGCCCTCGAGCCGCGACTGGGCCTTGGACACGTTCGACTGCAGCTTGTTGTAGGCCAGCACCGCCGGGATCGCCGCGAACAGGCCGATGGCGGTGGCGAACAGGGCCTCGGCGATGCCGGGCGCCACCACGGCCAGCGACGTGTTCTTCGAGGCGGCGATGGCGGTGAACGAGGTCATGATGCCCCAGACCGTGCCGAACAGCCCGACATAGGGGCCGGCCGAGCCGATCGAGGCGAGGAACAGCAGGCGCGATTCGAGACGCTCGACCTCACGCTGGATCGTCACGTCGAGCACCTTGTCGATGCGCTGGGACAGGCTCTGGATCTGGCGGCCGGACCCCTCGAACGAGCGCTTCCACTCCCGCATGGCGGCCACGAACAGGGCGCCGAGATTGGTGGCCGGCCGGTCGTTGAACGAGCGATAGAGCTCCTCCAGGGAGCGGCCGGACCAGAACGCCTCCTCGAACGCGTCCATCTCGGTCTTGGTGCGGCGGAACAGCAGGGTCTTGTCGACGATGATCGCCCAGCACCAGACGGAGCAGCCGAGCAGCCCCACCATCACCAGCTTCACGACGACATGGGCGTGCCAGAACAGGTTGAACAGGCTCATGTCCGGCGGCGGCAGCGCCTGCATGGCATCGGCGGGATTCATGCGTTCGTCCTCGTCCCGGGTCGACCGGGCGGCCGACTCCCGCGCTCCACCTGATCCGGGCGGTATGTTCCCCAGATCGCTGGTGAATCTGTCGAAAGTATGGGTGCGTCGCAAAACGACCCTCCGCATCTTCCTCGTCTGTCAAGGTTAATGAACCGTGAGGATGCGCCGGCCTCGTGAAGATCGGGACGGATGTCTTCTCTACGCGCCTTCGTCGAAACGCTGCGACAAGGCCCGGCGCAGCCCGTCCGGCAGGCGAACGGCCCGGCCATCCCGCACGGCGGCCACGGTGACCTCGGCCTTGAGCAGAACCTCGTCCCCCCGCCGGACCTCCTGGCTCATCGGCATCGACGCGCCCCGCAGTTCGAGGGGCGTCGTCACGATGGTGAGCATGTCGTCCATCCGCGCGGGCTTCAGGAAATCGAGCCCCATCCGCCGCACCACGAAGATCAGCCCGGCTTCGCGCGCCAGGTCGGCCTGCTCCATGGCCAGGGCGCGAAGCAACTCGGTGCGGCCACGCTCCATGTAGCGCAAGTAATTGGCGTGATAGACGAAGCCGGAGAAATCGGTGTCCTCGTAATAGACGCGGATGTCGATGTGATGGGAGGTCATGCCAGGGGCTCCGAGGACAGGTCGACCACCACGATCTCGGGGGGAACGCCGAGGCGCACCGGCAGGCCGCTCATGCCGAGCCCGCCGGACACGACGAGGTCGGTCTGCTCGCGTACATGGCCATAGGCGTAGCGCCGCCCATAGCGGGAGGGGACGACGGGGGCGTAGCCGAGGAGCCGGACCTGTCCGCCATGGGTGTGGCCCGACAGGGTCAGCGCCACATGGGCCGGAACCCGCGGGAAGATGTCCGGCTCGTGGGCGAGGAGGATGGAGGGCGCGCCGTCGGGGATCGCCGCGAGGGTGGCCGGCAGGTCGTCGCTCCCCTTGCGCTTGAAACCGTAGCGCCACCATGTGCCCTGGAAACTCAGCTGGTCGCCGAGGCCGGCGAGCCAGATCTCGTGTCCCCTCACCCGCAGGGGCAGGGCCTCGTTCTCGAGGACGCGGATGCCGGCGCGGGTCAGGGCCTCCCCGGCGAAGGTCGGGCCGTACCCGCGCTCGCAGGCGGCGCGATCGGCCCACCAATCGTGGTTGCCGAGGATGGCATAGGTACCGAGCGGCGCCTTCAACGCCCCGAGGACGGGCGCCCAATCGGCGGAGTCCACGATCCCGGTGAACCGGTGCATGCCCCTCACGTAATCGCCGAGCAGGACGATCACGTCGCCGCCGAGGCCGTTGGCCGCCTCGACGATCCGCCGGATGTGCTCGGGCGTCATGAAGGGATCGCAGGCATGGACGTCGGAGACGGCCACGATCCGCAGGGTCAGGCCCTCGGGCCAGGGTGCCATCGGCCTGATCCGGTAGCGCGTGATGGCGAGACGCATCGGCTCGATACCGATTCCATAGGCGGCCGTACCGCTGCCCGCGAGGGCCACGGCGCCGAGGCCGAGCACGATCGTGCGGCGGGTGATCCGGACCGGGGAGGATGCGGGTTCGGAGTTCATGGGACGGACGCCGCCTTTCGGCCAGGGCCATCGCATGGGATCCGCCGTTCGAACGGACGTGCCCGCCCGCCTCTCCCCGCACGCGGGGAGAGGATCGCGGACGCCGTGCCGTGTCCGAGACGAGCGAGAGGCGAAGCCGAAGCGAGGGCGAGGGGGCGCATCCGAAGGAGTCCCGTCCGGACGCCCCTCCTCAGCGTCGGCCGCCGCCTCGACGCAACGACGACGAGGTCGTCGCGCTCCTCCCCCCGCGTGCGGGGCGAGGGAATGCAGACACGTCGCCCTGCCTCTGCAAGGAGGAGAACGCAGACGCTACCGGCCGCTTCATTCATCGGGGTCCTCCGCCCCGAACAATCCGAACTGCGAGGCCGGATCGCGCCGGGGCACGGCGAAGCCCATATGCTTGTAGGCGTGCGGCGTCAGCATGCGTCCGCGCGGCGTGCGCTGGACGAAGCCCTTCTGGATCAGGAAGGGCTCGATGATGTCCTCGATGGCGTCGCGCGGCTCGGAGAGGGCCGCCGCGATGGTCTCGATCCCCACCGGACCCCCGCCGAACGAGGTGGCGATCATCGTCAGGTACTTGCGGTCCATCACGTCGAGGCCGGCCGGGTCCACGTCGAGGAGCTGGAGCGCCCGGTCCGCGATCGCCCGCGTGACGGTGGGGGCATCGGCCACGATGGCGAAGTCGCGCACCCGGCGCAGGAGGCGGCCGGCGATGCGCGGCGTGCCCCGCGCCCGTTTGGCGATCTCGTTGGCCCCCTCCGCCGACATGCCGATGCCGAGCACCCGCGCACCGCGCGAGACGATGAGCTCGAGCTCGTCGACATCGTAGAATTCGAGGCGGATCGGGATGCCGAACCGGTCGCGGAGCGGCGTGGTGAGCAGGCCGGCACGGGTGGTGGCGCCCACGAGGGTGAATTTCGGCAGCTCGATCTTCACCGAGCGCGCCGCCGGCCCCTCGCCGATGATGAGATCGAGCTGGTAATCCTCCATGGCCGGATAGAGGATCTCTTCCACCGCCGGGTTGAGGCGGTGGATCTCGTCGATGAAGAGCACGTCGCGCTCCTCGAGATTGGTGAGCTGCGCGGCGAGGTCGCCGGCCTTGGCGATGACCGGGCCGGAGGTGGAGCGGAAGTTCACCCCGAGTTCGCGCGCCACGATCTGCGCCAGGGTGGTCTTGCCGAGGCCCGGCGGCCCCACGAACAGGACGTGGTCGAGGGCGGACCCGGTCTTCTTCGCGGATTCGATGAAGATCTGCATGTTCGCCCGCGCCGCGCGCTGGCCGATGAACTCGGGAAGGCTCAGCGGGCGGATCGACTGCTCGACGTCGTCGGGGCGGCGCTCGGGCGTGAGGAGCGACTCCGGAAGCGGGTGCAGGGTCGGGGATTTCGGCGATTTGGGAAGCTTGCTCACACGGGCTCTCTGTCGGGGCCCGGCACGGGGCCTGCTCCGGTGGACGGGCGTTTGGCCCGATGTCGCACAACGCCGCCGCGCGCGCTACACTGCCCCATCGGCGGCAGGCGGCCGCGGCAGGGGGTTCGCGATGAGTGACGCCTCACAGCAATTCGAGAGGATGGCCCTCGACGATTTCGAGGAGTTGCTGGCCGACAAGCCGCGCAACGAGCGCTGGGAACTGATCGGCGGCCGCGTCGTGCGGATGATGGTCGGTGCCCGCTGGGAGCATGGGCGCATCGTCCAGAACATCGCGAGCCACCTTCATCAGGGTTTCCGCGCGAAAGGATCGTCCTGCCAGACCTTTGCCGAAACGTTCTACATGAAGAGCCGTCCCCTGGACGCGGCGATGCTGCCCGACGTCCTCGTCGTTTGCGGTGCCATCGAATCGGGGGCCACGTCGGTGGACAATCCCACCGTGGTGATCGAAGTGCTCTCGCCCGGCACGGAGGCGCGCGACCGCTTCGAGAAGTGGCTGATCTACCAGCAGTTGCCGGCCCTGCAGCACTACGTCCTCGTGGCGCGGGACCGACCGCATATGGAGGTCTATGACCGCGTGGACGGAAGCTGGAGCGGTTTTCGTCTCATCGAGGGGCTGGACGCGACACTCGAAATGTCCGCCATCCAGGCCTCCCTTCCCTTGAGCGAAGCGTACTGGGGCGTGTTCGAGGCGTGAAACGATCCCGCAGCGCTCGGCGCTGCGGGATCGTGAGCGGATCAGACTTCTTCGGGAGCGATCGGCTCCAGGCCGCCGATGTGCTTCTGCGCGTAGAGCGGGAGGCCGATCTGGGCGATCAGGGTCTGTTGCGTCTCGAGGAAGTCGATATGGCCTTCCTCGTCGGCGGCGAGGGCCTCGAACAGTTGTTTCGACACCCGGTCGTTGATCGAATCGCAGTACTTGGCGGCTTCGAGGTAGAGCGAGCGCGCCTCGTTCTCGGCGGCGAGATCCGAGGCGATGATTTCCTCGATGTTCTGACCGATCCGCAGCGGGTCGAGCTCCTGCAGGTTGGGGAAGCCGTCGAGGAACAGGATCCGATCGATGAAGCGATCGGCATGGTTCATCTCTTCGATGGATTCCTTACGCCAGAACTTGGCGAGCTCGATGTATCCCCAGTCGTTCAGCATGCGGAAGTGGAGCCAGTACTGGCTCACGGCCGTCAGCTCGCTGCGCAGACCTCTGTTGAGGTACTCAACGACCTTTGCATCACCCTTCATAAAACTCACTCCCGTTCGGCTAGTTCAAGCTCGAAGGGGAGCGTCGGGCCTTTCACTGGCCTTCAGGCGGCGATCCCCTCCCCCGCAGTTTGGAATTGAACCAAACTACAGCCGCTGGCGCAACCCGTTCCGCACGCATGGCCGGCCTCCGCCACCGCGTCTTGCAACGCACCCTGCAGGGCCGCCTGCATGATCGAACGGATCGTCCGGGCGCAGCGGCCGCATTTCGGGCTGCAGCCGAGACAGGCCTGGACCTGCGCCGGGGTACGCGGACAATCCGGCCCGTCCTTCAGGCAGGCGCGGACGGCACCGTCGGACAATACGTTACAGGAACAGACGATCATGGGAGCTCGCTGGACGGGACAGGAAGCGTCGATCGCGGACGAGACAATTGCGTCATCGGCAAATTCCCCTCCCCGATCATCTGCTTGCGCGCCTTTTTAGAACTTTTAAAATCTACTGATGTCTCAATAACTTAACTGCCATGGGACGAATGCGCAAGGCGCGCGGACACACGCGGCATCACCTCCGAACGTCGGCACACGACCGGGAACGTGCCGCGGCCACAGCTGCGTCGGTCCCCTGGGCAAACCGGCGACACACCCGGGAGCGGAGCCCCCGGATCCGTGGCATTTCGCCGGGTCACGGCGGCGCCATCCCGTTCTGGGAGGCGTGGAATGCGAGGGCCGGAGAGGAAGATCTTCCCTTCCGTTCGCTTGAGTGGCGCCGTCTCCCGGTTGCCGGATTCGTTCAACCAATGGCCGGACGGACGAAAGCCGATCCGCCGGGAACGAGGCGGCCCTATGCGGGATGACGCAGCGACACGGGCGGCGGCTTTGATGCGGCCCGTGCCGGAGAAGGCCGCTTTCAGCGCGCCAGTTCGCGAAGCCCGAGGCGAATCAGGGTCTTGGCCTCCGCCCCCTCCCCGGCGCCCTTCATCGCGGCGGCGATGGCGGCGGAGGCCTGGACAGGGGCATAGCCGAGATTGACCAGGGCGGAGATCGCATCGGCGGCCGGTTGCGGCGCGGTGCGGTCCTCCACCGCGCCTGACAGGGCGAGCACGGCGGGGTCGATGGGCGCGAAAGCCGGCGCCTTGTCCTTCAATTCGGCGGTGAGGCGGGCGGCCAGGCGCGGGCCGACGCCCGGAGCGCGGGCGATGGAGGTCTTGTCCCCCATGGCGATGGCGGTGGCGAGGGCCTCCGGCTCCAGCACCGAAAGCAGGCCGAGGGCCACCTTAGAGCCCACCCCCTGCACGGTCTGGAGCAGGCGGAACCACTCGCGCTCCGCATCCGACCGGAAGCCGTAGAGCCGGATCATGTCCTCGCGGACATGGGTCTCGATGGCCAGCGAGGCCGCCTCGCCGACGCCGGGCATCCGCTGCAGGGTGCGGGCCGAGCAATGCACCACGTAGCCGACGCCCTGCACGTCGAGGATCACGAAATCCTCGCCGTAGGAATCCACCACGCCCTTCAACTTGCCGATCATGCGTCATCCCGTCATCACGGACGGGTCTTTACCAGGGACAGGCCCGCCTGTCCGACCCGCCACCGAGAGAAAGTGACCGCCCGATGCGCACACCCCTCGCCGCCCTCCTCGTCGTGATGGCCGCCGCTGCCGCGAATGCCCAGAGCCCGGCCCAGGATACCGGCCCCACCACCGACCCGACCCAGGTCCGGGCCGGCAGCTACGTGCTCGACGCGGCCCACGGCAAGATCACTTGGTCGGTGAGCCACCTCGGCTACTCGACCTATTACGGTCAGATCACCGACGTGGCGGGACAGGCCGACCTCGACCCCAAGGATCCGGCCAAGAACCGGCTCACGGTGACCATCGGCATGGGGAGCATCAACGCCTTGAACGAGGCGCTCAACCGCCACCTCCAGGGGCCGGACTTCTTCGACACCCAGAAATTTCCCACCGCCACCTTCACCGCCACCCTGGTGGAGCCCACGAGCCCAACCACGGCCCGCGTCGCCGGCAGCCTCACCCTGAAGGGGGTGACGAAGCCCGTGGCCTTCGACGCCACCTTCAACCGGGCCGGCCTCAACCCCATCGACAAGCGTTACACCGTGGGCTTCGATGGCTGGGCCGTGATCAAGCGCTCCGATTTCGGCGTCAGCGCCTTCCTCCCCGCCATCGGCGACGACGTGTCCCTGCGGCTGGAGGGCGAGTTCAAGGCGCAGTGAGCGGGCGCCTCCTCCTCGCGGGGAGGCGTTTGTGGGTGGTACGGCCCCCGCCTCTCCCCGCAGGCGGGGCGGGAAGACATGCTCACCCTTTCGCCAGGGCTGCCGCGATCCGCGCGGCGGCGAGGCCGCTCACTCCGGCGACGGGGGCGTGGAGCTTCTTCAGGGCGTGAGCCCCACGATGGTTGGCATGGGTGACGGCGATGGCCAAGGCATCCGCCGCGTCCGCCGTCTTGAACTCGGCCTTGGGCATCAGGAACTTCACCATGGCCTGGATCTGCACCTTCTCGGCATGCCCAGAGCCGCAGACGGTCTTCTTCACCAGGTTGGCGGCGTATTCGGAGACGGGCAACCCGGCCAGGGCCGGCACCAGCAGGGCGATGGCGCGGGCGTGCCCGAGCTTCAGGGTCGCCTGCGCATCCTTGTTGACGAAGGTTTCTTCCACGGCGACCTCGTCGGGCGAGAATCCCGACACCACGCGGGTGATGCCCTCGTGCAATTCCCGCAGACGCAGGGCCAACGGCAGGTCCCCGTCCGAGGTCACGACCCCGCAATCGACGTAAGTCAGCTTGGTCCCGACGACGGAGATCAGCCCCCAGCCGGTGCGGCGCAGGCCGGGATCGATGCCGAGGATGCGGATGGGGGTCATGGGGGCCTGTATCGCGGTGACTGCCTGTGGCGCGCCGCTATCATAGGCCAGACAGGCGGCCGGGGATGCCCCCTCCCCGATTGCGCATGCGGGTGAAGGTGTTCGCATCCCCTCTCCCCGCGAGCGAGGAGAGGACGGCGTTCTCCTCCGTCAGAGGAAAAAGCCATGTGCGATGGCTCTTCCCTATCAGACTTCGAGCCTGCCCGACTCGACCAACCCGGAGGACGGATCGGGCAAGCCGCAGATCAGGACAAAGGAGAACGGTGGCCCCTCAGCCCTCCAACTTCGCCACCAGCGCGTCGGAGAGGGCGAAGTTGACGTAGACGTTCTGGACGTCGTCCTGGTCCTCGATGACCTCCACGAGGCGGATCAGCTTCTCGCCGGTCTCGTCGTCGACCTCGATGGTGTTCTGGGCCTTCCAGACCAGGGCCGTGCGGCGCGGCTCGCCGAAGCGGGCCTCCAGGGCCTTGGAGACCTCGCCGTAGGAATCCTGGGCGCAGGTGATCTCGTGGCCGTCCTCGGAGGAGCGCACGTCGTCGGCGCCCGCCTCGATGGCGGCCTCCAGCATCGTGTCGGCATCGGCCACCGATGCATCGAACTCCACCACGCCCACATGGTCGAACATGAAGGACACGGCGCCCGTCTCGGCGAGGCTGCCGCCGGACTTGGTGAAGGCCGAACGCACGTCGGAGGCGGTGCGGTTGCGGTTGTCGGTCTGGGCCTCGACGATGAGGGCCGCACCGCCGGGGCCGTAGCCCTCGTAGCGGATCTCGTCGTAGCTTTCGGCGTCCGCGCCCGAGGCCTTCTTGATGGCGCGCTCGATATTGTCCTTGGGCACGTTCTCCGCCCGGGCGGCGATGATGGCGGCGCGCAGGCGCGCGTTCATCGCCGGGTCGGGCATGCCGAGCTTGGCCGCCACCGTGATCTCGCGGGCGAGCTTGCCGAAGATCTTGGAGCGGACCGCATCGACGCGGCCCTTGCGGTGCATGATGTTCTTGAACTGGGAATGGCCGGCCATGGCGTGACCTTGGATCGTGTCAGAGGTGGAACGGAGGAGCGCGCATGCGTCGCCGCCGCGGCATTTGGCCGGGTTATAGGCCGGGTCCGCCCACGGAGGCAACGCGAGCGCACGCGCCGCGTTGGCGGAACAGGGCTTTTCCGGTCCCGGCGGATACGAACATGTCGACATTCCCCCGAGACGACGGGATCCGGCGGCCCTGGTGGCGCCTCGCGCTGACCGCCGGCCTCGGTCTCCTGGCCGGGGCGACGCTGTTCCCCCGGCAGGCCAAGGGGGTCAGCCCGCCCGATCGTGCCAGGCCGCCAGCCCCGCGAGGGTGACGACCCCTCCGGCCCATGGAACGCCCGCGAGGTGGGTATGGGGCGTACCCGGCTCGCCGAGATCCGACACCGCCGAGAAGGCGCCCTCCAGGCTGTGGCCGCCGGTGTAACGGCTGCGCGTCGCCACCACCGGCAGGCCCGCATCCAGCGCCGACCGGATGCCGGCCGCGGAATCCTCGAAGGCGATGGCCTCCCCCGCCGCCACGCCGAGGCGCGTCAGGGCGAGGACGAACACGTCCGGATGCGGTTTCTTGCGCTCCGCCTCGTCGCCGCAGGCCACCACGTCGAAGGGGCTGCCCTCGGGAAAGTTGACGGCGAGGAGCGCGTCCACGTTGGGTCGACTCGTGGTGCTGGCCACCGCAAGGAGCAGGCCCGCGCGCTTGGCTTCCCCCACGAGCCGCGCGATGCCGGGGCGCAGTTCGAGGGCTCCCTTCGTGACGAGGTCGCCGTAGATCCCGGTCTTGCGGTCGTGGATCTCGCTCATCTGGGTGCGGCGTTCCGCATCCGGCGCGCCGTGCTCGGTGGCCACGTAATGGGCGAGCCGCTCCTTGCCGCCCATGACGGTGAGGAGATCGGCATAGAGCTCCGGCGACCAATGCCAGTCGAGCCCCAGTTCGGAGAACGCGCGGTTGAAGGCCTGCCGGTGCAGATCCTCGGTCTCGGCCAGCGTCCCGTCGACGTCGAAGATCAGCGCCTTCAACATGCGACGGAGCCGCCGGCGCCCGCCCGGATCGCGGCGATGCGCTCGGCATATCCGGCCGGCCCGCCCTTGAACACGGCGCTGCCGGCGACGAAGGCGTTGGCTCCGGCAGCGGCGGCGAGGCCGACGGTCTCCGGCGTGATGCCGCCATCCACCTCGATGTCGATGTCGCGTCCGGCGGTCATGGCCTTGATCCGGGCGATGGTCTCCAGCGTCGAGGGGATGAAGTTCTGGCCGCCGAAGCCGGGATTCACCGTCATCATCAGGACGAGGTCGACCATGTCGATCAGGGGCTCGATGGCGCTCGCAGGGGTGCCGGGATTCAGCGCGATTCCGGCGCGTTTCCCGAGGGCCCGGATGGTCTGGAGCGAGCGGTGGATGTGTGGGCCGGCCTCCACATGGACGGAGATCGCATCCGCGCCGGCCGCGGCGAAGGCCGCGAGATAGGGGTCGGCGGGGGCGATCATCAGGTGGACGTCGAAGACCTTGGCGCTGTGCGGCCGGAGCGCCTTCACCACGTCGGGGCCGAAGGTGATGTTGGGCACGAAATGGCCGTCCATCACGTCGAGATGGATCCAGTCCGCCCCGGCCTCCGAGACCGCGCGGACCTCCTCGCCGAGGGCGGCGAAATCCGCCGATAGGATGGAGGGGGAGATGATGGGGCCGGCCGTGCGGGTCGTCATTCGGGCTATCTCGTCCACTTTGTCGGTCCGGCAAGAGCAAGAGCCCGGACGTTCGCTGGTCTCAGGCAAGCCGGCGCTTGCGCTCCACCAATTGCATGATGATCGGGGTCAGGATGAGCTGCATCGCGATGTCGAGCTTGCCACCCGGAATCACGATGGAATTGGCGCGGCTCATGAAGGAGCCCTGGATCATCGAGATCAGGTAGGAGAAGTCGATGCCCTTCGGATCCTTGAAGCGGATCACCACCATCGATTCGTCGGCGGTGGGAATCCAGCGGGCGATGAAGGGGTTGGAGGTGTCCACCGTGGGCACGCGCTGGAAGTTGATGTCCGTCCAGGTGAATTGCGGGCAGATCGTCTGCACGTAGTCCGGCATGCGCCGCAGGATCACGTCGGTGACGGCCTCGGTGGAATAGCCGCGGAACGAGCGGTCCCGGTGCAGCTTCTGGATCCATTCGAGGTTGATCACCGGCACCACGCCGATCTTGAGGTCGGCGTAGCGTGCCATGTCGACATTGTCGTCGACGACGCAGCCGTGGAGGCCCTCGTAGAACAGCAGGTCGGAGCCCGGCGGGAACTCCTCCCACGGCGTGAAGGTGCCAGGCTCCGCGCCGTAGGCCTGCGCGTCGGCGACGTCGTGGACGTAGTGGCGCGTGCGCCCGCCGCCGGATTCGCCGTAGCTGCGAAACACCTCCTCCAGTTCCAGGAGCAGATTGGCGCGTGGCGCGAAGTGGCTGAGGGTCGGCTCCTCGGCCATGGCCTTGCGCATGGCGTTGCGATCGAGGGCGTGGAACGCGTCCCCCTCGATGTAGACCGCGCTCACGTCCTCGCGGCGGAAGATCTGTTCGAACGTATTGCGCACGGAGGTCGTGCCGGCGCCCGACGATCCGGTGACCGAAATGATGGGATGACGCGCCGACATGAACGATGCCCGACCTGTTCCAGCCTGTGCCGGGTCAGCTGCGCATGAGGCCGCGCTGGCCGAATAGGGGCGAGCGACCGGCCGCGGCATTCCGGCCCCCGTAATACTTGGCGACGCAGGCCACGTCCTCGGTCGATCCGAACACCAGCGGCACGCGCTCGTGGATGCCGGTGGCGGAGATGTCGAGGATGCGGTTGGCGCCGTCGGTGGCCGCGGCACCGGCCTGCTCCATCAGCATCGCGATCGGCGCGGCCTCGTAGAGAAGGCGCAAACGACCCTGCGCGTAGCCCTTCCGGTTGTCGCCGGGATACAGGAACACGCCCCCACGCAGGAGCACCCGCTGCGCATCGGCCACGAGGGAGCCGAGCCAGCGCATGTTGAAGTTCTTGTCCAGCGGTCCATCGGAACCGGCCAGACAATCCTCGATATAGGCCTTCACCGGAGTGTCCCAATGGCGGGCGTTGGACGCGTTGATGGCGTATTCCTTGGCGGCGGCCACCACCTCGATCCGCGGGCTGGTGAGGCGGAACACACGCTCGGCCCGATCCAGGGTGAAGATCTGCGTGCCGAAGCCGAGGGTCAGCACCAGGGAGGTCGCCGGGCCGTAGGTGACGAAACCGGCGGCGAGCTGGGCGGTGCCGGGGCTGGTGAACGAGGCGAGCGGGTTCTGGGCCGTCGCGCCCACGGGCCGGATGCCGAAGATCGAGCCCACCGCCATGTTCACGCCGATGTTGGACGAGCCGTCCAGGGGATCGATGGCGACGGCGAGGGGGGCGCCGGGGTTGAGGAGCATGATGCCCTCGGCCTCCTCCGAGGCGACCTCCGCCACCGGCGCGCCGCGCAGGGCCTCGGTGAAGCGGTGATGCGCCAGCACGTCGAGGGCCTTCTGCACGTCGCCGTCGCTGTTCTGCTCGCCCTGCGCCGCGAGATCGCCGCCGCCCAGTGCGCCGCGGCCGATCACCTCGCTCACATCCACGGCCGCCTCAGCACAGGCCGCGATGACTGCGGCGACGTCGGCGAGGCCCTGATCGGCGGCGACCGCCTGGGCGAGGTACGCGTCGAGCCGCGACCCGATTTCCAGAGACCCCAACGACATCGGCTCACGTCCTCTTCCACAGACCCGCCGGAGACCATCCGGCCGCTCATCATCCGTCCCGGTTCCAGACCTTCGAAAGGCTGGAGCCCCGCCCTTTGCACGATAGCGCCGGGTTCAACCAGAGCACCAGACGGGCATTCCCCGTGCAAAGAA
Source organism: Methylobacterium sp. E-045 (assembly GCF_022829685.1). Lineage (GTDB taxonomy): Bacteria > Pseudomonadota > Alphaproteobacteria > Rhizobiales > Beijerinckiaceae > Methylobacterium. Next base: position 95,280 of record NZ_JAKSYE010000027.1, read on the forward strand.
GGAATTCTGAAAAAACTTGCGGGCGGTTCCAAAAAAACTAAAAACGCCGGATGCGCAACCTTTCGCTCAAGCAACTCCAGGCCGTCGCAGCGGTCGCCCGCCTCGGAACGATGACCCGCGCGGCCCAGGAACTCAACGTCACCTCGGCGGCGCTCTACGCGCGCATCCGCCAGTTGGAGGAGGAGGCGGGACTGCTGCTGTTCGACCGGACCCCCACGGGCCTGAAGCCCACCGATGCCGGGCGCGAGATGCTGTGGGCGATCGACAGCATCAACACGGTGCTGGAGACCTGCGCCGACCGGCTCCAGACCCTCAAGGGCGGCAGTGGCGGCCGGGTCGCCATGGGGGTGGTGTCCACCGCCAAGTATTTCACGCCCCAGATCATCGCCGGCTTCGTCGACCGGTATCCCGCGGTGGAGATCAACCTCGTCGTCGGCAATCGTGGCGCCATGGTCGAGGCCCTGCGCAACTACGAGATCGACTTTGCCATCATGGGTCGTCCGCCGCGCGACTTCGCCATCGAAGCCGAGATGTTCGGCGCGCACCCGCTGGTGATCATCGCGGCGCCGGACCATCGCCTCAGCGCGCGGACCAACCTCACGCGGGCGGATCTGTCCGAGGAATCCTTCCTGGTGCGCGAGGAAGGGTCCGGCACCCGCACGGTTTTCGAGGAGTTCATGTCGGGCATCATGATCCAGCGCGCGAAGCTCGGGATCGATTCGGGTTCGAACGAAACCATCAAGCAGGCGGTGATGGCCGGGCTCGGGATCGCCCTCATCTCCGGCCACACGGTGGCGGCCGAGGTGGAGAGCGGGCGCATCATCCTGCTCGACGTGCAGGGATTGCCGATCCGTCGCGACTGGTACGTGGTCCGCCGCGCCGACAAGGTGCTCGGGCCGGCGGCGGCGGCATTCTGGGATTACACGGTGAAGGAAGGCGGGCGGAAGCTGCCGCGTCTGGCCCTGTCACCGGCTGTCAGTTCGGTCACCGCGGAGTTCGAGGCGTGAGCGAGAACGGGATCGTCGTCGTCGGCGCCGGTCAGGCCGGTTTGCAGGCTGCGGCTTCCCTGCGCGAGGCCGGCTATGCCGGTTCGGTGACGATGATCGGCGACGAGGCAAGTTTTCCCTATCAGCGTCCGCCGCTCTCGAAGGCCTATCTCGCCGGCAAGGTCGATGCCGCCGGCCTGTTCCTGCGGGCGCCGGGTTTCTATGCGGACCACCGCATCACCTGCGAGACCTCGGTCGAGGCCGTCGCGATCGACCGGGAAGCCCGCAAAGTCCGCCTCAGCGATGGACGCGACCTCGGCTACGATCACCTCGTCCTCGCCACGGGATCGCGCAACCGGCCTCTGCCAGTGCCCGGAGCGGAGCTGGCGGGCGTGTACCAGCTACGCTCGATCGGGGATGCCGATCGGATCAAGGCGGCCATCGCCGAAGCGCGCAGCATCGCCATTGTCGGCGCGGGGTTCATCGGGCTCGAATTCGCGAGCATCTGCGCCGCGCGTGGCCTGTCCGTGACCGTCATCGAGGCTGCCGACCGCCCGATGGCGAGGGCGGTGTCCGAACCCATCGCCATCTTCTTCCGAGAGGTGCATGAGAGCGCCGGCATCCGCTTCCTGTTCGGCGGCGGCGTGCAAGCCATCGAGGGGTATGCCGGTCGGGCCACGTCGATTGTCCTGTCAGACGGAACGACGTGCCCGGCGGACCTCGTCCTAATCGGGATCGGTGTCCTTCCGAACCAGGACCTTGCGGTGGAGGCCGGCCTTCACGTGGAGGACGGCATCGTCGTCGACTCCGTTCTTCTCACCGGCGATCCGGCGATCTCGGCCATCGGCGATTGCGCCCGGTTTCCCACGCGCTTCGCAGCCCATGGCACGGCACGGGTGGAATCCGTTCAGAACGCCATCGACCAGGGCCGCTGCCTCGCCGCCCGCATGACCGGACGCCCTGCCCCTTACGATGCCGTTCCCTGGTTCTGGAGCGATCAGGGCGGGCACAAGTTGCAGATGGTGGGATTGCCGCTCGCGAGCGACGTCTCGGTGCGACGCGCCACGGCCGGGGGTTTTGCGGTGTTCCGCTATCGCGGTCCGCAGCTCACCGGGATCGAGACGGTGGATTCGGCGGCCGAGCATATGGCCGCCCGCCGGATCATCGCGCGCGGCCTGTCGCCGACCCAGGACGAGGCCGCGGATCCGGCCTTCGATCTCAAGGCTCTTGCCATGGGACGCAACGGACCCTAGTCGCCTCTCGCTATAACGTCAGTGATCGTTTTCCGTGGTCAACGAGCCGAGCCGCGTGCCTTCGTCTCCGCCCGTCGCGCGCAGGCCCACACCGCTCTCGCTGCCTTCGTGAAAGATGATGCCGGCGTTCATGAGGACGCTTCTCAGCGCTTCGATCCGGCCCGAGGCCGGATCGCCGGTGCCATTCTCGAAAGCCTTCACGTCCTGCTCGGCCAGACCGACCTTGGCCGCGAGATCTGCCTCCGACCAGCCCAGCATGCCGCGGGCGGCACGCGATTGCGCCGGGCTCATCGTGTTCGGCCCCGCCCCGCCGCGTCCGCTTTCGTCCAGTCCCGACACAGGAAGCTCTCCGTCATGCAATGGCGCTCGACACGCGCCGGTTTCTAAGCTGCTTTAACGAGGTTGGCCGCGGGATTGTTCACGTAGAGTGGGCATGAAGCGGCGTTTGGAAGGGGATGACAAGGAAAACTCACGCCGGACAGTCTTGACCATATTTGTGCTGGAATTTTATCCGAAGGGCGTCGGTACGCTGTCCACGCAAGCCTCGTCCGACGCGGAGCTTCGCGCGGTACGAGCTACCCGGACGATCGCGCCTCGCAACCGGGACGCGGTGCGCGACGATGCGAGGTCGATTGATGATCACGAAGGAGGGCCTCACGATGAGAGCGATGCTGTTCGCCGCGATGGCTTGTGCCGCGACGGCGGGAATGGTGACGACGGGCGCAATGGCGCAGGGAGCCAACGTCACCGGATTCGGCAAGGACAACCGCGAGAAGCCCGAGAAGAAGCAGTACGTTCCGGCGGCCAAGGCCCAGGAGAAGATGTTTCCGCTCGATGCGACCTGGACCGCCGTGAGCCTGAACGGCAAGCCCTTCAACGGCACCGACCGGCCGAGCTTCATCATCGACAAGCAGTACCGCGCCCGTGGCTACGGCGGCTGCAACACGTTCGCCGCCACGGCTTTCCCCCTGCGCGAGCAGCACCTCGCCGTCGGCCCCCTCGCTCTGACGAAGAAGCCCTGCGACAAGGGTACCGGCGCCAGCGAGCAGGACTTCTTCATCGCCCTGCGCACCGCCGCCCAGTGGGACCTCGTCGGGTCGCAGCTGGTAATCAAGAGCCAAAAGGGCGAGCTGAAGTTCGATCGCGCGCTCTAGATTTCGCCGCGACACGGCCCGTCACCGGCCGCCATTCCGTGGGCGGAGACGCGCGGCGATGGACGTCTTGCGAGAGACGGTCGATACGGCGACGGAACCGGGGCCGGAAGGGCGCGCGTCCACACGACATTCGGACAGTTGTCACGGCACAGACGGAGGGGTCCGACGCCCGCCCCCTCGGTGCCGATCCGTCGGGCACCCCGACGCCGGTTCCCTTACGAAGGTCGGCTTCGCTTTAAGACCGCGTTGACGACGATCCGAGGTCTGCTGCCCGGCTTTACCCCGCGTTCAATGCCCCCGTCGCCTTCTGCCGATCGCGGTTGGAGCGGGGAAAGCGAGATGGTGAAGCGACTGGAATGGGCGACGGGGAGCGTCGTCCGCAGCGGCGCTCGCGAAGAGGCGGTCTATACCTGCCCGCCGAGCCTGCATCCGGGGGCCTTCCGGATCGCGCTGTCGACACCGCTCTGCGCGACGCTCCTTGTGCTTTCGGCAATGGTCCTGTTCTCGTGAACACCGCCGGATCCCGGCATCGACCAGGGCGAGACCGCGCGGAAGATCCGGGACGACGGGCCGCGCAAGACACGAGGAGAACAAGTTTCTCTCGACGGACGACCAAGCAAATCAATACTTCTACTGACGAGTCGGAGCGTTGAAGACAGAGAAGATTTGTCTTTGGCCCGCGGCCATTGCCGATTGCCTCACATAGATCGACGCGATATCCCGGCGCACACCGAGCGCAGGGCCCGTCGAGGCCTTCGCGATGCGTAAGAGCCGATCAGGAGATCTCGTCATGGCCGACACCAGCCCCTCGCAGACCCGCAAACCCGGCCACGGCCATATCTACGGCTCGATCACGGAAACGATCGGCAACACGCCCCTGGTCCGGCTGAACCGCATCACCAAGGAACGCGGCGTCGATGCCGAGATCCTGCTCAAGCTCGAGTTCTTCAACCCGATCGCGAGCGTGAAGGATCGTATCGGCGTCAACATGATCGACGCCCTCGAGGCCTCCGGCCAGTTGAAGCCGGGCGGCACGCTGGTGGAGCCCACCTCCGGCAACACCGGCATCGCTCTGGCCTTCGTAGCGGCGGCACGCGGCTACCGCTTGATCCTCGTCATGCCCGAGACCATGTCCCTCGAACGCCGCAAGATGCTGGCTTTCCTCGGCGCGGAACTGGCCCTCACCCCCGGCCCGCAGGGTATGAAGGGCGCGATCAGCAAGGCCGAGGAACTTCTGAACGAGATTCCCGGCTCGATCATGCCGCAGCAGTTCTCGAACCCGGCCAACCCCGAAATCCACCGCAAGACCACGGCCGAGGAGATCTGGAACGACACCCAGGGCCAGCTCGACGCCTTCGTCGCCGGTGTCGGCACGGGCGGGACGATCACGGGAGTCGGCAGCGTGCTGAAGCCGCGCCTGCCGAACCTCAAGGTCATTGCCGTCGAGCCGACCGATTCGCCCGTCATCTCCGGCGGCCAGCCCGGCCCGCATAAGATCCAGGGCATCGGCGCCGGTTTCATCCCGGGCAACCTCGACCGCGAGATCATCGACGAGGTGATCACCGTCTCGAACCAGGAAGCCTTCGACACCGCCCGGCTTCTCGCCAAGCTCGAAGGCATCCCCGGCGGCATTTCCACCGGCGGCAACGTCGCCGCAGCGTTGAAGCTGGCGTCACGGCCCGAGTTCCAGGGCAAGCGCATCGTCACGGTGGCCTGCTCCTTCGCCGAGCGCTACATTTCCTCGGCGCTCTTCGAGGGGATCTGACGATCGCGGGGCGGCGTCCGCGCCGCCCTCGTTCCTTGCTAAGGCGTCCCGGTGCTCCCGCATCGAGGAAGCCTTTTTCGTGGTCCCGTCCCCTCGGCCGGACTTTCCGGACGAAGCAACCTCCCCCCGCATCGAAGGGTTGAGTCCTCAAGATTGGGAGGACTTCATGACCACCGCCTCACGCCCTTCGCTCAAAGACTTCGACGCCTATGCCGATCGCAACGGACAGGATCTCGGCCAGGACGACGCCCGCGATATCGGCCTGCCGGCCCGGACGCAGCACGATCTGAAGAGCGACCCGTCCGGCGAGGCGGAGACCGCACGGATCGCCTCCGGCACCCCCGGTTCGGACGCGACGGACGAGACCGAGGCCGAGGTGCCGGAGGAGAACATCCGTGCCATCAGCGATGCCTCACAGAAGGTCCCCGCCCCACGCGGGGCCACCAAGGACGCCCTCGACCGCGCAACGGCGGCGGTCGGCACGGACGAGGAGGGTTAGATGTCGGATTTCGACAAGCAGCCCACCGATGCCGCCACCCGCAAACCCGATGATGTCGGGAGCCAAGGTCAGCCTGCCGTGGGAGGTGGTCACCAGACCGCCGAGCAGGCGGACATCACCGGCATCGATCCGGGCGGCCTCAGCGACGCCGACCGGAAGGCGAGCTGGGACGCGGACGCTGACAAGGCCGGGCGCAACCCGACGCCCGTGGGCGGTTCATCGGATGGTCAATCCGACCGCAAGCGGTGAGACACCCCGGCAGGGGCCAACGTGACGCTTCGACCGAGGAGAGGAACGCCCATGGCGGACGATACGGACAAGAACGAGAAACCACCGCAGGGAAAACCGGCCAACTCGGCGCCCGATGCCGTGATGGATCCCAGCGAAAAAACCGACGGCAAGCCGGGACAAGGGCCGCAAGGCGACAAGACGCCCGATGACGAGACCGATCCCGGCGGCGGCTGAGGGGTCGCGACGATGAAGGGCGTGGTCGTTAATCGAAACACGCCCTTCGTCCATGAATAGCGCAGCCCATTGAGCACACCGGAGAGGCGGGTACTGTATTCCAAAGGGAGACAGATGCCATGAATGCCCCCGATTCGGTCCTCAGAGACGCAACGACGATCTACGACCGGGACCTCGACCGGAACCCGGCCAATCACCAGCCGCTGACACCGCTGAGTTACCTCGACCGGGCGGCCCGGGTGTTTCCGGACCATGTGGCGGTGATCCACGGTGAGCTGCGCCGAACCTATGGAGAGCTCTACGAGCGCAGCCGGCGTCTGGCGGCGGCTCTCACAACGCGCGGCATCGGTCGGGGCGACACGGTGGCGGTGATGCTCGCCAACACCCCCGAAATGATCGAGTGTCATTACGGAGTGCCGATGACCGGCGCGGTGCTCAACACCCTGAACACCCGTCTCGACGCAGCCGGCCTCGCCTTCTGCCTCGACCATGGCGAGGCGAAGGTGCTCATCACCGACCGGGAGTTTTCCAGGGTGGTCGGCCCCGCCCTGGATCAGGCGCGGCACAAGCCCCTCGTCATCGATGTGGACGATCCGGTCTTTACCGGCGCGGGCACGGCGATCGGTGGCCTCGGTTACGAGGCCCTGCTGGCCGAGGGCGATCCGGCGTCCGACTGGGCGATGCCGGCGGACGAATGGGACGCGATCTCGCTCAACTACACCTCGGGCACCACCGGCGACCCGAAGGGGGTGGTCTATCATCACCGCGGCGCGGCGCTCCTGTCCCTCGGCAACGTCATCACCGGCCAACTCGGGCAGCACCCGGTCTATCTCTGGACACTGCCGATGTTTCATTGCAACGGCTGGTGCTTCCCCTGGACCCTGTCGGTCGTCGCCGGCACCCATGTCTGCCTGCGGCAGGTGCGGGCCGGGGCGCTCTATGCGGCCATCGCCGAGCACGGCGTCACCCATCTCTGCGGCGCGCCGATCGTGATGCAACTTCTGCTCGGCGCCTCAGACGCCGAGCGCCGCCCCCTCCCCCACCGGGTCGCCTTCCTCACGGCCGCCGCGCCCCCGCCTCAGGCGGTGCTCGCGGCCATGGGCAGCGCCGGCTTCGATGTCACGCATCTCTACGGCCTCACCGAGACCTACGGACCGGCCGTCGTGAATGCCTGGCACCGGGACTGGGACGCGCTGGATGCGGACGCGCGTGCGGAAAAAATGGCGCGTCAGGGCGTGCGCTACCCCGTGCTGGAGGGCTTCGACATTCGCGATCCCGAGACCTGCGAATCGGTGCCTGCCGACGGCGAGACCATGGGTGAGGCGATGTTCCGCGGCAACGTGGTGATGCGCGGCTACCTCAAGAACCCGAAGGCCACGCGGGCCGCCTTCGCGGGCGGCTGGTTCCGCTCCGGCGATCTCGGGGTGAAGCACCCTGATGGCTATATCCAGCTGAAAGACCGCTCCAAGGACATCATCATCTCGGGCGGCGAGAATATTTCGTCCATCGAAGTCGAGGACGCCCTGTTCCGCCATCCCGCCGTCTCAGCCGCCGCCGTGGTGGCCCGGCCGGACGAGAAATGGGGCGAGACCCCGATGGCCTTCGTGGAGCTGAAGGCGGGCGCCAGCGTGGAAGCCGACGCCCTCATCGCCTGGTGCCGCGAGCGTCTGGCCGGCTACAAACTCCCCCGTCACGTGGTCTTTGGCGAGCTGCCCAAGACCTCCACGGGCAAGGTGCAGAAGTACCTGCTGCGGGAGCGGGCGAAGACCGAGTGAGGGCGCCGATTTCTTTGGAAAAAGAAAAGGCCCAGCGTCTCCAGGCTGTGTGGGAACTGATTGGAGGCTCCGGTTTGACCGGGGCCTCTTTTGGTATCAGGCGGCCTTGGCCTTGAGGTTGATGGTGCGGAGCAGGTTGTAGGCGAGGACGGAGAGAGCGATCTCGGTGCGGGTGCCCTTGA
>NZ_JAKSYE010000085.1 GCF_022829685.1 Methylobacterium sp. E-045
TGACCAGTGAGCGTAGTGCGCCACCGAGGAGCAGCGTGACTTAGACTCGTTGGCACTACGACGGTCACCGGGGCTCCGGCCGTCCGCCTGCACCGTGCCGCTGCGACCGTAATAAGAGAACGGGCCGACCGGCGTGGTGACGATGCCGTCGCCGCCGCCGAAGCCGGTGTCGATGCAGCCGTCGGCGTTGTAGCGCAGCAGGGCGAAGTCGCCAGTCGAGCCGTTGTAGCTGTAGCCGGCCACGAGGATCCGGCCGTCCGCCTGCACCGTGACGCTGTAGCCGAAGTCGGAGGACGGGCCGACCGGCGTGGTGACGATGCCGTCGCCGCCGCCGAAGCCGGTGTCGAGGGTACCGTCGGCGTTGTAGCGCACCAGCGCGAAGTCGTAATTCGAGCCGTTGTGGCTGTATCCGGCGACGAGGATCCGGCCGTCCGCCTGCACCGTGACGCTGTAGCCGACATCAGAGGACGGGCCGACCCGCGTGGTGACGATGCCGTCGCCGCCGCCGAAGCCGGTATCGAGGGAGCCGTCGCCGTTGTAGCGCACCAGCGCGAAGTCTTGATCCGCGTCGTTGTAGCTGTAGCCGGCCACGAGGATCCGGCCGTCAGCTTGCACCGTGACGCTGTAGCCGCTGTCGGAGGACTGACCGACCCGCGTGGTGACGATGCCGTCGCCGGGCGTGCCGAAGGCGGCGGTGAGGATGCCCGCATAGGCCATGCGCGCAGCCGCCGTGAACGGAGGCGGCTCGGCGGCCGGTCCCACTTGCGTGTCGAGGGACCAGGAGCCGCCATGCTGCACCGCGCCGATTGGATGGGACGCCGCCGACACCCCGGTCCCCGGCAATTCCGCCGCGAGGACGGCCAGGAAGCGGCGACCCAAGGCGCCGCGAGCGAGATCGCAGGCGTAGAGTTGCAAGCGACCGTCCGGCGCCAGCGCGGCGGCGAGGGCGGCGAGGGATTCGCCTCGGCTCGGCAGGTCGTCCGCGCCGAGGCCCTCCGGCCCGATGGCGAGGCGACCCGGCGCGCCGTGGGCGACCACCGAGATCGTGCGCAGGCCCGCGGCTCCCGTTGCAGCCAGGGTTTCGGCCATCTGTGCGAGGCCATCGCGGGCGGGATCGAGCAGGTACGGGACCGCGCCCGGCACAAGGCCGGCCCACAGCGTGTCGAGGTCGGACACCCGCGCATCGATGAAGACGACGTCCGAGGCTGGTGCGAGGCGCGGATCGAGGGTGCCCGACGACGCGAGAGCCATGCTGAAAGATATCCTAGAGGCAGTTCCGTCTCGAATAACCGCCTGGCGCCGCGGACCGACCCCCACATCGGTACGCGATCGCCTTCGCGGTTGGGATGAGCCGGAACGAAGCGCGATGAGCCTTGGATGATAGTGCTAAAAAAAACAGTATCTGTCGGTGTCGAATTTTGCAACGATCAGTGTGGTTGACTCGTTGTTTCGCGCCGCACTGCCACACACGAGGCAACCTGGCAGTTCAACGATTGCATCGGAGCGATTATCTCCAGGAGACACTGACGCGTCTGATGATGACACTTGATAAAAATCGCCTCGCGTAAAAATTTCTGGCCGCAAATGAAATCGCCGGACGATATCCAGGCTTAGAAGATCGCGGTATCGGGGCCGGACGTCTTCAACGCGATGGAGGCCGAGCCGCAAGTAACTCTGCCGCTCTCCCCCTCACACCCGCCCCAGCATCCGGTCGCTGATGATTCGCCGCTGGATCTCGCTGGTTCCCTCGAAGATCGTGGTGAGCCGCGCGTCGCGCCAGTAGCGTTCCACCCGCCGCTCGGTGGTGTAGCCGTTACCGCCGTGGAGCTGCATCGCCTGGTTGGTGACCCGCACCGCCATCTCGGTGGCCAGCAGCTTCACCTTGGCGGATTCGCTCTCGGCCGCCTCGCCCTCGTCGAGGAGGTGCGCCACCTGCTGCCAGTAGGCACGGGCCTGATCGACCTCCGCCGACATGTCGGCCAGTGCGAAGCGCAGGGCCTGGAACTCGCCGATCGGGTGGCCGAACTGCTCGCGCTCCTGCAGGTAGAGCTGGCAATCCTCCACCGCCGCGCGGGCGACGCCGACGGCGCGGGCGGCGGTGTGGACGCGGGCGATGTTGAGGCCGCGCTGCACCGAGGCGAAGCCGCCGGAATCCGCATCCGCGCCGCCATCGCCATAGAGGCCGGTGAGGCGGTCGCCCTCGGGCACGCGCACGCCGTCGAGTTCGAGCTCGAAGGTGAGGAAGCCGTGATAGCCGATCTTGTCGATGACATGGCCCGTCATGCCCTCTGGGAACGTGCCGGGCTTCTTGACCACGAGGAAGGGTTCCAGCCCGGCCGAGCGCGGCTCCCCCGGCTCCGGCTCGCGGGTACGGGCCAGGACCTCGATGAAGTCGGCGGCGAGGGCGAATCCGGCCCAGCGCTTGGTCCCGGTGAGCACCCATTCGTCCCCGTCGCGCACGGCGCGGGTCTGGACGCCGGCGAGGTCGGAGCCGGCGGTGGGCTCGGACAGGGCGATGCCGCCGATCCACTCGCCGCGGGCGGATTTCCGCAGCAGCGCGCGCCGGCGCTCGTCGTCGAGGGTCTGGGTGCCGAGGCCCTGGCCCCGCGCCAGGATGCTGCCGACGGAGAGCCAGGCGCGGGCCAACTCTTCCGAGACGAGGCAATATTCGAACACGCCGAGACCGAGCCCGCCCTGCTCGGCCGGGATGGTGATGCCGAACCAGCCCTTCTTCGCCATGGCGTCGATGAGGGAGCGCGGCATCTCGGCCTTCTGCCGGTCGAGTTCGTCGGCCAGCGGCAGCACCACGTCGCGGGCGAAGTTGCGGGCCTCCCGCTGGAGCCGGGCGCGCGCCTCGCTGCGCCAGGGCGAGAACAGTTCGGGCGGACGCGGCTGCTTCAACTCCGACTTCGACATGGGTCCTCCCGACATCTTCTTCGAGCTTTGCCGTATCTCTTCAAAGCCTCGGTCCGGGCGGTGGGTTCCGGGCAGGTCGGGCGAGGCTGAATTCAGGCGGCCGCCATGGCGTCTTCCAACACAGAAAACGTCCGCGGATCGGCGCAATGGGCCACGTTGAAGCGCAGGAACTCGCGGCCGCCCGTCCCGGCGCTGAAGGCGGCGCCGGGGGCCAGCACCACGTCCCTGGCGAGGGCGTGGCGCGCGATGTCGGCGGAATCGAGCCCGTCCGGCAGGCGCGCCCACAGGAACACCCCCCCGCGCGGCTCGGTCCATAGCGTCAGGCCGCAACGCTCGAGACGGCGCGCCGTCTCGCCCATGGCGCGGGCGAGCTTTTCGCGGATCTCGGCGAGGTGGCGGCGATAGGCCCCGTCCGTGATGAGGCGGTGCATCAGCGTCGCCGAGAGATGTCCGTTGCCCAGGCTCAGAGCGAGCTTCAGGTCGATCAGCCCCTCCACCCAGTCGGGGCGCAGGGCGATGTAGCCGCAGCGGATCGAGGCCGAGAGGGTCTTGGAGAAGCTCCCCACCGCGATCACCCGGTCGAGCCCGTCGAACCCCGCCAGGCGCGGGGCCGGATCGGCTTCGAGATCGCCGAAGATGTCGTCCTCGACGATCAGCATGTCGTGCGCCTCGGCGAGCTTGAGGACGCGGTGGGCCACGGCCGGGGCCAGGGTGGCGCCGGTGGGGTTATGGAGTGCGGAATTGGTGAGGTAGAAGCGGGGCCGGTGCTCGACGATCAGCGTCTCGAGTTGCGCCACGTCCGGCCCGGAGGGTGTGAAGGGCACGCCCACCACCTTCGCCCGGTTTCCCCGCAGCAGCGCGTGGTAGTTGAAGTAGCACGGGTCATCGACCAGCACGGCGTCGCCGGGGTCCAGGAGAAAGCGGCACAGCAGGTCGACGGCCTGCGTCGCCGAATCCGTCAGGACGATCTGGTCGGCCTGCGCCTCGACCCCCTTGTCGGCGAGCCGCCGGGCGATCTGGCTGCGCAGCGGCGGAAAGCCGAGGGGCTTGTCGTAGCAGATCAGGTTCGAGTCCGGGTCGCGGGCGATGTGGCGCAGGGCGCGCCGGATCGCCTCCTCGGGCATCCATGACGAGGGCAGCCAGCCGGAACCGGGCTTCAGCAGGTCCGGCCCGGCTTGCATCGATTGCCGGGTGATCCAGAGCGGGTCCACGGCCCGGTCGAGCTGCGGCCCGATCTCCTTGAGGCAGAGCGGGCGGGTCTTGCCCGCCACGTAGAAGCCCGAGCCCCTCCGCGCGACGATGGCGCCTTCCGCGCCGAGGCGCTCGTAGGCCTCCACCACGGTGGATTTTGACACGCCCATGGATTCGGCAAAGGCCCGCACGGAGGGCAGCCGCGCGCCGGGCATGAGCTGGCGCCCGGCGATCCGCTCCGTGATCGCGGACGAGACCGTGTCCACAAGGGTGAGCGTGGTCCGCGCCGATCCCGCCATCTGTACTGCTCCACCGTCCGGACAATTCAGGCAAAGCGTACTGGACTGTCCCTGTCTCCGCCAGGGTCTCCGGGCGCATCACGACCGAACGATCACGACGGACGAGACGAGGACGACCGATGACCACGCTCCTGAAGCAGCACTCCGCCGCCCATGCCGGCGATTTCGCCGGGCGCCTCGTACGGTTCGCGCGCCGGCTCCTGGCCAACGCCGCCGCCGGCTTGTCTCGCCAGGCCATCAATCGACGCGTCCTGCGCAAGCTCTCGGCGATGTCGGATCGCGAGCTAAAGGATATCGGCCTGATCCGGCAGGACGTGGCGGATGCGGGCGCCGGGGAGACGGATGCCTCCCAGTTCCTGCTGAGCCGCCGGGCCGAGAGACGGGAGGCACGCCGCCCACCGGGTCGTTAAGATCTGATCAAGATGGCGGACCATGCATTATTGAGCATGACTTCGAATTCGCCATGCCGCCAAACCGGTCATTCGGGCGGTGATTGAGGTTTATCCGTGGTCCGGTTCTACCAGACCTGCAGGCACCGCAAGTCTATTGAGGCTAAGTGTTCGAACGCACGTCAATCACGGCGGAGGGGGCGCACATCACCCCCATCACCTTCCTCGTCGTGAACACGCGTCGAGCACTTGGATACTAGGATCATGAACAGCACCCTCAACTGGACCCCGGGCGACGCAGCAGCCGAACAGGTCGGACGGGCCACCCGCGTCGTCGGCCGCCTCCTCACCAAGGCCATGTCCCTGGTTTCGCGCAACGACGTCGACGAGCGCGGCCTCGTGGAGCTCGGCTCGCTCTCCGAGCGGGAACTGAACGATATCGGCCTGACCCGCTGGGACGTCCTCGACGCCTACGACGCCCCCTCGCCCTCGGACGCCACGAAGGTGCTGCTCGCCCATCGCGCCGTCCGTCAGGTGACGCGCCGCTTCGCCTGAACCGCGTGCCGCTCCGCACCGGTGATGGATCCGACACCGCCCCACCGCCCCATGCAGACGTGGCGGGGGCGGTGCCCCTGGTCTAAGAGGACGACAAGGCGATGCGCCTGCGGCACCGGCCGCGGGCGACACCACTCCTCACAGACCGGATCGACATGGCGAGCGCCTCCACCCATGTGAGCTTCCTGCCGCCGGTGCTGACCTTCCTGTCGGCGGCGGTCATCGGCGTGCCGATCTTCCGCCTCATCGGGCAGAGCGCGGTGCTTGGATACCTCGTCGCGGGCGTCGTCATCGGCCCCTTCGGCTTCTCGCTCATCGCCGAGCCGGAGACCGCCGCGAGCGTCGCGGAGCTCGGCGTCGTCCTCCTTCTCTTCATCGTCGGCCTCGAACTCGAGATTTCCCGGCTGATCTCGATGCGGCGCGACATTTTCGGGCTCGGTGCGGCACAGCTGCTGCTGTGCACCATTGTGCTGGCCGGCGCGGGCGCCCTGTTCGGGCTCTCCCCGGCCGCGAGCCTCGTCATCGGCGTCGCGCTGGCTCTGTCGGCCACGGCGGTGGCGCTGCAGCTTCTCGAGGAGCGCGGGGACCTCGGCACGCCCTATGGCGGCCGCGCCTTCGCGGTGCTCCTATTCCAAGACATTTCCGTGGTGGCGATCCTCGCCCTGATGCCGCTCCTCGCCTCCACCGGCGGTTCCGGCGACGATGCGTGGCTCGGGCATGCGCTGACATCCACGGGAACCGTAGGCGCGGCCCTCCTCGCCGTGGTGCTGGTGGGCCGCTACGGCCTCAATCCGTTCTTCAGCCTGCTCGCGGCCAGCGGCGCGCGCGAGGTGATGACGGCGGCGGCCCTCCTCGTGGTGCTCGGCACCGCGATGCTCATGGAGCATGTCGGCCTGTCGATGCCCATGGGCGCCTTCCTCGCCGGCGTCCTGCTGGCCGAATCGAACTTCCGCCACCAGCTCGAGGCCGATATCGAGCCGTTCCGCGGCATGCTCCTCGGCCTGTTTTTCATGAGCGTGGGCATGTCCATCGACGGCGGCCTGTTGAAAAGCGCATGGCCCGCCCTGTTCGGGGCGACGGCGGCGGCCATCCTCATCAAGGTCGGGCTGGTGGCCGGCCTGTTCCGCCTGTTCGGCTCGCCCTGGCTCGATGCGGTCCGCGGAGCGGCGATCCTCGCGCCGGCCGGCGAATTCGCCTTCGTGCTGCTGCCGGCGGGGGCCGAACTCGGCCTGATCGACCAGCCCTCCACCCGCTTCGCGGTGGCGCTGGCCGCCCTCACCATGCTGGTCGGCCCCGTCGCCGCCAAGGCCCTCGACGGCTACCTGTCCCGCCGCCGGCCGGAGGCGGCCGTGCAGGTGCCCGACCAGATCGAGAGCACCGAGGCCCGCGTCCTCGTGGTCGGCTTCGGCCGCTTCGGGCAGATCCTGACCCAGGTTCTCCTCGCCGAGGGGATCAGCGTCACGGTGATCGACAAGGACGTGGAGCAGATCCGCAGCGCCTCGCGCTTCGGCTTCCGCATCTATTACGGCGACGGCACCCGCCTCGACGTGCTGCGCGCCGCCGGGGTGGGCCGCGCGGAGCTCCTCTGCATCTGCGTCGACGACCCGCAGGCCGCCCTGAAGATCGTCGACATCGTCCACGAGGAATTCACGGCGGTGCGCACCTATGTCCGCGCCTACGACCGCATGCATTCGGTGGAACTGATGAACCGGGACGTGGATTACCAGCTGCGCGAGACGGTGGAATCGGCCATCGCCTTCGGCCGCGCCACCCTGGAAGGGCTCGGCATCCCGGCGGAGGCCGCCGCCGCCACGGCCCAGGACGTGCGCAAACGCGACGTCGCCCGCCTCGTCCTTCAGCAGGCGGGGGCATTGCCGGAGGAATCGCGCTACGTGGGCGGCAGTCCCGAGATCAAGCCGGAGCCGCTCACCGTGCCCAAGCGTCCCTCGCGAGCCCTGAGCACCGAGACGCGGGACATCATCGGCATGGAGCGGCGCGAGGCGGCCACCCGCACGCTGCAACCCCAGGACACCCCGTCGGATGCCTGACACCCGCAAGGCGGCGGGAAATCCCGTCGTGCGACAGGAGGCCGGACGGTTCGTCACGGGATCGATCCTGCGGCACGTGGTGGTGATGACCGGCACGGGCTCCATCGGCCTGATGGCGATCTTCGTGGTCGACCTGCTCTCGCTGATCTACGTCTCGAAGCTCGGCGACCCGACGCTCACGGCGGCGGTGGGCTTTGCCACCATCGTCCAGTTCTTCGCCATCGCCATCAATATCGGCCTGATGATCGCCGCCGGCGCCCTGGTCTCGCGGGCGATCGGCGCGGGCGACGAGGCGGGCGCGCGGCGTCTGGCCACCTCCGCGTCGATCCACGGCATCGTCGTGTCGGGCATCCTCGTCCTCGCGATGCTGCCGTTGCTGCCGTTCATCCTGTCCTGGATCGGCGCCGACGCCGCGACGCTTCCCGTGGCCGAGCGCTTCCTCTGGATCGCCCTGCCCTCGAACCTGCTCATGGGGCCGGGCATGATGTTCTCCGGCCTGCTGCGCGCCGTCGGCGCAGCGCGGCAAGCTATGTATGTGACGCTCGGCGGCGCCATCGTCACCGCCGGTCTCGATCCCCTCCTCATCTTCACAGCGGGTTTGGGGATCGACGGGGCGGCGATCACCACCTGCGTCGCGCGCGCGACCTTCGCCCTCATCGGCCTGTGGGGCGTGCGCCAGCACCGGATGCTGGCCGTCCCCACATGGGCGGACGTGATCGCGGACGCGCCCATCGTATTCAGGATCGCCCTGCCCGCCGTGCTCACCAACCTCGCCCCCTCGGTGGCGAGCGCCTTCATCGCCCATGCGCTCGCCAAGTTCGGCGCCGTGGCGGTGGCCGGAAACGTGGTGATCGACCGGCTGTCCCCGGTGGCCTTCGGCGGGCTCTTCGCCATGTCCGGCTCCATCGGTCCCATTCTCGGCCAGAACTGGGGGGCGAGGCGGTTCGACCGCATGCGCGGGGTGCTGCGGGACGGGGCGCTGGTGACGGCGACCTATGTGGCGGTGGTCTGGATCGCCCTGATCGTCCTTCGCGGACCGTTGACCAGCCTGTTCGAACTGACCGGCACCGCCGCCGACCTCTTCGTCTTCTTCTGCCTCGTGAGCGGGGGCGTGTGGTTCTTCACCGGGCTGCTGTTCCTCGCCAACGCCTCGTTCAACAACCTCGGCTTTCCCTTCCTGTCGACCTTCCTCAACTGGGGCCGGGCCACGATCGGGACCGTGCCCCCGGCCCTCCTCGGAGCCCATCTCTACGGCCCGGAGGGCATCATCGCCGGAGTCGGCTTCGGCTCGGTCGCCTTCGGTGCGATCGGGATCGCCCTCGCCTTCCGGACGGTGGCGCAGTTGGAGAAACGGGCCGGTGTCGCGCCGAAAATGGCATCGGAGGCCGATGCGGACGCCTCCGGGGGCGATATTCCGGCGCCGGAGAGGCCGAACGCACTGGTTTAGTGCCGGGACGGGCATGGTCGCGGGCTGGTAAGTCCGGCTGGGATGCGACAGAGTTCGCCCCTCGACAGCAGGCCGGGGCTTTTCGGCCTGGCCGCGATGGGATCATGAGGCCGCCGCCATGTTCAACCTGTTCGATCTCATGCAGGCGCAGGGTGGCATGGGGGCCAACGGTTTCGGCCAGCAATTCGGCCTGTCGCCGGACCAGACCCGCCGGGCCATGGAAGCCCTGATGCCGGCCCTGACCCTCGGCCTCCAGCGCAACGCCGCCGCCGATCCCACCGGCTTCACCCAGATGTTCGGCTTCATGGATCCGACCGCGGCCCCCTCCGCGCAGGCCAAGCCGCAGATGGATGCCATGATGCGCCAGCTCTTCGGCTCGCAGCATCTCGGGCAGGCCGTGCTGCAACAGGCCGCGGCGGCGAGCGGCGTCGCGACACCCGCCCTGCGGCAGATGCTGCCGGTCATGGCCGGGATGGTGGTGGCGGGGATCGTCCACGTCATGATGAACCCGGCTCCGGCGACTACGGCCCCGGCGGCCCCGCCGCCCTCACCCTTCGGCATCCCGACCCATCCCTACTGGACGGAGATGATGAACACGTTCATGGCGGCGGGCGGCTCGATGCTGCAGGCGCCGAAGGACGTCACGTCCGCGCGCACCAAGTCTTCCCAGAGCAGCCTGCCGCCGGCACGCTTCTTCCCGGAGCCCAGCCCATCCGCGACTGGGAGGACGGCCTTCGGTGCGAAGCCGGCCTCGGCCTCGAGGCCCGATCCCACGGAAGCGGCGCAGGGCTCGGCGCTGAACCCGTTCGACCTGCTGCAGCAGATGTTCCAGTCCGGACTGGAGGCTCAGCAGGAGAACGCCAGGACGATGCAGAGCCTGTTCGACAGCCTGTGGCGCGACGGGATGACGGCGATGGACCCGTCGAAGGCGAAGCCCACGGGCAAGCCCGGTCCGACGCGGCGCTGAGGCCAGCGCGATCCCTCAGCCGCTCCGGGCGATGGCGTTGCCGATATATTGGTACATGGCGCCGACCCGGTCGGCATAGAGATGCAGGGCCGTGACGATCGCCAGGAAGACCAGGCCGGTGATCAACGTGTATTCGATCGCGGTCGTCCCGCGCGTATCCCGGCCGAACCGGGCCGCGATGTGCGAGAGACAGACCCGACGCCCGGGCCGGTTCCGCATGGTCGTTTCGGCTGTCTCGACATTCGTCATGGAAGCGGGGCGATCCTCGACGAATCCGGCACAGATCATCCTGCGCCGGAAATCGTTGCCGACCGTTTAAGTGCTTTGCATAAAACGCCCGCTTTACGGTCCCGCCGACGGCCAACACCGCTGGCGACGGGGATCAGCCCCGTCCGGCTTCCTTGCGCAGGGCATCGATCCGTTTCGACGCCTCGGCCTTGTCGAGATCGGGCTCGAACGAGTCCGGCGACTTCGCTTCTTCCGACAGGGTCTTGAGGTAGGAGGCCTGCGCGCCGGTCATCGGCTCGTCACCCGTTGTCCACTCGCTCGGATCCTTGATCCGGTTCGAGGCGTCGCCGCCGGCCGTCTTCGGGTTCTCGTTCTCGTCCGTCGCCTGCTTCTTCGTCATCGCGCAACCTCGTTCATGAATTGTTCTCTTCACAACGAGGGCCTCGCCAATGAGTTCCGGCCCCGTCGCGCCTGTCCCCGGGGCGACGGGGCGCGACCGCATCGTCGGCTCGCGCAGTTGTGAGGCGGCGTGTCTCAGGGCGCCACGGCGGCGGCCGGGCCTGCCTGGACGGCGACGGCACCTTGATTTTCGAGATGCGCGCCAGATTTCGCTCACGGTGTCGGATCGAGCGAGCGTTGCCGTCTCTCAAAAAGTCGCACGCCTCACGCCGCCGCCGGCGACAAGCCGGCGGTCCGATCCATCCAGTGACGCCGTTACTGCGCGCAGGGACATGCTGATGAACGACATGACGATCGACAAGACGAATACCGACTCGTACCCGATGCAGGGCCGATGCCCGTTCGGGGGGGACCGCATCGGCGGAGCCCTCGGCAGCCGCCCGGCCCTGGAGAACTGGTACCCGCACCGCCTGAGGGTCGAGCTGCTTCATCAGAACGGCCTCGCGGCCGATCCGCTCGGGCCGGATTTCGACTACGCCAAAGCCTTCGAGACCATCGACCTCGACGCGCTCAAGAGCGACATCAAGCAGTTCCTCACCTCGTCGGTGGCGTGGTGGCCGTCCGATTACGGCAATTACGGCCCGCAGATTATCCGCATGGCCTGGCACTCGGCCGGCACCTACCGCATCGCGGATGGGCGGGGCGGCGCCGGTACCGGAATGCAGCGCTTCGCGCCGATCTCGAGCTGGTGGGACAACGGCAACACCGACAAGTCGCGCCGCCTTCTGCAGCCGATCAAGCACAAATACGGCAACGCCCTCTCCTGGGCCGACCTGATGGTGCTCACCGGCAATTGCGCCCTGGAGATCATGGGCCTGCCGACCTACGGATTCGCGGGCGGGCGCCTCGACGCCTGGGAGGCGGACAACGCCACCTACTGGGGTCCGGAGGTCGTCGAGATGGGCTCGGTGTCGAGCTTCGACGACATGGTCAACCGCGACAAGCGCTGGCGCGGCAGGAACGGCGACGCCGATTACGACCTGGAGAACCCCCTCGCCGCTTCCCACCAGGCGCTGATCTACGTGAACCCCGAGGGGCCTTACGCGAACGGCGACCCGCAGGGCTCGGCCAACGACATCCGCGTGACGTTCACCCGCATGGCCATGAACGACGAGGAGACGGTGGCGCTCATCGCCGGCGGCCACGCCTTCGGCAAGAGCCACGGCATGACCCCCGCCAAGGAGATCGGGCCGCCGCCGGAGATGGCACCGATGGAGGCGATGGGGCTCGGCTGGCACAACCCGAACGGCACCGGCGCTGGCAAGGACACGATGACGAACGGCATCGAGGGCAGCTGGACCCCCAACCCGACGCAGTGGGACAACGCCTACCTGGAGAACCTCTTCAAGTTCGAGTGGGAGCAGACCAAGAGCCCTGCTGGTGCCCTGCAATGGACGCCGAAGGACCCGAGCGCGCCCCGGACGCCCGACGCACACGTCCCGGGGCAGTCGCATCCGCTGATGATGATGACGTCCGACATCGCCCTGAAGGTCGATCCGGAGTACCGCAAGGTCTGCGAGAAGTTCCTCAACGATTTCGACGCCTTCACGCAGGCCTTCTCCAAGGCGTGGTACAAGCTCACCCACCGCGACATGGGGCCCAAGCACCGCTACCTCGGCCCGGAGGTGAGAATCGAGGACGGCCTGCTGTGGCAGGATCCGATCCCCGATGCCGACTACGCCCCGGTGGGCGAGGCCGACATCGCCCCCCTCAAGCAGGCGATCCTGGCCACGGGCTTCTCGGTCTCGGATCTGGTCTTCACGGCCTTCTCGGCGGCCTCGACCTATCGCGACAGCGACAAGCGCGGCGGCGCCAATGGCGGCCGGCTCGCCCTCGCCCCGCAGAAGGACTGGGCCGTCAACCGCCGGGCCGCGCCCGTGATCGACGCGCTCCGTGGGGTCATGGCGGAGTTCAATCGGGGCCGCACGGACGGCAAGCAGGTCTCGCTGGCCGACCTCATCGTGCTCGCCGGCTGTACCGCCGTGGAGAAGGCCGCCAGGGATGCCGGGGTCGAAACGCAGGTGCCGTTCACGCCCGGCCGGGTCGATACCACGCAGGAGCTGACCGACATCGAGATGTTCCAGTGGCTGAAACCCGTCGTCGACGGTTTCCGCAACTACGTCGATGACGGGTACGGGGCAATGACGCGGAGCCTGTCGCCGGAGGAACTGTTCCTCGACAAGGCCAACCTGCTGACGCTGACCGCACCGGAATGGGTGGTGCTGACCGGCGGCCTGCGGGCGCTCAACGCCAACCACGACGGCTCGAACCGGGGCATCTTCACCGACCGGGTGGGCGTGCTGACCACGGACTTCTTCCGCACCCTGACCGACACGGATCTGGTCTGGGAGAAGATCGATGCGGATGGAACGTCCTTCGCCCTCAAGGACCGCGAAACCGGACAGGCGAAGTTCGAGGCCACGCGCAACGATCTCGTCTTCGGATCGAACGCGCAGCTGCGCAACATCGCCGATGCCTATGCCGGCAGCGATGGCCAGGGCCGGTTCGTGGCGGATTTCGTGCGGGTCTGGGACAAGGTGATGATGCTCGACCGCTACGACGTGAAGGGCCATCGGCGTCACAGGCCCATGGCGGCCTGAGCGACGACGGCCGTAGACGCCCCCGTCCCACCGTCCGGTGGGACGGGGGTCGTGCGATGGAAGGCCCCGCCCCGTCACCGGGGACGGGCTCCGATGCGAGGCTCGACCGGGCGATGTCGACGCATTTTGCCCCTTTGCCACCCGGTGGGTGCAATCGGGACGAGGACGGGCCGGTCTAGGCCGCCACCGCTTTCGGCTGAACCTCGGCGGTGTAATCCTCCATGAGCGTCTTCGTCATGGCGGCCGGCGTGAAGCGGTAGGGGCCGATCTCGGAGACCGGCGTGACTTCCGCGGCCGACCCGGTGATGAAGCACTCCGAGAAGCCCTCCATCTCCTCGGGCCTGATCCGCCGCTCGATCACCTCGAAGCCGCGCCGACGGGCGAGGTCAATGACGGTCTGGCGGGTGATGCCGTTGAGGAAGCGGTCGGCCAGCGGGGTGTGGACCACGCCGTCCTCGATGAAGAAGATGTTCGCGCCGGTGCATTCGGCGACGTAATCCTCCCAATCGAGCATGAGGGCATCGGCATAGCCCTTGTTCTCGGCGCGGTGCTTCGAGATCGTGCAGATCATGTAGAGGCCGGCCGCCTTCGAGGCGGAGGGGATCGTCCGCGGATCGGGCCGGCGATAATCGGCCATGTCGAGGCGGATACCCTTCATCTTGGTCTCGGGATCGAAGTAGCTCGGCCATTCCCAGGCGGCGACGGCGAGGTGGATGGTGTTGTTCTGCGCCGAGACGCCCATCATCTCCGAACCGCGCCAGGCCACGGGACGCAGGTAGGCGTCGGTGAGGCCGCTGGTCTTGAGCACGAGTTCCTTGGCCGCCTCGATCTCGGCGACGCCGTAGGGGATCGTGAAATCGAGGTACTGCGCCGAGCGGAGCAGGCGCTCGGCATGCTCGTGGCTCTTGAAGATCCGTCCGCCATAGGCGCGCTCGCCCTCGAACACCGCCGAGCCGTAATGCAGGCCGTGGCTGAGAACGTGAATCTTGGCCTCGCGCCACGGCACCAGCACGCCATCGAACCAGATGGTGCCCTCACGCTCGTCGAACGGGATCACGGACATGACGAATTCCTTGAATCCGCAGGCGCGCATCGTGGCACCTGCGGGGTCGGTCGATCGGGTTGGCGCGATGGCCGGGCAATGCCCGGCGCAGTATCCGCGAGGCCGGAGGTCCGCAAGACGGTCGTCAGCAAGACGGCCGTTCGCGGCGAGCCGGCCTCGGGAAGGCTTGACGGGTATCAACGCCCCTGAGATATGTCAACATCACTGACGTATATCGAGGATAGTGCCGGACGTGACGCGCCCATCGACCCTGGCAACGGGCCCGGCCCCCATGTCCATGTCCGGGGAGGATGACGGGCCGGCGGATTCAGGTCTCGCTCCGGAGGGCGTGACGAACGATCTCGTCGAACTGCTGTTCTTCGCCTACCGCGACTTCGTCGGCGACCCGGACCGGATGCTGGCGGAATACGGCTTCGGGCGGGCGCACCACAGGGTGCTCCATTTCGTCTATCACTACCCCGGCCTGACGATCGCCGAACTCCTCGACATCCTGCGGATCACGAAGCAGAGTCTGAACCGGGTTCTCAAGGATTTGATCGAACAGGGCCATATCGTGCAGAAGACCGGCCGGAGCGACCGCCGCCAGCGACTGCTCTATTGTTCGGAGACGGGCGCGACGCTCACGGCGGAGCTGACGCGGGTCCAGGTGCGGCGGGTGGCCCGCGCCATCGCCGATCCGGTGGCGGACGAACCGAAGGGCGCCCGGGACGAACACGGATTTGCCGCAGCACAGGGGTTTCTCATGGCGATGATCGAACCGGAGGAGCGCGCGGCGGTCCGCAGCCTGATGGCGCGGCGCGCCCGGAGCCGTCGCTGACATGGCGTCGCCGGAGCCGCGAATCCGCGCCGAGCTTCCCGACCACGCCCCCCACATCCTCGTGGTGGACGACGACCGGCGGGTGCGCGAGCTGCTGTCGCGCTATCTCTACGAGCAAGGGTTCCGGGTCACGTCGGCCGGCAATGTCGAGGAGGCCCGGCAGCGGGCACAGAGCTTCGTCTTCGACGCCCTCGTCCTCGACGTGATGATGCCGGGGGAGAACGGGTTCGATTACGCACGGCAGGTGCGGGAGACCTCGCGGGTGCCGATCCTGATGCTCACCGCCCGCTCCAATCCCAACGACCGGGTGATGGGGCTCGAGATCGGGGCCGACGATTACCTGCCCAAGCCTTTCGAGCCGCGCGAACTGATCCTGCGCCTCAACAACATCATCAAGCGCCGCCCGGACGGTGTGCCGCCCTCCGACCGCACCATCGCCACCGTGACGTTCGGGCCGTTCTCCTACCGCATCGACCGGGGCGAATTGCGCCGGGACGAGGAGACCATCCGCATCACCGACCGCGAGCGCGAGATCCTCACGATCCTGGCGGAGGCCAAGGGCGGCAACGTCGACCGCGACGTGCTGGCCGGGAATGGCGGGCTCGCGGCGGAACGCACCATCGACGTGCAGATCAACCGCCTGCGCCGCAAGACCGAGGTCGATCCGGGCAATCCCCTCTTCCTCCAGACGGTCCGCGGCATCGGCTACCGCCTCGCGATCGATTAGACGGGACCCGCCATGGCCCTCGCCGGCCTGAACCTGTCGCGGATCAGAACCCAAACCGCCGCCGCCTGGCGCGCGAGGCCGCATCCGCGCCGGATATGGAAGACGGTGGCCCGCGCCATCGGCAACGCCCTGCCGAAGGGGCTCTACGCCCGTTCGCTGATCATCATCATTGCGCCGGTGGTGCTGCTGCAATCGGTGATCGCCTACACCTTCATGGAGCGGCACTGGCAGCTTGTGACCCGCCGCCTGTCGGCGGCCGTCACCGCCGACGTGGCGGCCATGATCGACGTCTACGAGAGCTACCCCCAGGACAAGGACGCCGACACCCTCACCCGCATCGCCGGCACGCGGCTGAACCTCGACCTCGACATCCTGAAGGGGGCGAAGCTCCCCCTGCCGGGGCCGCGCCCGTTCTTCTCGATCCTCGACGAAACCCTTTCCGAGGAGCTCGCCAAGCAGGTCGGCCGGCCCTTCTGGATCGACACGGTGGGCCGCTCCAGCCTCATCGAGATCCGCGTCGAGATCCCGGACGGGGTGATGCGGGTGACCGCGCGGCGGAGCATGGCCTATGCCTCGAACTCGCACATCTTCCTGCTCTGGATGAGCGGCTCGTCCCTGGTCCTGCTGGGCGTGGCGATCCTGTTCCTGCGCAACCAGATCAAGCCGATCCTCCGGCTGGCCGCCGTGGCGGAGAGCTTCGGCAAGGGGCGCGAGATCGAGTTCCGGCCCCGCGGCGCCCGCGAGGTGCGCCAGGCCGGCCACGCCTTCATCGAGATGAAGCGGCGCATCGAGCGGGCGATGGAACAGCGCACGACCATGCTCAACGGCGTGAGCCACGACCTGCGCACCATCATCACCCGGTTCAAGCTGTCCCTCGCCCTGGTGGAGCAGACCAGCGAGGTGGAAGACCTCCAGCGCGACGTCGACGAGATGAGCCGGATGCTGGAGGCCTACCTCGCCTTCGCGCGGGGTGATTCCGGCGAGGTCGCCGTGCCCACCGACATGCGGGCGATGCTGGAGGACCTGCGCACCGACGTGGAACGCTTGGGCGCCCACGTGGCCGAGGTGGAGTTCGACGGCCGCGCCATGGTGACGCTGCGGCCGGACGCGTTCCGGCGATGCCTGTTCAACCTTGCCGCCAACGCCGCCCGCTACGGCGAGACGGTGGCGATCCGCGGCCGCACGGAGGCGCGGTCCTTCCTCGTCTCCATCGACGATGACGGCCCCGGCATCCCCTCCGAGAGCCGCGAGGAGGTGTTCAAGCCCTTCGTCCGCCTGGACGATGCGCGCCAGGATGCCGGCGGATCGGGCCTCGGCCTCGCCATCGCCCGCGACATCGCCCGCGCCCATGGCGGCGACGTCGCCCTGCACGACAGTCCCCTCGGGGGATTGCGCGCCACCGTGCGCATCCCGGCATGACGGCCGGGAGCCTGTGAATTTTGTTGCGTCCGGGGTGTCCCCTCGCGCGCACAGCAATGCTATGACCGGTGCCGCTTTAGAGAGAAGGGCCGAACCCCGGTCCCCGATACACGCGAGTACGCCATGAACCCGCTGGGTCCCGTCCTGATCGTCCTGCTCATCCCGATCTCCGCCATCGGCCTCCTGCTCTACACCGATACCGGCATCGAGCCGGCGCTGATCACCGCCACCGTGAAGACCTTCGTCGCCCTGTTCGCCATCGCCGGGATCCTGTCCTACGGCGCGAGCCGGCTCGCCGCCCGCTCGGAAGGCTGAAACCGCGCCTCCGGACCGGCCCCGCGGCGGGGCCGGTTTCCCGGTGACGCCACGGTGATGACGGGATCGAGGACGACATGAAGGCCGCCCTCGCTTGCATTCCCATGCCCGTCCGACAGATCTACGATCTCGGCACATCTCGCGGGCCGCTCGGGTCCCCTCTCCTGGAAGGAGAGGGACGGGGTGAGGTGTGTGACCTTTTCGGAGATGGATCACACCTCACCCCAGCCCTCTCCTTCCAGGAGAGTGAGCACGGCGCGCACATGGGCGGCCGCATCAGCCGGCAGGCACTGAGACGATTCCTCGGGCTCTGCCTCGCGGCGAGCGTCGTCGCGCTGTCCCTTCCGGCCCTGTCCGCCGAGGACCGCTCGGCCCATCCGACCCCGGCGATGCCCGAGCCCCCGGTCCGTCCCACCGAGTTGAAGCCCGAACCCGCGCCGACGCCCGCGACGGTTCCGCCGCTCCCGGACGCTCCGACCCCGCCCGGCCGCCCGGCCGAGCTGACACCCCCTCCCCCGGCCGCGCCGGAGACGGGTCCGGCCCCCGAGATGCCGCCGCCGCCTCCGCGCCCGACCGATCTCTCGACGCCGCCGGCATCGACACCCGCCCTCACCCTGACGGTCGCCCCCCTCGACGACACCGCCTGCCGCAAGCGCCTGGAGCGCCTGGGTGCGACGTTCGAGGCGCTGCCGCCGATCGCGAACGGGCAATGCGGCGCGGAGAAGCCGCTGAAACTCACCCGCCTCTCCGGCGACGTGGCGCTCACCCCGCCGGCGACCCTCGTCTGCACCGCGGCCGAGGCCCTGGCCCGCCTGGCGACGGAGGTACAGGAAGCCTCCGAGCGCATCCTGAAGGCGCCCCTCCGGAGCCTGTCCATCGGCACGTCCTACGAGTGCCGCGGCCAGAACCACGATCCCGAGGCCAAGCTCAGCGAGCACAGCTTCGCCAACGGCGTCGACATCATGGGCTACGGTTTCGACGGACGTGGACCGATCAAGGTCGGCGCCGGCCTCGACGACGCGCCGGAGGCGACGTTCCAGGCCGCGATCCGGGCCAAGGCCTGCGGCTTCTTCCGCACGGTGCTCGGGCCGGGGTCGGATGCGGCCCATGGCAACCACCTCCATCTCGACGAGCGCGAGAGGAATGCGGGACATCGTCTCTGCCAATAGGAGGCGTGGAACGCCCGAGGCCCCACCCGGCTTTACGGAGCGCACCTGTCGATCCCCCGGCGAAAGTTGAGTCCCCGATGCCCCACCTGCCCCTGCCGAGCGCCGTCGCGCTCATGGCCCTTGTCTGCCTGGCGACACCGGGGGCGGCCGAGGCGAAGCCGGCAGGGAACACCGCTCCGGAGCCGGACAAGGTTGCATCCGCCGAGGCCCTGACCGTCGAGGCGATCAACGGCGCGACCTTCACGGCGCAGGAGACGCCGGAGAGCGGGGGTAAGACGGGCGGCAAGAAGGCCGGAAAGAGCCAAGGCACGAAGGACAAGCGTCCGCAGCCGCTGCTGGTGAAGGTCCAGGTGCTCCTCGACCGGGCGCATTTCTCCCCCGGCGCCATCGACGGCCGCGACGGCGAGAACATGCGCAACGCCCTGTCGGCCTTCGCCGTGGCGCAGGGGCTGCCCGCGAGTCTGAGCTTAAACCAAGCCCTGTTCGACAAACTCGCCGCCTCGAGCGCCGACCCGGTGGTGGTGTCCTACACGGTCACCGATGCCGACGCGGCGGGACCCTTCGCGGAGAAGATCCCCGCCAAGATGGAGGAGCAGGCCGATCTGGAGGCGATGAACTACACCAATCCGCGCGAAATGCTGGCCGAGCGGTTTCACATGTCACGCGACCTCCTCACGGCCCTGAACCCGGACGCCGCCCTCGACAAGGCCGGCACCGGCCTCGTCGTGGCGGCGGTCCCGCCCCTGGAAACCGGCAAGCCGGCGAAGGCCGAGGCCAAGCCGAAGAACAAATCCGAGGGCAAGTCCAACGATAAGGCCGAAGGCAAATCCAGCGGCAAATCCAGCGGCAAGTCCGACGACAAAGCCGGTGAGAAGGCGGACGGCTCATCCGAGGCGAAGGCCGCGCCGGAGGATGAGGCGGACGCGCCGAAGAAGGACATCGCGCGGGTCGAGGTCGACAAGGTCACGCGCAATGTCCGCGGCTTCGGCGAGGACGGCGCCCTGCGGGCCTATTATCCCGCCTCCATCGGCAGCGAGGAGAAGCCGGCCCCGTCCGGCGAGGCCAAGGTGAAGGGCGTCGCCTTCGCGCCGGTCTATACCTACAACCCGAAATACGCCTTCAAGGGCGTGAAGACGAAGAAGACCTTCTCCATCCGCCCGGGCCCGAACAATCCGGTCGGCCTCGTCTGGATCGACCTGTCGATCCCCTCCTACGGCATCCACGGCACGCCCGAGCCGGAGAAGGTCGGCAAGACCGAATCGCACGGCTGCATCCGCCTCACCAACTGGGACGCCCGCGACCTCGCCACCCGCATCGCGCGCGGCGCCAAGGTCACGTTCAAGGACGAGTGAGACGTGCCGCGACGCGGGATCGATCGATGGGGCCGCCGTCGATCCACTGGGGTCACGGTGCCACCCATCGCAAGGCGTCGATCAGGGCGCGGAGCGCCGGCGTGACCTGCCTGTTGGGATAGTAGAGGTGGCAGCCCGCGAAGGGCGGGCACCACGGGTCGAGCACTTGTACCAACGTCCCGGCCGCGAGTTCGGCCGCGACCTCGTCCTCCAGCATGTAGCCGAGCCCCGCACCCGCGCGCACGGCCGCAGCTGCGAGGAGGCCGTCATTGACGATGAGCTGTCCGCCCGCGCGCACCCGTATCTCGGGCCCCTTGTCCGTGTCGGTGAACTCCCAGGGCAGGAGGCCGCCGCCGCCGATCAGGCGGTAGTTCACGCAGTTATGGGCCTCCAAGTCGCCTGGGGCCACCGGCCGAGGATGGTGGGCGAAATAGGCCGGCGTGCCGACGACGACCGTGCGCAGGTCCGGTCCGACGCGGACCGCCACCATGTCCTGCTCCACCGTGTCGCCGAAGCGGATGCCGGCATCGAAGCCACCCGTGACGATGTCGGTGAGGCGATCGTCGATCACCACCTCGACCGAGACCGCCGGGTGTTCGAGCAGGAACCGGGGCAGGGTCGGCTCGAGGATGGTGCGGGCGGCGTAGGCGAACGTCGTCAACCGGAGGGTGCCGGACGGCGCGTTGCGCCAATCGGCCAACGCCGCGAGACCTCGCTCGACCTCTTCCAGCGCCGGACCCAGCGAGCGCAACAATCGCTCACCGGCCGGCGTCGGGGCGACGCTGCGCGTCGTGCGCGCGAGCAGGCGCACACCGAGACGGGTCTCCAGGCCGCGCATCGCATGGCTGAGGGCCGACGGCGACAGGCCGAGTTCGGCTGCGGCCCGTGTGAAGCTGCGGGTGCGCGCCACCGCCGCGAACGCCGCGAGATCGTCGAGTGCGCCACGCCGCATTGCTGCATCCCGTTCACAGACCCTTGCCGCCCGTAACGGGTAATGCGTCGGCGGCTGTCTCGCTACCCTCCGCCGGATCATTAGCGAGGCTCAAC
Organism: Methylobacterium sp. E-045; assembly: GCF_022829685.1. Taxonomy (GTDB): domain Bacteria; phylum Pseudomonadota; class Alphaproteobacteria; order Rhizobiales; family Beijerinckiaceae; genus Methylobacterium. The sequence continues at coordinate 21,009 of NZ_JAKSYE010000085.1, forward strand.
AATGGATTTGACGCATTATCGGACGCTGGGCCGCTCGGGACTCGCGGTGAGCCCCCTGGCGTTGGGCACCATGACGTTCGGCACGGCGCGCTGGGGACTCGACGAGGCCGGCAGCCGCGCGGTGTTCGATGCCTATGTCGAACGGGGCGGCAACTTCATTGACACGGCCGACGTCTACGCGAGTGGCGCCAGCGAGACGATGGTCGGTCGTTTCGTCGCCGAACGCGGCCTGCGCGACCGGCTCGTCCTCGCCACCAAATCGGGTTTCGCCACCGGGAATGGACCGCATGCCGGTGGCTGTGGCGCCAAGCACGTCCACGCGGCGATCGACGGATCGCTGCGCCGCCTGGGAACGGACTACATCGACCTGTACTGGCTGCACGTCTGGGACGGGATCACGCCGGCAGAGGAACTGCTCGAAACGATGGTCGGCCTCGTTCGTGCCGGCAAGGTCCGCTACTGGGGTCTGTCGAACACACCGGCCTGGTATGCCGCCAAGCTCGCGACCCTCGCCGCTTCGCGCGGTCTGCCGGGTCCGATCGCGCTGCAGTATTTCTACTCGCTCGTGAACCGGGAGGTTGAGGACGAGCACATCCCGCTCGCGGCCGAATTCGGCATGGGCATGGTGCCTTGGTCGCCTCTCGCCTACGGGCTGCTCACGGGCAAGTACGACCGCGCCACCGTGGAGGCCGCCGGCCCACGCGCGGGTGGCCTGCCGAAAGACGCGGCGCAGGCCGGTGAGGCGCGGCCGGACGGCGACAAGCGCCTCGACGGCGCGAACCCGTTCGGCGACCGCCTGTTCACGCCGCGAAACTGGGATATCGTGGAGGCCGTCCGCCGCGTGGCCGACGCCATCGGGCAATCGCCGGCGCGTGTCGCGCTCGCTTGGGTCGTGGGCAAACCGGGCGTCGCGTCGACCCTGATGGGCGTCAGCCGCGCGGCGCAGGTCGCCGACAATGTGGCATCCCTCGGCCTCGTCCTGGCACCCCAGCACCGTGCCGCCCTCGACGCGGCCAGCACGCCTGCGGAGCCGCGACTGATCTACGCCCTGGCGCAGCCGCCGTTGCGGCAACACGTCGTGTTCGGAGGCGCGCCGGTCCAAGCTTGGACAGAAACGTCCTGACGGCGCTGACGTCCGCCCGTCGCGGTTTGCTGGGTGCCCCGCTCCGCCGCGCCCTCTCCTTCGGGCGGTCACGGCAGGACGGGAACCTGCGCCGCACCCTGGCGCGCACCGCCGTCGAGGCAGCGCTCCGGCGCGCTTGTGCCAACAATCGATGCGCCCTCGGCAGCTGTTCACTCCGTCCGGCTAAAGAGGTGTCCACGCCGAGCAGGCTCGCGTTGCCGCAGACAACGAGGACGTCCCACATCCCGACTGCTGGATGTTTGATCCTGGGGTTTGATGCTTTCGACAAATTACCCATCACTATCGGCGGGTAAATCCATCTCGACCCACATGTGCATGACGTCCCGGACAATGCGCAACCGTTCAGACGCCTGCTCGTCGGAGATTTCCAGGCCGTCGAGATAGGTCCATAAACCTCTTTGTCGAGACCAGCCATCGATGGCACAGGACAGTGCCGCCCGACTCTCCTGCGCGATTACACGGCACAGGCAATGTCGTCCCCATACGACCATGCTGAGGACAGGACTTTTACGACAGTCGCTGGCGGTATATCTCACGAAATCCTGAGACCAAGGCCAGCGAACCTCGCATGACAACAACGGAGGGCGTCAGCCGAGCCAGCACTCCCGATCCGCGCGGCCCGGCAGAACGCGGACGATCAGCACGCCCGCATCCTCGAGCGTGTCAAGGATGAGGTGCGCGTCGGAGGCATGAATGCGGAGCGGCGGCGTGAACTCACGCCGCTCGCGCGCAAGGCGGGGTCATCCGCGATCAGATCGAAGAGGTCGAAGAGGCGGTTTTGACAGCGCTCGGCCTGCCGGATGCCGAACTGCGCCTCGCCATCGGCATAAAGGTCCGTGATATCGCGGTCCGCAGCTTCGGTGGTCCGGTAGGTCACGCTTTGCGCGTCATCGCCGTCTCCTTTGACAGCCGCCTGATATCATCCTTGCTGCGCGTGCTGATGCCGCTCTCGATGCCTTCGGTCACCAGCGCCTGCAACTCGGCAAGCTTGGCATAGCGCTCCTGATCGCGGCGGATGAGGTCGCGCACGTCATCGCTGGCATTGCTGTAGCGACCCGTCCGGGCCTGGGCCTCGACCCAATCCTTCATCGGATCGGGGAGGGATACGTTCACCGTCGCCATAGCGGCCTCCTGGGATGAGGATGCCAGAACATGGCAAAGTTTATCAAAATCTTTTGCCCGGACGAACGGGTCCGATCCACTCCACCAAATCCCGGGACCAAACATCTAGGTCGGATGTCTGTGCCCATGCATATCTTCGAGTTTCGTCCGCGCCATATGCATCAGGTCGTCACGCGCGGACTTCGTCGCGCTGAACGGGATGTCGAAGTTCAGGCTATGATAAACGAGGCCGAGGACGACACCGTAATCGGGGTCGTCGGCGCCGCCGTCGATGAAGGTCAAGACCCACCGGTAGATGGAATCATGGTCCGACGGAGACGAATCGTCCCCGACGGCCAGCCGACCTCCACCGATCCACTCGCTCCGCAATGCCGCGATGTCCCGCGCCGTCAGATCTGTCATGCCGTGTCGCGACTTTCGAACGGTCCCGGACATGACCGCGCCGCGTGTTCGCGCCGATCATCCCGGCAGACCACGTCATCCCGAGGTGCCGAAACGCGGCGCGAGCCTCGAAGGATGAGGTTCATGCTTTGGACGAACGACTCGCACGGAGGCCGGCCCGTCGCCGAGTCCATAGCACAGAAGCGGTCATCACCGCCGCGAAGCCCGCTCAGCGCCGCGCCAGGTCCGCCGGGGCGAGGCCGGCCAGGGCCAGCATGGCCGCGTCGCAGAGAAAGGCCAGGGCGGCGGTGGCCAGGGCGCCCTGCAGCATCGGCAGGACGTTCTGGTTCTGCAAGCCGGCGACGATGGGCGTGCCGAGGGTCGAGGCTCCCGCCAGGGCGCCCACCGCCGTGGTGGCGATGGCGAGGACGAGGGCCGTCCGCAGGGCATCGACGAGGCCCGGCATCGCCAGGGGCAGTTCCACCCGCAGCAGGATCTGGAGGCGGGTGAACCCCATGGCCTGCGCCGCCTCGCGCGCCTCGGGCGAGACCGATTCCAGTGCGCCCACCGTGCCGCGCAGGACCGGCATGATGCCGTAGGCGACCAGCGCCAGCAGGGTCGGCGGTCCGCCGAAGCCGAGGATGGGCAGGGCCAGGGCCACCATCACCACCGGGGGCACCGCCTGCGCGGCGGCCGCGATACCGTCGATGCCGCCGCGCAGGGACGCCGCGCCGGCGCGGGTGGCGAGGATGCCGAGGCCGAGGCCGAGCAATGCCACCAGGGCGAGCCCGGTCCCGGCGAGGGCGAGGTGATGCGTTGCCAGAGCCAGCAGGCGCTCCGCGCTCAAGCCCCGTCGCGGCGCTTCCCCGAGGCCGGCGACGATTGCTGTCGCCACGGCCGGATGGCTCATGGCGGCGAGGGCCGCCCCGACGAGGCCGGTGGCGGTGGCGCTGCGCAGGCCGGGCCTCATGCGTGCCACCGCGCGCGGCAGGACGCCTCGACGGCGCTGAGCGAGCCTTCCGCCGCCAGCGACAGGAGGATGATGGGGATAGCGCCCAGCAGGATCAGGTCGGGGGCGAATTGGGCCATGCCGTCGAAGACGATCCGTCCGAGGCCGCCCGCGCCGATCAGGGCGCCCAGCGTCGCGAGGCCGAGGCTCTGGACCGCCGCCACCCGCAAGGCCCCCACCAGCATGGGCGCGCCGAGGGGCAGCTTCACTCGGGCCAGGATCTGGGCCTTCGTCAGGCCCATCGCCTCGGCGGCGTCGATGGCGGCGGGATCGGCGGCGCGCAGGGCCGTGCCGATGCCGCGCCAAAGGGGCAGCAGCAGGTAGGCGGCGATGCCGAGAAGCGCGGGCCACGGCCCGAGGGCCGAGAGGCCGAGATCGCGTAGGGCCGGCACGGCGCGCAGCACCCCGCCGACGAGGGCGACGAGGGCGCCCAGCAGGGCGACGGCGGGGATCACCTGCACGCCGCTGACGAGGAGCCCGACGAGCCCCTGTCCCGAGCGCCAGAGGGACAGAAGGACGGCCGCCGGGATGGCGAGGGCGAGCGCCCCGCCCGCCAGGAGCAGGTGCTCGGCGATGGCCTCGTGCACCGCCTCCCGCCGCCCGGCATATTCCACCGCGAGGGACAGCCCGTCCAACCCGCCGCCGCGCAATGCCGCGACCAGGACCCCGGCGGCGGCGAGGATGGCGAGCACTCCGAGCCCCCGGCGTCGGACCCGCGCGATGCTGCCTCCGGCCAGCGCCAGGAGGCAGGACGAAGCGATCCAGAAGCCGGAGCCGAGGCTGGCCCTCGCCGCCGGCGGCATGGTCGCCCCGATCCGGGCCGCCTCCGCGCCGAGGCCGAGCAGGAGGACGGCCCAGGCCGACAGGAAGAGGCAGAGGGCGAGAAGACCGCCCGCGCGCCGGGGCAGCGCCGCGCCGACGGCGAGGCCGGCCAGCGCGAGGAGCGAGACGAGGCCGATCGACCGGTCGTGGAATGCGGAGGCCCTGATCGGATCGCCGGGCAGGAGGCGGTTGGCCGCGACCTCGAGGAGCGCCATCCCATGGAGGGACGCGACGAGAAGGCCGGCCGCGAAAAGCCCGGCCCATGGCGCTCGATGGCCCGTCGCATGGCGCATGGAAGCGGGCAGCGATGGCGCTCTCACCCGATCAGCCCGCGCTCGTTGAGGTAGCGCCGTGCGACCCGATCCGCGACCTCGCCCTCCACGGTGATCCGGCCGTTGAGGCCGCGCAGGGTCGGTGCATCGAGGCCGGCGAAGATCCGCGCCAGGGCCGGTCCGATCGCCGGATAGCGCTCCAGCGCAGCGGCGCGGATGACCGGAGCGACCTCGTAGACGATCTGGGCCGCCTTGGGATCGCTCATGACCATGAGGTCGAGGGCGGAAAGCGCCCCGTCGGTACCATAGACCATGCCCGCATTAACCCCGCTGATCCCCTGCGCCGCCGCCCGGGCCGTCACCGCCGTATCGCCACCGGGCAGGCTGATGATGCGGTCGAGGGGCAGGTTGAAGCCGTAGGCCGCCTCGAAGGACGGCAGAGCCGCCGGGCTCTCCACGAACTCGGTGGAGGCCGCGAGCAGGATGAGGCCGTCATTGGCGACCCCGGCGAAATCCGCCATCGTTGCCAGATGCCGCGCCCGTGCGAAATCCCCGTTGAGGGCGATGAGCCAGGTGTTGTTGGCGGGCGCCCTGGCGAGCCAGACCAATCCCCGTTCGGCATCCTTGCGCCGGATGGTCTCGTAGGCGTCCTGCGGGATCTTCCAGGCGGGATCGGTCTCGGTGCCGGTGAAGAACGCCCCGTTGCCGGTGTATTCCGGGTAGATGTCGACCTCTCCGGAAAGGAGGGCGTCCCGGACGATCAGGGTGGGACCGAGGCCGAGTTTGCGGACCACCGGGATACCGAGATGCTCCAGCGCCAGGGCGATCATCGCCCCCGTCAGCGCACCTTCGGTGTCGCTCTTCGAGGCCACGACGAGGGGGCGCTCCGCCCGCGCGGGCGTGCCCGCCGCGACAGCCCAGGTAACGAGCAGCGCCAACGCGCCGCGCCGGTTCGTTGCTCCGGGTGCCACAGGCCCCGGTGATCTGCGCGAAAATGTATCGTCCGATAACATTAACCCGATCCTGAACCGCTGCGGCCACTTCCTGCGCCTTGACACGCCAAGCGGAACGGGCGACGGCTCGACCGTTGCCGCAGGAGCCAAACGTCATTCACGCCACCCTGACGGATGGCAAGCCGGTAAGGCGACGGATGACGGAACCGTTCCGGGCAGGAACGAATCGAAGGGAAGAATCCCCAGCGTGAGTGCTGAACAGAACGACACTCTCCTCGACGGCGCCAGGGTTCTGGTGGTGGAGGACGAAGCAGCCATTTCGATGCTGCTCGAAGACATGCTCCTCGATTTCGGGTGCACCGTCGTCGGGCCTGCGGCCCGTCTAGCGACGGCTCTGGAGATGGCGCGGACCGAGACCTTCGAGGTCGCCATCCTCGACGTGAACGTCGCGGGTGAGCCCATCTATCCGGTGGCCGAGGCGATCACGGAGCGCGACCTGCCCATCGTGTTCTCGACGGGATATGGCGGCGCGGGCATCCGCGAGCCGTTCCGAGACCGTCCGGTGGTCCAGAAGCCGTTCAGCCAGGCCGATCTCAAGCGCACGCTGATCGCGGCTCTCGCGGCCGCGAGGAAGTAGACGGCCCTCTCCGGCGGGCAGAATGCCCGTCACGCCGGCTCACAGTCCTTCGATCGCGAAGGCATCGGGCAAATGGCGTGGCCAGGCGCGCGGCGCCACGAACACCGCATCCGCGCGCAACGTCAGGGTGCCATAGCGCGGATTGCGCCCCATCCAGGCGCGCACCGCGCGTGAAAAACGGGCGCGCTTCTTTGCATCGATGGCGGTCCGGGCCACGTCGAGAGTCGCCCGCGCCTTCACTTCCACGAAAGCAATCGTGTCGCCCCGGCGCAGGATCAGGTCGATTTCGCCGCCGCTCGCGCTGAAGCGCCGGGCCAGCGGACGATACCCCTTCATCATCATGGCGAGGAGGGCGAGGGTCTCGCCCGAATGACCGCGTAGGTAGGCGGCGCGCCGCTGTTTCCCGTCGACGAGCTTAGACGTCCGCATCGGTACGCCGGGCGAGGACGAGGGCGCGGGCATAGACCACGCGACGGGGCTGGCCGGTGGCATCGGCCACGAGGGCGGCGGCATCCTTGATCGAGTGGCGGGACAGCGCCGCCTCGATCGCCGCATCGAGACCGGCCTCGACCTCCTCCTCCGGCGGTTCGTCCGGATTGGTCCCGATCACGACCACCACCTCGCCCTTGGGCGCCCCCTCCTCCGTGAAGGTCTCGGCCAGGGTCGCGAGGGTGCCGCGCCGGATCGTCTCGTAGAGCTTGGTGAGTTCGCGGGCGACCGCAGCGGGGCGACTCCCTCCCAGGATCGCGGCGGCATCCACCAGCATCTCGGGCAGGCGATGGGGCGATTCGAACAGGACCAGCGTGCCAGGAATCTGCCCCAGCGCTGCAAGGCGATTGCGCCGAGCGCCTGATTTCTGCGGCAAGAAACCTTCGAAGAAAAAGCGGTCGGTCGGCAGGCCCGCTGCGACGATGGCGGTCATCACCGCAGAGGGTCCGGGGATCGGCGTCACCGCGATGCCGGCCTCGATCGCCGCCTGGACGAGCTTGAAGCCGGGATCCGAGACCAATGGCGTTCCCGCATCCGAGACCAGCGCCAGCGCTTCGCCGTTCTGCATCCGTGCGATCATCCGCTCGCGGACCGCCGCGTTCGAATGCTCGTGATAGGCGACCAGCGGTGTCGTGATGCCGTAATGCATCAACAGCGTGCGGGTGACGCGGGTGTCTTCGGCCAGCACGGTATCGGCCGCCGCCAGAGTGGCGAGCGCACGGAACGACACGTCCTTGAGGTTGCCGATCGGGGTCGCCACCACGTGCAGGCCGGGGTCGAGCGGTTCCGCCTCCGCCGCGAGGCCGAAGGCGGTGAAGGTGGAGACGGGCTTGGCCGGATCATGGACCGCCCTGGAGCGGCGCGTCCGGTTGTCGATTCTCTGGGTCATGGTGCGGACATTGCCACGGGGACACCGGCCGGAGGAATGCCCGCACCGGGGGTGTCGTGACATTTACTTTTGTCGTCCAGGCTTTCACCGTGCGCGCAGCGGGCGTGGGACACGGATTGGCGACGGGGAGTACCGTGCAATGGGGAAAAGCCTTGCAAGGGGCCACGGTTCGGCAACGCCCGTTTGGACGAGGGCGGCGGCGATTCTGCTGCTCGCCGGGGGGCTTGGCGGCTGCATCGGCGGTCCCGATGGCGGTCCCCGTGCCACGAAAGCCGCACCCAGCCCGGGCATCGCCGTCGCGGGCGATCCGCAAACGACATCACCGGGCGCGATGACGATCGGCTCCGGTTCGGTGAAGATCGCCCTCATCCTGCCCCTGTCCGGTCCCGGTTCCGCCGTCGGCGCGGCTCTGCGCAACGCGGCGGAACTCGCCGTCGAGGATTTCCAGAAGCCCGACCTTCAGATCCTGGTGAAGGACGATCGCGGCTCGCCGGAGGGCGCACGCGAGGCGACCCAGGCCGCCCTGGCAGAGGGCGCCGAACTGGTCCTCGGCCCTCTCTTCGCGGCCAATGTCCAGGCGGCGGCGGGGGTCACGCGCGGGGCCGGCAAGCCGATCATCGCATTTTCCACCGATGCGAGCGTTGCGGCGCGCAGCGTCTATCTTCTCAGTTTCCTGCCGCAGACCGAGGTGGATCGGGTGGTCGATGAGGCGGTGGCGGCAGGGCGCCGCTCCTTCGCCGCGCTGATCCCCGAGAGCAGCTACGGGAATGCCGTGGAGGCACAGTTCCGCGAGGCAGTCGCGCGGAAAGGTGCCCGGCTGGTGGGGATCGAGCGCTACGCGCCCGGCGCACCGGCCCCTGCCATCGCCCGCCTCGCCGGACTCATCCATGGTCCCGGTGCCCAGGCCGACGCCCTGTTCCTGCCGGAGGGTCCAGAGGGCCTGTCCGTCGTTGCACCCGCCCTCACCAAGGCGGGATTCTCTCCCGGCCGGGTCAAACCCATCGGCACGGCGGTGTGGAACGACCCGCGCAACTATGCGCTGCCCGCCCTGCAGGGCGGCTGGTTCGCAGCAGCGGATGCCAATGGGTTCAACGGTTTCACGCAGCGCTATCAGGCGCGTTTCGGTTCGGTGCCGCCACGCGTGGCGACGCTGGCCTACGATGCCGTCTCGCTCATGGCGGCGCTGACGCGACAATACGGATCGCAGCGCTTTGCCGATGTGACACTGACGACGCAGGCAGGCTTCTCGGGGATCGACGGCACATTCCGCTTCCGGCCAGAGGGGTTAAGCGACAGGGCGTTGGCCATCTACGAGATCCGCAGCGGCGCACCGACCATCGTCAGTCCGGCCCCGCGCACGCTCGGCCCCTCCGGTACCTGACGCGGCTTCACCGGTCAGATGTGCCCGATGGATGCCGTGCCGAGGGCAACCAAGGCCGGCGATGAGCCCCAAGACATGGGAGAGGTCGGTCTATGACCGCCTCTGCGATCGCTCATCCGTGACGGAACTCGGTCGCGCTTCAGGCAGCGAGTTCCGCCACCACCGCGTTCAGAACCGGCGCGCCGCGCGGGGTCGCGGCAATGCGGCCTCCCTCCAGGCGGACGAGGAGCCCGTCGCCGATCAGGGCCTCGACACGAACCGGATCGAGGGGGCGGCCCTTCAGGATCGCGTAGCGGGCCGGGTCGATGCCCTCCCTCAGACGCAGGCCCATCATCAGGAATTCGTCGCCTTGGTCGGCGGCCGAGAGGGTTTCTGTCTCGACGATGCCGTGGCCGTCACGCTCGACCCGGGCGAGCCATGCCTCCGGGGCCCGTTCGGTGACGGTGCCGATCCGCCCTTCGCCGGCGACCAACCGGCCATGCGCGCCGGGACCGATGCCGGCATACTCGCCATAACGCCAGTACAGGAGGTTATGGCGCGATTGCGCGCCGGGACGGGAATGGTTGGAGATCTCGTAGGAGGAGAGCCCGGCCGCGTCGCAGACCTCTTGCGTCACGTCGTAGAGCGCTCGCGCCATGTCGTTGTCGGGTGGAACGAGCTTGCCGGCGGCGTGGAGGCCGAAGAACGGCGTCCCCGGCTCGATGGTCAGCTGGTAGAGCGACAGGTGCTCGGCCGCGCGGGCAATGGCCTCTTTCAGTTCGGCACGCCAGGCGGACGCGCTCTGGTTCGGCCGGGCATAGATGAGATCGAAGGAATAGCGCTCGAAATGCGCGGCCGCCGTCTCGACCGCCGCCATCGCCTCGGCGGCCGTATGGAGCCGTCCGAGGGCTTTGAGGGAGGCATCGTCCATGGCTTGGACTCCGAGGGAAACACGATTCACCCCGGCGGCCCGATAACCGCGAAAACGGCCGGCCTCGACACTGGTGGGGTTGGCTTCCAGCGTCACCTCGATATCGGGCGCCGTGCCCCAGGCATCGTCGATGGCCTCGAGCAATCCAGCGACGGTGTCCGGCTGCATCAGCGACGGGGTGCCGCCGCCCAGGAAGATGCTCGACACGGTCCGGCCGGGAATTCGCGCCGCCACATGGGCGATTTCGGCCCGGAACGCCGCGAGAAAGCGAACCTCGTCCACCGGCGCGTGACGGACATGGCTGTTGAAGTCGCAATAGGGGCACTTCGAGGCGCAGAAGGGCCAATGGACATAGACACCGAACCCGGCATCACGGGTCGGGTGGTCCGGGCCTGAACGATCGGTCATCGGGCGGATGTGCGCGCGGTTGGGGATTTTGGCAATGGTGCCGAGACAAACCACGGGCACCGCCGCCCCCCCGGGATGCCGCCGAAGTGAGGGTTGAAGAAGCTCGCTCGCCCGTTCAGCCGGGCCGCCGCAGGCAGCTCTGCGCCAGCAGCACGAACGCTCGCGCCCGGTGCGATAGGGCGTTGCCACTCTGCCAGTGGACGCCGTGCTTCTCCTCCGAGGAGATCTCGCCAAAAGTGCGGTCGTAGCCATCGGGGAGGAACATCGGGTCGTAGCCGAAGCCCTGCGAGCCGCGCGGTTCCACAAGATCGCCGAAGACGCGGCCCTCGAATGTCTCGGTATGGCCATCCGGCCAAGCGATGACGAGAGCGGAGACGAAGTGAGCCCGGCGCGTGGTGGCACCGCGCTTGTCGAGCTCGGCCGCAATACGGGCCATGGCTCCGGGGAAATCCTTGTTCGGTCCTGCCCAGCGGGCGGAGAACAGGCCGGGTGCGCCGTCGAGGGCGTTGACGCAGAGTCCGGAATCGTCGGCGAAGGCCGGCAATTCCGAGGCCTGCGCCGCGGCGATGGCCTTGATCGCAGCGTTCTCGGAGAACATCGTCCCGGTCTCGTCGGGCTCGGGCAGACCGAGTTCGCCGGCTGAGACGGCCTCGACACCGAACGGTGCCAGGAGCTCGCGCATCTCCACGAGCTTGCCGGCATTATGGGTGGCGATGACGACCCGCCCTGTAAGAATCCGCGGCTCGCTCATGCGATCGCCTGCTTCTGAAGGGCAACGAGTTGCTCGATGCCGCCACGGGCCAGCCGCAGCAATTCGAGGAGTTCGGCCTCGGAGAAGGGCTTGCCCTCGGCGGTGCCCTGCACCTCCACGAGTCCGCCGGACCCGGTCATGACGAAATTCGCATCGGTCTCGGCGGCCGAATCCTCCGCGTATTCGAGGTCGAGTACCGGGGTACCCTTGTAGATGCCGCAGGAAATCGCGGCGACATGCTCGCGCAGGGGATCCACCGAGATGATGGAGCGCCCACGCATCCAGGTGAAACAATCGTGCAGGGCGATCCAGGCGCCGGTAATCGCGGCGGTGCGGGTGCCACCATCCGCCTGAATCACATCGCAATCCACGGTGATCTGTCGCTCGCCGATGGCGGGAAGGTTGGTCACGGCGCGGAGCGACCGGCCGATCAGGCGCTGGATCTCCTGAGTCCGCCCGGATGGCTTGCCGGAATTCACCTCGCGTCGGGTGCGCTCATGAGTTGCGCGGGGGAGCATGGAATACTCGGCGGTGACCCAGCCTTTGCCTGAACCGCGTAGCCATGGCGGGCCGCGTTCTTCGAGGGAGGCGGTGCAGAGCACTTTCGTCTGGCCGAAGGTGACGAGGCAGGAACCCTCGGCATAGCGGGCGACGGCGCGCTCCAGGGTGACGTTGCGCAGTTCGTCGTTCGCGCGCTTCGAGGGCCGCATGGGCACTCTCCTTGGTCGAGTTCCGGATTGATCGTCCGGGCTCTTAGGCCCCGGCTGGTCGACCGGCAAGCGCGGCCCGGAAGGGAGGGGCGCGCCCACGGGACGCGCCCCGAACTCACGCCTCAGTAGCGGTAGTGGCGGCGATGATGGTGACCGAAACGGCGGTGATGATGATGATGGCCGAAGCGCCGGCCGAAGTGATGGCCGAAGTGGCGACCGCGGTGGTGACCGAAGTGACGGCGATGGTGCCGGCCGTGATGGCGCCAGTGACCGCCGCCGTACTGGACCTGCGTGGCGGCCGCGTTGACAGAGCCGGCGACCTCCGTGGACACCGCCATCGGTGCAGCCTGAGCACCGCGCGGCGTACCGAGGACCATCGCGCCTACCAGGGCGACCACGATGGCGAGGGTCTTCGCCATGGCGGACAGGGTTGGGTTCTTCATCAGGACGGACTCCGTTCCGTGAGTTGTTCGTATCGCCGCCCGATTTGGTGCGGATGCGATGGAACGCGTGTTCTCCTGGAAAGGCCGCATGCCCTGCACCGAATTTATATTTTTTGTTTCGGGATTAAGCATGGGACCCGAGCGCGGATCGGTCGGCGGTCTCAGATCGATGATGACGCTGCGCCATCGTTCCCCAAGTCGCGGGCAACGCGCGGACGGTGATCGGTCAGTGAGCATATGCCACCCCGGTTTTGCGTCGGGGAAGGTCTCCTACAGAGATGCCTATTTTGCGGGCAGGCGCGTCGTCAGGGGTCAGGGTCGCCACGGCCGGTGGTGAAGCCTCCCGGCCTCGCGCGGCAGGAGGTTACGTCGGTGCCGTCACGCTTACGGAACCATAGGTGGCACACATTATGCTAACGGCGATTCCGGCTACGAACGGCTGCGAACGATGTGATGGGGGAAACCCGGCCGTCGGATCGCTTGAGGGACGAGAGGCTCGAAATGACGAAATATAAGCTCGAGTATCTATGGCTCGACGGATACACGCCGGTGCCGAACCTGCGTGGCAAGACCCAGATCAAGGAATTCGACGGCTTCCCGACCCTCGAGCAGCTTCCGCTTTGGGGCTTCGACGGCAGCTCGACCATGCAGGCCGAAGGCGGGAGCTCCGACTGTATGCTCAAGCCCGTGCGCCACTTCCCCGACAGCACGCGCAAGAACGGCGTGCTGGTGATGTGCGAAGTGATGATGCCGGACGGCGTGACGCCGCATGCCTCCAACAAGCGCGCCACGATCCTCGACGATGACGGCGCCTGGTTCGGTTTCGAGCAGGAATACTTCTTCTACAAGGATGGCCGTCCCCTCGGCTTCCCCGCCAGCGGATACCCGGCCCCCCAGGGCCCTTACTATTGCGGCGTCGGCTACAAGGAAGTCGGGTCCATTGCCCGCAAGATCGTCGAGGAACACCTCGACCTGTGCCTCGACGCCGGCATCAACCACGAGGGCATCAACGCCGAGGTGGCGAAGGGCCAGTGGGAGTTCCAGATCTTCGGCAAGGGCTCCAAGAAGGCCGCCGACGAGATGTGGGTCGCCCGCTACATCCTGCAGCGCCTGTGCGAGAAGTACGAGATCGACATCGAGTACCATTGCAAGCCGCTCGGTGCCACCGATTGGAACGGCTCGGGCATGCACGCCAACTTCTCGACGGAGCACCTCCGCACGGTCGGCGGCAAAGCCTATTTCGAGGCGCTCATGGCGGCGTTCAAGGAGAACCTGGACGACCACATCGCCGTCTACGGCCCGGACAACCACATGCGTCTGACCGGCAAGCACGAGACTGCGGCGATCGACCAGTTCAGCTACGGTGTCGCCGATCGCGGCGCCTCGATCCGCGTGCCGCATAGCTTCGTCAACAACGAGTACAAGGGCTATCTGGAAGACCGCCGTCCCAACAGCCAGGGGGACCCCTACCAGATCGCCTCGCAGATCCTGAAGACCGTCTCCTCGGTGCCGACCTCCGAGGAGGCGAAGGCAGCAGCCTAACACGACATCCGCCACGGCGCTCCTCGGCGCCGTGGCGGTTTTCGTTATGCTTGACCATTTCATGAGCCTGGTGATGCCTTTTTAGGCATTTTGCCTCATATGGATGCTGCGCTGATTGCCGAAGAGGCTTCGGATCGCGGCCCGCTTCGCCGCCCCCGTCCTGGGATGGGGTGCCTTGCTGAAACCGCTCATGTCAGCGCGTGTGCGGTATCGAATTCGGTGGCGAATGCCGCCCCGGGACGGGCCATGCAGCGCTCGACCCATGCGTCGATGACGGGATCGCCCGCCTTGCCGAACCAGGCATAGGGCGAGTGGAGGAGCAGGTCCGCCGCCGTGAAGCGCTCGCCGAAGAGGTAGGGCCCCTCGGCGAGCCCGGCCGCGAGGCGCTGCCGCATCTCCGTGCCGCTGCGAAAGGTCGATGCGAGGGCGGGATGCGCGAGCCCGATCGCCTCCAACAGCATGACCGGCTCGACCACACCCGAATACCACGCGAACCAGCTGAGATAGGCTCCCCGCTGCGGATGCTCCGGCGGGATACTCAACCCCGCCTTCGGGAAGAGGTCGGCGAGGTAGAGCATGATCGCGCTGCTCTCCCAGGTCGTGACGCCATCATGGACAAGGAAGGGCACCTTTCCCTCGGGATGGGGGTTGGCGGGATCACGCCGACCGGAACCGTCCCGGCGCGCGATGGCGACGATCTCTACGGACACGTCGTCGAGGGCGCCGAGCTCATGCAGCAGCGCGATGATGCGGGTCGAACGGCTTTTGGGCGAATGAAAGAGGGTCAGCATCGGGGCACTCCTGTTGGCGAGGTCGACACCGATGCTTATAAATGAGGGCTACTGCCACTCTGCGTCAGTTGGACGATGGCTCGCACGGACCGTCTCTTCCGGTTGCTCCAGGCCCTGCGCGTGCTGCCCGCGCCGGTGACGGCGGCCCGGCTGGCGGAGGAGACGGGCGTGTCCCCCCGGTCGCTCTACCGCGACATCGACAGCCTTCGCGCAGCCGGCGCCCATATCGAGGGTGAGCGCGGCTACGGCTATCGTCTGATCGAGGATGGGGCTTTGCCGCCGCAGATCTTCGATCGCATCGAGATCGAAGCGCTGGTACTCGGCTTGTCCGAAGTCCGGCACATGGGTGATCCGGCGCTGGCGAAAGCCGCCGTCGCCGTACTCGCCAAGGTGGCGGCGACCCTTCCCGATACGGGCCAACAGCACCTGCTCCATGCTGTCTCCCAGGTCCGCCGGTCCGAGGAGCGCTTCGCCCCCTCCCCTGCTACGGCGGTGATCCGCGAAGGGTGCTGGCGCGAGGAAGCGGTGACGATCCGCTACGCGGACGGCGACGCACGGATCACGGAACGGACGATCTGGCCCCTCGCGATCGTCTATCTCGACAGCAAGCTGGTGGTCCTCGCCTGGTGCTGCCTGCGCGAGGCACACCGGATGTTCCGGGTGGATCGGATCGCCGCGGCCGAACTTGCGGGCGCGAGTTTCCGGCCGAAACGCGTCGGGCTCCTGCGGGACTACCTCACCGTGCTCAAGAGGACGGCCGCGGACGCGCCGAAGGACTGAGCACCGCGACGGCGCCCGCACGACGGAGATCAGGCGCCGAAGATCGACCAGCCGAGGCGCCTGGTGAGCTGTTCCAGGGCGATCCGGCCGAGATGGGAATTGCCGGATGCGTCGAGTCCCGGTGACCAGACAGCGATCGAGGCCTTTTCCGGTGCCACGGCGATGATCCCGCCGCCGACTCCGCTCTTGCCCGGCAGGCCGACCCGATACGCGAATTCGCCCGAGCCGTCGTAATGACCGCAGGTGAGCATCACCGCATTGATACGCCGCGCTCTTTCAGCCGAGACCACGGAATAACCGGTCAGCGGGTTCCGCCCGGAATAGGCCAGGAAACGGGTCGCGTCGGCGAGTTGCCGGCACGACATGGCGATGGCGCAGTGGTGAAAATAGACGCCGAGCGTGAAATCCACCGGATTGTCGAGAACCCCGAAGGATTTCATGTAGTTGGCGAGCGCGATGTTGCGGTATCCGGTGCGCAGCTCCGAGGCCGCGACCGCCTCGTCGATGATGATGGTCGAGTCCTGTGCCAGGAACTGCATGAAACGCAGGATCTCACCCAGGGCTTCCCTGGGCTGATGGCCCGACAGGATCACGTCGGTGACCGCGATGGCCCCGGCGTTGATGAAGGGATTGCGTGGAATGCCGCGCTCCCGTTCCAACTGGACGATGGAGTTGAACGGGCTGCCCGAAGGCTCGCGTCCCACCCGGCGCCAGAGCCGGTCGCCGGCCATGCCGAGCGCCAGGGTGAGGGTGAAGACCTTCGAGATGCTCTGGATTGAGAACGGCGTGTCGCTGTCGCCTCCCGCCGCCACATGGCCGTCCGCGTCGATGACGACGAGACCGAACGCTTTCGGATCGACTCGGGCGAGTTCCGGGATGTACGTGGCGACCTCTCCGCGGTCCGGCCTGTCCGCCATCTCTTCGGCGATCTCTTTGACGACGGTATCGAGGTCGGGCACGGCGGCGTTGTCCTCCGGACGGACGGGAGCGGCGGGTCCGTCAGCCAAACCCGCCGGCCCGGCGAGACGGCTCGCCAGGGCGGCGACGCAACGCAAAGGCCGTTCCGTTCGGGCCACCGGCGGATTGGCAGACGACAGGGCGGCTATGCCTCACCGGTAAAGGTTGTGCCCGGGCTCCGAGCCGGACACAATCGGCGGTCAGGAAACACCCAGTGACCGAACGCGCGCATCCCTATTCCTCCTCGCAGCAACTTCAGGCTCTCTCGGCGCTGAACGAGCGGACACGCGAGATCTTCCGGCAGATCGTCGAGAGTTACCTCACGACGGGCGAACCGGTGGGATCGCGCAACCTCGCGCGGATCCTGCCGATGGCCCTGTCCCCGGCCTCGATCCGCAACGTCATGGCGGATCTGGAGCATTCCGGGCTCATCTTCGCACCTCACACCTCGGCCGGGCGCCTGCCGACGGAACTCGGCCTGCGTTTCTTCGTCGACGCCATGCTGGAGATCGGCGATGTCGGCCGCGAGGAGCAGGAGCGGATCGAGGCGCAGATGCGCGCCGCCGCCTCGGGCCACACTTTCGAGAGCGCCCTCGCCGAAGCCTCGTCGATGCTGTCCGGCATGTCGCGCGGGGCGGGCGTGGTCGTCACGACCAAGACCAACGTCCATCTCAAGCACATCGAGTTCGTGCGGCTCGATCCCGCCCGTGCCCTCGTCGTCCTCGTCTCCGACGACGGCTCGGTGGAGAACCGCCTCCTCGACCTGCCGCCCGGCCTGCCGGCGGGCGCCCTGCAGGAGGCCTCGAACTACCTCAACGCCCGCCTGCAGGGGCGAACCCTCGGAGGCCTGAGAGCGGAGATCGAGTCTGGCCGCGAGGCGATGAAGCGCGAACTCGACGTCATCACCGAGCGGCTGGTCGATGCCGGCCTCGCCACCACGGTGGGGCCTTCGGAAGCGCGCCAGCTCATCGTACGCGGCCAGGCGAACCTGCTCGACGACCTGCGGGCGGTGGAAGATCTCGAACGGATCCGCCTGCTGTTCAACGATCTCGAGACGCAGAAGGACGTGATCGATCTCCTCTCCCGCGCCGAGGGCGGCGAAGGCGTCCGCATCTTCATCGGCTCGGAGAACAAGCTGTTCTCGCTCTCGGGCTCCTCGATGATCGCGGCGCCATTCCGGGACGGTTCGCAGAAGATCGTCGGCGTCGTCGGCGTCATCGGTCCGACCCGGCTCAACTATGCGCGGATCGTTCCGATGGTGGATTACACGGCAAGGGTGGTCTCGCGGATGCTGGACCGCGGCGGGCGCTGAGGCATCCCGTCCCGGACGCCCGCTGCGCCGGCGAGGAGTGTGGGGGGAGCCATCGCAGCGTCGATGCGCTCGGGCGGAGCCCGCCCCACGACCGCTACAGCCCGTTGAACCAGTCGTCGATGACGGCCCCGGATTCCGGCAGTGGGACCGCAGCGCCCGCGCGCACCCGGGCGCGCAGGTCGGCGGGGGAATAGCCGAAGGCCTGCTGGAAGGCCCGGCGGAAGCTGCGCTCCTGCTGGAAGCCGAACGCCGCCGCGATTTCGCCCACCGGCCGGTCGTCCATCCGCCGGGAGGCGATCGCCCGGTGGGCCCGTGCCAGCCGCAGGCTGCGGATGGTCGCGGCGACGTCGCCGGTGGCGCTCAAGAGGCGGTAGAGCCGCGAGCGCGAGAGGCCGAAATCGGCACAGATCGTGCCCGGCCCCAGATCCGGATCGGCCAGATGCGCCTCGATGTGGCGCCGGATCGCCTTGGCGGTCTCAGCCTCCGCCACGGCATCGCTCTCCGAGCGGGGCCACGCCCCGCCGAGGCAGGAGGCGAGGAGATCGAGGCAGGTCCGGCCCGCCAGCGCGGCGCCGTCGGGCGCCAGGGTCTCGGGCAGGTCGATGAGCGCGCGGATATGGGCGCCCAGGATGAGGGCCTGCGGGGAGTCCGGTGCGAAGACCCGGCCGTCCAAACGGGCGACGGGGCCCATCGCCGCCTCGAGGCGGCGTCGCGGGACGACGATGACGGTCCAGGTGATGCCCTCGAGGCGGTACTCGGCCGGGCTGGACAGCTTGGTCACGCAGAGCGAGCCGACCTCGAAGGTCATCGGCCGCCGGCCGCAGGTGCCGTAGCCTTAGCCGGCCTCGAACACGTTGATGAACACGTGGTCGAGGCGGCTGCGCGCGGCGAACGCCTTCGTGCGCACGAGGCGGAAGTCGCTGGCGCTCATCCGTCCGACCAGCACCGGACCGAGGCGGCGCAAGGCCGATTCGCTGACGAAGCGCTCGGCCTCCTCCGGTGTCAGCTGGATCTCGCCTGAGGTCGCCATGGCTTCCCGCCAGGCGGCCACGCGATAGGCGGCGTCCCCGTCGGCCAGCCGGATCGAGTGCCGGACGGTTGCAGATGTCGTCACGCTACACGTTCCCGTCCGAGCCTAACGGACATTGCGTCCCAAATCATCGGAAAAACAAGACGCCCTGTCCGGAACGTTCACGGCACCGTTGACGGACGATGGTCCGGCGTTTCATCTCGGCGGACGACGCGATGATCATGAACGACGCATTGGCACATCGCTCATCAACGCAATTGTTACGTTAAAATAATAAGGAAGTACGCTATGGAGCGGATCGCGGTCGCGTTCGTCAAACCGATCTGCCTGGCTTTGATTTGCGCCGTCTCAGTTTATTACTTAGCCGGGTCGATGAGCGCCGCGATCGTGATCAGCCTCATCCCGCTGCTGCTGGGATGGCTCGGCATCATGCAGGGGTTCGCCTACGGCCTCGCGGCCCTCGCCTTCCTCGCCGCGACCGCCTGGGCAGTGATCCCGGCCGAGACCAAAACCTACCTTCGCGACCAGACGCGGCAGGCGGTCGAGGTGGCCAGCCAGGAACTGAACAAGGAGATCGACAAGGCCCGGTAACCGAACCGTCCCGGGGCGCGGCTCCAGCCGCTGTCCGGATCGAAGAAAAGGGGCGCCGAGCCTCTCGGCCGCGCCCCCTCTCCATGATCTTCCGTTGAAGCCAAGGCTGCCGCCGTTCAGCCTCGGATGACGTCCACGATCTCGTAGGTGTCGGGATCGACGATGACGATGTCGTCGTCGACGAGGACGTAACGGTAATCCTCGTATTCCGGCGCGATCCGCACGATGTCCGGCGGCAGGTCGTAGAGAGTGTAGCTGCGGGCGATCGCCGTACCGACGCTCAGGGCGAAGGCGCCCGCCGCGAGCCGGGTCACACCACGGCGAAGCACGCTCTGGCGAAATTCCGTGCGCTGGGGAGCGCCGAGTCGCCCATAGGCGCCGCGCACCGCACCGCGATCCCCGCGGCCGCCACGATCACCGCGACCGGCTCGGTCTCCGCGCTCGCCCCTGTCGCGGTCCATGCGGTCGCTACGGTCCGACTTGTCGCCGCGATCCATCTTGTCTCCGCGGGCGCCCTTGTCGTCACGATCACCCTTGCCGTCGCGGTCCATGCGATCGCCACGATCCGCCTTGCCGTCGCGATCACCCTTACCGTCGCGGTCCATGCGATCACCGCGATCCGCCTTGCCGTCTCGGTCAGCCTTACCGTCTCGGTCAGCCTTGCCGCCTGCATCCGGACGGTCGCCGCGGGCGCCCCCGACATCGTCGCCGCCACGACCCATACCGGCTGCACCGCCACGCTCGCCCGGGGGGCCACCACGCTCGGCTCCAGCACCGCCGCGATCCATTCCACCGCCCGCTCCGCCGCGCTCGGCTCCAGCACCGCCGCCGCGCTCCATGCCACCTGCACCGCCGCCAGCACCGCCGCGCACGCCGCCTCCGGCGCCACCGCCCGCTCCGCCAGCGCCTGCTCCGGCGCCAGCCGCGCCACCACCCGCAGCGCCGCCACCTGCACCACCGCCACCCCCGGCTCCGGGACCGCCCTGGGCGAAGGCCGTCGCCGCTCCGACGACCAGTACGGCGGCCGTCATAGTGCTTCGCAAGAGCTTGCTCATGTCGCTAAGTCCATCCCTGCATCGAACTCGGACGCCGTATGGCGCCGATGTGAAGCCGAAACGGAAAGGCTGGCAAAACCGTTCCGAAATTTTCGACTATGCTTTTCTCATCAGTGAAAACGGCGTCCCACTGTATGTTCAAGCTTCGCAGTTAGGGGTTTTCACTTATTAGTGGCGTTGCGCCGCATCGCAGGAAAACCAGGAGATTCCCGGCAACCGGCCGAAGATCCGGGCTAACATTTCCCGCACGGTGTTCATGCACGGCGGCGGAAAGCTGTGATCGCGCTCTTGTGATTCTCGGTCCGGTGCTTAACGTCGCCGCCCAAGAGACCTCCGCGAAGGTCCCGGAAAACGCCTGGGAGTCCATATGTCCGACGCTATCGCGATCGATCCTTCGCGGCCCGACGATCCGGCGGACCGCCGTCGCCGCATCTTCGCTATCGTCGGCTCCTCGTCGGGCAATCTCGTCGAGTGGTTCGACTTCTACTGCTATGCCTTCTTCGCGCTGTACTTCGCGCCCGTGTTCTTTCCCGAGGGCGACGATACCAGCCAGCTCCTGAAATCCGCCGCCGTGTTCGCGGTGGGGTTCTTCATGCGCCCCATCGGCGGCTGGCTGTTCGGCCGCATCGCCGACCGGCTCGGCCGCAAGACCTCGATGATGATCTCGGTCCTGATGATGTGCGGCGGATCGTTGATGATCGCCGTGCTGCCGACCTATGCCAGCGTCGGACATTGGGCTCCCGCCCTGTTGCTCCTCGCCCGCATGATCCAGGGCCTGTCCGTGGGCGGCGAGTACGGCACCAGCGCCACCTACATGAGCGAGGTCGCCCTGAAGGGCCAGCGCGGCTTCTTCGCCTCGTTCCAGTACGTCACCCTGATCGGAGGCCAGCTCCTCGCCTCGCTGGTGCTGATCATCCTGCAGAGCTTCCTCACGGCCCAGCAGCTCACCGCCTGGGGCTGGCGCATCCCCTTCGTCATCGGGGCCTTCGCCGCCGTGGTCGCCCTGTTCCTGCGCTCGTCGCTCGCCGAGACCGCCACCAAGGAGGACATGGCGAACAAGGAATCGGGCACCTTCGCCGCCCTGTTCAAGCACTGGCGCGCGTTCTGCGTAGTGCTGGCCTACACGGCCGGCGGCTCGCTGAGCTTCTACACCTTCACCACCTACATGCCGAAGTATCTCTTCAACACGGCGCATATCGACAAGGTCACCGCCTCGCAGATCTCCACGGCGGCGCTCCTCGTCTACATGGTGATCCAGCCCTTCTTTGGCTGGCTGTCGGACCGGATCGGCCGCAAGACCAACATGCTGCTCTATAGCGGCCTCGGCACCCTGATGGTGGTGCCGCTGATGACGGCCATCGGCGCCACCACCAACCCCTATCTCTCGTTCGGCCTGATCATGATCGGCCTCACGGTGATCAGCTTCTACACCGGCATCAGCGGCATCGTGAAAGCCGAGCTGTTCCCTACCCAGGTCCGTGCGCTGGGCGTCGGCCTCTCCTACGCTGTCGCGAATTCCCTCTTCGGCGGCACGGCGGAGATGGTGGCCCTGTATCTGAAGCAGATCGGCTTCGAGAGCAGCTTCTTCTGGTACGTCACGGCCATGCTCGGCATCGCCTTCGTCGGCTCGCTGATCATGCCGAACCCCAAGCGCCACGGCTATCTCGACGGAGACGGCACCGTGGAGGAGGCGCTGATGCGCAAATCACGCCGCCTCATCCCGGCCTGAGGCGACCCGCCCATCCGCCCTCGACCAGGCGGATGGGGACACGGCGGACCTGCGCCCCCGAGACCCGCGCAGGGTCCACCGGTCATCCGGCATCACCCACGATCGCCCGCCTCTGCCGGTCAAGCTCTTCACTGTAGCGCTTGAGCGTGTGGCTCTCGGTGAGCAGGCCGACCACGCGGCGTGAGACCGGATCGTCCACCACCACCAGCGCCTCGCTCTCGGCACCATCGAAGGCGGTTGCCGCCTGCTTGGCGTTCATGCCGGCGGTGAGGAACACGTCGGCATAGCGCATGGCCTCGGCGAGCGGCGCCTCGCCATCGACGGTGGCAAGGGCATGGGCCTCGGGCACCAGCACGATCCCGGCATAGCGCCCGTCACCGTCGACCAGCACCACACGCGAGGGCGAGCCAAGCGGATGGGCTCTCAGGAAGTCGCACAGTGGCGTGTCCACCGGCATGGTCTCCACCTCGCGGCGCATGAGCGCCCCCACGGTGAGCGATCGGATCCAGCCGATATCGTGCGCGCTGCGGATGCTCTCGCCGCGAAGGTGAAAGCGCCAGGTGGCGAAGGAGTAGCCGAAGGTCTTCCGCACGGTCATCGACGACGCGATCACGGCGACGAGGACGAGGCCGGTTATGGGAAAGCTGCCGGTGAGTTCGAGGGCGAGGAAGGTCATCGTCAGCGGACCGCCGATGACCGCCACCGCCAGCGCGCTCATGCCGATCACCGCATAGGCGAGCGGCGTGAGGCCGAACACCGCGAGGCTCTCCAGGCCCGACACTCCGTGGAGGCCGGACAGGCCGGGGATCGCCTCCGCCATCAACGCGGCGAAGAGCTTTCCCGCCAGGGCGCCGAGGAAGAGGGAGGCGAAGAACAGGCCGCCGCGAAAGCCCGAACCGATGGAGATCGCCGAGGCCGAAGCCTTCGCCACGAACAGTAGTGCCAGGGCACCGAGCCCCATGGCGGGCATGTCGGCATCGAGGTGGAGATGGAGCGCGCCATGCCCGCCGGAGAGGATCTGCGGTGAGATCGCCAGGGCCAGGGCACCGACGCAGAGACCGCCGACGGCGGGGGCCAGGAAGGACGGCAGACGGGTCGCCCGCACCCCCTGCTCCACCAGGGTGACGCCGCGCATGATCAGGATGCCGAGCCCCGCGCAGGCGAGACCGAGGACGAGGCTCGGCAGGGTGTCGATCCCCATGATCGCCCGGGTCGTCAGGGCATCGAACCCGTCGGCGGTGACGAGGGGGCTTTGCGTCACCAGCGCCTTGGCCACGAGGCTACCGCACAGGGCCGCCACCACGACAGGTGTCAGGGTGGCAATGGAATAGGTGCCGATGATGAGTTCGAACGCATAAAACGCCCCCGTGAGCGGCGCGCCGAAGGCCGCGGCGATGGCGGCGGCCGACCCGCAGCCCACCAGGGTCCGCAGATCGGAGCGCCGCATCTCGAAGGCGAGGCCGAGCCGGGAGGCGAGTCCGGCGCAGATCTGGGTATAGCCGGCCTCGAGACCGACCGAGGCACCGCTGCCGTTCGAGATGACGTTCTGCGCCGCCACGGCGGCCGACCCCTTCAGCGAGAGCCGCCCGCCATGGAGGGCATTGGCCTCGATCGGATCGACGATGGGCCGTTGCGGGCCACCCCGGCGGCGGGCGAGGCCCAGAGCGATCAAGCCGAGGATGAGACCGCCGACGGCCGGGCCGATCAGGATGAGGATCGGAGCCACATCCGTCGATGCGCTGAGGCGCGTGCCGTGCGGCAGACGATAGAGGATCTCACGCAAGCCCTGCGTCGCAAGGCTCATGGCCGAGACCGCGACCCCGGCGATGGTGCCGACGCAGGCGGCCAGGATCACGAGGCCGAACTCGCTGCCGCGGACCAGGGCGCGCAATCGGCCGGGTACGTGAACCAGCATCTGGCCGGCGGGAAATCCACGGCGCGGCGCGTTTCTTGGCTTCATCGACCGCTGGGAAGGATTGAGACGAACGGGGCGGGAAACACCCGGCACCTTACGGGTTGAAGGCCGGAGGCGTCGACCGGATTCCGGTACGCGGTCGCCCCACGGACCCATGAGTTTTCCCCATTCTGCATTCCCTGCGCCGCTGGCGCTTGAAATGCCCGCGGCCTCAGGATACATCGCAGCCCGAGTGCCGCTGTAGCTCAGTTGGTTAGAGCGCTTGATTGTGGATCAAGAGGTCCCCCGTTCGAGCCGGGGCAGTGGTACCATTCGACCCCCAGGGCGTTCGTGACAACGCCCGGAACGGTAGCGTTCGCGGGCTCGGCATACGGAGCCGGAGCGCAGCCTTCGCAGTCGGGACTTGGGCCGACTGCCCGCGCGCAATCCACCTCATGAAGCACCGGACTGAGCAGTACCGCCAGCGTACGATGGGGGCGGCCCCCTTCGGTTTGGCTGAGGGCCGGCCGGGCCGGCGCCGCCATCTATGGCCAAGCTGCCTCAAAGTAGCCATCGACGCCACGGGATGAGCACAAGCCTAGCCGTTTTGTCGCCACAACTGTCCTCGTAAATGCCGATGTGCGCCACCACACGGAGACGAGTCGATCAGATGCGGGTTCAGAAGGTCGGATCATCACGGATTTCCCCTCCCTCGCGCCGCTTCGGCGCTGGCGGTGACGTCGCGACATCTTCCGATGCCCTGACCCTCAAGAATCGTGTCGGCCACGACCATGGCAGCCGTCCCGCACTCACGCGCTCCGTCATCGCGATGATGCTGGTCGCGGGCGGCCTCAGCGCCGTCGTCCTCAATGGCACCGGCACGAGCGGCTTCGGCGCCGTGGTGCAATCGGCTCAGGCAATGACCGAGCTGTCGATGCCCAAGCCCAGAATTCACTCCGCGGTCCCGGCGGTCCTCGATGCGGCGCCGACCGTGCTCACGGCGTCCTCAGCCTTCGCCGCCGTGCACGACCTCGATACCGAGATCGGCTCGAATGCGGTCGACCGGGTCTCCTACGATTATCTGCTCACCGAGAGCGCCGTCGGCGACCCGAACGACGTCCTCGAATTCGGTCCGATGAAGATCCGGCGCCACCTCGTGCAGAAGATCGTCCGAGCGGCCCAGGCCGTCCAGACCGACCCTGTCCTGCTGATGGCAGTGGCCGACAAGGAGTCGAGCTTCATCACCGAAGTCCAGGCCAAGACCTCCTCGGCGACCGGCCTGTTCCAGTTCATCGAGCGGACATGGCTCGGCGTCGTGCGCGATTTCGGACCGAAATACGGGCTGACGCAGGAGGCGGCCCTCGTGGTCTCCGGCGACAACGGCAAGCCGAGCGTGGCCGATGCCGCCGAGCGGACCCGCATCCTCGAATTGCGGCGCGACCCTTACCTCGCCGCCCTGATGGCGGGTGAAATGCTCAAGCGCGACGCCGCGCGCATCGCCCTTCGCATCGGCCGCGAGCTCACCCTCGGCGAGGTCTACCTTGCCCACTTCCTCGGGCCGGACGATGCCGAGGAGTTTCTCGCCAGCGTGGTCGACAAGCCGAAATCCGCCGCGGCCCAGATGCTGCCGGGCCCGGCACGCGCCAACCGCACCATTTTCTTCGCGGCCCAGCGCGGTCGCCGCAAGGCCGCGAGCCTGTCGGTGGCGCAGGTCCACGAAAAGTTCGAGACGATGATGAGCACCCGCGGTGCCCGCTACCGCGACGTCCGCTCGCTCTCGGGCGTGATGGCCTATGCCGACGCGTCGGTCGAGTAGGCGCGGGAGCCCGTTCCCGCGTGACGGTCGCCACCGGCGGCACGGATCACCGGCCGCCCGACCGCTTTTGCCTCATGCCAGCCCTCTTGTTGCCCCGCCGGGCAACTGACGCCGAGTTCCCGACGTTGATCTTGCGGTCGCACAACTCGGTGCGGAGGCGGATTACGAAAGTCGGAGGAATGACGTGCTCGATCCAAAAGACCCTTTGAAGGATCGGTCTCCCACGCCGTTCAAGGCCGCCCCCGCCAGGCGTGCCGGTCACGATACGCTTGCGCCCAGCCTCGCCCTGGATCAGATCGGAGAAGCGCTCGCGTCCTTCTACGACGACCTGATCGCCGAGGGTATTCCCGAGAATCTGGCGGCCCTCGTTCGCCAAGTCCCTTCGACGGAAGCGGTGACCGGGCCGGATCCCGTCGTCCCCGTGCCGGTTCGCAAGTCCGGTCGCCTCGCTCTGGTGGTGGAGGACGATGCGTCGACGCAGGGTCTGGCCGTTGCCCTCCTCGATGAGACCGAGCTCGAGACGATCGGCTGCGCCTCCGCGGAAGAGGCGCTCGCGGTGATGCGGGACCGGGGCGGCGATGTCGCCCTCGTCTTTGCCGATATCCAGCTCTCCGGGGTCATGGACGGCCTGCAATTGGCACGGGCCGTGGCCATGCTGTGGCCTACGGCGCGGATGGTCGTCACCTCCGGCCGCCGCGCCCCGCGACCGGACGCGCTTCCGGAACGGGTGGTGTTCATCCCCAAACCGTGGCGGCCTCAGGACGTCCTGGTGGAGGCGGAGCACGCCACCAGCAATCCTCCACCGGCCGTGCCCTGAACCTCGCCCCCCGCACCGGGTTCATCGCCCGGGGCGGCACGCGCCTTCATCGACGTCCATCGCCGTCGAACAGGCCGGCGGACCATTGCCCTGGCGACGATATGCGGGACAATGCTGTGCAGGGGTGGCGTGGATTCCGGGTCCGCCCTTGCGTTGGGCGCACCTCTTGCATTGCATCGTTCCAAGAGAGTGGTACCGACCGGTGCCGCGGAGCCCGTGAACGTGCCGATACTGTCCGTCCGACACATCACCACGTACCGCTACCGCCAGCCCGTCGGGTTGGGCGAACACCGAATCATGTTCCGGCCCCGCGACAGCTACGACCAGCGCCTGCTCGCAGCGACCTTGAAGATCACGCCCGAGCCCGCGTCCCTGCGCTGGCTTCACGACGTGTTCGGCAATTGCGTCGCGGTGGCCACCTTCCAGGGACGGGCCTCGTCCCTCGTCTTCGACTGCTCGATCACCCTCGACCACACGCCCGAACTGGCGCCGGAATTCCCCATCGCGCTGCATGCGGCCTTCTACCCCTTCGGGTACGGGGCCGACGACATTCCCGATCTCAGCCGTTCCATCGAGCGTGAGCATCGCGACCCGAAGAACGAGGTGGATGCCTGGGCGCGCAGCTTCGTGCCGCCCGCCGGCCGCGTCGGCACGCAGGAGTTGCTGGCCGAGATGACGCGCCACGTCCGGCGCAATTTCGCCTATCTCGCCCGCTCGGAAAAAGGCGTTCAGGATCCCGTCACCACCCTGCGCCTCAAGCGCGGAAGCTGCCGCGATTTCGCGGTTCTGATGATCGAGGCCGTGCGTGCCCTCGGAATGGCTGCGCGCTTCGTCTCCGGTTACCTTTACAACCCGCGCGGGGACCGCAACCGCCATGTGGGGGGCGGCTCGACCCATGCCTGGGTCCAGGTCTATCTGCCGGGCGCGGGCTGGATCGAGTTCGACCCCACCAACGGCATCGTCGGCAACCGCGACCTCATCCGCGTCGCCGTCGCGCGCGACCCGCGACAGGCGGTGCCGCTGCACGGATCCTTCTTCGGGTTTCCGGCGGACGATCTCGGCATGTCCGTGAGCGTCGAGGTCGACGAAGTCGAACCGAGTTCCATCGAGCAGCGCACACCCGATCCGATCCTCGTGCGTTGAAGACGATCACGCTCCTGTCGTCGGACGGCGACCGGGTTCAAACCAGCCTTTTGCAGACACGGGGCCATTACGATGAAGATCAGAACTGGGTTCGACATCGCCTTCGAATCGGTTCAGCCGACGCCCATGATCCTCGAGCTGAGCGTGCACCCGTCACGCATGCCCGATGTGATGACTCCGCACGTCATCAACTTCAATCCGCCCATCCCCTTCCAGGAATACCGGGACGTCTACGACAACATCTGCACCCGCATCGTCACGCCGGTGGGACGTCTCGACATCTCGGCTGATTTCACTGTCTATGACACGGGAATGCCGGACGAATACGCGCCTCACGCGCAGCAGATCGACGTGCAGAACCTGCCGAGCGACGTGCTGGTCTACCTCCTCGGCAGCCGCTACTGCGACACCGACAAGCTCTCCGAGACGGCCTGGTCGCTGTTCGGCGGGACGATGCCGGGCTGGTCACGGGTCCAGGCCATCTGCGACTACGTCCATGACCGCATCCGCTTCGACTACATGCTCGCCGACGCCACACGCACCGCGTGGGACGGCTTCATGCAGCGGCAGGGTGTATGCCGCGACTTCGCGCATCTCGCCGTCGCCTTCTGCCGCTGCATGAACATTCCCGCGCGCTACTGCACCGGCTATCTCGGCGATATCGGCATCCCGCCCGTCCCGGACCCGATGGATTTCTCGGCCTGGTTCGAGGTCTATCTCGATGGACGCTGGTACACGTTCGACGCTCGCCACAACACGCCGCGCATCGGCCGCATCGTCATGGCGCGCGGTCGCGACGCCACCGACGTCGCCATCACCACCAATTTCGGATACTCGCACCTCGCCCGCTTCGACGTGCATACCGATGAGGTGTACTGATTTTGGAAGCTCACATTAACTAGACGTGAAATCTGCGTCGGGGGGTGGAACCGCTGGCCTATGCCTACGCTTGTATAGCAAAGGTTACCGTACAGCCAAGGCATCCGATCATGAAGACATTGGCGACCGCTCTTGCAGGCATGATGGGTGCCTGCATCCTCGCTTCCACCCCCGTTCTCGCCGCCTCCTCCTACGATCCGTTCGGAACGGGCGGTGACGATTACTACCCCGAGACCGAGTATTCTCAGCCCTCTTACGACCCCTATGGCTATCAGGGCACCGTCGGCCAGGGCGCGCAGGCCGCTCCTCAGGCCCAGGTCGCGCCGATCCCGCGCGAGATCGTGAGCTTCAACGGCTCGTACAAGCCGGGGACCATCGTCGTCTCGACCGCCGAGCGGCGCCTCTACTTTGTCCTGCCGAACGGCGAGGCCATCCGCTATGGCGTCGGCGTCGGCCGCCCGGGGTTCACTTGGTCCGGCACCAAGACAGTCACCGCTAAGCGCGAGTGGCCGTCCTGGACTCCCCCGGCCGCGATGATCGCCCGTCGCCCCGACCTGCCGCGCTACATGGCCGGCGGTGTGGAGAACCCGCTCGGTGCCCGTGCCATGTATATCGGCAACACGGAGTACCGGATCCACGGTTCCAACGAGCCCGACACGATCGGTCAGGCCGTCTCCTCCGGCTGCATCCGGATGACCAACGACGACGTCACCGATCTCTACGAGCGCGTGAAGGTCGGCGCCAAGGTCGTCGTCCTGAACTGAACGGCTCGCAGGGTCGAAACGACGCCGCGTCATCGCAGGATGGCGCGGCGTCGTTCGTATCGGTTGCCCCTTACGGGACGACGCGCCCCACCGCCGTCTGAGGCGAGCTGAAAGACGCGATCGGCATGTCGCAGAAGCAGCGCGCGCCGAGCGGACGCGGCCCCGGCAGGGGACAGGAATAGGGCTGCGGGCCGGTGATTCCCGACTGGACCGCATCGCAGTTCAGGCCCACGGCCCGGCGGGGCGGGGGTCCGCGATCGTCGTAGTAGTCGCGGCGCGGCGGCGGCCTGTAATAGCCTTCGTCATCGTACTGCGCGCTGGCGGCGCCAGCGGAGAGCACACCGGCCAGAGCGAGGGCCAACAGGCCGAAACGCTGGGCGGAGCGCGAAAAACCAGGTCGCATGGAGGATCGCCCTCTTCGACGAGCCCGAAATCCGGGCGGGGCGCCAGGGTTATGAGACCGGCCCTCGCGGTGCAAGCGCTGCGTCGCACGTCGATCGCCCGAGCCGCATTCGGGACGACGGCATGGGCGAGAGCGCCCGTTTCAAAGAATCGTGAGTGAGGCGATCGGCAGCCATGCCTCCTGCTCGTCACCGTCAACGTCGCCATCCACGAACCAGCGGCACAGGGCCTTGTCGCCCACGATCTCGACGACGGTCATGGTCGCCTCGTTGTCGTCCGACCCGACGTAATCTCCCGGCTTGATGGTCATCGATCCCCCTCCTCCCGATCTCCGATGTCCGGCCATCCCGAGCTTCGGTGACGTGAGGCTCGCGAGCAAGACTCCCGCACCGTCCCCGACATGGTGCCGGGGCGATGCGAGAGCTTCTTATGTCGAGACGGCTCGTCTGCGAACCTGCCTCCACCCCTACTGCCTATACTCGGATCGTTGCTTCGGACGACCTATGTCGGGAGTCGTTGGCGGGAGGGCACGCGTCAGGCAGGCCTGACCAGGAACGCGACGATCCGGCGGACCAGGGGCGGGACCACGAGAAGCGTCGGGAACGCGACCACCCAGGACAAGGCCCAGGCTGGCGGCCAATGCGCCAGGAAAGCCCCGTCGGGCCCGAGGGTCTTGAAGGTGGCGATCGCCGAGACGATGAGCGTCATCAGCACCGAAAGCAGCAGGGGCATGAGGAGCCACTGACTGCGCGGCGGAAGGCATCCGCGGAGGCGGAACGATTGCATGGAGTTCATGATAACCCGACGTCTTGACCGCAATCCGGGGCAGCACTGATACCGACCGGATGACGGATCGGAAAAATGCGTTGCTTGACGTCAGACGCTTACGGCACACGCTCGGCACGGCGATACTTGACTAGGAAAGACTATCGGCGCCGTCAATAGCCCCATCTCGAAACGAGGGGCCGAGTCCATCTTCAGGAAAACAGCGAGGCCCGCCTCACCGTGCGGGCGGGGCGGGCCTCTTTCGTCGGACGGATCAGGTCCGTCCCGTCATGACACGATCAGGAATTGGCGTTGCGAATAGCCTGCTCGGCATCGGCACCGGCCTTGCGGGCGGCTTCGGTGCCCTGTTCCATCGCCTTGCGGGTGTTCTCGGCGGTCTCTTGCAGAGCGGCCTTGGCCTTCTCGGCGCCCTGCTGCATGGCGCTCTGCGCCAGGCCCCCGAACTCCTTGGCCTGGGCCTGGATCGCAGCGAACTGGCTGCGGACGAACTCGGCCTGATGCTGCATGGCCTCCTGCAGGTCGCGCGAGCGAACCAGCTTCTGGGCGAGGTCGAAGGCGGCATTCACGTTCTGCTCGGCGAATTCGAAGCCGCGGGCGGAGACGTCATGCGCACTCGTCCGAGCCGTGTCGGCCGAGCCGTGGACCGTGTCGGCGGTGCGACGGGCCGCACCGATGAAGGAATCGAAGGCCTTGCGGGCCTGATCGACGCTCTTTTCGGCAAAGTCGCGCATCTCAGCAGGCACTTCATAGTTCGGGGTGTTGCTCATGTCCGTCTCCTCTGAACTTGCTTGTTGATCGTTCGTTGTGCGCTGCACAATAACACATCGCCCGCCCTATGCCACCCTCGTGCGGGGCATTAAGGATGACGAAAGGTAAACGCGCACCGGCAGCGCTTGGTGTCTATATCGGCTGCGCGTTGCGGGTAAAAAAGGACGCGAATCACTCACATGCCAGGCGAAACGGGTACGGATGTTCGACAAGGGGGCTGAAGAACCGACGTCCGGCCCCGAACCGGACCTCGGCGATCTCGTCAGACAGTGGAATGGTGATTCGCGGTTCGGGCTTCGCCTGAGCGCCCCGGACGCGGCTTGGCTCGTTCTGAACGGGACGGCCGAGCGGATTCTGCTGGCCTCGACGGCGGCGGACCGCCTCTTCCAGGCGATCGGCACCGACAGATCATCGGGACGGGTCGTCGATGCGATTCGTCTGAACGACCAAGTTCGCCCGCGCAGCCTGCCGTTGGACCGGCCGACGCTGATGAAGCTCCGGTTCGAAACGCGCCGTCTCGGAGCGGCCACGACGTGTCTCGTGTTGCGGACGAAGGACAGGTCGGGGCGCAACCTCCTCATCGTGGCGCTTCTGGACCGCTTGCCGAACCATCGCGCATTGCCGCAGACGGGCATCGTGAAGGCCGCCCCCCTTCAGGCCGATGAGGCGACGACGGTCGCGGAGCATTCTCCGGCCGCGGAAGGCGCGGCTTCGCCCCAGACCGCCCCGCCGGTGCAGGCCGGACGCCTCACATGGCGCAGCGATGCCGACGACAGGCTCACCGACATTTCCGGGACGGCCGCCGCGTCGGTCAAACCGGCGATGCTGGGCCGGACGTGGACCGCCATGTCCCAGACCCGGACGCTGCTCGATGCGGAGGGCCTACTGCTTGCCCTCGCCCAGCGCCGCACCTTTCGGGCGATCTCCGTCACCCTGCAGGCGGACGGGGCGCCGGATGCCATGGATCTCGACATTTCCGGTACGCCGACCCGACGCTCCGGAGATGAGTTCGTCGGATTCAACGGCTTCGCCATGGTCCGCCCCTCGGTTTCACCCTCGGCACAGGATGGCGTGGCTGGCGAGGACGGTGCGGAAGCGCCCCCCAACCAGTCTCCGAGCGACCAACCGATATCGAAGGCGGAAGGCGATATGGGCGCCACCGCCGACCTCGCCGAGGCGACGGTCCCCGTCGCCGCGCCGCCCGGGACCTCCGGGTCACCCGTTTCCTCGAAGGTGCCGGCAACCGAGACGGTGGTGCTCCCGCCCGTCGCCCAACCCTCGACCGGTCTCATGGCCGACGAGGCGAGCGCGGTTTCGGACCCGGCTGTCCCCCCTGCCCCGCCGCCGGTCGCTTCGAACGCCGACGCACCGCCGGTACAGGCCGAATTCGCCAGCGAGCCTTCGTCCGACGCTCAGGGCAATTGGCCGACGCTCCAGGACCCTCACCTGTCCAGCCACGAGCATGCGGCGTTCCGCGAGATCGCCCGCGCCCTGGGTGCACGCTTTGCCGGCGATTCCGAGTCCGATCAGCCGGTCACGACGGGGGACGAGCGTCCGGCCAGCGGATCGGTGACCCCGTTCCCCACCGCCATGGCGCGCAATGCCGAACCGGGAGCGGAAAGCCCGAACGCCACCGTGATGGTGACGCTCGAACGGTTGCCCGGCGGCGTGATGGTCTATCGCGACGATAGCGTGCTGTTCGCGAACGGCCGCCTGCTGACCATGGCCGGGTTCGCCGATCTGGACGAGCTCGCCGCGTCGGGTGGCCTCGACAGGCTGTTCGGAGGGCTCGTGCCGCACGAGCGATCGGCGGATGGCGCGCCCGCCCTCCTCACCACCAGGACCGGCGACCGCCTGAGCGTCGACATACAGGCGTCCGAACTCGACTGGTGCGGCGCGCCGGCTCAGCTGCTCCTCGTCCGCGATGCGGTGGCGGGGGAGCCGGCCCGCGAGCGTGCGGCGCTGCAGATCGCCGACGCCTTCGCCGGAGCCCGCGCCGCCGATGCGCAGGCCGTGCTCGACAGCCTGGAAGACGGCGTCGTCACCCTCGACCGGAATGCCCGGATCATCGGGCTCAACCGCAGCGCGGCGACAACGTTCGGTCTCGACCCGCGCGAGGTCGTCGGTGCCGGCATTCTCAGCCTGTTCGCACCGGAGAGCGCCGTGGCCGTCCTCGCCAGCGTCCATGGCATTGCCGGCCCGGCACAGGCGCCTCTGGCGCAACCGACCGCCGACGTCATCGCCCGGGCGGCCGCCGGCTTGCTGCCGATGCTGATCCGTGTGGTGCCGCTCGCCGGGCGGGACGATGGCCGCATGGTCATGACCGTCCGGGACGTGCGCGCCACCAGGAGCGTCGAAGCCGAGTCGTCGAACGCCCGGCGTGCGGCGGAATATGCCAGCGCGCGCAAATCCGATTTCCTCGCCCGGATCAGCCACGAGATCCGCACGCCGATGAACGGCATCCTCGGCTTTGCCGACATGATGCTGGCCGAGCCGTTCGGCCCCATCGGCCATGAACGCTACCGCGACTATCTCGGCGATATCCACGCCTCCGGCAGCCACGTCCTCAGCCTCGTCAACGACCTCCTCGACCTCGCCAAGATCGAGGCCGGGCGCCTCGACCTGTCCTTCGAAGAGGTTCCCCTTAACGACGTCGTCACCCATTGCGTGGCGATGCTGCAGCCGCAGGCGATGCGCGACCGGATCGTCCTGCGCACGAGCTTCTCGCACGACCTGCCTCCCCTGGTCGCCGACGAGCGCTCGTTGCGGCAGGCCGCCCTCAACATCATCGCCAACGCCATCGCCTTCACCGAGGCCGGCGGGCAGGTGATCGTCTCCACCACTCTGGCGGATCGGGGCGAGATCGCGCTCCGGGTGCGCGACACCGGAATCGGGATGAGCCCCGACGAGGTGGAGACCGCCCTCGAACCGTTCCGGCAGATCCCCGTGGCGGCTTCGCCCAAGGGGCGGGCGGATGGGCGGAGCACCGGCACCGGCCTCGGCCTGCCGCTCACGAAGGCCCTGGTGGAGGCCAATCACGGCAGCTTCCGCATCGAGAGCCGGAAGGACGAGGGCACCCTGGTGGAAATGCTGTTCCCGCCCCAGGCAGCGGTCAGGACGGCCTGACCGTCGAGGCGGGCGCGGGCTCGTCTCACGGGCGGGCATCTGCCATCATCGGCCGCCTGCGTCGCGCCTGCGACGCGCGGCCTGCGGAGAACCGGGCCCGATGCACGCTCCATGACGAGTCGCCTGCCTTCGATGGCCGTGACGGCCCTGATCCTGGCCTCCTGCCTGCCGGCGGGAGCCGCCGAGCCCGTCCGGATAAGCCTCCTCACCAACCGCACGGGCCCCGGCGGCGCCATCGGCGCGCGGGTGGCCAATGGCGTTCACGATTACCTGGAGATGCTGAACCAGCGCGATGGCGGGATCGGCGGCGTACCGCTGCAGGTGGAGGAATGCGAGGTCGCCTCGGAGGTGGAGCGCGCCCGCGCCTGCTACGCCGCCGCGCGGGCGGCCGGAACGGTCCTGATCACGACCCCGGACCGGGGCATCACCTACGACCTGCTGGAACCGGCCGCACGTGACCGGATCCCGATCCTGTCCCTGGCCGACGGCTTCCCGGCCGGAACGCGCGGCGACCTGCTGCCATGGGTGTTCAACCCCTCCGCCACCGTGCTCGGCGGCATCACCATCGCGATCCGGTATCTCGCCAACCGCCTCGGCGGCCTGTCCGAACTGCAGGGCCTCTCCATCGGCCTCGTCTACAGCCATGCGGGTGCCGACCCGTCCGCCCTCGCCATCCTGGGGGAACTCGCCGCCCGCTACGGGTTCTCGACACCGCTCTTCGCCGATGACGAGACCGAGGCCGGCAAGGCCGCCCTGTGGACACGGATCGCCGCCGAGCGCCCTGACCATGTCATCCTCCTGGGCCAGGGCACGCGGAGCGGCGCGTCTGTCGATGAAGCCCTGAAAGTCGGCTTCCCGCCCGACCGGATGATCGCCCTGCGCTGGCCCGATCAGGACGGCATCCGCCGCACCGGGTCGGCGAGCCGCGGCTTCAAGGAGGTGAGCCGCCATGCCTTCGGCGATGCTTTCCCCGCCTTCGATGCCATCGACACCTTCGTGGCCGATCGCGGATTGTCCTCGACGCCGAAGGACGGGTCGGGCGAGACCCACTACAACCGGGGCGTCTACAACGCCGTGCTCGCCGCCGAAGCCATCGCGGAGGCCGGGAGAGCCCGGCGCGGCGCGCCATTGCGCGGCGAGGACGTGCGCCTCGCCTTCGAGGGCCTCTCGATCGACGACAGCCGCTGGAAAGGGCTCGGACTGGCGGGCTTTGCCCATTCCGTCACCTTCACCTGCCGCGATCACGGCGGCCGGCCGTCCGGCTTCGTGCAGGTGTGGGACGGCGCCAAATGGCTGCGGGCGGCCGAGGGGGTATTGCAGATGAACGATCTCGTGGACGCCCGCCTCGATGCGGTGGTGGCCGAGTTCCGGACAGTCAACCCGACGCTGCCGGCCCGCACCGAGCCCTGCGGGTCGCCTCCCTGACACGAGGCTGGCTCGCTTTCCGCGCCCCGGCCGGGTCTTTTCCCGCATCGCTTTGCGGGGGTAAGCAACCCCGGCGCACCCCATCCGTTCTTCCGCGAAACATGGAGAAGCGCGATGCGGACAACCCTGAGACTTCTGGCAGCCGGCCTTTTCATGACCGGAGCGGGCGGCGTCCTGGCCCAGACGTCCGGCACCTCGACCAGCGGACAGAACCTCGACTCGGCCGGCTCCTTCCGCAACATCGCTCCCACCGGCGTCACCAAGCCGCCGGGAGCCGCGGCGGCACCCGACACACCGATCAAGCGTGACGACGACGGCAAGCGGCGCAAGTCTGAAGGTTCGGGGATCAAGGGCATCTGTATCGGCTGCAACTGACGCGCAGGCCGGTGATGTGAAGGAGTATTCCCCCAAATGGGGGGTGCTGGCGCTGTTGGATCACGCCCCTTCGCGCTTGCGGTAAATCTGTTCCTGCGCATAAGAACAAGGTGGAAGTCCCGGCTGCGCGGTTTTCGCGATACGATCGGGCACCAGCAGGGAAAACGTCATGGACGAGAAGGTGGTCGACGTCCGCGCGGCCTGGATCGACGGCGCGCATGTGGACGATGCCGGGTATCAGGCGATGTATAAGGCCTCGGTCGACGATCCGGCTGCGTTCTGGGGCGAACACGGCAAGCGGATCGACTGGTCGACGCCGTACTCCACCGTGAAGAACACGAGCTTCGCTCCGGGCAACGTCTCGATCAAATGGTTCGAGGACGGCAAGACCAACGTCTCCACCAATTGCATCGACCGCCACCTCGCCACCCGCGGCGATCAGGTCGCGATCATCTGGGAAGGCGACGACCCGAACGACTCCAAGCACATCACCTACCGCCAGCTTCATTCGGAAGTCTGCCGGATGGCGAACGTCTTGCGTAACCGCGGCGTCGGCAAGGGTGACCGCGTCACCCTCTACCTGCCGATGATCCCGGAAGCCGCTTATGCCATGCTGGCCTGCGCCCGGCTCGGAGCGATCCATTCCATCGTCTTCGGCGGCTTCTCGCCGGATTCGCTGGCCGGCCGCATCGAGGGTTGCGCCTCCAAGCTCGTCATCACCGCGGACGAGGGTCTGCGCGGCGGCCGCAAGGTCGCGCTGAAGGCCAATGTCGACGCCGCCATCGCCCGTCTCGGCAAGGATGCGGTGGATCACGTCGTAGTCGTGCGCCGCACCGGCAGCGCCGTTCCGATGGAGCCCGGCCGCGACGTCTATTACGACGAGGCCGCCGCCCAGGTCACCGACGATTGCCCCGCCGAGGCGGTGGAGGCGGAGCACCCGCTCTTCATCCTCTACACCTCCGGCTCCACCGGCCAGCCCAAGGGCGTGGTCCACACCACCGGCGGCTACCTCGTCTATGCCTCGATGACACACGAATACGTCTTCGATTACCGCGAGGGCGAGGTCTACTGGTGTACCGCCGATGTCGGCTGGGTCACCGGCCACAGCTACATCGTCTACGGGCCGCTCGCCAACGGCGCCACGACCCTGATGTTCGAGGGCATTCCGACCTACCCGTCGACATCGCGTTTCTGGGACGTGGTGGACAAGCACAAGGTCAACATCTTCTACACCGCCCCCACGGCGATCCGATCGCTCATGGGCGGCGGCGAGGGTCCGGTGAAGAAGACCTCGCGGGCAAGCTTGCGCGTTCTCGGCTCGGTGGGCGAGCCGATCAACCCGGAAGCCTGGGACTGGTACTACCGCGTGGTCGGCGACAGCCGCTGCCCCATCGTCGATACCTGGTGGCAGACCGAGACCGGCGGCATCCTCATCACCCCGCTTCCCGGCGCCACCAAGCTGAAGCCCGGCTCGGCCACGCGCCCGTTCTTCGGCGTGCAACCGCTGATCGTCGATGCCGAGGGCAAGTCCCTCGACGGTCCCTGCGAGGGCAACCTCTGCATCAAGGATTCCTGGCCGGGCCAGATGCGCACGGTCTATGGCGACCATGAGCGGTTCGAGCAGACCTACTTCTCCACCTATCCGAACCTCTACTTCACCGGCGACGGCTGCCGCCGGGACGCGGACGGCTATTACTGGATCACCGGACGCGTCGACGACGTCATCAACGTCTCGGGCCATCGCATGGGCACGGCGGAGGTCGAATCCTCCCTCGTCGCCCATCCGAAGGTGTCGGAAGCGGCCGTCGTCGGCTACCCGCATTCCATGAAGGGACAGGGCATTTACGCCTATGTCACCCTGATGGAGGGCGAGGACGGCTCGGACGAGCTGCGCAAGGAGCTGGTGGCCTGGGTCCGCAAGGATATCGGCCCCATCGCCTCGCCGGACCTGATCCAGTTCGCCCCCGGCCTGCCCAAGACCCGCTCCGGCAAGATCATGCGCCGCATCCTGCGCAAGATCGCCGAGGATGAGTTTTCGTCCCTGGGCGACACCTCGACCCTCGCCGAGCCGGCCGTGGTCGACGACCTGATCGAGAACCGCCAGAACCGCGCGTCCTGATCGCCGAACTCCCGCAACGAAGCGGCGCATCTCGAAGGAGATGCGCCGGTCGCGTCCCGGCCGGGTCCCGAGCCGTCGCGTCCGCTCGACCTGACGATATCGTGACCATGCGACGCTTGCGCCGACGCGCCTCGTGACACGAGACAAGATCGGCAGCATCGAGCGCGCTCGCCCCCCATCGCTACAGTATTCGTCGAGACCGAGACCCCGCTCAGAAGGGTCTTCGCTTCAGGGAAAGTAACGCCATGTCCGATATCGAGACTGCGCGGATTGCGCAGAACCCGCGGTTCAAGGAGCTCGTGCACGAACGCACCCGCTTCGGCTGGACGCTGACCATCCTGATGCTGCTGGTCTATTTCGGCTTCATCGGCCTCATCGCCTTCGACAAGTCCCTCCTCGCCCTGAAGATCGGGAGCGCCACCACCTCCCTGGGCCTCATCCTCGGCGTCGCCGTGATTATCTTCGCCTTCATCCTCACCGGCATCTACGTCCAGCGCGCCAACGGCCGCTTCGACGATCTGACCGCCGCGCTCAAGCGGGACCTCGGCCGATGATCCGCTCCGCCCACCCCATCGCCCTCGGCACCACCCTCGCGGTGATTCTCGCAGGTGCCGCCTACGCGGCCGGCCCGGATATCGGCGCGGTGACGAAAGCCCAGACGAACTGGCCGGCCATCGGCATGTTCGCCTTCTTCGTGCTCTTCACCCTCGGCATCACCTACAAGGCCGCCAAGGGCACCAAGTCGGCCTCCGACTTCTACGCCGCTGGCGGCGGCATCTCGGCCGGAACCAACTCGCTGGCCATCGCCGGCGACTACATGTCGGCTGCCTCGTTCCTCGGCATTTCGGGCCTCGTCTACACTTCGGGCTTCGACGGGCTGATTTATTCCACCGGCTTCCTCGTGGGCTGGCCGATCGTGCTGTTCCTCATCGCCGAACGCCTGCGCAACCTCGGCAAGTTCACCTTCGCCGACGTGGCGAGCTTCCGCCTCGACCAGACCTCGATCCGCATCATCTCGGCGGTGGGCACCCTCGTCGTGGTGGCGTTCTACCTGATCGCCCAGATGGTCGGCGCGGGAAAGCTGATCCAGCTCCTGTTCGGGCTCGAATACCTCTACGCGGTGGTCATCGTCGGCGTGCTGATGATCGTCTACGTGGCTTTCGGCGGCATGAAGGCGACGACCTGGGTCCAGGTCATCAAGGCCTGCCTGCTGCTGGGCGGCGCCACCTTCATGGCCGGCGCGGTCCTCTACAAGTACGGCTTCAACCCCGAGGCCCTGTTCTCGGCCGCCGTCGCCACGCATCCGAAGGGCGACACCATCATGGCGCCGGGCGGCCTCGTCTCGAACCCGATCGAGGCGATCTCCCTCGGCGTCGGCCTGATGTTCGGCACCGCCGGCCTGCCGCACATCCTGATGCGGTTTTTCACGGTCTCCGACGCCCAAGCCGCCCGCAAGTCGGTGTTCTACGCCACCGGCCTGATCGGCTACTTCTACATCCTCACCTTCATCATCGGCTTCGGCGGCATCGCCCTGCTGATGTCCGACCCGGCCTATTTCAAGCTCGATCCGGCCGGCGCCTTCGACAAGCTCAAGGGCATGATCGGCGGCACCAACATGGTCGCGGTGAACCTCGCCAACGCCGTGGGCGGACCGTACTTCCTCGGCTTCATCTCGGCGGTGGCCTTCGCCACCATTCTCGCGGTGGTGGCGGGCCTGACCCTCGCCGGCGCCTCGGCGGTGAGCCACGACCTCTACGCCAGCGTCATCGCCCGCGGACGCACCAACGAGGCTTCCGAGGTCCGGCTCTCGAAGATCTCGGCGGTCGTCATCGGCATCGTCGCGATCTACCTCGGCTACGTCTTCGAGAACCAGAACGTCGCCTTCATGGTCGGCCTCGCCTTCTCGGTGGCGGCGAGCTGCAACTTCCCGATCCTCACCATGTCGATCCTGTGGAGGGGAACGACCACCTGGGGTGCCCTCATCGGCGGTTTCGTCGGCCTCTTCGCGGCGGTGGGCATGGTCATCCTGTCGAAGGCGGTGTGGGTGACGACCTTTGGCAATCCGGTGGCGATCTTCCCCTACGACAACCCGGCCCTGTTCTCGATGCCGCTCGCCTTTCTCACGATCTACGTCGTGTCGAAGCTCGACAACACGGCGCGGGCCAAGCGCGAGCGCGCCCTGTTCGATGCGCAGTTTATCCGGTCCGAGACCGGGATCGGAGCGTCCGGCGCCCACGCACACTGAACGGCTCGGAAGCCGATCTTCGAGACCTAGAGAGGGCGCGGCGGGAGCCGCGCCCTTCTTCGTTTGAAGTACCGGGTGCCGCGGCAGAGCCAGCTGCGGGCGGGAAAGTGACACCCGCACACAAAAACGTGAGTATCGCGCCCCTCTGCCTCGTTTTCACTCTTGGGCGAAATCATGGCGTGAGGTAGCGTCGTTTGCTCTCGTTTTCGTGAGCCGCAAGACGAAAGCTCAACAGGACTTGGCCGACTGCGAACGCCGACGCAGAAGCCCGGTCTTTGGAGTGATGAAAGCCAGGCCTGCAAAAGCCTGGAAGTAAAAAATCCGGAGGAACTCCCATGTCTGCAACGTCAGCGGTCCCATTACCAAAGGATGCCGCCCGGCCAATGAGTGCCGGCGAGAAGAAGGTCATCCTGGCCTCCTCGCTCGGCACCGTGTTCGAGTGGTATGATTTTTATCTCTACGGATCGCTCGCTGCGATCATCGGCGCGCAGTTCTTCTCGGCCTACCCGGAAGCCACGCGCAACATCTTCGCCCTGATGGCCTTCGCCGCTGGCTTCCTGGTCCGCCCCTTCGGCGCGCTGGTGTTCGGACGCCTCGGCGACCTGGTGGGCCGCAAGTATACGTTCCTCGTGACCATCCTGATCATGGGCATCTCGACCTTCGTGGTCGGTCTCTTGCCGTCCTACGCCACGATGAACGAGTACGGCGTCGGCTGGGTCGCTCCCGTGGCGCTGCTGGCATTGCGCATGCTCCAGGGCCTCGCGCTGGGCGGTGAATACGGCGGCGCGGCGGTCTACGTGGCCGAGCACGCTCCCCCCGGGCGTCGCGGCTTCTACACCGCCTTCATCCAGACCACGGCGACCCTCGGTCTCCTGCTGTCGCTGATGGTGATCCTGTTCACCCAGATCTACGTCAATGCGAACTATGCCCCCGTCGCCACCACCCTCGCCGACGGTTCGGCTGGGACGATCACGCCCTTCGCCGCCTGGGGCTGGCGCATTCCGTTCCTGGTCTCGATTGTGCTGCTCGGCGTCTCGGTCTGGATCCGTCTGCAGATGCAGGAAAGCCCGGCCTTCAAGAAGATGAAGGAAGAGGGCACCGGCTCGAAGGCGCCGCTCTCCGAGGCGTTCGGCCAGTGGCGCAACGCCAAATGGGCGCTCCTCGCGCTCCTCGGCCTCACCGCCGGCCAGGCCGTGGTCTGGTACACCGGCCAGTTCTACGCGCTGTTCTTCCTGCAGACGATCCTGAAGGTCGATCAGTTCACCGCCAACGTGCTCATCGCCTGGTCGCTCATCCTCGGCACCGGCGGGTTCCTGTTCTTCGGCGCGCTCTCCGACAAGATCGGCCGCAAGCCGATCATCCTCGGCGGTTGCGTGATCGCGGCACTGACCTTCTTCCCGCTGTTCAAGGCGCTGACCGCGGCCGCCAACCCGGCCCTGCACGCGGCCCAGCAGAACACACAGGTGGTGGTGAAGGCCGATCCGGCGGATTGCTCGTTCCAGTTCAATCCGGTGGGAACGGCCAAGTTCACCAATTCCTGCGACATCGCCAAGGCACTGCTCGCCCGGTCCGCGGTGAACTACACCACCGAGCCGGCCGCTCCCGGCACCAAGGCCACCGTCACCGTCGCCGGCAAGGAGTTCGCCGCCGCCGATCCGGCCTTCGCCAAGGAGGTCGGCGCGGCGCTCACGGCCTCCGGCTACCCGACCGCCACCAACCCGAGCATCGTGAAGATCGCCATCGAACCGAAGGACGGCCTGTCGAACTTCGCCAAGATGATCGACATCTTCTCGGTCCAGAAGCTGACGATCATCGGGATCCTGACGATCCTCGTCCTCTACGTGACGATGGTCTACGGCCCGATCGCGGCGGCCCTCGTCGAACTTTTCCCGACGCGTATCCGCTACACCTCGATGTCGCTGCCCTACCATATCGGCAACGGCTGGTTCGGCGGCCTGCTGCCGGCCACGGCCTTCGCCATGGTGGCCCAGACCGGCGACATCTATTTCGGCCTCTGGTACCCGATCGTCATCGCCCTCGCGACGGCGGTCATCGGTGCCCTGTTCATCCCCGAGACCAAGGACAGGGATATCTTCACCTGGGATGACCGCCCGGCGCGATAGCCCACGGCGCTCTGCGTCGGACCGGGCCCTCGGCCACGGTCCGGCGCCCGACGTGACATCGTCGACGTGACGCCATGGAAAAGGGCCCCGGATCGCTCCGGGGCCCTTTCTCGTTTCATCGGTGCGTCGCGGAATCCGCCACCCTCATGCGGGCTCGGCGGTATCCGCATGGGCCGCCTGCAGGGCGTGATGATCGGCCATCGTCTGCCACGCATAGCGCATGGCGAACTCCGCCACCGCCTCGTCGAAGGCGTCGCCCTTGCCGAGATAGCCGGCGATCATCGCCGCATCCCCGGACCGGGCGTGGGCGCGGGCGAGCGTGGTGCCACAGAGCCGTGCATAGGCCTTGGGGCCGCTTTCGGCGAGGATCTCGCCGACGGCCGAGAGCTTCTTGTTCTTCAGCTGGCGTACGTAATAGGAGCGTCCGCTCACCTCGGAATGGGCGGTGCCGAGGAACATGTCGCTCGCGGCCTGCATGATGCGCTGGCCGTCGATCACGCGCTGGCCCTCGGAGGCGAGGAAGAACGGGCTCAGGGCGAGCTGACCCAGGACCGACGGCCGGGCCTCCTTGATCTGCAGGAAG
The DNA here is from genome assembly GCF_022829685.1 of Methylobacterium sp. E-045. Lineage (GTDB taxonomy): Bacteria > Pseudomonadota > Alphaproteobacteria > Rhizobiales > Beijerinckiaceae > Methylobacterium. The sequence goes on from NZ_JAKSYE010000085.1 coordinate 64,382, forward strand.
AGCGGCGCCCCATCCGCATCCGTGTAGAGCCCCACGGCGCAGACGGTGCCCACCGAGCCGATGCCGACCACCTTGAAGGCGACGTCCCGCTGCATGTAGCGCAGGGCCAGCAGGTTGCGGTCGGCCTGGAGGCTCTGCGGATAAGCGAGCAGCGCCGCGGCCGCTTCCTGCACCGCCTCGGTCAGCCCGTTCGGCCCTTCGTGGAAGATCGTCGGAGCCTTGTCGGCGATGCGCCGCAGGGCCGGGTCCGCATGGACGGAGGCTGGGTCGAGATCCGGGGCGTCGCCATGGCTGAGGCCGTCCGAGGTCTCGGCGGCGGCATCGGCAACGAGGCGCCGGCACAGGTCTCCGTCGCCGAGGCGGCCGATCTCTTCGTCGAGGTCGATGCGGCTGTGCCAGATGGCCAGCGGCGAGAGATACGACAATTCGCGCATGTGCTCGCGATAGGCACAGACGCTGGCGCGAGCCGCGCGATACGCCTTGTCCTCGCCCTGTGCGAAAGCGGCGACGGCGACGCTGGCGGCGAGGCGCTTCACGTCGATGGTGAAATCGACGTTCCAGAGCGTCTCGTCGAAATCGTTGATGTCGAACAGGGTCTGGCCCTCGGCGCTGCGATACACGCCGAAATTGCCGATGTGGCAATCGCCGCAGGCCTGGACCGGAATGCCCGGAACCGGAACGCCGGCGAGGTCGGAGGCCATCACGGCGGCGGCCCCGCGCAGGAAGGCGAAGGGACTGGCCCGCATCCGCTCGTGGCGCAGGGGGATCAGCTCGAGCAGCCGGCCGGCATCGTTCGCCCGCAGGACCGCCAGCGGATCGCGGTCTTCGGCCGGATACCAGTCGGCGTGGGATTCCCGGGGGACCGCATCGCGCAGGCGCTTGCCGGCCGCCCGGCGCTCCGCGCGATTGGAGGAGAGGTGGGTGTTGGTCATGGAAGATAGCCTCGACAGGGCGATGCGCGCAGGCCGTTTGCCGCGCACCGCGCGGCATCAGTGCCGGAAGTGGCGATGTCCTGTAAACACCATAGCGAGGCCGGCCTCGTCGGCGGCCTTGATCACGTCGGCATCCCGCATCGAGCCGCCGGGCTGAATCACCGCCGTGGCGCCGGCCTCCGCCGCCGCGATCAGGCCGTCCGCGAAGGGGAAGAACGCGTCCGAGGCCACCACCGAGCCCTTGGCGAGACTCTCCGCCGCGCCGATGCGCTTGGCACCCTCCGCCGCCTTCCAGGCCGCGATGCGCGAGGAATCCACCCGCGACATCTGCCCGGCGCCGATGCCCACCGTGGCGCCGTTCCTGGCGTAGACGATGGCATTCGACTTCACGTGCTTGGCAACGCGGTAGGCGAAGCGCAGGTCGGCATATTCCTGCGCCGAGGGCTCGCGCTTCGTCACGACGGTCAGCGTCATGTCGTCGACCACGGCCGCGTCGCGGTCCTGGACCAGGATGCCGCCGGCGAGGTTGCGCATGGCAAAGCCCTTCGCGCGCGGGTCGGGAAGACCGCCCGCGAGGAGGAGACGCAGGTTCTTCTTGGCCGCCACGAGGGCGATCGCCTCCTCGGTGGCGTCCGGCGCGATGATCACCTCGGTGAAGATCTCGACGATTCGTGCGGCCGATTCGGCATCCAGGGTGCGGTTGAGGGCGACGATGCCGCCGAAGGCCGAGGTCGGGTCGCAGGCGAGCGCCCGCTCGTAGGCTTCCGCCAAGGACGTACCTTCGGCGACGCCGCAGGGGTTGGCGTGCTTGATGATCGCCACCGCGGCGGCGCGGGCCGGATCGAACTCCGCGACGCATTCGTAGGCCGCGTCGGTGTCGTTGAGGTTGTTGAAGGACAGCTCCTTGCCCTGGAGCTGGCGGGCGCTCGCCACACCGGGCCGAACGAGGCCGGGCGTCCGGTAGAAGGCCGCCGATTGATGCGGGTTCTCGCCGTAGCGCAAGGACTGGGCGAGGGTGCCGCCGAAGGCGCGGAAGGCGGGGGCCTCGTCCGTCTCCACATGGTCGGCGAGCCACGAGGCGATGGCGGAATCGTAGGAGGCGGTGCGGGCGAAGGCCTTCTGCGCCAGCCGCCTGCGGGTCGCCGCGCCGAGGGTGCCGTTGCCGGCCTCGAGCTCCGAGAGGATCGCGCCGTAATCGGCCACATCCACCACCACCGCCACGTCGGCATGGTTCTTGGCCGCCGCGCGGATCATCGCCGGGCCGCCGACATCGATGTTCTCCACCGCGTCGTCATAGGCGCAGGGTTTCGCGATCGTCGCCTCGAACGGATAGAGGTTGACCACGAGGAGGTCGATGGCGCCGATGCCGTGGGCAGCCAACGCCGCCTGATGCTCGGGATCGTCGCGCACCGCGAGGAGACCGCCATGCACCGCCGGGTGCAGGGTCTTCACCCGCCCGTCCATCATCTCGGGAAAGCCGGTGATCTCGGCGACTTCCGTGACAGGCAGTCCCGCCTCGCTCAAGGCCCGGTGCGTGCCGCCGGTGGAGACCAGGGCGACGCCGCGCTCGGACAGCGCGCGGGCGAAATCCACGAGGCCCGTCTTGTCGGAGACGGAAAGGAGTGCGCGCGCAACCCGCGCCTGATCATGCGACATTGTCGAGAACCGTCCGGCACAGGGCAGATTCTGCCCCTGAAACGCGGCGGGTACCACAGATGGCGCCCTATCGGCTACCGCGCCGCCTCATCGGCCACGGGAGCCTCGAGCCTACCGGGTTCGTTCCGCCCCGGCGCCTGTGCCAGGTGCAGGAAGCGCCATCGCACCCGGGTGCCTTCCCCGGCCGTGACGTAGAGAACGATCTGGTCGGTACGCCGCGCTCCCGTAAGACCCGCGAAATACACGCTCTCTTCCAGGGCAATGGCCGCGCCGTCGGCCTCGAACCGCCAGACCTCTCCCAGCGGCGAGGCCAGGTCGACCCCTCCGCCCTCGGCCGCATTGGCCGCGACGGCGGGATGCAGGTGGAAGCGGATCGCCGCCTCCGGCGGACGCAGCCGGATGCGGTTGCCCTTGTGGGCGACGGGTACGAAGGCGTCCTCGCCTTCGAGCCCGGCCCCGTCGGGGAGGAGGCACCAGCGGCGCTCGTGGACGATCCCGAACTCGGCGGCATAGCCGTCATGGCGGCCGGCGAGGATCAGGGCGCCGCCCTCGGTCGTCCGCTCGGACTTGACCGCGCGCGGGCCGCGCACCAGCACGGGGCCGATCCGCTTGATGAGCCAATCGGAAGCGAAACGGCTGCCCACCCCCTCGCTGGCGCCGAGGAACCGGCAGGATGAGGAATCCCCGACCGTCGCGGTGGAATGGGCGGCGGTGCTGCGGGCGAGGCGACGCAGTTCCGGGCCGCTCGCCGGCAGGCCGCAATTGATCACCACCCGCTGGGGGCCGCTCGACATCTCGAAGGAGAGGCAGCCGGCCCCGGCATTCGTCGAGTACGGCAGCGGCGGCGGCGCCCCCACATCGGCGACCACCACGACGCGGCCGCTCTCCAACCGCTCGTAGCCGGAATTCGGCGCATGCATCATCGGCTGCGCCAGGGCGCCGTCATAGACCAGCAGGGTGGCGAGGTGGTCTGCCGCCGTGGCGCCCATGCCATTGAAGTGGCTCAGGGACGCATCGCCGTGCCGCAGGAGTCGCAGCAGCGGCAGCATCCGGTCGATGGCATGGAGCAGAGCCTCCGGCGGATCGAGGCTGCGGCTGAGGAAGCTCTGGCGCAGGGGCAGGAGATCGAGGAGGAGCTCCATGGCAAAGCGCGGGTCTCGGCTGCGATGGCCGCCATCCGCCATGATCTGCCGGTCGAGCTCCCGCGACAGGATGCGGGTGGCCCGGCGCAGGATCGGCTGGATGCCGTCGCAGCACAGGCCGGCATAGCACAGGGCCACCACCGCCAAGAGCCGCGGTTGCGGCGGCAGGCCCCGGCGCAGGGAGCGTTCGAGGTCTCGCGCGCCGCGCCCCACCGCCTTGAGGAAGGCCTGATAGAAGGCGTGGTCCGCGCCTTCGAGAACGAGGGGCGACTGACACAGGAAGGAGATCAGCCGCCGTGCGGCAACCGGCACGGGCGCGGCCAGGGCCTCGTCGCCACGGCCGGCGATGAAGTCCGCCACGAAAGCGCGGGCATTGGCTCTGGCGAGCGCCGTGTCGGCGGCGCGCAGATGGCGCAGCCAGCCGAAGCCGTAGAACGCATCCGCCCATTCCGGCGAGGGCGGGGCGTAATCGAAGGGCGACCGGCCGCTCACCGAAAGAGAGCGCCCCGCGAAGACGAACAGGCCCGCATAGATATCGTCGGCGAAGGTGGCATCGCTCGTGCGCAGATCGTGCGGGGCGATCACCAGGGCGCTGACACGGGCGCGCGCCAGCAGGTCCGGGCTCGCGGTCAAGCGCGCGGAGACGCCCCGCGCCGAGCGCGCGATCTCACGCCCGATGAGCCGATAGAAACGCCAACGATCAGCCCCCCAACCCACGCACGCCTTTCCTCCAGCACCGCGACCCGGATGGCCATCGTGCCGGATGTCGTCCCACCGGGAAGCTAAGCCGTGCCTATTAACCAACAATTAAGGATGCCGATACTCGTCGCACCGCCTCAGGCTCCCCTCCGGTCGGGATGTCCCCTCCTGAGCGCTCCGGCGCGAGGAGAAACGGACGGGTGTGGCGAGAGCCCAACGAACTGTATTTTTTGGCGAACTCGGCCGGAACGGTTGCTTGCTGCACAGGTTATACACAGCGTAGAGCGAGTGTCGTTCCTTCAGCCTCCAGCAATGGCAGTGTGCCTGTGACTGTCATCCCTGTCTTCAAGCGCGCCGGGCTCTTGATGTCCGCGGCGGCGTTATTGTGCACGTCTGGCGCGGCGATGGCCCAGAACGCTCAGGACCGCGGTCTCGGCGGCCTGTTCGAGGCGCTGTTCTCTCCGGCCCGCCCCACGGTGGAAACGCAGCAACCCGCTCCTGCGCTCGAGATGCAGCAGAGATCCCTGACGATCCGCCGCGAGGCGAGCCGCCCGCGCCCGAAGATCCGTTACGCCGCCCTGCCGAAAAGCGAGCCGCTGCAGCTCCAGATCGGCGACCGCCAGACGCCGATCCCGCTCTCCTCCGGACCGATGGCCGCCCTCCTCAAGGATCCGACCCTGCGCCCCGGCGACATCGTCGTGCTGAAGGACGGCGCCCGTGTCTTCACCGGCAACGAGGAGAAGACCCACACAATCCGGGATTTCGAGCCGGTAAGCCGCTCCGCCTCGGTCGATCGCAAGACCAAGGCGCTCCTGTCCATGATGATCGCTCCGGTCGGTGCGCTGCCGCCCGACGAGGTGCGCAAGTTCATGGCGCGGTTGAAGAAGTCCGCACCCGCCAGCATTGCGAACGGTGAGGCACAGGTCCAGACCGTCTCCATGCGGGTGATCACACCGTAAGCGGCACGCCTACCGCAGATAGGTCACGCTGTACAAAGTCCGGCGCAATTCGCTCTCGGTGACCCAGATACGGCCGTTGTCGCAGCGTTCGCGAATGCCGTCGCGCATGCGGCCGCAATATTCGCCGGTATTGTCCTGGATACGGTACTGGCAGACGCTTCCGGCTTTGCGGCGGCCGATGACCGGACTCGCGTGATCGGCGAAGAGGTCGGGATCCTTCGGGTCGCGGTCCTCCAGCAGATACCAGCTGTAGCCCACTGTCGGTACGCGTCCATGGTCCAGGGCGTAGTCGACCATGGCGAGGATGCGGTTGAGTTTCGGCTTGCTCGGATGGCGGCCGGATTCCAGCATGTCGGCGAAGTCGGCCTGGCTTGCCGCCACGCGGTAGGAGACCGGCAGGAGCGGTACCGGCAGCGGCGTCCGGCGGCAGACCGCGTCCACATGGGCGATCCAGGCCGCGTTGAACGGATCGGCCCGGCGCCCGCGCAGATGGGTCGCGGTCGCGGCCACGGCGCGGAAACTCTGCCGCGTCGGGTGGAGCCTCGTCCGGTAGCGCAGCGCGCGCAAGGTCGGCATTACGTAGCCATAGCCGTCGTTGGACGGCAGGTCGCGATCCTCGCAATACCCGCCGATATTGTAGAGGAGCGCCGCAATATCCTCCTCGCCACCCTCGATCTTGTCGAAATACGGTTCCAGGGTCGGATTTCCGTCCTTGGTCACCTCCGCCGCGTTGCGGCTCCAGGCGATGTCGGCCCGGTAGGCGGGATGCGCCTGGAGATGGCGTTTCAGATGCGGGTTCGCGATCGCCTCCAGCTTCGCGGGATCGGCGAAGTAGAACTTCGTCGCCACGTCGAGGGGCGAGACCGATCGGCCGATCCGGTGGGAGATCATGTCCGCTGTGGCGTAGGCGAAGCAGATGGCGCTCTCGCCCTGGTTCAGGGGCAGGTCCCTGGGCGAGGGCGAGATCCCCACGTCGCGGGTGCCGGTATGGATCTCGAACGGGACCGTCACCGATACCGGGGCGCAGGCGTGGTTGCGGGCATAGGCCGGCGCGACCGGCAGGATACGGCGGTCGATCCCGTCGGCCCCGGCCTGACCGACAAGCGACACGGCCGCGATCAGGGCGGTGACGGCATGGCGCAAAGCCAGCACCGCGCGCCTCAAGCCTTCCGTATGAGACGGCTCGCGAAGAACCCGTCGATCCCGCCACGAACCACCGGCAAGTCCCCTTCGCCGCCCGTCGTCTCGCCGGACAGGTGCGAGGGCAGCGTCCGTAGATCGCCGTCGCCGTTGATGAGCTCGCCGAGACCGCCGACCTCCTCCGAGCGGATCGGAAGCCGTTCGAAAGCCGGATTGCGGGCGAGGAAGGCGGCGATCTGCCCCTCGCCTTCCTCGGGCTCCAGCGAGCAGGTGCAGTAGACGAGACGGCCCCCCGGCTTCACCAGGGTGGCGGCACGGTCGAGCAGGCGGCGCTGCAACCCGCCGAGGCGACCGACATCCCCGCCGGCCTTGGTCCAGGCGACATCGGGATGGCGGCGGATGGTGCCGGTGGCCGAACAGGGTGCGTCGAGGAGCACGGCGTCGAACGCATCGGCGTCGGTCTCGGGCAGCTGGGTTGCGTCGCCGACACGGATCTCCGCCGTCAGTCCGAGGCGGGCGAGGTTCTCGGCCAGCCGTTCGAGGCGCGGGGCCGAGCGGTCCACGGCCACCACCTCCGCCCCCGCGGCGGCGAGCTGGGCGGTCTTTCCACCCGGTGCAGCGCAGAGATCGGCGACGCGCTGCCCCGGCCCGACCGCGAGCAGGCGCGCCGGGATGGCGGCGGCGGCGTCCTGCACCCACCACGCGCCCTCGCCATAGCCGGGCAGGTCCGAGACCGCCGAGCGGACCTCGTGCAGGCGGATGCTGCCGGTGGGCAGGGCGACGCCGCCGAGGCGCTCGGCCCATTCCGCCACGGAACCGCGCGGCGTGATGTCGAGGGCGGCGCCGGAGAGATGGGCCGAGGCGATGGCCCGGGCCGTGTCGGGTCCATAGGCAGCGCTCCAGCGGGCGGCGAGCCAGTCCGGGGTGTTCTGCCCCAGGGGATCGGACGCCTCGGCCGCGATGGCGTCCCGCTCGCGGATGACCCGGCGCAGGATGGCGTTCACGAGGCCGGGCGTGTGCTGCAGGTAGGGATCGCCCTTGGCGAGGCGGACCGAGAGATCGACGGCGGCATGATCCGGCACGTTGAGATCGAGGATCTGGGCGGCGCCGGTGACGAGGAGGGCCACCAGCCGTGGCTGGTCCGGCGGCAGGCCCTGGGTCATCCGGGCGGCCAGCATCCGCCGCAGGAAACCGAGGCGGCGGAAGGTGGCGGTGGCGATGGCCCGCGCCAGCGATGCGTCGGCGGCGTCCAGACCGGCGTCGAGCCCCGCCTTGGCCAGGGCATCCTCGAGGGCGAAGGCGCGGCCCTGGACGAGGAGATCGGCCACGGCGGCATGGGCCACCTGCCGGGCGGCGAGGCCCGGAACCGTGCGGTCGATCGTCGTCGTCGGCCCGTCCGCGTTGCGGCGTGTCGCCATGAATGCCACTTTCCGTGTCCGAGGCCCGGTCACCCGGAGCCAATCCCAACGGATGCCCTCCCATCCGGTCCACCGAGATGCAAGCCATGACGACGCCCGACGACGCGGAAAACGCCGAGATCCCGCCCCGCCCCGCACTGACACCCGCCGCCGCGCGGGCTTTGGCCGAAGCCGCCGACCGGCGCGCGTCCATCGACGCGAAGGCCGCGGAGATCTCCGCCGCCCGCGAGCGCCAGGGCCGTGGCGGCCTGGAGCCCGTCCGCTACGACGATTGGGAGGTCAAAGGCATCGCCGTCGACTTCTGAGCGCGGGCTCAGCGCGTGACGTAGACCTGCGTGCCCACCGAGACGCGGCCGTAGAGATCGACCACGTCCTGGTTGTACATGCGGATGCAGCCGTAGGACGCGTAGGTGCCCACCGAGTTCGGCCGGTTGGTGCCGTGGATGGCGTATTCGCCGCCGGCGAGGGTCATGGCCGCCGCACCCATCGGGTTATGCGGCGAGCCGCCGGCGATCACGTCGGGCAGGCGCGGGTTGTCGCGCTTCACCTCCCGCGGCGGCGACCAGGCCGGCTCGACATACTTGCCGTCGATCTTGGTGGCGCCGGTCCATTGCTTACCGGGCTTGCCCACCGCCACGGGATAGCGGATCGCCGTGCCGTCGCCGTTCACGAGGTAGAGCCGGCGCTCCGAGGTGCGGATCACGACCGTGCCGGGCATGACGGCCTGGTCGAAGGCCACGAGTTCTCGGGCCGCGGCCGGTGTCGCGGCAAACCCCATACTCAAGACTGTTCCGGCCAGATAAGCAGTGAACCCATTCCGCGCGAACATTTGGCGTCATCCTCGAAAGCGTGACCGTGAGCTTCACGATAAGCCGCTCTCGAGATTGCCGTTCCGGTTACCGGTGGGGGTCATGGGCCGGATACGCACCGGAATGACGGAGCGCGGTTAAGCGGCGCCCTCTCGCTCGCGCCAAAGGCGAGCGGTCCGGGTAAGCTCTGGTAAAGTCGCGAAGCGATCACCGCTCCAGCAGGATGGAGGCCCGCTCGTCGCGCTCCTGCCAGCCATGCCGGACGAGTTCGGGATCGTCGTGCTCCTCCACCGGATAGCCGACGCACAGATAGGCGACGAGGCGCCAGGAGGCGGGAACGTCGAGGTGCGCCGTGACGCGATCGGGCTCGATGATCGACACCCAGCCGACGCCGAGGCCGTGCGCCCGCGCGGCGAGCCAGAAGGTGTGCACCGCCGTGACCACCGAGTAGCGCAGCATTTCCGGCATGGTGGCGCGGCCGAGGCCGAATCCGCTTTTCGTATCTTCATCGCAGAAGATCGCGAGATGGACGGGTGCCTCGCGCAGGCCCGCGAGCTTCAGACGCGCGTAGGCCTCACGGCGCTCGTAGTCATAGGTCTCGGCCGCCGAGTGGTTGCAGCGCTCGAAACTCGCGGTCACGGCCCCGCGCCGGACAGGGTCGGCGACACGGACGAAACGCCAGGGCTGGCTGTTGCCCACGGACGGGCTCAGCATGGCCAGGTCGAGGCAACGCTGGAACACCGCCTCCTCGACGGGATCGCTCCGGAAGCGGCGCACGTCCCGACGCCAGGCGAACAGCTCGCCGAGCGTCTCGCGAAAGCCGGTATCGAACGTCACCAAGACCTGCTGCCCGACCACTGCCATCCCTTGCCGACGAGGCCGCCTCGGCCGCTCGCCCCTGTCAGCCGCCGGACCCTGTCCGTTGGGAGAATGCGAAGGGCGGCCGGAGCCATCAAAAAGGATTTTTAGACCAGAGCGCGCCGTCATGGCAGAAAAAAAGGCCGCACTCCGGAGAGGCGGCCTGAAGTCCTTGGGTCTCGAAACCTCTGGAGTGTCGTTCCCGTGACATCGGCAGGCTCCCGAAAGCTGGGGAGCATGGATATCGGCCGCCCGACCGAGCACGGAACCGACGAGGTTCGGCCACAGGTATCATCTTCTATCGAGGCCGAGGAGGGGCGATAACGGGGCGAAATCGTGACGTTGTGTTGCCCGTCCATGGCTGGTGCCGGCGCGCACTCGGCGATCGGCCGGGCTTGCAGGCTCGGAGTGGGAGGCCCATCATTCCTCCTTTGCGGCGCCCGTCGGGGCGCCGGAACCGAGGAGCGAGAATGGACGAGAGGACCGGAGCCGAGCCGCGATCGCAGGATTCCACCGGCCGCGTCGTGCCGTTCCCGACGGCTCCGGTGGTGCCCCAGGTCGCCTTCGACCGTTCCGAGCTCAGGACCCTGTTCAACCTCTACGGACGCATGGTCTCGGCCGGCGAGTGGCGTGACTACGCCCTCGATTTCCGCCGCGACAAGGCGGTGTTCTCGATCTACCGCCGCTCGTCCGAGACCGCCTTGTTCCGGGTCGAGAAGGACCCCAAGCTCGCCCGCCGGCAGGGCGCCTTCTCGGTGATTTCCGCCGCCGGCATCGTGCTCAAGCGAGGGCACGACCTCGCCCGTGTCCTGGCGGCGCTGGAAAAGCCCCTTCGCGTGGTGTGATCGCCCCCGTCACGGGATGAAGAACGGGACCGCCTCCCAACGGATCGGAGGCCAACCCCATCGCCGTGCGCCAACGGAATACAGGGTGCCGAGCAGGAACAGCATGACGAGGCCGGCGATGATGGCGGCGCCGAGGCCGGCCCATGCGCCGGTGCCGAGCGCGGCAGCGGCGCTGACACCGACGATGGCGTAGGTCGGCACATCGCTCGGAGGCGTCGCCTTCCGCCCCGACCCCCGCCCGATCTTCGGCACCAGCGGTTTACCCACCGCCACATCCTCGCATGACCGCCGTGACGGACACGAAAAAAGGCCCCGGCGTTTCCGCCGAGGCCTCCGATCCGCGTTCCGACGGCTCGCTTAGCGGCGGTCGCCGAGAAGCTGGAGCAGGAACTGGAACATGTTGATGAAGTCCAGGTAGAGGGTCAGAGCGCCGTTCACCGATAGCTTGGCAGCACCCTCGGCATCGGCACCGCTGTAGAGGAACATCTCCTTGAGCTTCTGCGTGTCGTAGGCGGTGAGGCCCGCGAAGATCAGGACGCCGAGCACCGAGATGGCGAACTGAAGCGCGCTCGAGGCCAGGAAGATGTTCACGATCGAGGCGATGAAGAGGCCGATCACGCCCATGATCAGGAACGAACCCATCCCCGAGAGGCTGCGCTTGGTGGTGTAGCCGTAGAGGCTGAGACCGCCGAACGTGGCCGCCGTGATGAAGAAGACCCGGACCACGCTGGCGCCCGTGAAGACGAGCAGCAGGGTCGACATCGACGCGCCCATCACCGCCGCGAAGGCGAAGAAGGTCATGCGTGCCGAGGAGGCGGACATCTTATCCATCCGCATCGTGAAGATGAAGATGAACGCGAGGGGCGCCAGCATCAGGACCCACTTGAGCGGGCTGGTGTAGAGCATCTGGCCGAACGGGGTCAGCGCGAGCTTGCCCGTAGCCGTCTGCGCGGTGGCGGCCATGTTCAGGCCGAGGGCCACGAGACCGGAGATCCCGAGGCCGACGACCATGTTGTTGTAGACGCCGAGCATGAAGCTGCGCAGCCCCTGGTCGATCTCGACCTGGGAGCCGGCATAGCCCTGGGGCTGGGCGCCGTAGCGGAAGGGACTGTTATCGAATGCCATGGGAGATTCCCTTGGAAGCTCTCTCAGCGTGTGATTTGGAACCGAGGCTCACGCACAGGACCTCTGGCGCGCGACCGCGCCTTGAGCCGAAATATGTTCCGTCATGCCGCTCCGCACAAGGGGGCGGCCGAGCTTTGTGGCCCAGGAATCACGGCTTCTGACCTCGATCTTTATTTGAATGGGCGCGGATTAAATCTCGTTCATCATCCGCGCGCCGCAGCAGAGCTATCGTGACATGTCATAAACCATGATGTCGGCGTCGTTTTCTCCTTCGACGAAGAGGCGGACGACCTTTCGGCCTCAGAACTGGCGCAGGTAGGGAGCCGGTTTCTGACCGAGAATGCGCCACGTCCCGGCCAGTCCGAGGACGATCGCGAAGACCACCGCGAGGGTGGATGCGACGAGCGCACCGGAGAGGTCGAGGGCGAAGTCGAGCTTCATCACGCGGGTGACGATGGCCCAGCCCGCGAGCGTGCCGGCAAGAAGCCCGAACAGGGCGGTGGCGATGCCGAGCGCACCGTATTCCAGCGTATAGGCCAGGAGCAGGCGCCCGCGCGTGGCGCCGAGCACCTTCAGCACCACGGCATCGTACAGCCTGGCGCGGTGCCCCGCCGCGATGGCGCCGGCGAGCACGAACAGGCTCGCCACCACGGCGACGCCGCTGGCGCCGCGAATCGCCAGGACCAGCTTGCCGACGATGTCGTTGACCGTGTCGAGGGCGTCCTTCACCCGCACGCTGGTCACCGACGGGAAGGCGCGGGCGACGTCGCGCAGAATCACGGCCTCGGTCCTGGCATCCGGCCCGCCCGCCAGGGTCAGGGTGGCGAGGTCGGAATGCGGCGCGCCCCGGAAGGTCCCGGGTGAAAAGACCATGACGAAATTGATGCCGAGGTTGCGCCATTCGACCTTGCGCAGGTTCGCGACCCTGGCCGTCAGATTCCGCCCCAGGACATTGACCGTGACGGTGCCGCCGACCCCGAGATTCAGCGCCCGCCCGAGTTCCGCATCGAAGGACACCAGCGGCTTTGCGCCCTCCTCGGCGCTCCACCACGCCCCGGAGACGAGGCTGGAGCCCTCCGGAAGGTCGTCCGAATAGGTGATGCCGCGATCCCCATCGAGCACCCAGGCGGCATCCTCCGGCGGCTTGATGGCGGCGGCGGGGGTGCCGTTGATGGCGACGATGCGTCCCCGCATCATCGGCACGCGCTCGATCTTGGCCCCGGGCGCGAGCCTGCCGAGTTCCGCATGGAACCCGTCGGCCTCCGCCGCCGGAATATCGAGGAAGAACAGGTTCGGCGCTCGGGCCGGCAGCGAACTCGTCAGCGTCCGACGGACATTGGCGTCGATCAGGCTCAGCGTCACCAGCAGGGTCACGCCGAGACCAAGCGACAGGACGATGGCGGGGGTGAGCGCACCGGGGCGGTGGAGGTTGGCCAGGGCCAAGCGGGGTGCCGCCGAGCGCGGCCGGGGCAGACGCCGCGCCACGGCCATGAGGCCGAGGGCGACGAGGCGCAGAAGCCCGAAGGCAAGGCCGGCCGCCACGATGAACATCAGCGCCACCCTGCGGTCGAAGGCGGTGGCGAGCGCCAGCGCCACCAGGGCGGCGAGCGCCGCGACGAGGACGAGCCGGTAGCGCAGCCGCGTCTTGCGGGTGTCGGGATCGATCACGTCCCGGAATAGGCCGGAGACCGGCACGTCGTGGGCGTGGCCTAGGGGAATGATGGCGAAGGCGAGCGCCGTGAGGAGGCCATAGGCGGCGGCGAGCAGCAGTTCCCCCGGCGCCAGGGTCGGGTTCAGCGGCAGCGGCAGCGCATCGTGGAACAGCGCATCGAGGAGGAAGGGCAGGTCCGCTCCGACGACGAGGCCGATCACGGTGCCGAGCCCGGCGATGAGCATCACCTGCGTGAGGTACAGGGCGACCACCTGTCCCCCCGGCGCGCCGACGCTCTTCAGGGTGGCGATGGACCCGCGCTTCCTCGCCACGAAGGCATTGACGGCGTTGGCGACGCCGACCCCGCCGACGATGAGCGCCGTGAGGCCGACCAGGGTGAGGAACTGCGTGAAGCGCTCGACGCTCTTGGCGAAACGCGGATCGGCATTGGAGCGCGATCGCATCTCCCAGCCCGCCTCCGGCGCCGCCCTGGCGACGGCCGCGATCCGCCGCTCCAGCTCGGCGTCGTCGGCCTCCGGCGCCTGGATGCGATAGCTCCACCGGTTGAGGCTGCCCGGCCGGATCAGCCCCGTCGCCTGCAGCGTCGCGGCGGAGACCAGCAGGCGCGGGCCGAAGCCGATGCCGTTGGCGATCTTGTCCGGCTCGGAGACCAGGGTGGCGCGGATCGCCACCGGCTTGCCGGCGATCTCGATCCGGTCGCCGATCTTCAGGTCGAGACGCGTGAGCAGGACCGGATCGGCGACGGCGCCGAACACCCCATCCGTCTCCGCCAGCAGATTGGAGAGCGGCGCGGCCGGATCGGTGACGAGGTCCCCGGCGGCGGGAAAGGCCTCGTCCACCGCCTTGAGTTCCACCAGGGCCGCGCCCTTGTCGCCGGCCAGAGCCATGGCCCGCAGGGTCGTGACCACGGAGACCCTGCCCTGCGCATCGAGGGCGGCCCGCTCGTCCACCGTCGCCTCGCGGTTGATCAGGCTGTAGGTGAGGTCGCCGCCGAGGATGCGCTTGCCCTCCCGGCCGAGACCATCCGTGAGCGAGCGCGAGATCGAGGCGACCCCGGCGATGGCCGCGACGCCCAGCGCGATACAGGCGAGGAACACGGCGAAACCGGCAAGCCCGGCCCGCAGCTCGCGGAAGGCGAGGCGCAGGGTGAGCGGGACGCGGCTGGGGTGGGGGGGCGGAGCCGACCGTGGCAGGGTGCCGTGCATGGGTCAGGCCCTAAAGCGAGATTTGGGGGTGCGCGCCAATGCCCTCCCCCGCAAAAACGACGACCTTCGCACATCTCGCGGGTAACACGGGTCCCCTCTCCTGGAAGGAGAGGGACAGGGTGAGGTGTGTGACCTCTCCGGAGATGGACCACACCTCACCCCAACCCTCTCCTTCCAGGAGAGGGAGCCCGTCGCGACCCGCGACCACGCGTGATAGTTCGCGAGAGCGGCCTTCGGGGACAGACGCGGACCCCGCGATCCGCAAAGGGGGGAGGGTCGATCGGCGCGGGTGATGCTGCTGAGTCACGCCGCCACCGCCTCGTCCACCTGTCCCGAGCGCAGGCGCACGGTGCGGTCGCAGAGCCGGGCGAGGCCGGGATCGTGTGTGACGAGGACGAGGGTCGCGCCGCGGTCGCGCTTGAGGGCGAAGAGAAGATCCACGATCTGCCGGCCCGTCGCCTCGTCGAGGTTGCCGGTGGGTTCGTCGGCGACCAGGATCGCCGGGTCCGGCGCGATGGCACGGGCGATGGCCACGCGCTGCTGCTCGCCGCCGGAGAGCTGAGCCGGGTAATGGTGCAGCCGGTGTCCGAGGCCTACGGCCTCCAGCTCCGCCCGCGCCCGTTCGTGCGCCCCCGGCTTGTCGGCGAGTTCGAGGGGCAGCGCGACGTTCTCCAGGGCCGTCATCGTCGGCACGAGGTGAAAGGCCTGGAACACGATGCCGATGCGCCGGCCGCGAAACCGCGCCAGGGCATCCTCGTCGAGCGCACCGAGATCGGTGCCCTCCACGTAGATCGCTCCGGATTCCGGCCGCTCCAGGCCCGCCATCACCATCAGCAGGGTCGACTTGCCCGAGCCGGAGGGGCCGACGAGGCCGACCGCCTCGCCGCGGGCTACGTCGAGGGAGATGCCGCGCAGGACATGGACCCGCGCCGCCCCCCGGCCGAGGCTGAGATCGATCCGCGACAGGGCGATCGCGGGAGCGTCCACCTTGCCGGGCATCACCGCAGGACCGATCTGTGTGGAACCATCGTCATGAACACCATAGGTCGAGGCTGTGCGGGAATGGGTCTGTGTCATACGTCACGCGACGGGGTCGATATGGTTCGTCCCGCTCCTGAACGCCACCATTCCCGCCGGGCGACGCTGCTGATGGCGCTCTTTGCCGCATTGGGCACGGGCATCGGCCACGCGGCCGCGCGTCCCCTCAATCTCGTGGCCTTCGGTGACAGCCTGACCGCGGGGTACCGCCTGCCCTCGGCGGCGGCCTTCCCGTCCGTACTGGAACGCGAACTGAAGGCCAGGGGCCGCGAGGTCACCATCGCCAATGCCGGCGTCTCCGGCGACACCAGCACCGGCGGCCTCGACCGGCTCGACTGGTCGGTCCCCGACGGGACCGACGGGGTCATCCTCGAACTCGGCGCCAACGACATGCTGCGCGGCACCGACCCCGCCGTGACGCGGCAGGCCCTCGACACCATCGTCTCCCGGCTCAAGGCCCGCAACATTCCCGTCCTGCTCGCCGGGATGAAAGCCTCGACCAATCTCGGGCCGGACTACGTCGCGCGGTTCGACGCGATCTATCCCGATCTCGCCCGACAATACGGCCTCGTCCTCTATCCGTTCTTCCTGGAGGGCATCCTCAACGACCGGCGCTTCAACCTCGAGGACGGGCTCCACCCCAACGTGAAGGGCGTCGAGACCATCGTCGCCGGCATCCTGCCCACGGTGGAGACCTTCCTCGACCGGCTCGGCACGGCGCAGAAGTAGACCGATGCCACGCCTGTTCACCGCCCTGGAATGTCCCGACGACATCGCCGAGGCGCTGTCGCGGTATCAATGCGGCCTGCGCGGCGCGCGCTGGATCGAGCGGGGCGACCTCCACGTCACCCTGCGGTTCCTCGGCGACGTGGGCGATGAGGTGGCCGAGGCGTTCCATGCCGGCCTCGTCGAAGCCCGCCCGCGCCCGCCGCTCGACGTGACGCTGACCGGCCTCGACGCATTCGGCGGAGACAGGCCCCGCGCGATCATCGCGAGCGTCAATGCCGGCCTCGATCTCGTCGACCTGCAGGAGGAGCACGAGCGCATCGCCCGCGCCGCCGGCGCCGAACCGGAGCGACGCAGGTTCACGCCGCACCTGACCCTGGCCCGTCTCGCCAAACGCGACACCGGCGCCCCGGACGTGGCCGACTATCTCGCGGAGATGGGCCTATTTCCGACGCTCACGTTCACCGCGACGCGGGTGGCCTTGTTCTCGGCGCGGGAGTCGCGCGGCGGCGGGCCCTATGTGGTGGAAGCGGCGTATCCGCTGGAGTGAGGGATACGCGCCGGCTCACAACCGCCGCAGCGCCACGCTCTCGATCCGGTGGCTCGCGCCCTTGGCCAGGATCAGGCTCGCGCGCTGGCGCGTCGGCAGGATGTTGTCGCGCAGGTTCGGCAGGTTGATCGTGGTCCAGAGGTTGTCGGCGATCTCGAGGGCCTCGGCCTCCGTCACCTCGGCGTATTTGCGGAAATACGAGAGCGGATCGCGGAAGGCGGTCTGGCGCAGGCGCAGGAAGCGGTTGACGTACCAGCGGTGCAGGTCGTCCTCGTGCCCGTCGAGATAGATCGAGAAATCGAAGAAGTCGGAGACGAAGGGGATCGCGGTGCCGTCGCGCGGAAGGCGCGCCGGCTGGAGGACGTTGAGCCCCTCGACGATGAGGATGTCGGGGGATTCCACCACCCGCTCCTCGCCCGCCACCACGTCGTAGACGAGGTGGGAATAGAGCGGCGCCGCCACGCGCTTCTTGCCGGCCTTGATGTCGGTGAGGAAGCGCAGGAGGGCGGCGGTGTCGTAGCTCTCGGGAAAGCCCTTGCGCTCCATCGCGCCCATGCGCTTCAGCTCGGCATTGGGCAGCAGGAACCCGTCGGTGGTGATGAGGTCGACCTTCGGCGTGTTGGGCCAGCGGGCGAGAAGCGCCTTGAGGACGCGGGCGGTGGTGGATTTGCCCACCGCCACCGAGCCGGCGACCCCGATGATGTAGGGGACCTTGGCCTCGCGCTCGGCCAGCAGGAAGCGCTGGGTCGCCTTGAACAGTCCCTGTGTCGCCGCGACGTAGAGGGAGAGCAGCCGCGACAACGGGAGATAGATCGCCACCACCTCCTCGATGGAGATGGGATCATTGAGTGATTGCAGGCGGGTGACGTCGTCCCCCGTCAGCGTCAGGGGGGTATCGGCGCGCAACTGCGCCCATTCCTCACGGGAAAACAGGCGGTAGGGCGACAGGCGCTCGGGGCCGATCCCCGTCACCGGATCCTGGCCGAGGGCGGGATCACGCTCGGACGCGATGGCGATGGGCCGTGACGGCTCGACGGTCACGCGGGCCTCCGGGCCGCTTTCTCGGCGATGCCGCTCTGGGCGGTGCGACGCTGCAGTTCCGCCATCACCTCCGGCAGGCCGACGCCGCCGGCGCGCAGCAGCACGAGGAGGTGGTAGAGCACGTCCGCCGCCTCGCTCACGAGCCCGTCATGGTCGCCCTGCACGGCGGCGATGGCGGCCTCGACCGCTTCCTCGCCGAGCTTCTTGGCGGGCTTGGCCGGCCCGCCGGCCAGGAGCTTGGCCGTGTAGGACTGGTCCGGCGGCGCGGCGGCGCGGTCGGCGATCAGGGCGTCCAGGTCGCTCAGGGTGAAATCGGTCATGCGATCCTAGCTCTCGGCAGGCCGGACGATGCACGCTACGGCGAGGAGCCTGCGGCACGGGAAGGGATTGGGCAAGGGCCGGGCCTCGACGCGGCGACCCGTCACGGGTCGAGCCGCATGCGCAAGCCGGCCTTGGCCATATGCGCCTTGGCCTCGGCGACGGTGTGCTGGCCGAAATGGAAGATCGAGGCGGCCAGCACCGCGCTCGCACCACCGTCGCGCACCCCCGCCACGAGGTCGTCGAGGCCGCCCACGCCACCCGAGGCGATGACCGGCACCGAGACCGCGTCCGCGATCGCCCGCGTCAGGCCGATGTCGTAGCCCGAGCGCATCCCGTCCCGGTCCATGGAGGTGACGAGGAGTTCGCCGGCGCCGCGCGCCGCCACGGTCCGGGCAAAGTCGATGGCGTCGAGGCCGGTGGGCTTGCGCCCGCCATGGGTGAAGATCTGCCATTCGTCCGGCTCGCCCGGGGCGGAGGTCCGCTTGGCGTCGATGGCGACGACGATGCATTGGCTGCCGAACTTGAGGGCGCCGCGCTCCACGAAGGACGGGTCGTTCACCGCCGCCGTGTTGATCGAGACCTTGTCGGCCCCGGCCAGCAGCAGGGTGCGGATATCCTCCACCGTGCGCACGCCGCCGCCCACGGTGAGCGGCATGAAGCACGCCTCGGCCGTGCGGCTCACCACGTCGAGGAGGGTGCCGCGGGCCTCGTGGCTCGCGGTGATGTCGAGGAAGCAGAGTTCGTCGGCGCCGGCCGCATCGTAGGCCTTGGCCGCCTCCACCGGATCGCCGGCATCGCGCAGTTCGAGGAACTGGACGCCCTTGACGACGCGCCCGTCCTTCACGTCGAGGCAGGGGATGATGCGGGTCTTCAACATGGTGGACCTGTCACGCTTGCGGCCGAACCGGGTCGCACGCATCGGGCCATGCCCGTCGCTGCACCATTCCGTCAACTCGGCGACGGAGATCGGCACCATTTTGCAGGGTCGTTCGCCGGAATTTGAAACCCGAGCCGGGCGAGGAGAGCGCGCGCCCTATCCCCACAGATCCGGCGTCGGCGGATGGATCAGACTGCCGTCGAAGCGCAGGGCCGGCTCGCGGTCCCGCGCCAGCAGCAGGGGGCCGTCGAGGTCGACGTAATCGGCATGGTGGGCGAGCAGCATGGCGGGCGCCATGGCCAGCGACGTGCCGACCATGCAGCCGATCATCAGCGACAGGCCCCGCGCCCTGGCCTCGTGCGCCAGCATCACCGCCTCGGTGAGGCCGCCGGCCTTGTCGAGCTTGATGTTGATGGCGTCGTAGCGGTCGGAGAGCGCGTCGAGGCCGGCCCGGTCGTGCAGGCTCTCGTCGGCGCAGATCGGGATCGGCCGGGCGATGCGGGCGAGCAACCCGTCCTCGCCGGCCGGGAGCGGCTGCTCGATGAGGCCGACCCCCGCGGCCACGCAGGCGGCCAGGTTCGCCTCGATGGTCTCCGCGCGCCATGCCTCGTTGGCATCGACGATCAGGCGCGATTCCGGCGCGCCGCGCCGCACGGCGGCGATGCGCTCGGGATCGCCCTCTCCGCCGAGCTTGACCTTGAGCAGGGGCCGGTGCGCCGCGCCGCGTGCCGCCTCCTCCATGCTCTCCGGCGTACCGAGGCTCAGGGTATAGGCGGTGGTGGCGACCTGCGGTGGGCTCAACCCCGCGATGTCCCAGGCCGGGCGACCGCGCTGCTTGGCCTCTAGATCGAGCAGGGCGCAGTCGACGGCGTTGCGCGCGGCCCCCGGTTTCATCAGCGTCAGCAGATCGGTGCGGGTGGCCCCCGCCGCAAGGGCGTCGGCCTGTTCGAGGATCAAGGCGCAGACGCTCTCGGGGGATTCCCCGTAGCGGGGATAGGGCACGCATTCGCCCCGCCCCAGATGGCCGTCGGCATCGTCGGCGATGGTGGCGAGCACCACCACCGCCTCCGTGCGGCTGCCCCGCGCGATGGTGAAGGCCCCGGCGATGGGGAAGCGCTCCACCGCGACGGTGAGGCGGCGGGTCATGCAGCGCTCCCGGCGGGGAACTCGGCCAGCAGGCGGTCGATGATCCCGTCGACGCCGAAGCGGACCGGATCAGTCGCCGGCAGGCCGTGTTCCTTGGTCAGGTCCTGGAGCAGGGTACGGGCTTCGTCCTCACCGAGTTTCTGCGTGTTCACGGCGATCCCCACCAGGCAGATGCCGGGATTGGTGAGGCTGCCGAGCTGGATCGTGAGGTCGATCACCTGCTGGATCGAGGGCAGCGGATGCTTCACGCCTCGCATCGTGCTGCGGCTCGGCTCGTGACAGACGACGAAGGCATCGGCCTGGGCACCGTGGAGCAGGCCGAGGCTGACGCCGGCGAAGGACGGGTGATAGAGCGAGCCCTGTCCCTCGATCAGGTCCCAATGGTCCGGGTCCGCCGCGGGGGCGATCCATTCCACGGCCCCGGAGATGAAGTCGGCCACCACCGCATCGATGGCGACGCCCCGCCCGGAGATGAACACGCCGGTCTGGCCGGTGGCTCGGAAATCCGCATCGAGGCCGCGCTCGCGCATGCCGCGCTCCAGGGCGAGGACGGTGTATTTCTTCCCCACGGAGCAATCGGTGCCGACGCTGAGCAGCCGGCGTCCGGACCGCCGGATGCCCTTGCCGGTGTCGAAGGTCTCGGTGGTGTGGCGCACGTCGTGAAGCTGGCGGCCGTTCTTCTCGGCCGCCTCGGCGATCTCCGGCAGCGAGCCGAGCCGCACGTGAAGGCCGCTGGCGATGTCGAGCCCCGCGTTCAGGGCGGCCACGACCTCCGACACCCAATGCTCCGGGAGCACGCCGCCGGCATTGGCGACGCCGATGACCATGGTCCTGCACCCCTTGGCCACGGCCTCGTCGAGGGTGAGGTCCGGGATGCCGAGATCGGCGGCACAGCCGGGCAGGCGCAACTGGCCGACGCACCAGTCCGGCCGCCAGTCGGCGATGCCGTAGGCCGTTTTCGCCGCGAGCGTATCGGGTACGTCGCCGAGGAACATCAGGTAGGGCGTTTCGATCTGCATCTCGCATTCACCCGTCGGACTGAGGTGGTGGCCGGTTCGCTCCGTCTATGCGCGAAGGCAGCCTCGCTGCCAAATGCACGATCACGGCCAGGGGCCGTAGCCGTCGCGAGCGAGGACGGGATCCGTCCCGTGCAACCGCCGGACGCCTATTTGGGAGTTCGGAACACCAACGACACGGCGGCAAGGATCATCGGGACGCCTTCAACTCATGGAACGTCGTCAGCGATCGGGTCGTCATGGCCTGGCGAGGAACCTCAAGGGGACCGTAATCTCCATTTTCGACACGGGACTATGAGCCGGGAAGGGTGGATAACGCGTCCCTGCACGAACCAACTCCATCGCCAACGAGTCGATATAGGGAGAACCCCATGTCTGCTTGAGGCGTGACTGCTCGATGATGCCAGATTGATCGATGACGAAGGAAACGACCGGCACACCGCCAAACGGCGATCTGTAGCCGATGTTTCGCCCTCGCACGATCAGTACTTTTGCCAATTGAATTTGATATTCACGCATCGGTCCGGAAAACATGTTTTCATCGAACCGTTGTGCTTGCGCGGACGTCGTCCCCGAGACAATCGACACGGCAAGACAAACCACGACCATGGTCCGTGTGACGACGCTCGACACTGCCATCACAGGCATCCCCCTCTTGGCATCATCGATCATTCCACCTTTGCGATGCAGAAAGAGGACGACCCGTCATCGAGAGCTGCGCTCTTTTTCGCCGAACCGGCATCCACTTCGGCGAAGAGCGCTCTCGCTCCATGGCACCGTCACCGCGCTCGATGAGGCGCGAGGAACCTGCCCCGACCGCCTTGATCGATTCAGCTTCGTTCGTCGCGCATAGGGCATATCTTCAAAGACCTGGCGACGCCGTCAATAGGACAAAAATCATTTCCCGGACAGAAACCATTTCAGACCCATCTGCCGTCAGACAGGGGATGGAACGAACCGATCCGGCATGTCGGACCCGCACGATCGATCTAACGGAATCGGCACTTGCGGTGCGGGCCGTTGTCGGGTGTGGTCCGCGCCGGGAACTGGCGAGGAGGAGACGGCCATGAAGATGTACGGCAACTGGCGCTCAGCCGCCGCTTTCCGGGTGCGCATCGCCCTCAACCTCAAGGGCCTCCCCTGCGAGGAGACCTTCATCGACCTCGATGCCGGCGACCAGCACAAGCCCGAGTATCTGGCCATCAACCCGCAGGGCGCCGTGCCGGCCTTCTTCGACGGCGACGGCCCTCCCCTGACCCAATCCCTGGCGATCCTCGACTATCTCGAAGACATCCATCCCGAGCCGGCCCTGCTGCCGAGCGATCCGAAAGCCCGGGCGCGCGCCCGCTCCCTGGCGCAGGTCGTCGCCTGCGACACCCATCCGCTCTATGTCCCACGGGTGCGCACCTACCTGATGTCGGCCTACGACATCCCGAAGGACGGCATGATGGGGTTCGTGCGGCACTGGTTCGAGACCGGGCTCAAGACGCTGGAGACCCGCCTCGCCCACGAGCCGGGCACCGGCCGCTACGCGCAGGGGGACGCGATCAGCCATGCCGATCTCTGTCTCGTGAGCCTCTGGGTCGGCACCGGCATCTTCGGCGTCGAGACCGCGCCCTATCCCACTGTGAAGCGGATCGCCGAAAATTGCCTGTCACAGGAGGCGTTCATCAAAGCGCATCCCCTGCGCCAGCCCGGTGCGCCCGCGTGAGAATATCGGCCGGGCTGCGCGAGCGAGGCTGCCGTTGAAACCATTTTGCCTATAAGACCCGAGCGGACAAAAAGGCGGACGGCCCGCCGCTCAAGCTCAAGGGACGAGGGACGCATGGTACCGGGCGAAACCGTGGACAACCTTCACCGCATCGTGGTCGTCGGTGGAGGCGCGGCTGGGCTTCAGCTCGCCACCAAGCTCGGCGACACGCTGGGCCGGAAGGGCAAGGCGCACGTCACCCTCGTGGACAGGGCACGGACCCATATCTGGAAGCCGCTGCTGCACGAGGTCGCCGCGGGCAGCCTCGATGTCGGCCACCACGCCGTGGACTATCTCCACCACGCGCATCAGCATCATTTCCGCTATCGCATCGGCTCGATGACGGGGCTCGACCGGACCGAGCGCACGATCCAGCTCGCCGCGAGCCACGATTCCGAGGGCCGCGAAGTCACGCCCGTCCGCTCGATCCCCTACGATACGCTGGTCCTGGCGGTGGGCTCCACCACCAACGATTTCGGCACGCCGGGGGTGAAGGAGAACGCCATCGCCCTCGACACGCCGGACCAGGCGGTGCGGTTCCACCAGCGCCTCGTTAACGGCATGCTGCGCGCGCATACCCAGGTCGGGCCGGTACGCCCCGGCCAGCTCCACGTGACGGTGATCGGGGCGGGCGCCACCGGCACCGAACTCGCGGCGGAGCTTCATCGCACCACCCGCGACGTGGCCTCCACCGGCCTCGACAAGATCGACCCGGCCAAGGACCTGAAGATCACCCTCGTGGAGGCGGCGAGCCGGATCCTGCCGGCCGTGCCCGAGCGTCTCTCGGCGGAGGTGATGGCCCTGCTGAACAAGATCGGGGTCGAGGTCCGCACCCAGGCACGGGTTACGGAAGTCCGCGCCGACGGCGTCCAGCTCGCCGACGGCGGGTTCATCCCCTCCGAACTCGTGGTCTGGGCGGCCGGCGTGAAGGCGCCGCCGTTCCTGCAGGAGATCGGTGGCCTGGAGACGACGCGCAACAATCAGCTCGTGGTCACGCCCACGCTCCAGACCACGCGCGATCCCGACATCTTCGCCATGGGCGATTGCGCCTATCTCGTGGAGCAGGGCTCGGACACGCCGATCCCGCCGCGTGCGCAGGCGGCGCACCAGCAGGCGAGCCACCTGATCAAGCAGATCCCGGTCAAGATGGCCGGCGAGCCCCTGAAGCCCTTCAAGTACCGCGATTTCGGCTCTCTGGTGTCCCTCGGGGAATACTCCACCGTGGGCAACCTGATGGGCTTCATCCAGGGAAAGAACATGTTCATCGCCGGGCTGTTCGCGCGGATGATGTACTGGTCGCTCTACAAGATGCACGAGCGCGCCCTGCACGGCACGATCAAGACCGCCCTCGACGCCACGGCCCGCGCTCTGACGCGCCGCACGGAGCCGCGGGTGAAGCTCCATTGAACGACCGGATTCGCCGGGGGCCGGGCCCCCGGCAGGAACGTGACGAGACGCGATCATGATCGATATCATCCAGGGCCTGCAGCAGCGCAATCCGACGCTCGGCCCCTACGTCCTCGTGCTGCGCTCGGACTCGCGCGCCAGAGATCCCTCCGAGCCGGCACGTCTCTGCGCCGAGGCGGAGGCCTGGATCGCCGAGAAGACCCCCGGCGCGCGCCTGTCCCAGGAGACCGTCCTCATCGCGCCCTATCCGGGCGGGATGCCCACGGAGCGCAGCGTGTCGGTGATGGCCTTCAAGGACGCGATGCAGCTCGCCGCCTTCGCCACGGCCTGGACGGCGGAGCCCGAACCGGAAGACGATCCGACGCCCGAGGCGGAGTGATACCGGACCTCGCCGACCCTGACCTATGGCTCAGGGCTCGTCGAGATGTGATCTGAGCCCTTCCGGACCGGTCAGGCGGCTTGCAGCATCCTGATCGTTCCGAGGGTGCCGTCACGGATGACGGCGAGGCGCTGGACCAACGGCGCGAGATCGCCCCCGCTGCGGCAGGCGGTTTCGATCTCGCGGCAGAGATCCGACAGGCCGACGAAGCCGAGCAGACCGGCGGCCGACACCATGACGTGCGCGTCATAGGCCAGATCCACCGGTTCGACGCCCGACAGATCGACGGCCTTCGGCGACGGTCCGAACCGGTCGACGAGTTCATCGGCGAGCATCGACAGCAGGACCGTCGCCCGGTCCGGCCCCACCATGTCCACCAGGGAATCGTAGATCTCGCGATCGAGGATGGTCGGCGCGTGGACGGTCGCCGAAGGGCCGCTCCAACGGGCGATGGCCGCATAGAGCGCATCGCGCTTGAACGGCTTGCCGACATGATCGTCCATGCCGGCGGCCGTCAACGAGGCGATCTTCTCGGGCAGGACGTTGGCGGTCATGGCGATGATCGGCACCGCGCAGGCGGGGGCAGGCAGGGCGCGGATCAGGCGCGTGGCGGCGAGCCCGTCCATGCCGGGCATCTGGACGTCCATGAGCACGAGGTCGAAGGCAAGCGGTCCGCCCGCATTGGCCCGGATCGCGGCCACCGCCTCCTCGCCGTTGCCCACGACTTCGACACTGTGACCGGCGAGTTCGAGTACCGCCCGAGCCAGCGCCTGGTTCACTGGCACGTCTTCGGCGACGAGGATCCGCACCGGCCTCGGCGCCACGGCCATCCTCTCGGGCGCCGCCCCGGCCTCAATGGGGCCGCTCGCTGCCTCGGCCCGCGGCAGGGTGAGGGTGAACCAGAAGGTCGATCCTTCGCCGGGACGGCTCGTCACCCCGATCTCCCCATCCATCATCGAGAGGAGGCGGCGGCAGATGGCGAGGCCGAGACCGGTGCCGCCGAACCGGCGGCTGATGGAGGAATCGACCTGGCTGAAGCGCTGGAACAGATGGACCTGCTGCTCTTCCGAGATGCCGATCCCCGTATCCACCACCTCGAAACGCAGGACGGGGCCGGCCGCCTCCTCGCCGCATTGACTGACATTGAGGACGACGGAACCGGACGGGGTGAACTTCACCGCGTTGTTGAGGAGATTGAGCAGGACCTGCCGGAGTCGGTTCGCATCCCCCAGGGCCCAGGGCGGCAGCGCGGGGTCGAGCCGCGAGAGGATGGTCACGGGGCTCTTCAGCGCACTGCCGCGCACGATTTCCACCGTGTTCTCGATGAGGTCACTCAACGGAAACGGCAGCAATTCCAGGGTGAACTGCCCCGCCTCGATCTTCGAGAAGTCGAGAACGTCGTTCACGATGGTGAGGAGCGCGGCGCCCGCCCCACGGATCAATTCGAGGCGGTGCCGGTCGTCAGGCGTCCGGCTCGGTTCCTCCAGCAGGAGGTCGGCATAACCGAGGATGCTGTTGAGCGGCGTGCGAATCTCGTGGCTCATGGCGGCCAGGAACTCGCTTTTTGCAGCATTGGCGGCCTCGGCCCTGGCTGTCGCCGCCTGCAACGCGGCCTCCACCGTCTTGCGCTCGGTGATGTCGAAATGCAGGCCGACCATGCGATGGGGCGCGCCGGCCGCGTCGTAGAGCACGCGTCCGCAGGTCGAGATCCAGCGCTCCTCCGAGTCCACCGAAATGCGATACTCGGCCACGTAGTTGATCCGGTTTCGGATCGCGTGGGCCGCTTCTTCGCGGACCGCCTGCCTGTCATCGGGATGGACCAGCGGGATCCAGTCCCGGGCGGGCATGGCCTGAGCGCCCTCGCCGGGGAGACCGAACAGGCCGACGGCTTTCGGGCTGAGGGTGATGGTATCCGTCCAGAGTTCGAGGTCCCAGGTGCCCGCATCGGCCGCTTCCTGGGCGATGCGCAGCAGATCGGTCGTTTCCTCCAGCCGCTGGCGGGCGGTGATGATGTCGTCGATGTCGAGGGCGGTGCCGAGCCATTCGGCGTCATCGGGCGCCCGGTCGTCATGGGTCGCGATCGGGATCATCACGATCTTGTGCCAGCGGTAGACGCCGTCATGGCGGCGCAGGCGCCCTTCCACCGTGAACGTCCGTCCGTGGGCATGCGCACGCTGCCAGGCGAGCTCCATCCGTTCGGCATCGTCGGGATGGTTGCGCGCCGTGCGCTCCGTCCGCTCGGGACCGATATCGCCGTAGAAATGGGTGAAGGCGGGATTGACGTAGGTCGCCGTCCCATCCGGCGGCCGCGTCGTCCAGATCAGGGCGGGCAGCGCCTCCGCGAGGGTGCGGTAGCGATCCTCGCTGCGCTGAAGCTCCAGTTCGGCGGCGCGGCGCTCGGTGATGTCGCGGGTGATCTCGGCATAGCCGACCACGGCCCCCCCTTCGTCGCGGATGGCGTCGATGGCGACGCTGGCGAAGAATTGCGAGCCGTCGCGGCGGACCCGCCAGCACTCGAACTTGAGCCGCCCCTCATAGGCGGCGGTGGCGAGCGCGATGCGCGGCGCCCCGGCTTCGAGCCCCTCCGTGGTGTAGAAGCGCGAGACGTGGCGGCCGATGACATCCTTTGCGGAATAGCCGGTGATACGCTCGGCTCCGCTGTTCCAGTTGGCGACGTGGCCGGTCCTGTCGAGGGTGACGAAGGCGCAATCGCTCACCGCGTCCACGAGACGGCGAAACTGGCTCGTCCGCTCCCGCAGGGCGGCGTCGGAATTGCGGGCATCCGTGACGTCGATGGCGGTACCGACCAGTCCGACGGCCAGGCCCGCCACGTCGAGCTCGCAGATGCCGCGAACGACCATCGTCCGGATC
This sequence comes from Methylobacterium sp. E-045, assembly GCF_022829685.1. Taxonomy (GTDB): domain Bacteria; phylum Pseudomonadota; class Alphaproteobacteria; order Rhizobiales; family Beijerinckiaceae; genus Methylobacterium. The sequence goes on from NZ_JAKSYE010000085.1 coordinate 91,964, forward strand.
TCGCCATTCGGACGAACCATCCTCGCTTCGAAGGCGAAAGCGTCCCTGTGCTCCAGCGCATCGGAGATGCTGGACCGGATCAACGCGCGGTCGTCGGGGTGATGCCGATCGATGGCCCCCTCGAAGGTCGGTACGAAGGTCGCGGGATCGAGTCCGGCGATCACGTAGATGCCGGTGGACCAGAAGGTCTGGCCATCGGCGAGCCGAACGCGCCAATGGCCGATCCCGGCGACCTCCTCCGCCATGGCGAGCAAGTGATGCGCGCTGGCAAGCGCGTTCCGGCGCTGCTGCAACTCTTCCTGCTGATCGGCGATCGTCGCCTGATGGGCCGCGCGTTCCTCGGCCTCGCGAATCAGCCTGACATGGACATCGGCCAGGCGAAGATGGGCCGTGACGATGGCCGCGAGGTCGTGGAGAGCCGCGGCATCCTCCGCGCTGAACGCGCGTGGCGTGCTGGTCATGAGACAGAACGAACCGACGCGGAAACCCGATTCGAGGCAGAGCGGTACGCCGGCATAGAACACGACGGGGTCCGGGCCGGTCACCAGCGGGTTCCGGGCGAAACGCGGATCGAGGCGCGCATCCGGCACCACGAGCATGTCGCCACCGGCGATGGTGTGATGGCAAAACGACTGGAGGCGGGGCATCTCCTTCCCGGCGAGATCACAGTCCGACTTGATCCACTGCCGATCGGAATCGATGAGGGCGACGTACGCCTTCTCGACCCCGAAGAGGCGCCTGGCCGTGCGTGACACGGCCTCGAAATGGTCTTCGGGGGGCGTATCGAGGATACCGAGGCCGTGAAGCGCGGCGACGCGCTCGGCTTCATGAGACGGCGTGATCAAGGATCGGGCCCCGTTGAACGGCAGTGGCAACCTTTCGGAGCATCACCTGTGCCGGTCGCATAGATAACGTTCTATGTCTCGAATGAAAATTTCGCCCGCCGCCGCCTCATTCTCAACGGCGCACAGTATCATTCTTCCGCCAGCGAGACTTCGCTGCAACGGCGATAGCCCCAACGTAAGACTTCAGGTGGTCGATCGCTGTTGAAACAACCAGCGAACACGTGCGGCTTCGAGCCCCCATAGCATCCCGAGCATCATGTAAACGTGACGCCACTTCTCGATATCGATTTGAAATGCCTGGAGGAAGAACATCAGGAGGGCCGGAAACACGATCTGGGCGAGCCCCTGATAGGGCGACGGTTTGAGGCACAGGCGAAACCCGACGAAGATGGATGTCAGGACGATGGAGAGGAACGCGAAACCTCCGAGCCATCCCCCATTCGCAAACCCGCCGATATAAGAATTGTGCGGCTCCAGATCGAAGACCACGCGCCATCTCAGCGGCCCGAAACCGAGGGGGCGATCGATGAGCATCGGGATGCCGCGGCGCTGATTGCCGAACCGTCCGGTCTCGCCTTCGTCATAATCCTTCGTGACCTGCGCCCGATCGGTGAACCGCTCGGAGACACCGTCCATCGACAGAAGGCCGCCGATCAGGAGCGCACCGACGAGCACGGTGAGGGCCGACAATCGGGCGATGCGCAGCCGAACGGCCCGCGACGGAGAGGTTGCCCATGTGAGGCCGATCGTCAGGCAGATGCCGAGGAGGCACGCCCCCCAGGATCCGCGCGAGAACGAGAGGAAGACACAGGCCAGCAGGACGAGCAGTGCTGCCGCGGACAGGAAGACCCGCCGCGTCTCACCCACCAGCATCCTGCGGATGAGATACAGCACCGACAGGATCAGGAAGGATCCGAGCAGGTTGGGGTCCTGGAACACGCCCGAGGCGCGTCCGTCCATCTTGAACAGCACGTCTTCGCCGAGCACGTCGAAATAGCTGAAGATGCCGCAGATCGCCGCGAAGAGGGCTCCCGCGAGGTAAGCCTTGAGGACGAAACCGACCCTGTCGGACGTCTCGTCCGAGAAGAACATCACGAAGAAAATCCCGGTCAACCCGAGATAGACGGCCTGATAGGTCCACTCGACCGAATTGGTCTCGTCGAGATAGGGTATCAGCGCGATGACGATGGCCGACAGATAGAGCAGCAGAAGTGCGACGATGAGGATCGTCGCACGGTAGAACCTGATCCCCAGCAGGAACCACAACGCGATCGTCGGCAAGGCCAGAAAATCATAGGGCGACGGCTTCATGAAGGTGAAGCACGTGAAGAAGATGACCAGCGCCAGCAGCGCGTAACCGAGGGTATGGAGCGGACCCGACGAGGCACGGCGAGGATCAGCCGACGTCAGAGCGACGCCAACCTTTTCTGCACTCCATCTCCCGCCTGCCGCCATTCCACCCGTCCACCCGCCTCAGGATACGCGCCCGGCCTCAGCATGAGGCAAGTCCGGTCAGCGAAGGCTTAAGCGGGCGGCGTTGCCTCTCTCGCATGCAGAGGACCGTCGCCCAAGCGTCACGCTGTCCTGAGAGGCGGGGGGCGTACCAGGATGCGCTGGATGAAGCGGGTCACCGGCCGTTCCACGAACCGGTGCACGAACACGGCAAAGAAGCAGCAGGATACGACCGTGAAGGCGAGCATCGGCCAAGCCCCTGTCGCTTCATCGAAGCCTGCCCCTTGCATAGCTTTTCGGATGCCGACGATCACGAAAGGATGGCTGAGATAGAGCGCATACGATGCGTCGCCCAGATGGACCCCCAGTTTGGAGAGACGGGATGGCTGCCCCTGACGGCCGAGGACGGCGGCGCAGACGATCAAAGCTGCGGGGAGTCCCCAGCCGAAGACGCGCCAGGCGTCGTTGGGCGTCGTCCAGTCGATGGCCTGATGCGACGAGTCGATCGGGTCGGCGATCAGGATGGCGACCCCGCCGACGAGAAAGGCTCCCCGGATCAGTCCCGATAAAACCACACCATGGCGGAGGAGCAGAGCGATCCCCATCCCGAAGACGAATTCGAGAACGATCGGGCGGGTCCAGAAGAACGTGGCCGCGGCACTCGGCTGCAGGACGAATCCCATAAGAACGAGTCCACCGAGCAGGGCCGCGACAGCGATCACCGTCCGACTGCGTCGCAAGCCGATGAAGACCGCGAAGATGACATAGAAAAACATCTCGTAATTCAGCGTCCATCCCAGTTCGAGGACGGGCATGGGAACCGCATGCCCCGTGGCATAAGCAGGCCAGAAGACAAAGGATGCGACGATGTTCGGCCAGCCGGGAAATTCCTTGGTCGTGCCCGCGAGGCCGACCACGAGAAACAGGATATAAAGCGCCGTGAACATCCAATAGAGCGGAACGATCCGCGCCACCCTCCGGGCCAGGAACTCGGCCGACGCGCCCTTGCGTCCGAACAGGTTTTCGGACGCGTAGACCATGATGAAACCGGAGATGACGAAGAAGATGTCGACACCGGCGCCCCACGGCAGCAGGTGGTTTCGCTCGAACGAACCGCCGAGCTTCAACGTCTGCATGAGGGTGTGATGCTGGGCATGGCCGAAAACCACCATGAGGGCCGCCAGCCCGCGCAAAATCTGAACGGAAACGATCTGTTTCACGGGGCATAGCCTCGCCAGCGGCATGATGCCGATCGCGGCGGATGGTTGGTCCGGGGCGGTTAAATCCCAATAAAGCCGGTCGCGGAAAACGGGGTCCGCGGTTGGATTATCCGATCAGGCCCCGCACGAGCGTCCGGAACTGGTCGCCTCTGTCCTCGAAGCTCCTGAACTGGTCGTAGGAGGCGCACGCCGGCGAGAGCAGCACCACCGGTTCCGGCGCCTCTGATCTCGCAGCGGACTCGGCCGCCTGCTTCGTGGCCACATCCAGGGTGCCGCAGTGCGTGAAGGGCACCCTCCCCTCCAGCGTCGCGGCGAACGCGTCGCTCGCCGCGCCGATCAGGTAGGCATGGGCGACGCGGTCGAACAGCGGCGCCAGCAGGTCGATGCCGCCCTCCTTGGGCTTGCCGCCGAGGATCCAATGGACGTCGCGGAAGGCGGTGAGGGCCTTCTCGGTGGAGTCCGCGTTGGTCGCCTTGGAATCGTTGACGAACAGCACACGGCCGCGCCGGCCGACCTCCTCCATCCGGTGTGGCAGGCCGGGGAAGCTCTTCAATCCGGCAGCGATCTCGTCATCGGTCACGCCGAGCGCTTGGACGACGGCAATGGCGACGGCGGCGTTCTGCCAATTATGGGCACCGCGCAGGGAGCCGATGCCGGACACGTCGGCGATGGCTTGCCCGGAACGCCCGGTGACGGTTCCGTCGCGAACGATCAGCCCATCCACGTCCCGTTGCGCGACACCGATGCGCACGAGGGGTCCCCGATGCCGGTTGGCGATGGCGCGGCTCGGCGCGTCGTCGATGCCGATCACCGCAAGGGCAGAGCCCTGAATCAAGCGTTCCTTGATCGCCGCGTAGTTCTCCATCGTCCCGTGTCGGTCGAGATGGTCCGGCGTGATGTTGAGGAGCACGCCGACGCTCGGGTTCAGGGACGGCGTCAGGTCGATCTGGAACGAGGACAGTTCGATGACGTGATGGCGCCCCGGAGCCGGCGGCTCCAGCGACAGGATCGCCGTGCCGATATTCCCGCCCATCTGCACGTCGAGGCCGGCTTGCCTCAGGATATGGGCGATCAGCGCCGTGGTGGTGGACTTGCCGTTGGTGCCGGTGATGGCGACGAAGGGTGCATCGGGGGCGATCTGCGCCCGCTCGCGGCAGAACAGTTCCACGTCGCCGATGATCTCGATCCCGGCCGCCCTGGCGAGATCGACGGTCCAATGCGGCACGGGGTGGGTCAACGGCACGCCGGGCGCCAGGACCAGGGCGGAGAAGCCCGACCAGTCGGCACCGCGCAGGTCCGTGGTAGGAATGCCCTGTTCCTGCGCCCGGGCCATGCTGGTGGGGTTGTCGTCGCAGGCAACGACCCGGGCGCCGCCGGCCTGGAGCGAGAGCGCCGTAGCGAGGCCGGAGCCGCCGAGACCGAACAGGGCGACCGTGCGGCCGGCGAAGGTAGTGGCGGGGGTCATGCGCGTCTCGAACTCGACATCTGCACGGCCCGTCTGCCGCCCTCCCCCTCGTCATCCGGAGGTGGATCGGTGGGCAACCGGGCGATCGCGAAAAATCATCATACCATGCCTGGAGCGCTCTCCACCGAGACGGATGCCGGTTCGGCGGAGAGGACCGCTCTAAGCAGGTTCGCGTTGGCAAGCCAACGCTTCACCCTGCTCAGCTCTTTGCTCTGTCGCAGGTTTTGATCGCGGAACCGGGGGCCACTTCCGCGAAACCTGCTTAGCGCAGCTTCAGCGTCGCGAGGCCGGCGAGGGCCAGGATCACGGCGATGATCCAGAACCGGATCACGACCTGCGGCTCCTTCCAACCCTTCTGCTCGAAATGGTGGTGGATCGGCGCCATGCGGAAGACGCGCTTTCCGGTGAGCTTGAACGAGGCGACCTGGATGATCACCGACATAATCTCCAGCACGAACAGGCCGCCGACGATGGCCAGCACGATCTCGTGCTTGGTGGCGACGGCCACGGTGCCGAGGAGGCCGCCGAGCGCCAGGGAGCCGGTGTCGCCCATGAAGATCTGGGCCGGCGGCGCGTTGAACCACAGGAAGCCGAGCCCGGCGCCGATCACGGCCCCGCAGACGACGGCGAGTTCGCCCGTGTCGCGGACGTAGTTCACCTGAAGGTAGCCGGCGGTGAAGACGTTGCCGACGAGGTAGGCGATGACGCCGAACGTGCCGCAGGCGATCATGACCGGCACGATGGCAAGGCCGTCGAGACCGTCGGTGATGTTCACCGCATTGCCGGCGCCGACGATGACGAAGCCGGCGAACAGGACGTAGAACCAGCCGAGGTTCAGGAGCGCGTCCTTGAAGACCGGGAAGGCGAGCTGGTTCTGGAGCGCGGGCGCCGAATAATACGAGATCAGGGTGCAGGCCGAGATGGCGATGGACGCTTCGAGCAGCAGCCGAAACTTGCCCGAGAAGCCCTTATGCGACTGCTTCGTCACCTTGAGGTAGTCGTCGTAGAAGCCGATGGCGCCGAAGCCGAGGGTCACCGCGAGGGTCACCCAGACGAAATGATTGCGCGGATTGGCCCAGAGCAGGATCGCCACGATGGCGCCGGCCAGGATCATCAGCCCGCCCATGGTCGGCGTGCCGCGCTTGGTCAGATGGGTCTGCGGCCCGTCCTCGCGGATCGGCTGGCCCTTGCCCTGGCGCAGGCGCAGCAGGGAAATGATGAGCGGCCCGAACCAGAACACGAACAGGCCCGCCGTGAACAGCGCGCCGCCGGTGCGGAAGGTGATGTAGCGAAAGACGTTGAGGGGCGAGAGCGTGCCACTCAGGTCCGACAGGAGATACAGCATCCAGCACCCGGTCGCGGTTTGTCTGACGATGGACGATCCGGGGTTGGAGGAGGCCGCGCGCCTTTCCGTCCCCGCCGTGTCGCCCGGCTCGCGGGCTCTCCCGGCATGAGGCCGGGACTGACACGGAGGTCTATTGGCGGATCGCGGCCTGCGCCGACTCGGCGCGGTCCACGGCGCCCGCGTAGCGGGCTTTGAGGGCTTCGACAATGCGGCCCATGCGGATGCTGTTCGAGCCCTTGACCATCACGGCGTCTCCGGCGCGAAGGGCACCGAGGAGGGGATCGACGAGATCCGACGACATTCCGGCCGAGACGCCGCGCCGGCTCACCGGCAGCGCCTCGAACAGGTGGCGCATCATCGGGCCGGCGGTGAAGACGAGATCGATCCCGGCCTCGTCCACGGCCGAGGCGAGGGCGCGGTGGTGCTCTTCCGCCGCCGCCCCGAGTTCCAGCATGTCGCCGAGGACCGCGATGCGGCGCCCGCGCGATCCCGTCTCGATGCCCGACAGGGTGGCCAGGGCCGCGCGCACCGAGGCCGGGTTGGCGTTGTAGCTCTCGTCCACCAGAAACGCCTCGCCGTCCCGGAGCTTCAGCGCCGTGCGCTCGCCGCGCCCGGCGGGGGGCTTTAACGCGGCCAGGGACAGGGCGGCTCGCGCCAGGTCGGCGCCGAGCGCGTGGACCACCGCCATGACGCCGAGGGAGTTCATCGCCGTGTGCCGGCCGGGCGTTCCGAGCTGGTAGGTGACGGGGATCCCCATCACCGAGGCGTCCACCACGGAGAGGTCGGGCCGCATGACGATGCGAAGGGCGCGGACATCCGCCTCCTCGTGCTCGCCGAACGTGACGACGCGGCCCGCCTTCGAGGCATGGGCATGGGCGAGCAGGCGCGAAAAATTCGGGTTGTCGCGGTTGATGATCGCGGTCCCGCCTGCGCTCAGCCCGGAAAAGATCTCGCCCTTGGCGTCGGCGATGGCCGAGAGCGAGGCGAAATGCTCGATATGCACCGGTTCGACCGTGGTGATCAGCGCGATGTCCGGACGGACCATGGCCGTCAGCGGCACGATCTCGCGCGCGTGGTTCATGCCGATCTCGAACACGCCGTAATCGCTGTCGGCGGGCATCCGCGCCAGGGTCAGCGGCACGCCCCAGTGGTTGTTGTAGGAGGCGATGGACGCATGGGTCCGCCCCTGCGCGGAGAGGACGTGGAGCAGGGCCTCCTTCGTGCCGGTCTTGCCGACGGAGCCGGTGACGGCGACGATGCCGGCATGGCTGCGCCGGCGGGAGGCCGCGCCGAGGGCCCGCATGGCGTCGAGGATCGGATCCTCGCCCGCGCCCCAGACGGCGAGGACGCCGCCCGCCCCGGCGAATTCCCCGGCCCGGTCGGCGGCGACCACGGCCGCTCCGGCACCGCGCGACAGGGCATCGCGAACGAAGTCGTGACCGTCCCGGACATCGCCGCGAATGGCGAAGAACAGGTCGCCCGGCTGCAGCGTCCGCGTGTCGATGGAGGCGCCGGTGATCGGCTTCGCGTTGCCGAGCAACCGGCCGCCGGTGGCGGCTTCCAGGGCCTCGGGGGTCCAGAGGGGTGTCGTCATCGGGCGGATTCCTGCATGGAGCGGCCGCGGGTGCGCCCTTCCCCGTTGCGGGGGAGGGAAAGACGCGCTGAAGACAGCGTTTCACCCTGAGTCGAACTCACGCCCCCACCTCCGCGATCGCGGCCCGGATCACCTCGTGATCCGAGAACGGCAGTACCTGTGCGCCCACGATCTGGCCGGTTTCATGACCCTTGCCGGCCACCACCAGAACGTCGCCGGGTCCGAGCCCGCGCATGGCGGTGCGGATCGCCTCCGCGCGATCGCCGATCTCGACGGCGCCGGGAGCGGCGGCGAGGATGGCGGCGCGGATCGAGGCCGGGTCCTCGCTGCGCGGGTTGTCGTCGGTGACGATGACCACGTCCGCCTTATCGGCGGCGATGGCGCCCATGAGCGGGCGCTTGCCGGAATCGCGGTCGCCGCCGCAACCGAAGACGCAGGTCAGGCGGCCGGAGGCGAAGGGGCGCAGCGCGTCGAGCACGCTCGCCAGCGCCTCCGGCTTGTGGGCGTAATCCACGAGGCAGAGGGCGCCGTTGACCTCGCCGATCCGCTCCATGCGTCCGGGTACGCCGGTAAGGTGTTCGAGGGTGGCGAGAATGGCACCCATGCGGTCGCGGCCGATGGCGGCGCCGACGAGGCCGGCCGCGAGGAGCGCGTTCTCCACCTGGAAGGCGCCGACGAGGGGCAGGTCGACCCGATGGGTTTCTGGCGCATCGTCGAGCCGGATCGTCAGGGCCTGGGCGAAGCCCTCGGTCCGCGCGTCGACGAGACGGATGGCATCGCCCTTCATACCGGTCGTCAGGACATCGTGCCCGGCAGCGCGAGCGGCCTCGATGACCCGGTCGGCATAGGGGCCGTCGGCATTGACGATCGCGGGCCGGCCATCCGGCAGGAGCGTCGTGAACAGCCGCAGCTTGGCCTGAAGATACTCCTCGATGGTCGCGTGGTAGTCCAGGTGGTCGCGGCCGAGATTGGTGAAGCCGGCGACGGCGAGCGTCACGCCGTCGAGGCGGCGCTGTTCGATCCCGTGGGACGAGGCCTCCATGGCGAGATGGGTGATCCCGTCATCCGCCAGCCGCGCCAGGGTCTCGTGCAGCGAGACCGGGTCGGGTGTGGTCAGCGAACCGTATTGGGCGCCGCGATCGGTGACGATGCCCACCGTGCCGAGGCTCGCAGAGGCGAAGCCCAGACGCGACAGGATCTGGCGGACGAAATCGGCCACCGAACTCTTGCCGCTGGTTCCGGTGACCGCGATCACGGTCGGGGGCTGGCGGCCCGAGAAGCGCGCGGCGGCCAGGGCCAGGGCCCGGCGCACGTCGGGAACGGCGATCCAGAGGGCCTCGGCCGGCAGGTCGGCCGGCCGGTCGCCCTCCCCCAGGATGGCCACGGCGCCATCCGCGAAGGCCTTCGCCGCGAAGGTCTTTCCGTCGACCTTCGTTCCCGGCACCGCCACGAAGACGCCGCCGGGGACGACCCGGCGGCTGTCGGCGGTAAGGCCGCGCACCGTGTGTCCCGACGCCGCCCCGAGGTCGGCCTCGGGAAACAATCCGCCGAGGGTCATGCCGCTCATCGTCCGTCGAGCATCGTCGCGTGATACGCGCCGAGCTTCACCATCAGGGGGAACGGCTTCACCGGCGGCTCGAATTGCGGCGGCAGGCCGATGATCGGGGCGACGCGCTCGATCACCCGGCCGGTGACGACGCCCGAGTTCCAGGCGGCGGTGGCGTAGCCGCCGGATTCCGGAAGGCCCTGCGGCTCGTCCATGATGGTGACGAACAGGTATTTCGGGTTGTTCATGGGCGCGGCGGCCATGAAGGTCGTGAACAGACGGTTCTTCACGTAGCGGCCGTGGATGACCTTCTCGGCCGTGCCGGTCTTGCCGCCGACATAGTAGAGCGGGATCGAGGCCTTCTTGGCCGAGCCCTCCACCGCGTTGAGGCGCATGATGAAGCGCATCGCCTCGCTGGTCTCAGGTTTGAGTACGCGGGTCGCCTTCTTCAGCGCCTCGGCCTCGGTGGTCTTGAGGAAGGTCGGCACGATGAGGTTGCCGCCATTGGTGATGGCGCCCACCGCCGCCGCCGCCTGGAGCGGTGCCACCGCGAGACCGTGACCGAAGGCGATGGTGATGGTGTTGATCTCGGTCCAGCGCGAGGGAACGATGGGCTCCGCGCTCTCGGGCAGCTCCGTCCGCATCCGGTCGGTGAGGCCCATCTTCTTCAGGAAGGCCTTGTGGCCGGGCACGCCGATGCCGAGCGCCATCTTGGCCGAGCCGATGTTGGAGGAGTGGGTGAACACCTCCGGCATGGTGATGGTGCGGTTGGTGCCGTGATATTCGTGGATCTTCTGCCGCCCCCAGGTGAGGACGCCGCCGCGGGTGTCGAAGGTGGAATTGACGTTGTACTTGCCGGAATCGAGGGCCATGGCCAGCGTCATCGCCTTGAAGGTCGAGCCCATCTCGTAGACGCCGACATTCATCCGGTTGATCCGGTCGGGATTGTTCGCCTCGGCCGGGTTGTTGGGGTCGAAATCCGGCAGAGAGGCGAGCGCGATCACCTCGCCGGTGGTCACGTCGAGGATCATGCCGGCCGCGGCCTTGGCCTTGAAGTGGTCGACGCCCCAGGCGAGTTCGTCGCGAAGCGCGAATTGCGCCCGCAGGTCGATGGAGAGCTGGACCGGCCGGAGATCGGTGGCCTTGGCGACGAAGCCGAGGCTGTTGAGGTCCTTCAGGCCGGTATTGTCGATGTACTTCTCGATGCCGGCGATGCCGATATTGTCGAGGTTGGTCACGCCCAGGATATGGGCCGCCGCCGTGCCGTTGGGGTAGACGCGCTTGTGGTCGGGCAGGAAGCCGACGCCCGGAATGCCGAGGCGATGCACTTCGAGCTGCTGCTTCGGGGTGATCTCGCGCTTGACCCAGACGAATCCCTTCTTCGTCGAGAGCTTGGCGCGCAGGTCCGTGGCGTTGAGTTCGGGCAGGACGGCGGTGAGGAGTTCCACCGCCTCGTCCTTGTCGTAGATGTTCTTCGGCTCGGCGAAGACCGAGACCGTGCGGATGTCGGTGGCGAGGATCTCGCCGTTGCGGTCGACGATGTCGGGCCGGATCGCGGTGGTCGCGGCGGCGGCGACGCGGTTGTCGCCGTTATCGGCCTGGGGAAAAGCCGCCATCGCCACGAGCCGGCCGGCGATGGTGAGGAACACCAGGGCGAAGCCGAGACCGACGAGGCCGACGCGAGCGTAGGACCGCTCGATGGCCAGATGGAACATCGCCCGTACCACGCCCATCGCGGTCCAGGTCCGACGTGCGGCTGCCGCCGGCTGCGGAGCGCTCTCCTGGGGGTGGTCCTCCCCGGCCTCGTCGGCGGTGTGGAGGGCGTGATCGTGAACGGTCTCGTCTGACACGGGACTACCTCGAAACCGTATTGGGCGTTCTGGTGGTTTGGACGGTGGTCGTCTTGGTCGCCGACGCGGTGGTCGTCGGCTTGGTGGTCGTCGTGCGCGTGGTGATCGAACCGGTCGTCCTCGGCTCGTCGGCGGCCTTCACCGCCGACTTTTCCTTGGGCGTCGCGGTGGCGGCCAGCAGGCGGCCGATCTCGTCGCCGCGATCGGGGCGCATCGGCAGGTCGGCGAGGCGTCCGAGATGGGTCACGCCGATGGGCTCGAGGGCGAGATGGCGCTCGACGGCGGCCTGCAGACGGTCGGGACGGGTCAGGAGCTGCCACTCGGCCCGCAGCACCGCGATGGCCTGACGCTCCTTGTGGAGCTGGCTCTTCGCCTTCGAGACCTGACCGGCCTGATACAGCGTGTCGTACTTGATCGAGTAGGCGTAGATCGCCGAGCCGATCAGGCCGAGGATGGCGAGGACGTTCAGCAGACGGATCACCGACGCACTCCACCGCTCTTCGAGACGAGGTGACCGCGCTGGGCGGGAAGGGCCGCCAGCGCCTCGATGGCGGCCAGCGGCGGCGCCACGGGCGCCATGGTGCGCTCGGCGGCCCTGAGCTTGGCCGAGCGCGAGCGCGGATTGGCGTGGACCTCGGAGTCGGAGGCCGTCACCGGCCCCTTGGTCACCATGGTGAAGCTGCGCGGGATCGGCGCATCGGCGCTCGGCAGGTGGCGGGAGGACTGGGCCGCCCGGCCGCTGCGCGCGGAGAAGAACTGCTTGACGATGCGGTCTTCCAGCGAATGGAAGGTGACCACCGCGAGTCGCCCGCCGGGCCGGAGGATCCGCTCTGCGGCATGGAGCGCCTGGACGAGTTCGCCGAGTTCGTCGTTCACGGCGATGCGCAGGCCCTGGAAGGTCCGCGTCGCCGGATGGATGCCGCTGGCAGGATCCGCCCAGACCACGCTCGACACGATCTCGGCCAGCGCCGCCGTGGTCTCGATCCGGCCCTTCCGCCGCGCCTCGATGATGGCGCGGGCCACCGCCCGCGAGCGGCGCTCCTCGCCGTAGTGATAGATGATGTCGGCCAGCGTCGCCTCCTCGGCGCCGTTGACGAGATCGGCGGCGCTCTGGCCGGCGCGCTCCATGCGCATGTCGAGGGGGCCGTCGTTGCGGAACGAGAAGCCGCGGTCGGCCTGGTCGATCTGCATCGAGGAGACGCCGATATCGAGGACGACGGCGTCGGCCGTCTCGATGCCCTGGTCCCGGACGAGGGCATCGAGCGTGCCGAAGCGGCCCGGCACCAGGGTCAGGCGCCCTTCGAAGGCGGCCACGAGGCCGGCGCCGCCGGCGATGGCATTGGGATCGCGATCGACGGCGAGCACGCGAAGGCCCGGATCGGCCTGCAGCATCGCACGGGTGTAGCCGCCCGCTCCGAAGGTGCCGTCCACGGCCAGGGACGCGCCAGTCAGCCCGAGGGAGGCCACGACCTCCGTGAGCAGCACGGGAATGTGAGGGGGGGCCGCCTTCGGGCCGACGGGAAGGTCGTCATCGAGGACCGTCATGACGCGCGCCGGCCGATGGCGGTGCGCGGGACGGGCCGGACTGAAACGCGCCGACGCGGAACGGGTCGAGGACGCCGGACGGCGACGGAGGAATGGATGTGACGCATGCGTCCCTGCGGCGGGCATCGACCGCTCCGAGGCGGCCGGAAGAGACGGAACGGCAAAGGAAGACGAGACGTCGCGGAGGCGGCCCGCACGTCGTCCCAGACGAGCGCCCTGTGCGTCCGCCGTTCCCAAAATCGCCGCCGACGAAGTGATTCCGGGTAACATGAGCCTCTGAGCACCGTCAACGCGCGGACCCGCCTGGGCACCGTCGGGACCGATCAGACCTCAGCAAGGTTAACCGACGGTAAGTTTCGTCGGTTTTCTGCAGCGTATTCGATGTGTGTGGGGAGGTGCGACGGGCGTCGTCCCGGCACCTACGGGAAGAGGATCAGCCGGCCTTTAAGCCGGGTTCTGTAGGGCCCGGGAGCGAACTCCCGGACGTGGCGGCCATTCCTCTGGGACGATCGTTACCGAACGCCTCGAGCAACCAACCCGGGCGACGAGCCTGGAGAGAGGGCCTGCCCCGTCCTGTCGGACCGAGCGTGTCGCCCCTATTCGGTTTTGCTCCCGGTGGGGTTTGCCGTGCCGTCCGCGTTGCCGCGTCCGCGGTGCGCTCTTACCGCACCCTTTCACCCTTACCCCGCATGAAGCAGGGCGGTCTGCTCTCTGTGGCACTGTCCCTGGGGTCGCCCCCGCCGGACGTTATCCGGCACCGTCTCTCCATGGAGCCCGGACTTTCCTCCCCGGTTCGCACCGGAGCGGCCGCCCGGCCGACTGATCCGGCGCGGATGTGCGCCGCCATCGCGCCCGAGGTCAAGGAGCCGGATGCCCATCCGGGCGCCATGGCGGGATTTTGTTCGTTGGCTTGCTCGACGATCCGCGCGGCCCTAGCTCCTGAGACGGCGGCCGCACCCTTCGCGGCGGCCCGTCAACGTAAGGAGGTGACCATGGCAACGAGCGATTCGGCCTGGACGCTCGAAAACGTGTCCGAACTCCGGACGCTGGCACGGGAGCGCGTGCCGGTCTCCATCATCAGCCTGAAACTCAAGCGGCCGATCGAAGCCGTCGCGGCCAAGCTTGCGGAACTCGGCATCACGCCGGCCAGCGAAACGGGCGGCGCAGAGCGTTGAAGCGCCACGAGCGGGGCGCGCGATGACGCGCCCCGCGCGGTCGCGGTCCTACCAGGAGCCGGTATTCTCCATGGAGGCCCACGGCTCCTGCGGCGCCTTGGCCTCACCTTTCTGCAGGATCTCGATGGAGATCCCGTCCGGCGACTTCACGAAGGCCATGTAGCCGTCGCGCGGCGGCCGGTTGATGGTCACGCCCTTGTCCTGCAGCCGGGCGCAGAAGGCGTAGATGTCGTCCACCTGATAGGCGAGGTGGCCGAAATTGCGCCCGCCGGAATAGGTCTCCGGATCCCAGTTGTAGGTGAGTTCCACCTGGGGCGCCTTCGTCTCCAGGGCCGTGTCGTAATCGCCGGGGGCCGCGAGGAAGACGAGGGTGAAGCGACCCTTCTCGTTCTCCACGCGACGGGTCTCGCGCAGGCCGAACGTGTCCACGTAGAAGGCGAGCGCCTTGTCGAGATCGGCCACGCGGACCATCGTGTGCAGGTATTCCATGGGCTGATTGTCTCCGGTTGATGCCGCCTATGTGGCCCGGCTATGCCAAGCGTCAACGCCACCGGGCCTCCGACGCGGCCGCCTCCCTTCACGCCCCCAGGGTGGAAGCCGAGGAGGCCGACGACGCGGAGCCGTTCCTAGCCTCGCTCCCGATCAGGATCGACCGCATGCGCACCGAAACCCCGACCCTGATCCGTCTCGAGGATTACCGGCCGAGCGATTACCTCATCGACACGGTGGCACTCGACGTTCGGCTCCATCCCCGCGAAACCAGGATCGTCGCGACCCTGGCCCTGCGCCCGAACCCGGACGGACGCCCGAACGCGCCGCTGGTGCTGGACGGCGACGATCTCGCGCTGACGAGGCTGTCCCTCGACGGCACCATCCTCGATCCGGCGGCCTATTCCGCCACCGCATCCGCCCTCACGGTGCATGAGCCGCCGCAAAGGGCCTTCTCGCTGACGATCGAGACGCGGGTCGACCCGACCGCCAACACCAAGCTCATGGGCCTTTACCAGTCGGGCGGCGTCTACTGCACCCAGTGCGAGGCCGACGGCTTCCGCCGGATCACCTACTTCCTGGACCGGCCCGACGTGATGTCGGTCTATACGACCCGGATCGAGGCCGATGTCGACGAAGCGCCGGTCCTTCTCGGCAACGGCAACCTGACGCAGGCCGGACCCGCCGGCCCGGGCGGCCATTATGCGATCTGGCACGACCCGCACCCGAAGCCCGCCTATCTCTTCGCCCTCGTCGGCGGCCGCCTGGACCGGGTGTCCGCTGAGTTCACCACGATGGAGGGCCGTCCCGTTTCCCTCGCCGTCTACGTGGAGCCTGGCAAGGCGGACCGGGCCGCCTATGCCCTCGACGCCATCGCCCGCTCGATGGCGTGGGACGAGGAGGCGTTCGGCCGCGCCTACGACCTCGACCTGTTCAACGTCGTGGCCGTGTCCGACTTCAACATGGGCGCCATGGAGAACAAGGGCCTCAACATCTTCAACGACAAATACGTCCTCGCCTCGCCCGACACCGCCACCGATGCCGATTACGCGGCGATCGAGCGGATCATCGCCCACGAGTATTTCCACAATTGGTCGGGCAACCGCGTCACCTGCCGCGACTGGTTCCAGCTCTGCCTGAAGGAGGGCCTTACGGTCTTCCGCGACCAGGAATTCTCGTCCGACATGCGCTCGCGTGCGGTCCATCGCATCGGCGAGGTCAGGACGCTGCGGGCCCGCCAGTTCCCGGAGGATGCCGGGCCCCTGGCCCATCCGGTCCGGCCCCGGGCCTATGCCGAGATCAACAACTTCTACACGGCCACCGTCTACGAGAAGGGCGCGGAGATCGTGCGGATGCTGCGCAGCCTCGTCGGCGCCGCCGCCTTCCGCGCCGGGATGGACCGCTACTTTGCCGACAATGACGGCCGAGCCGCCACGGTGGAGGATTTCCTCGCCGCCTTCGCCGCGGAGACCGGGCGCGACCTGTCGGATTTCGCGCGGTGGTACGAGCGGCCGGGAACCCCGGTGGTCGGCGTCGAGGGGGAGTACGACGCCGGAGCCCGGACCTATCGCCTGCGCTTTCGCCAGCGCCTGGCGGGCGCCGAGGACAGCCCGCCCCTCGTCATCCCCATCGCCCTCGGCCTCGTCGGCGAGGGCGGCCCCATCGCCGCGTCCTGCCAGCGTGTCAGTGAGGGCGTCTTCGTCCTAGACCGGACCTCGGACGAGATCATGTTCTCCGGGGTCGATGAGAGGCCGGTGCCGTCCCTGTTCCGGGGCTTTTCCGCCCCGGTCCGGATCGAGATGGCATCGAGCGATGCGGACCGCCTGCGGCTGCTCGCCCGCGACTCCGATGCGTTCAACCGCTGGCAGGCGGCCCAGAGCGTCGCCATGCGCCTGATCGTCGAACGGACGAGGGCCGATGCCCCGCCGGCGGACGATGCGGGACCGGACGCGCGGGCCTTCATCGAGGCTCTTTCCACCTTCCTCGACGCCGAAGCCCTGAGCGATCCGGCCTTCGCCGCCCTCGTCCTCGGTCTGCCGAGCGAAGGCGACGTCGCCAACGAACTCGGCCGCGACATCGACCCCGATGCGATCCACCGCGCCCGGCGGGCCTTGCGGCGCCAGATCGGGCGGGGTCTCGGAGGACGACTGGACTCCCTCCACACCGCCATGACCGACGCGACGGACTTGGCCTTTAGTCCCGACGCGGCCTCGGCCGGGCGCCGGGCCCTGCGCCATGCCGCCCTCGACCTCATCGCCGCGGCGGACGAAGTTCGAGGCGGCGAACTCGCCGCCGCCCGGTTCGCCGAGGCCACCAACATGACCGACCGGTTGGCGGCCCTCTCGACCCTGGCCGCGATACCGGGGGACGCGAGGGAGGCGGCGCTCCAGGCCTTCGGCGCCCGTTACGCCGACGAGCCGCTGGTCCTCGACAAGTGGTTCGCCATTCAGGCGATGATTCCCGAGGACGGCACGATTGCCCGCGTCGCCGCGCTTCAGCGCCATCCGGCTTTCGCCATCACCAACCCGAACCGGGTGCGGGCCCTTCTCGGAACCTTCGCCATGGCGAACCCGACCCAGTTCGCCCGACCCGACGGAGCGGGCTTCCGATTGATGGCGGAGGCGATCCGGACCATCGACGGGGTCAATCCACAGCTCGCCGCGCGGCTTCTGACCGCGTTCGGATCGTGGAAAATGCTGGAATCCGGACGCCGGACTCAAGCCACGGCCACGCTTGGCGAATTCGCCTCCGCCGCGGGGCTATCGCGCGACGTGGCCGATATCCTCGGCCGGACCCTCACGGATGGTTAACGCTTTCTAAAATATGATCAAATTCGAACTATCGATTCTCAGAATCCGAATGACACACTGAACCGAGAGTCAAGGACGCCGCCAAGAATTTCGTGGACAAGTTGGCTGTGGAAATGCTGAATTGGATACGATTCGAAGCGTGACTCACCCCACGCCGAGGAACGACTCATCCACAGCTACGGGGACTTGTCATGCTGGAGGCGGATTCCGCTTCCCTCTCCGCACGTGCGGATACGATTCTCGGTATTCACCGCCCTCAGACCGCGGCCCATACCCGATTCGTCCGTGCCGAGATCTGGCTCCGCTACGCGGTGCCCGCCTTTCTGGCCACGTTTCTCGTCTGCCTGGCGGCTGGCGCGGCCCTCCAGCTGCGCGGCGAGCGCAGCGAGATCCTGCGCGAGACGGTCACCGACATCGAGACCTTCACGCGCCTCGTCACCGGCGCCCTGGCGGATGTGGAGGCGACCTCCCCCGCGATCCGGTCGCGCCTGGAGTCGCTCCTTCCCGTCTCCCTGATGCCGGCCGGACGCCAGATCCTGGTGACCTCGGCGTCCGAGACCATTCTCGGGGCTCATCCGGCCCCGACGGATCTGAGCGGAACCCTCACGGACCGCCTGGGGGAAATGCAGGCGCTCAGCACGCTGGGCGAGCGCGCCGGCGTGATGGCCCTGACCCTGGCCAATGGCGAGCAGGCCTACGCGGCCCTGCGGACGCTTCCCGCGGGCCGCGGCCAGATCGCCGTGATCCAGCCCATCGCTCCGGTCCTCGACGCCTGGGCCACGCGGATGCGGCATCAGGTGGTCCTCTACGGTGCCGCCGCCCTCGTCATCCTCGGGATCGGAATCGCCTACGCGCTCCAGACCCAGCGCGCCTACGCCGTGGACAGGCTCTGCGAGCAGATCAAGCAGCGCCTCGACACGGCCCTCGGCCGCGGCCGCTGCGGATTGTGGGACTGGGATATCCCGCGCGGACGGATCTACTGGTCGGATTCGATGTACGCCCTGCTCGGCTACCGCCGGGAGCGGGAGTTCCTGTCCTTCGGGGACGTGAACGCCCTGGTCCATCCCGACGACGGCGACCTCTACGCCCTGGCCCGCCAGCTGGCCGCGAGCCAGTCCACCGTCGATCACGAGTTCCGCATGCGCAGTGCCAATGGCGGCTGGATCTGGCTGCGTACCCGCGCCGAGATCGTCCCCGATCAGGTCGATGGCGGCCGTCACCTCGTCGGCATCGCCCTCGACGTCACCGAGCAACGCCAGCTCGCCGAATCCAACGCCACCGCCGACATGCGCCTGCGCGACGCGGTGGAGGCGATCTCGGAAGCGTTCGTCCTGTGGGACACGAGCAACCGCCTCGTCCTGTGCAATTCGAAGTTCCGCCATCTCCATGCCCTGAGCCCGGACGACGCGATCCCGGGCAAGCGCTACCACGAGATCATGGGCCGGGGCGTCCTGCCGCCGGTGCGCCGCGAACTCCGCGAGATAGAGGCCTCCTCGGCGACCGCCCGCACCTTCGAGGCGGAACTCACCGATGGCCGCTGGCTCCAGATCAGCGAGCGGCGGACCAAGGACGGCGGCTACGTCTCGGTGGGCACCGACATCACCAACCTCAAACGCCAGCAGGAGCAGCTCGTCGCCTCCGAGCGGGAGCTGATCGAGACGGTCAAGGACCTCAAGCGTTCGCGCCGGACGCTGGAACTGCAGACCCAGCAGCTCGCGGACCTCGCCGAGCGCTACCTCGACCAGAAGGCCCAGGCCGAGACCGCCAACCAGGCAAAGTCCGAGTTCCTCGCCACCATGAGCCACGAGCTGCGCACGCCGCTCAACGCCATCATGGGCTTTGCCGAATTGATGGAGAGCGGGGTCTACGGGACGCTCGGCTCCCCGCGCTACACGGAATACTGCCGCGATATCCGCTCCAGCGGCGACTACCTGCTCTCGGTCATCGACGACATCCTCAACATGTCGCGCATCGAATCGCACCGCGTCCGCCTCGCCCTGCGGGAAGTGCCCCTCGACGGTGCGGTCCAGGGTGCGCTGAAGCTGGTGGCGGAGGCGGCCAGGGCGAAGTCACTGACCATCCACGTCGACGTCGCCGCCGACCTGACCCTGCTGGCCGACGGACGCGCCCTGCACCAGATCCTCCTGAACCTCATCCAGAACGCGGTGAAATTCACCCCCGGAGGCGACGGGCGCATCGTCGTCAAGGCGCGCCCCTCCGGCGATCAGGTCAACATCTTCATCGAGGACAACGGGATCGGCATTCCGAAGGCCGCCCTGCGCCGCCTCGGCTCGCCCTTCCAGCAGGTGGAGACGAATCTCACCCGTACGCATAAGGGGTCCGGGCTGGGGCTCGCCATCGCCCGCTCCATGGCGGAACTGCATGGCGGTTCGCTGCGCATCCGCTCGGAGGAAGGCCTCGGCACCATCATCATGGTGCGGATGCCGATACCGACGGCGGAACGGCGGCGCGATCTCGTCGCCGCCAGTTCCGACGAGACGGTGGACTCCCTGCGCGAGGCGTCGGGCGCGCGGCCCCGCGGCGGGGCCGGAACCGGGGGGATTCAGATGCGGAATCCGGCGGCCGTTTCAGCATGACGCGGCCCCGTTTTCTCGCGACGACCGTCATCCTCTGCATGGCGGTCGCGGCCCATGCCGACGAGTGCGACGGGCTGGCGGCGAGGATCGCCTCGGAGATCGGCGCGAAGGTCGGCAGGCGGCAGGGACCGAGCATCGACCTCAAGATCCCGAACGGCACGAAGATCGACCTGACCTGCAGGGCCGAGCCCATCGTCCAGGCGGCCTCGGGCGCTCCGACGCCCTCGGCGGTCTATTTCCAGGATCTGGCGATCGCCGGTGCCGCGGCGACCGGCGAGACGGCCGGCGCGGTCCAGAGCGCCATCGGCAAGGCCTACGAGACGTCCCTGCGCGAGCACCGCAAGTCGTTCATCCAGCAGAACGGATGGTCGGCAAGTTGCTACACCGACCCGTCGGGCTCGATCCGAACCCTGTGCTCGGTGGGCCGCATCCCGCCGGGCTGACGGTCGGCGGAAGGAGGGATGCCGGCGCATCCCCCCATCCCCGGAGGGGGTCCGGTCCCTCAGTACTCGACGAGGTCCTCAAGGGCGTAGTGCTTGACCGTCTTACGGTTGGCGATCAGCTCGTCGATGGTCGGCTCGCCCTTCATGGCGCGGGCGATGGCGAGCTTCGTCGCCTCGTAGTTGGTGCGGTAGAGATCCTTGCGGTCGAGGGCCTCGTGGCTGCCGCAGCGCTCGTCGAGCCAGATCATGATGATCATGCACAGCTCGTCGAGGCCGTCCTTCGGCAGGATGCCCTCGATCACGCAATCGACGATGGCGTCGCCCGTCGCCGCCTGGACCACGCCGCCGAGGAGTTCCGCGTACTCGGCCGTGTGGATCGTGACCTTGGTGGTCATCATCGTGGACGGGCGCACGAGCTGGTTCAGGTCGCGCACCACGAACATGCGGGTGTGGCCCTGGACCTGGCCCATCATGCCGGCGAAGGCCTGGCCCACCGGACCGCGGGTGGAGCCGATCAGCACCTCCGGCATCGCGTCGGTGTACTGGCCGTCGGCGGCGAGAACGGTGGCCTCTCCGGTGCGGAACCAGATCTCGGACATGTCGGGGTTTCCTTATTCCTGGGCGAGGGTGGCCCGGCCGGCGATCCGGCCGTTTCGCGGGCGGACAAACACCGTTCCGCCGCCGCCCGTCAATCGTTCGCGTCCGAGAGAGTTTCGCGGCCCGCGCTTCCCCTCTGGCCTCGCAGGCCGCAATCGGTCATTCCATGCGCGGTTTCCGGCATCGCGCCATCGGCATCGTCCGATGGATCGCAGCCCATCGTCGGGCCGATGCCGCGAGCCGAACGGGAGTGGGGCGCATGAACGGGCAGCAGGAACGGGACTGGAGTCTCGCCGTCGCCGCATTGCCGGACGGTGTGCGGCTCGAACTGGGCCTCGCGGACCTGTCCGGGACGCCGTTCACGGCCATTCTCGCCCTCGACCGGCGGGAGGCGCGCGATCTCGCCCGCGCCCTGCTCGCGGCCTCGGGCGATGCCGCTGAACGCACCTTCCCGCGTCCGTCCTCGCCCAGTGGCGACTGACGCGTCAAACCGGATGGCTTATCCGCGACTGGGAAGCCTCGGCACCTTGAGGCCGCGCTCCTCCGGCGTCGGCTTGCAGATGTAGGAGAACTCGGTCTGCAGGTCGGAGAAGACCGACTCCCCGGTGATCTTGCAATTCTCGCGGGCCGTCTCGTCGAGGAAGGCCCGCGCCGCCTCGCGCAACCGCTTGGCACGGGTCTCCGCCGGGCCGCCCTGCCCGTCGTAGCGCTCGTCGATGCCGCAGCCCGCGATCTCCCGCAACCCATCGGAGACGACGAGCATCTTGCTCACGCGGCGCTGGTCGTAGACGGAATAGGGATCCTTGCAGCCGATGGTCACCACCTGGACGCCCACGGAGGCATAGTTCTTCGACAGGTAGGAGAAACCGGTGCAGCCCGAGACCCCGAGGGCGAGCGTGGCCGCGACGGCCAGGATTCCGGTGGTCCGGTTCAACGTGGTCGCGCTCCGCTCAAGCCATCGATCAAGGGTCCGCATTGAAGCGCGGGCGGTCCGGCGGTCAAGCCTCGCCGGGACACACCTGCGCTCCATTCCACCGAATCACGCGCCTGACACCCCATCTCGATGAACCCGACCCGACGGTCGGGCTCATCGAGGCCGAGTCTCATTCCGCGGCCACCGCGAGGTAGCGGGCCGGGTCGTAGTTGAGGATGGGCCCGAGCCAGCGCTCGACGTCCCGCAGGTCCATGCCCTTGCGCAGGGCATAATCCTCCACCTGATCGCGCTCCACCTTGGCGACGCCGAAATAATGCGCCTCCGGATGGGCGATGTAGAGGCCCGACACCGACGAGCCCGGCCACATGGCGTAGCTCTCGGTGAGCTTCACCCCGATGCGCGGCTCGGCCTTCAACAGGTCGAACAGCGTCACCTTCTCGGTGTGGTCGGGCTGGGACGGGTAGCCGGGGGCCGGGCGGATGCCGGCATACTCTTCGCGCACGAGATCGTCCGGCGCGAACGCCTCGTCGGCGGCGTAGCCCCAGAACTCCTTGCGCACGCGCTCGTGCATGCGCTCGGCGAGCGCCTCGGCGATGCGGTCGGCGAGCGCCTTGACCAGGATCGAGCGGTAATCGTCGTTGGCCCGCTCGAAGCGCTCGGCGATGCGCACTTCCTCCAGCCCCGCCGTGACCACGAAGCCGCCGACGTAATCGCCGATGCCCGACTCCTTCGGTGCCACGAAGTCGGAGAGGCAGGTATTGGCGCGTCCATCCCGCTTCGACAGCTGCTGGCGCAGGCCGTGGAAGGTGGCGAGCACGTCCTGGCGGCTCTCGCCGGTATAGAGGGCGATGTCGTCGCCCACCGAATTCGCCGGCCAGAAGCCGATGATCGCCTTCGGGTTGAACCAGCGCTCGTCGACGATCTGCTTCAGCATCTCCTGCGCGTCGTCGAACAGGGCCTTCGCCGCCGGTCCCTGGTTCGGGTCCTCGAAGATCGCCGGGTAGCGGCCCTTGAACTCGTAGGTCTGCAGGAACGGCGTCCAGTCGATATAGGGGACGAGATCCGCCACCTCGTAGGAGGCGAAGACGCGGGCTCCGGTGAAGGTGGGCTTCGTCGGTGCGTAGCCGGTCCAGTCGATCCGGAACGGGTTGGCGCGGGCTTTGGCCAGCGGCAGCCGCTGCTTGTCGAGCTCCGAACGCGCATGCGCGTCGGCGACCTTCCTGTACTCAGCCCGGATCGTCTCGATGGTCGAATCCCGCGTCTCCTTGGAAAGCAGGCTCGACACCACGCCGACGGCGCGGCTCGCGTCGGTGACGTAGACGGTCTGGCCGCGGGCATAGGACGGGTGGATCTTCACGGCCGTGTGGACGCGGCTCGTGGTGGCGCCGCCGATGAGGAGCGGCACCGAGAAGCCCTCGCGCTCCATCTCGGCGGCCACATGCACCATCTCGTCGAGCGACGGGGTGATGAGGCCGGACAGGCCGACGATGTCGACGTTCTCGCGCCGGGCCGTATCGAGGATCTTGGCCGCCGGCACCATCACGCCGAGATCGATGATCTCGTAATTGTTGCAGGCCAGCACGACGCCGACGATGTTCTTGCCGATGTCGTGGACGTCGCCCTTCACCGTCGCCATCAGGATCTTGCCGGCGGCCTGGCGCTTGCCGTCGCCGCCATTGGCGAGCTTCTCCGCCTCCATGAAGGGTTCGAGATAGGCCACCGCCTGCTTCATCACGCGGGCGGACTTCACCACCTGCGGCAGGAACATCTTGCCGGAGCCGAACAGGTCGCCGACCACGTTCATGCCGGCCATCAGCGGGCCTTCGATGACGTGGAGCGGGCGTTCGACGCCGAGGCGGGCCTCCTCGGTATCGGCGAGGATGTACTCGGTGATGCCGTTGACCAGGGCGTGCTCGATGCGCTTCTCCACCGGAGCCTCGCGCCAGGACAGGTCGGCGGTCTTGGCCTGGACCCCGCCGCCGGACTTGAAGCGCGCGGCGGCCTCGAGCAGGCGGTCGGTGGAATCGTCGCGGCGGTTGAGGACCACGTCCTCGCACAGCTCGCGCAGCTCCGCCGGCAACTCGTCGTAGATGGCGAGCTGGCCCGCGTTCACGATGCCCATGTCCATGCCCACCTGGATGGCGTGGTACAGGAACACCGCGTGCATGGCCTCGCGCACGGGCTCGTTGCCGCGGAAGGCGAAGGAGAGGTTCGAGATGCCGCCCGAGATATGCGCGTGCGGCAGGGTCTCGCGGATGATCCGTGTCGCCTCGATGAAGGCGACGCCGTAGCCGTTAT
The DNA here is from genome assembly GCF_022829685.1 of Methylobacterium sp. E-045. Classification (GTDB taxonomy): domain Bacteria; phylum Pseudomonadota; class Alphaproteobacteria; order Rhizobiales; family Beijerinckiaceae; genus Methylobacterium. Next base: position 116,169 of record NZ_JAKSYE010000085.1, read on the forward strand.
GCTCCTCGATGCCGGTGGCCACGGCAAAGACGTTGGGGTCGAAGATGATGTCTTCCGGGGGGAAGCCGACCTCTTCGGTGAGGACCCTGTAGGCCTTGGTGCAGATCTCGACCTTGCGCTCCAGCGTGTCGGCCTGGCCCTGCTCGTCGAACGCCATGACGACGATCGCCGCGCCGTAGGAGCGGCACACCTTGGCGTCGTGGATGAACTTCTCGACGCCCTCCTTCATGGAGATCGAGTTCACGATGGCCTTGCCCTGGACGCATTTCAGGCCGGCCTCGATGACGTGGAATTTCGAGGAATCGATCATCACCGGCACGCGGGCGATGTCCGGCTCGGCGGCGACGAGGTTGAGGAACTCCACCATCGCCTTCTCGGAATCGAGCAGGCCCTCGTCCATGTTCACGTCGATGATGCTGGCGCCCGCCGCCACCTGATCGCGGGCGACGTCGAGGGCCGCCGCGTAGTCGCCGGCGGTGACGAGCTTCCTGAATTTCGCCGAGCCGGTGACGTTGGTGCGCTCACCGACATTCACGAAGGGAATCTCCTTCGTCAGCGTGAACGGCTCGAGGCCCGACAGGCGCATGAGGCGGGGCACTTGCGGAATCGCGCGGGGCTTCACGCCTTCCACGGCTTGAGCGATGGCGCGGATGTGGTCCGGCGTGGTGCCGCAGCAGCCGCCGACCATGTTGACGAGACCGGAGGTGGCGAACTCGCCCACCAGCCGGCCCATGGCCTCCGGGCTCTCGTCGTAGAGGCCGAACTCGTTGGGAAGGCCCGCATTCGGATAGGCGCAGACCAGGGTGTCGGCGATGCGCGAGAGTTCGGAGATGTGCCCGCGCATCTCCTTGGCGCCCAGCGCACAGTTGAGGCCGATGGTGAGCGGGCTGGAATGCCGGAGCGCGTTCCAGAACGCCTCCGGGGTCTGGCCCGACAGGGTCCGGCCGGAGAGATCCGTGATCGTGCCCGAGATCATGATCGGCAGGGTGGTGCCGGTCTCCTCGAACACCGCCCAGGCCGCGGCCACCGCCGCCTTGGCGTTGAGCGTGTCGAAGATCGTCTCGATGAGGATGAGCTCGGCACCGCCCTCGATCAGGCCGCGCACCTGCTCCTCGTAGGCGGTCTTCACCTGATCGAAGGTCACGGCCCGGTAGCCCGGATTGTTCACGTCGGGCGAGATCGACAGGGTACGGTTCGTCGGGCCGATGGCGCCGGCGACGAAGCGGCGGCGGCCATCCTGCTGTTCGGCCAGGGCGGCGGCCTCGCGGGCGAGACGCGCGCCTTGTGCGTTCAGCTCATGGACGATGGATTCCATGCCGTAATCGGCCTGGGCGATGGTGGTCCCCGAGAAGGTATTGGTCTCGCAGACGTCGGCGCCGGCGAGGAAATAGTCGAGATGGATCTGCCGGATCGCGTCTGCTTGCGTCAGGATCAGGAGGTCGTTGTTGCCCTTCTGATCGTGGCCGTGGTCGAGAAACCGCGACCCGCGAAAATCCGCCTCGCCGTAGCCGAGGCGCTGGATCACGGTGCCCATCGCCCCGTCGAGGACGAGGATTTTCTCCTCCGCGCGCTGGCGCAGGGCCGCTTCGATCTCTTGTCCGTCGACGGGGCGCAGGTCGGTCATGTCGTATCCTTGGAGACGCGAGGTCCCGCCAATTCACCTCATCCTGAGGTGCCGGAGCGTAGCGAAGGCCTCGAAGGAGGCCTCCAGGTCGTGCGGTGATCTCTGAAGCCCTCCTTCGAGGCCCGCTTGCGCGGGCACCTCAGGATGAGGCTCGGGGCGAGAGAGGCGGGGGCGACTAAGCAGGTTCGCATTGGCAAGCCAACGCTTCACCTCGCTTAGGTCTTAGACGTGTCGCAGGTTTTGGAACGCAAAACCGGTGACCACTTTTGCTAAACCTGCTTAGATGCCCGTCTCCAGCGAGGCGAGGCGCTTCTCGATGGCCTCGAGACGTTCCTCGACCTCGGCGGCGGCATAGCGACCGAAGACGGATTCACCGTTCACGGCCTCGCGTATGTTGTCGAAGCGCTTCTCCAGGCGATCGAAGCGGGCATCCACCGCATCGAACTTGGATCGGATCTCGGAGAAACCCTGCTTCATCTCCACTCTCATCTCTTGGAGAAGCGGAACGATCATGTCTTGCGGCTCGGCCATCGCAGGATTCCTCGTCGTCGACGCTGTTCTGATCTATGCAGCCGCCTTCGCGGCTTCCACCTTCGGCGCCTGCGCGCGAAGTCCGAGCAGGTGGCAGATCGCATAGACGAGATCGGAGCGGTTCATCGAGTAGAAATGGAAGTCGTTGACGCCTTCGTCCACGAGGTCGAGCACCTGCTCGGCCGCGACGGCGGCGGCGATCAGGCGGCGGGTGTCGACGTCGTTGTCCAGCCCCTCGAACCGGGCGGCCAGCCAATACGGCACCGAGGCGCCGGTGCGACGGGCGAAATTGGCCGATTGCTTGAAGTTCTGCACCGGCAGGATGCCGGGGATGATCGGGATGTCGATCCCGGTCGCGCGGACCTTGTCGACGTAGCGCAGATAGACGTCGTTCTCGAAGAAGAACTGCGTGATCGCCTGGTCGGCGCCCGCATCGACCTTGGCCTTCAGCGCGTCGATATCGGCATCCAGCGACGCGGCCTCGGGATGCTTCTCGGGATAGGCCGAGACCGAGACCTTGAAGTCGCCGATCCGCTTGATGCCGGCCACGAGATCGCTGGTGCGGGCATAGCCGCCGGGATGCGGGCGGTAGGCGGTGCCGACGCCGTCCTGCGGGTCGCCGCGCAGGGCCACGATGTGGCGTACCCCGGCATCCCAGTAGGATTGCACGACCTCGTCGATCTCCTCGCGGGTCGCGTCCACGCAGGTGAGGTGGGCGGCGGGCTTGAGGCTCGTCTCCTTGATCATCCGCGCCACGGTGTTGTGGGTGCGCTCGCGGGTGGAACCGCCGGCGCCGTAGGTCACCGAGACGAATTTCGGCTGGAGCGGGGCGAGCCGCTCGATGGACGACCACAGGACCTTCTCCATCTCGTCGGTCTTCGGCGGGAAGAACTCGATGGAGACCTGGATCGGGCGGTAGCCGTCGCGGCTGGCGCGGTGATGGGAGGCGGTGGGCATAGGGTCGTCCTCAAGATCGGTCGGTTCAGACGTGAAGGGGTCGAGGCGGAGAGGCGACGGCCGGTCAGGCCACCGCGCGCTCCACCTCCGAATCGAGGGCCGGCTCGGCCGCGGCGGCGGCGAGCCAGAGGGTGACGGTGAGCTGGTCGCCGCTCTCGTCGCCGGGGGAGAGATGCCGGGTGGAGACCGTGCCGAGGCCGGCATCGGCGAGCCAGCCCGTCACCTGCTCGGCGGCGAAGCCCAGGCGACGGTGGGCCTGGTCCTCGCGCAGGAATTCGAGATCGTGGGGGGCGAAATCCACCACGAGGAGACGGCCGCCCGGCGCCACGAGCCGCGCGGCCTCGCGCAGGGCACGGGCCGGATCGTCGAGGTAATGCAGCACCTGATGCACCACGACGAGGTCGAAGCCGCCCCGGCCGAAGGGCGGGGCGTGGATGTCGCCCTGGCGCAGGTCGACCCCGGACAGGCCGGCCCGTTCGAGATTGGCGCGGGCGACGGAGAGCATGGCGTGGTTCGAGTCGAGGCCCGTGGCGCGGCCGGCGCGCGGGGCGAGCAGGCCGAGCATCCGTCCCGTGCCGGTGCCGAGATCGATGAGGTTCCTCACGGGGCGGGGCCCGAGCGTGTCGATCACCGCCGCTTCCACCATCGCCTCCGGCACGTGGAGCGAGCGGAGCTGATCCCATTTCGGGGCGAGGCGCGCGAAGAAAGTCTGTGCCGCATCCGCCCGCTGGGCCCGCACGCCGTCGAGACGGGCGCGGTCCTCGGACAGGGGCGGGCTCGACCGGTCGAGGCTGCCAACCAAGGGCTCCACGAGACCGGCCCTCGCCTCGATGAGGCGGAAGAACGCCCAGGCCCCCTCCCGGTGCCGCTCCACCAGACCGGCCTCCACGAGGAGCTTGAGATGGCGCGAGATCCGCGGCTGCGACTGGCCGAGGATGTCGGTGAGGTCGGAGACCGAGAGCTCGCCCTGCATGAGCAGCGCGAGGATGCGCAGCCGCGTTTCCTCCGCGGTGGCGCGCAGCACGCCGAGGGCATCGGCAAAAGGAAGGGCGGTCTTCGCCTCGGCGCTCTCTTGAGACATAAAGATATGTTTATGTCCGATCCGTCCGCATGGCAAGGGGAAAGGGTCGTCGGCGAGGGATCGGCGACAGAAAGGCGGAAACAGGCGTGGGCGACGATACCGCGAGGGGAGCGTTCGACCGATTCTGCCGATATGGTCGCCCCGACGCCGTCCTTCGATCCCGGAACAACAGAAACGCCACCGCGTGACCCAGCCGAATTCCCGCCCCCCGATCCGTTTCCGCGGCCGCTCGTTCATGGCCCTCGTGCTGGCCCCCTCGGCACCGGTGCATGACTGGCTCGAGGATCTCGACGCCCTGGCCCGCCGATCCCCGGCCTTCTTCGTCGGCCGTCCGGTCATCCTGGACGTGTCCGGCCTCGGCCTCGACCGGGAGGACCTCACTGCCCTGGTAAGCGACCTCAAGGCGCGGGACGTCACCGTGATGGGGATCGAAGGGGCGAAATCCGGGAGCCTCGGGGAAGGTCTGCCCCCCGCCCCGGCCGGAGGACGGCCCGTGGACGAGGTGGCGACGCCCGACGCACCGGCCCCCGCCGAGCCGCCGCGCGCGCCCCGCTCGCTGATCCTCGACCAGCCGGTCCGCTCGGGCCAGACGATCCTGCATCTCGACGGCGACATCACCATCATGGGATCGGTGGCCTCCGGGGCGGAAGTGATCGCCGGCGGCTCGATCCACATCTACGGGGCGCTGCGCGGGCGGGCCATCGCCGGTGCCTCCGGCAATCCCGATGCCCGCATCACCTGCCGCAAGTTCGAGCCCGAACTGCTCGCCATCGACGGCCTCTACCGCACGGCCGACGATCTCGGGCCGGCCCATCGCGGTCAGGCGGTCCAGATCCGCCTGGAGGGCGATGCGATCAAGGTCGCCGCCCTGGATTAGCGCCGTCACAGGAACCCGGGATTGTAGGATTATCGGCTCATAGGATCACAGAAAACCGGCGCGTTAACCAACCGGTAACCATAAGGGACGTCAATGGTTCGGTAAGGAATCGCGAGAGCCCGTGACACACGCCCCTCCATCCCGCCGATCCGTCCAGCTTCGAGGCCGCGCCTTCAAGGCACTCGTCCTGGCCCCGGAGGCTCCGCTTCCCGATTGGTTCGCCGATCTGGATGCCTCGCTGAAGCGTTCGCCGACCCTGCTCGACGGACGCCCCCTCATCCTCGACATCGCGGCGCTCGGGTCGGACCCGGACGTGCTCGGCAAGGTCCTGGCCGATCTGGGCGCCCGCCGCATCCGCATCCTCGGCATCGAGGGCGCGGCGGCGACCCTGGCCGGAACGACGATGCTCGACGGCCTCGCCCTGCCCCCGCTCCTGGTGGATGGACGGCCCACCCTCGGCATCGAGGTGCCGAAGGATGCTGAGCCGGAGACCACGTCTCTCATGATCGAGGGCTCGGTCCGTTCCGGCCAGTCGATCACCCATCCCACCGGTGACGTCACCGTCATGGGTTCGGTGGCTTCCGGCGCCGAGATCCTCGCCGGCGGCTCGATCCACGTCTACGGGGCGCTTCGCGGCCGGGCCATCGCCGGTGCCGCCCGCAACCCCCGCGCCCGCATCTACTGCCGCAAGTTCGAGCCCGAACTGCTCGGGATCGATCGCCTCGTCCGCACGGCCGAGGACATGGGCACGACCCTGCGCGGGAAACCCGTGCAGATCTGGCTCGATAGCGGCTCCATCAAAATGGCAACCTTGGATTAAGGAGAAACACGCATGGCCAAGGTTCTGGTCGTTACATCTGGCAAGGGCGGCGTCGGCAAGACGACGACCACGGCGGCTCTCGGCGCGGCACTCGCGCAGGCCGGACAGAGCGTCGCCGTCGTCGATTTCGACGTCGGCCTGCGCAACCTCGACCTCGTGATGGGCGCCGAGCGCCGCGTGGTCTACGACCTCATCAACGTGGTCAACGGCGACGCCAAGCTCAACCAGGCGCTGATCCGCGACAAGCGGCTCGAGAACCTGTCGCTGCTGCCCGCCTCGCAGACCCGCGACAAGGATGCCCTCACCGACGAGGGCGTCGCCAAGGTGATGGAAGAGCTGCGCGAGAAGTTCGACTGGGTGATCTGCGATTCCCCCGCCGGCATCGAGCGCGGAGCGACGCTCGCCATGCGCCACGCCGATCTCGCGGTGGTCGTCACGAACCCGGAAGTCTCCTCGGTGCGCGATTCCGACAGGATCATCGGCCTTCTCGATTCGAAGACGCTCAAGGCCGAGCGCGGCGAGGTGATGGAGAAACACCTCATCCTCACCCGCTACGACCCCGCCCGCGCCGACCGCGGCGACATGCTCAAGGTCGACGACGTGCTCGAGATCCTCTCGATCCCGCTGCTGGCCATCATCCCCGAGAGCCTGGAAGTGCTCCGCGCGTCCAATGTCGGCTGCCCGGTGACGATGAACAACCCGCTCAGCGCCCCGGCCCGGGCCTATATCGACGCCGTCCGCCGCCTGAAGGGCGATTCGGTGCCGATGACCGTGCCCTCGGACAAGAAATCCCTCCTCAACAAGCTGTTCACCCGGAGGGCGGCATGAGCCTGCGGAACCTCTTCAACAAGCGCGCCTCGGCCCCGACGGCGCGCGACCGTCTCCAACTGATCCTGGCCCATGAGCGGGCCGGGGCCGGCGGCTCCGATCTGGTGATGATCCTGCGGGAGGAGATCCTCGCCGTCATCGCCAAGCACGTCACGGTGGAGCGGGACAAGGTCCAGATCCGCCTGGAACGGGGGCAGGACATGTCGACGCTCGGCGTCGACATCGAACTCCCGGTGACGGCACCGGCCAAGGCCGCCCCGGCATCCGCCAAGGCGTCCAAGGCCAAGCGCGCGGCCGCGTGACCGCGTCCCGTCAGCCGATGAACAGCCCGGCGATGGTCGCACTCGTCAGGTTCGACAGCGTACCGGCCAGGATCGCGCGCATTCCGTAGCGCGCGATCTCGGACCGCCTCTCGGGGACGAGGCTCGCCAGGCTCGCGAGCTGGATCGCGATGGAGGCGAGATTGGCAAAGCCGCACAGGGCGAAGCAGACGATGGCGGTGGTCCGCGCGTCGAGGGCGCCCGCTTTCAGCACCGGCGAGAGCTGGGCATAGGCCAGGAACTCGTTGAACGCGATCTTCTGCCCGATGGCGCCACCGACGAGGCCGGCCTCGCCCCAGGGCACGCCCATGAGCCAGGCCAGGGGCGCGAAGACGAGGCCGAGCACGCCCTCGATGCTGAGGGCCGGATAGCCGACGAGCCCGCCGCCCCATCCGGCGATGCCGTTGAGCAGCGCGATGAGCCCGGTGAAGGCGATCAGCATGGCCCCCACCGAGACCGCGATGACGAGCCCTTTCTGGGTGCCGTCGGCCGCCGCCTCGATCAGGTTCACCGCCCGCGTCTCTGCGAATTCCACCCGCATCGTCGTCACCCGCGTCGGCTCCGTCGTGGGCATCAGGATCTTGGCGTAGAGGAGCCCGCCGGGGATCGCCATGACGCCGGCCGCGAGCAGGTATTCCATCGGCACGCCCAAAGCCGCGTAGCCGGCCAGGATCGAGCCGGCGGTGGAGGCGGCCCCGCTCGACATCACGGCGAAGAGTTCGGCCCCGGTCAGCAGGGCGAGGAACGGACGCAGGGCCACGGCGATCTCGCTCTGGCCGATGACGATGGTGATGACCGCCGAGAAGGTCTCGATGGGCGAGGTGCCGAGCACCCGCTGCAGGCCGGCCCCGAGGATGCGGGCGAGGGTCTGCATCACCTTGAGATGATACAGGATGGCGATGAGCGCGGAGACGTAGAGGATCTGCGGCAGCACCCGCAGGGCCAGGATGAAGCCGCTGCCGCCGAACAGCTCGAACATGCGCGGCTCCACGAGGCCGCCGAACAGGAACAGGACGCCGCGGTCGCCGTAGCCGAGCACCGTCTGCACGAGGGTGGCGGCCCCATCGAGGGCCTGCCGCCCGAGCGGTACGAACAGGACGACCGCCCCGATCGCCACCTGGAGGGCGAGGGCCGCGATCACGACGCGGGGCCGGATCGCCCGGCGGTCGGTGGAGAACAGGATCGCGACGGCGAGAAGCAGCGCGAGGCTCGCACCCGCATGGAACAGTCTGTCGATCATCGGGCTCCGCCTTGTCCGAGGCCTGGAGCAAGGTCGATGCCGGGGCAGGCGCGCATCATGTCGGGGCTCATCCGGAACGGGAGGACGTCCGGCGTGTTGACCGTCAAGCTGCGCCGTAATGCGGCGCATAACCGGTTTGAAGGGATACAGCCATGAGCCTCATCGGACGCCTCGTCACCAAGATCCTCGGCAACGAGAACCGCCCCGTCGTCCGCGACGACCGCAACTACGACTCGAGCAACCCGATCGGCCGCCTCGTGACGAAGATCCTGCGGAAGTAGGCTCGGCGAACATCTCCTCTCCCCGCACGCGGGGAGAGGGAAGCGACGGCCCCGGCGTCGGCGCGGCGGCAGTCGACGGTGAGACGGGCTCGTCCGACGAATCCACTTCCGGAATCGCCCAACTCCCTGTCGGCTCCGTTCTCTCCCCGGATGGGGAGCCACGACAGTCCTACATCTCGCGGGCCGTGCCGTCCTGCCCTCTTCCCCTTGCGGGGCGACGGATGCCCTCTGCAGGCATGAGCGGATGCGTCGATGCGGCGGTGGACATCTGTCGCTTGGGTACCCGCCCCGAACGTCTGCGCCGGCTCGTGCGCGGATTCTAACCCCTTCGGCCGCAAGCGGACGCTCCGCATCCGACCCGTGTCGGCCGCGGGGAAGGTCGCCAGAGCCTCCCGACGGCCGTCATGCCTCCTTCGCCTGTCGCGATGGCGCAACGGCCGGACGGTATGGAGCGGCAGGGAAACCTTCAGGCGGTCGAGCATCGCGCGGAAATCGGCGGCGCTGTAACGCTCGTCCTCCGTCACCAGGGCCAGGACATCACCGCCGCCGGGAACCGCGTGCGGAACGATCGCCATGACGGCATCGTGGAGGGGGTCGAACAGCGTCCGGTCCGGCCGCGCTCGCTCGATGAACGCGCGCAGCCACGGCAGATGCGTGCTCGACAACGTCATGGCCGCGAGGCCGGGATGCTGCCGGTCCAGCGCGTCCAGGAAGGCGTCGACCTTGGCCTGCGTCCGGTCGGGCTCGAACAGGAACGCGCCGCTCTCCACCAGATCCACGAGTGGCGAGGCATCCACGAGCCGTACTTGCGCCCTCCGGTCTCCGGCCTGCGCGTCGGCGTAGGCGCGCATCTCCGGGCTCTCGACCATCGACCGAACTCCGAGGACGGCGACCGCCCGTGACCCGGCGGAAGCGAGGGCCTCCCCGATGGGCGGGCGAACGCCGAACACCGGGGCGGGGACGATGCCCCCGAGCTCGTCGAGGACGGTGATCGAGGGAGCGTTCGAGGCGATGAGGATGGCGGCCGGGTCGAAACCCTGCAGGTAGTGGAGGGTGCGCCGCATGATCGTGAGGAGTTCGGAATGGCCTTTGCCGCCGTAGGGGAAGCTGGCGCGGTCGGCGAAGTAGAGGATGTCCTGATCCGGCAGGAGACGTCGAATGGCGGCGACGGCGGCGTAGCTGCCGATCCCGGCATCGAAGACGGCGATGGGACGGGTCAGCTCGGGCAACGGCTGACGATCGGCGGAATAGCGCATGAGGCATGCTCCGTAGGCTGCTCGACGCCTGTCGGTGAGGTGGACGGTCAGGACAAGCGGAACAGCCTCGCTTTAGCGCAGCCGTCTCACGGTCACCATAGGTCGCGGGCGGGTGGCGAGGCTCCGCGCGCTTCGAAGCGCGTCCATTCGGAAGCGGACAGGCCGCCCCCCCGAACCCGGTCGTCGGCCTCTGCCTCAACAGCCTGGAAGCGGACCTGCCGAGGGTCAGCAAGGGGCCGGGAGGGGGCATGGGGTCCATCCGCCAGAGTCCGACCATCCATAGGCATGGGCGGAGAAGAGTGACCTCAGGTTCGTTCGGGCGAGAAGACGATTCGCGCCGGGCTTTTTCCCAGCGCGAACCCTCTCACCTCACGCCGCCTTGCGCTTGTTCTTCTTCTCCCGACCCTGGCCCGGCGCGGTCTTTCCCGTCTTCGAACGGTCGAGGACGAAGCGGGCGTAGTCGTCCATGTCGCCGGCGAAGGGCTTCACGGTCCTGTCGGCGGCGAGCCAGAGCCGGTCGGCCACGAGTTCCATCAGCGAACGGTCGTGGGTGATGAGGATGACGGCGCCGGCGTAATCGTTGAGCGCATCGAGCAAGGCCCGGCGGCTGTCGATGTCGAGGTGGTTCGTCGGCTCGTCGAGGATGAGCAGGTGGGGCGCCTGCATCGCCACGAGGTTGAGCAGGAGTCTTGCCCGTTCCCCGCCCGAAAGGGCGTCCACCGTCGTCTCCTGCTTGTCGAAGGCCAGACCGAAGCTCGCGAGCTTGGCCCGCCGCGCCGACTCGCTGTCGTCCGGCCGCTCGCGGCGGATGATGGCGAGCGGGGTGTCCTTCGGGTCGAGGGCCTCGATCTGGTGCTGGTGGAACCATCCGACCTGCACCCTGCCCTCGCGGACCATGCGCCCGTCGCGCAGTTGCAGCGCGCCGGCCGCCATCTTGGCGAAGGTGGACTTTCCGGCACCATTCACGCCGAGCAATCCGATCCGGTCGTCCACGTCCAGGGTCAGGTTGAGGTCGCGCAGCACCGGCTCGTCGTCGCCGTAGCCGATGGTGGCGTCGGTGAGGTGCATGAGCGGCGGCGCCAGGGGACGCTTGGGCGACGGCAGGTGGAACGGAGCCACGTGCTCCTCGATGGTGGTGGCGATGGGCTCCATCTTGGCGAGGCGCTTCATGCGCGACTGGGCCTGGGCCGCCTTCGAGGCCGACGCCTTGAACCGGTCGACGAAGCTCTGGAGATGGGCGCGCTCGGCGTCCTGCTTCATCTTGGTGGAGGCCTGGAGGCGGGCCTTCTCGGCCCTGCGCTTCTCGAAATCGTCGTAGCCGCCCGTATAGAGTTCGAGCTTCCCGTTGGCGACGTGAAGGATCGCGTCCACCGAGTTGTTCAGGAGCTCGCGGTCGTGGCTGATGATCAGCGCCGAGTGCGGATAGCGCTTCAGCCGCGCCTCGAGCCAGAGCGCGCCTTCGAGATCGAGGTAGTTGGTGGGCTCGTCGAGGAGCAGCATGTCCGGCTCGGCGAAGAGCGCGGCGGCGAGCGCCACGCGCATGCGCCAGCCGCCGGAGAATTCCGACATCGGCCGCGTCAGGTCCTCCACCGAGAAGCCGAGGCCGGCCAGGATCTCGCCCGCCCGCGCCGGGGCGCGGTCGGCGTCGATCTCGATCAACCTGCCGTAGATCTCGCCCATGCGCTCGGGCTCGGCGGTCTCGAGTTCGAGGTTGAGGGCCTCGCGTTCGAGATCGGCGGCGAGGATCGTGTCGATCAGGCTCACCGGCGTCGCCGGGTGCTCCTGGTCCACCGAGGCGACGCGGGCGGTCTTCGGCAGCAGGATGGCGCCGCTATCGGGCTGGAACTCGCCGAGGATGATCTTGAACAGGGTCGATTTGCCGACGCCGTTGCGCCCCACGAGGCCGACCTTCGAGCCGGGAGGCACAGCGACGCTGGCGCGATCGAAGAAGCGCCGGCCCCAGGCGCTGAAGGTGAGGTCTTCGATCTGGATCATGGGTCAGCGGCCATACGCAAGGGAGATGCGGGGCCGGTGGCCACACGGGGATGGGGCCACTCCTATCGCAGTGCAGCAACGAGCGCGAGGGCGGACGGCGCAGGGCACCACCCCACCGGGGGATGGTGCCGGCCCGTCAGTTCCGTTCGACGCCGGCGGCGATCGCCTTCACCAGGGGAGCCGTGGGCACGTTCTTGCGCCAGAAGTTCCCGGCCCGGCCGGTCTCCCGCCCGCTCTCGTAGAGCTGGCGCATGTAGCCGGTGTCGAAGCCTTTCGCCGTCGTGGTGTTCGGCGCGGATTCGTCGATATAGGTCAGGTTGAAGCCCATGCCGTTGCCGCGGGTGAAGGCATAGGTGGCGGCCAAAGTCGCGCGGCTGCGCGCCCGGCTCGCGGTGGTGAACGAGCGTTCGACGATGGACAGCGTGTTGTTCTGCGCCACGTCGAATTCCGGCTCCAGCCGCCCGTTGATGATGACGTAGATGTCGGTCTTGTCCGCCGTGCGCAGGCGACCGTCCCGCAGCAGGAACGACTGCGGCAGGGTGAAGACCGGCGTCACCACCGAGCCGTCCACATGCATCTCCTGGAAGGCCCTGCCTTCGGCCTGTACGTCCAGAAGCTGGGGCGGGAACACGGCGGGGATGCTGGCGGAGGCCGTCAGCACGTCCGTGAACAGCGCCACGGCGTTGGGTCCGCCATTGGCGGCGATGGCGCCCATGTTCCAGATGACCGCGCGCTGGGAATCGAGGTTCGTGGTCACCACGAGGAGGCGACGGCCCTTGGCGTGCTGCTCGGCGATGGCGGCGAGGAGATCCGGCGTCACGTAACGACGCACGAGGTCGCGGAGACGTCCGTCCCCGAACAGGCCCGATCCGAACACGATGTTCGTCACGCTCGGCGATTGCACCAGGGTCGAGGCGACGCCGCTGGTGTAGATGTCGGTGAGGGTGGAATCGTAAGCCGAGCCGAGGAAGGCGAAGGGCGCGATCAGGGCGCCGGTGCTCACCCCCGAGACCAGGGCGAATTCGGGACGCTTCCCGGATTCCGACCAGCCGTTAAGAATGCCGGCGCCGTAGGCTCCGTCACCGCCGCCGCCCGACAGGGCGAGATAGGCGAAGGCGCGCTTCGAGCGTTCCGGCCGCGCCACCATTTCGGTGAAGGTGCTCTCCGACGCGTCCGCATAGGCGCGAACGCTGAGATCCATGCCGGCGGGGACCGCCGCCGAGGCCTGGTCGGCGGTGTAGGCCACACGCGGGATCGAGCCGCAGGCGGCCAGTTGCGCGGCCACGACGAGGGCGGCCGCGCCCTTGACCCATCCGAACCGGCGAGATGTCGACATGACGGGATATCCTGGCGTTCGACCGGCAACCGGCACAGTCAAGCTCACCGATAACGAGCTTGGCCATTCTACCGTTCCGGGCCATGACCGGCAATCATCGCCGGTCCAGGCGAGGCCGATCGGCATCTCGCGTGATGGATCAGCAACGGTTTTCAGACCGTGCTCCGACACACGTTCCGCGCCATCACCATCGAGCGTCTGGAACGCTGCGGCACACCAAAGCTTGTCGAATGGATGAACCCCCCTACGTCGTTGATATTACCATAAAACGACATCGACTCTCGACGATCGCAGGGCATGACCCGGCGTCATGACGAGGCAGCGCGATGTCTCGCGACGGCGGAGCTTCTTCGTCGTGGGCGACGATATCCGCCCGGGCCGCGGGACGCGCCGGGCAACACGGGAAGGCAGTATGGAAGCGGACGACGCCTGGCACCTCACCGACCGATTGGGGGCCGAGCACGGAAGGGGCGATCCTTTCGCGGCGGCCATCCGCGCGACGCGCATGGCCATGCTGATCACCGATCCGCGGCAGGCGGACAATCCCATCGTCTTCGTCAACGACGCCTTCCTCAGGATGACCGGCTACAGCCGCGCCGAGGTCATGGGCCGGAACTGTCGCCTGCTCCAGGGCGAGGAGACCAGTCCCGAGGCGGTGCGCCAGATCCGCGAGGCGATTTCGGCCAAGCGCGACGTGGCCGTCGACATCCTCAACTACCGCAAGGACGGGAGCCAGTTCTGGAACGCCCTCTATGTCAGCCCCGTGAGCAGCAACGAGGGCGAGACCGTGTATTTCTTCGCGTCCCAGCTCGACGTGACGGATCGGATCGACGCGCTCCTGCAGACGCGCAACGAAAAGCTGCATTTCGAGCGTGAGGTGGCCAAGCGTACGCGGGAACTCACCGAGGCGCTGGCGGCCAAGACCATGCTGGTCCACGAGGTGGACCACCGGGTGAAGAACAACCTCCAGATGATCGCCTCGCTCCTCACCCTGCAGACGCGGACCGTCACCGACCCCGATGCCAAGGCGTCGCTCAAATCCATGCTCACCCGCGTCGAGGCCCTCGGCACGGTGCATAAGCGCCTCTACCAGTCCAACGACGTCCGGCGTTTCGATGTCGCCGCCTTCGCGCAGGAACTCGCCGTCGATCTGGTGCGCGGCTCCGGGCGGCAGGGGATCGAACTCGATGTCGACCTCGTCCCCGTGGAGGTCGCCGTCGAACAGGCGCCCCCGGTAGCCCTGGTGATGAACGAGTTGCTCACCAACGCCCTCAAGCACGCCTTCCCCCGTGACGCGGGCGGCCGGCTCTCGGTCTCGGTCAGGCCCGAGGGCGGGGAGATCCGCATCACCATCGCCGATGACGGGATCGGCATGCCCCCGGCCGTCGCCGCCGGCGGCCGGACCTTCGGCAAGCGCCTGGTCGAGAGTCTCGTGCGCCAGCTCAGTGCCGATATCGCCTGGCACCCGGCCAATCCCGGGACGCGGATCGAGATTCGCCTGCCCCAGGGTGAGACGGGCCACAGGGAGCAAACGTGAACGAACCTCTCCGGATCGTCGTCGTCGAAGACGAAGCCCTGATCGTGATGCAGCTCGAGATCCTGATCGAAGAGGCGGGGCACGAGGTCGTGGGCACGGCCGTGTCCGCGAGGGACGCCGTCGCGGTGGCCCGAAGGACCCGGCCGGACATCGTCCTCATCGACCTGCAGCTGAAGGGCGGCTCCTCGGGCCTCGACGTGGCGAAGGATCTGGCGGACGAGCCCGCGATGATGCTGGTCTTCCTCACGGCGAATGCCAGCGGCTTCCACGACGACTTCGCCGGCGCGGTGGCGGTGATCGCCAAGCCCTTCTCCGAGGCCATCATCGGCAACACGATGGTCTACCTCGAGGAATGCATCCGGACGCCGCCGCCCGTCTCGAACCTGCCCTTCGGCCTGCGGCTCGCCCCCGGCTATCTCGACAGTCTCGGCGGCTGAATCCGGGCCCTCCCGTCGCGTCAGGCCGCCCTCTCGGCGCGCGACAACCGGGCGACGACGCCGGACAGGTCCCGCGCCGGCACCGGCTTGCTGAAGAAGAAGCCCTGGACCTCGTTGCATCCTTCCGCCCGCACGAGGTCGAGCTGCGCCCGGGTCTCCACGCCCTCCGCCGTGATGGTCGTTCCGCGTCTCTCCCCGAGCCCGACGATGGCACGCACGATGGCGGCGGTGTCGGCGTCGGCGATCTCGCGGATGAAGGAGCGGTCGATCTTGATCTTGTCGAAGGGAAACTGCCGCAGGTAGCTCAAGGAGGAGTAGCCCGTCCCGAAATCGTCGAGGGCGATGCGGACGCCGAGGTAGCGCAGGCGGTGCAGGCAGGCGATCACCGCCTCGGTATCCTGGATGAGGACGCTCTCGGTGATCTCCAGCTCCAGCCTGTCCGCCGCGAGGCCGGACTCCGACAGGGCCTCGATCACGGATTCCTCGAGGCCCGGCTCGCGAAACTGCATCGCCGACACATTCACCGCGATCCGGGCGGAATGCGTCCAGGACGCGGCCTCGCGGCAGGCTTCCTGCAGAGCCCAATGCCCGAGTTCGACGATCAGGCCGGTTTCCTCGGCGATCTCCACGACGGTCGAGGGCGGGATCATCCCGCGGCTGGGATGGGGCCAGCGCATCAGCGCCTCGACGCCGCTCACGGTGTTGGTCGCGAGGTCGACCACGGGCTGGTAATGCAGGGTCAGGTCACCGCGCTGGATGGCCTCGCGCAGCTCGAATCCAAGCTGGATCCGCGCTTCGATCGCCGCGTCCATGCTGGCTTCGTAGACCCGGACGGTGTTCCGGCCGGCGGCCTTCGCCCGATAGAGAGCGAGATCGGCATGCCTCAGGAGGGGGTCGGCCTCGAGCCCGTCCGCCGGGGCATGGGCGATGCCGATGCTGATCCCGATATTGGCCAGGTATCCGTCCAGCTTGACCGGCTGTGCGATGGCGTCGATCACCCTGCGGGCGACCTCGACCGCCTCGTCGACCCGGCCGAGATCGACGAGGATGATGCCGAACTCGTCGCCGCCGAGGCGGGAGACGACATCGCACGGCCTCAGGACCGCGCGCAGGCGTTCGGCGACGATCGTCAACAGGGTGTCGCCCGCCAAGTGCCCGAACGTATCGTTGACCGCCTTGAACCGGTCGAGATCGAGGCAGAGCAGAGCCATCGCGCCGCCGCCGTTCCGCACGGAGCCGAGGGCCTGTTCCAGGCGGTCGTGGAAGACCGACCGGTTGGGCAGCCCGGTGAGGGCATCGTGGCAGGCGAGATGGGCGATCCGCTGGTCGGCCTCCTTTCGGGCCGTGATGTCGATATAGGTTCCGACGAAGCGGATCGGGGTGCCGTCGGGGGCGCGCGTGACGACCTTGCCGCGGGAGTGGAGCCAGATGTAGCCCTCCGCCTTGGTGCGGAGCCGGATCTCGATCTCGAAAGCCGGCCGACGCCCCTCGAAATGTGCGATCGCGGCCTGCCGGCAACCGTCCAGGTCGTCCGGGTGGATCAGGGAACTGACATACGCGAAGGATGTGCCGAACTCGCCGGGCACGTAGCCGAGCATGTTCTGGGCCCGGTCGGAGAACAAGACCTCGCCGGTCCGGAAGTCGGCATCCCACAAGCCGTCCCGTCCACTGTCGAGGGCCAGGGCCAGCCGCTCCTCGCTCACACGCAGGCGTGCATCGCTCGCCCTGACCGCCTCTTCGCTCTCCTTCCGGGCGGTGATGTCGAGGTTCATGCCGACGAAGCGGCAGACCTCGCCCGTCCGTGGATCGAGGACGGCGCGGCCGAACCCCTGGAACCAGCGACATTCCCCGGTGGACGGGTGCAGGACGCGAAATTCCACCTTGTGGTTGGTGCGCGTGGCGATGGCCCGGTTCGCTTCCGCCCGCACCCCCACCAGGTCCTCGGCCGGAACGTTGCGCTCCCACTCCGCCATGGTCATCAGGAGGCCGGCGGCCGGATCCGCCTCGTCGAGGGGCAATCCCTGCATCCGTGCGCTTTCCTGGGACTGCCAGATCCGGCCGGTGACCAGGTCCCACTCCCAGACCCCCGCCTCCGCCGCATCCTGGGCGAGGCGCAGCAGGTCGCCGGTGCGCTCCAGCGCGATCCTGGCGGTGATGATGTCGTCGATATCCAAGGCCGTCGCGAGCCATCCGGGCTCTCCGTCGAGGAGGCGGATCGGGCGCTTGCTCACCTTGTGCCAGCGGTAGACGCCATCGGCGCGGCGGATACGGATCTCGAAGTCGTAATCCTGCCACGCCTCGTGGCGGTCGCGGACATCGCCGAGGACGCGGCTGCGATCGTCCGGATGATAGGAGTCGAGCCGCTCCGTGACGGAGACGGGGGGCCATTCGTAATAGCGCCCGCAATGACGGTTGCGGAAGGTGGTGTCGCCGCGGGCGTTCGTGATCCAGACCATCTGAGGAAGAAAATCCGCGAGCAGGCGGTAGGACGCCTCGCTCTCGCGAAGGGAGCGCTCGGCCTTCTGCCGGGCGGTAATATCGGCGAAGGTATAGACGGTACTGCCGTCGGCCAGGGGCACGCCGCAGAGTTCGAGGAGGGTCCCGTCCCGCTGCAGGTGCTCGCCGCTGGCGCCCGCCTCGCCATGATCGCGTTTCGCGTCACGGGTCCGCCTGTCCAGGGTGGCCGGCAGCGAGCCGTCCCGTTCGGCGATGTGGCGGCGGAGGTCGTCGAAGGGGACACCGTCGTGGAGCATTCCCTGGGGCAGGTCGAGGAGCAGGGTCAGGCGCTCGTTATGGACCCTGACCCGGTCGTCCGGATCGACCATGACGAGGCCCTCGTCGATGCTCTCCAGGGTGACGCGCAGGAGGTCCGTCGTCTCGCGCAGGTGCTGGTCTGAACGCGCCAGTTCGGTGACGTCGAGGCAGATTCCGGAGATGGCCCGGATGACCCCGGCCGGATCACGCTCGACGATCCCGCGCTCGGCGACCACCCGGCAATCCCCGTCGGGGCGGATGATGCGCGAGCGATGCTGGTAATCGTCGCGCGCGAACGCCCCCGACCCCGTCGCGACGTCGTCGAGATGCCAGCGGACACGCTCCCGGTCCTGGGGATGGTAGAAGGCCAGATGCTCGTCGAGGGGAAGGCGCGCGGGATCCGCGGGCGCGCGGCCATGGATCCGCGCCATCCCCGCCGACCATTCGACGCAGGCTGCGGCGACGTCGATGCGCCAATGTCCGAAACCCGCGATCTCCTCGGCCATGCGCTGAGACGCCAAGGCCGCTTCGAGGTGGGCTTCGCGGCGGGCGAGGACGGTCGCGACGCGCAGGCGCTCGCGCAGTTCCGCCTCGCGCTCGGCATTGGCTTCGTGGAGGCGCAGGTGCCCGGTGACGATGAGGGCGAGATCCTCGAGCTGGACCAGGTGTTCGTCCGTGAAATCGGGTCGCGGGACAATGTCGATCAGGCACAGCATGCCGATCCTGGTTCCGGGACGGAACGCGAGGGGCACACCCGCGTAGAACCGGGCGCGGAGCGCACCCGTCACCAGGGGATGGTCGGCATATCTCGGATCGGCGAGGAGATCGCGAATCACCACCGGCCCGTCGGAGTCGCCCGCGATGGTGTGTGCGACGAACGCATCGTGCCGGCCCGATGTCGCTCCCCCGGCGCCCGATCCCGCCTTCCGTGCGGGATCGTCGCCCTCGGCGAGGGGGACGAGGACGATGGGAACGCGGAACAGGGCTGAGGCGGTGCGGCATACGGCATCGAGATGGAGCTCCGGATCACCATCGCTCGATGGCGTCGAACCTGACCCGACGGCAATCTTCAGCTCTTCGTCGCCTCGATCGTGTCCTCGATCTTGCACGTCGCACCATCCAGGAAAGTAGCCCGACGCTATCCGCCCTGCCGATAGCGTCGTTCGACGCTGTGTGACGGACGCTTCGCGGTTCACGCTACACGGATCAACCTTGCGAGAGTCCTACCTCTTCCCTCGAACCGCCGCCATCATCCGGCCGATGCGGAACGGAACCCGAGCCCGCCGTTTCGTCGCCGGGAGGGGTCGCACGGCCGAGCTTCCTTTCGCAGGGCGCAATTTCATCGTAACCCTGGGCGATCACATCCGGTGATGCACCGTTCCCGCCGCCTCGAACCCCGTTCAGCCGCCTTGTTCCTTCCCGGCGAAAGCCATCTCTCCAGCTCGGGCTCCCGTGGCTTCTCGAGGGTCGACACCTGGGTGTTCGATCTCGACAACACGCTCTACCCCAGCGACGCCCTCGTCTGGCCGCAGGTCGACGAGCGAATCACCCTCTATGTCATGCAGCTCTACGGGCTTGACGGGATCTCAGCGCGGGCGCTGCAGAAGCATTTCTACCATCGCTACGGCACCACCCTGAAGGCGCTGATGGTGGAGGAGAACGTCGACCCCTACCACTTCCTCGATTTCGCCCACGACATCGACCATTCGACGATCCGCCTCGACGCGGCTCTGGGCGACGCCATCGAGCAGTTGCCCGGCCGCAAGCTGATCCTCACCAACGGCTCCCGGCGCCATGCGGAGAAGGTCGCCGCCAAGCTCGGCATCCTCGACCATTTCGAGGACGTGTTCGACATCGCCGCCGCCGACTTCGTCCCCAAGCCCGAACGCTCCACCTACGAGCGCTTCCTCGACCGGCACCGCGTCGACCCCCACCGCTCGGCCCTGTTCGAGGACATCGCCCGCAACCTCGTCGTGCCCCACGAGATCGGGATGGCGACGGTTCTGGTCGTGCCCCGCACCATCGATCCGTTCCGCGAGGCTTTCGAGCAGGAAGCGGTGAAGGAGCCGCACATCGACCACATCACCAACGATCTCGCCGCGTTCCTCTGCGAGCGGGTCCTGCCCGTCCTCGGATGAAAGCCCCCGTCCGGAACTGGTCCGATCTCCAGGCGCCGTCCCTCGACGACGTGGAGATTCTGGCGCGCGACGCCCTCGCCCGCCTGCCGCCGGAATTCCTCGCCCTGTGCGAGGGCGTGACCGTCCACGTGGAGGATTTTCCCGACGACGACACGCTCCGCGAGATGGACTGCGAGAGCGAGTTCGACCTGCTCGGACTGTTCCGGGGCATCGGCCTCGCGCAGGGCGGCGAGGCGGTGACCGGGCAGCTGCACAACCGGGTCTGGCTCTACCGCAGGCCGCTGCTCGATTACTGGGCGGAGCATGAGGAGACCCTCGGCCATCTCGTCACCCATGTCCTCGTCCACGAGATCGGCCACCATATGGGCCTGTCCGACGACGACATGGCCGCCATCGAGGCGGCGGCGGACGACTGACGTCAGTCGTCGTTGGCGGGGCGGGGGCTCGCGGCCCGCGGCCTGAGGAGGCTGGCCTTCGGGCGACGGGTGCGGAACTGCCCGCGCTCCACGGCGATGAAGACGAGCACCGTGATGGTCAGCGTCGTCACCCACCAGATCACCGTCAGGCCGACGCCGATACAGGCGATGGTGAAGGCGCTGGCGAAGGCCGCCATCGCTCCGGGTGCGATCGCGCCGGGCGTGGCGGCGGTGGCCGAGCGGCCGCTATGCCGGATCGCCGCGTGGAGGGCGAAGGCGGCGGCGAAGGCGCCGACGATACCGAGTTCGTACCAGAGTTCGAACAGCATCGTGGTCGGGGCGTTGCTCGGCAGCAGGTTCACGAACCGGCCGCGCGAGGCGGTCTCGAACCCGTGTCCGGTCACGAGCCGGACCGGCTCGGTGGTCACCACCTTCTGCCACGCCTTGACGGTGAGGACGCCGGGCGCCGTCGGACCGAAGGCGACGATGCCGATGGGCCGGGCGATGAACGGCAGGAACGGCGCGCTCACCAGCAGGCCGCCGCAGACCAGGGCCACCGCGCGCACGCCCACGAGGGGGCGATAGGTCGTGAGGGCGAAGGCCACCGCGCCGACGGCCAGCGCCAGGATCTGGGTCACGTTGGACGAGATCGAGAGGGCCAGCGCCACGAGGATCGCCGTGCCGAGGGCCTCCAGGTCACGCCCGCGCGAGCGCAGCCACGCCACGGAGGGCCAGACCAGCAGGGCGAGGACCGTCAAGCCGCGATCCACCGAACTCTGGTCTTCGGGCATGTTGCGCAGGAGCGTGTCGCCGAACAGCCCGAACACGATGGAGACGATGGACGCGGCGATGACGCCCAGCGGCAGCAGGTAGAGGTTGGCCGAACGCATCCGGTCCGGCAGGGCGAGATAGGCGGCCAGGGTCATCAGGATGGTGGCCGTGAGGTTCAGCAGGCGCTCCGTCGCCGGTCCGAGGAACGGCGTCCAGACCAGGGACAGGGCCGACCAGAGGACGACGAGCCCCCCCGCCAGGAACGCCGTGGACGTCAGCATACGGCCGGCCGTCACCCGGAGCGGCCGCTGCTTGCCGTCGATGGCGCTGGCGATGACGATCAGCGCGATGGCGATGGGGGCCAGGATCACGGTGGCGCGACGGGCCACCTGCGCGGCCACGGGAAGCAGGACGAACAGGCCGAAGAAGCCCACCCGCCGGAGCAGGGCCGCCGCGTCGAGGGCCGGATCGATGGAGGGTCGAGAGGTGGGCGCGCGGGCCATGGTGCGATTGCAGCCGTTCGACGGCGCCACGAGGTCGCCCGTGCGCTACCGGTCGAGTCGTAGTGCAGGGAGCCGGTGCGCGCTGTAGATGTCGTGCAACACCCGTGCTTCCTCCGCCGCGTGCATTCAGGCGGTCTTCGGTTGTCGCCGGCCCGGAACCAGCCGCCGGCCGACATCCGTCAGCACGCGCCAGCCGGCCCAGGTGGCCAGGAACCCGAGAAATCCGGCGATGATCCCGTCGGCGCTCGCCGGAACCGCGGGCACGTAATCCTGGTAGGTCGCGCGGGCCAGCGCCATGTCGGGATCGCGCAGCAGCGCCGCGAAACGGCCCATCGGACCGCCCGCCTCGGCGAGAGCCTGCTTCTGCGCGTCGAGACGCTGCAAGCGCTCGATATCGGCGCGGGCCGCTTCGCCGCGTCGCGCCACAAGGGCGTCGCCGTTGCCGCGCAGGCGGTCGACGGCCCCCTGACGATTGGTCCCGCTCGCGGCGGCGTCCGCGTCGAGGGCGGCGATGGAGCGCCGCAACTCGTCGAGGGTGCCTCCGAGCCGCTGCGTATATTGCTGCGCGAATTCGGGCCCCTGCGCGGCGACGATGCCGCCGAGGAGGCCGAGGGCGAGACCGAGGGTCCGGATCACACGCAGCACGTTTCACCCCTCAACACGTCGTCAGACAAAAGGCCGAGCCGCGTGGCGGTTCCCGAGCGGCCGGATTGCGCAGGAAGGGGCCGCTCCATGGCGGTTCAAGAACGGTCCGATGGCGCACGGAAGGGCGGCCTCGTGGCGGTTCCCGAACGGTCAGGGGAGGTCCGCCAAAGCGGCTTGCACCTCCGCCCGCGTCACCTCGGCCAAGGGTTTGGCCACCTTCGCGGCCTGCGTCTTCCGCCCCGGCCTCATGACGAGGATGACCGTCTCCAGGCCAGGACAGGAGGGGTCCGGGCACAGGATCTCGTTGACCTTCACCACGGTCTCGGGCGCGACGAGGGCGCGGATCCACTCGTCGACCCGGCGTCGGGCGCTGTCGTCGGCCGGTTCGCGCCGGCGTCCGAGGCCGAAAAGAGCCATCGCCGCCTCAACCCGGCAGGGTCAGGATGCCGGCCATGCCGCCGGCACAGCCGAAGGCGAGCCGGCCGCCGCGCCCGTCCCAGGCCAGGGCCGAGATCGCTCCGCTCTTGGTGGCGGGCCGGACCAGCAGTTCCGAGGCATCGGCGAAGCGCACGAGCAGGATGCAGCCGTCCTCGTAGCCGATGGCGAGGACCAGGGCCTTGGGGTGGAACGCCACCCGCGTGACGCGGGCCGGGCGGATGCCGCATTCGCGCGGCGCCTTGCCGGTGGGGCCTTCCTTCGAATCGAACGGCCAGATGATGGCGGCTTCCGCGCCGCTGGTGGCGAGCCAGTTGCCGTCCCCCGACCAGCTCACCGAGCGGACCTTGCCGGGATAGCCCGACATCCGCATGTGGCCGCGGTCGGGCTGCAGGCGCCAGCCGTGGAGGGAATTCTCCTGCATCGTCGTCACGACGAAGCGGCCGTCCGGCGACCAGGTCACGTCGAGATGCGAGCCCTTCCACTCGACGAAATCGGGGGCGGTCTCGAGATTCGGGTACCAGAGGGTGGCGCCATTGTAATGCGCCACGGCGAGGCGGTAGCCCTTGGGCGCGAAGGCAAGCCCCCGCGCCGTGGACGGCGCCGCGAAGATTTTCTCCCGGCCCTTGGCATCGCGGGCGACGACGTTGCGGCCGGCGGCATAGGCGATGGCACCATCGGAATGGAGGGCCAGGGCATCGATCCAGGCTCCACCCTTGGCGGCGGCCACCTCGGTCATGTCGCCGTCGGCCGCGACGGCCACGATGCGTCCGTCGTCGCCGCCCGTCACGATCCGCCGCCCGTCGCCCGACGCCACCAGGATGCCGGCATCCGGGTGAGCCTCCACGCGCCGGGTCGCATGGGGACCGACCAGCATCACGGCACCGTCGCCCAGTGCCAGGGCCAGGACGTCCTTCAGCCAGACGGCCCCGGAGACATGCGCACCGGCCTCCAGTGGAACGACGTGATCGACGAGTGAGGGAGCGCTGGCGCTCATCGGCTAGGAACCTCTCAGGACGCAGAGGCGGCATCCGGCGCCGATTTCAGCACCGTCATGACCGTCGCGACCAAGGTGAGACAACCGGCGATGCCGGCGGGAATGGCGAGGGCATACAACGCGAAGCGGCCATAGGCGACCGCCCCAAGCAGGGAACCGCACAGCAGCGCGAGCCAGACGACGCCATCGCCCACCCAGCCGAAGCGGGGTCCGCGCCCCGCCAGGGCCGAAGCGAGCTTCTGGCCGGTGCTGAACAGGGCTCCCGTCACGAAGGTGGTGCCGGCCCGGAACCCCTGGACATGGGCGAGAGCGGCGTTCTGCGCGCCCATGGCAAGGGCGAGAAGCAGCGAGGCGTGGCCGGGGCTCGGATCTTCCACCGCCGTGAGATAGGCGCCGGATATCAGGACGGTCTCGAAGCCGAGGAGCACCGGAGTGCTCCACCGGGCCGGGGTGAGGGCCGAAAGGCCGCCGCCGCACAGGGCGCCGAGCATGAAGGCCGCGATCAGGAGGCCCGGCAGGATCGCCAGAAGCGGCGTGTGGTGCCCTAGCGCCACGGCGAGCTGGGTCGTGTTGCCGCTCATGAACGAGGTGTACAGGCCGCCGAGCCGGATGAACCCGAGAGCGTCCACGTAGCCCGCGAGGGCCGTGAGGATGAGGCCGAAGCCGAGATGCCAGTTGCGGCTCATGACAGGGACCGGCTCATGGCAACGCGCGATGCCTCGACGCTGTGGTTCGTCCCGGGACGACCGGTACCGGCCCGGTAGGGTTAAGGCATTGCTTACCAAGTCCGCGCAATTCGAATGAACAGGATCGAACATCGAAGCCGTAAGCCCCGTTGGTGTGACGATCCGGCGTCGGGATGGTCATTCCAGGCCGGGTGAGTTGGAGTTGCGTCATGATCCCTGTCGCTTACGCTGCCTTTGCGCTGCCGAACTTCGGCTCCGTCCGCGGATCCGAAACCGTCCTGGTGGTGGAGGATGAAGCCATGGTGTGCGAACTGGCCGTCGAAGCCCTCATCGACGAAGGCTACCGCGTCCTCAGCGCCGCCGACGCCGAGGAGGCCGAGGATATCCTGGCGCGGGAACGCGTCGACCTGCTCTTCACCGATATCGATTTGGCCCGCAATACCAATGGCCTTTCCCTCGCCCGCCAGGCGCGGCGCCTGCGTCCGAACCTCCCGGTGATCTACACGTCGGGCGGACGCGGGAGTCTCTCGCAGGCGGATGCGGTGACGGAATCAATCTTCGTGCCGAAGCCCTACCGCCCGAGCCAGATCACCGCCCTCGCCAACGGCCTCCTCCGCCGTTTCTCCCACTACGCCTGAGCGCAACCGCGCCCCCATCCCTTCCGGAGCCCCTTCCCCCATGCGCACCCTGCTCGCCACCGCTCTCGTCCTCTTCGCCACGACGCTCAGCGCCTACACGACAGGAAACGCCAGGGCTGCGTGCGACGTGAAGGGCGCGAAGCTCGAAGAGGCGATCGCCGGCAAGTCCGAGCTTCGCGAGACCGCCAACAAGCAAGCGGTGCGCGACCTGCGCACCCTGCGCGACGCCGCGATCATCCTGGAGACGTACAAGTACGAGGGCGAATGCGATCGCCTCGTCGCGATCATCAAAGCACTGGCCACCAATCCCGAGAAGGCGATCGAGCAGAGCGGCGACACCGACGAGGAGAAGGCGGAGGACCTGATGGAGGCCCGCCAGCCGAAGGCGTCCCCCGGCGACGCCGTTCCCGCCAAGTCGAAGTAACCCACCCCGCGAGATGTGGAACGCGTCGTCGAGGGAACACTCGCACGACAAGGACGCTTGCACCGCTGGCCATGCCGAATCCTCTCGGCGGGTCAGTGCGGCCGGACCACGACGGCCGCAATTTCCCTCAGTCTGAAAGGATCGATCGAGCATGGGCACGGATACGGCAACGCGCGGATCGAGCCTCTCCCACGCGCCGAGCGACCTGCCCTCGGTCATCCTCGACGATTACAACATCGAACTGAAGAATGGCGAGGGCTTCGTCGGCGACCGCGTATCGAAGAAAGCCTTCCGCGATCTCGTGGAGGATTGGCGCGAAAAGCTGCGCAAGCTCGGCCCCGATCCCCTGGGCGCGAAGGCGAGCCACGATTTCAGCAAGCGACGCCTCGACGATCTCCTGATCGACGGCCCCCCACTCGCCGCCGGCGTGGTCTTCGGCGCGATCGAGGAATTCGCCCAGGAACTCGCGACCGTCGTGCGGCGCTTCCTGCGCCAGAAGGGGTGGCGTGATACGCAGAGCATCGTCGTCGGCGGCGGTTTCAGCGACAGCCTCGCCGGACGGCTCGCCATCGACCGGGCCAGCGTGATCCTCCGTGCTGGCGGGCTCGCCCTGAACCTCGAACCCATCCGCCATCATCCGGACGAGGCCGGTTTGATCGGAGCCGTCCACCTCGCACCCTCCTGGATCTTCTCCGGCTACGAAAGCCTTCTCGCCGTCGATATCGGGGGCAGCAACATCCGGGCGGGGGTCGTCACCACGAACCTGAAGAAGGCCTCTGACCTCTCGCGCGCCGAGATCTGGCGTTCGGAGCTATGGCGCCACCGCGACGAGGATCCGGCCCCGAGCCGCGACGAGGCGGTCGACCGCCTGATCGCGATGCTGAACGACCTGATCTCGCGAGCGGAACGCTCGCGCCTGAAACTCGCGCCCTTCATCGGCATCGGCTGCCCCGGCGTCATCGCCGCCGACGGGACCATCGAACGCGGCGGCCAGAACCTGCCCGGCAATTGGGAGAGCAGCCGCTTCAACCTCGCAGAACGGCTCGTGGAGG
Organism: Methylobacterium sp. E-045; assembly: GCF_022829685.1. Lineage (GTDB taxonomy): Bacteria > Pseudomonadota > Alphaproteobacteria > Rhizobiales > Beijerinckiaceae > Methylobacterium. The sequence continues at coordinate 142,748 of NZ_JAKSYE010000085.1, forward strand.
CCATACCCACCATTGGGGATCACGACACCGTGGTGCTGATGCACAACGACGCCGTGGTGCAGGGCCTCTCGGCCATGTCGGACATGAAGGGCGTCGCGCGGTGGGGCGTGCTCACCATCGGCACCGGCCTCGGCAATGCCCGCTTCACCAACCGCCGGCTCCCCGACAATATGCATTGATGAGCGCACCGCGCGGCCCTCAATGCGCGGTGTCCACGGCTTGGCGCATCGCCCGAGAACCGGCGAGCCTGATGCTTTCGCTTCCTCCGGCCTTCAGGCGTCGCGCGTCGTCCGGCGCAAGACCGCTCAGCGCAGGGCGGGCGTCGGTGCGGCTTCCTGTTCTGGACGGCTGTGCGCCCGGGCGACCTTGCTGGCGATACGGTTGCGCAGGTCGTTCGGCAGCTCGATCTCCACCAGCCGCCACGACCATCCCCGCAGGCGGAGGCGAAGGCGGAACCGCTGCGACCGGGACGCTTCGGGAGGCACGGCGATGACGATGGTGCGAAATCCCCGCATCTCCGAGGAGAGGTAGTACGGGATCAGCCGGGAGATCGTGTCGATCCTCAATCCGGCAGGGACACCAATCTTGCGCTCGGAGTCCGAACCGGTGCCATCGCCGCTGAGGGGGCCGATATCCAAGGATTGCGGAATGCCGTCATCGAGGAGATCGATGACCGACTGTGCCGTAACCAGGGATTCGGTCAAGGGTTCGGCCAGGGCAGCAGCGGCTTCGATCAGCCTCTGCCGATCCCGCGAGAGTTCGACCTCGGCACCAGGCTCACCTCTCGGCTGAGAGGCGGCGGTCGAGATCTGCCGGATCATGGATTGGCGCAGGATGCGGAAGTTGACGTGTCGCTCGACGTAGCCGACGTCCCTCGCCTGCACCGCAGAAGCGAGGTCATAGAGCATCCAGAACGGGGTCAGCGTAAAGACGAACCACGTCAGAAACAGGGAAATCGGGATCCACCACAATCGCATCATTGCGACGAGGTAGCCCTCTGCGCCTGCTCACTCCACGCGGCCAAGCCCGCGAACTGCGCGATCACGGCCTCGTAGACCGGCCGCTTGAACGGCACGATGAGGTCGGCCAACCCGTCCATGGGCTCCCAACACCAGGAATCGAACTCGGATTTGTGCAGTCCGCCTCCGGGTGAAAGCACGTCGATCTCAGCCTCGTCCCCGACGAGACCGAAGGCGAACCACTTTTGAGTCTGTCCGCGATAGCGACCCTTCCAGGCCTGTTTCAGCACGGCGGGCGGCAGGTCGTAGGCGAGCCAGCCGGGCGTCTCCCCGAGGAGCACGACCGAGCCGGCCGAGACGTTGGTCTCCTCGTGCAGTTCACGCAGAGCCGCCGCGAGAGGAGCCTCGCCCTCATCGATCCCGCCCTGCGGCATTTGCCAGGCGCGGTCGCCCTTCACGTGCTCCGGCCCGGCCTCCTGACGGCGACGACCGATGAAGACGTGCCCCCGGGGGGCAATCAACATGATTCCGACGCAGGGCCGATACGGCAGGTCGGGTTCGGGACCAGTGAGCTTCATCGGCGGGACCATAGGTCAGGGCGGCGATGGCCCGCAATGCGGCGAGGGGCAGTTCATGAGGCAATCGCATCGATGTGCCCCCTTTTGCGCCGCCGACCGGCCTCCTTCGCCGGCAAAACCCCGGTGCCGACTCAGCCCGGCGGAGGATCGGGGGACTCGACCTCGCCCCTGCGCTGAAGGATCAGCGCCACGAACCAGCACAGGGAGGCCCAGGCCGCGCCGATGCACCAGCCGGCCAGCACGTCGCTCGGCCAATGTACGCCGAGATAGATCCGGCTCGCCCCCACGAGGAGCGTCGTTCCAACTCCGAGCAGGAGGATCAAAACCTTCACCGAACGATTCTGATCCACGCGGGCCAGCAGCGTCGCCAGGGTCAGGTAGGCGATGGCCGACATCATCGCGTGCCCGCTGGGGAAGCTCGCGGTGAACACGTCCATGCCGTGGGGGACGAGATCCGGCCGCGGCCGGTGGTAGAACATCTTCAGCACCGTCGAGATTAGCAATCCCCCGCCGATGGCGCCCAACACGAAGGCGGCGATGCGATGCCGCCGGGTGAGCGCAAGGTAGGCGACGGCGCTCAAGGTGACGAAGGTGATGGTGAAGACGCTGCCGAGGCCCGTGATGTCGCGCATCGTCTCCTCGAGCCAGCGAGGCCCGATCGGGTCCGACAGGTCGGTGGGGTTGCGCAGGGCGAGCAGGATCTTGCGGTCGAGCGCCTCGGTAGACCCTTCCCCCACCTCGTCGGCGAGGAAGAAGAAGGCGTAGCCGAGGAAGCTCACGCTCAACAAAGCCACGAGGGGGCCGACCTCGTTGAGGCGCAGACGCAGCCACAGGGCCGTGGCCTGGCTGAACAGCGGATGCTGGAGATAGGTTGGGGGCGGCGCCTTCATGCTGCGGTCTTCGTCATTGGTTCGTCGTCCCTCGCTCATCGATGCCGCCCGAAGGCGAAGCGTCCCCGCTGTTGCCACGGGCCACCGAGGTAGCGCCAGAGGATCAGCCCCGGTGAGGTGAATCGGAACGGCTCGAAATCGCGCTCCAGCGTGTGATGCAGGGTGCGGGCGACATCCGGCGCGACCTTGTTCTGAACGGTGACGTGAGGCCGCCATCCCTGCCGGTCCTGCGCCGTCAGGGCCTCCGCATAGCGCCGGGCGATCTCGTCGCGAAGCCGGGACAGGGCGTCGGAGGCGAGGGCGAAGGCGACGCCGCGCCCCATGAAGCGAAGGTCGGTGACGGCGACCTCCGCCGGCTCCCGCTCCGCCGTGAGTTCGGAGAGGGTCGCGGCGATGCCCTCCTCTTCCAGGCCCGGCAGATGGTGGAACAGGGTGGCGTGGGCCGGAATGACGTTGAGCTTTTGTGGGAAATGCCGCCGTCTCAGCCCATCGAAATGCGCGAAGGTCTCCGGGTCCATCTCCAGGGTGAGGATCAGAGGATCGGCCGTGGGTGCATCGGGCAAAGTGCTCATCGCCGGCAAACCGTACGGAAGCAGACCTGTTCCCGCCATTTTGCTCTTTCCGACAGGCCGTTCATGGCTCATCTCGCTATCGGAGAGACTGCCGGGAGACGAAAGATGGGATTGCTGGTCGACGGCGCCTGGCAGGATGCCTGGTACGACACCAAGGAGACCGGCGGTCGCTTCAAGCGAACGGACGCCAAGTTCCGCAACTGGGTCACCGCCGACGGCGGTCCCGGCCCGTCCGGCGAGGGCGGATTTCCGGGGCAGGCCGGCCGCTATCACCTCTACGTCTCGCTCTCCTGCCCCTGGGCGCATCGCACCCTCATCGTGCGTGCCCTGAAGGGGCTGGAGGAGGCGATCACGGTCTCGGTGGTCGATCCGCATATGGGATCGGAAGGCTGGATCTTCGGCGATTCACCGGGCGCCACGCCCGACTCGGTGAACGGCACGAACCGCCTCTACGAGGTCTATCTCAAGGCGGTGCCGGACTTCACCGGCCGCGTCACCGTCCCCGTCCTATGGGACAAGCAGCGCCGGACCATCGTCTCGAACGAATCGTCCGAGATCATTCGCATGCTGAACGACGCGTTCGGCGGCACCGGCCCCGACCTCTGTCCGGAAGCCTTGCGCGGCGAGATCGATGCGGTGAACACGCGCGTCTACGATGCCGTCAACAACGGGGTCTACAAGGCCGGCTTCGCGACGACGCAGGACGCGTACGAGGAAGCCTTCGACGCCCTGTTCGCCGAACTCGATTCCCTCGACGAGCGGCTGGGCAGGGGCCGGTACCTGTGCGGCGTGGCGCTGACAGAGGCCGACATCCGCCTGTTCACCACCCTGGTGCGGTTCGATCCGGTCTATGTCGGGCACTTCAAGTGCAACCTGCGCCGGATCGCCGACTATCCGAACCTGTCGCATTACCTGCGCGACCTCTATGCCTTGCCCGGCATCGCCGCCACGGTGAACCTCAGTCACATCAAGCAGCACTATTATGGAAGCCATCCGACCGTGAATCCGACGGGGATCGTGCCCAAAGGTCCCGAGCTCGATCTCGACGCGCCCAACGACAGGGCATTACGCTTCGGACCATAACGCCGCGACCTTCGCGACATTGCCCTCGACAGACGCGACGACGGACATACATCAGCGCCATGAAGACACGATTCACCACCGTCCTGCCCGTCCTCGCCCTACTCGTCGCCGCGGGGAGTCCTGCGGGCGCCCAAACCGCGATCAAGCTCGAAGGCACCTGCGAAAAGCTGATCGTGGCGGGATTGGACATTACCCAGAATTGCAAGGACACGATGATGAACACCGTGGCCCGCAACCGGACGAGTTTCGACTTCTCCGCCTGGGACGGCCGCTCCCTTAGCTTCAGCGGCAGCGGGGCCCAGCAGGAGCGGACGGAGGAAACCGACGCGCTCCAGCCGATCAATCTCGTCGTTCCCGGCGAGAAGACCGACGAGGGCGTGGTTCGCGGACCGCTCGCGGCCGTCGGATCCTGCAGCTTCAGCAATCCGCAGGAGGGCAAGACGGCGATCACCTGCGAGGCGACCTCCGCCAAGGGACGCTACGAAGCCCGCTTCGTCACGGACGCGAAGGCGCCCCCCGGCGCGCCAAAACCCTGAGGCGGTGCTTCAGTGCGACGGCCGAGAAGCCGATGCGTGCATGCCGGGATGGTGCGAATAGCCCGAGTACCGCTCTGGTCCGGTTGAGCCGGGGCGCCCATCTAGGGCAACGACGAATCTGATCGGCCACCGGCGGCACCCGTGCCGTCGATCCGAGTGCGAGAGTTGAGGACGGCATGCTGAACGACGTTTCCACCCCCGGGGTGAGTCCCGCTGGCGGTCCCGCGAATCTCATCAAGGACGTCACCACCGCGACGTTCCGCGACGAGGTCATCACCGCCTCCCTGCAACAGCCGGTGCTGGTGGATTTCTGGGCGACGTGGTGCGGCCCCTGCAAGCAGCTGACTCCCCTGCTGGAGAAGGCTGTGACCGCCGCGAAGGGCGCCGTCATCCTCGCCAAAGTGAACATCGACGAGAATCCGGCGATCTGGTCGCAGATCAGCCAGCAACTCGGACTGCAATCCATTCCCGCCGTCATTGCCATCGACAAGGGCCGTCCCGTGGACGGGTTCGTCGGCGCCCTGCCGGAAAGCGAGATCAAGGAATTCATCGCCCGGCTCGCCGGTCCCGCCGGCCCGACGCCGGTGGAGGCGATGATGATCGAGGCGGAGGTGGCTCTCGGCGAAGGTGATCTCGCCGGAGCCTCCGAACTCTATGCCGCAGTGCTCAGCGAAGAGCCCGGAAACCTCGTGGCCTTGGCCGCTCTTGCCAAGATCCAGCTCGATTCCGGCGAGGTCGCCAATGCCCGCCAGATCCTGGACATGGCGCCCCCCGAAAAGACCGGCGACCCGGCCCTGGCTGGAATCCGCGCGGCGGTGGAGCTCGCGGAGCAGGCGGCGTCCCTCGGCGATCTCGGCGTGTTCCAGAAGCGCATTGCCGCCGATCCTGCCGATTTTCAAGCCCGGTTCGACTTCGCCCTCGGTCTCAACGGTCTCGGCAAGCGCGACGAGGCGGTGGATGAGCTGATCGAGATTGAGCGGCGGGACAAGACCTGGAACGACGGGGCAGCCCGCAAGCAGCTTCTCACGTTTTTCGAGGCCTGGGGCCTCATGGACAAGGCTTCGATCCGGGGCCGGCGGCGACTGTCGACGCTGGTCTTCGCATGACGCATCAACGCCGGGGCGGAGAGACGCGATGAGCACCCATGCGGGCTACAAGGGACCGGGCGACTGCCCCGGCGTCATCCCCGTCTTCCCCCTGCCCGGCGCGCTGCTCCTGCCCCGTGGGCAGATGCCCCTCAACATTTTCGAGCCGCGCTACCTCGCCATGGTGGATGATGCCCTGCGGACCGACCGCGTCATCGGCATGATTCAGCCCGACGTGGAGAGCGGATCGTCGCCGATGACGCCCAAGCTCTTCCGGGTCGGCTGCATCGGCCGGATCACACAGTTCGCCGAGACCGGCGACGGGCGCTACCTCATATCGCTCACTGGGATCAGTCGGTTCCGTGTGGAGAGCGAGCTTGCCACCACCACCCGTTACCGGCGCTGCCAGGTCTCCTATGGCGACTTCCTCAGCGACTTCGAGCCGCGAGCCGGCGAGGAGGCGGTGGATCGCGAGGGCGTCCTGAAGGCGCTGAAGGACTTCGTCGAAGTGAACGACCTCAAGGTCGATTGGGCCGGCATCGACGAGGCGCCGAACGAGGCCCTAGTCAACGCCCTCTGCATGATGAGCCCGTTCGGCTCGCGCGAAAAACAGGCGATGCTGGAGGCGGCCGACCTCAAGACCCGCGCCGAGGTCTTGATTGCGGTGACTGAGATGGAGTTGGTGCGCGGATCGGGGTCCGAGCCGACCCTGCAGTGAATCCGCGACGCAAGGACAGAGTACGATGACCGACGAGATCCCCACCGCCGTGGAAGCCACGCGGGTCGACCCGAAGCTCCTCGAGCTCCTGGTCTGTCCCCTGACCAAGCAGACTCTGGAATACGATTCCGTGCGCCAGGAACTCGTCAGCCGTTCGGCCAAGCTCGCCTACCCGATCCGGGACGGTATTCCGATCATGCTGCCCGAAGAGGCGCGGCCCCTCGACTGAGCCGGCATTCGTGACCCGATCCAAGAACACCGCCCTGCCGCGCGTGGCCATCGTCGCCACGGGCGGCACCATCGCCATGAAGAACGACCCCGAGACCGGCGCCCCCGTTCCGGCTTTGTCGGGGGCCGACCTGGTGGCGGCGGTGCCGGGCCTCGCCGGGCTCGCGACCATCGAGGTGGTGGAGTTCGCCAACCTGCCGAGCGCCTATATGGGTCCGGCCCTCTGGCCCGCCCTGACCCGCACGGTGGAGGGCCTGCTGACGCGGGACGACATCGCCGGCTCGGTGGTCCTCCACGGCACCGACACCCTCGACCAGACCGCTTACTTTCTCGACCTGACCCTCATCGGCGACAAGCCGGTGGTGGTGATCGGTGCGCAGCGCAACGCCTCCGATCCGGACGGCGACGGCGGCCGCAACCTGCTCAACGCCGTGCGGCAGATCCTGGCACCGGGGGCCCGCGACATGGGCGTGACGGTGACCCTCAACCACAACATCAACGCCGCCCGTGAAGTGCGGAAGACCCATACCAACAACGTCGAGACCTTCAATTCCGGCACCATTGGGTTCCTCGGCACCGTGGACGAGGACCGCGTGGTCTTCTCGCGGAAATCCCTGCGGCGCCAGACTTTGCCGCTTCCGGAGGCATTGCCCCGTATCGACGTGGTGCCGATGGTGGCCGGTGCCGACGGCTCCCAACTTCGCCACGCCGTGGAGAGCGGTGCCGACGCCGTGGTGCTCGCTGCCTACGGCTTCGGCAACGTCAACGATGCCCTCCACGATGCGGTGGTCGAGGTCGCCGCGCAGGGCGTGGTGGTGATCGTGGCGAGCCAGCTGGCCGATGGCCGCGCGCTGCCCGTCTACGGCTTCAAGGGCGGCGGCCAGACTCTGCGCGAGGCCGGGGCGGTCTTCGCCGACGATCTGTCGCCGGACAAGGCACGGGTTCTGGCGCTGCTCGCCCTGCCGATCACCCGCGAGCGCGCGGCGTTGCAGGCGTTCTACGACCGCTGAGAAGACGCGCGGAACGATGCGACGGCTGACGTTCCGGCCTTTGCGCCGAAGCGCGAGCGTAGCGCCGTGCGCAGATTATCCACTTCCCGGCAACAGCCAAGTTTAACCGCCTCACCCCTGCCAGTCATCACAGGTTCAGATCCGCTCGTTTATTATCCTGATCTTCGAATTTGGCTCTCGTCACAATCCTGCCGCCTCGACATGTATCCTGTGATCACTCTTCATTGAACGTCTTCTCGGGATAAAGTCGGGCCGTCATGGGCCGGATCGAACCGGGCGTTTTTACCGAAGGATGATGCATGTCCAACTCCGCCGCTCTGCTTCTTCTCGGAGCCAGCCTGTCCTCGGCCGTCATGCTGCCGGCTGCCGCGCGCGACGCCGGCACATTCAACGGGGCGTGGTCGGTGGACCTCGTGACCGAGAGCGGCATGGTCTGCGACAGCCGCTACAGCTACTCGGTCTCGGTGCAGGAGGGGCAGGTCCGCCTCGCCTCCGGGCCGAGCGCAAGCCTCACGGGCCGAGTGGGCGCGGACGGCACCCTGGGCCTTAGTGTATCAAACGGCACCGCCACGGGTGCGGTCTCGGGCCGCCTCCTGTCGAATTCCGGCAGCGGCACCTGGAAGGTGTCGTCCCTGTGCTCGGGCCGCTGGACGGCGCGGCGTCAGGCGACGCGCACCGCCCAGGCGTACTAGTTTTCAAGCCGCGGCGAGCCAGCTCCGGGCCTCGTCGATATGGGCGCGGTCGAAGGTCTTGATCTGGGCCGGCGAGACCTTGCCGAACGTGTCGGCAACCATCCGCAGCCAGGACGCATCCGTGACCAGGGCAACGTGACTGACGCCCTTCATCATGGCGAGGCCGAAGCGAACGTCCTTGAAGAACGCGGCCGGCTCCATGCCCTTGAACTCGCGCACGTCCTCCAGCAGCTTGAGCTTGCCGCCCTTGTCGAGATCGGCCTGCATGGCGGTGATGACGGTGTTCATATCCTGATCGGTGATCTGGCCGTCGACGACGATCTCGGCGACGTTCGAGTCCGGTGTCTTGGTGTAGGTCAGCATGCAGCACTCCTGGTCGGGTCGAACGCTACCCAAGCGAACGTCGAGCCAGACTTATAGGAAACTCTGAGGGTCCACGTCGATGGCGACCTTCACGTTGCCGCGAACCTTCGGACCGCGCCCAAGCCAATCGCGCAGGTAGGCCTGGAGATCGACGGCCCGCTCGGTCTTCACAAGCAGCCTGAACCGGTAGCGCCCACGGATCAGCGCGAGGGGTGCCTCGGCCGGCCCCAGCACCATGACGCCCTGCGGCGGTTCGGCGGCGCGCGCCAGGGCCTGCCCATGCGCCTCCGCCACCTCGCGCTCGTTGGCCGAGACGATGAGGGCGGCGAGCCGCCCGAACGGGGGCAGGCCGGCGGCCTCTCGCGAGGCGATTTCCTCCTCGTAGAACCGGGTTGCATCGCCGGAGAGCAGGGCTGCGATCACCGGATGATCGGGCTGGTAGGTCTGGACCAGGGCCCGGCCCGGCTTGTCGCCGCGCCCGGCACGGCCCGTCACCTGCTGGAGGAGCTGGAAGGTGCGTTCGGCGGCGCGGGGATCGCCGGAGGTCAGGCCGATATCGGCGTCGAGCACGCCGACCAGGGTCAGATGCGGGAAGTTGTGGCCCTTGGCGACGAGCTGGGTGCCGATGACGATGTCGCATTCCCCGTCGGCGACACTCTGCAGTTCGGCCCGCAGACGCTCGGCCCCGCCGGGAAAGTCGGAGGAGAGCACGATCACGCGCTTGTCGGGAAACAGCTCCGTCACTTCCTCGGCGATGCGCTCCACCCCCGGCCCGCAGGGGGTGAGGTTGTTGAAGGTGCCGCATTCAGTGCAGGCGTCGGGCCGGCGCTCGGCATAGCCGCATTGGTGGCAGACCAGCGCCCGGCGGAAGCGATGCTCCACCAGCCAGGTCGAGCAGTTGCGGCACTGGTAGCGGTGGCCGCAGGCCCGGCACAGGGTCAGCGGCGCATAGCCACGACGGTTGAGGAACAGCAGCGCCTGATCGCCGGCCTCGATGGTGGCGCGCACGGCGTTGACCAGGAGCGGGGCGAGGAAGCGGCCCTTCTCCGGCTTGTCGAGGCGCATGTCGATGGCGTGGATGTCCGGCAGCCGCCGTCCGCCGAACCGCTCGGGCAGCACGATATGGGCGTAGCGCCCCTTCTCGGCATTGACCTTGGTCTCGATGGACGGGGTCGCCGAGGCGAGGACCACCGGGCAATTCTCGAGACGGCCGCGCACCACCGCCATGTCGCGCGCGTGGTAATGGACCCCATCCTCCTGCTTGTAGGCGGCCTCGTGTTCCTCGTCGACGACGACGAGGCCGAGATCGCTGAACGGCAGGAACAGCGCCGAGCGGGCGCCGACCACCACCGCGACTTCGCCCGCCGCCACCCCGGCGCGCAGGCGCTCGCGCCGCCTCGATCCGATACCCGAATGCCAGGTCGCCGGGCGGACGCCGAAGCGCTCGGCGAACCGGTCGAGAAACTGCGCCGTGAGCGCGATCTCCGGCATCAGGATGAGCGCCTGGTGCCCGCGCCGGACGGCTTCGGCCACGGCCTCGAAATAGACCTCCGTCTTTCCCGAGCCGGTGACGCCTTCGAGGAGGATCGTCGGCGCTTTCCCCCCGGCCCCATCCTCGAAGACGGGATAGGCGAGGCCGATGAGGTCGCGGGCGGCCTGGTCTTGTGCCTCCGACAGAGGCACGCGCTCGTGGTCCGGGTCGGGCGGCAGCGCCACCGGCTCCGGCGCCAGTGCCACCGCCTCCAGAGCGCCGTCATCGATCAGGCCATCGACCACGCTGAGCGAGACGCCGGCCTCCCTGGCGAGCGCGCTCTTGCCGCGCATCGCCCCATCCCCGGCCACGGCGAGGACCTTCATCCGTGCCGGCGTCGGACGGGCGGGGGGCTTGCCCGTTTCCCGCACGCCGATGCGGGACGTCTCGCCGCGGGCCGCCTCGTCGGGCAGGCGCAGGGCCATGGCCAAAGCCGAGCCCTTCGGGGCCAGGGTGTAGCGGGCGAGCCAGTCGACGAGTTCGCGCAACGGCTCCGAGAGAGGGGGCGCCTCGATCCGGCCGGTGATCGGCCTCAGGTTCGAGCCGCCGGGGCTCTCCGATACCTGCCAGACCACCCCCACAGTCTCGCGCGGCCCGAGCGGTACCTGCACCACGTCGCCGGGCGCCAGGATCACCCCGGCGGGCACGGCGTAGCTGTAGGCGTTGTCGAGCGCGAGGGGGATCAGGATGTCGGCGACGCTGGGCATGGGCTCTTCTGCTTGGGAACCATGTTCTATGTACGTACTCTCTCGCCGGATCGCGAACGATCGCCGCGCGCCAGACCGATCGCCATCGGCAAGGCGGCGAGGCTGACGCAACTCATGACCCAGAACGCCGACGCCCCGTAAGCGGCGAAGAGCGGGCCCGAGGCGAGGGTGAACAGGGCCGAAGACAGGCCGAGGCCGAGGGGACCGTAGAGGGTCAGCGCGGTGGCGGTGAGATCCGGCGGCACGCAGCGGCCGATCTCCTTCAGGCAGGCGAGGTGGAGGAGCGCGAAGGTGAGCCCATGCAGGCACTGGCTCACGATCAGCGCCGGGAGCGCCACGGTCTCGGCACCGATCCCCCACCGCAATGCCCCGGCGAGGGCGGCCAGCCCGATGGCCCGGCCCGGATTCAGTCGCGCCAGGATCCACGGCCCGGCGACGAGGAAGACGAGGATCTCCGCCGCCACCGCCTCCGACCACAGCAGCCCGGCAATCCCGGCCGGGATGGAATTCCGGCTCCACAGGATCATCGCGAAGGCATCGTGCATGGCATGCGCGCCCATGACGAGGGAGGCCGCCAGGACGACGCGGCGGAAGCGCCGGTTCGCCAGCACGTCCGAGAAGCCCCGCCGCGGCGCCGTTCTCACGGCCTCCTCCGGTGCACCGTCCGCCGGAAGTCCATTCGCCACAAGACCGGCAGCGAGGAAGAGGCTGCCCCCGACAAGGATCGCGGCCTCGATCCCGAGTCCCGGTACAAGCCAGCCGACGAGGCTCGTTGCGAGGATGAAAGCGGCCGAGCCGTCGCCCCTCACCCAGCCGTATACGAAGCGTCCGCCGTTCCGCGAGGCGGCCAGGGCGAGGGCGTCACTGAATGGCGCCAGGGGCGCGGTGAGGACGGCATAGGCGAGGCCGACGACGAGCAGGTCGGCGAATCCCGTAGCAGCGAGATGGCCGAAGGCGGCAAGCCCCGCGAGCGCGGCCGCGCCGGCCAGGACCGGGCGGACGATCCCCCGCCGGTCGGCGATCCGTCCGGCGAGCGGTCCCGCCACCATCCGCACCACGATCGCGAGGGCGAGGAGCCAGGCGATCTCGTGTGCGGGCAACCCGCGCCGTTCGAGGAACAGCGGCAGGAACGGCGAGAGCGCCCCGTATCCGGCATAGAGCGTGACGAACAGGGTAAGATGGCCGGCCAGCCGTCGACGATCGTCGGTTCGGTTGCTCACGCGAGTGTGGCCGGCATCGTGCGTTTCCTCGCTTGCCTCGTGGCGGTCGTCGGCACTACCTGCGACCGCCGCCCCGGCGAATGTCGGGCGATGCGCTGCGGGGAGCAACCCGATGACGGCTTTGCCACTCGACCTCCACCCAGGGAGCGCGGACGCGGGGAAGACGGACGGTGCGGAGGGCATCGTGCTGCTTCACGGCATCGCGCGCCGCTCGGCCTCCCTCGCTCGGATGGAACGTGCATTTCGCGCCGAGGGGTACCAGACCCTCAACCTCGACTACCCCGGGCGAAAGGCCACGCTGCAGACGATCGTCGAGGGCGCCGCGCCAGCGGTAGCGGCGTTCGCGTCCGGGCTGCGCCGCCTGCATTTCGTCACCCATTCCATGGGCGGGCTCGTGGCGCGGGGGATCATCACCCGGTATCGCCCCGCCAATCTCGGCCGCGTGGTGATGCTGGGACCGCCAAACGGTGGCAGCGAAGTCGCGGACTTTCTCCATTGGATGAGGCCGTACCGGATGTTCTTCGGGCCGGCGGGCGCGCAACTCACCACCCACCGCTCGCCGGCCCTCACCGCGCTCCTCGGCGATGTCGATTTTCCCTTGGGGGTCATCGCGGCGGACCGCTCGATCTGGCTGATCGAATCCTTCCTGATCCTGCCCCGTCCCAACGACGGGCGCGTGAGCGTGGCGCGGACGCGGGTCTCCGGCATGACCGACCATCTCACCCTTCACACCACCCACGACCTGATTCTCCTGAACCGCGCCGCGATCACGGCCTCCCTGCGCTTCATCCGGCACGGCCGCTTCCAAGACACACCGGGCGAGGAGTCGGCACAGGGTGCCGCAACGGCCCGGTGAGGCGTCGCGACCGCTTGTGGCGGGACCGTAAAGAGGGCCGGAGGCCGGCGGTTGCCGTTGCCGCTCCGGCATAGGCCCCCTATCTGTGACGGCGCATCGGCACGCCGTTCGCTTCGACTGGCGCGTCCATCGGGAGACCTCATGCGGTTGCCAAGCTCCACCCTCGCCATCGCATTCGGCGCCCTTGCCGCTTCCGCGGGCTTTGCCGAGGCCGCGCCGATGCGATTGGCCGGCCACCGCGCGGTGTACGACCTCTCGCTGGCCGAAAGTCGGGGCGCGCGGGCGGTGGAGAGCGCGCGGGGACGCATCGTCCTCGATTTCAGCGGCGATGCCTGCAAGGGCTACACGATGCAGACCCGGCAGGTGACGGAGCTCGATAGCGGCGAGACCGGCAAGCGCCTCTCCGATCTGCGCAACACCACCTTCGAGGGCGGGGACGGCCACAGTTTCCGCTTCAAGACCAACACCGTGCTCAACGGCAGCGGATCCACCTCGGTGGATGGAACGGCAGAGAACGGCCCCGAGTCTCTGAAGGTGAAGCTGAAGGAACCCAAGCGCGACCAATACACCGAGACCGGTCCCGTGCTGTTCCCGACCCTCCACATGCGCCGGATGATCGAAGCGGCACAGGCCGGCGAGACGACGATGTCGGCCAAGGTGTTCGACGGGTCGGACGACGGCCGCAAGATCTTCGACACGCTCGCCGTGATCGGCAAACCGATCACGGCCGAAGAGACGGCCAAGGATGGCGGCGCCGACAGGGACAAGCCCCTGCGGGAGGGCGAGATGGCGGCGATGCGGCGCTGGCCGGTGACCTTGAGCTATTTCACCCCCGGACAGGGCGAGCGCACCCCCGTCTACGTCCTCACCTTCCTCCTCTACGAGAATGGTGTCAGCGGCGGGCTCAGTCTGAATTACGGCGACTTCACCATCGCCGGCGACCTCAGCCGCCTCGAGCTTCACAAGGTCGAGGCGAAGACGGAGACCGAGTGCAAGCCCTGACACGTCACGCCGTCCGGCACCCGTGAAGGACGGCGGGTTGAATACCCTCGCAGGATGCGGGGCGCACCCTCACGTTGACCGCCCCGGCGCTTCCTTTTCATCCGAATTCGACATCTGGATCGGGCGGACCGAGCCGACGCCAGGCGGCGGCGATCCGTTCGGGCTTCACGTCGAGGGCCGTCGCACAGGCGATCAGCACTGCCTCGTCGCCCATGAGATGATCGAGGACCGCCGCGAGGAAGGCCGGATCGGTGGCGCTTTCCCGCACTGTGTCGGGTGTCAAACCGGAGGAGGCCATAAAGGGCAGGAGTCTGTCGCCGTCCTCGGCGAGCCATCCGAGCACCGAGATGGCGAGGAGTTCGGCGGAGTCTTCGGGACGGTCGGATTTGCGTTTCGTCAACATGTATCCCTTAGGTTCTCATCAAGCGGGACGCCGGTCCTTCCAGAATGCGCCGCCAGCCTGCCGGGAACAATGAGCCATGCCGAAGACCGTGCTCATCGTCGAGGACAACGAACTCAACATGAAGCTCTTCAACGATCTGTTGGAAGGGCACGGCTATGCGACACTCAAGACCGCCAATGGGATCGAGGCGATCGAGCTCGCCCGCGCCCACCGGCCCGACCTGATCCTGATGGACATCCAGCTTCCCGAGGTCTCCGGCCTCGAAGTCACCAAATGGCTGAAGGAAGACGACGACCTCAAGCATATCCCCGTCATCGCCATCACGGCCTTCGCCATGAAGGGTGACGAGGAACGCATCCGCGAAGGCGGCTGCGAAGCGTATCTCTCGAAACCGATCTCCGTGGCGAAGTTTCTCGCCACCGTCCGCCTCTACCTCGGCGACGGAGCCCGTTGATGAGGGCCACCGTCCACAGGGTCGATCCGTCGAACCCGTCAGAATCCGCGAGGAACGATGTCGGCCCGCATCCTGATCGTCGATGATCTCTTTCCGAACGTGAAGCTGCTCGAGACAAAGCTGTCCCTCGAGTATTTCGACGTTCTGGCGGCCATGAACGGGCCGGATGCCATCTCGATCTGCGAGAAGGGCCTGTGCGACCTCGTCCTGCTCGACGTGATGATGCCCGGAATGGACGGATTCGAGGTGTGCCGCCGGCTCAAGCGCAATCCAGCCACCGCCCATCTCCCCGTGGTGATGGTGACGGCCCTCGATCAGCCGTCGGACCGGCTCCGGGGCCTCGACGCAGGGGCCGACGACTTCCTGACGAAGCCGATCGACGACACCGCCCTGTTCGCGCGGGTGCGCAACCTCGTCCGGCTGAAGGCGGTCACCGATGAACTGCGCGACAGGGCGCGGGCCTCGCGGGAGTTCGGGATCGGCGATCCCCTCGCCCTCGCCGCCGCCGGGGACGGCCAGAACGCGTCGATCCTGCTGGTGGAGGACCGGAAGAACTCGGCCGAGCGGCTTTCCGCGGCCTTGAACCAGCACCATCGGGTCACGGTCGTGGCGGACCCGCACGACGCGATGATTCTCGCCACCGAGGGGGATTTCGAACTGACTCTCGTCAGCCTCGACCTCCAGGGATTCGACGGCCTGCGCCTCTGCAGCCAGGTCCTGTCCCTCGACCGTACCCGCACCATGCCGGTGATGATGATCGCGGAGGAGAACGACAAGGCACGGGTGATCCGCGGACTCGAATTCGGCGTGCACGACTATCTCATGCGACCGGTGGACCGGAACGAACTCGTGGCCCGCGTGCGCACCCAGGTGCGGCGCAGCCGTTACTCGGACACCCTGCGCGGCGCCGTCCAGGCCTCGATGGAGATGGCGGTCACAGACGGGCTCACCGGGCTTCATAACCGGCGCTACCTCGACGGCCATCTCGCCGTGCTGTTCGATGACGCCGCCCTGCGCCACCGTAACGTCTCGATGCTGATGCTCGATATCGACCGGTTCAAGTCGATCAACGACACCTATGGTCACGAAGCGGGCGACGAGGTGCTCCGCGCCTTCGCCGGCCGCGTCCGGCTTCACACCCGCGTCGTCGACATCGTCGCCCGCTATGGCGGCGAAGAGGTTGTCATCATCCTCCCCGACTCTGAGCCGGAGGCGGCCCATGTCATCGCGGAGCGTATTCGGGAGCGCATCGAAGCCGTCCCGTTCCCGATCGACCAGGAGACACGGGAGATTCACGTCACCGTGTCCATCGGGGTGGCGTGCCGCCATACCGACGACAAGGGACCGTCCGACATGCTCAGGCGTGCCGATCTCGCCCTCTACCGCGCCAAATCCTCCGGCCGGAACCGGGTCGAGGCCGAAGCCGCCTGAAGAAGGCAAGGCGCGCCGGGGGCCATCGCGGCCTCGCGCGTCCAGGCGATGGCTGCGCCGACGGCCGCGATCCACCAGCCCTGCCAGGCGCCGTGCTCCACGAAGGCCACCGCCGTGCAGGAGGCGACGAGCCCGAGGGCGACCACGCCTTCCCCGCGCGGCAGGCGCCCGATGAGCCCCACCATCATCATCAGGATAGCGCCGATCAGGATCGCGCCGACGATACCGAGTTCGGCCCAGATCTGCAGGAAGATGTTGTGCGGATGGCCCACCGCCAGCATCGGCCGCAGGCCCGGCTCGATCCGTGCGGCGACGGGCGTCTCGATGAATCGTGCCGACGTCCCGAACCCGGCCCCTTTCCAGGGATCGACGGCCACGGCCGCGCCGAAGCTGCGGGCGATGGCGACCCGCGCCCGCGAACTGCTCTGTACCAGCCGGTCGTGAACAGCCTCGGGCATGACTTTCTGGAGGATATCCCCCTCCACCGGCGCGAGGATGAGCGAGAGGGCCAGCACGCCCCCCACGATCGCGAGTCCGACCCGCCGCGGGGTCAGGACGGCGACGAGGGACATGACGGCCCCGGCTGCGAGACCCATGGCGGCGGCGCCGCTGATCGATCGCAGGATCGCCCCCGTACTGACCACGAGCACGAGGAGCGCCGCGATCCCATGCCCGCGCCGGTAAAGGAGATAGGCCAAAGGACCCATGATGGGCAGGATCGTCAGCGCGGGACGGTTGAAGACGAACAGCGCCACCCGAGAGCCCATCGCCCGATGGAGGGGAAGATGGGTGGCCAGGGCTACGACGATGTAGAGGCCGGCAAGCGCGATGGACCAGGCGGCGAGCCGGGGCGTGAAGGCCGGCATATTGCCGGGCGCGAGGCGGGCGAGGAGATAGGCCCCCGCAACCGTCGGGAGGAATTCCTCGATGTTGCGCCAGGATAGGTCCTGCACCGGGCTCCAGGCGATGCTCACCAGCGACCAGACGACAAATCCGAGGGCGGCGAGGCCGATCGGCGTGACAAGCGGCCTCACGACGAACCGCATCGTGCCGCGGGCATCCTCGATCAGCCCCGCGACGACGAAGAACATAGCGGCGATGCCGACGACGGTCGGGCTCGACCGGTTGGCGAGGGCCATAGCCACGGGGAGGACGGCGAGCGTGACGGCACCGGCGACGCGCAGGCGCGCGACCGTCTCCGCTCGAGGAGGGAGACCTGACATTGGAGAGGTCGGGTGGAGCGGCTACTGAAGTTCGTGGCCGCGCTTGCCCATCTCGGCACGCACGCGGACCATCATGTATTCGGACACCCCTTGGGTCCAGTTCTGCATCGCCTGGACGATCTCGTCGAGCACCTGCGGCTGGGTCTCGACGTAGCGCTTGCCCGCCGCCGAATGGAAGAAGGCGACGATCTCGGTGAGCTCGGCTTCGGACAGGCGGCTCGCATAGATCTTGGCCGCCGTCTCGATCATCATCTGCTTCTGCAGTTCCATCTCCGGCGCCAGGGAGGTGAGAACCTCATCGAGATCCTTGGTCAGGTCCGGGCGAGTGATGGCCGCCTGCTTGATCTGCTGGCCGAAGGACGGAAGAATCGAGTCGAACGAGCGGGCGATGCCGGAGCTGAGGGTAACCTCCCGCGCCAGGGCCAGATGGTTCGGCGTGTAGGCCGGCTGCTGGGCCGCGGGCGTGGAGGGAGTTGGCGCGGCGGGCTTGGCGCCGGGCTTGCCCGGCGCGGCCGGCTTCTGCGCCTGGGCCTGGCCGGCGGTCGGCGCCGAGACCGAAAGAATTCCGGCGAGGACGGAGCCGGTCAGGACGGTGGAGAGGCGGCGGCGGGACATGGCGAACGCTCCGGAAAGGCGTGTCGATCAGGACATCGAAGGAGGGTGGAGGCGCGTCAGATCGCGCCGATACTGGTGACGTGCGCCTGCCCGTCACGGGCCTCCGCCAGGATCGCGCCGGTGGCGAGACCGAGGAACAGACCGTGCTCGACCACGCCGGGCACCGCCCAGAGCGCGGCGGACAGACGTTCCGGATCGGCGATGGCCTTCAGATGCGCGTCGAGGATGAGGTGGCCGCCATCGGTCACGAAGGGCGCGCCGCCAGGGCCGGACCGGAGAATGAGATCGCCCGCGCAACCGGCGCTCTCGATGGCCCGGCCGACGGCGATGCGGGTGGCGCCGAGGCCGAACGGGTTGACCTCCACCGGCAGCGGAAACGCGCCGAGGGTCGCCACCGATTTCGCCGCGTCGGCGATCACCACCATGCGGCGGCTGGCGAAGGCCACGATTTTCTCGCGCAGGAGCGCGCCGCCGCCGCCCTTCACCAGACGCATCCGTGCGTCGATCTCGTCGGCGCCGTCGATGGTCAGGTCGAGTTCGGGCAGATCTTCAAGAGTGGCCAGGGGAATGCCGACACGCTCGGCGGCAATGCGCGTCGCCTCCGAGGTCGGAACGCCCGTCACCTTGAGTCCGTCGCGCACCCGCGCGCCGAGAAGTTCCACGAACACGTTGGCGGTGCTGCCGGTCCCGATGCCGAGCCGCATCCCGTCCTCGACGAGATCGAGGGCACGGGCGGCGGCGGCGCGACGCAGGTCGGGACCGCTCACGAGGAAGCCCCGTTCATCGGGAGGGAGGGGGCGAGATGCATGGGCAGGCTCTCGGGCTACGGGCTGGGCCGCTGAAAGTCCGGTGGCCCTAGCACGGCTGGCAACGCCGTCCAACGCGGCTGTTGCCGAACGTCCGCACCGATCGCCCTCAGGGGCGGGTGTTCTGGGGCGGCGTGGCACTCGGCCCCGCGCGGCCGGGCGCCTGCCCCGTGGCCACGGCTTCCTCGGGACCGCTGGCGGCCGGGTTCGCCTGGGCGGTGCATACCACCGCCTCCTTCTGGAGTTGGACGTAGCAGATGCTCATCTCGCCGGTGCGGTAGTTCACCCGGAACACCCCGGCCTCGCGGGTGTGGCGGGACGCAACGAGACCGTATTCGGACGGAGCCTGGGCGCTGGCGCCCTCGCCGGAACCGTAGCAGACGGTGAGGCCGACGCTGCCCACCGCGCCCTCGCGCAGGCCGTACTGGCAGGAGGTGACTTCGCCCGTGACCTTGTCGACGCGGTAGACCCGGTTGAGGTCGATCTGCGGCGCGGGAACGAATTCGAAGGAGGCAGCGGAGGCCCCTCCTGCCGTCAAGGCGAGGAAGGCCAGCGCGATCCCGGCCCGGCATCCCGTGGCCTTGCCGTGCCATCCCCCCGGACGGGCGGATGCGGCGGGAACGGCGGATATGAACGCACGGTCGGTCGGCAGGGTCGAACGCATGGTCGCCTTCATGTCCTGATGCAGACGGGGGAATCTTGCAGGGGAAATCGTGCAGGGGGAATCTCGCGACCGCTCCCCTATAGCGGCCTTGCGGCGCAACCGTGACCCGCTCGCGGCGACCTTGATCGCATCATGGCCGGATTCTACAGCATCATGGCACGGAGAAAAGCTCGACTGGTGCGATAAGCCTTTGCGCGCGCATCGGATTTTTCTCGGCACCCGGCCTCCGCTGCCCGGCCCGCCGTGATGCCGTCATCCAAGTCGGGATCAGCCCACGCCATTCCCTCAATTTTGCGAGTCCTCATGCCAAGCCTGCCGCCTATCGTCGTGTTCGACCTCGACGGAACCCTCGCCGAGACCGCGGGCGACCTCGTCGGCACCCTCAACGCGATCCTCGCCCGCGAGGGACTGCCGACTCTTCCCCTCGAGCGGGCCCGCGACATGATCGGCGCCGGAGCAAAGGCGCTGATCCAGCGCGGCTTCGAGGCCGCCGGCGAGCCCATCGACGACGCCCGCCTGCAGACGCTCTTCGTCGATTTCCTCGACCATTACGGCCGGCATCTGAGCGAGCATTCCTACCTGTTCCCCGGCGTCGAGACGGCCCTCAACATGCTGAGCGCACGCGGCTTCCTCTTGGCGGTGTGCACCAACAAGGTCGAGGCCCATGCCAAGCAGTTGCTCGAAGAACTCGGCATCGCCGGCCGCTTCGCCGCCATCTGCGGTCGCGACACGTTTCCGGTCTACAAGCCCAACCCGGCCCATATCACCCTCACCGTCGAGCAGGCGAAGGGCGATGTCACGCGTGCGGTGATGGTGGGCGATTCCCGCGCCGACATCGATGCGGCGAAGGCGGCGGGGATTCCGGTCATCGCGGTGCCGTTCGGCTATACCGACCTGCCGGTAGAGCAGCTCGGCCCGACGCGGGTGATCCAGCATTTCGACGAGTTGGTGGGGGCGGTCGATGCCCTCGTCCCGACTTCCGCCGTGGCCTGAGGGGAATGGTGGGCGCGACAGGGATCGAACCTGTGACCCTTCGCGTGTGAAGCGAATGCTCTCCCGCTGAGCTACGCACCCGGACCGAGGGCCTTCTAGGGCGAGGCCCACGCGCCCGTCAAGGGCCTCTGTCGCCTCGCCCCTCGGCAACTTGCCGGGGCGGCATCCGATGAGCTTCGGCGGCTCACCACCGGACCCGGTCTTCGACGAGGCGGACGGTCCTCCCCCCTCGTCCGACAGGGTACGGCCCGGGAGACTAACCGCCCCTCGGACCGCCCTCCGCCGAGCCGAGGCGCAGGAGCAGCGCCACCGGGATCAGGCCGACGACGACGATGAGCAGGGCGGCGACCGCACCGTCCTCGTAGGTGCCGCGCACGGCCTCCCCGTAGAGATGGGTCGCCAGGGTCTCGACGTTGAGCGGGCGCAGGAGCAGGGTTGCCGGCAGTTCCTTGACGCAGTCGACGAAGACGAGGAGCGCGCCGCTGAGCAGAGCCGGCCAGGTTATCGGCAGGTGCACCCGCATCAGCGTGCCGGCGGCCCCCCGACCGAGCATGCGTCCCGCCTCCCCGAGGGAGTCCGGCACCTTCGCCAGGCCCGCCTCGCAGGTCCCGACGCCGACCGCGAGGAAGCGCACGAGATAGGCGATGACGAGGGCGCCGCCCGCGCCGACGCCGATGATCGCCGGGGCGACGCCGAAGAGCGCCGTAGTGATGCGGGACAGGGAGGCATCGGCGAGGGCCAGCGGACCGAGGAGCCCAATCGCCAGGATCGCTCCGGGGAGCGCGTAGCCGAGGGCGGCGATGCGGATTAGTCCCTGCCCGAAACGTCGCGCGACGAGCCGCGGACCGGCGGCGACGAGAAATCCGCAAGCAGCCGCGAGAAGGGTGGCGAGGCCGGCATAGAGCAGGGTGTTGCCCGCCTCGGCGATGACGCCCCGGGGAAATCCGAGCCTGGTGATGCGGGCGATGGCGGAATGGACGAGATAGGCCGCCGGGATCAGGAAGCCGATGGCGATGGGGACGATGCCGAGACAGAAGGCAGCCATGGCCGAAGCAGCGGACAGGCGATGGCGGGCCATGCTGCGCTGGCGCCGGGCCGTGCCGGCATAGCCGCGCCCGCGCCGTCCCCAGCGCTCGGTTGCCAGGAGCAGGAGCACCATCGCCAGCATGACCAGGGCGATCTGCGCCGCGCCGGGCAGGTCGGAGCGGTTGATCCAAGTGGCATAGACCTGCACCGTGAGCGTGCGCACGCCGAGAAATTCGGCGGCGCCGATGTCGTTGAGCGTCTCCATCAGGGCGAGGCTGGTGCCGAGGGCGATGGCGGGGCGCGCCAGCGGCAGGGCGACACGGAAGAAGACCGCCGTCGGCGACCGCCCCAGGATGCGCGCCGCCTCGATGAGCGTGCCCGCCTGCATCAGGAACAGCGCCCGCGTCGGCAGGTAGACATACGGGTAGAGCACGAAGCCGAGGAGCAGGATGCAGCCCGGCAGGGACCGGATCTCCGGCAGCAGCAGATCCTTCGGCCGCACGACGCCGAGAGCATCGCGCAGGGCGGTCTGGATCGGGCCGATGGGGTGAAGCAGATCGAGATAGGCGAAGGCGACGATGTAGGTCGGCACCGCCAGTGGCAGCAGCAGCCCGACTTCCAAGAGACGGCGCCCGCGGAACTCGTAGGCCGAGACGAGCCAGGCCGAGCCGACCCCGAGCATGACGACGACGAGGCCGACACCGCCCAGAAGCAGGGCCGTGGTGATCGTCGCCTGGGGCAGGACATGCTCCAGCAGATGTGGCCAGACCTCGCTCGACCCGCCCGCCGCAGTCAGCGCCAGGGACGCCACCGGGCTGAGGATCAGGGCCGCCAGGGCGAGGGCTCCCGCCGCCCAGGCGACAGGCCAGGCGCGCAAGCGCTGCGCCGCCCTCGGAGCGGCATCGGAACCGATCGCAGCCTGCGATCGGGCGAGTTCGACGACGGCAGACATCGGCCGGAGCTTCAGTTGTCGAAGCCCACCGTATCCACCAGCAGGCTCGCCGCCTTGCGGTTACGGGCGATCTCGGCCAGGGGCACGGTATCGATGGTCAGCGGGCCGAGCGCCGTGAGTTGGGGGTCGATCGGCGCACCCGCCTTCACCGGATACTCGAAATTGGCTTTCGCATAGAGGCCCTGGCCTTCGTCGGAGACGAGGTATTCGAGAAGCTTGACCGCTTCGTCCCGGTTCGGTGCGCTCTTCGCGACCACGGCGCCGGAGACGTTCACATGGGTGCCGCCGCTGGTGAATATCGGCAGCACGACCTTGATCCCGTCGCCCCATTTCTGCTGGTCCGGGCCTCCCTTGCCCGAGCGCATCAGCCCGACATAGTACGAATTGCCGAGCCCGATGGCGCAGGTTCCGGCCAGGATGTCGCGGGCGACGTCGCGATCGCCGCCGGCCGGCTTGCGCGCGAGGTTGGCCTTCACCCCCGTCAGCCAGGCCTTCGCCTTCTCCGGCCCATGCTTGACGATGTAATGGGCGATGAGCGCCGTGTTGTAAGGGTGCTGGCCCGCGCGCAGGCAGAGCTTGCCCTTCCATTTCGGGTCGGCGAGATCCTCGTAAGTCAGGGCCTTCTCCGAGAGGTCCTTGTCGGCATAGGCGACGCGGGCGCGCATGGAGAGGGCGTACCAGAAGCCGCCGGCATCGCGCAGGGGTGCCGGAACGGCGGCCTCCAGGGATTCCGTACGCACCGCCTGGGCGAGGCCGCGATCGACGAGCTCGATGAGATTGCCGATATCGACGGTCATCAGCACGTCCGCCTTCGACCGTTCGCCCTCGGAGGCCACGCGCTCGGCGAGGCCCTTCTCGACGAAGACGGTATTGACGGTGACGCCGCTCTTGGCGGTGTAGGCATCGAGCAAGGGCTTGATCAGGCCGGGCTCGCGGGTGGTGTAGATGTTGACCTCGGCGGCCGTCGCTCCGGCGATCCAGGCAAAGGTCGTCGCACCGCCGACCAGACATTTCGAGACCCAACCGACCATGACGTCCATCCCTCTTCTCGTCGCGAGGGGTTCTGGGCCGCATCTTCACGGGAAAAGCAAGAGCTATGTCATCAGATTATTATCGTTGAAAACTGTATTTCTGGATACTGACAAGCACGGATAGACAGGGTCGGTTAATCCAGTCCGGCAGGAAAAACCAACCACTCTCCTTTGGCCAGCACTAGCCCGACACGATCGCCCTCCCCCGCGGCTGTCTCTTCGGCGACCGTGAGGCGGAACGGTTCGGGAAGTCCCTCCGCTGCCAGGGTCAGCTCCGCCACGGGGCCGAGGAAACGGCGGCGGATCACCCGCGCCGGATGCCCGGATTCGGGGCCCGACAGGCCGATCGCCTCGGGCCTGACGCAGGCGGTGACCGGCGCGCCGTTCGCGAACCCGGGCGCCGGAGCCGCCCCGAGCGGCGTGGCTGCCGCGCCGTTCGCGCAGCGGGAATGAAAGGTAATGAGATCGCCGAAGAAATTCGCGGCGAAGTGCGAAAGCGGGCGCCGATAGCATTCCGCGCCGGTGCCGATCTGGACGATGCGCCCGCCCCGCATCAGGACGATGCGGTCGCTCACCAGCAAGGCCTCCTCCGGATCGTGCGTCACCAGGAGCGCGGTGGCCCCGGTGGCGCGCAGGACCTCGACCGTGTCGGCCCGCACCCGGTCGCGATTGCGCCGGTCGAGATTCGAAAACGGCTCGTCGAGAAGCATCACGCGCGGCCCCGGCGCCAGGGCGCGGGCGAGCGCCACGCGCTGGCTCTCACCGCCCGACAACGAGCCGGGATAACTCGCGGCCCGGTCGGCGAGGCCGACCTGTTCCAGTCGCGCCCTGGCGACGGCCTCGGCCTCATCGGAGCGGAGCCGGTGGAGACCGAAGCGAACGTTCTGCATGACGGTGAGATGGGGGAACAGGGCATAATCTTGAAACATCAGGCCGACGCCGCGCTCTTCCGGCGGTACCCGGGCACTCATCGCCTGTCCATCGAGAAGGACGAGGCCGCCGCTCGGCTGTTCGAGGCCTGCCACCGCCCTCAACAGGGTGCTCTTGCCGCAACCGGAATCACCGAGAAGCGCGATGATTTCTCCCGCCCGAACCGCGAGGGAGACGTCGTCGAGGGCGTGCTTGTGGCCAAAATCGACGCTGAGCCCACGCGTCTCGAGGCGCGGCGGCACCTCGCCGGGGCAACGTCCCTCGGTCGGATCGGTCGCAGCCATGACCTGTTCCTCACTTCTCGGCTCGTGGTGAAACACGCGCTTCTCGCCCGATCCTCCGTCAGGTCAAGGGGAGGACGGGGCCGTGGAAGGGGCGGTGGGAAGCGGACGAGGATCGCACCGTCGCGCTTACCGCAGAACCGCGTCCGTGCCGGCTCCTTCGTGGTGCATCCGAACCGGCCCGACGGTTTGCCGGTGGAAAGTCCCCCCCTCCTCCCAGGCGCTCTTGCATCCGTGTCGAGGCGTCCTGTACGGTTCTTATCGTCGTCGTAAGGGTGCCCTGCGCGACCACCATCTGTATGGCAGCGGGCGGAGTGGCCATGCGCGGTGTCGCAGGGATCGTCCAGTGTCGGTCGGGGGAATCGAGCGGATGTCGGAGGGGGCGATGACGGATACCGGTGCGGGCTGGACGGACGAACGTGTCGACGTGCTGCGGCGTCTCTGGGACGAGGGACTGAGCGCGAGCCAGATCGCCGCGCAGCTCGGTGGCGTCACCCGCAACGCCGTCATCGGCAAGGTCCACCGGCTGGGTCTGTCGGGCCGCGTGAAGGCGGCGGATTCGCCCGGCAATGGCCGGAAGAAGCCCGCCATCCGCGAAGCCGAGACCGACAACGTCATGGAGCTGGCGGCCGCGGCCGACCCCGTCGCGGCGCCGAATCTGCTGTTTCCCGAGACCAATGCGGTGGTCGCCACCCAGAGCACGCCGCTGGCCGTGTCCAAGCGCGTGACCATCATGGATCTGCGCGAATCCATGTGTCGCTGGCCCCTCGGCGATCCGACTTCGCCGGAGTTCCACTATTGCGGCGACCGTTCGATCACCGGTCTTCCCTATTGCACCCACCACGCCGAGATCGCGTATCAGCCCGCCGCCGAGCGCAAGCGCGACCGCCGGGTCGGCGGTTTCCGCTGAGGCGATCGCACACGGCTCTTTGCCGACGGTCACCTCGGGCGGTGACGGATCCCGCCCTGTCGCAGGCCGGGCGAGCACGCGTCACCACTTGATCCGATGAGCGTAGACTCCGTCCTGCAGTGCGTGGCGGAGGATAGGATCATCATCACCCTCTCCGCGACGAGCGAGAGAGATCGGGCGGTCGTGAAAGCTTTCGACCCCATCGACTGACACCACGACGCGCTTTTCAGGGAAAGCCCCCCGCCCTGGCGGGGCGAGGGGATGCACCGGGAAGGTGGCTCGGGTCAGGCCGCCGATCGGGTCTCGAGTCCGGCGAGGAGGATGCAGAGCGCGATCCCCTCCGCCGCCGCCTTCACGTCCGAGAGCGAGGGGAAGGTCGGTGCGAGGCGCAATGTGCGGTCGTGCGGGTCGCGTCCGTAGGGGGAGGTCGCACCAGCTGGCGTCAGGGCGATGCCGGCCTCCTTGGCCAGCGCCACGGTCCGCTGCGCCGCGCCATCCACCGTATCGACGGTGATGAAGTAACCGCCTTCGGGCTTCGTCCAGGTCGCCGCGCCGGTTCCGCCGAGCCGGGCCTCCAGGGCGTCGAGGACGGCCTGGAATTTGGGTGCAATGAGAGCGCGCTGTTTCTCCATATGCGCCTCGATGCCGGCCATGTCCTTCAGGAAGCGGACGTGGCGCAACTGGTTGAGCTTGTCCGGCCCGATGGTGCGGAAGAAGGAACGGCCGAGGAACCAGCGCACGTTCTCCGGCGAAGAGGCGAACACGGCGATGCCCGCTCCCGCCAGGGTCACCTTTGAGGTCGAGGCGAAGATGAAAGGCCGGTCGGGATGGCCGGCTTCCTCGCAGAGGGCGAGGATGTCCGCGAGGGGGTGGCGCGTGGCGGTGAGGTGGTGGACGGTATAGGCGTTGTCCCAGAACAGCCGGAAATCCGGGGCGCCGGTTTTCATGGCGGCGAGACGCCGGACGGTCTCGTCGGAATAGGTTTCTCCGCTCGGGTTGGCGTATTTCGGCACGCACCACGTGCCCTTCACGGCCGGATCCGCGGCCAGCTTCTCGACGACATCCATGTCCGGTCCCTGACCGGTCATGGGCACGGGTAGCATGCGGATGCCCAGGGCCTCGCAGATGGCGAAGTGACGGTCGTAGCCCGGGACGGGACAGAGGAAGACCGGCTCCTCCTCCTTCGACCAGGGCTTTACCGAGCCGGGCACGCCCTTCAGCAGAGCCCAGGCGATGCAATCGTGCATCAGCGCAAGGCTCGAATTGTCGCCGATGACGATCTGGGCCGCCGGCGCCTGCACCATCGGCGCGAACAGGGCGCGTGCCTCGGGCAGACCCTGGAGGCCGCCATAGTTGCGCGCATCGTCACCCGCCTCGGCGAAATGGTCTCCGTTGCCCGGCAGCGCCATCATCGCGCTCGACAGGTCGAGCTGCTCCGGCGCCGGCTTGCCGCGGGTCATGTCGAGCTTGAGACCGCGGCTTTTGAAGGCCTCGTAGGCCTCGCGCGTCTTCGCATGAAGGGCGTCGCGGGCGGCGGGATCGAGGGAAGCCAAACTCGTCATGGGATTACGCTCACGTCGTTGTGTGATTGTCCCCGTCCATAGCGGCAACGGGGCAGGATGGGGAGAGGTTCAGGCGGGGATGCCCCATAACCAAGCTGCACCCCGCACGCCGGATGCGTCGCCGTGGCGGCTCACCCGGATCGGTGTCCCGCATTCTCCGGAAAAGACGTGCGGAAGGATCGATCCTGCCAGATCGACCGATAACTCCGGCACCGTCGACAATCCGCCGCCGAGGACCACCACGTCGGGGTCGAGGATGTTGATCACGCCCGCCATTGCACGCGCGAGACGCTCCCGATAGCGGCCGATGCTTTCACATGCGGCGGCATCGCCGGTACGCGCGGCGGCGATGACGGATTCACCGGTCTGAGCGATCGTCCCGGTCCGCCGGGCATGGTCTGCGGCGAGGCCGGGGCCGGAGAGCCAGGTCTCGATACAGCCATCCCGGCCGCAATAGCAGGCGGGACCGGGCCGTTCGTCATCGCGAGGTGCGGGAAGCGGGTTGTGTCCCCATTCGCCGGCAATGCGGTTGGCGCCCGACAGGGCGACCCCGTCGATGGCGATGCCGGAGCCGACGCCGGTCCCGAGGATGATGGCCCAGACGACCCCTGCGCCGGCGCCCGCACCGTCCACCGCCTCTGAAACAGCGAGGCAATTGGCATCGTTCTCGGCGCGGACCGGGCGGCCGAGCCGTGCCTCGAGATCGATGACGAAGGGCCTGCCGTTCAGCCAGACCGAGTTGGCGTTTTTCACGAGGCTGGTGCCTGGCGTGATCGCGCCCGGCATGCCGATGCCGACGCTGCCGACGCCGCCGGCATCGCGCTCCAGGCGCAGAACGAGCGCCGCGATCGCCTCGAGGGTGGCCGCGTAATCGTTCCGCGGGGTCGGGATCCGCCCTTCTGCGCGCACGGCTCCGCCGGCATCGAGGGCGATGCCGGCGATCTTGGTGCCGCCGAGGTCGATCCCGATGCGCAGCCGCGCCGGGTCCACGACGCGGCTCTACTGCGCGGCGACGGCCGGACGGGGAGCGGACTCCTGGTCCATGTTCGGCGCATGGTCCGAAATGTCGGTGCCGATGGAGAAGGGATGCGCCATGACCTGGTTCAGCTTCTCCTGATCGAGTTCACCCTCCCAGCGGCTGACCACCACGGTGGCGACGCCGTTGCCGATGAGGTTGGTGATCGCCCGGCACTCCGACATGAACTTGTCGACACCCAGGATCAGGGTCATGGCGGCCACCGGCACCGGGTTGTTGGGGATGGCGCTGAGCGTGGCGGCGAGGGTGATGAAGCCGGCACCCGTGACACCGGAAGCCCCCTTCGAGGTCAGCATCGCCACGAGGATGATGGTGGCGTACTGGCCGAACGATAGGTCCGCGCCCACGGCCTGAGCCAGGAACAGGGATGCCAGCGTCATGTAGATGTTGGTGCCATCGAGATTG
Source organism: Methylobacterium sp. E-045 (assembly GCF_022829685.1). Classification (GTDB taxonomy): domain Bacteria; phylum Pseudomonadota; class Alphaproteobacteria; order Rhizobiales; family Beijerinckiaceae; genus Methylobacterium. The sequence goes on from NZ_JAKSYE010000085.1 coordinate 171,500, forward strand.
AACGAGTAGCCCGTGGGGATGACGAGACCTACGACGGAATCCGAGGCGCCGAGGCGGCGCATCTTCGTCATCATGTGCGGCAGCACCGTCTCGGAGGAGGAGGTGCCGAGCACGATGAGGAGTTCGTCCTTGATGTAGGCCAGGAACCTGAAGATCGAGAAACCGGCCACGCGGGCGATGGCGCCGAGAACCAGGATCACGAACAGGAAGGCGGTCACGTAGAAGGTACCGACGAGCCAGGCGAGATCGATGACCTTGCCGATGCCGTACTGGCCGATGGTGAAGGCCATGGCGCCGAAGGCACCGATGGGGGCAAGCTTCACCACGAGGCCGATGATGCGGAAGAAGATCTGGCCCGCCGTGTCGATCGCGTGCGTGATCGCTTCGCCGCGCTTGCCCATGCCGGTCACGACGACGCCGGTGAGGATCGAGATCAGCAGGACCTGAAGCAGGTCGCCCGTGGCGAAGGCGTCGAAGAAGCTCTTCGGGATCAGCGCCATGATGTGGCCGGTGACGGAATCGTCGGCGGCGATCTTGGCGTATTTCTCCACCGATTTACCGTCGAGCTTGCTCACATCGGCATTGAAACCGGCACCCGGCTTCACAACCTCACCGACAAGCACACCGATGAGCAATGCGATGGTGGAGACGACCTCGAAATAGACCAGCGCCTTCAGACCGACGCGACCGACCTTCTTCAGGTCGCCGATCGAGGCTATACCGTGCACGATGGTACAGAAGATGATCGGTGCGATCATCATCTTGATCAGCGCAATGAAGGCGTCGCCCAACCACTTGACGGACTTGCCCCATTCGGGGTGCAGATATCCGAGCAGGATGCCGAGCGCGATGGCGATCAGCACCTGGATGTAGAGGACCTTGTACCAAGGCTCGTGAGGTGTCGGTGCTGCCGGCGCGCTGCCTCCGGCATGGACGGTGGTCTGAGCCATGTTCCCTCACAGGCGCCTCTTCGGGCGCACGCTCGTCTGTCTTGGCGAGACGCTAGCGAGTTTAATCCCTCGCCTCAACGAGGCCATGAGAGATAATCTTTGTTTCCCGCCGAAACCGTGAGGATGGGCCGCTTCTGTAACGCGATAAGGCTAGACCGCGTTACTGTGTGCGATTGTCGTGGACTGACCCTGCCGGAAATGAGCCAAGCCCATCTCCGGCTTTGTTCCTTCAGGTCTGGGGAGTCCGGCGGGGACGCACGGTCCAGCGCTCGAACTCGGCGGCCGGATCGTCGTCGCGGCCGCTGGCGCGGGCCGGCTGGGACGCTCCAAGAGCCTGGGACAGGCTTTCGATCACGTCGTCGATCCGGGCGTCGCTGCGGAGCGGGGGCTCGGAGGCGGGCGCTTCCTCGGCCGCCGGCTCTTCAGTGCGCTCTTCGACGGCAGGCTGGGGTGTAGGCTCTTCCACCGGGACGGAAGCGGGCACGGCGGCCTTGGCGGACAGAGTTGCGGCGCGGCGGTTCGCCCGGAGGGTCGCCTCGTCCTCGGTGGCCTTCGGCGGCGGGGCATTGAAGCGACCGAAGCCGAAGCGCGGCTCGAGCAGATCGAGGATCGCTTCGAGGGCGGCGTTGTTCAGGGGAACCTCACCCGATTGCGGTACCCCCTGGATCGCCACGGAATGGCGGTCATAGGCAGGATTCTCGGACACGTCCTCGCCGAACCAGGCCGGAGGCACGAAGGCTGCGGCCTGGGCGGGGTCGTCGAACAGGACGCTGAGCAGGTCGAGGGCGCCCGGTGTCGCGTAGCGGTCAACGAGTGCCTCACGGCCGTTGCCGAGGGCGAGCACCGCGCGATCATAGATCGCCTTGCCGGAGCACACATCGAGGAGCGCGTCGCCATGGGCGCGGGGAACCTCCGTGCGCTCCTCGCTCGACGTTCCGTCCGGAGCCGTCGTGACGAGGACGAGATGGCAGTTCTGGCCGTCGACCCGCACATAGGACGTACGTCCGGCCTGGGGAGCGAAATAGCCCTCGGTGATCTTCGAGCCGCCCCGTTCCTTCCGGATCAGGCGGACGAGTGAGGGTGCGACCAGGAACCGACGAACGACACTCATGTACTCTCTCCCCCGGATCGGCTCATCACGGCAGGCTGTCCCTCGAGAGCGCCACGCCATGGGCGCAAGGTCGAGCGCCGTTCGAAGCCATATCCTGTTTCGGCTACGACGGAACGCCCGGCCTGTGGAAACCGGCCGGCACGGACCGTCCGAATTTGGAAACTTTCCCACCGCGCACCGCCGATGGCGCGCAAAGCGGAAGACGACACGCCCTCGACTAAGAAAAAATAGGACTAAATCAAGGCCGCCCTCGAAAGGCCGACCCCAATTTTTATCCTTTCATACCAATGTGCTCAGACATTTGGCTCGAAGCGCAGTGAAATGCCGTTCATGCAATAGCGCAGCCCCGTCGGCGCCGGGCCATCATCGAAGACATGGCCGAGATGACCTTTGCAGCTGGCGCAATGCACTTCAGTTCTCACCATCCAGTGGCTCCGATCGGATTTCGTCTCCACCGCGCCGTCGATGGGATCGAAGAAGCTCGGCCAGCCGGTGCCGGATTCGAATTTCGTGGTGTTCTCGAACAGCGGCGCGTCGCAGCCGGCGCAGTGAAACGTGCCCGGACGCTTCTCGGCGTTGAGACAGCTCGTCCCCGCCCGCTCCGTGCCGTGCTCGCGCAGAACCCGGTACTGGTCCGGCGTGAGGATCTCGCGCCACTCGGCCTCGCTGCGCTGGACGGTGCTTGACTGGATCTCGCTCATGGATGGCCTCCGGTTCATCGGGATCTGCAAGGAAATAGGGTTCCCGAGGCCGTCCCGCACCCTGTCACGCCGCCGCGCCGATCGTGTCGGCCATCCGCGCCTGACGCTCGCCCATCGGCTTTTCCGGGCCGGTCGTGGTGTCGCGTGCGGTCTGATGCTCCATCTCGGCATTGATCTCGGCACCGAGGAGCACGATCGTCGTCGAGATCCAGATCCAGGTCATGAAGCCGATGGCGGCACCGAGCGAGCCGTAGGTCTCGTTGTAATTGCCGAAGCTGCCGACGTACCAGGAGAACAGGATGGAGGCGGCGAGCCAGAGCAGGCCCGCCACGGCGCCTCCGGTACCGACCCAGCGCCAGCGCGGCCGCTCGCGGCTCGGGCCGTAGCGGTAGAGCAGCGAGAGGCCGCCCAGGAGGACGACGAGCAGGAACGGCCAGCGCAGGAGGGCGATGAGCCTTGCCCCCTGCCCGAACCCGAAGAAGTTGAAGATCACCGGCAGCACGACGATGCTGGTGAGCGCCAGGATGGTGAAGAGGAGCGCCCCGACGGTGAAGGTCAGGGAGCGCAGGTTCAGCATCACGAAGGAGCGCTTCTCCTCCTCCTCGTAGACCACGTTCAGGGCGTCGAACATCGCCTTCATGGCGGCATTGGCACTCCAGAGCGACAGGACGAGGCTAGAGAAGAAGGTCAGGCCCAGGGTGCCGTTATCCTTGGCGGCGATCCGCTTCACCTGCTCGCCGATGATGTCGATGGCGCTGGAGGGCAACACGCCCTGCATGCTGGAGAGGTGCTCGTTGATGGCGCCCACATCGGCCACGAGGCCGTAGCAGGAGACCAGGGCGGCGATGGCGGGGAACAGCGACAGCAGGGTGAAGAACGTGACCCCGGCGGCGACCGCGAGCACGCGGTCCTTGTTGAATTCCAGGTAGACGCGGACGGCGATGTCCTTCCAGCCGGCACGGGTGATCTCGGTCGGGCTCCCCGCCGTCCGGCCGCGATGGGCCTGCGTCGCTGCCACCCATTCGGCGCTGCGCCCGCTATGCGAGCGGGCGCCCTCGTCGCGGCGCGGCGCGGGTTCGCTTTCGTCCTGCGGCCGGCGGCGCGACCGGGGCGCCAGCGACAGGGCGAGGAGGGCCGCCCCCATGGCAAGGGTCCAGGTCAGGGACTGGGAAGAGCCCGATTCTCCGGGCTCGGGATGGTGACGCTGAGACGAAGGCATGACGGCAACCGGAAGGGAGACGGCGCGAGCTTGGCCGTTCGATGACGAAAACCGCCGTCCCGCCGAAGCGTTCCGTCGCCCCGGCCGTCAGGCCCGATAGAGCCCGGCATGTTCCTCGCGCAGGAGGTTCTTCTGCACCTTGCCCATGGCGTTGCGCGGCAACTCGTCGGCGAAGAGGATGCGCTTGGGGCATTTGAATCGGGCGAGCCGCCCCTCGAGGATGCTCAGAATCTCCCGCTCCCCCGGCGCATCCGGGCGGGCGACGACGATGGCCGTGACGCCCTCGCCGAAATCGGGATGGGCGAGACCGATCACGGCGGATTCGATCACGCCCGGCAGCACGTCGATCTCGTTCTCCACTTCCTTCGGGTAGACGTTGTAGCCGCCGGTGATGATGAGGTCCTTGCCGCGCCCGACGATATGGACGTAGCCGCGCTCGTCGACCTTGCCGAGATCGCCGGTGATGAAGAAGCCGTCCGCCTTGAACTCGGCCGCCGTCTTCTCGGGCATGCGCCAATAGCCCTGGAACACGTTCGGCCCCTTCACCTCGATCATCCCCACCGCATCGGCGGACAGCGCCCGGCCGGTCTCGGGATCGACCACCCTGAGCGACACGCCCGGAAGCGGTAGGCCCACCGTGCCGGCGATGCGCTCGCCGTCATAGGGGTTCGAAGTGTTCATGTTGGTCTCGGTCATGCCGTAGCGTTCGAGGATGGCGTGGCCGGTGCGGGCCTGCCACTCCCGGTGCGTCTCAGCGAGGAGCGGCGCCGAGCCGGAGACGAACAGGCGGATCGCTGCCACCGCCTCCGGGTTCAGACCGGGCTCCCTCAGAAGCCGGGTATAGAAGGTCGGCACGCCCATCATCGCCGTGGCCCGCGCCAGGAGCGGAAGCACCTGCTTCGGGTCGAATTTCGGCAGGAAGATCGCGGTGGCGCCGGCGAGCAGTACGATGTTGGTGGCCACGAACAGCCCGTGGGTGTGGAACACCGGCAAAGCGTGGATCAGCACGTCGTCGGCCGTGAAACGCCAGGCCTTCACCAACGTCAGGGCGTTGGAGGCGAGGTTGTCGTGGCTGAGCATGGCGCCCTTGGAGCGCCCGGTGGTGCCGGAGGTGTAGAGGATCGCCGCGAGATCGTCGGGGCCGCGCTCGACATCGGCGAAGTCGGTGCAGGCTGCGTCTGCCGCTTCCGCCATGCTGCCGCGCCCCGCCCCATCGAGGGTGCGCAGAGCCGGCACTTTCGCCTCGGCGGCGACCGCCTCAAGCGCGGCGTGCCGGGCGGGATCGCAGACGAACAGGGTCGGCTCGGCATCCGATAGGAAATACGCGATCTCGGGGGCCGTGTAGGCAGTGTTGAGCGGCAGGAAGACGGCGCCGGCGCGAACGGCGCCGAGATAGAGGAACACGACCTCGGCGCTCTTCTCGACCTGGACGGCCACGCGGTCGCCCGTCTTCACCCCGAGGGCCGTGAGGGCGGAGGCATAGGCGGCCGAGCGGTCGAGCATCTCGGCATAGGTGATCCGCGCGCCGTCGCCGGTCTCGAGGAAGGTCCGGGCGGCGGGATCGGCAGGCAGGCTCGCCCGGATGAGGTCGAAGAGATGGTTACGCATGACGTCGTCCAACCGTGATCGAACGGACAGCCGTGGCCGGACGACGCCCCGAAATCAAGCCTCTGCCAGGGCGACGGCGCGAATCGGCGGCAGGTTGGACCTCAGTTCGCGGCTCACGGTGCTCGACGCCGCCACGGTGCCGAGATTGGCATAGGTCTCGTGATTCTTTTCGATGGCCGAGAGATCGTAAAGGTAATTGACCATCAACCCACGCGACTGGGCGAGCCCCTTGGGCGAGACATCGCCCAGGAAATTCAGTCGCTCCAGGCGCGCGCCGTTGCCGAGATGGAAGCGGGCCACGGGGTCGAGGGGCTTGCCGCGCTCGTTCTTGGCCCGCAGGAAATAGGCGGCCGCCGCCGGGATCATGGCTTTCTTCACCGCATCGGACTTGGCCTTGTCGGCGTGCCAGCCCGGCTCGTCGATGGCCCGCAGAGCCTCGATATCGTCACGGGTCAGCCCCTGGGGCGAATCGGAGCGGCGCTCACGGTCGAGCCAGGCGGAGAAGCCGGGCACCGGCGAGAGCGTGACGAAGGTCTTGAGGCTCGGGATCTCGCGGGCGAGATCCTCCACCACCTGCTTGATCAGGAAATTGCCGAACGTGACGCCGGCAAGGCCCTTCTGGCAGTTCGAGATCGAGTAGAAAATCGCGGTTGTGGCGGCCCGGGTGGGCAGGGGCTCGCGCCCATGCGCAAGGATCGGCGCGATGGCCGGCGCGATGCCGCCCGTGAGCGCCACCTCGACGAAGATCAGCGGCTCGTCCTGCAAGGCCGGATGGAAGAAGGCGAAGCAGCGCCGGTCGGTGGGTTCGATGCGTCGGCGCAGTTCGTCCCAGCCCGCGATCTCGTGCACCGCCTCGTAGCGGATGATCTTCTCGAGGATATGGGCCGGGGTGGTCCAGTCGATGTGGCGCAGCACCAGGAATCCCCGGTTGAACCACGACGCGAACAGATGTTCGAAATCGCTGTCGAGGCTGTCGACGGCATCGATGAGGTCGGGGTCGGCCTCGTTCCCGCGTAGATCCTTGCGCAGGACGAAGAGGTCCTCCCGCATCCGCACCAAAGCGAGGGTGCCGTTGCGGGCGAGGTTGAGCCGGCGGATGAGCTCCTGACTGCGTGGCTCGGCCGCCTCGTGCAGCACGCCGAGGGCGGCGCGGGTCGGATCCCGGCGGTAGGCGGCGATGGCATCGTCCACCACCTCGTGATCGGCACCGAAGACGGTGGCGATCCCCTGCAGGAAGACGAGCCGTTCGGCCCGCGCGAGGCTGGCGTAGCGCTCCAGGATCAGGCGGGCGAGGGCTACACCCGACGCCTCGCCGCGCCGGGAGATCAGATCCTCGCAGAGCTTGATGAGTTCCTGGGCGTTGGCTTTGGAGGCGAGGTCGCCGCGGCCGATTCCGATGAGATCGCGACCACGGTCGCTGATGGTCTGAAGCAGGTCGCCGAAAAACGAGATCGCCGCCATGGCTCGCCGCCTGCTCCTTGACCCTGCCGCAGGTTCCGCGAGATGCCGATCCTGCGGAACGCAACGCCTGCGCGTCGCAGTCTATGTCGCGGTGCGACCGAGGGCCAGGGCCTTGACCGCGGGACCATGCCGCAGTCGATGCCGGACAGGTGAATGGGGCGACGAATAGAAACCGTGTTTCCCGACGTCCGGCATCCGCTGACGGGAGTGATACCCTGATGTATCAGCCTTGAGCGGCCTCGATGGCGACACGATCGGCCCGCTCGCGCCAGTCCTCGACACCGTGCTGGCGCGCGAAACGAAGTTCCGCCGCGCGTTGAGCCCGGCCAGGGTCACGCGCCCGTGAAATCTCGACGCATCCAACCGTGAACGGCACGCCGAGAATTTGCTTGGCGAAGCTGACTCGGTAATTCGGCATTGCAAACTCCGTTGTCGATACGCGGTGTTGCCCCCGGGACTTGAAGACCGACTCGTCTCGACAGTCCAGAGTGTGGCAGAACGACTTGGCTCCTGCCAAGTGGGACTTCGTCACGGAGACGTGCCAAGGACGTGCCAAGTCTTTATCCCATAACGGTTCGTATATGGGGATCGCCGCATCCGATGGAAGGCTGTGGCCGAACACGGCCCGCCCTCGGACGTGGGACCATTTCGCGCGCCCGCGGGTTGCTCCCGCACGCCGCCGCCCCTAACCGGAAGCGCGTCCATTCCGCCGCCCACGGACCCGCCCCATCGGATGAGGAACAGATCATTGCTTTTTCATCGGCTCGGCGCGACGGGCGGCACCCTTCCGGTACGAGCGTGACCATGCAACCCGATACCGGTTCCGGCCACGGTTTCACCGCCAGGGCGCGCTTCGGCCTGACCCTGATCGCCGGCGGCGCCGTCGCAAACATCTATTATAACCAGCCCCTCCTCGCGGTTCTGGTGAGCGAGTTCGGCGAGCGCGCCGCGCTCCTCGTTCCCACCGCATGTCTGGTGGGCTACGGCCTGGGCATTCTCGGCCTCGTGCCCCTCGGAGATGCGTGGCCGAGACGGACGCTCATCGTGGGGCAACTGCTCGGCCTGAGCGTCGCGCTCCTCGGCGCAGCCCTGGCGCCGAGCCTCGCCTTCCTGACGATCGCCTGCCTCCTCATCGGGTTCCTCTCCTCGGCCGCACAGCAGGCGGTCCCCTTCGCCGCCGAACTCGCGCCGGACGAGAGCCGCGGCCGGATGGTCGGGCAGGTGATGACGGGGCTGCTCGCCGGCATCCTCCTCGCCCGGACGGTGAGCGGCTTCGTGGGCGCGCATTTCGGCTGGCGCGCGGTGTTCTTCGCCGCTTCTGTCGTGGCCCTGGTCATCGCGGCCGTGGCGGCCGCGACCCTGCCGAAGACGAGGCAGACCAAGCCGTTGCGCTACCGCGCGCTGATGCTGTCGATCCTGCACCTCGTGAAGACGCAGCCGATCCTGCGCAACGCCAGCCTTTCGCAGGGCCTGCTGTTCGCGAGCTTCAACGCGTTCTGGGCGACGCTGGCGCTTCTGGTCGAGGCCCCGCCCTTTGATCTCACCGCCGCCGGCGCCGGCCTGTTCGGGGTGATCGGGGTCTGCGGCGCCTTCGTCGCCCCCCTCTCGGGGCGCTACACCGACCGGAAGGGCGCCCGGCCGGTGGTCGTCACGGGGGGCACCCTCGTCCTCGCCTCGTTCCTCGTGCTGTGGCTCGGGGGCGAGGTCTCGCTGGTGGCGGTGGCCATCGGCGTCCTCCTCATCGATATCGGCCTCAACGGCGCGCTCATCGCCAACCAGACCCGGGCCTACGCCCTCGTTCCCGGCGCCAGGGGCCGGGTCAACACCGTGCTGTTCACGGTGATGTTCGTGTTCGGGGCGCTCGGGGCCTTCGCCGGCTCGCAGGCTTTCCTGATGGCAGGGTGGCCCGGCGTCTGTGCGGTCGGCGCCCTGCTCTCGGGCGGGGGCCTCCTCGTGGCGATCTTCGACCGGTCGCGGACGAAGTCCGCCTGATCAGACGGGTTTGAGGACGCGGGACAGGCGGCACCATTCGCCCTTGTCGGCCGGCAAGCCGAAGCGCAGCCAGTGCGGGATGGCCTCGAACCGGCGGACATAGATCCCGGCCTCGCCGAGGCGGCGGAACAGGTCCGGCGCGTCATCGAACGCGGCCGTGCGGAACAGGCAGGTGCCGCCGACAACGCGCCCTCCCCGGCAGGCCAGCAGCCGATCGAGGCGCAGCGCATCGGCGTGGCGGGCAAGCGCCGCCTCACGGAGCCAGGGCGTATCGGCCAGGGCCGAGCGGCCAAGGGCGAGCGCCGGCCCCGGCACCGCCCAAGGCCCCAGCGCCTGCGCGATCCGCCGGGCGAGCGCCGGTTCGGTGAGGGCGAAGCCGAGGCGGATTCCGGCGAGGCCATAGGTCTTTCCGAAAGAACGCAGCACGATCAGACCCCGCTCCACGCGCGGCGCGAGGGATTCGACCGATTCCAGGTCGATGAAGGCCTCGTCCACGACGAGCCAGCCTCCGCGCCGGGCGAGCCGTCCCGCGAGGTCGAGGAGCGCGGAGGCCTCCCAGGTCCGGCCATCGGGATTGTTCGGGTTGACCACTACGACGACGTCCACCTCCCCGGCCTGTGCCGGATCGCCCACCATCGTCACCGCATGGCCGCCCCGAAGCCAGGCCGCCTCGTGCTCGGCATAGGTCGGGCCGATGACGGCCACCCGCGAATGGGGCCTCAGACGAGGGAGCGTCTCGATGAGGATCTGCGTGCCGGGAGCCGCCACCACCTGGTCCGGATCGGCGACGCCATAGGCGCGGGCGGCGGCTGCGAGCAGAGCGTGGAGGTCGGCACGCGAGGGAAGCCGCCGGAACGCGCTGGCTTCCATCGGCGGACAAGGATACGGGACCGGATTGATCCCGGTGGAAAGGTCGATCCAGGGCTGCTCGGAATGCGGGAACAGCACCTGAGCGGCATCGAGATCGCCCCCATGGGCGATGGTCCGACTCCGCTCGCCCGCCTCCTCCGTCCCGCTCATCGCGCTCCCATCACCCTGCCGCACCGAAACCGAATCCCGAACAGATGACCTGGACCGCCCTTGCCCATCCGCCGGATACGCTCGTGGTGCTGGGTCTCGCCCTCGCGATCGAGGCGGCGGCTGGCTATCCGGACCGGCTCTACAGGGCGGTGGGCCATCCTGTCACCTGGATCGGCCGGGTGATCGGCGGGCTCGACCGGACGCTCAATACGGGCAGCGAGGCGAGGCGCCGCGCTGCCGGCATCGTCGGCCTTCTCAGCGTTCTGTCGGTCGTCGGGGCGGTATCGATGGCGGCGACGGCGCTCGCCGCCGCGGCCGGTCATCTGCCTGCCGTGATCTTGCTCGGCCTCGCCTGCGCGAGCCTTCCGGCACAGCGCAGCCTCCACGACCATGTGGCCCGCGTCGCTATGGGCCTGCGTGCCGAGGGGCTGGCGGGCGGGAGACGCGAGGTCTCGATGATCGTCGGGCGCAACCCGGAGAGCCTCGACGAGGCCGGTATCTGCCGCGCCGCCATCGAGAGCCTGTCCGAGAACTTCTCCGACGGCATCGTCGCCCCGGCATTCTGGATCGGGATCGGTGGCCTGCCGGGAGGCGCGCTCTACAAGGCGATCAACACCGCCGACAGCATGATCGGCCACCGCACGCCCCGGCACGAAGCCTATGGCTGGGCTTCGGCGCGCCTCGACGATCTCGTCAACCTTCCGGCCTCGCGGCTCTCGGCGGGGTTGATCGTAGCGGCTTGCCTCCTCCATCCCGGCGCTTCCGCGGCGGGCGCGTTCCGCGCCGTCCGGCGCGACGCCGGCCGGCATCGTTCACCCAATGCCGGCTGGCCCGAGGCGGCGATGGCAGGCGCGCTCGGCCTGAGGCTGGCGGGGCCGCGCATGTACGGCGCCGAGATCGTGGACGATGCCTGGATGGGCGATGGCCGGGCCGAGGCGGGCGCCCAGGATGTCGAGCGGGCGCTGGTCCTGTATCGCATCGCCTGCGCGCTTCTGTTCGGATGTGTCGCGCTCGGCGCCTCTATACTCAAGGTTGTTTTTCTATAATTTCGAATACTGGCATTCTAAGAGGCGGGCTGCGATGATACGGACTGGTCTTCTGGCGATCCTGCTCCTTCACGGAGCCGCCGCGCCCGCCCTCGCGGCGGGAGGGGCAATGCACGACCTCGTGCCCGTCGATCCTCCCTACAGGGTGACGTCCGGCCTCAACGGCAAAGACGGCAAGGCCGCCAAGGACATCAGTGGCATCGCCTGCATGCCGCCGAGAGAGGGCAAGCGCCGCTGTCTGGTGGTCAACGACGAGAATACCGGCGCGCAGTTCATCACCATCGACGGGCACACGATCACGCCCGGCGCCGACATCGACCTCGTCGGCGGGGGACCGAACCCGAACACGCTGGGCACCCCGCCTTCGAAGAACAGCTGCTCGGGCGGCGAGGGCAAGTTCGACGATCTCGACGGCGAGGGCGTCGCCTATGCCGCTCCCTACTTCTACGTGGTCGGCTCGCATGGCTGCTCGCGCGGCAAGGCGAAGTTCAAGCTCTCCACCTTCGTGCTGGCGCGCATCCGGGTCGATGCGAGCGGCGAACCGGTGGGACCGGGAGCAGTGGAGACCACGTACCGCCTCGGTGACGCCCTCGGACTGGCACAGACCGTCAGCGCCTACTACACCCAGGATCTTCAGACCGATGACGGCGACGCGACGCCCAACGGACTGAACATCGAGGGCGTCGCCGTCGACGGGATGCGGCTGTTCGCCGGGCTGCGCGCGCCGTCCCATGACGGCAAGACCTTCGTCGTCGAGGCGGATGTGGGAGCCTTGTTCGCGCAGGGTCACGAGCCGCTCAAGGCGGCCCCACAGGTGATCCCCCTCTCCGTCGGACTTGGTGCCGGCATCCGTGACCTTGCGATCCTGCCGGATGGGCGTCTCCTCGTCCTCACCGGGCCGGCGCAGGGGCAGACCGATGTGCCCTACAGCCTGTTCGCGGCCGGTGCCTCCGTCAACGCGAAACTCGAGCCGATCGGACGTCTCACCGGGGCGCAGAAGGGCGCGAAAGCGGAAGGTGTCGCGGTTCTGGGCGACAAGCGGATCCTCGTCATGTTCGACAGCGTCAAGGATGGCGGGCCGCTCGAATATAGGCTGCCCTGACGGGTCAGGCCGAGCGGGGCGCGGTGGCGGGTGCGGCAATGCTCCGGCGCGCCGCGTCCCGGCGCAGGGCGGACAGCACCACGAACATCAGGCTCGCTCCGCAGGCGAGGCAGGCGGCGAGGAAGAACATCGGTACGAGGTCGCTGCCGGTGCGGTCGCGGATGAAGGGCACGGCGTTCTGCGAAATGAAGCCGCCGAGATTGCCCACCGAGTTGATGGCGGCGATGCCGGCGGCGGCGCTCGCCCCCTTCAGGAAGGTGGCCGGCAGGGACCAGAATACCGGCTGGGCCGAGAACACCCCCGCTGCCGCCACGCAGAGGCAGGCGAATTTGAGCACCGCCCCCGGCAGCACCACGCTGAGCACCAGGGCGAGAGCCGCGACGAGGCCCGGCACCACCACGTGCCAGACCTGATCACCCGAGCGGGCCGCCCGGCGCGGCACCCACCACAGGGCGACGGCCGTGATCAGCCAGGGGATGATGTTGATGAAGCCGTTGACGGTGTTCGACACCTCGAAGCTGCGCACCACGGTGGGAAGCCAATAGCTCAGACCATAGGCCGCAAGCGGGAAGGCGATGTAGACCGAGGCCAGCATCCAGACCCGTCGGTCGAGGAGCGCGGCGAAGGGGTTGCCGTGCTCCACCTGCCCCCCGGTCTCGCGTTCGAAGGCGAGGGTGCGGGCGAGCCAGTCGCGCGCCTCGCGAGACAGCCACGGCGCCTGTTCCGGCCCGTCGGGTAGGATGCGCAGGACCACGACGGCGAGGATCAGCGCCGGAATGCCCGTCGCCACGAAGACCCATTGCCAGCCCTTGAGGCCGAGGAGACCGTCGAGGTCGAGGAGGGCACCGCCGATGGCCGCGCCGACCGCGTTGGCCAGCGCGCTCGCGATCATGAACCAGCCGATCATGCGAGCCCGGTGCGATTGCGGGAACCACAGGGTGAGGGCGAACAGCACGCCGGGGAAGAACCCCGCTTCCGCCACACCGAGGAGGAACCGCAGGATGTAGAACATCGCGGTGTTCTGGGTGAACCCGAGCAGGATCGTGATCACGCCCCAGGTCAGCATGATCCGGGCGAACCAGCGCTTCGCGCCGACGCGCTCCAGGATGACGTTGGCGGGAACCTCGAACAGGAAATAGCCGAGGAAGAACAACGACGCCCCGAGCCCATAGGCGGTCTCGCTCAAGGACAGGTCGCCGACCATCTGGAGCTTGGCGAAGGAGATGTTCTGCCGGTCGATATAGGCGATCAGGTACATCAGCCCGAGGAGCGGCATCAGCCGCAGGGTCACGGTCCTGACCGTCTCGTGCGCGAGGCGCGCATCGACCTGCGGGGGCGGCGGCGTCATCGACGGTTTCCTCGGGGCTCGCCCCTCGAACGGGGGCCTGACGGGCCGAGCCTACGCCGCAAAACCGCTATCGCGCCAGCGCCAGCAGGCGGTCGCAATCGACATGGGCCTCGATGTGTCGCGCCAGTTCGTCGAGGACGCGCTCGACACCGCTCTCGTAGGAATGGCCGTCCGAGGCCGCACCCAGGCGCGCGAGCCAGGCGGCCCGCTGCCGGTCGTCGGAGAAGAGGCCGTGGACGTAAGTGCCGCTGACCCGCCCGTCGCTCGAGACCGCCCCATCCGCCCGACCGTCGGCGAAGCGGAGTAGCGGCGTCGCCGTGTCCGGACCGGCCGTGTCGCCGACATGCATCTCGTAGCCGTTGAACGGCAGGTCGTCGGCGAGCGTCCGGCCTCTTACCGCTTCGAGCCGCTTCAGCGGTGTCATCACCGTCTCCACGTCGAGCAGGCCGAGCCCGGCCACGCTGCGCGGTTCGCCCTCGATCCCGTGCGGATCGCTCAAGGTGCGGCCGAGCATCTGATAGCCGCCGCAGAGGCCGAGCACATGGCCGCCGCGACGGATATGGGCCTGGATGTCCACGTCCCAGCCCTCGCGGCGCAGGGCGTCGAGATCGTCGATCGTGGTCTTCGAGCCCGGCAACAGGACGAGGGCGGCGTCGCCCGGAATCGCCTCGCCGGGCCGGACCAGCACGACCTCCACCTCCGGCTCCGCCCGCAACGGGTCGAGGTCGTCGAAATTGGCGATGCGCGGCAGGACCGGCACCGCGATCCGGATCCGCGTTCGAGCGGAGGAAGCGGAGCCGGCAAGACCGAGCATGTCTTCGGCCGGCAATCGGGCGGCAAGGGGGAAATGTGGCACGAGTCCGAGCGCCGGCCATCCGGTATGCTGCGTCACGATGGCCATGCCGTCAGCGAACAGGCTCGGGTCGCCCCGGAAGCGGTTGACGATGAACCCGGCGATCATCGCCGCATCCGCGGCGTCGATCACAGCCCTGGTGCCGACGAGGCTGGCGATGACGCCGCCCCGGTCGATGTCTCCGAGCAGGATCACGGGCGTGTCGGTGGCCCGTGCGAAGCCCATATTGGCGATGTCGCCCCGGCGCAGGTTGACCTCGGAAGCCGAGCCGGCGCCTTCCACGATCACAAGATCGGCCTGAGCCTTCAGGTGCGAAAAACTCTCCAGCACGGATGCCAGGAGGCGTGGTTTCCACGACTGGTAATCCCTGGCCTTCGCCGTACCGACCATCCGGCCCTGGACTACCACCTGCGAGCCGGTCTCGCTCTGGGGCTTCAGCAGCACCGGGTTCATATGGATGGAAAGCGCCGCGCGGCAGGCCCGCGCCTGCAGCGCCTGGGCTCGGCCGATCTCGCCGCCATCGGCGGTGACGGCAGCGTTGTTCGACATGTTCTGTGGCTTGAACGGCCTCACGGCGAAGCCGCGCCGCGTGAAGGCGCGGCACAGGCCGGCCACGATCAGCGACTTGCCGACATCCGAGCCGGTGCCCTGGATCATGATGGCACGGGCGGTCATGCGATCAGGTCTCGCCGGGTGTGCCGATGGAACATCGGCGAGCCCTAGCACGGTCGCGTCAGGGCCGCGACGGCGGGGCCGCGCCGCAGGCGGGGTCGGCAGGCCGCGCAGCCCGATAAAAATCGAGGATGGCAGAGCCGTAGGTTTCCACCACCTCCGAGAACGGCACTCGCTCCGCCGTGAACAGGACGGCGCGATGGCTGAACAGGCGATCGGGAATCGCGAGATCGCCGCAAACGGATGCGGCCGGAGGGGCCTGGTCCCAACCGGGCGGCAGGGGCTGCCAGAGACGGTCTGCCCCGAGGGTCTGGCGGGTGGTGCCCAGCGCCTGGACCGCCCTGCCGAACGGTGTGTCCGTGGTCTCGAGCAGGCGGTTCATCTCCGGCGTCAGCCGCTCGGGCACGTACCAATTGTCGGCTTCCGAGAGGACGTGGTCGCCACAGGCGAGCCGCACCCGGCGATATTTCAGCGGCGTCTCCGGCCCGGCTTGGAGCCGCTGGCGTGTCTCCTGGGACGCTGGCTTCTCCACCCCCCTCAGCAGCGTCGCCGTGAGTCGCGGGACCTCCGCCATGCCGTGCTCGGAACACCAGCCCTCCAGCGTCGCCGTAGCGCTTCGGCTCGCCAGGAGCCGCGCGTTCAGCCCCTCCATCACCGCCAGCGCCTCGACGCGGCCGAGATAGGTGTCCGGCCAGGACGTCACGGGTTGGGCGGAGGCTGCCGTCGCCATTATGGCAAGAAGACCGAACGAAAAGTGGGCAGTCCGCATCAGAACTCTATTCCCTCCTGCGCCTTCACGCCGGCCGAGAAATGGTGCTTCACGCTGCCCATCTCCGTGACGAGGTCGGCTGCCGCGATGAGGGCCGGCTTGGCGTTGCGGCCGGTGACGATGACGTGGAGATCGGGCCGGCGTGCGCGGAAGGCCGCCACCACGGCGTCCACGGGCAGGTAATCGTAGCGCAGGGCGATGTTGAGCTCGTCGAGGAGGACGAGGCGGATGGTCGGGTCGGCCATCAGTTCCTCGGCCTTGGCCCAGGCGTGCTCGGCGGCGGCGATGTCGCGGGCCTTGTCCTGCGTCTCCCAGGTGAAGCCCTCGCCGAGCGTATGCCACTCGATCCGGTCGCCGAAGGCCTTCAGCGCGTGCTTCTCGCCCGTGTCCCAGGCGCCCTTGATGAACTGGACCACGCCGACCCGCCAGCCATGGCCGAGCGCCCGCAGGGCGAGGCCGAGACCGGCCGTGGTCTTGCCCTTGCCGGGGCCGGTATTGACGATGAGAAGCCCCTTCTCGATCGTCTTGCCCGCCACCTCGGCGTCCTGGACGGCCTTGCGCCTCTCCATCTTCTCGCGGTGCCGGTCGGCCTCCGGATCGCTGATGTCTGGGTCGCTCATGCGGCTGCTCCGGATTGGGGTTTCACGATCATCGGCAGTCCCGCCACCATGAAGACCACATGCTCGGCCCGCGCGGCGAGGCGCTGGTGCAGGCGACCCGCCGAATCGCGGAAGCGGCGGGCGAGCGCGTTGTCCGGCACGATACCGAGCCCAACCTCGTTGCCCACCAGCACTACCGGCCCCGGCACACGGTCGCAGGCCTCGATCAGGGCGACGGTCGCGGCCTCGATATCGGCCTCGGACAGGATCAGGTTGGTGAGCCACAGGGTGAGGCAATCGACCAGGACAGGCCCGTCCGAGGCGGCGACGGCCTCGGGGAGATCGATCGGGACGTCCCGCGTGGTCCATCCGGCCGAACGGCGCGTCCGGTGGAGGGCGATGCGCTCGCGCATCTCGTCGTCCCAGGCCTGCGCTGTAGCGAGGTAGAGCCAGGGCGCCGGGCAGGATTCGATCAGGCGCTCCGCGTGCAGGCTCTTGCCCGAGCGCGCGCCGCCGAGGACCAGGGTCAAGCGTGGGGAAGGCTGCCGCATGTCTCCCTTTAGCGCGAAAACGCCCTGCCCCGTCAAAGGCGGTAAAACGCTGCGGCAGCGCGTTGTCAGCGCTCCCGCGAGCGCGTAGAAGCGAGGTTCGGACGGTGCCCCGGCGACGGGGTGAAAAGGGAATGCGGTGAGGGCTGGCACCTGAAACCGCGGCTGCCCCCGCAACTGTGAGCGGAGACGGGCCTGCCATCGGCCACTGGAGCAATCCGGGAAGGCGGCAGGACCGGACGACCCGCGAGCCAGGAGACCTGCCTTCCGAAGGGGACATCGTCCTCCCGCTCGATCCTCGAACGCCGCCGGCGGGGCGGCTGGAGACTTGATATCATGACGACCAACACGCTCGTCCTCACCGGCACCCGCAGCAACGAGCGTCTCGGCGCCGTGCTCATGGCCGCCTTCCTCGGCCTCGGCCTCGTGTTCATGGTGGGCTTCGCCCCGGCAATGGCGCTGCACAACGCGGCTCACGACTTCCGGCACGCCCAGAATTTCCCCTGCCACTGACCGCCTCGCGCTCAGGCAGGATCCAAGACTCATGATTATCCGACTCGTGTCGGCGGCCCTGGTCGCCGGCTTCCTCGCGGCTGTCGTCGCCACGGGCTTGCAGCTCGCCCTCACCTCGCCGCTGATCATCGCGGCCGAGCGTTACGAGAGCGGCGAGGCCACGGCACCCGCGGCACAGTGGATGCCGCGCGGCGCCTCGCCGGCTTCCCTCATCGTGCCCGTCCATTCGAGCCACGACCACGGAGGCAAGAGCGACAGCGTCGAAGGCGGCGAGGTCGCTCCGGCCTGGCAACCCGGCCCAGGCCTGCCGCGCATGGTCTTCACCGCCCTCGCCACCCTCGTCGGCGGCGTCGGCTATGCCCTGCTGCTGGGCGCGGTACTCATCGCCTGCGGAAGGGAGCCTAACCCGGAGACGGGCCTGCGCTTCGCCATCGCGGGCTTCCTCGCGGTCGCCCTCGCCCCGGCCCTGGGTCTCCCGCCGGAATTGCCCGGCATGGAGGCGGCCCCGCTCGCCGAACGCCAGTTCTGGTGGATCATGACCGCGGCCGCCACCGCCATGGGGCTCTACCTCATCGCGATCCGCCGCTCCCCCATCGCCATCGCGGGAGGGATCGTGCTCCTCGTCGCACCGCATCTTGCCGGGGCACCGGAGACGAGCCACACCGCCTCCGCCCTGCCGCCGGGCTATGCGGCGCAGTTCGCGGCGCGTTCGCTCGGCATCGCCTTCGTGTTCTGGGCGGTGATCGGCCTCGCCTTCGGCTGGGCCTGGAACAGCGTCGGGCGCAAGAGCCCGGCGATGTCCGATGCCTGACGAGGACATCCAGGCCGCTCACCAGGTCGTACTCTACGTATGCGCCACCTGCCGCTTGGCCGGCGACACCTCCGAGCCCCGCGCCGGGGCCCGCCTGGTCTCGGCGCTGCGCGATGCGGTGGCGGAAGCCGGCACCGCCGGCGTCGCGGTCGAGAGCGTCGACTGCCTCTCGGTCTGCAAGCGTCCCTGCACCGTCGCGGTGGCGTCGGAGGGTCGCTGGACCTACGTCTACGGCGACCTCGACCCGATCGAGTCCGCCAAGACCATCCTCGCGGGCATCGGCCTGTATGCGGAGACCCCGGACGGTCTCGTGCCCTGGAAGGCGCGGCCGGAAGCGTTCCGCAAAGGCGTCGTCGCCCGCATTCCCCCATTTCCTCCGCCCAGCGCGGACAGAATTTCGGATGCAGCCGAATGAGCATCGTCGAGAAGATCCCCTGCACCATCGTCACCGGCTTCCTCGGTGCGGGTAAGACGACCCTGGTGCGCCACCTCGTGGAGAATGCCGGCGGCCGGCGGCTCGCCATCATCGTCAACGAGTTCGGCGATATCGGCTTCGACGGGTCGTTCCTCGCCGCCTGCGGCATCGAGGGCTGCCAGGACGAGGACATCGTGGAGCTTGCCAACGGCTGCATCTGCTGCACCGTGGCCGACGATTTCGTCCCCGCCCTCAACAAGCTCCTCGACCGGACGGACCCGCCCGAGCACATCCTCATCGAGACCTCGGGCCTCGCGTTGCCCAAGCCTCTGGTCCAGGCTTTCCATTGGCCGGCGATCCGATCGCGGGTGACGGTGGACGGGGTGATCGCGGTGATCGACGGCCCCGCCGTAGCGGCCGGCTTCTTCGCCGACGATCCGGAGGCCCTCGCCGCCCAGCGCGCCGATGATGCCAGCGTCGACCACGACAACCCGCTCGAAGAGGTGTTCGAGGACCAACTCCTCTGCGCCGACCTCGTCGTGATGAACAAGGCCGACCTCCTCGACGAAGTCGGCAAGGCCAAGGTCCGCGCCGAGGTCGAGCGCCAGTTGCCTCGCGCGGTGAAGATGGTCGAATCCGAGCACGGTCGCCTGGACCCGCGCGTGATCCTCGGCCTCGGCGCCGCCGCCGAGGACGATCTCGACGCCCGCCCTTCCCATCACGGCGAGGGCGAGGACCACGATCACGACGATTTCGACTCCGTCGCGATCCCCGTGCCGGCCGCGGCGAGCGCCGAGGATCTCGCCGCTCGCGTCGCCCGCGCCGCCGAGACCAGCGGCGTCCTGCGGATCAAGGGCTTCGCCGAGGTCACCGGCAAGCCGATGCGCCTCGTGGTCCAGGGCGTCGGCGCCCGGATCGCCCATCATTACGACCGCCCCTGGCGGGCGAGCGAGAACCGCGACGGCCGACTCGTGGTGATCGGCCTCAAGGGCTTCGACCAGGGGGCGGTGGCGACCGCCCTGGCGGGGTGAGCGCGTTGGCGGCCCGGACGGTCCGGCGGATCCCGGCGCGCGGGTGCCGCCGCCTCGTGGCCGCGTCCGGCCTGGCGGCTCTCGCGGCGCTCGGTGGCTGCTCGGATTCACGCCCGCCCAAGCAGGAGTTTCAAGCCTCTGACAGGCGGGCGATGGCCCGCCTCAATCCGGTCGCCCGTCCGCTGGCTCAGACGAGCGACGTGAAGCTCGCCTATACCCACGACTTGACCATCGGATTGCCGCCCCAGCGGGTGACCGCGCATTTCGAAGCCGCGCGCGACCGCTGCCTGAACGAGGCGGCCCTGAAGTGCATCCTCGTCGCCGCGTCGATCGACGACGGCCAGAGGCCTTCGGGCCGCCCGCAGGCGCAGATCCAGGTCCGGCTGCCTCACGATTCCGTCGTGCCTTTCATGGCCTTCGTCACGGCTCCCCTCCCCGGCGAGGCGGCGGGCGAGGTCGTGCTCCGGAGCCAGTCGACGCGCGCCGACGATCTCACCGATGCCATCGAGGACGGCGGCCGGCGCTTGGCCCAGCTCACCGCCTATCGGACCCGCCTCGACGCGATCGCCGCACGGCCGGACCCTCGGGTGGAGGATCTGATCCGCATCGCGCAGGAATTGGCGCAGGTTCAATCCCAGATCGAGGAAGCCGACGCCAAGCAGCGCGGCTTGAACCAGCGCGTCGACACGGAGCTCGTCTCCGTCGCCCTGCGTTCCGACGAAGCGCGTGCCGGGCCCCTCGCCCCCGTGGAGGAGGCATGGGACCAGGCGGGCCAGACCTTCGGTACGAGCGCCGGATCGGCCTTGCGCTTCGTCGTCGCCGGCCTGCCGTGGCTTCCGCTGGTGCTGGTCGGCCTGCTCCTCCTTCGCGCGCTGTGGCGCCGGCGCGGCGGCCGAAGCGCCGAAACCGGGCGGTCGCCCTTCAAGGCACAGCCATGACGGCACGCCGCCCATGCATCTGATCCGCGTCGACACGGTCTCCCTCGACGAAGGCGAGGCCGCCATCGATCTGGGCCAGGCGCCCGGCGACATCGTGTTCCTGTCCTTCACCGATTCCGACCTCTCCGGTATGGCCGGCGCGCATGCGGCCGAGAGGGAAGCGGCGGCGCTGGACCCGGCGGCAGGCGACGTCCCGACGCTGCGCCTCGCCAAGCTGGCGCGACTGCGCCATCCGATGTCCGTCGATCTCTACGTGGACGGCGTCATCGCGCGCTCGAAGTTCGTGGTCATCCGCTGTCTCGGCGGCCTCGATTATTGGCGCTACGGCATCGAACGCGCCGCCGCCGCGGCCCGCGCGAACAGCGTGAAGCTTGCCGTGATTCCAGGCTGCGACAAACCCGATCCCCGACTCACCGCCTTCTCGACGGTGGCGCCCGACCTGGCGGAGACGCTGGAGGGCTATTGCCGTGCCGGCGGATCCGACAACCTGCGCCGGATGATCCGGCGCCTCTCCCGCGAGATCGGGCATGCGGTCGAAGCCCTGCCGCCGGTCGCCCTGCCGCGCGGCTTTGCCTGGTGCCCCGGCTGCGGACCGCTTCCGCACGAAATCGCCCTCGCCGCCGCCGGGCCGGACCGCCCCCTCGCCCTCATCCTGGTCTATCGCTCGGCCGTGCTCGGCGGCGACACCCGCCCCGTGGCCGACCTCATCGCCGCCCTGGGCGAGCGCGGGATCGGAGCCGTTACCCTCGCACTCGCGAGCCTCAAGGACCCGTCCGCCCTCGATGCCGTGCGGGCGACGCTCACCGCGCGCAGCCCGGACATCGTCATCGCGGCGACAGCCTTCTCGGCGCGCGAGGATGCCGGCTTCATCCTCGATGCAGCCGACGCTCCCATCCTCCAGGCCTATACGATCGGGGCTTCGCGGGAGGCATGGGAAGCCTCGGCACGGGGCATGAATGCCGCCGATCTCGCCATGCAGGTCGCGTTGCCCGAATTCGACGGACGGCTTTCCGGTTTTCCGATCTCGTTCAAGGAGGACGGACCGGAGCTCGATGGGTTCAGCGAGCGTCGCGCCGTGCCCTTCCCGGCCGGCATCGCGGCCCTTGCCGACCGCGCCTCGGCCTGGATCGCGCTGAAACACCGGCCCCGCGCCATGCGCCGCCTCGCCCTGGTCCTGTCCGACTACCCCGCCCGAGGCGGCCGGGCCGGCTTCGCCGTGGGACTCGACACGCCGGCGAGCGCGGGAACCATCGCGGAAACGCTGCAGCAGGCCGGCTATTCAATGGGCTCGCTGCCCGAGCCGGACGCTCTGATGCACGCGCTGACGAAGGAGGCGCCGACCTTCGTGGTCCCGCTTGCGGCCTATCGCGGCTGGCTCGCGGCGCTGTCGCCAGACGAGCGCGACACGCTCCATCGACGCTGGGGCGCGCCGGAGGCCGACCCGGTCTGCATCGACGGGGCGTTCCGCTTCGCGATGGTCGTGGCCGCCTCGTCTTCCCCCCCACGGCCTCGTTCCGAGGTCGGTGATGGGACGAGGGGGCGCCTCGCCGTCTTCCTGCAGCCCGATCGTGGCCGGGCGACCGACCGCAAGGCCGGGTATCACGACCCCGACGAGCCGCCGACTCACGCCTATCTCGCCTTCCATCTCGGATTGCGGGAGGGGTTCGACGCCCTGATCCACCTCGGCACCCACGGCACCACCGAATGGCTGCCGGGTAAGGCGGTGGCCCTGTCGCCGGACTGCTGGCCGGCGCGGGCGATCGGGCATCTGCCCGTGATCTACCCGTTCATCGTCGACGATCCCGGCGAGGCGGCCCCGGTGAAGCGCCGGCTCGGCGGCATCGCGCTGGGCCACCTGACGCCCCAGACCGAATGCGCCGGCTTGACCCCGGAAGCCGCGCGGCTGCGCGAACTCGTGGAGGAGTATTCCTCGGCCAGCGTCCTCGACCCCCGCCGGGCCGAGATCATCGCCCGCGCGATCCTCGACGATGCGGCCGATGCCGGACTGCTTTCCGGCGCCGGGATCGACGCCGACACCCCCATGGCCGACGCGCTCACCGCCCTCGACGCACATCTGTGCGACCTCGGCGAGGTGACCACCCGCGATGGTCTCCATGTGTTCGGATCGGCACCGGACGATGCGCCGGACCCTGTGAAAGCCTGCGCGGCTGCCGAGCGCGAGGGGCTGCTTGCGGCCCTCGACGGACGCTTCGTTCCCCCTGGCCCCGCCGGCTCGCCCTCGCGGGGCCGCACCGACGTGATGCCCACGGGGCGCAACCTCACCACCCTGGATCCGCGCAGCCTGCCGACGCGGGCCGCCACCCTGCTCGGCGCGAAAGCCGCCGATGCGGTGGTGCGGCGCTACCTGCAGGACGAGGGCGAGTATCCGGCCCGCATCGTCATGGATCTCTGGGCCTCCCCGACCCTGCGCACCGGCGGCGAGGATGTGGCCCATGCCCTCGCGCTCATGGGCGTGCGCCCGACCTGGGACCACGCCTCCACTCGTGTCACCGGATTCGAAGTGCTGCCGCTCGCCCTCCTCGACCGGCCGAGGATCGACGTTACCCTGCGCGTCTCGGGCGCGTTCCGCGACACCTTTCCCGAGACCCTCGCCCTCCTCGCCCGCGCGGCGTCCGCCGTCGCCGAGCGCGATGAGGAGGACGACGAGAATCCCCTCGCCGCCGCGCGACGCCGGGGGGAGGCTCCCGACCGTGTCTACGGCGCGGCACCCGGCCGCTACGGCGCCGGTGCCGGCGAACTCGCCCTCGATGGAGCCTGGCAGAGCCGCGACGATCTCGGCCAAGCCTATCTCGTTGCCACCTCGCATGCCTATGGCGGGACCGAGGACAGGGCCGATGCGGGCTTTGCCGCTCGCGTCGCGCAGGCCGACGCCTATGTCCACGCCTTCGACGTCGCCGAGCGCGACCTCCTCGACGGCGACGCCGCGGCCGATGCCATGGGCGGGTTCTCCGCCGCCGCCGCCCTCGGCGGCCGCGCGCCCGCGCTGTACAGCCTCGACGTCGCCGACCCAGAGAAGCCCAAGGCGCGGACCGCCCGCGAGGATGCGGCGCGCCTCATCCGTGCCAAGCTCGCGAACCCGCGCTGGATCGCGGCGCAGCTGCGCCATGGCTATCGCGGCGTCCAGGAACTGGCGCAGGGGATCGACACGGTCTTCGTCCTCGCCGCCGCCACGAACGCCATCTCCGACGCCGATCTCGACCGTCTCTACGGCGCGATGATCGCCGATCTCGACACGTTCGATGCCTTGCGCGCGGCCAATCCCGATGCCGCCCGCGCCATCCTCGAACGGTTCGACGAAGCGCGCCGGCGCGGCCTCTGGACCACCCGCCGCAACGCCATGGCCGCCGACGAGCTGATGCCGGAGGCCGCCGAATGAGCGCGCCGCGCCGCGTCTCGCCGGAGCCCGCGCGCCGGGGCTGGTGCCCGAGCCTGGCCCGGCCGATGCCGACCGGCGATGGATTGCTCGCCCGCGTGCACCCGCCCCTCGGCATCCTCACGCCTGCGCAGGCGCGGGCGGTGGCGGAGGGCGCGCGCAGCCACGGCAACGGCCATATCGACATCACCGCCCGGGCGAACCTGCAGGTCAGGGGCGTCACCGAGGCGACCCGCTGCGGCCTCGCGGAGGCCCTCAGCGGGGCAGCCCTCAGCGACGTGCGTGGCGATGGCGGGCCGCAGCGGCTCACCCTGACCGCGCCGCTCGCCGGCCTCGAAGAGGCGCGCATCGACATCCCATCCCTGGCCGGGGCAATCGAGGCGATCGGGCTGGCGATCCCATGGCTTCCGCCCAAGACTCTGGTCGCCGTCGAGGCGGCGGAGTCCGGCGCCTGCCTAGGCGCGGCGCAGCCCGATTGTCACGTGGTCGCCACGGCGGAGGGCATGGTGTTGCACCTGGCGGGCGACGCGGCATGGTGGCACGTCACGGCCGAAGACGTGCGGACTGTCCTCGACGCCGCCCTGCGCCGGCTCGCGGAGAGCGGGCAGCGCCGGATGCGGGACCTATCCTCAGGGGACAGGGGCGGGCTGGTGCTCGGCCTGGGCCTGCGCCCCGCAACAGCCCCGGCCGGCGCATCGCTCCCACGCCCTGGCCTCCTTCCCCTCGACTCACGTCTTCTCGCTACGCGCAGGCAGCACGGGTCCCCTCTCCGAGAGGGAGAGCCCCGCGGCGCACCACGCCCGAGCGACCACACGTCCATCGCCCTCCTGGTCGACGCGCCCTTCGGCCGCTGCACGGCGGACGCCCTGGAATCCCTCGCCGACGCGGCCGAGTGCCTCGGCGGGGAGCCCCTACGGCTCTCGCCCACGCGGGGGTTTCTCCTCGTCGCCCCCGACGTGGCGGCGGCAGAGGCGGTGCGAACCAGTCTCGCGGCGGCAGGCTTCCTGACGGAAGCCCACGATCCGAGGCGGGCCGTTGCCGCCTGCCCGGGAGCGCCGGCCTGCGCCTCCGGCTCGACGGCGACGCTTGTGGACGCGGCGCGGCTGGCCGACGCCTTCGAAGCCTTCGCGGCACGGGGCATGTCGGCCCATGTCTCCGGATGCGCCAAGGGATGCGCCCATCCCGCCGCCGCGTCGCTCACCCTCGTCGGGCGCGATGGTCTCTATGGCGTCGTCCTCGGCGGCCGGCCCGATGCATTGCCGGCGACGCTCCTCACTTTCGACGCGGCGCTGGAGCGGGTAAGGAGGGCCGATCCGGCCTATCCCGACACTCTCGCCCACGCTTTCAGGACACCCACATGAGTTCGCGCCTCGACTATCTGCGCGACGGACAGGCGATCTACGCCCGCTCCTTCGCCATGATCCGCGCCGAGGCCGACCTCGCCCGCTTCTCCGGCACCGCCGAACGCGTCGTCGTGCGGATGATCCATGCCTGCGGCATGACCGACCTGCCGAAGGACGTCGAGGCCTCCGAGGATTTCGCCGCCAGCGGCGAAGCCGCCCTGAAGGCCGGCGCGCCGATCCTGTGCGACGTGCGCATGGTCGCCGACGGCGTCACTCGCTCGCGTCTTCCTGCCGACAACAGGGTGATCTGCACCCTCACCGATCCGCGCGTGCCCGGCCTCGCCGCCGAAATGGGCACCACCCGCACGGCCGCCGCCATGGAACTGTGGCGCGAGCATCTTCCCGGCAGCATCGTCGCCGTCGGCAACGCGCCGACCGCCCTGTTCCGTCTGCTCGAACTGTTGGATGAGGGTGTCGCCCCGCCGGCTGCGGTCATCGGCATCCCGGTGGGATTCGTGGGTGCCGCCGAATCGAAGGAGGCCCTCGCCCGCGACGGCCGGGTGCCCTTCATCGTCGTTCACGGCCGGCGTGGCGGCAGCGCCATGACGGCATCCGCGATCAATGCCCTCGCCAACGAGATCGAGTGATGGATTCGAGCGAGCGGCTTCCCCCCGCAGAGCCGGCGGATTTCGGCGAGATCCCGCGCACGGTCACCACCGGTACGCTCTATGGCGTCGGCATGGGGCCGGGCGACCCGGATTATCTCACCGTCCGCGCCATGAAGGTCCTCGCCGAGGCGCCGGTGCTGGTCCATTTCTGCAAGAAGGGCCGGCGGGGCAATTCCCGCACCATCGCCGACGCGGTGATGCGTGACCCGGTTCGCGAGATGCCGCTGGTCTACCCCTACACCACCGAGCTTCCGCCCGAGCATGGCGAGTACGTCTCCGCTCTGGCCTCCTTCTACGACGATGCGGCAACGCGGATTGCCGACCATCTCGGGGCCGGGCGCGACGTGGCGATCCTGTCCGAGGGCGATCCGTTCTTCTATGGCTCGTTCATGCATCTGTGGCGGCGCCTGAAGGACCGTTTCCCGGTGGAAGTGGTGCCCGGCGTCACCGGCATGTCCGGCTGCTGGACCAGGGCCGGCACCCCGATCACCTGGGGCGACGACGTACTGACCATCCTGCCGGCGACACTCGGCCATGACGCCCTGGTGGAGCGCCTGCGCATCACCGACGCCGCCGTCATCATGAAGCTCGGCCGCCACCTGCCGAAGGTGCGCAAGGCCCTGGCCGAGACCGGCCTTCTCGACCGCGCCGTCTATGTCGAACGCGGGACGATGGCCGGCGAGAAGGTGATCGCGCTGGCCGACAAGCCGGACGACGACGCCCCTTATTTCTCCATGGTCCTGGTGCCCGGAGAGGGACGGCGCCCGTGACCGGCTCCGTCACGGTCGTCGGCCTCGGGCCGGGCGATCCGCGTCTCCTCACCCAGGCGGCGAGCGAGGCCCTGGCGCAGGCCCAGGACCTCATCGGCTACATTCCCTACGTCGCCCGCGTTCCCGACCGTCCGGGGCTGACGAAACACGCCACCGACAACCGGGTCGAGATCGATCGCGCCGGCCATGCCCTCCGGCTTGCCGCCTCCGGCCGACGGGTCGCCGTGGTGTCCGGCGGCGATCCGGGGGTCTTCGCCATGGCGGCGGCGATCTTCGAGGCGGTGGAGACCGGCGAGCCGGAATGGCGACATCTCGCCATCACCGTCGAGCCCGGTATCACGGCGATGCTGGCGGCCGCCGCCCGCCTCGGCGCGCCGCTGGGGGGCGATTTCTGCGCGATGTCCCTGTCCGACAACTTGAAGCCCTGGGAGGTCATCACAGCCCGGCTGGAGGCCGTCCTGCGAGCGGATTTCGTGATCTCGCTGTACAACCCGATCTCCTCGGCCCGACCCTGGCAGCTCGGCGCGGCCCTCGGTCTGGCGGCGGAGCACCGCCCGCCCGAGACGCCGGTCATCTTCGCCCGCGCGGTGACGCGGCCGGACGAAGCGATCCGCGTGCTCACCCTGGCGCAGGCACGTGAGACCAAGGCCGACATGGCAACGATGGTCATCATCTGTGCGTCGAGCACCCGGCTGATCCCGCGCGGTGATGCGACGCCCTTCGTCTACACACCGCGCAGCGTGCCGGCGTGAGGGCGGACGGTCGGATCGTCTCGAACCCTCACCCCCCTGCGGGGGAGGGTGCCTGCGGAGCAGGCAGGAGAGGGGGCGACCTCTCCGGAACCGGCGCTCCCCTCTCCCGAACCGCTTCGCGGGCCACCTTCCCCCACGGAGGAGGGAAGGAAATCCGTGACGAGGGCCGCTCAGCCGTCAAGGCGCTCCTGCAGCCACGCCAGCGCGCCCTCGGCATCCGGCACACTGTCCACGTCGGGCTTATCGGGCGGGCGCACGATCACCACCGGCAGACCGAGGGCGCGGGCGGCGGCGATCTTGCCGTAGGTGGCGGGACCGCCGGAATTCTTGGTAACCAGGATCTCGATTCGCCGCTCGGCGAGGAAGGCCGCCTCGGCGGCCTCGTCGAACGGGCCGCGCGCGGCGATCTCGGTGAAGCGCGGCACCGGCAGGGCATCGCCGATGGGCTCGATGGCGCGGACCACGTAATCGTGCTGCGGAGAATGCGCGAAGGCGCCGACCTCAAGCCGGCCGATCGTCAGGAACACCCGACGGGGCGTCTCGCCGAGGGCGAGGGCGGCCTCCGCCATGGTCTCGACCTCGGTCCAGCGATCTCCCTGCCTCCGCTCCCAGGCCGGGCGGCGGATGGCGAGGAGCGCCACACCGGTCCCCGCGCAGGCGAGCGCCGCGTTGCGGCCGATCCGCGCCGCGAACGGATGCGTGGCATCGATCACCACCTCGATCCGATTCTCGGCGATCCAGGCGGCGAGGCCCTCGGGCCCGCCGAAGCCGCCGATGCGGGTGGGGACCGGTTCGCGCTTCGGTACGCTGGTGCGGCCGGCGAGCGAGAGGGTGGCGTCGATCCTCGGATCAAGTCCCTTCACCAGGGTGCTCGCCTCGCTGGTGCCGCCGAGGATCAATACCCGCATCGTCGCCGTCTCCTTATCCGGCAGGCTTGTCCATGAGCGCCGCGCCCATGTCGAGCACCGCCCCCTGGCTCACCATCGTCGGGATCGGCGAGGACGGCCGCGCGGGCCTGAGCTCCGCCGCCGCCGCCGCGCTCGACGCGGCGGAGGTCGTGTATGGCGGTAGTCGCCATTTCGCCCTCGGCGCACCGCTGAAGGCCGAGACGCGGGTCTGGCCGCGCCCGATCTCCGATGCCTATTCCGGCCTCCTCGCCCGGCGTGGGCGGTCGACCTGCATCCTCGCCACCGGCGACCCATCCCATTACGGCGTCGGCGCCGAGATCGCGCGGCTGCTGCCGGCCTCGGAGATGCGGGTCTTCCCGCAACCCTCCGCCTTCAGTCTCGCGGCGGCGCGCCTTGGCTGGCCGCTCGCCGAGAGCACCTGCCTCACCCTGCACGGTCGGGCCCTGGAGAGGATCGTGCCGCATCTCCAGCCTGGCGCGCGCCTTCTCGTCCTGACATGGGACGGGACGACGCCGGAGGCCGTCGCCGCCTTGCTGACGGAGCGCGGTTTCGGCTCGTCGCGCCTCGTGGTTCTGGAGGCCATGGGCGGCCCGCGCGAAGGGCGGCACGAGGCACGGGCCGACGCCTTCGCCCTTACCGGCATCGATCCGCTCAGCACCCTGGCGGTGGAGGTCGTCGCCGATGGGGACGCGCGCGTCGTCTCCCTGAGCCCCGGCCTCGACGATGCCTGGTTCGAGAATGACGGCCAGCTCACCAAGGCCGATATCCGCGCCGTGACCCTCGCCGCCCTGCGGCCGCGCGCCGGCCAGCGTCTCTGGGACATCGGCGCGGGAGCCGGCTCCATCTCCATCGAGTGGATGCTGCGCGGGTCCAGTCTGCGTTCGCTTGCCATCGAGGCGAACCCGGCGCGGGCGGCGCGGATCGCCCGCAACGCTGCCCGTCTCGGCGTGCCCGACCTGCGCGTGGTGGAAGGCGAGGCGCCCGCCGCCCTCGACGGATTGGAACCGCCCGACGCAATCTTCATCGGTGGCGGCGTCTCGGCCACCGGCGTGCTCGACCGCGCCATCGACGCCCTGAGACCGGGGGGCCGGCTGGTCGCCAACGTCGTCACCCTGGAGGGCGAGGCGGTTCTGCTCGGAGCCTTTGCCCGTCTCGGTGGACAGTTGAAACGGCTGTCGGTCGCCCATGCAGACCCGGTCGGCCATCTCCACGGCTGGCGCGCCGCAATGCCGGTGACGCAGTGGGTCTGGACGAAGCCGTAATGGCAGCGGTGCGGCTTATCCTCCCCTCTCCCCGCAAGCAGGGCGAGGGAATGCACATGGCGCCTCCGCATCGCGACGGTTCCGACACGCGGCCGCCCGTTGCCGGGATCGGGTTCCGGCACGGGGTCACGTCCGACGAGATCGTCGCCCTGGTCCACCGCGCGCTCGCCGAGAGCGGTCATGCGCCGAACCGGCTCGGCGCGATCGCCACCGCCGAAGACCGCGCGACCGAGCCGTCGATCGTCGGGGCCGCCGCCGCGTTCGGCCTCGTCCCCATCGGAATGGCACCCGCCGAGATGATCGCCGTCGATTGCGGCGTGCCAACGCGCTCCGGGCGGATCGAGGCGAGCCGGGGGGTGGGCTCGGTGGCGGAGGCCGCGGCGCTGGCCGCCGCCGGCGAGGGTGCGACCCTGCTCCTCCCCCGGATCTCCTCCCGTTCCGTCACATGCGCCCTTGCGCTTCCCGCGCATTTCGCCACTCAGGCGGGATGACCGTTCATTTCATCGGCGCCGGCCCCGGGGCCGCCGACCTCATCACCGTGCGCGGGCGCGATCTCATCGCGCGCTGTCCGGTCTGCCTCTATGCCGGCTCGCTGGTGGCGCCCGAGATCCTCTCCTGGTGCCCGGCCGATGCGCGCATCGTCGATACCGCGCCCCTCGACCTCGACGCGATCGTGGCCGAGATCGTCGCCGCGCACGAGGCCGGGCAGGACGTGGCGCGGCTGCATTCGGGCGACCTCTCGATCTGGAGCGCACTGGCCGAACAGACCCGCCGGCTCGACCGGATCGGCATTCCCTACACGGTAACGCCGGGCGTGCCCGCCTTCGCCGCCGCCGCCGCCCTGCTCCGGCGCGAACTCACCGTGCCGGGCCTCGCCCAGTCGGTGGTCCTGACCCGCACCTCCGGCCGCGCCAGCGCCATGCCGGAGCACGAGACCCTCGCCGCCTTCGCCGCCACCGGAGCGACCCTGGCCCTGCACCTCTCCATCCACGTCATCGAGACCGTGGTGGCCGAGCTCGTGCCGTTCTACGGGGCGGATTGCGCCGCCGCAGTGGTGTTCCGCGCAACTTGGCCGGACGAGCGCGTGATCACCGGTACCCTCGCCACCATCGCGGAGGCCGTGCGCACCGCCGGCCTCGAGCGCACCGCACTGATCCTCGTCGGCCCGGCCCTCGCGGCCCGCGAGTTCCGCGAAAGCGCGCTCTATTCCGCCGATTACGACCGGCGCTTCCGTCCCACGGGTGGGCCGATCCCCGGAGCCGAGGCATGACAACGCCACGCTCATCGCATCCGCCGGGCCTCCTCGTCGCCGCTCCACGGTCGAGTTCGGGCAAGACCACGGTGACGCTTGCGCTGATGCGGGCGCTCGCCCGGCGCGGCCTTGCCGTGCGCGGCGCCAAATGCGGGCCGGATTACATCGATCCGGCCTTTCATCAGGCTGCCACGGGCTATCCCAGCGTCAACCTCGACAGTTTCGCCATGCCGGATGCCATGCTCGATTCGGTGGCGGCGATGGCGGGTCGCGATGCCGACATCGTGATCGCCGAGGGCTCCATGGGCTTGTTCGACGGCATTGTCGCCACCGAGGGCCGGACCGGCGCCAATGCCGACATCGCCGCGCGCTACGGCTGGCCCGTGTTGCTCGTCGTGGATGTCTCCGGTGCCGCCCAATCGGCCGCTGCGGTGGCACTCGGCTGCGCGCGGTACGATCCGCGCATCCGCATCGCCGGCGTCGTCCTGAACAAGGTCGCCAGCGCCCGCCATCGGCGTCTGGTCGAGGCCGGCCTCGCGCGGATCGGCATTCCGGTCCTCGGGGTGCTCATGCGCGATGCGACTCTCGCTTTACCCGAGCGTCATCTCGGTTTGGTCCAAGCTCGCGAGACGGGCGATCTCGCCGCAAGACTCGACCGCCTCGCCGATCTCGCTGAAGCCGGCCTCGACCTCGACGCCATCCTCGCGGCCGCATCGGGCCGCCTGCCGGACGTATCGGATGCCGTCCTGCCCCCTCCCCCGGGGCAGCGCATCGCCATCGCTTCGGATGAGGGCTTCTCGTTTCTCTATCCGCATATGGAGGCGGGCTGGCGCGCAGCGGGCGCCGAACTCGTCGCCTTCTCTCCCCTCGCCGACGAGGCGCCCCCGGAAAGCTGCGACGCCTGCTGGCTGCCCGGCGGGTATCCGGAGCTTCATGCCGGGAAACTCGCGGCGGCCAACCGGTTCCTGAACGGCCTCCGGACCTTCGCCGACCACAAGCCCGTCCATGGCGAGTGCGGCGGCTACATGACTCTCGGACTCGGGCTGGAAGACGCGGCGGGCGTCACGCATGCAATGGCGGGCCTGCTCCCCGTCGCGACCTCCTACAAGGTACGCCGCCTGCATCTCGGCTACCGCGTCGCAAGGCTCATCGGCGATGGTCCCCTCGGGCGAGCCGGATCGCGCCTCGTCGGGCACGAGTTCCACTATGCCAGCGAGTTGACCCCGTCTCCGGCCGAGAATGCCGCCCTCGCGATGGTCACGGACGCGGAAGGCGTTCCACTGGGGATGGCCGGCCACCGATGCGGCCGGGTGTCGGGAAGCTTCTTCCACCTTATCGGATGACTGAAAACCGTTCAGACCGGTGCGGAAGCTTCTGCGCGCTTTCCCATCTTCGCCGCGGTCCGTACGATTGCGAGAACGTCACGCCGAAGCTGGTCGTCTTCGATTAGAGCGTAAGCCTGAAGCAACTCGATCGCGCCATGCGCGCTCAGGAAGCCGAACACCTCGGATTGTGTCCCTCCCGCATCGTCTTCCTCGAAGAACGCCGAAACCGGAACTTCCAGGAGACGGGAGATCTCACGGAGTCGGCCAGCGCCAACCCGATTCTGTCCCTTCTCGTATTTCTGAACTTGCTGGAAGGTCACTCCGACGGCGGTCCCGAGGGCAGTCTGACTGAGGCCACGAGCCTTTCGTAGGGCCGTGATCCGTAACCCAACCAGGCGGTCGACGTCGGTAGTTTGCTTGGGCATCATCACTCGTTTCAGTGCTCAATACGGTCGTGGCCGGTTGTGTTGATCTCCGCAACCGACGCGTCATCATCATTATGCCGCATCTGGTACGTTCGAAAGTTAAAAGACGGTGAAGCCGCAGTCTCGACGGCCTGCCCGTGGAGGGAAGGGATTTCTGGAAACGGCCAAGGAATCACGAGAGAAACCCTGGATCCAACGTGGGTGGAATCAGCTTGACCACAAACCGGGCAAGGATGGCAAGAGTGACTGTAAACTTGCCGCCACAAACTAAGGACAGCCCGATTCCGCCTGACGATAACGAAACGGAATCGCGCTTATCTCCACCCAATTTATGACAGTAAATGCTCCATTCCAATACGGAATAATGATATGTTTTCCATCATTTTCAAATCGGTATGTCGCGGCATAGAATGCCGTGCGGACGGCCGGCCGCCCCTCGCCCCCGGCCCTGCGAAGAAGGTGCTCCATGTTCATCGCTATGAATCGCTTCAAGGTTGTTCCTGACGCAACGACAGAATTCGAACAGGTCTGGCTCGGGCGGGACAGTCAACTCGGCGAGATGGACGGCTTCGTCGAATTTCAGCTGCTTCGCGGCCCGGCCTACGAGGATCATGTGCTGTATGCGTCGCATACCGTCTGGGCTTCCAAATCGGCGTTCGAGGCCTGGACCCGGTCGGAGCAGTTCCGCAAGGCGCATAGCCGCGCACCGACGACGAAGCCACTCTATCTCGGCCATCCGCAATTCGAGGGCTTTGAGCCGATTCAGACCCTGAGCAAGACACAGGACGACTCGTCGCCGGAGCGGCATTCCGAAGCGGTGGTCTGATCGCCCGCGCCATCCGGCGGCATCATCGGTTCATACCATCCGACGGGGATGCCACCACGCTTCGAGGCCGGCATACCGGCCGTCCCCTGTTTCGCGCAGTCTCAAACGGCCACGATGACGTCGCCGCGTCGCCCCGCGAGCGCAGCGACCACCCGCCGGCCGAACGCCGTGTCGGGGAGGCCGGCCCTGAGGCCGAGATACAGTTCGTTCCATCCAAAGCGGCAGTCGATATCCGGGATCTCGACGAAGCGGTCGAGTTCACCCAGCATCGCCTCAGCGAAGTCGTCGGCGCTCATCATCGATTCGACCGCATCGAGGAGGCCGTATTCCTCTAGGAAACCGCCATTCAAGTTAATGAGACCGTCCCGGTGCCGGATCAGCGCGAAATAGACGCCGAAGTCGATCATGGCTCGGTCGCGCCACCCGGTCTCGGCGATGTATGTCTTCATCATCACATTGGTGGTGTAGGTCTCATGCTCGCCATCCCGCCTGGCGAGATAGCCTCGAAAGACGTCGTGTGCGTCCGGGTCGAGGCGCAGCAGGGCCAGCATGGCCGCGGCGAGCGCGCCGTGGCTTTCCTTCGGTCCCCAGATCTGACGATACAAGCCCCTGGCTTCCACGGCGCGCGGATGCACGTCGAGATAGGTCGTCAGGAGTTCCCGTAGCATCGGGACGACCGCGATACGGTCGCGGGAGACGCGTGCGAAGAAGGCCGTTTCCGTCATCGCCCGGCCGCCGACCACGAAGGACAGTTCCAGGACGTCGGTCTGCAGCAGATCGGCCAATCGCTCGCGGATGTCGTGGGTGAGACGGCGTAGACCCTCGGCGACAGCGGCCTGTGAGAACGCCTCGACGACCACCACGTGGGGGCGGTTCCACCGCGCCATGAAGCGCCGGACCGCGGCCTCTTTCGGGCCCGACCAGACCGAGGCCCGGAACCCGTCTTCGTCCTGCGAGATCGATCGGACCGGAACGTCGCTGGCGCACCAGTCTCGCTGGATGCGGACGGCATCCGGAAAGGCCTGGATCTCCACATGCTCGGCATGCGCCGCATCGGCGATATCCGCCAGAATCTTGGTTCCGTGGAAGCGTTGGAAGTCGAAGACGGGCGAGAGCGAGCCGTCCAGGCCGATCCGCTGAAACTCGGCCCGCTTGTCCCAGAAATGGCCATACTGGACCCAGAACGCCGTCTCGCTCGGCTCCCAAACCACAGTCCGCATCACCAGCGGGGGCTCGGGCGTCATGCGTGCCACGATCGTCCGAGCGAGGCCCAGGGGCGTCGTCCTCCAGAGTTCGAGGGCCTGTCCGACACGGCGCCGTCCATCCGCGACGGCGTCCCGGTGCGGCGAGTGCGCGCCGACGGAGCCGTCATGGACCATCGGCTCGGAGGAAGAGGGCGTCACGGCATACCGGCCGCTCGGACTGAACCACCACGGCTTCGCCTCATCCGGTATGGGCTCGCATCGCACTGTCCCCTCAGAAGGATCGAGCCGGTACAGACCGTACCGCGATCCCGGCGGGCCGGATTCGAACCCGACGAACGCCAATAGGCCGGACGGATCCCGGAACGGGTCACCCTGGATCGTGAGGGCAGTCGGCTCGCCGGGTTGCGGACAGAACTCACCGCCCCCCGCCAGTCGCCCCCCGTCCTGGCCAACCGTCCATTCCAGACCGTCTCCCTCAGCGATGATCGCGAGGTCCGTCGCACGTCGAACCTGAAGGGGGTGGAGATAACGCTGATCGTCGAGGGGCTGCTTGTTGTTGTACAGGACGATCCATCCACAATCGGCGGGTACGAAAATGCGACGGAGGCGATCCGTCCCGGTCGCTTGCCGCGCGATCTCCCTGTCGAGCCGCCAGTCGATGAGACAGATCTCTCCATCGTCTGACAGGCAGACGAGGCGGTCCGGGCCGACGAGCGCCGCGTCACGGATCGATCCGTCCGCAAATGGCAGGACCATGCGCCATGTGCCGCCGTCTTCCACGGCCGCAACGGCGTTGTACCGGTGATGGGTTCCTGAAAGCGTCACGCGCGGCATGAAAGCTCCCTCGGCAGGTCACGGAACGAATCCAGGCCTTTCGCCATAGTGGCCGGCCAAGCTTTCGGACAGCATCGAGGAGAGATTTGGGCGGCACCGGCGGGTCCGAGGTTTGCGCTTTGGACAGGCATGAGGATGGCCAGGGGGGACAACGTCCCATTCTGGCACAGGCCACGTCTCACTCCGGTACACAGCGCCCCAGATGTTCCAGCAACGTCTTCCCGAAATCTACCCTAGCCTGCCCTCCGCGCGCGACACGCGACGCGACGCCTGGGCGGCCGTCCTTCCGCGGCGGTGGCGCGGTGCGATCCGCTTCGGACTGTCCACGGCTCTGGCCGTCTCCGACCTCGCTGCGATCATCGTCACCGCCTACCTCGTGGAGGCGATTTATTACGAGTTCGCCTTCGACCAGCAGATCGCCACGGGCATGACCGGGAGTTTCCAGCTGGCGGGCCTCGTGGCCGTCTTCGTCCTCCTGACCAACCTCGTCCGGGAGGAGTACAATATCGAGACGCAGCTGACCCGCGGCGTTCACCGCCGCCGCATGGCGAGTCTCTGGCTCGCCGCATGGGGGATCGTGCTCGTCGTCGGCTTCGCCACCAAGACCACGAACGACTTCTCGCGCGCGGTGGCGATCGGCTTCTTCCTCGCGGGCTTACCGGCCCTGTACCTGTCCCGTCTCGTCATTCTGGGCCTCGTCCGGCGGACGACGAGCCCCGCCTCGCCATCGATCAGTCGGATCCACCTCGTCGGTTTCGAAGAGGACATTGCCAGCTTCCACGCCAACAACGATGCCCAGGCCCTGAATCTCCGGGTCATCGGGACCAGCTACCTGCGTCGCGTGGATTCGCGGGAGGATGCGTCGGTGCGGCAGGCACAGATGTCGGAAGACCTCGACCTCGCGGTCTCGGTCGTCCGATTCCTGCGGCCGGACGACGTCTTCATCCTGGTCCCCTGGACGGATGCGGCCGACATCGAGCGCTGCGTCGACGCGTTCCTGCGTGTCCCGGCCGCACTCCACCTCCGTCCCGGATCGGTGATGGACCGCTTTCCCGATCTCAAACTCGCGCGGGTGGGACGGTTGTCGGGGATCAATATCGGCCGCCCGCCGCTCACCTTTGGCGAAATCGCCCTGAAGCGCGGCCTCGACGTCGTCCTGTCCACCATCGCGCTCGTGCTGCTGGCGCCGCTCCTCGCGTCCATTGCCCTGCTGATCAAGCTCGACAGCCCGGGCCCGGTCTTCTTCCGCCAGCGCCGCTACGGCTTCAACCAGCAGGCCTTCGGCGTGTTCAAGTTCCGCAGCATGAAGACCGAGCAGAACGCCGTCTTCCGGCAGGCGACCCGCAACGATTCGCGGATCACCCGGATCGGCGCCATCCTGCGGCGGACGAATCTCGACGAGCTGCCCCAGCTCATCAACGTCCTTCTGGGGGAAATGTCCCTGGTGGGTCCGCGGCCCCATGCCCTCGCCCATGACCGCAGCTTCGAACGGCGGATTGCGCAATATGCCCGTCGCCACAACGTGATGCCCGGCATCACCGGCTGGGCTCAGGTCAACGGCCTGCGCGGCGAGACCCTCACCGATCTCGACATGGAGCGGCGCGTCAACCACGACCTGCATTACATCGACAACTGGTCGGTCTGGCTCGACCTCCAGATCATGATCCAGACCATCGCCTCGCGGCGGGCCTATCGCAACGCGCGCTGAACCTCGCGAACCGACTCGCCTACGGGCTCGGTTCGTGTCCGAGGCAGGCGCCGCACTCACCCTCCACTTCGAGGATCCGGCTCGACGGCTTGAAGCCGGCTTTCGCCAAGGTTTTGTCGAGCTGATCGTCCACCTCCGGCGAGGTCGTCTCGTCGATGCTGCCGCATGTACGGCAGATCAGGAAGACGAGGCCGACTCCGTCGCCATGCTGGTGCCCGCAGGAAACGAACGCGTTCCGGCTGGCAATGCGGTGAACGAGACCGTTCTCCGTGAGGAAGTCGAGGGCACGGTAGACCGAGACGGCGGCGACCCGGCGTCCCTGACCGCTCAGCCGCTCCGCGATGTCGTAGGCGCCCAGCGGCTTGGACTCGGTTGCCACCGCTTCGAGGACGTCCCGCCGCAGCCGCGTGAACTGTAGATCGCGGTCGGCGCAGAGACGCTCCGCGCGTGCGAGCGCATCCGTGGCGTTGCCACAGCAGGCGCCGTGATCGTGGACGGCACTATGGTCGTGCACGCCATCCTCCCCTGATCGCCGGTCGATGTGGTCCGGCACGTTGAACTGATGCGATGTTACAGTGTATCAGCACCAGAGATAGTTCGCCGCTCCCGTTCGGACAAATCCGCCCCTTCCTGGTACCCGAACCGCTGTGACGCGTCCTCCCCAGATCAAACCCTCCCCCCGTCGCTCCCTGTTCCAGGCCGGCGCCGCCTCGCGGCTGATCATCGCCGCCATCCTGTCCGGGCTGGTCTGGGGGGCGATCCTCTGGGCCATGGGATAACGATGACACATGCCCTCATCGGGGATGCCCCCGTTCAGCCCGGCGCCATCGCCTTGCGTGGATTGACGCTCGGCTACGACCGACATCCCGCCGTTCACCATCTCGACGGGACGATCCCCGCCGGAGCCCTCATGGCCCTCGTCGGCCCCAACGGCGCCGGCAAATCGACGCTGCTGAAGGGGATCATCGGAGAGATCCGTTGCCTCGACGGCCGGATCGACCGGCCCGGCGGCGCCGATACCATCGCCTACCTGCCCCAGGCCGGCGAGATCGACCGCAGCTTTCCCCTGAGCGTCCTCGACCTCGTGGCGATGGGCCGCTGGCGCCGCCTCGGCTTCTGGCGCAGCGCGCTCCCCGATCGCCGGACGCTGGTCCGTGCTCTCTCCGCGGTCGGTCTCCTCGGTTTCGAGGACCGGCTGATCGGCACCCTGTCGGGCGGCCAGTTCCAGCGCGCCCTGTTCGCGCGCCTCATCGTGCAGGACGCCCGCATCATCCTCCTCGACGAGCCGTTCACCGGGATCGACGGACGCACCACCGCCGACCTGATCGCCCTGATCCGCGGTTGGCACGGGGAGGGCCGCACCATCGTCGCCGCCCTTCACGACCTGCATCAGGTCAAGGCGCATTTCCCGACGACGCTGCTTCTGGCCCGCGAGCCGGTGGCCTGGGGCGACACGGGGACGGTGCTGACCCGGGAGAATCTCGCGCGTGCCCAGGCCCTGTCCGAGGCCTGGGACGAGGACGCCGCCATCTGCGGGCGCGGCGATGGTCATCATCATGCACCGCCCCCTTCCGACGGAGGGGATCGGCACGATCACGGTCATGACCATGCCCATGGTCACACCCACGACCATCGTCACGACCACGGACACGCCGCGTGATCGATCTCCTGTTCGGGCCCTTCATCGAGTTCGGCTTCATGCGCCGGGCGCTGGCCGGCTGCTTCGCCCTCTCGCTCTCGGCCCCGCCGGTGGGAGTCTTCCTCATGCTCCGGCGCATGAGCCTGATGAGCGACGCCATGAGCCACGCGATCCTGCCCGGCGCCGCAATCGGTTTCCTGGTCGCCGGACTGTCGCTGCCGGCCATGACCATCGGCGGGCTCGCCGCCGGACTGTTCGTGGCGCTACTCGCCGGCATCGTCACCCGCACGACCTCAATCAAGGAGGATGCGAGTCTCGCCGCCTTCTACCTGATCTCGCTGGCGGCCGGCGTGCTGCTCGTGTCCCTGCGCGGCTCCCAGATCGATCTCCTGCACATCCTGTTCGGGACGGTGCTGGCCCTCGACGACCCGGCGCTGATGCTCCTCGGCGGAATCGCCACGGTGACGCTGTTCGCCCTCGCCGCGCTCTATCGCCCCCTCGTGATGGAATGTGTCGACCCGCTGTTCCTGCGCACGGTGAGCCGTGCCGGCGGGCCGGTGCATTACGCCTTCCTCGGCCTCGTGGTGATGAACCTCGTGGGAGGCTTCCAGGCCCTCGGGACGCTGCTTGCGGTGGGACTGATGCTGCTGCCGGCGATCACCGCGCGGTTCTGGGCGGCAGATCTGTCGGGACTGATCCCCATGGCGATGGTGGTGGCAATGGTGTCGAGCTTTGCCGGACTCACCGCTTCGTATCGCGCCGACCTGCCCACGGGGCCTGCGATCGTGCTGGCGGCGGGAAGCCTCTACGTCGTCTCGCTCCTGTTCGGACCGAGGGGCGGCCTCGTCTGGCGCCTGTTCAGGCCGCGCCACCTCGAAGCCTGAGAGGCTACACTCTGAACAGGCTCATGAGGCCCGAGACGATGGCGTAGATGAAGCCGGCGTTCAGAAGCACGCCGATGACACCGACGCCGAGCCCCATGACCACGAGCAGACCATCGCGCTCGACGAGGCCGAGACCGACGAGGCAGATCGCGAGGCCGAGGGGGATCTGTCCTACCAGGGGCGCCGCCACGACGAGGGCCAGGGACAGGGTGAGGAGGATCAGCCCCACCGTCCGCAGGCCGATCCCGGTCTCGAACAGGCTCATGCGCGGACGCGACCAGCGTTCCAGACGGCGAAGCAGCGGCACCGCGCGCTTGGCGGCCCGCTCCACGTCGCTGCGGGCGATGGACCGGCGCAGGAGGGCGCGGGGCAGCCACGGCGACGACATTCCCGCCGTGATCTGGACCGCGACGAGCAACAGCAGCAAGCCGCAGACGAGCGGTATCGGCGGCGGCATCGGCAGGCAGTTCGGCAGGCCGAGGATGACGATGAGCAGGGCGAAGGCACGGTCCTTGAGCACCGCGACGATGTCGCCGATGGTCAAGCGATCCGTCTCCTGTGCCGCGAGCACCGTGAGAACTTCGGACGTTCGAGCAGCTGGTGACAAGAAAACTCGGCCTTTGGCGACGGTCCTGCCGCGGGCTCTATCCTAGTCACCGCGCGACGCCAACCGAATCAGCGCGGACCTCCATGCGGCATGGCGGGTCCACCGTCGCGAACAACGTTCGACCACGCCGGGCACTGCGCCATCTCCACCGCCCATTTCAGGTTAGACCCTTAC
Organism: Methylobacterium sp. E-045; assembly: GCF_022829685.1. Taxonomy (GTDB): domain Bacteria; phylum Pseudomonadota; class Alphaproteobacteria; order Rhizobiales; family Beijerinckiaceae; genus Methylobacterium. The sequence continues at coordinate 212,183 of NZ_JAKSYE010000085.1, forward strand.
ATCTTGAAGTATCACGATATCGGTACATGGCGAGACTTCGGGCCTATACCGATACAACCAGACCGTCTTTACACACAAACCACAGTCTCATCTCGACTCGACAGTACAACTTCCCATATGAGTCCGTACACTCGTTCTTCGGCAGGCCGGGGCATGAATGGACGTGGGAGGACCGGCGAAATCGACGATCGGATCACTTCCTTCGGGTCGTCCGACACTTATGTGCTGTGTCACACTCTGCTTTGGCCTCGTCTTCGGCCCGGCGCGAGCGGAAGAGGGCTCCGTCTCGGCATTGATCTTCGGCAGCCTCGATGCCGGAGCGTCGTCCTTCGTCACGGGTGGCGCGAAGATCGCGTTTGACGGGCGTGATCGGGACGGTTTCGCCATCCTGGCCAGTGGCGGCGGCGGCGCGAGGGTCGAGCGCGGCCCGTCGATACGGGGCATCTCCACGAGCCAGACCCGCCTGACGGCCCTCGGAGCGGTCCTCGCCGGATACCAATGGTTCGATGAATGGGGCGTCGTCGCCGCTTTTGCGGGGCCTGAAGCAAGCATCGAGGTGGAGCAGAGCGTCCTTGGCACACTGGTCGTGCCCGTCCGCTACGGTCTCAGGTTGCACGGGGAAGTGTGGGCACGGCCTACTGAGAAAACTCTCCTGACCGCCACCGCGATCCTCGGCTCCACGCGCCAGAGCGCCTGGATCCGCCTTGCCTGGGGTTACGACGTGTTCGGTGCCTATCTCGGCCCGGAGGCTGCCCTCTACGTGGATGGGACCGGCTATTCCAAGCTCGGGATCGGCGTCCACGCCACCGACTTTCGTATCGGCGACGTGAGCTTCCGCGCATCCCTCGGCTACCAGACAGAGACCGACGGCGGGGGAAGCCCCTACGTCACCCTCGGTGTCTGGCAACCCTGGTGAGAATCACGGCGGTGTCGCGCGCATTTCCGGGCCGGCGAGAAAGCGTGCGGCATCGGACGTGATCTCGTCCCGCCGCTTTGACCCCAGCCCGTCGAGGGTGCGGTAAGGCATGGCCAGCCTTGGGTTTCCGGCCAAGCGCTCCGCATTCTCGATGAGGAAGTTCCAGTAGAGGTAGTTGAAGGGACAGGCGCCCTCGCCGGACTTGGCCGCCACATCATAGGCGCAGCCCCGGCAGTAATCCGACATCCGGTTGATGTAGGCACCGGAGGCCGCATACGGCTTCGAGCCCATCACGCCGCCATCCGCCCACAGGACCATGCCATGGACATTGGGCAGTTCCACCCATTCGTAGGCATCGGCATAAACGACGAGATACCATTCCTCCACCTGCGCCGGTTCGAGGCCGGCCAGCAGGGCGAAGTTGCCCGTCACCATCAGCCGCTGGATGTGATGGGCGTAGGCATGGGTGCGGGTATCGGCGACGCATTGCGCGAGGCAGTTCATGCGCGTCTCGCCAGACCAGTAGAACCACGGCAGGTCGCGCGTGGCGGCGAGGGCGTTGGTCTCGGCATAGGCCGGCATCCTGGCCCAATAGAGCCCCCGGACGTATTCGCGCCATCCGAGGATCTGGCGGATGAAACCCTCGACGCAGTTGAGCGGGGCCGCCCCCTCGTCATAGGCGCGGGCCGCCGCCCGGCAGACCTCCTCCGCGGTGAGCAGGCCCGCATTGAGCGCGGGGGAGAGGAGGGCATGGTAGAGGAAGGGTGCACCCGTCTTCATCGCGTCCTGGTAATCGCCGAAACCCGGCAGGCACTCGTCCAGGAAATGCTTCAGGGCGTTCAGGGCGTCGGTGCGGGTCACCGGCCAGCGGAATGCGTCGAGATCCCCGAAATGGTCGGCGAAGCGGTTCGATACGAGGGCGATGACCTCGGACGTGATCGCATCGTGCGCAAAGCCGGGGCGTTCCGGGGAGCGGTGCCCGCGCGGCAGCTTCTTGCGGTTGTCGTGATCGTAGTTCCACTGGCCGCCCACCGGCTCGCCGTCCTTCATCAGCAGACCGGTGCGCTTCCTCATGCCGCGGTAGAAGGTCTCCATCCGTAAGGCGTGCCGCCCCTCGGCCCAGCAGGCGAAATCCGCGCGTGGACAGAGGAAGTGGTTGTCGTCGCGGATCTCGACGGGCACAGGCAGGTCGTCGCGCCATCCCTGCATCATCGCCCAGACGCGCCACTCGCCGGGCTCGGTGACGACGATCCTGTCGGGCTGGTGTCGGGCGGCGGCCCGACGGAGTTCCCCGGTGAACGAGCCGGTATTGCCGGCTGCGTCGAGGCGGACGTAGTCGACGGTGACCCCCTCGGCCTCAAGATCGGCCGCGAAATGACGCATGGCCGCGAGCAGAAAGGCGATCTTCTGCTTGTGGTGGCGGACATAGGTCGCCTCCTCCTGCACCTCCACCATGAGCACGATGTCGGAGTGCGGGTCGAGATCGGTGAGGGAGGAGACGCGCCGGTGAAGCTGGTCGCCGAGGACGAAGCGGAGAATGCGCGGCGACGTCACCCCTTGGTCCGTAGCGTCGAGCGACCACCATCCGCACCGATGATCTGCCCGGTGATCCAGCCGGCTTCCGCCGAGACGAGGAAGGCGGCGAGCGCACCGATATCGTCCGGCGTGCCCAGCCGCTGCAGGGCGTGCATGGACGCGATTCCGGAGGCCAGCGTCTCGTTGCCGGTGATGGCGGCGGCGAGCGGCGTGCGCGTCAGCGAGGGGGCGACCACGTTGATCCGAATCTGAGGGCTGAGTTCGGCAGCGAGGGACAAGGCCAGCCCCTCCACGGCACCCTTGGCCATGGCGACCGAGGCATGGGCCGCGAACCCCTGCGCCACCGCCACGGTGGAGAACAGGACGACGCCTGCACCTGCCTCGCCCGCCCCTGCCTTGAGCGCCGGCGCCGCGGCCTGGAGGGCCAGGAGAGCGCCAAGCGCGTTGAGCTTGAAATCCGTCACCGCGTCGTCGGCGGTCAGCTTCGCCAGCGGCTTCAGGTTGATGGTGCCGACCGCATAGACGAGCCCGGCCAAGGTGTCGCCAGCCTCCTGCGTCACCGTCGCGAAATGGGCGGGATCCGTGACGTCGCCTGCGGTGAAGGTGGTTTCCCCGAGGTCGGCGGCGGCCTCCTCGAGCCGGCCGGCATCGCGCGCCGCCAGATGCAGCGGGATCCCGCGCTTGCGCAGGGCCCGCGCCGTGGCCATCCCGATGCCGCCGGTTCCGCCGTAGATCACAACCCGATTCATGACCGCTCCCATTCCGTGCCGGATCGGTTAGGTAAGGCGGATCATGCTGCCGTGGAGCCTGTGAGGGCCCATCCGTAGAGTCGCACGCCTCGCCACCACGCCCGGGGACCTTCATGAAGTTTGCCTTCGCCGGCATCGATTTCCTCGGCGGCGTGTTCGAAGCGCTGGTGGAATCCGGATGGACGCCGATCAAGCTGTTCACCCGGCCCTGCGACGGGCTCTACGACCACAACGAGACCGTCGTGGCCCAGAGCCGCCGGCACCGCATCCCGATGCAGCTCTCGCGGATCAAGCTCGCGGATCTCGACGCCCTGGCGCAGGCCCACGGGACGGACTGGGCCTTGGTGGTAGCGGGTTACCCCTGGCTCATCCGAGGCTGGCGCAACCGGGCCGGTTATGCCCTGAACTTCCACCCTTCGCCGCTGCCGGTCGGACGCGGCCCCTACCCCCTGTTCAAGGCGATCACCGACGCACGCTCCGACTGGGGCGTGACCGCGCACGTGCTGGCCGAGGAGGGATTCGATACGGGCGACATCCTCGCGCAGGAAACCTTCGCCATGGCGCCGCAGGAGACCCACGAGACCCTGCTCGCCAAATGCCAGATCGCCGCCCGGCGGCTGGCCTCGGGACCGATCGCGCGCGACCTGCCGGGGCGCTGGAGGGCGGCCCAGGCCCAGGGCGAGGGCTCCTATTGGCCCCGCGTGACGGATGCGGACAGAACCCTCGATTTCCGCTCCGATGTGGAGGCGATCCTGCGGCGGATGCGAGCCTTCGGCACCATCGAGACCATCGCGCGCCTCGGCGACAACCGCGTTTTCGTCGCGGCGGCGGAAGGCTGGCGCGAGCCGCACCGCCACTCGCCGGGGACGATCGTGCACCGCTACCGCCGCCACGTGGTCGTCGCCGCCCGCGACGGCTTCATCCAGATCACCCGCTGGAGCCCGGTCGCCGTCGCGGATGCCGGGCAGCTTGGCCGATAGGACGAGGCTCCCATGCCGCGCATGCGCAAGAAGTCGGATCTGCCCACCAAGGTCTGCGCCGCCTGCGGCAAGCCCTTCGCCTGGCGCAAGAGATGGGAACGGGTCTGGGACGAGGTCCGCTACTGTTCCGACCGGTGCCGGAACGAGGCGAAGCGGCCGGGCAAGGCCTCCTGATCAGGCGCGGGCGGCATCGATCAGGGCGGCCTGGGTATCGATATCGAGAGTGACGGCCGCGTCCATCTCGAGTTCCACGACATCCGTCCGCGCCGCGAGGAGACGGCCGGCGCCCTGATCTCCGCCGAGCGACGTCAGATCGCGCGCGAGGAGCGCGCGATTCAGGAGGACCGGGTTTCCGCGTGCGCCGCGATGGACCGGCACGATGGCGGCCGGCGCCGGGTCGGCGGCCACGAAAGAGGCGGCCAGGGTGGCCAAGTGGGCAGGGCGGATACGCGGCATGTCGCCGAGCATCACGATGATTGCGGTGGGCTCCGGCAAGGCGTCGAGCCCGCAGCGCAGGGAGGTGGACATGCCCTCGGCATAGGCCGGATTGTCGACCATCCGCAGGTCGAGGCCGGCGAGCGCCTGCCGGACCGCAGCGCCATGCGCCCCGAGAACCACCGCCACCGGCCCGAGATTCGCCGCGACCGCGCACTCGGCCGCGTGGCGGACGAGCGGCTTGCCATCGAGGAGCCCGAGCATCTTCGCGGCCTCGCCGAAACGCGTCCCACGGCCGGCGGCGAGGAGGACGATGCCGATGGGATCAGGCATCGTCCGACACGCCCTCGCCAGGCGCGCTGTCCTGGCCCGATCGGGGCTGGGGCCGGGTCACGATCTCCATGAGCAGACCGCCGACACCGAGCCCGACGATGTCGGCGCGGCTCACCACGAGGCCGGCGAGGAGGCGGTGGAGAACCCAGTCGAACCCGTTCTCGGCGGGCGAGCGCGCGCAGCCCGGCGCACCGATGACCGGGACCTCGCTGAAACGGCCGACGAGCAGAAGGTTGCCCGGATCGACGGGCATGCCGAAATGCTCCACCGCCCCGCCCGCCGCCTCGATGCCGGCGGGGATGACGTCGCGCCGGTCGGCGATGGCGGAAGCGCCGAACACCACGACGAGATCGCATCCGTCGCGGTCGACGGCCTCGCGGATGGCATTAGCCACCGCACCGGCCTCGTGCGGCACCCGAAGGTCGGAGGCGATTTCCGCCCCGGTCGGCCCGAGCCGGCGCTCGAGGTTGCGCAGGGTCTTGGCAACGGTGGCCTCCTTGAGCCCCGGCAGCAGGGTGGAGACGACACCGACCCGGAAGCGGCGATAGGGCATGACCGTGAGGGGCGCCGGCGTCGCGATCCCGCAGGCGCGGTCGAGGCCGGCGCCGGACACGGCATAGGGAATGATCTTGACCGTTGCCACCATCTCGCCGGGGACCACCGGGCGGAAAGGCGGCAGGGTCGCGAGCGTGATCGCCTCGTCCACGGCGTTTACCGCGTCGATGACGGAACGGTCGACCATGAGAAGGCCCGCCACCTCCGCCTGAAGGTTGCAGCGGCCGGTGAAGGCGGGACCGGTGGAGAGACCCGCCCCCGCCACACGACCGGCGAGACGGGCGGCGGCCTCGTCCTCGCCGACATCACCGGTCTCCAGGGTCACCGCCACCACGCTGTCGAGGCCGGCCTCGGCGAGACGACGCGCGTCCTCGCCCCGGATCGGCCGCCCCTTGCGGACGATCACATCGTCGGCCCGAAGGGTATGGGCGGCGATGAGCCCCGCGGCCCGCGCGATCGCGACCGAACCGAACTTCACGCGGGAACTCCGCCCTTGGCGGCGCGCGGACCGCCGCCGCGCAGGGTGGAGACGATCTGCGCCAGGATGGCGACGGCGATCTCGGCCGGGCTCACGGCGCCGATATCGAGGCCGATCGGAGCTGCGATCCGCCCGATCCGTTCAGGCGAGAGGCCGGCCTCGGACAGGCGCTCGACCCGCGCGGCATGGGTCTTCCGCGAGCCGAGGGCGCCCACATAGAAGCAGTCGGCCTTCAAGGCCGCGATCAGTGCGGGATCGTCGATTTTCGGATCGTGCGTCAGGGCGGCGACGGCGCAATAGCGGTCGAGGGGCGGCACGGGGCCGGCCAGGGCCTCGTCGGGCCACAGCGGCACCAGGGGAACTTCGGGAAAGCGTTCGGGCGTGGCGAAGGCCGTCCGCGGGTCGATGACGCTCACGGACAGGTCGACCGCCGCCGCCATCGGACACAGCGCCTGACTGATATGCACCGCCCCGATCAGGACGAGCCGCACGGGCGGCACCTGCACGGTGAGGAAGAACTGCCGCCCCTCCGCCTCGACGAGGCCGCTCCTCCCCGAGGCGAGGCGCCGCGCCAGGATATCGGCCAGGGGATCGGCGTGAATCTCGGCTTCGCGGACCACGCGCTGGCTGCCGTCATCGAGATCGGTGACGAGCAGCACGGCGCGGCGCGCCGCACGCTCGACATTGAGGGTCCGGAGGGAATCGAGCTTCATGGCGCCGCTTCAGTCGATGCGTTCGACGAAGACGCGGATGCGCCCGCCGCAGGAGAGGCCGACCCGCCAGGCGGTCTCGTCGGCGACGCCGAACTCGATCACCCGTGGCCGTCCGTCGGCGATGGCGTCCAGCGCCTCGGTGATGACGGCCCCCTCGACGCACCCCCCCGAGACCGAACCGAGGAAGTTGCCGCCCTCGTCGACCACGAGGTGGCTACCCACCGGGCGGGGCGCGGAGCCCCAGGTCTCGACCACGGTGGCGAGTGCCACGCCACGCCCGCCGCGGCGCCACGCCTCGGCGGCGTTCAGGATATCGGTTTCGGTGGAGAGCATGGGACACTCCGCGCGCTGCGCGTATTCAGGCATGACGGCACTGACGCAACGCCGCCTCGGGGAGATAGGCTCCGGTGCCCACGGCGCAATGCGCTGGCGAGGCCCATGCCATTCCCGGCTGCCTTGCCCAGTCCCCGAAGCGTGCCAAGCGGCACGCTGGGATCACGGTATGGGGCGACGACCCGCGTCGTTCCGGCCGCGCCAAGGCCGTCGGACCGCGCTATGAAGGCTGAAACGGCTCCTCGCCGACCATCCGGGCCTCGCACATGAGACGTATCCTCCCCGCGGTCGCCGTACCGCTCCTCGCCGCGCTGGCCGTCGCCCCATCCGGCGCCGTCGCTCAAAGCCCGTCCCAGGCGCCGGTCCGGATCGGCCTCTCGCTTCCTCTCACTGGGCCGGATGCCACGTTCGGGCAGGGGCTCCGGGCGGGAGCCGAACAGGCGGTGGCGGATCTCAACCGCGCGGCCGGTTCATCGGGCCGCAAGCTCGCCCTCGTGGTGGCCGACGATGCCGGCGACGGCAAGCAGGGGCTCGCGGTCGCGCGGAAGTTCATCGCCGATCGGGTTCCTCTCGTTGTCGGGCCCTTCAACGCCACCGTGGCGGCGTCGGTCCTGCCGGTCTACGAGGAGGCGGGGATCGTCGCGGTGACGCCCGGCATCGCCTGGCCCGCCTTGACGACGCGCGGGGCCTGGAACGTCTTCCGTATCGGCGGCAGCGACGCCGAGCAGGGGCCGATCGCGGCCGCCTATCTCCTCGGGCGTTTCCGGGGGCGGCGGATCGGCTTCGTTCACGACAAGAGCACGTTCGGGCGCGGCCTCGTCGACGACGTCGCCCGCATCCTCAAGGCGAACGGGCAAGCGGAGACGGCGTTCGAGAGCCTCAACCGCGGCGACAAGGACCTGTCGTCCCTCGTCGCCCGCCTGAAACGTGCGCAGGTCGAGGTCATCTATTTCGGCGGCCTCGCGCCCGAAGCCGGACAGCTCATCCGCTCCCTGCGCGAGGCGGGCCTCGCCATCCCCCTCGTGGGCAGCGACGGGTTGCTGGACAAGGACTTCGTCACGGGGGCCGGCCCCGGCGCCGAGGGGACGGTGATGACCCTCCTGCCGGAGCCGCGAAAGCTGCCCGAATCCAAGGTCGTGGCGGCCAGGCCGAGGACGCCGGAGGCCGACATGGTCGCGGCGCAGGGCTATGCGGCGGTGGAGATCCTCAGACAGGCCGTGGAGCAGGCGAAGTCGAGCGAGGGCCGCAAGGTCGCGGACGTCCTGCATGCCGGCGCACCGCTCAGGACCGCCATCGGCGAGATCGCGTTCGACGCCAAGGGGCAGTCCAAGGCGCCCGGCTACGTGCTGCAGGTCTGGAGGAAGACGCCGGACGGCCGCATCGATTACGCCGGCAACGCCGTGACGCCCTGAGACGGGCGGCTCCCGTATCGCCGCCGGCTCGTGAGAACCGTACGCGACACGGAGGGCACTCGATACCGAGCGGTGCCGATCCCGACCGATGGTCGTCCTCCGTGCGTTCGGCGCACGCCCGCCGCCGCGCGGTCGCGCGGGCGGACGACGACGAGGTCTCTTCATCGTCGTCCGGCATGAGCCGCCGGGACCGGGCAGTTGAGGCACCGGCGACACTTTCGGGCATCAGGACAGCAGGTGATTTTCTATCGACGGGATAGCGTTCCCGGCGGTAAAAGCTTGCTTACGGGACGCGCGAACATTATGTCATGCCGACGCTCGCCGGTGTTGCGCATCCGATGGGATCGGACCCGCCGCCCGCAGCGTTTTGCCGAACGGCTATGTTTTTGGTGTCCCGGAATGCCCCGTTCTGGCGTTCCGGCTGGAGAGTGTGGATGGCGAAAGAAGAGTTGATGCAGTTCGACGGTCTCGTGATCGAGATCCTGCCGGACGCACGCTACCGCGTGCAGCTCGACCAGGGCCACGAGATCGTGGCCTACACGGCCGGCAAGATGAAGAAGAACCGCATCAAGACTCTGGCCGGCGACCGCGTCACCGTCGAGATGTCCCCCTACGATCTCGAGAAGGGCCGCCTCGTGTTCCGCCACAAGGACGAGCGCTCCTCCGGCCCGCGCCCGCCGATCCGCGGACAGTTCCGCCGCCGCTGAGCGAGAGTGCTGACGGACATCGTGTCTGTCCGCTAGGAACTGAGGATCTTCACGAAGGCAGCGCCAGCGCCGAAGAACGCGGCTCCGGCAGCCATGTCGGACAGCGCGATCTGCCACGGTGAGTGCGGTCGGGTTGCTCTTCGAGATCGGGCGTCAGCGGGCTTGCGGCGTCGGCCATCCGGTGGCTCCTTCTTCACGCGACCACCCCATCAACATCGTCGCAGCACCAGCGCGGATCAAGCCGCGATGGTGAGTTGGGCGTCTACTTCCCGAACCGCTCGAATTTCGGGAAGCTACGGGTCATCAGCGTGCCGGCCTCGGCCCGGTGGCCCATCCACTTTTCCAGCAGGGCCGCGTTGGCGAGCCGCTCCTGGCCGGCGCTGTCGCGCCAGGGCAGACCCTCGGCGAGGGTGAAGACATGGGCGTCGGTGAGCGTGCTCTGGCGGCAGCGCTGGAGGCGCACGCCCTTGCCGCGCGACAGTTCCGGCAGTTCGGAGAGCGGGAAGACCAGCAACAGCCGGTCGGCGCTGGAGACCGCGACATGGTCACCGCTGCTCGCGGTCACGAGCAAGATGGCCCGGGCCGGCTCGTCGAGCCCCATGATGCCCTTGCCCTTTCGGGTATTGGCCACCAGCGCGTCGGCGGGGGCGAGGAAGCCGCGTCCGTCCGAACCCGCCACCAGAAGCTTGCCGCCCGGCTGATACGGCAGGGCGGCGACGATCTCGGCGCCGTCGTCGAAATCCACCATCAGCCGGATCGGGTCGCCGAAGCCGCGCCCGCCCGGAAGCTTCGCCGCTTCGAGGGTGAACACCTTGCCATTGGAAGCGAGCACGAGGATCTTGGCGGTGGTCTCGCTGAGGAAGGAGATCTTGAGGGCGTCGTCGCCCTTGAAGGCCACGCCCGACAGATCGGCGACATGCCCTTTGAGGGCGCGGATCCAGCCCTTGGCCGAGACGATGACGGTGATCGGCTCGCGCTCCACCATGGCGGAGGTGAAGTCGATCCCGGCGGTATCGGGCGGGTTCTCCAGGGTGGTGCGGCGGGCACCGAGCTTCGTCTCGGGACCGAAAGCCTTCTTCACCGCCCGGATCTGCTTGGTAATGTCCGACCATTGCATCTTCTCGGAGCCGAGCAGCTCTTCCAGCCCGTCCTTCTCCCTGGTCAGCGTGTCGAGCTCGCGCTTCAGCTCCATCTCCTCCAGCTTGCGCAGGGAGCGCAGGCGGGTATCGAGGATGGCGTTGGCCTGGATTTCGGTGAGTTCGAACCGCTTCATCAGGGAGGGTTTCGGCTCGTCTTCCTCGCGGATGATGCGGATCACCTCGTCGAGATCGAGATAGACGATGAGCAGGCCGCAGAGGATTTCAAGGCGGCGCTCGATCTGCGCGAGGCGGTGGCGCGAGCGGCGCTGGAGCACGACACGGCGATGGTCGAGCCATTCGCGCAGGGCCTCGGCCAACCCGATCACGCGCGGGACGAGACCGCCCACCAGAACGTTCATATTGAGGGGGATGCGGGCTTCGAGCTCGGTGAGCCGGAACACCGATTCCATCAGGATCACCGGGTCGACGCTGCGCGAGCGCGGCTCCAGTACGACGCGGACGTCCTCGGCCGATTCGTCGCGCACGTCGGCCAGCAGCGGCAGCTTCTTCTCCTGCAGGAGTTCCGCCAGCTTCTCGATGAGCCGGGCCTTGGGAATGCCGTAGGGGATCTCGGTGACGACGATGGTCCAGGTGCCGCGCCCCGTATCCTCCTTCGTCCAGCGTGCCCTCACGCGAAAGCTGCCGCGGCCGGTGCGGTAGGCCTCGGCGATCGACTCGGCGCTGTCGATGAGAATGCCTCCGGTGGGGAAATCCGGCCCCTTCACGAAGGTGAGGAGCTGGGCCGAGGTCGCCTCGCGATGGCCGATGAGATAGAGCGCCGCGTCGCAGAGTTCGGCGGCGTTGTGGGGCGGGATCGAGGTGGCCATGCCCACCGCGATGCCCTGGGATCCGTTGGCGAGCAGGTTCGGGAAGGCCGCCGGCAGGACGATGGGCTCGTCCTTCTCGCCATTGTAGGAGGGCCGGAAATCGACCGTGTCCTCGTCGATCCCGTCGAGCAGGAGGCGCGCGACCTCCGTCAGCCGCGCCTCGGTGTAGCGGTAGGCGGCGGGGCCGTCGCCGTCGATGTTGCCGAAATTGCCCTGCCCGTCCACCAACGGATAGCGCTGGGCGAAGTCCTGGCTGAGGCGCACGAGGGCGTCGTAGATCGCCTGGTCGCCATGGGGATGGAAATCACCCATCACGTCGCCGACGATCTTCGCGCATTTCTTGAAGGCGGTGTTCGGGTCGAGCCGGAGCAGCCGCATGCCGTAGAGGATGCGGCGATGGACGGGTTTGAGCCCGTCGCGGGCGTCGGGCAGGGCCCGGTTCATGATGGTGGAGAGCGCATAGGCGAGATAGCGCTCTTCCAGCGCCGACTTCAGCTCGACGCTCTCGATGCCGTCGGATCCCGATGGCGGATCGAAGGGCTGGCCCATGACGAACTCCCGGGCCGGACATGGCCCAAATCAGAACATAACACGAACGCGGCTTAGGCGCTCTGCGTCCCCAACGCAACGAATCGCGCCCGCTCCGCCGGAGGGGCGATGGCGCGCGGCCCCCAGATGTGCTGGTCGAGGAAATACCCCGTCAAGGTAAACCCATTGGCTACATCCCGCTCGTCGGGGGGCATGAAGCCGGTCCGGCCGCTCTCCCGGTCGAGAAGGAAGCCCGGCAGCGCCAGCAGCCTGTCCCGGAAGGGCTCCCCGGCCGAGGCGCTGACGGCCCGCCCGGTCCTCGGCGAGACGTAGACCAGCGCATCGTTGCCCCCCGTGGCGGCGCAGGCGCTGAGATCGAGCCCGAAGCCGAGCTCGGACAGGATCGCGAGTTCGAACCGTACCATCAGGAGCGGTGCGATCACCCGGTCGTCGAGATGGGCGACGAGGATGCGGGCCGCCTCGTAGACGGCGGGGTGGGGATCGCGCTCGGGCAGGAGGCGCAGGAGCGCGGCCATGTGGGTCACGCCGTAAAGGGCGAGGCCGGAGCCCATGAGCCGCGCGGCGGCGGATTCGAGGGGCTCCACCGCGAAGGCGCCCAGGCTCTCGTCGAGGCGCGCCCGCCATGTAAGCCGGACGTGATTGCCGGTCTGCAGCACTGGCTGCATCCGCCGCGAGCGCCCGCCATGGACGAGGCCGAGATGGCGGCCGTGGTCCAGGGTCATCACTTCGAGGACGACGCCGGTCTCGCCCTGCCTGCGCAGCCCCAGCACCACGCCGTCGTCGGTCCATTGCATGGCCACTTCCTTAGAACGCGGAGGACGCGTTGGAAACGGGCCGATCGTTCCACGCGAGCACATAGATTGCATCGACCCAACTATTCCCGCAGGGCGTGTTCGGCGCTATGACTCAGGTTCCCCTCGTCCGAGATTCGACCACCATGCCCGTCTCCCGGCGCGCCCGCACGGACCGCGCAACCTCCCGTCGCGCCACTGGCGCCTGGCTGGGCCTCGCCGCCCTCGCGCTCACCGGATGCGGGCGGCCCGATCCGGCGCCCGCGCCCGGCGCCAGCTTCACCATGCGCGAGCGGGTGGCCGCCCTCGCCCTGCGCCAGAGCGGCTTCGGGTCGATCTCGGTGATCCCGGTCCGGTTCGAGCACAGCCGCATCGCCGGACCGTTCCAGGATGACGGCCGCACCCTCTACTGCGTGTCCGCCCGGATGATGGGGCGCCGCTTCCTCAAGGGCGAGAAGGCCAAGGCCGTCATCCGCGAGGAGGCCGGTAGGCTCAGTATCCTCGAAGATGTCGAGGAAGTCTGCGAGGGCCACCGGACGGAGCCGTTCAAGGAGCTGGAGGCGATGGGGAACGCGAAGGGCTGAGGACGCCAATCCTTCGAACGGCTTGCCCGGACCGGCCGGTGATGCTCCCATACGGACCATGCCGCACCGCCCCCTCTCGCTCACCCTCGATCTCATCGCCCGCGCCCATCCGACCCCCGTTGCCGACGATGCGAGCGCCCTGCATCTCCTCACCGATCTCGATCTCGCGCCCGGCCTCGACCGGATGCTCCATGGCAGACCGAGGCAGGGGGACGGGCTCTGGGTGTTCGGCTACGGCTCGCTGATCTGGCAGCCGGAATTCGCCGTGGCCGAGCAGCGCATCGGGACAGTGAGGGGCTATCACCGGCGCTTCTGCCTGTTGCAGAGGCGCTTTCGCGGGAGCCGCGACCGGCCGGGCCTCGTGCTCGCCCTCGACCGGGGCGGCATCTGCCGGGGCGTCGTGTTCCGCCTGGAGGGCATCGACCCGGCCGCGACACTGATGCCGGTCTGGCGCCGCGAGATGCGCGGCAGCGGTTACGAGGGTCGCTGGGTCACGGTGGAGACGAGCACCGGCCCGGTCACCGCGCTGACCTTCGTCGTCAACCGCGCCAGCGACCGCTACACCGGCCGCCTCACCGAGGAGGAGATCGCCGACCGGATCGCCACGGGCGCGGGGCATCTCGGCCCCAGCGCGGAGTACCTCTACCGCACCGCGCAGGCCTGCGCCGAGGCCGGCATTCTCGACGACCATCTCTGGCGGCTGCAACGCCTCGTGGCCGCGCGGCTGGAGCCGCCCCCCCGCCACGCAGCGCTCTGACGGAACCGCCACGTCCAGCATCGCTTTTGCTTGGCAAGCGACAGTCTCGCTACCACCGGGAGCAACGAGGCCTTTGCGCGGGCGACGTCGGAAGCCTCCGTCCCCGCAGGATCGCCGCCCGGCACCGGCGGCCGCACGGCGCAGCGGCGGGAGGGCCTCGACCCATGAGCAACGGACCCTCCCTCCCCTCCGCAGCGCCGATCCCGCCCGAATTTACCCCCGGTCCGAGGGAGCCTTTCGCGGGATTCGCGGGGCCTTCGGCACCGAGGGGAGCGCTTCGGGCCGCCATCCGGTCCGCCCATCGTCTCCCCGAAACCGAGTGCCTCGCCCCTCTGATGGCCGCCGCGCGCCGGAACTCGGCTGAGAATGCGGTCGCGACGCAGCTGGCGAGGCACCTCGTCACCACCCTTCGCGCCAGGGCCTCGCGCGCGCCCGTCGAGCAGTTGATGCGCGAGTTCAGCCTGTCGAGCGCGGAGGGTGTCGCCCTGATGTGTCTCGCCGAAGCGCTTCTGCGCATTCCGGACGCGGCGAGCCGGGATGCCTTGATCCGCGACAAGATCGGGCATGGGGATTGGCGGTCGCATCTCGGCCATCCCACCTCCCTCTTCGCCGGCGCGGCGACATGGGGCCTGGTCCTGACGGGGCGGGTCGTCGGGGCGCCGGACGAGTCCGGACTCACAGCGGCACTGACGCGCGTGGTGCGGCGCGCAGGGGAACCCGCCATTCGAAAAGGCGTCGACCTTGCCATGCGGATGCTCGGCGGCCAGTTCGTCACCGGCCGCAGCATCGCCGAGGCGCTGCGCAACGGCCGGCGCAGGGAGGCGTCGGGCTTCTCCTACTCCTACGACATGCTCGGCGAGGCGGCGATGAATGCCGGGGATGCCGCCCGTTACGCCGAGGATTATGCCGGTGCCATCGCGGCGATCGGCGCGGCATCGGGCGGCCGCGGTCCGCTCGCCGGGCCGGGCATTTCGGTCAAGCTCTCGGCCCTTCATCCGCGTTACGCCCGCGCCCAACGCCAGCGGGTGATGGGCGAACTGCTGCCGCGACTGGCGGACCTCGCCCTCGCGGCGAGCCGGCACGACATCGGATTCAACATCGACGCCGAGGAGGCCGACCGCCTCGACCTCTCCCTCGATCTTCTCGAAACGCTGGCGATGGACGAGCGTCTGGCCAGCTGGAACGGGCTCGGTTTCGTCGTCCAGGCCTACCAGAAGCGCGCGCTCCCGGTGGTGGATTGGGTCGTCGACCTGGCGCGGCGGAGCGGGCACCGTCTCATGGTGCGCCTGGTGAAGGGGGCGTATTGGGATTCGGAGATCAAGCGCGCCCAGGTCGACGGCCTCGACGGTTTCCCGGTCTTCACCCGGAAGGTGAATACCGACGTGTCGTATCTCGCCTGCGCGCGCAGGCTGCTGATGGCCGGCGACGCGGTGTTCCCGCAATTCGCCACCCACAACGCCCGCACGCTCGCCGACATCGTCGCCATGGCGGGGCCGGACTTCCGGCCCGGCGACTACGAGTTCCAGTGCCTCCACGGCATGGGCGAGACGCTCTACGAGGAGGTGGTGGGCGGCACCGTCATCGACCGTCCGTGCCGGATCTACGCCCCGGTGGGCACGCACGAGACCCTGCTCGCCTATCTCGTGCGGCGCTTGCTGGAGAACGGCGCGAATTCCTCCTTCGTCAACCGGATCGCCGACCCCGCCGTCCCGGTGGACGACCTCGTCGCCGACCCGGTGGAGCGGGCGCGCCGGGTCATGCCGCCGGGATCGGGGCATCCGGGCATCCCCCTGCCGCGCGACCTGTTCGCCGGGACCCGGCCCAATTCGCGCGGCCTCGATCTCGCCGACGAGGACGTGCTCGCCTCCCTCGGCGATGCCCTGTCGCAGGGCGCGGCGACGCCCGTCCTATGCGGACCCGTTCCGTCGGAGGGGACCGAAGGCACCAAGCGGGCCGTGCTCAACCCGGCGGACCGAGGCGATATCGTCGGATACGTGGTGGAGGCGGATGAAAGATGCGTCGATGCCGCCATCGCGCGGGCGGGCTCGGCGGCTCCTGGCTGGGCGGCCACGGCGCCGTCGCGGCGGGCCGAGATCCTGTCCGGCGCGGCCGATCTGATCGAGGCACGGCGCGACGCGTTCCTCGGGCTGCTGGTGCGGGAGGCGGGCAAGTCCCTCGCCAACGCCGCGGCCGAAATCCGCGAGGCGGTGGATTTCTTGCGTTATTACGGGGTGCAGGCGGCGGGTCTCAAAGCCGCGACCCATGCGCCCCTCGGCGTGGTCGCCTGTATCAGCCCGTGGAACTTCCCCCTCGCCATCTTCATCGGACAGGTCGCGGCGGCCCTCGCGGCGGGCAACGCCGTCCTCGCCAAACCCGCCGGCGAAACGCCCCTGGTGGCGGGGCTCGCGGTGGGGATCCTGAGGGAGGCCGGGATTCCGGAGGGCGTGCTCGGCCTCCTGCCGGGCGGCGGACGGGTCGGCGGCCGCCTCGTGGCGGATCCGCGCATCGACGGAATCCTGTTCACCGGTTCGACCGGCATCGCCAAGGGGATCCAGGCCGAACTGGCCGGACGCCTCGGCCCACAGGGGCGACCGATCCCGTTCGTGGCGGAAACCGGCGGCCAGAACGCCCTCGTGGTGGATTCTTCCGCCCTGCCGGAGCAGGTGGTGGCCGATGTGCTGGTGTCGGCCTTCGATTCGGCTGGCCAGCGCTGCTCGGCGCTCCGCGTGCTCTGCCTGCAGGACGAGATCGCCGAGCGCATCCTCACCATGCTGAAGGGGGCGATGGCCGAGCTCACCATCGGCAATCCCGCCCGGCTCGCCACCGATATCGGCCCGGTCATCAGCGAGGCTGCCCGGCAGAGGATCGAGGCGCATGTGGCGGGGATGCGGAAGCGCGGCCATGCCGTCGACCGGCTCCCGCTCCCCGCGTCCTGCGCGGCGGGCCATTTCGTCCCGCCGACCCTCATCGCCATCGACAGGCTGGACGACCTCTCCGGCGAGGTGTTCGGGCCGGTCCTCCATATCCTGCGCTACCAGCGCGACGGTCTCGACGGACTCGCCGCCGCCATCGACGAGACCGGCTATGGCCTGACCTTCGGCGTCCACAGCCGGATCGACGCCACCGTCTCGCGCCTCGTGGACCGGATCCGTGCGGGCAACCTCTACGTCAACCGCAACCTCATCGGCGCCGTGGTCGGCATGCAGCCCTTCGGCGGCGAGGGCCTGTCGGGAACCGGACCGAAAGCCGGCGGCCCCCTCTACCTCCGCCGCCTCCTGGCCTCGGCGCCCGTGGAGACCGGCCTCGTCCGGCACCCCGCCGCGATGCCCGAAGCTCTGGCTTCCCTGCGCGGCGCCCTGATGGCGGCCGACAGGGAGAGGGACGCGTTGCGCTGCGACGTCTATGCCGAACGGAGCCTCCTCGGCCTCGACATCGCCCTGCCCGGCCCGGTGGGCGAGAGCAACCGCTACAGCCTGCATCCGCGCGGCACGGTCCTGTGCCTGCCGGCTACCGAGACCGGGCTGTTCGCACAGATCTCGGCGTGCCTCGCCACCGGCAACACGATCCGGCTTCACCTGCCCGCCACCCTGCGACTTCCGCTCGACATCCTTCCCGAAGCCCTGGGGCGCGAGATCCGCCTATCAGCCGAGGCGAACACCATGGGCTGTGCAGCGATCCTGGTGGAGGGCGAGGCGGATGCGATCCTCGCCGCGACGGGGAACGCCGCCGCGCTGCCCGGCACCATCATACCGGTCCTCGCCGTGTCGCCGGATACGTTGGAGCAGGGCGTCGAGGATTACTCGCTGGAATGGCTCCTGCGCGAG
Organism: Methylobacterium sp. E-045; assembly: GCF_022829685.1. GTDB lineage: Bacteria > Pseudomonadota > Alphaproteobacteria > Rhizobiales > Beijerinckiaceae > Methylobacterium. The sequence continues at coordinate 229,801 of NZ_JAKSYE010000085.1, forward strand.
CGCTGCGTCAGCACCAACACCGCCGCGGCGGGGGGCAACGCCGCCCTCATGACCCTCGGCGAGGACGGCGATGGTATCGCGATCCCACCCACCCCCTCCTCCTGAAGGGCCGGAGTACGGAAGGCCTCGAAGGAGACGTCCACTTTGCGGAGCGGGTTTCGGTGCCCGCCTTCGCGGCTGCTTCGCAACGCCTCAGGATAGGGTCGTGGGGATGAGCAGGATCGTCGTGCTTTCGTCGCGTCGAGGTCCGTCGAACCCCCTCAAACCGAAAACGTCGCGGCCTGCCCGTGGAGCAGGCCGGCCTCGTCCACGAGTTGCCAGACGATGGCATCGCGGATCGGGAAGCGAGTTCCGTCCTTGCGGATGCGGATACCGCCATAATTGGCGACGAACCCGTCGCGGGTGACCGCGTCGAGGAGGCGCTGTCGCTCGGCTCGTTCGGGAGCTTCGGCCGAGAAGCGGGAGGGCAATCCGATGAGCTCGGCCTTCTCGTAGCCGAAGATGCGCAGGGCGGTGAGGTTCGCATAGATGAAGCGGGGATCCTCGCCTCCGTCATGGGCGAGAACCGCGAAAGGCGCCTCGGCATCGAGCCAGGCCGCGTCGCGACCCGGCTCCGGCACCAGCGGCCGGCCGACGGCACGGCGGAAACTCCCGGTCAGGAGAGCGTAAAAGGCCGGATCGTTGGAGACATCCACGGCAGGCATCCGTGTCAGCGCGAGGCCGAGGGCCGCTCGAACCGGGCATAGGCGGCCAGCACGAGCGTGGCGACGAGACTGCCGAACGCGGCGGCGACCGCCTTGACGAGGAAATCGGACAGGCGGGCATGCCGGGTCGGCGACAGCTCCTGACCGAATTCGAGGATGCCGGCCACCGCCATGCCGGCCATCAGCCCGAGATACCAACGCTTGGGATAGGCCACGATCAGCAGGAAGCCGAAGAGGGCATAGGCGCTCATCCGCTCGACATTCGCGGACGCGACGACGGGCCGAAGCCCGATCGGCGACAGCGTCACGAAGACCAGGATCGCGAGGATGACGAAGACCGAGAGGCGCAAGAGAGTTCTCGTCATGGGAGCGTGCCACCGAACAGCGACGCCAGCTTGCGTCATGCCGGGTCCTGCCGAGCAAGCACCTGGTTCAGGCTGATCTCGATCATGCTGAAGGTATTATTAAGACGCGGTTACGCGGTGGATGTTTCCCGCCGGCCCTCCGGGCGCGCCTCTCGCGCACGGAAGACCGGTTCGCGTGATCCGCCGCGGAGCGTCAGTGCTGGTCCGCGCGGGCCTTCCCGGCGACATCGTTCACCGTGGCGAAGGTCCGGTCGAACCGCTTTTCGGCCTCGGCGAAGCGCAGGAATCCCACGCGTTCCACCAGGATTTCCGGCGGCGTCGGCTGCGTCGTCAGCAGCGTCATCACCTCCTCCATGAACGCGCCGAGGGGGAGGTACCCCTCCCGCGTCGACTGGCCGGGCGTGAGCTCGGTCTGCACGGCGGGCGGCACGAGTTCGATGACCTCGACCTTGCCCTTGAGGGCGTCCCGAAGGCTGATCGTGTAGGAATGGATCGCCGCCTTCGTCGCGGAATAGGTCGGGGTCGAGACCAGCGGCACGAAGGCGAGGCCCGACGACACGTTGATCAATGCCGCGTCCGGACGGGCCACGAGATGGTCGATCAGCGCGTTGGTGAGCCGGATCGGACCCAGCAGGTTGGTGGTGACCATCGCCTCGGCATCCGCGAGATCGCGGGACCGGCCGAGATCCTCGAACAGCATGATCCCGGCGTTGTTGATGAGGACGTTCAGGTCGGGATGCTCGGCGATCACCGTCGCCGCGAAGGCGTCGATCCCTGCTGTGTCCTCCACGTCGAGCACGTAGCCGACCATGCCGGGATTGGCGTCCGTCACCGCGTCGAGCCGGTCGCGGCGGCGGCCGGCGATGATCACCGTATTGCCCCGGGCCTGGAGGCGCTCCGCCAGTTCGCGGCCGATCCCCGATGCGCCGCCCGTGATGAGAATGGTGTTTCCGCTCGTCTTCATGGGACTACCCTCTTCGACCTCGTGGTTGTCCCGCACAGATGCGGCGCTTACTCTCCGAAGGGTAGAAGGCACCAAACAGATTTGTACTTACCAAAAGGAGAGCGTCACATGGCGGCCCCGCACCCACCCGCCGATGTGGATCCGCGCGTCGAGGCTCTGGTCCACGACCTGATCGGCCGCGTCGCCGACAAATGGACGATGCTGGTCCTCGAAATCCTGGAGGAGAGGGGCGAGCTTCGCTTCACCGAACTCAGCCGATCCATCGGCACGATCAGCCAGAAGATGCTGACCCAGACGCTCCGCCACATGGAGCGGGACGGATTGGTGATCCGCACCGTCCATCCCGTGGTGCCGCCCAAGGTCGAGTACCGGCTGACGGCCCTCGGGCAGAGCCTCGGTGCCGCCTTCTGCGGCGTGTGGATTTGGGCCGAGCAGAACCTCGCGGCGGTGGAGGAGGCACGAGGGACATTCGACGGACCCCTTGCCTCGAGAGGCTGAACCTCTCGGCCGACACGCGCCCCCGATGCGGAAGGCCCGGTGGCTTCAGTTCACCTCGACCTGCACCACCCCCGGCACGGCGCGCAGGGCCCCGGCGATCTGGGGCGTCGCCTGGTACTTGCCGCGCAGCTTGACCTCGACCTCGCGGTCGCCGCCGTCGAGGAGGAGGATCAGCGAGACCTCGCTCTCGCCGCTCACCTGGAGGCGCTGCTGAACGCTGCCGATGGGGCGTTCGTCCCGCAGGTAGACGCGCATGCCCTTCTGGTACCGGGCCACCGCCTCGTCGAGGGGCTCGGCGGTGACGATCCGCGCACGTACGTCCTCGCCTTCGAGATTGGCCTGGATCTGGAGCACGAGGGGACGGCCCGGCTCCAGGATCTCGCGGTACTGTCCGAGGCCTTCCTGAAAGATGATCGCCTCGAAATGTCCGGTCTGGTCGGAGAGGGTGACGATGCCGAGCTTGTTGCCGGACTTGGTGCGGCGCTCCGACCGGTCGAGGACGGAGGCGGCGACCTTGCCGACGCTGGACGTGCCGGCGCGGACCGAGCGGCAGAACTCGGCCCAGCTCTGGACGCGGAGCTTCTCCAGCAGGCCGGCATACTCGTCGAGGGGATGGCCGGACAGGAAGAAGCCGATGGCCTCGTATTCCTTCTTCAGCTTCTCGGCCATCGGCCACCCCTCGTAGGTCGGCACACGCAGCGTGACGTCGGCAGCGGCGATGCCGCCGAACATGTCGGTCATGCCCTCGACGGACGGAGCGCCTTCCTGCGCCATCTTCATCATCGGTTCGATGGCGGCCGAGGCGCGGGCCCGATCCGGCTCGATCGTGTCCATGGCACCGGCCGCGACGAGATTCTCCAGGGTGCGCTTGTTGATGAGGCGCGGGTTGAGCCGGCGTGCGAGGCAGGCGAGGTCCTTGAACGGCGTCTCGCCGCGCGCCTCCACCACCGCCTCCACGGCGGCGCGCCCCACGCCTTTGATCGCCGCGAGCGCGTAGCCTATCCGGCCGTCATGGACCTCGAAATTGACGCCCGAGGTGTTGATCGAGGGCGGGTCCACCGGAATGCCGAGGCGCTGGGCGTCCTGGCGGAACTCGGCGAGCTTGTCGGTGACGTCGATGTCGAGCTGCATCGCGGCGGCCAGGAACTCCACCGGATAGTTCGCCTTGAGATAGGCGGTCTGGTAGGTCAGCAGGGCGTAGGCGGCAGCGTGCGACTTGTTGAAGCCGTAATCGGCGAACTTGGCGAGCAGGTCGAAGATCTCGTTGGCTTTCGCCTCGGTGAGGCCACCGGCGACGGAGCCCTTCACGAACCGGTCGCGCTGGGCGTCCATCTCGGCCTTGATCTTCTTGCCCATGGCACGGCGGAGCATGTCGGCGTCGCCCAGCGAGTAGCCGGCCAGAAGCTTGGCCACCTCCATCACCTGCTCCTGGTAGACGATGATGCCGAAGGTCTCCCTGAGGATCGGCTCCAGTTTCTCGTGCGGGTACCAGCTCGCCTCGTTGCCGGCATCGCGGCCGAGCTTGCGCTCGCAATAGACCGGGATGTTCGCCATGGGGCCGGGGCGGTAGAGCGCCACCAGGGCGATGATGTCCTCGAACCGGTCGGCCTGCATCTCCACCAGCGCCTTGCGCATGCCGGCGGATTCCACCTGGAACACGCCCACCGTCTCGCCGCGCTTCATCGGCGCATAGGTCTTGGGATCGTCCAGCGGCAGCGAGGCGAGATCGACGATGATGCCGCGCTGCGCCAGGAGGTCGGTGCAGCAACGCAGCATGGTCAGGGTCTTGAGGCCGAGGAAGTCGAACTTCACGAGGCCCGCCGCCTCGACCCATTTCATGTTGAACTGGGTCACCCGCATGCCGGTCTTCGGGTCGCGGTAGAGCGGCACGAGTTGTTCCAGGGGCCGGTCGCCGATGACGACGCCCGCCGCGTGGGTCGAGGCGTGGCGGTGCAGGCCCTCGAGCTTCTTGGCGATCTGCATGAGGCGCGCGACGACGGGTTCCTCCTCCATCGCCGCCTGGAGCTTCGGCTCGCCCTCGATGGCCTGGACCAGGGTGACGGGGTTGGCGGGGTTCTGCGGTACCAGCTTCGTCAGCTTGTCGACCTGCCCGTAGGGCATCTCGAGGACGCGGCCGACGTCGCGCAGCACGCCGCGCGCCTGCAGCGTACCGAAGGTGATGATCTGCGCCACCTGCTCGTGGCCATAGCGCTCCTGGACGTACTGGATCACGCGCTCGCGGCCGTCGACGCAGAAGTCGATGTCGAAATCCGGCATCGAGACGCGTTCAGGGTTCAGGAACCGCTCGAACAGAAGGCCGAACCGCAGCGGATCGAGATCGGTGATGAGCAGGGCGTAGGCGACGAGGGAGCCGGCACCCGAACCACGACCCGGCCCCACCGGGATGTCGTGGTCCTTCGCCCATTTGATGAAGTCCGACACGATCAGGAAGTAGCCGGGGAACTTCATCTTCACGATGACGTCGAGCTCGAAGGCGAGACGGTCGCGATAGACTTGGCTGGTCATGCCCTCGCAGGGGCCGTGCTGGGCCAGGCGCAGTTCGAGGCCGGCCTCGGCCTGACGGCGGAGTTCGGACGGCTCGTCGAGGGCGATCTCCGCCGCGACATCGGGAGAGACCGTCTCCACGGGGAGCGCGTCGAGGGCCGCGACGACGCCGAAATTCGGCAGGATCGGCTTGCGGGTGCGCACGCGATAGGCGCAGCGCATCGCAATCTCGACGGTGGCCGAGAGCGCGTCGGGCAGGTCGTGGAACAGCTTGGCCATCTCGGCCCGGGTCTTGAAGCCGTGGCGCGGGGTCAGCTTGCGCCGGCGCTCGTCCGAGACGAGGCGCCCCTCGGCGATGGCCAGCAGCGCGTCGTGGGCGTCGTAATCGTCAGGCTTGGCGAAGAACGGCTCATTGGTCGCGACGATCGAGAGGCCGTTGGAATCGGCGAGCCGGATCAGCTCACGCTCCACCATGCGCTCGTCGTCGAGGCCGTGGCGCAGGATCTCCACGTAGAGCCGGTCCTCGCCGAACGCGTTCTTCAGCTGGCCGAGGCGGGCGGCGGCGAGTTCGACACGTCCGCCGCGCAGGGCGGTGTCGAGGGGGCCGGTGGTGCCGCCGGTGAGCGCGATGAGGCCGGCAGCGTTCTCCGCCAGGGCGTCGACGGTGAGCCGGGGCGCATCGCCCAGGGGGCCGTCGAAATAGGCGCGGCTCGCCAGGCGCAGGAGGTTGCCGTAGCCGGCCTCGCTCTGGGCCAGAACCACGACGTTGGAGGTGGTGATCTGCGACAGCCGCGCCATCGGGTCCGGCGCCTCGAAGGCCACCGAGAGCTGCATGCCGGCGATGGGCTGGATGCCCGTACCGGCGGCCTTCTCGGAAAATTCGAGCGCCCCGAACAGGTTGTTGGTGTCGGTAAGCGCCAGGGCCGGCTGCCGGTCGGCAGCGGCGGCCTTGACGATGTCGGCGACCTTCAGCGCTCCTTCGAGGAGCGAGAAGGACGAGTGGACGTGGAGGTGGACGAAACCGGGATCTTTGAGGATGCGCGCCATGACTCAACCCATCCCGAGTCGCGGTTCACGGTCCATTACCAATAACACGTCCGGCGCAATTGCCTGTGGAGAGGGCCTTTCGCGCAACGCCCCCTCCCCTGCCGCCGCCTATTCCGCCGGCAGGGCGAGGCGCTTCGGCCTCGGCTCCTTGCCGCGCGCCGTCTCGTCGAGGGCATCGGTGAATTGCAGCGCGGCGAGCTGCGCGTAGAGCGCCCCCTGCGCCAGCAGGCTCTCATGCGTTCCGGTCTCGACGATCCTGCCGCCGTCGAGGACGAGGATGCGGTCGGCGGCGCGGATGGTGGCCAGGCGGTGGGCGATGACCAGCGTGGTGCGCCCGCGCATGAGGGTGTCGAGCGCCGTCTGCACCGCGCGCTCGCTCTCGGCGTCCAGGGCCGAGGTCGCCTCGTCGAGGAGCAGGATCGGCGCGTCCTTGAGAATGGCGCGGGCAATGGCGACGCGCTGGCGCTGACCGCCGGAGAGGGTCACCCCCCGCTCGCCCACCTGCGTGGCGTAGCCCTGCGGCAGGGCGCGGATGAATCCATCCGCATGGGCGAGTTCGGCGGCGCGATGGATCTCGGCCTCGCTGGCCTGAGGCCGGCCGTAGCGGATGTTGTCCATCACCGAGCCGGAGAACACGGTGGGGTCCTGCGGGACCAGGGACATGCGTTCGCGCAAGGAATCCGGATCGACGGCGGTGATGTCGACCCCGTCGACGCGGACCACCCCCGATTGCGGATCGTAGAAGCGCAGAAGCGCCTGCAGCACCGTGGTCTTGCCGGCACCCGAGGGGCCGACCAGGGCGACGCGCTCGCCATGCGCCACCTGGAAGCTGATCCCGTCCAGGGAGGGGTGCTCGAGCCGGGTGGGATAGGTGAGGCGCACCTGCTCGAACGCCACCTCGCCGCGGGGCGGCACAGGCAGCGGCACCGGATCGGCGGGCGCGCGGATCGCGGGCTCGGCGGCCAGGATCTCGCCGAGGCGCTCGGCGGCGCCGGCGGCCTGCGCGAGTTCGCCGTAGACCTCGGAGAGCTGGCCCAGCGCACTGGCGCCGAACACCGCGTAGAGCACGAATTGCGAGAGCTGGCCGGCCGTCATCGTACCGGCGAGCACGCCTTGCGCGCCGTACCACATCACTCCGACGACGCTGGCCGAGATCAGGAAGATCGCCACCCCGGTGAGGAGGGCGCGGGCCTGCACCGAATTGCGCGCGGCGGAGTAGGCATTCTCGGAGGCCTGCCCGAAATGCTCGGCCGTGGCGCGTCCCATGCCGAAGGCCTGCATGGTGCGAATCGCCCCGATGGCTTCGGCCGCATAGGCCGAGGCATCGGCGAGTCGGTCCTGCGCAGCGCGGGACCGCCGCCGCACGCCGCGCCCGGACAGGATCAGCGGAAACACGATGAGGGGAATCGCCACGAGCACCAGGATCGACAGCTTCGGACTGGTGAAGACCATCATCGCCACCGCACCGACGAACAGAAAGGCATTGCGCAGGAGAATGGAGATCGAGACGCCGAAGACCGCCTTCACCTGCGTCGCGTCGGCGGTGAGCCGCGAGACGATCTCGCCCGATTGCGAGCGGTCGAAAAAGGCCGGGTCGAGGATGGTGAGGCGGGCGAAGACCGCGCTGCGCAGATCCGCGACCACGCGCTCGCCGAGGGTCACCACGGTGTAGTAGCGGGCCGCACTCGACAGGGCGAGAACCGTCACCACGCCGATCAGCGCCATGAAGTAGGCGTCAATGACGCTGTGGCCCTCCGGCGAGAAGCCGTGATCGATCACCCGCCGGAGCGCGATGGGCACCACCAGGGTCGCCCCGGAAGCCGCCAGCAGCGACAGGAACGCCGCGAGGATGCGGCCGCGATAGACCAGCGCGAAGGGAATCAGCGGCTTCAGCGACCCGAGGGGTGCCTTGCCGCGGCCATCGCCGCCGGAAATTTTGTTACGCCCGCGAGCCATCTTGCCTCGTCATCGTCTCAAGAAAATACGCGCCCGGGCGATCTCCCGTGCCCGGACGCTTGTTCGGAGGAAGCACGTGGGGTATAGGCCCGCCTTCATCCGATTGCGCGTGATCTAAGGCCGCGGGCCGCCAGGCGGGCCGGTCGGCGTGGCTATTCAAGGATTTCGTCATGGCAAAGAGTGCGGCCGACAAGGCCAAGGGAACCGAGCATCCCGACTACCACTTCATCAAGGTCGTGATGACCGATGGGTCCGACTACATGACCCGGTCGACCTACGGCAAGGAGGGCGACACCCTCAACCTCGACATCGACCCGAATACGCACCCGGCCTGGACCGGTGGCGAGCAGAAGATGCTCGATCGCGGCGGCCGCGTCTCGCGGTTCAACTCGCGCTTCGGCGCCCTCTCCTTCGGCAAGAAGTGATCCCCCGGGCCTGACCGCCGTGACCGTTGGGTCGCGGCGGCGGGTTCTGGAAACGCGAAAGGGCGGCGCTGAGGAAGCGCCGCCCTTTCGCGTTTCGAGGCCTCGAAGCCCCTGCCGGGCTTCGAGGCGCCAGACCTCAATGCGCCGTGCCGAAGGCGCTGCGCAGCAGGCCCTGCTGGGCGGCGACGGGGCTTTCGCGGACCACAGGGGTCGGGTGGTCGTCGGAGATGAGTCCGTCGAGATGCAGGATGCGGGCATGCAGTCGGCGCGAGCGGACGGTGAGATCCTGGAGACGGGCCGGGAGCGCCGCGAAGGTCTCCGCGCGGAAGGCTTCCGGCGTCGCGAGGCGGACGCGGGTCTTTTCCTGAAGTGCCTGGGCGGGGGTGATTTCGCCCTCCGACACGGCGCGCTGCACGAGCAGCCAGGAGGCGATCTGCATCAGCCGCGTGGTCAGGCGCATGCTCTCGCTGGCATAAGACAGGGTACTGTCACGCGACAGAAGGCGGGATTCCTCGCGTCCATCGCCATCGAGATAGGCGGCCGCCTCCTCGACCATGGTCATGCCCTCGCGGAACAGCACCCGGAACGCTTCCGAGTTCACGTAGGTGTCGCCGAAGCTGACCCAGTCGCGCTCGTCGCGAAAGGTGACGTCGAACTCGTTCATCCTGCCTCCTGTGTCGCTATCGGACCGTTTCGTCCCGACCTGGGACACGGTCGTTGCGTTCGCGACGAGAGGCGCAACACTAGCGCCGAACGCGCCGCGCCGCGCCGTTGACCGGAAGTTAACGTTAACGGGCGGCCATGGTGCCAGACGGGCGGCCTCGCACGGTGTCGGACACGCGCATCGGTGGCGACGAAAAAAAAGCCGCCCGGAGGGGCGGCTTTGGAAAGTCGACAGAGGCATCAAAACAACGGCAGATCGAAATCTGCCCCACATCCGGAAAACCGGACATGATCTCTTCATAAGCTGAAAAGGTTAATGTTCGGCTAACGCGCGCGGCGCTCGGGCGGCGGCGGGGGAAGGGAATTGCCCGCTCCAGAATTGACTTCGCCCCCCCTCTCCGTCATAAGCCGCGCCATCGCGTCGCCGCGCCCCATGTGGGCGCTCTTCGCGCTTGCAGACACATTTCAGGGCGAGTGAAGATGTCGGTGGGGCTCCTGCAGCCAGCCGGATCGATCCTCGGCCATCGGAGATCGCGCCATGAAGAGAACTTATCAGCCCAGCAAGCTCGTGCGTAAGCGTCGCCACGGTTTCCGTGCTCGCATGGCCACGGCCGGCGGCCGCAAGGTCATCGCAGCCCGTCGCTCGCACGGCCGCAAGAAGCTCTCGGCCTAAGGCATCCGTGCCTTCGGCGGCACGGAACGCCGAGGCCAGCCTCGCTCAGACCATGACCTCGCCCCTAGGCCGCAGGATCGAACCGGCAGTGTCGACGATCGGACGGCTCAAGCGGCGACCGGACTTCCTCGCTGCCGCGGGGGGGCGGCGGTTTCATACTGAGCTCATGAGTGCCCAAGGACGGCTGCGAGACGCGGCGTCCGGAGCACCTGCCGCCGATATCGCGCCGATCGAAGGGCTGCGAATCGGCTTCACGATCACGAAGCGTGTCGGGCATGCCACCGAGCGCAATCGGATTCGCCGGCGGCTGCGCGATGCGGTGGCCCGGGCGTCCGTGGATCTTCCTGATGCATCGGCGGACGTCGTCCTGGTGGCGAGACGCCCTGCCCTCCATGCCCCGTTCGAGACGCTGATCGCCGATCTGCGCCGCTCCGTCGGCGCGGTGGTCAAGCCCGGCGGTACGAAGGGTGGCGAATCACGCCCTTCCTCGCGGGGACGGCGCAGATCCGGCAAGCCAAATCCGGGCAAGCCCGTCTCGGGCGCCGACGGGAACACATCCTCCACATTTGCATCAGCCGCCCTGACGCCGGCGCATTCGCCCGCGCGAAACGAGGCGGCGACGATGCCCTCCGCCTCGGGCGACGCTTGCCTTCCCTCCCCTCCTCCGAACACACGCGACGGATCTCTCGATGGGTAATGACAAGACGAACATGATCGTCGCGATCGCCTTGTCGCTGGCGGTCCTGCTCGGTTGGAACTATTTCATCGCCGCCCCGCGCGTGGAGGAGCAGCGTCAGGCCGCACTTCAGAGCAAGGCGGCGCAGCAGGCGGCCAACCCCACCGCCGCCCCCTCGGCGAGCCCGGCGGAAGGCGGTCCGTCGGCACCCGTGCCGGGCACCCTGCCCAATGCGCAGACGCCGGCGGAAAGCCGCGAGGCGGCGCTTGCCCGCTCGCCGCGCGTCACCATCGACACCCCGGCGCTCGCCGGTTCGATCGCTCTAAAGGGCGGTCGCGTCGACGACGTCTCGCTCAAGGGCTACCACGAGACCGTGGACGACAAGAGTCCGCGCATTGTGCTGCTCTCGCCCACCGGCAGCGCCAACCCGTACTATGCCGAGTTCGGCTGGGTCGGGCAGAATGCCGGCCCCCTTCCCACCGGTGACACGGTGTGGACCGCCGACGAGACCGTGCTGACGCCGGCCAAGCCCCTGACGCTGTCATACGACAACGGCGCCGGTCTGCTGTTCCGCCGCGTCATCGCGGTCGACGACAAGTTCATGTTCACGGTCCGCGACGAGGTCGAGAACAAAGGCGCCAATGCCGTCACCCTCTACCCCTATGGGCTCGTCTCGCGCTGGGGCAAGCCGACGACGCAGGGCTATTATGTCCTTCACGAGGGCATGATCGGCGTGCTCGGCGCCGACGGCCTGCAGGAATACACCTACGACCACGTCGCCAAGGAGCCGGTGCTCGGCAATGCCGCCACCAAGGGCAAGGCCTGGGCGAACGTGACCGGCGGCTTCGTCGGCATCACCGACAAGTACTGGGCGGCGGCTACCATCCCCGACCAGGCCACGCCCTATACCGGCAGCTTCACCGAGCGCACCGACGGCGCCACCAAGGTCTACCAGGCCAGCGTGCGCGGCGACGGCCGCAACGTCGCGCCGGGGGCCACCGTGACCGCGACCCAGCAGCTCTTCGCCGGCGCCAAGGAAGTCAACACGATCAACAACTACCAGAAGGATCTCGGCATTAAGCAGTTCGATCTGATGATCGACTGGGGCTGGTTCCACTTCATCACCAAGCCGATGTTCCGGGCGCTGGACTTCTTCTTCCACCTGTTCGGCAATTTCGGCGTGTCGATCCTGGTGGTGACCTTCTGCCTCAAGCTGCTGTTCCTGCCGATCGCCAACAAGTCGTACCAGTCCATGGCCAAAATGAAGGCCGTGCAGCCGGAGATGGCCTCGATCCGCGAGCGCTACGGCGACGACAAGATGAAACAGCAGCAGGCGATGATGGAGCTGTACAAGAAGGAGAAGATCAACCCGGTCGCTGGCTGCTGGCCGGTCCTGATTCAGATCCCGGTCTTCTTCGCGCTCTACAAGGTCCTGTTCATCACCATCGAGATGCGACACGCGCCGTTCTTCGGCTGGATCCAGGATCTCGCCGCTCCCGATCCGACCAATATCCTGAACCTGTTCGGCCTGCTGCCCTTCGCGGCACCGGACTTCATCCATCTCGGCATCTGGCCGATCGTGATGGGCATCACGATGTTCATCCAGATGAAGATGAATCCCGCGCCGCCGGACCCGGTCCAGGCGCAGATCTTCACCTTCATGCCCATCGTGTTCACCTTCATGCTCGGCTCGTTCCCGGCCGGCCTCGTGATCTACTGGGCCTGGAACAACACCCTCTCGGTGATCCAGCAATACGTCATCATGCGCCGCAACGGCGTGAAGGTGGAGTTGTGGGACAACCTCGGCGGGATGTTCAAGAAGAAGCCCGCCGGCAAGAACGCGCCGGCCAAGAGCTGAGCCGTCCGTTCTCGGGCGAATTCCTGCCGATTCCCTCATCCTGAGGTGCCGCACAGCGGCCTCGAAGGAGGTTTCCAGACCCCGCACAGGGCTCGGAGGCCTCCTTCGAGGCCTTCGTTTCACGAAGGCACCTCAGGACGAGGTGATGAGGTGGGACGCCCCGACCAGAGCCTGCCGCCGGAGCCGCACCATGTCCCAACCCGAAGCCGACGCGGCCCTCCTCGAATCCGGCCGCCTGCTGTTTGCCGGGGTGGCCGACTTCCTGTCCTCTGCCCCCACCGTCGCCGCCCTGCCGCCGATGAAAGGCGTCGAGATCGCCTTCGCCGGCCGCTCCAATGTCGGCAAGTCGAGCCTCGTCAACGCGCTCACGGGCCGCAACACCCTGGCGCGGACCTCCCACACGCCGGGGCGGACGCAGCAGCTCAACTTCTTCGATATCGGCGGCCGCCTGACCCTGGTGGACATGCCCGGCTACGGCTACGCCGCCGTGGAGAAGACTAAGGTCGAGGCCTGGACCGACCTGATCCACGATTACCTCAAGGGCCGCGCCAACCTCGCCCGCGTCTTCATGCTGATCGATTCCCGCCACGGACTGAAGAGCATCGATACCGACGTGCTCGACGGGCTCGACAAGGCCGCCGTGAGCTACCAGATCGTCCTGACCAAGGGCGATGCCCTGAAGAAGGCCGAGATCGAGGCGCGCATCGCCGGCATCCGGTCCGCCATCGCCAAGCGACCGGCGGCCTACCCGGAGATCCTGCTCACATCGAGCCGCGACGATCGCGGCGTGCCGGAACTGCGGGCCAGCGTCGCCCGCCTCCTGTCCGAGCGCGGCGCATGACGGGCCTCGACCGTGCCCTCCTCGCCCTCGGGGCTCTCGCCGGCCTGCTGGGCGTCGCCGCGAGCGCGGCGGCGGCCCATATCCCGGGCGCCGACAGCCTGAAGACGGCGGCGCAGTTCCTGCTGTTCCACGCCCCCGCCATCATCGCACTCGTGGCCCTCACCGCCACCGGGATCACTCACCGCCTCACGACGCGCATCGCCGCCGCCGCGCTGGTGATCGGGCTCGCTCTCTTCTCCGGCGATCTGTCCTTGCGCGCCCTGCGGGGTATTCCGCTCTTCCCGATGGCCGCACCGACCGGCGGCATGGTCCTGATGGCCGGGTGGCTGCTGGCCGGGCTCGCGGCCGTCGTTCCGCCGGGGGCTCGACAGGGACCACCCGACCAGCAAACCCCTGCCATCCGGTCCTAAGCAGGTTTCGGGACGTAAGACCGGCGAGCCGGACGCTGCCCGTGTCGTCGTGGATGACGACACCGGCGCTTGTGTCCTCGGCGTGATCGACCACGGCAGCGAAGGAGCCCAGTACATCCCTTTCCAGGCGGATGACGTCGGGCGAGCCTGATCCGGGGCTGAAGTCGGTGATGACGTCCTTGCCCGTGAGGCGATCGAACACGAAGGTATCGCGGCCCGCGCCGCCGGTCAGTCGATCGTTACCGGTCCCGCGAAAACCTCATCCTCCGCCGTGAGGTGTTCGCCTGACGTGGGGACGGACGAAATCATCCCACCGCAGGGCGTATCGCCGGTCAGAGGGACGCCAAATCTCGGTGCACCAGCCCGAAGACCCATGATCAGCAACTGATGGTGTGGGTCATATTGAGTGCGCCGCCGCGGGGACGGGGCATCCGAACGGATGGGGACGACGCGCTCCCCTAAGATCCCGATCACCCTCATCGCCGCCGCCCTGGTCCCGGGCCGCCCTTCCGGCAGATGGCTCTCGGCCTGCCGGGACGATGGTGTACGCTCCCCCCACGTGCCGAAGGGAGAATCATTTGCTCAAACCCGGGATTCTCGTCGCCGCCTGCCTCGCGACCTTTCCCGTCCGCGCCATGCAGATCGAGGAGAACGAGCCGCTGGTCATGCGGATCATCTTCGAGGATTGCCTCGGCTACATCCGCCATGGCCGCACGCCGTTCCGAGGGCTTGCGACGCAGCCCGCTTCGCGCGTGGCGATCGACACCATTCCGCGCCGTGCACCGGATCGCGACAAGGCGGTGGAGTTGCTATCGCCGCGCTACGTCGCATCCTGGGGCCAGGATGGGAACGGCCGACACTGCCTCATCCATACGGTCTGGCAGGCCGAGCCCGACGCCTGGCCAAGACATCTCGGCGTGCGCAGCGAGGGCTTCCTGCAGCGCGTCGATGCGCGTGCCCGCGCCGAGGGCCTGACGACGAGCGGGGTGGCGGATGCGTTCACGCCGGTATCCGTCAGCTTCTGGTCCGAGGGCGAAACCGGGCATGACGGAGGTCCGCTGCGGCCCGTCAGCTTCTCGCTCGTGGCCTCGGCCGCCGACGAGGCCCGTGGCCTCGCCGATGCCGGCGTGATCGTCATGGCCGCCCGCCGCAGGGTCGCCCCTGAAACCCGTCCTCGACGAACTTCGCTACGGCATCACCGGCGGGTGATAGGTGAGCGTGAAGGCCAGCGCCCAGAGCAGGAACAGCACGACCGGCAGGTGGATGATGAGCTGCAGGAAGCTGAACCCCACGATGTCGCGGGCTTTCAACCCGAGGATGCCGAGGAGGGGCAGCATCCAGAACGGATTGATCAGGTTCGGCAGCGCCTCGGCGGCGTTGTAGATCATCACCGCCCAGCCGAGATGGACCTGCAGCTCGTTGGCCGCCTGCATGACGTAGGGCGCTTCCAGCAGCCACTTGCCGCCCCCCGAGGGCACGAAGAAGCCGAGCACCGCCGAGTAGACGCCCATGGAGATCGGGAAGCTGCCCGTGGTGTTCAGCGCCACGAAAGCGTGGGTGATCACGTCCGAGACCGAGGTGCCTCCCGCGTTCTTGGCGGTGGTGAGCATGGCGCTGATCGCCGCGTAGAGCGGGAACTGGATCAGCACACCGGCTGTTGCCGGCACCGCCTTGGCCACGGAGGCGAGGAAGTTCCTCGGCCGCCAATGCAGCAGCAATCCGAGGCTGAGGAACAGCAGGTTGTAGGTGTTCAAGTTGGAGATCGCGGTGATCCAGGATTGACGTGCGAACTCCTGGTAAAGCCAGCCGCCGGCGATCACGACGAGGAGCAGGGTCAGGATCGGCGAATGTTCGAGCCATTCCGAGGGCTGCTGCGGCCGGGACCGATCCGGCGTGTCGCGCGAGACGTCGAGGCCGAGATCGTCGGCCGTCACGGCGGTGGCGGGCTGGGGCGCGGAGACATAGGCGATGATGATCGAGATCACGAAGAGGATCAGGGCGATCAGCATCGACTGCCACAGGAAGATCGTCTCGCTGAACGGGATCACGCCGGTGATCGGCAGGAGGCTCGGCGGCAGGCTCTTGGGATTCGCCTGCAATTGCGCGGCGGATGAGCTGAGGCCCATGGCCCAGGTGGCGCCGAGGCCGAGATAGGCGGCGGCCCCCGCGGCGCGGTAATCCATGCGCAGTTCGGTGCGCCGGGCGAGAGCGCGGGCGAGGAGGCCGCCGAAGATCAGGCTGAGGCCCCAGCTCAGGAATGACGACAGCATCGTCGCCGCCGCCACGAAGCCCACCGCGCCGCGCCCGGTCTTCGGCACAAGGGCGAGCCGGTCGATCAGCCGCTGCACCGGCGGCGCCGTCGCCACCACGTAGCCGCCGATGGTGACGAAGGCCATCTGCATGGTGAAGGGGATCAGGCTCCAGAACCCGTCGCCGAAGCTCTTGGCCACGGTCATCGCGGGAGCGCCGTTGGCCAGCGCACCCAGCGCCACGATCACCACCGCGATGGCGACGAAGATGAAGGCGTCGGGAAACCAGCGCTCGGCCCAGACGGTGAAGCGGATGCCGAGCCGCGACAGGGTCCCGTCGGTGGCGCCCGCATGTGCGGGACGGCCGTTCTCCGACTTGAGCGGTATCGGCTCGCGGGAGTCTGGTTTCGGTGCCGACATCTGAGATCCCGCCGCTCTGCGGCCTGGTCCACCAGGCCGATACCCCGCATGTTGCCCAAACATGGGGCGCGCTCAAGCCCGGCATTTTGGCTTGTCACCAAGCAAAGGCGACGAATACGAGCCCCCTTCAATCTTCCTTCAACTCTGCACGTTCAGATGGCATCGACGACCCTTCGGGAAGATGACGTGTGACGAAGCCGGCGAGTAAATCCCCCCTGGAGATGATCCGCGACCGCCGCCCCCATGCGGATGCGATGACCCGTGATTTCACCGATGGTCCGGGGTCCGACCGCGATGACAGTGGGAGGAAGGCTTACGTCTCGCCACTAGCCTGGCTGTTCGGCATCCTCGCCAGTCTCGCGGCGATTGCCGGCGCCGTCTTCATCGTCCTGGCAGTGCCACCCGCGCTCGATTGCCGAAGCCAGGCTGCGCAGGGCTTCTTCGTGGGTCAGACCTACGGAGGCTGCGTGGCGAGCGGGCTGTCGGCGCGGTGGAACCTGCTCGAACAGCGGGTGAAGATGGCGCTACGCGGCTCGGGTCGCTGATCGGCGCCTCGCTCCGCGGCTCGAAGGCAGTCGTTTCTTCGCAGACGATCGCCGGCCCCGGCGGGACGAACCCGCCGAGGCCGTGAGACGGACGCGCGTCAGTTCAGCGTGACGCTTGCCGGACGGCGCTCCGGCACGCCGGGATCGTCGCCGATCATCAGACCGGACGGGCCGAGCCGGACCGGCACGGCCTCGCCGTCATGGATGCGCCCCGCGAGGAGCTGCTCGGCCAACCGGTCCTGCACCGCCTTCTGGATCACGCGCTTCAGGGGGCGCGCCCCGTAGGCCGGGTCGTAGCCCTTGTCGGCGAGCCAGTCGCGGGCCTCGGGCTCCACGTCGAGGGCGATCTTGCGCTCGTCGAGGAGGGTCTGCAGCCGCTCGAGCTGGATATCGACGATCGCCCCCATCTCCGACCGCCGGAGACGGTGGAACAGGATGATCTCGTCGATCCGGTTGAGGAATTCCGGCCGGAAGTGATGGCGGACCACGCCCATCACCTCGTCGCGGACCTCGTCCGTCTCCTGCCCTTCCGTCTGCGCCACGAGATATTCAGACCCGAGGTTCGAGGTCATGATCAGGAGCGTGTTGCGGAAGTCCACCGTCCGGCCCTGTCCGTCCGTGAGCCGCCCGTCGTCGAGAACCTGCAGCAGGACGTTGAACACGTCCGGATGCGCCTTCTCGATCTCGTCGAACAGCACGACCTGATACGGCCGCCGCCGCACGGCTTCCGTGAGCGCTCCGCCCTCCTCGTAGCCGACATAGCCCGGAGGCGCGCCGATGAGCCGGGCCACCGAATGCTTCTCCATGTATTCCGACATGTCGATCCGCACGAGGGCGGTGTCGTCGTCGAAGAGGAACCCGGCGAGCGCCTTCGTCAGCTCGGTCTTGCCGACGCCCGTCGGCCCGAGGAACATGAACGAGCCAATCGGCCGGTTCGGATCCTGAAGACCGGCGCGGGAGCGCCGCACGGCGGTGGCCACCGCTTCCACCGCTTCGCGCTGGCCGACGACACGCCGCCCGAGTTCCGCTTCCATGGCCAAGAGCTTCTCGCGCTCGCCCTCCAGCATCTTGTCCACGGGCACGCCGGTCCAGCGCGAGACGACGCCCGCGATATGGGCCGGCGTCACCGCCTCCTCCACCATGCCGTCACGGGCGACGGCGGATTCGGCCGCCGCCTCGATCTCGGCGAGCTGCTTCTCCAGGCCGGGGATCACGCCGTAGGCAAGCTCGCCTGCGCGCTGGTACTGGCCCTGGCGCTGGGCGTTGGCGAGTTCCGTCCGCGCCTCATCGAGCTTCTTCTTGAGATCGGCAGCGGCGCCGAGCTTGTCCTTCTCGGCCTTCCAACGCGACGTGATCGCGGCCGATTGCTCTTCGAGATCGGCCAGTTCCTTCTCCAGCCGTACGAGACGGTCGCGGGAGGCGGAATCGGTCTCCTTCTTGAGCGCTTCGCCCTCGATCTTGAGGCGGACAACCTCACGGTCGATGTTGTCGAGCTCTTCCGGCTTCGAATCCACCTGCATGCGAAGGCGGGATCCGGCCTCGTCCATGAGGTCGATCGCCTTGTCCGGCAGGAAGCGGTCGGTGATGTACCGGTTCGACAGGGTCGCGGCCGCCACCAGGGCGGCGTCCTGGATGCGCACGCCGTGGTGCTGCTCGTACTTCTCCTTGATGCCGCGCAGGATCGAGACCGTATCCTCCACGGTGGGCTCGGACACGAAGACGGGCTGGAAGCGCCGCGCCAGGGCCGCGTCCTTCTCCACGTGCTTGCGGTACTCGTCGAGCGTGGTCGCGCCGACGCAGTGCAGTTCGCCACGCGCCAGGGCGGGCTTGAGCAGGTTCGAGGCGTCCATGGCGCCGTCCGCCTTGCCCGCGCCGACGAGGGTGTGCATCTCGTCGATGAACAGGATGATGCCGCCGGCCGCCGCTGTCACCTCGGACAACACCCCCTTCAGACGCTCCTCGAATTCTCCGCGGTATTTGGCTCCTGCGATGAGGGATCCCATGTCGAGGGCGAGCAGGCTCTTGTCCTTCAGGCTCTCGGGCACGTCGCCGTCGACGATGCGCAGGGCGAGGCCCTCGACGATGGCGGTCTTGCCCACGCCCGGCTCGCCGATGAGCACCGGGTTGTTCTTGGTGCGCCGGGACAGAACCTGGATCGTGCGGCGGATCTCCTCGTCGCGGCCGATCACCGGGTCGAGCTTGCCCTCGCGGGCGGCCTCGGTGAGGTCGCGGGCATATTTCTTCAGGGCGTCGTAGGCGTTCTCGGCCGTCGCGTTGTCGGCGGTGCGACCCTTGCGGAGCGCGTTGATGGCGGCGTTCAGCGACGCGGCCGTCACGCCGGCGGCGGCGAGGGCACGGCCGGATTCGGTGTCCTTCTCGACAGCGAGGGCGAGGAGCAGGCGCTCCACGGTGACGTAGGAATCGCCCGCCTTCTGGGCGGCCTTCTCGGCGGTGTCGAACAGGCGCACGAGTTCGCGCGTCGCCTGGGGCTGCGCCGAGTTGCCGGACACTTTGGGCTGCTTGGCCAGCCATTGCTCGACTTGAGCCAAGGCCACGCGGGACTGTCCTCCCGCCCGGTCGATGAGACCGGCGCAGAGGCCCTCTGGGTCGTCGAGGAGCACCTTCAGGAGGTGACCCGGCTGCAGTTGCGGATGGCCTTCGCGAAGGGCCAGGGATTGCGCGGCCTGGACGAAGCCGCGGGCGCGTTCGGTATAGATCTCGAAATTCATGTCTTTCCTCTCCCCCGTACCGACGATCCACCGCCCGCCAAGCGGCACGGCCCCGTCGAGACGTCGCTCCCCGACCGGATGGTCCGGGAAGCCTCGGCACCGCGATGGTCGCCGATTGCTCACGATGTAGTGTTGCAAATGAGCACCACAAGCCCCGATCACGGACTTGCGTGCGACGATGAGTTCGGGCGAGGCTGACGGCATGACCGCGACCCCGAAGAGCCTCCCCGAGCTGCACCTCGAAGCGCTCCACCGCTACCCCGTGAAGGGGCTCTCCCCCGAGAGGCTGGAAGGCGCGACACTGGAAGCGGGCGGTTATTTTCCGGGCGACCGGCTGTTCGCCATCGAGAACGGACCGTCCGGCTTCGATCCGGCGGCGCCGAAGCATCAGCCCAAGATCAAGTTCCTGATGCTCATGCGCAATGAGGCCCTGGCCCGGCTCGGCACCCGCTACGATGGGGAAACATCGGTGCTGACGATCCGCAGGGGGGACGGCATCGCCGTCGAGGCCGATATCTCGACCCCGGAGGGGCGCGCGGCGGTGGAAGCGTTCTTTCAGGCCGAATTCGCGGATGCCCTGCGCGGGCCGCCGAGGCTGCTCAACGCACCGGACGGTTTCCGCTTCACCGATTCAGCGCGAGGCTTCGTCTCGCTCCTCAACCTCGCCAGTGTCGCAGCGACCGAGGACATGGTGGGCGCGGCCGTCGATCCGTTGCGCTTCCGCGCGAACCTTCACCTCAGCGGCCTCGCTCCCTTCGCCGAACTCGACCTCGTCGGGCGCGTCCTTGCTACGGGGGGCGGCGTGCGGCTGCGGGTCTCCAAGCGGACGGAGCGCTGCGCGGCCACGAATGTCGATCCGGCGACCGGCATCCGTGACCTCGCGATCCCCCGCACGCTCTCCATGCGGCTCGGCCATACCGATTGCGGGGTCTACGCGGAGGTGCTCCATGGCGGCCGCCTCGAACGGGGCGAAACGCTCCGGGTCGAGGCGTGAGGCCCCGTCGCATGCCCGCTGGCGGACTCGCTCAGATCGCGTGACGCGGAACGAGGACGATGGCGGCAGCGTAGCCCGCCCGGCGCAGGCCGCGAAAATCGGCTTGGCGCCGCTCGCAGGTCACCTTGACGTAGCGCTTCTCGCCGTCGGCACTCCAGGTGGAGGCGGCCATGGTCTGGCCGTGGATCATGCACTCCATCGGCGTGTGTGCGGGCGACACGATGACGTCGAGGGCGGTGATGCGGGAGCAATCCTGCGCCGCGATCATGCTGGAGCAAACCAGGGCGACGGCTAACAATTCGGACATGACGGACCCCTTTTTCGGTTCGGCGAATAAGGTCCGCGGTGTTGCTCAGGCGTCGAGCGGCCGCGTGATTGTTGCCTGAGCGTTCCCCGTCGTTTCTCTTTGGACTTGCTCTAGCATGACGGATGCCAAGCCGGCGTCCGCCTGAACCTTGCCCCGGCCCGCATGGCGCACATGGCTGGGGTCGGTCTTTTTGACTCACCTGACGAAGGAGGGAATTCCAACTCGCAGTCGGGACGCCGGGCGGTGTCCGGTGCTCGGCGTGAGCCAGGCCGGCTCCGGCTCGGCGCGGGGCAGGATGCTGGCGACGGCATCGAGATCGACGACGTAGCTGTCGGTCAGTCTGCGCCAGACCTCTGCGGGAGAGGCGGTGTCCTTCCTGATTCGGGCGAGCGCCGCGGCGAGTCCCTGAAGACCGGTAAGCGTCGGACGAGCGACGGTGGAATCCACGTCAAGCATCGGAGGAAGCATCCTGTACAATCCCCCCAAAGGATCACAGGACATGGTTAACGCTTGGTTATGCTTGCCCCCCTCGATCCGGCCGCTCTCGCAACTGACTCGTCCTTCACGACGTGACCATTTTTCCGAGCTTTGGCGGCTATGGCGCTTCGCAGTGCGACATCGCTGCGCTAGAAGCGCGTCGTCGCGCATACCGATCCGGCGCCGTAGCGAGGACAGTGCCTCACGATGAAAGAATCTCTGGCAAAAGACGCCCTCCCGAACGTGCATGTGCGCGCTGAAGTCCTGGTCCAGGCGCTCCCGCACATGCAGCGCTACGACCAGGAGATCGTGGTCATCAAGTATGGCGGCCATGCCATGGGAGACCGCGCGGCGGCGGAGGATTTCGCCGAGGACATCGTCCTCCTCGAGCAATCCGGCCTGAAACCCATCGTCGTCCATGGCGGCGGCCCGCAGATCGGGCGCATGCTCGGCCGGCTCGGCATTGAATCCGAGTTCCGCGGCGGCCTGCGCGTCACCGACGAGGCCACCGTGGAGGTGGTCGAGATGGTGCTCGCCGGCTCGATCAACAAGCAGATCGTCGGCTGGATCTCGGCCGAGGGCGGCCGCGCCATCGGCCTGTGCGGCAAGGACGGCAACATGGTCCGCGCCCGCAAGGCGACGCGCACCGTGCTCGACCCGGAGAGCCAGACCGAACAGGAGATCGATCTCGGCCTCGTGGGCGAGCCAGAGCACGTTGAACGCGGCGTCCTCGACGCGGTGCTGAAGGCCGAGCTGATCCCGGTTCTCGCCCCGGTCGCCTTCGGCGCCGATGGGCAGACCTACAACGTCAATGCCGACACCTTCGCCGGAGCCATCGCCGGTGCATTGCGGGCCAAGCGCCTGCTGCTCCTCACCGACGTGCCGGGCGTGCTGGACAAGGACAAGAAGCTGATCACCGACCTGACCCTGGAGGATTGCCGCCGCCTCATCGCCGACGGCACCATCACGGGCGGGATGATCCCGAAAATCGAGACCTGCATCTACGCGCTCGAGCAGGGTGTCGAGGCGGTGGTCATCCTCGACGGCAAGGTCAGCCACGCGGTGCTGCTGGAACTCTTCACCGACCATGGCGCGGGCACGCTGATCCGCAGGACTTAGAGCTGCGCCCGACCACGTTGGGTCGGGGCACACCTCTAGATCTTTGTTTTATCGCACTCTTTTTCGCCGAACCGGCATCCACTTCGGCGGAGAGCGCTCGAGCCATCAAGCCCCGGGATGGATCGTCCACCTCCCGGGGCACGGCCACATCGGGACCGGCCGGGACCGGAAGACGTCAGGATTCTTCGGCCCGCCCGGGGGCCGGCACGCCGGCCTTGGCCCAGAACACCGCCGTCGCCTTGCGATAGGCCCTGATCAAAGCCGGCCCTCCCGGGCCCGCGGGACCGATCTCGTCCCAGATCTGGTGGCACAGACCGGCCTGGACCGTGAAGCGGGCGGGATCCTCGGTCTTCGAGGCGGCCTCCAGCGCCCCCACGATCTTGCGCATGCGCTCGGCATTCTGGGCGAACATCTCCTCGCGCTCGGCCAGGCGACGACGCGCCGCCTCGGCCTTTGCGGCGCGGCGCTCGGTCGGTACCGCATCTTCGGTCACGTCCGCCACATCGGGCCGGTACGCATCCTGAACCCGCTTGAAGGCGGCACGGCCGCGGAGGATCATCGGCTTGGCATCCGGTCTACCCCGGCAGGCCGTTCGCAGTTCGACGACGAGACGCTTGGCCATATCCACCATCTTGCGGGACGGCGGGGATTCGGAGGCTGCGATGGCCGCCTTCTCCAGGGCGGCGATGATGGACTCCGAGTCGGCCGAAGGTCGCTCGTCGGAAACATCGGGGCCGGGAATCGCCAATGCCTTATGGTCCGGCTCAAAGCTCACGATGAAACCCTCTCGATCGATCCGGGGCGCCGTGCCGCAGATCGCTTCCTCGACCGTTCGCGCCGCCGCTTCCGTGTCCGGAGCCGCCACGTCGGAAAACCGGCACCGCCGAGGTCTCCTGCGCCCAGCGTGCGGGCCTTCGCAGGTCTGCCTCCGCGACGGGGCGTAGCCCTATCGCCTCGGCCGCGACAGGGTCAAGGCGACGCCGCCGCCACATCCGCCTCACTGCGATGCCGTTCATTCAGAATGCGGAGGATTGCCGGATGTCGAGCCTCGTCCGAGCAGATCGACGGACATGTCCCGCAGACACCGGGACGCCATCAGATAAATCGACGATCTGGTCAGGGAAAATGGTGCTGCTGGACAGGATTGAACTGTCGACCTCCTCATTACCAATGAGGTGCTCTACCACTGAGCTACAGCAGCCGATCGTCGCGACGTGTCGGGACGAGCGGGGAGTTAGCGGATCAAAAGCGGCTTGGCAATCACTTCTCGCCACCTTTGAGCAATCCGTTTGAAACGAGCAGCCCGGTCTCCCTCTTGCAGGCCGCTCGAATGATGCCGGCCAGACCGGATTCGGCCACCGCTTCCGCCGCGTCGGACGGTGAGAACCAGCGATCCTCGCGCTCGTTCCGCTCCGGCCAGTGCTTGAGCTGCTTGCGCACCTCGAGGGGGAACACCTTGACCTGGCAGAGGACGAAGTCGCGGCTCTTCAGGCGCTTCTCGTAGAGGTAGAATCCGAGCGGCCTCTTGCCGATCTCGCCCAGGAGACCGGCCTCCTCATAGGCTTCCCGGGCAGCGGCCTCGAAGGGCTTGCGCCCCTTCATCGGCCAGCCCTTCGGGATCACCCACCGGCGGCTTTCGCGCGACGTGATCAGGAGGATCTTGAACCCGCCATCCGGCAGGCGCCGGAACGGCAGGGCACCGACCTGGCGTCGAGGCTCCGTCTCACTCTCCAACTGGACTGAACTCATGGCAGGTGAACGCCCCGCCGCCGTCCGGGTTCGACGGGCCGAGGCCGAGAGTGAGGTTCGAGACGGGGCCCCTTAGGCATCCGCAACGAGACGAGCGGTTTCATCGCGTGTGCGATCGATACGAGGACCATCGAACTGCAGATCATCGGACGCCCCTTGTCGGTCACGCGAGGACGGGCACGCGAGGATGGAAATGATAGACCAGCCGAGACGGTCTTCGACGTGTCGGACACGGATTGGCTTTACCGGAAAATGAAGATCGCCCTCAAGGCGAAATTTACCCGGCAAACTAAACCAGCGTCGCACCTCGCCGGCGCAGAGCCCCTCCGTGCCTACGACGCGCGCGTGACACCCCGAACACGACCGGCATCGGCGGGGTCATCCCCGGTACGGCCATGCAGGGACGGGTTCAGCCGGCGGCGCTGAGGTTCTCGATCAGGGCATTGAGGTCGGCGCGCATGGCCTGGACCTCCGGCTCCGACATGTTGAGCTGGCACATCACGGATTCCCGCACGAGTCGGGCCTCGGCGCGAAGGTCGCGCCCCTGTTGGGTCAACTGGATCTCCACCTCGCGCTCGTCACTGCGCCGTCGGTTGCGGACCAGGAAACCGGCCGTCTCCAACCGCTTCAGAACCGGCGTCAGCGTGCCGGAATCGAGCCTCAGACGGCGGCCGATATCCGACACCGTCACACCATCGGTCTCCCACAGGACGAGGAGAACCAGATATTGCGGATAGGTCAGTCCCATCCGCTCCAGCATGGGGCGGTACGACCGGGTGATCCGGTGAGCGGCGGCGTAAAGTGCGTAGCAGAGCTGATTGTCGAGCAGCAGCGGGTCCGTGGTGGAACTCACCTGCTGCTCCGGAGCGTCGACCATATACACCACGCGATCGATCCCCAGATCCGGCCGGCACGACGCACGAGCGGCGACATCGGTTCCTCGCACCCGGCTCCGCGCCCGGGACATCGGACGCGCGCCGAACGAAGGGTGCCCACCCTCCGAAAGTCTCGTTATTTCGCTCCGATTGCAAGCATTTACCGGACCAAGGACCGGGTCCATGCCCCATGCCGGCCAGGGACGGGATGCCGCACGATCGCGTGAGTTTCGCGTCGATACCCGCCCGCGCCCGCCGGCCCCTCTGACGAACGGGGCGGATTGATACGCGAACAGCCTGTGACCGCCCCCTTTTTGGCCTGTGCCTCGGCGGAGGGAGCGGCCACAATGAGGGGATCAGGCCCGCGACAGGATACCACGATGCAGCTCGCCCCCTCAGCCTCCCGCCCCCGCGCTCTTCCGATGGCCATCGCCCTGGCCTTCGGCCTCGGCCTGCCGCTCGCACCGATCTCGGGTTCGGCGCTTGAAGGCCCGGCTCCGGCCAAACCGGGTGAGGCCACGGCGCCGGCGGTGGCGGCCAAGCCCCGCGTCGTCATCGTCGCCACCGGCGGCACCATCGCCGGCGCCGGCGCCGATGCCGCCAACAGCGCCACCTACCAGGCGGCCAAGGTGCCGGTGGACAAGCTCATCGCTGCCGTACCCGCCATCGCCCAGGTCGCCGAGGTGCGCGGCGAGCAGGCGTTCCAGATCGCTTCGGAGAGCTTCACCAACGCGCAATGGATCCAGCTCGCCAAGCAGGTCTCGGCCCTGGTCAAGCGCGACGACGTCGATGGCGTGGTCATCACCCACGGGACCGACACGGTGGAGGAGACCGCCTATTTCCTCGACCTCGTGGTGAAGACCGACAAGCCCATCGTCATGGTCGCCTCCATGCGCCCGTCCACCGCGATCTCGGCCGACGGCGCCCTGAACCTCCTCGACGCCGTGGTGGTGGCCGGCGCGAAGGATTCCCGCGGCAAGGGCGTGCTCCTCACCATGAACGACGAGATCCAGGCCGGGCGCGATACCACCAAGCGCGTGAACATCAAGCCGTCCGCGTTCTTCAGCCAGTGGGGCCCCCTCGGCATGGTGGTGGAGGGCAAGACCTACTGGTTCCGTGCGCCGGTGAAGCGCCACGGCACCACCTCCGAGTTCGACATCGACTCCATCGATGCCCTGCCGGAGGTCGCCATCGTCTATGGCTCGGGCAACATGCACCCCGAGCCCTACACCTCCGCCGTGGCCGGCGGCGCGAAGGCGATCATCCATGCCGGCACCGGCAACGGCTCGGTGGCCGGCTACCTCGTCGACACCCTGAAGGACATCCGCGGCAAGGGCGTACAGATCATCCGCTCCTCCCGCGTCGGTGACGGCTTCGTCCTGCGCAATGCCGAACAGCCCGACGACAAGTACGATTGGGTCGTCGCCCACGATCTCAACCCGCAAAAGGCCAAGATCCTCGCAGCCATAGCCCTGACGAAGACTCAGGACACCAAGGAGCTTCAGCGGATCTTCTGGGAGTATTGAGCGGATCGCCCCGACCGCCGCCTCAGCGCAGGACGAAGCCCTCCGGCGTGAGAGGCGGCGGCGCGGGCTCACCCAGGGCGTCGAGGACGATCCCCTCCACCACGCGGACGAGGGCATCGAGGGGAAGGTCGTTGGGCTCGGTGCCGAACGGATCCTCCAGCTCGTCCCCCAGGGCATCGAGGCCGAAGAAGGTATAGGCGACGAGGGCCGTCACGAGCGGCGTCACCCAGCCCAGGGTGCCCGCGAGCCCGAAGGGCAGGAGCAGACAGTAGATCCAGGCCGTGCGGTACAGGAGCAGAGTGTAGGCGAAGGGCAGCGGGGTACCCTGGATACGCTCGCACACGATCTGGACCTGACCGAGGGCCGCAATTTTCTGCTCCAGCAGGCCGAATTGAATGTCGGTGAGGGCACCCGCCCGTTGCGTCCGGCCGAGATCGGCCGTGAGGTGCACGAGTACGGCGTCGGCCACGCTGGGGCGGCCACGAAGGGGCGCGGCCTCCGTCTCGGCCAGCCAGGGTGAGGCGGCTGCCATCTCGTCCTCGCGCCGCATCTGCGCGCGAAGGGCCTGGGCGAAGGCCATGACGCGCTTCAGCGCGCGGCTTCGCAGTTCGCCGTGCCTTTCCTCGGGCAGAAGCGCGCCCAGAAGCCGGGCGAAGGCCCTCGCTTCGAGGATCAGCGTTCCCCAGGCTTTGCGCGCTTCCCACCAGCGGTCGTAGCAGGCCCCGTTGCGGAAGCTCAGGAAGATGGAGAGCGCCAAACCGACCAGGGTGAAGGGGCCGATTCCGGCACTCATCGGAAAGGGATGGGGCCAAGCCCGTTCCACCGCGACGACCCCGAAAGCGGCCGCGGTGATGAAGCTCACCTTCAGCGCCACTCTCGGCAGGATCGAGCCCTGAAGCGTGAAGAGCACGGCCATCAGGTTGGGACGCGAACGGACGATCATGGAGGGTTCAAGGTTCCGTTGAAGGTGTCGACGGCCGCGGAAAGGACCGGCCGGTTGAGCCTGCGTCACCGGGTCGTTCGATGGCAAGGCAACCTCGCGTGAACACCATCGATCGGTGGCGAGGCGTGCCCGGTCTCGCGAGGGAGACGGAGTACCTGGGATGGGGACCGACGCAAGACAGGCGGCAGCAGTGGAACTCAGAATGTTGAATATTGTCGACGTTCTCGCACTGCAAAAGTGTTCATGTGGCCTGAGCGGAAGCGAACGATTGCGCAAAATCCTCAAAAACCACCGGAGTGGTCGGATACCGCGGCGCGACGACCCAAAAATCTGCTGCAGTGCAACAAGACATGCGCAGTGCTATTACACCTAGACCGGCCCCTTGCGAAAACTGGACCGTATCTTTACGCTGCGTGCGCCAAACAAGACTTCCGCACCCCGGACACTATGCAAGATATCACTTGCGTTAGGGTCCGGACGGGGGAGGCGCTCCGAGGATAGACCGGTCGATGAAGAAAAATAAGGTGATCACGGCCGAGGAGGCGATCGCCCTCATCCGGCATGACGACGTCGTCACGACCACGGGGTTCGTGCAGAGCTGCATCCCGGAGGCGCTTCATGCCGCCCTGGAGAAGCGCTTCGTCGACACGGGCGCCCCACGCGGCCTCACCCTGATCATGACCGCCGGCGCCGGCGACAGCAAAGGCCTCGGCACCGGGCGGCTTCATCACGAGGGCCTCTTGAAGCGCGTCATCGCCGCCAATTTCGGGCGTATGCCGAAGGTGGCCAAGGCCGCCCAGGACAACAAGATCGTCGGCTACAACCTGCCCCAGGGCGTGATCTCGCAGCTCTACCGTGCCTGCGCCGCCGGCCAGCCCGGCCTGTTCTCCAAAGTCGGCCTGCACACCTATGTCGATCCGCGCCACGGCGGCGCCCGCGTGAACGAGGTGACGACGGACGAGATCGTCAAGCTCGTGGAGGTCGATGGCGAGGAGTGGCTGTTCTACACCGCCACCAAAATCGACGTCGCCTTCATCCGCGGCACCTCGGCGGATCCGGCGGGCAACATCTCCTTCGAGAAGGAGGCCCTGACCCTGGATTGTCTCGCCCAGGCCA
This sequence comes from Methylobacterium sp. E-045, assembly GCF_022829685.1. Classification (GTDB taxonomy): domain Bacteria; phylum Pseudomonadota; class Alphaproteobacteria; order Rhizobiales; family Beijerinckiaceae; genus Methylobacterium. Next base: position 258,435 of record NZ_JAKSYE010000085.1, read on the forward strand.
TGGCCGCGCGCAACAACGGCGGCATCGTCATCGCGCAGGTCGAGCGCATCGTCGATGACGGCTTCCTGCTGCCCAAGGACGTGCGCGTTCCGGGCATCCTGGTGGATTGCGTGGTCCTGGCCGAGCCCGAGATGCACCGCATGAATTACGGCGTGCAGCACGATGCGGCGCTCGCCGGCCAGATCCGCGTGCCGGTGAGCGGCATGAAGAAGATGAAGCTCGACGCGCGCAAGATCATCGCCCGGCGCGCCGCCTTCGAACTGCCGCCCAACGGCGTGGTCAATCTCGGCGTCGGCGCGCCTGAAGGCATCTCGGCCGTGGCCAACGAGGAGAAGGTGACGCCCTACATCACCCTCACCACGGAGGCCGGCGCGGTGGGCGGCGTGCTCGCCTCCGGGTCGAGCTTCGGCGCGGCGACGAATGCCGATTGCGTCATCGACCAGAACCAGATGTTCGATTTCTACGATGGCGGCGGCCTCGACATGACCTGCCTCGGCATGGCCGAGTGCGACCAGCATGGAAACGTGAATACCAGCGCGTTCGGCGGCAAGCTCAACGGTTGCGGCGGTTTCATCAATATCAGCCAGAACGCGCGCTCCGTGGTCTTTGCCGGCACCTTCACGGTGGGCGGCCTGGAGACCACGATCGAGGACGGCAAGCTCAAGATCGTCACCGAGGGACGCTCGCAGAAGTTCCTGCCGCAGGTAGAGCAGATCACCTTCAGCGGCCCCTATGCACAGAAGCGCTCGCAGCCGGTGATCTACGTCACCGAGCGGTGCGTCTTCCAGCTCACCGACGAAGGGCTCGAACTCATCGAGGTGGCACCCGGCATCGATATCGAGCGCGATATCCTGCCCCATATGGGCTTCACGCCGATCATCAAGCACCCGGCGCAGATGGATGCCCGATTGTTCCGCGACGAGCCGATGGAGCTCCTCTCCGACCTCCTCAACCTCAACCTGCCGGAACGGGTCAGCTACGACGCCGAGCGCAACATCCTCTTCCTCAACCTCGAAGGCTGGCACGCCCGCATCAAGAGCGATATCGACGACCTGCGCAAGGTCCTGGTCGATGCCTGCAAGAAGGCCGGCCAGCGGGTCAACTCGGTGGTCAACCATGACGGGTTCCGCATCAACGAGAACCTGTACGACGATTACGCGAGCATGATCCAATACCTGTCGGCGAACTACTACCTCACCACCACGCGCTACGCGACGAGCGCCTTCCTGCGCCTCAAGATGGAGGAGGCGCTCAACAATCGCGGCCTCGCCCCGCACGTCTTCGAGCGCAAGGAGGACGCCCACGCCTTCCTCGACGGCATGGACCGGAAGGTACGCCGGGCGTCCACCGCCATCGACGCGGCGGCCTGATCGATCTCGGCAGAACGCCGCGCCCGCTTCATTCGGGCGCGGCGTTCTTGAATCCGGGATAGCCCGAGCGCTACAGCACGAAATCCGTGGCGTGCAGTGCGACGATCCCCTTCAACAGGATCGAGAAATCCGCCTTGCCGTTTCCGTCGACATCGCCGCTGACGATGGTGTTGCTGCCGGAGACCACGGCACGCAACTCGCCGGCCTGCTTGCCGAAAGCGTCGTCGCCGATGAAGTGGAAGCCGTCGTTCGTCGCCGTACCGGAGATCGCGTCGATCGCCTTCAGGTGGATCTTGTCGTGCTGGTCCTGCTTGAAGTCCAAGATGGTGTCGCGCCCCGTGCTCGAGACGGTACTGTCGGCGAGGGTCTTGAAGACGAAGGTGTCGGCCCCGGTCCCGCCCTTGAGCGTGTCACGGCCGAGCCCGCCGGTGATCGTGTCGTTGCCGCCGAAGCCGTCGATGTAATCATTGAACGTGGAGCCCACCACGGAATCGGCGCCGCGGAAGATGTCCTTGTTCACGGCCACAGGATCGCCGCTGACGATATAGTCACGGGCCTGCTCGGTCGTAATGTTGAGGCCGCTGAGCTTCGCGGCAATCTTGCCGTCGGTGTAGGTCGCGGCGTAGGTTGTGGTGCCGCTATAGGGAAAAGAGTCGGGCGATTTATAAAGAAAGCCAGTGCCCTTGACGATGGAATACTGATTGTCGCCGAAACTGATTTTGTAGCCGGTTGGTGACGTCAGCGTGACCTTCGGGTCTTCGTAGAAAAATTCGTAGAGATCGAACGTCCGCGAATCCGACGCGACGTATTCAACTACTGCAACCATGGTCTGATGCCCCCCCGTGAAACCTGCGACAGGACGTCTTGCGGCCCGTTCGAGGGGCCTCGAAGGCGATCGCAGGCCTGGACTGTAATGGGCAGCCTGCGTTTCCTCAAATAGAAAACACGGACGGATCGCCCTAAATCCAATCGCCAAGGGCGAGGAAGCTTATCCGGCTCCGGGCATGACAGAAATCGGAGTGTGGGGACGTTGCAACTCCTGTCTTCGATCCGGCTGCTGTATCGGTGCGGCGGCACCGAACATTGTCCAGCCCCTGGCACCTGCGCCGTTACTGCTCCGGCGTCGGCACGCCGATACCGACATAGTGGAAGCCGTGGCGGACCACGTCCTCGCCCCGGTAGACGTTGCGCAGATCCACCACCACCCGCGCCGCCATGCTCTCGGCAAGGAGCGCCCAGTCGAGGGCGCGGAAGGCGTTCCATTCGGTGACGATGACGAGGGCGTCGGCCCCTTCCGCGCAGGTATAGGGGTCGTCGGCATAGGCGATGTCCGGCATCAGCGCGCGGGCGCCCTCCATCCCCTCCGGGTCATGGGCACGGATGCGGGCGCCGGCATCCTGCAGGCCGGCGACGATGGACAGGGACGGCGCGTCGCGCATGTCGTCGGTGTTCGGCTTGAAGGTGAGGCCCAGCAGCGCGATGGTCTTGCCACGCACCGAGCCGCCGCAGGCGGAGACGATCTTGCGCGCCATGGCCCGCTTGCGCTGGTCGTTGACCGCGACCACCGCCTCCACCAGCCGGATCGGCGTGCCGCAATCCTGTGCGGTCTTCACCAGCGCCAGGGTATCCTTGGGGAAGCACGAGCCGCCATAGCCCGGCCCCGCATGCAGGAACTTCGAGCCGATGCGGTTGTCGAGGCCGATGCCGCGGGCGACCTCCTGGACGTTGGCGCCGACCTGCTCGCAGAGGTCGGCGATCTCGTTGATGAAGGTGATCTTGGTGGCGAGGAACGCATTGGCGGCGTATTTCGTCAGCTCCGCCGTGCGCCGGCCGGTGACGAGGATCGGCGCCTGATTGAGATAGAGCGGGCGGTAGACCTCGTTCATGACGCTCGCCGCGCGGGCGTCGTCGGCCCCGATGACGATGCGGTCCGGCCGCTTGAAATCGCCGATCGCCGCGCCTTCGCGTAGGAATTCCGGGTTCGACACCACGGCGAAATCGGCGTCGGGCCGGGCCTCGCGGATGATGCGCTCGACCTCGTCGCCGGTGCCGACGGGAACCGTCGATTTCGTCACCACCACGGTGTAGCCGGTGAGCGCGGCGGCGATGTCGCGGGCCGCCGCATAGACGTAGGAGAGATCGGCGAAGCCGTCGCCCCGGCGGGATGGCGTGCCCACCGCGATGAACACCGTATCGGCGGCGGCCACCGCGCTCCTCAGGTCGGTGGCGAAGGTCAGGCGGTTCTGGCGGACGTTGTCGGCGACCAGGGTATTGAGGCCCGGCTCGAAGATCGGGATACGTCCCTGTTCGAGCGCTTCGATCTTGGCCGGATCGTTGTCGACGCAACAGACCGTGTGGCCGAAATCGGCAAAGCACGCACCGGAGACCAGGCCGACATACCCCGCGCCGATCATCGCGATCTTCATCAGGCTCTCTCCTCGGCCGCCTCGATGGGGCGTCTCGACCAACCGTCTCTCGCCGCCGGCGGTGACAGATCCATGACGGATCAAGACGATGGCGGATCGCCGTGTCGGCCGGCCCCGATGCCTCCACCACCGCCGGGCGGATCGGTGGACCGGGGCTGTATAGCAGCCCCTTGCGGATGACAAACGAGAGGCGGCGGCGGTCTCGATTTCGGGCGTGTGCGTCACGGAGCGTCGCGCCCGTCGCCGTGATACGATCCGGGCCATGATCCTTCGCCTCATCCCGCCGGCCGCCACCCGGAAACGCGTCCCGTCCCGTGCCATGCAGGCGCTCGTGGCGGTCGCGATCACCCTGGCGGGCCTCGCCGCCGTGGGGGAGACGGCTTTTGCCCGCCCCTTCGTCGATGCGGCCGGGCGAACGGTGGAGGTGCCCGAGCGCGCGAAGCGCGTCCTCGCTGCCGGGCCGCCGGCCTCGGTCCTGCTCTACACCCTGGCGTCCGAGACCATGATCGGCTGGGTCCGGGCTCCCTCCCCCGACGAGGCCGCGTTCCTGACGCCGGAGACGCGCGGCCTGCCCGCCTATGGCCGCCTCACCGGAAAGGGCAACACCGCCAATGTGGAGGCCGTGCTCACCCTGAAGCCGGATCTCATCATCGACGTGGGCAGCACGGCGCCAACCTATGTCTCCCTCGCCGACCGGGTGCAGGCGCAGACGGGCATTCCCTACATTCTCCTCGACGGCGCCATCGACCGGACGGGCGAGACCTACGCCAAGCTCGGCGAACTCATCGGCACGCCGGAGCGGGCCGGGGACCTCGCCGCCCATGCGGAGGGGATGATCGCCGAGGTGAAGGGCCGGATCGCCTCGCTCCCCGCCGACCGGCGGCCGCGCGTCTATTACGCCCGCGGGCCGCGCGGATTGGAAACGGGGGTCTCCGGCTCGATCACGACCGAGATCCTCGACAGGGCCGGCGCCCGTAACGTCGCCGAGGGCGGGGGCGCCGCCGGCCTCACCACGGTGTCTCCGGAACAGGTCCTGGCCTGGAACCCCGACGCCATCGTCACCCTCGACCCCGCCTTCCGGCGGGGCATATCCACCGATCCGCTCTGGAGCGCCCTCGGCGCCGTGCGCGCCGGACGGGTCTACCAAACGCCGCGCCTGCCCTTCGGCTGGTTCGACTCGCCTCCGGGGATCAACCGCCTGCTCGGCCTGCGCTGGCTCGCCGGCCTGCTCCATCCCGACCTGTTTCCGGAACCGATCGATGCGATCGCGCGCGATTTCTACAAGCGCTTCTACCATGTGGACCTCGACGCGTCGCAGCTGGACACCCTGCTGAAGGATGCCGGGACGGCCCGGCCGTGACACCCTCCTCCACCGCCGCCCGCCTCGCGCTGCGGGGAGGGCTTCCGCTCCTCGCGCTGGGGCTGCTCGTCCTCGTCTCCCTGGCGACGGGCAAGTACGCCGTGCCCGTCGTCGACGTGGCACGCATCCTCTGGGCGAAGCTCGTCGGCTCGACGTCCTCCCTCGATCCGACCGCGCAGATCGTGGTGCTGCAGGTGCGCCTGCCGCGGGTGGCGGCGAGCCTCGTCGTCGGCGCGGCCCTCGCCGCGGCGGGCTCGACCTACCAGGGCCTGTTCCGCAATCCCCTCGTCTCGCCCGACATTCTTGGGGTCTCGGCGGGGGCGAGCCTCGGCGCAGTGCTCGGCATCTTTCTCTCCCTCCCCGTGGGTGCGATCCAGCTCCTCGCCTTCGCGGGGGGATTGCTCGCCGTCGGCGCGGTCTACGCGGTGGGCCTCGCGGTGCGGCGGCACGATCCGGTGCTGACCCTCGTGCTCGCCGGCGTCGCCATCGGGGCGGTGCTCGGCTCCGCGATCTCGCTGCTGAAGGTGCTGGCCGACCCCTACAACCAGCTGCCCGCCATCACCTACTGGCTCCTCGGCAGCCTCGCCTCCGTCACCCTCGGCGATGTCGGGGCGATCCTCCCGGCGATGGTGCTCGGCCTGCTGCCCCTCATCCTGTTCGCCTGGCGGATGAACCTGATGAGTCTCGGCGAGGAGGAGGCGCGGGCGCTGGGCGTCGAGACGCGCCTGCTGCGCCCCCTCTTCATCGCCGCCGCCACCCTGGTGACCGCCGCCGCCGTCTCCGTCACCGGCGTGATCGGCTGGATCGGCCTCATCATCCCGCATGTAGCCCGGCTGATCGTCGGGCCCGATTTCCGCCGCCTGCTGCCGGCCTCGCTCCTGATGGGGGCGGGCTACCTCCTGGCGGTGGATCTCGTCGCCCGCACCGTGGCGCCGATCGAGGTGCCGCTGGGCATCCTCACCGCGCTCATTGGCGCGCCGTTCTTCCTCTGGCTCCTGGCCACCGCCAGGCGGGGCTGGGCGTGAGTCTGGCCGTCCACGACCTCGCCTTCGGCTACGGCGCCAAGTCCGTCGGCGCGGGCATCGGCTTCAGCGTGAGCGCCGGGGAGGTGCTGGGCCTGCTCGGGCCGAATGGCGGCGGCAAGACCACCCTGTTCAAGACCCTCCTCGGCCTGCTCCCGGCCAAGGCCGGGCGGATCACCCTCGACGGCGAGGATGTGACGACGTGGTCGCGGGCGCGGTTCGCGCGCAGCGTCGCCTATGTGCCCCAGGCCCATGCCGCCTTCTTCCCCTTCCGCGTGCAGGACGTGGTGCTGATGGGCCGGGCGAGCCGGCTCGGCGCCTTCGCCGCCCCCGGCAGGGCGGACGAGGCGATCGCCCTCGAGGCCCTCGCCACCCTGGGCATCCGGCATCTCTCCGAGCGGAGCTACACCGAGATCAGCGGAGGCGAGCGCCAGCTCGTCCTCATTGCCCGGGCGCTGGCGGGGGAGCCGCGCTTCCTCGTCATGGACGAGCCGACGGCGAGCCTCGATTTCGGCAACCAGGCTCGCGTCCTCGACCAGGTGCGGCGTCTGAAGGAACGGGGCATGGGCATCGTGCTCTCGACCCACGACCCCGACCACGCCTTCCTCTGCGATACGGTCGCGCTCCTGCATGAGGGCCGTCTCCTGGCGCTGGGCAGGCCGGAGGAGGCGGTCACGCCGAAGACCCTGCGCCTCCTCTACGGCGTCGACGTCGCTATCGTGCTCCTGCCCGGCAGCGGGCGCTTCGTCTGCACGCCGATCCTGCCCCGCTGAGGCGGCACGCCGGCCCCGCCCGCGCGTTGCCGTGCCGACATGCGTCAAGGATGGGACTGACACAGGATGCCAGCGCTGGAGACCCCCGACGGCCGCTACATCGTCGTCAGGGGACGACTGTGGCGGCGCACCGATCCGAACCTGAGCGACGAGGCGCGGGAGCACCTCGTCAAGGCGCTGATGGATGCCCGGCGCGCGGTGAAGCAGGCCAAGCGCGGGGAAAACGAGGCCGCCATGAAACAAGCTCGCGCGGCGGTCGACGCCGCCAAGCACGGGCTGGGCGAACGCGGCCCCGTCTGGTGGACGGACGGAGCCCCCGACCAGAACCGCCGCATGGTCGCGAACACGACCTATGCCGAGTGGTATGCGGGGCTGGAAGCGACGTGAGCCGATACCCGACCATTCCGGCGTGGTATCGGAAGACGGACCGTCAGCGCGAGAGCAACCGCGCGCTGACGGTGCCGACACCCAGGATCACCAGAGCGCAGAGGGCGAGTGCGGTGAACTGGCCGAGGCCCTGGAGGGCGACGCCGAGGATGGCGACGCCCAAAGCCTGGCCGCAGAAGAACGAGAAGGCGTGGAGGGAGACGGCGGAGGCGCGCGCCGTCGGCGCCACCTCGGTCACCTGCACCTGAAAGGTGTTGTGGAGCATGTAGAAGCCGAGGCCCAACGCCACCAGGGCCGCACCATCCACCTGCCAGCTTGCCGCGCTGCCGATGACGAGCAGGGCGCCGGCGCAGATCGCTCCTCCGCCGATCAGCATCCGCGGCATCCCGAGGAAACGCAGGAGCACGGCGACGAAGGCCGAGTAGAGAAGCCCCCCGGCGGCAAAGCCCGCCAGGGCAAGTCCGGCTTCGCGGGGACCGCCCTCCCCGCGCGCCTCGATGAGCGGTGCGAGATGGGGGAAGATGCCGAAGACCGCGATCGCCTCGATGAACACGGCGGCAAACAGCACCCGCGCACGGGGAATGGCGACGATGGTGCGGTAGCGCGTCACCGCCTCGCCGAGCGCGAAGCGCTTGGGTGCCGCGCCGGCCGCCCATTCGAAGCCGAGGATCGCCGCCGCGCAGCCGAGCGCCGCGATGGCCGCCGTGATGGCGAAGACGCCCTTCCAACCGACATCGGCCTCGATCAGACCGGCGAAGGTCGAGCCGGACAATTGCCCGAGGATGACGGCGACGAGGAAGCGGCCGATGGCGACCTGACGGCGCTCGAGCGGAATCCTGTCGCCCATGAGGGCGAGGGCCAGGGGAATGACGCCGCCCGCCGCCGCCCCCGCCAATATGCGCAGCCCGAACAGCACGGTGAGATCCCCCGAGAGCGCGCAGCCGGCGAGCGCCAGGGTGAGGATGCCGAGGCAGACGGCGATGACCCGCTCCTTGCCAAGGGAATCCCCCACCGGCCCGAGGATCGGCTGGATCAGCGCATAGGGCAGCGCGAAGGCCGTCGACAGCAGGGCGACCGTATGCGGATCGCTGCGCAGGTCGCGGGCGAGGACGCCAACGAGGGGCTCGATGGCGCGCCCGGCGAATGTGCTGGCAAAGCCCGCCACGGCCAGGATCACGATCAGGCGCGTGGTCGAGAAGGCCGTCGGCGCAGCGGTCATTCACACCCTCGAAGCGGGGACGATCCGGTCGGCCCTCGCACGAGCGTCCGCAGTGGTGTTTTTCATAAGCCGGTCACGACGGCAACGCGCGATGCGCTGGTCCACCCGGCGCCCCGGGGAAAGCAGCGGGCAACCCCCGATCCGCGCCGGGGATCAGGCCTTCGCCACCAGGGCATCGGCGAGATCGACGATCCGATCGCGCCAGGCGAGGGGCCGAAGCCAGCGTTCGGGAATCGCCGAAGCGCCATGGAGGGCGCCCGCGAGCTGGCCGGTGACGGCACCGACCGTATCGGCGTCCTCGCCCAGATTGACGGCCAGGATCAGTGCATCCTCGAAGGTTTCGGTGCTGCCGACCGCCCAGAGGGCCGCCTCGAGCGTGTGGATGACGTAGCCGGACGACCGGATCCCGGCCCGTGTCTTGCCGCGCCAGGAGCCGCGGGCGATCGCCTCGACGGCCGATCGGCCGGGGCCGCTCCCGGCGCGTGGCCGCAGAATGTCCGCCTCGCCGAGAATGGCTTGGCGGAGCAGCTGGATGAAATAGGCGCAGGCCTCGACGGCCTCCTGCGCGCCGTGCGTGGTCCGGCTCTGCGCCGCGGCGATCCGTTCGGCCTCGCCGGGATCGTGCAGGGTGGCGAGGGCGACAGGAGCGAGGCGCATCAGCGAGCCGTTGCCGGCGGTGTCCGGATCGGTGGAGCCGGACTCGGCTCGGCCGGTCTCGACGAACCGGGCCAGGGCGTCCCGCGTCGTCAGGCCGATATCGAAACAGGCGCCGGTGCAGGAATAGGCGCCCTGCTGCCACCACGCGACGAAACGGCTGGCGAGGTCGTGGGGATCGAAAGGCCCTGCCTGAAGCAGGCTCTCGGCAAGCGCCAGAGCCATGCTGGTATCGTCGGTCCATTGACCGGGCTGGAGATCGAACGGGCCGCCGCCGGTCATCTCGGTATGATGGGGGAGAGTATCCCGGCGGCTGAACTCCAGGGTGGTGCCGAGGGCGTCGCCGATCGCAAGGCCGAGGAAAGCGCCACGGGCGCGGTCGCGGATAGCGGGGGAGTGCGTCGGATCGGGCAGGGTCACGCTGAGGCTCCTTCGGCTCCGGCACTCATACCCGGCGCGCAGGCGCGCGGCGATATGGGCTTCAGTGCACGCGCGCAAGCAGTCGCCGCAGCGCCTCCGCCATCCGCGCCTGGGCAGCGACCGGGCTGAGGTCGTGATCCGCTCCCTCGACGATCGTCACCGGGCCGCCGAGGCAGCGGGCGATCCTCGCGGGGGAGCGGCCGAGCGCCTCGTGCAGGGCGGCGAGGCCGCGATCGCCTTCGCTGTAGACGAGTTCGAGATGGGCGCCGCGCCGGAGCAGGGCGGCGATACGCTGCGCCACCGTTCCGCCGGCGGGGCGGGGCCGGAGCAGGAAGGCGAGCCGCCTCGTCACCCGCCCGATGGCGGCCCGGCTGATCGCCCGCGCGATGGCGCCGATGCGGATCTCCCCGCGCGCAAGGCGTCGCCATGCGGCTCCCTGCTTCAGCAGACCGGCATAGGTCGAGGCATTCCGGAACACGTTGCGGATGACGCTGTCGACATCGTCGGCGGGGTTCCAGTCGAAGCAATAGGGGTTGACCAGGACCGCACCCTTTAGCCTCTCCTCGCGGCACACGGCCTGGAAGGCGAGATAGGCGCCGCTGCAGGCGCCCACGATGACGATCGGCCCGGATCGGACGCTCTGCAGATGGTCGAGGGCGGCGCGGACATCGTCGAGCGCGGCGAGCGTGTAGAGCGGGGATGTCCCGTCCGCGCGATCCGGGCTGTCGCCGATGCCGCGCAGGTCCATGCGAAGGGAGAGGACGCCATCGCGGGCGAGCTCACGGGCGAGACGGGTGGTCTGGCGGCCCCAGCCGGAATGCACGTTGGTGCCCGCATTGACGAACAGCACCATCGGCGGAGCGCCATCGACCTCGCCGGGACGGCAGAGGATGCCGAACAGGCCGGGATCGGCAGATGAAGGGCCGAACCGCGAGGGCTCCTCGCGCCAGCCCTCCCCCCGGATCGGATCGGGCGGGAGCGGGCGGCCGTGGACGGCCAAGCCAAGCCGGGGCCGCACCCCTTCGGCGGCGAAGGCGATCGCCGCCGCGAAGGCCTCCTTCGGTGCCTCGGCATAGAGCGGGTTGGCCACGAGCGCTGCGAGGCTCGGAAAAGGCCGCGTCGTCACGCGTGCGCCCAAGGCCGTGTAGCGCGGGCCGAGGCTGCCGGATTCTGCACCGATGAGGAGGATGTCGGGGGCGGGCGCGCGCTCCGCGGAGGGAAGCGCGAGAGTCGCGAGTTCGGCGGTGAGGGCCGGGACGAGAGGGAATCCGCCGACAATGAGCTGGCCCGGCTCCTGCGGCAGCGGCGATCCGTCCGGCATCCGCCCGATGGTGCGCGCCTGCATCGTCATCTCGCGAAGATACGCGCGCCCGGTCGCGAAGGGCGCCAGCAGGATGAGCCGATCGATCCGCTCGCCTTCGGCGGCGAGGGCCGCGAGGGTGCCGCCGAGGCGCAGACCGACGAGGACGATCTCTTCCACCCCCGCTTCCTCCCGGAGGTAGCGGATAGCCCGGCGCACCGACCGGAGCCAACCCTCGACACTGTCGGCGCCCGCGTCGCCGGAATCGCCGGTGCCGGGATAATCGATGCTCAGGGTCGCGCAGCCCGTGGCGGCGATCCCCCCGGCGAGGCCGCGCCAGGGGCGATGCGCCGAGAGCTGCTCGTAGCCATGGGTGCCGCAGAGGACGACACCTCGGCGCGAGATCCCCGGGCTGAACCAGCCGAACACGCCGTCGAAGGCGACGGGGCTCAGCGGCAGGGTCGATGCGGCGTACCCGCCGGGGCGGGAGGTCTCAATCGCCACGACCGAACCTCGCGATTGCGATGCCGTTGAGGGCGCCGACAAGGCCCGCTGGCGCGTCACCCGTCTCGGCGGTTCCGAGGAGCGGCACGATCCGCGTCGCTCCGGGCGCCAGCGAGAACCCATTGTCCGATGGCCGTCCGGTACTGGTCTCGATTTGGACGCCGAGGGCGTGCCGCCCGGTGGCGATGCGGAGCGCCCACCCGGTTCCCTCGCGCATGAGTTCAGCCGAGAGTCCGATGTCCTGCGGCTCCGGATCCCGCCCCTGCGGATAGTGGAACGCCTCGGCGATCACCGCACCGGAGCCGGTATCGGTGAGGCTCGCATGGGCGAGGCTATGGGCCGGCGGACCGAACCGATAGGCATGGGTCGCGTCGAAGAAGCGCCCCAGGAGCTCGGCCGACGACCATGCCGCCGAGTCTCGCGGACCGACCTCGATCACCCGCTCGGCCCCGATGACCACGCGGCCGCCCGCATCAGTGAAGGCGAGGCGGAGGGTCGCGTCGAGCCGCCGGGCCGTCTCGTTATGGACATGGACATGCAGCCCGTTCAGTCCCTCGTCGGACAGGGTCACCTGAACCGGCCGGAACGCGCGCTTGAGGGCGTACCAAACGGATTTCGGACGCCCGAGGCAGTCGACCACGCCCCATCCTGGCCCCGGCGCGAGATCGCGAAAAAACCAGACGAGCCCGCCGGCATTGGGCGAGCGCGACCGGCGCCATTCGGCGAAAACAGCCTCCATGCAGGCGGCGCTCGCCGCGCGGCCGAGCGCGAGGTAGCGCTCGGGATCCTCCCGGCGAAGGCGCGCCGGATCGACACCGTAGAGCAGCCCCACGTAATGGTCGCGCACGCCTTCGAAATCCCAATCCGCCCCCCGGTCGCGGGGGATGCCCGCCGCCCATCGTGGCGAAGCCGGATCGGTGAGGCCGCATTCGGCGAGGGTGGCGGCCTCCGGCACGTTGGCGAAGGCGAGGCATTCGGAGGCGAACCCGACCTCGGCCCGGCGCGCGTCGTCGAAGGGCCGGCGATAGGCGCCGACGCCGTAATAGTGGGTCACCCCGGCGGAGGTGGAGAAGGGAAGATCGCCGCCCGAGGGCGAGTTCGGCACCACGACGAGATCGGGCCGGATCTCGGCGACGAGGTTGGGCAGCGCCTCGGCGACGAAGCTCCCGGCCCAGACTTCGCGCGGGAAGCCGAGCATCGTCGCCTGCTGCCAGACCTCGCTGCCGCCCGACAGCACGCAGAGCGAGGGCGAAGCCTGGGTGCGGTGGAGGAACTGCGCGATCTCCTCGACCAGCATGGACTGAAATCCGGGATTGTCGGTCGGATAATCGAAATTGGCCAGCATGAGATCCTGCCAGACCAGAATGCCGAGTTCGTCGCAAAGATCGTGGAAGGCGGACGCCTCATAGAGAGTGATGCCCGGCACGCGCAGCATGTTCATGCCGGCCTCCCGCGCCAGTTCGAGGAGGGGCCGATAGCTGTCGCGGTCGCCGGACAGGCCAACGAGGTCGGGCGGCGTCCAGCAGGCGCCACGGCAGAAGACCGGGACGCCATTGATCGCGAGGCTCAGCCCCTCCTCGAACGGGCGGGTCAGGGTGATGGTGCGAAAGCCGACCTGGCCGAGATCGAGGTGCCTGTCCGCGACCACAACTCCCACCGCGTGGAGTCTGGGCTCACCATGGGTATGGGGCCACCACGGAGCGATACCCGGCAGCAGGAGTTCGCCTTCGAACACGTCCGGCGCGGTCCGCTGCAACGTGGTTCGGCGGCCGTCGCAGATCAGACATGCCGGTCCCTCCGCCGCAGCGTCGAGTTCGATCCGCGCGGTGAGCCGTCCCGTCCCGCCATCGAGGGCCGTGCGCAGATCGGCGGAGGCGATATCCGCCGCGTCGCCGCGAAGCGCTCTGCGCGTCACCGGCCGATAGGGGCCGACGCTATCGATGGACGGGCACCAGCCCGGCATGAAGCCGAGCAGGCTGGTGCGGGCATGGCGCAGGGAGCCCGGCGTCGCCAGGAGCGGTCGCCAGCGGCCCCGCTTGTGCGGACGCGCCAATTCGGTCGAAAGCGAGCGGAAGCAGAGGGCGATCTCGGTCTCGCCGGACAGATCCGCCTCGACCTCCCGGGCGAGGAACATCGAGCGGCCGGTCCCGGCAAGTACCCGGTCGATCCAGATCTCGGCGACGGTCGCGAGCCCCTCGAAGCGCAGGCGCTCGCGGCCGGTGCCGGAGAGGGTGGCTCGATACCAGATGTCGGAGTCGTGGAGCGGTGTCGGCGCCGCCTCGGACCAGAGCCCGGCCTCGCGCAACGAAGCCGCCGCCGTGCCGGGCACGTCGGCCGGAATCCAGCCCTCGCCCGGCAGGTCGTCGGGTGTCGCACAGGCGCCCTGAGGCGTCACCGCCAAATGCCACGGTCCCTCGACGTGGAGGGTCGGCACGCCGTCGACGGCGAGGATACGTGCCACCGCGATGCCCCTCAGGACAGCGCGCGGTCGAGGGCGGCGAAGACCGCGTCGTAGGTGCCCGCCGGCCCATCGAGGCGTTGGCTCAGCCCCGTGGCGCTGCGCCGGCCAAAGGCGCGCGCCAGCTGGAACTGGAAGGCCTTGGCCTCCGCTGCGAGCCTCTGCGCCGCCTCGGCACCGGCCGCCAGATCGGCCGCGCCATGACTTGCGAGCCAGGCGAGATGACTGCCGAGAAGCTCGAAATTGGCACCGAGCTGGCGGGTGGTGTTGAAGGCGTAGCCGTGGAAGACGCTGAGGGGGTTTTGCACAAGCACCTCCGCCCGCGCCGCCAGGGCGTCCCGGAAGGCGAGGACGGGATTGGCGCACGGCGCGAAGCGCCGGTGATGGCGCAGCAGGTCGAGGGCGGCACGCGGCAGGTCGCCGTCGGGAAGCGGCGGCCCGATCTCCTTCACGAACTCCGCATAGGGAAACAGGGTCGAGGCTCCGAAAATGCCCTCGTAATCCGCTCCGCCAAGTCGGAAGCGGCCGGCATTGTGGAGATAGTCGAGCTCGCGCTCGCCCGTGTCGAGGCCGAGGATCCCGATCGTGGTCTTGGCGTGCTCGCGGCCATAGGTGGTCCCCGCCGTGTCGGGCAGGTGGATCGCGTCCACTTCCACCAACACCGGGCATCCGCGCGCCGCCTGGACGACGGCATGGGCCTCCAGGCTCTCGAAGATCGCGAGTTCCTGGATCGACAGGCCGTAGAGCCGCTCGATATCCCCGGCGGGCGGCTTGAAAAAGGTGAACTGGTCGCCCTCGAAATCCTGCCGCAGGGTGAAGCCGAGCATCGCCTCCGGCACGAGGCCCCGGCCGTGCAGCAGCTCGATCCAGAGATCGACGTAACAGTTCGTCTCCGGCCAGACCCGATCGGAACCGTGCAGGGGATGGGAGGCAGGCGCCGGAATCCCCGAGGCTTCCTCGCGAGCGGCTGCGGCCGGCACCGGCCCTAGCCCCAGAGCCGGTCGCGCACGGCGGCCGGCCACGCTTTGATGTCGAGCCCGTGATGTCGGAGCAGCGCCAGGGTGATCCGCTCCAACCCGAACCCGACGCAGGCGGTGTGCGCCACCTCGCCGTCGGCCTGCCGGATGTCCCAGATCGTGCCGAAATGGTCCTGGTGGTAGTTGAAGCTGAGGCAGGCGGTGGGCTTGTCCTCGCTGTTGACCGGCACGTTCAGTTCGAATTTCAGCCCCTGCGCCCGCTGGTTGTTGGCGAGCATGCGGCCGGCGCGGCCGAAGAACGGGTCGTTGGCCGGGTCCACCGCGATCGGCAGGCCGAGTTCGCGCATCATCGCGGTACCGCGCTCCAGCCAGAGCTCGCGGAAGGCCAGAACCTGATCGGGGCTGCCCATGCGCACGTATTCGCGCATGCGGAACATCTGCATCCGCGTCGGTTCCAGCGACGGCTCGTGGCGGAAGCAGTAGGATTGCAGGTCGAACAGCAGGCCGGGTTCGGGCAGAGCGCCTCGCGCAGCGGCCACAGGATAGAGCGGGTAGCAGGCGGCGGGCGTCAGCACGATTTCGCTGGCGGCCTGGCCGCCGGTCCAGTCGGCGCCCGCCTCGATGCAGGCCAGCAGGCGGGCATGATCGGCATCGTTGCCGCAGAAGCAGTGGATGGTGCCGGCGAGGTTCGGAAACCCCTTGAGGTAGCCGCTGCGCTCGAAGGCGGGGCGGCTCATGCCGGGGGGAAAGCGCAGGGATTCCGCCCTGTCGGCGGCGCCCAGCCGTGTCGCGATCCGGTCCACGGCCTCGACCACGCTCTCGAAGTCGCCGCTGCGCCCGTAGAGCCCATCCACGCCGGTGCGAACGAGGAGCCCCTGGTCGAACAAGCGATCCAGCAGGGAGCGCGGCCCGGATGTGGGTTCGAGGGCGAGAAGCTGGTCCATCATGCGCTCAGGAGCTGCGCCCCGCCCTTCTGCACCAGCAGGAGATTGGCGGTGTTGGCGAGGATGCGGTCGTTGTTGATCATCAGCGGTGCCGACAGCACGTCGCGTAGGGGCCGGCCGAGGCTGAATGGCGTGCCGTTCTTGTAGCCGGAGAGCCCGACGATCCCCAGGGCGCGCTGGACGATATCGACCGCCTTGTCGGAGATCGTCGTCTTGACGTTGTTGAGCATGACGGCGAACCCGATCGAGCCGAGTTCGTCGGCATTGCCCTGCGCCGCTTCGTAGCGTCTGAGGGCGGCGAGGATGGTGCCCTTCATGGCCTGCAGCTCGTTGGCGGCCTCGGCCAGGCGCAGGGCTCCTGGGGGAACCTGACCCGGCCGACGCCGGGCCTCGCCCTGAACATAGGCCCTGGCCCGGTCGAGGGCATGGCTGGCGATGCCGAACCAGACGCTGCTCCAGAGAAGGTGCGACGAGGCCAGCATGGATTGGGCCGCGATCTCGGCGAAGGGTTTCGGCAGGATCTGCGCCACCGGCACGTCACGGGCCTCGAGCTTGAACCCGTCGCTGCAGGTGCCGCGCATGCCCAGCGTATCCCAGGTGCTGGTGCGCTCCAGGGACATCTGCCCCTTCAACAGAGCCACGAGAACCTGATCGGACGAGGCCGCATCGGGATGCCGGCGGCCGGTGGCGAGGATCACATCGGCATGGGCGCCGTAGGAGATGACGGTCGCATCCTTGGAGAAGTGGAACACGTCGCCCACCGTTTCCACCGCGCACAGGCTGTTGCGCAGGTCGCCACCGATGCCGCCTTCGGTGGTGGCCGAGGCGAAGAGAAGCTGCTCGCGCGTCACCTTCTCCATTAGGCCACAGTGCCATCCGCTGTCGAGGCCGTGCGACACGAGGCTGGCGACCTTGATCTGGTGCATGGCGAAGACCATCGCCGCCGCCGAACAGGCCTGGGCCAGGGTGAAACAGACCTCGGCGATCTGCGACAGGCTGGCGCTCTCACCGCCGAATTGCAGCGGGATCTGCATCCCGAGCAGGCGTTCCGTCTTGAGAGCCACCACGGCCTCGGCGGGGAAGCGGGCCTCACGGTCGACATCGTCGGCGTGGAGGGCAGCGACCGCAGCGACCCGCTTGGCGCGGACTGCGACAGCGTTCATGCCGCAGCCGAAACGGTCAGCTTGCTCACCGTCTCCACGATGATGCGAATGGTGGAGAAGGAGCGGCGATTGAGGAGGTTGTCGGGGAACTCGATATTGTAGCGCTCTTCGAGAGCCAGCATCAACTGGACCGAGCCGAACGAGTCCAAGCCTTTGTCGAAGAGGTTGTCGTCTTCACCGAGACTGTCGGTTGTCTCGGACAAGGCTGCAACGCTCTTGAGCGTTTCACGGATATCGTCGGGGACCACCATGTTGCCGCGCCTTTTACGTAATATTTTCCCGAAAATATCGCAGCGACCATGCCGGTCAAGGCCAATCGGCCCAGGTAGTTAATGAGCGGCACAAGTCGAAGAAAAATATTGGTAAATGGATCGGTCCATCGCCTTCGATCCTAAACAGTCATCGTACCGTGAGATACGACGCCCGATGATGCGGCGGGGCAAGTCCCCCCGGGTTCGCGCTACTCGGCGGGCATCGGCTCCGGAACGACGGGCCTGCTCGATTGAGGAGCCGCACGATCCACGGACAGCGACACCTCCTCGTCGGCTCGCCTCTCCTCCGCCCGCTTGAGGATCTCGCGGGCCTCGTCGGCCTCGCGCTGGCGGCTCCAGAGCGAGGCATAGACGGCGCCGAGATCGAGCAAAGTCTGATGGTCGCCGCGCTCGACGATCACCCCCCGGTCGAGGACGATGATCTCGTCGGCATTGACCACCGTCGACAGGCGGTGGGCGATGACGAGGGTGGTCCGGCCACGGCTCACCTTGTCGAGGGCGTCCTGGATCTCGCGCTCGGTGAAGGAATCCAGCGCCGAGGTGGCCTCGTCGAGGACCAGGATCGGCGGCCCCTTGAGGATCGTGCGCGCGATGGCGACGCGCTGTTTCTCGCCGCCCGAGAGCTTCAGACCGCGCTCGCCCACGGGTGTGTCGTAGCCCTCCGGCAGGGCGGAGACGAAGCGATCGATCTGCGCCAGGCGCGCCGCTTCACGCACCGCCCCGTCGCTCGCATCCCATTGGCCATAGCGGATGTTGTAGCCGATCGTGTCGTTGAACAGCACGGTGTCCTGAGGGACCATGCCGATGGCGGCCCTGAGACTCCCCTGTTCGACTCCGGCGATGTCCTGGCCGTCGATGACGATGCGCCCTGATTGCGGCTCGTAGAACCGGAACAGCAGCCGCGAAAGGGTCGACTTGCCCGCCCCCGACGGGCCGACGATGGCGATCGTGCGCCCGGCCGGCACCTCGAAGCTGACGCCGCGCAGGATCGGCCGCGCCGGATCGTAGGCGAAGCGGACATCCTCGAACCGGACCACGCCGTCCGAGACGGAGAGGGGTTTCGCGCCCGGCCTGTCGGCGATCTCGGGGTTGCGGTGCAGGATCTGGAACATGTCGTCGATGTCGATCAACGCCTGTTTGATCTCGCGGTAGATCATGCCCATGAAGTTGAGCGGCATGGAGAGCTGGACCAGCATCGTGTTGACGAGGACGAAGCCACCGAGCGTCGTGCGCCCGGCCATGATGTCCCGTGCCGCGAGCCACATCACGACGGTCATGCCGATGGTAAAGATCAGAGCCTGACCGGCATTGAGCACGGCGAGCGAGACGTAGGTCTGAGTCGAGGCCTTCTCGTATTTGGCCATGGAGCCATCGTAACGCTCCGCCTCGCGCCTCTCGGCGCCGAAATACTTCACCGTCTCGAAGTTGAGCAGCGAATCCACCGCCTTGGTGTTGGCATCGGTGTCCGAATTGTTCATCCGACGGCGGATCTCGATGCGCCACTGCGTCGCCTTCCAGGTAAAGGCGAGATAGGCCGACACCATGACGAAGACGACGAACGAGTATAGCCAGTCGAATTCATAGGCGAGGACGCCGATGACGAGGAGGAACTCGACGATGGTGGGAACCAGCGTGAGCACCATCAGGCGCGAGAGTTCCTCGATGCCGCCGCGGCCGCGCTCCAGTACGCGGGTGAGGCCGCCGGTCTTGCGCTCGAGGTGGAAGCGCAGGGAGAGCCGATGCATGTGCTCGAAGGTCTGGAGCGCGAGGCGGCGCACCGCATGCATCGCCACCTTGGCGAAGAGCCCGTCGCGTACCTGGGTCAGCACGGCCATGATCACGCGCGACAGGCCGTAGAGCCCGATCATCAGCATCGGTGCGGCGAACAGGCCCGTGGGGAGCGTGGCACCGAGGCCGTCCTTGTCCCCCACGGCCGCCACGAGGGCGTCCGTCGCCCATTTGAAGGTGAAGGGCGTCAGCATCGTCACGAATTTCGCGACGAGGAGGAGGCCGAAGGCGAGGAAGACGCGCCGCTGCAGGTCCGGCCGAGTATGGGGCCAGAGATAGGGCCACAGGCGCCGATACGTGGCGAACAGGCCGGGGCGTTCGGGCGGCGTCGTGCCGCCGCCCGCCACGGGGGTGGGATCGGTGCTCATTCAGGCAGACTCGGGGTGAACAATTCAGCCCCCGATATAGTCCCTCGAACCGTTCCAGACAGGCACCCGGCGGCGCAGGTCCGGGATGCAGGATGCGCGGCGCCGGCCGACGCGCCTCAACTGCGGCGCTTGTCCTCTGGCAGGGTGGACGCGCTCTCTGACGGAACGACGAAGATCTGGCCGGGATAGATCAGGTCGGGATTGCGGATTTGCGGCTGGTTGGCGTCGAAGATCACCGTGTACCGGGTGCCCTTTCCATAGACGCGCCGGCTGATCTGCCAGAGGCTGTCACCGCGCGTGATCCGGGCGGTGTTGATCTCCGGCACGAACACGGACTCGGTCGGAGCCTCAGCCTGAACCTGGGCCGCCGGAACCTGGGCCGCCGGAACCTTGGCCGCGGCCACTCCGGCCTCGCCCGTGGTGGGCCCCGGCTGCGACCGGCCCACCGTCATGGGAGAGGCAGGCGCGCTCGGGGAGGCATCCTGCGGCGCCCCCTGGACCGGACGCCCGGAAGCGGCTGGATGGCTCCCGTCGGTCTGGGCTACGGCCGACTTGGCATGTACCCTCCCCGCCAGCGCCGCGCTCGGCGACGGTTTGGCCGAGAGGGCCGGCGTCGACAGGGCCGCTACGCCGCCGGAAGGCGCCTCCTGCCCGGTGCCGAGAGCAGGCTTTGCCGCAACCGGCATGGCGAAGCCGACTTCGGACCGGTTCTTCACCTTGCCCGAGACGGGGTCGACCTGATCGATGCGGATCCGGTAATCCCCTGGGGCGACGCCGCGCCCGATCGTGAACGAGACCCGCCCGTCGGTACCGACGCTCCCGGGGGCGATGAGAGTGTCGTTGATGTAGAGGCGGACGGTGGCGCCAGCCGGTGCCTGTCCGGTCACGAAGAGACGCCCGCCCTCCTCCGCATCGACGCTGACGACCTTGACCGGCACGGTGTCCGGCTTGCGCGCATCGAGTCCCTCCGGCTTTGCCGCCTCGGAGCTGCCGGCGCCTAACTTGGCACTCTCGGATTTGCCCTCGAGGGTTTTGCCGGCACGGTCCTTGACGGGATCGGCGGTCCGGCCCGCAGCGCCGGCCGAGGCCGGGTCGGCGCCTTTCGGAGCGTTCGCCGCCACCTTGGCCGAAGCCGCATCCGCTGCACGATCCGGCTGCGACAGGACGACGGTGGGTTTGTCGGGAGACGTCAGCGCGATGAGGGGCTTCGTGGTGCGGTCGGCGGAGACCACCACCATGACGGTCTCCCGCGCCTGCCGCCCCTGGCCGTCAGGCCCGATGGAACTCAGCGTGATCTCGCTGTTACCGACGGGGAGCGCAGGCGGGACGATGGCAAACTGGCCGGACGGGTCGATGAGCGCACGGGCAATCGGGTGGTTGTCGCGCAGCATCTCGACCGTGGTATTGGGCGTTCCGCGACCGGCGATCACGGTCTCGCCCGTCGGCTCGACGCGGATGATGTCGAAGGTCGGAGCCTGCGCCTGATCCTGCGCGGCGGGCGGATTGCCCGTCTGCCCGGTGGCGCCCCTTCCTCCCGACGAGGACTTTCCCGGCGTCGTCGAAGCGCCCTCCTCGCGCCGCGCGGGCGGGGTCACCGGCGAGCCGGCAGCGGCGGGCGATTCCGCGGCCCGCGATTCGGGGGTGCTGGTCTCCTTCGGCTGGGGCAGTGCCGCGGCGGCCACGGGCTGCCTGTCGCCCTGTGCACGCTTGAGCATTTCGCCTGCGCCGAACAACACGACGACCAGGGCGAACCCGGCCAGCAGGCCACCACCCGCGAGAATCAGGCCTCGCCGCCACTGCGCCGTCATGGCACCCCACCCCCCAAAACCCTCGACTTTGCGGCAGATAACATCGTCGGGTTTCGACTCTGGCTGTCGACAAAACGTCGATTGATGGCGACATACTAGCCGACATGACCTCAACACCAAATCGCGCTTCCCCCCAACAGGCGGGATCTTTCACGACATCAGCAGTTTGGCCCTGGGATGGCGCCTCCCTGCCCCTCACCGGGGGAGCCTCGGCATGGCCCCGGTGAAAACCGTCTGCGTCTATTGCGGCTCGGGCTTCGGCGGCGATCCGGCCTTCGCCGAGGCCGCGGCGGCGCTTGGCCGTGCCCTGGCGGAAGCCGGGCTCGGCCTCGTCTATGGCGGCGGCAATGTCGGGCTGATGGGCACGGTGGCGCAGGCGGTGCTCGATGCCGGCGGCCACGTCACCGGCATCATCCCCGACTTCCTGAAATCGCGGGAGCGGATGCTGGACGCCATTCAGGAGACCATCGTCGTCGGCGACATGCATACCCGCAAGCGGCTGATGTTCGAGCGGTCCGATGCCTTCGTCGCCTTGCCCGGCGGCATCGGCACCCTGGAGGAACTCGTAGAGCAGCTCACCTGGGCGCAGCTCGGCCAGCACAAGAAGCCGATCCTGCTGCTCTCCATCTCGGATTTCTGGACGCCGCTGCTGACGCTCCTCGAGCACATGCGCGACCAGGGCTTCATCCGCGAGGGGTTGGAACTCAACTACCTCGTGGCGAAGGACTCCGCCGAGGTCATCGACCTCCTGCGCACCGAATCGACGGAGACCTCGCCGGAGGCGGAGGCCTTTGTGGCCGAGCGGCTCTGATGGCGCGAGGTCCTCACCGCGCCACCCCTTAGAGCATTTTCCGTAATCTCTGGATCACGGAAAATGCTCTAACCTGCTGTGTGGTCGCAATTTCTTCACGCGAGCCGGCATCCACCTCGCTTGAAAATGCTCTAGCGTGTCATCGCGGTTCCACCTCCCCCCTGGTCGGGGAGAGGTGGGATTGTGTGCCTCTCCCCTCACCGCGTCGAGGGCAGCAGCCAGTTCGGCAGCCACATGGCGATGCCGGGAACGAGGCAGAGGATCAGGATGGCGACGGCCATCAGGATCACGAAGGGCAACGTGCCCCAGATGATGTCCTTCAAGGGGATGTCGGGAGCGATGTTCTTGATGACGAAGATGTTGAGGCCCACCGGCGGGTGGATGAGCCCCATCTCCATGGTGATGGTCATCACCACGCCGAACCAGACGAGGTCGAACCCGGCAGCCTTCAGGGGCGGCAGGATGATCGGCGCCGTCATCAGGATGATCGAGACCGGCGGCAGGAAGAAGCCGAGCAGGATCACGAGGCCGAGGATCGTCACCAGCAGCACCCACTTCGACAGCTGCATTGCCACGATGGCGGCGGCCGCCGATTGCGAGATGTGCAGGTAGCTCATCACGTAGGCGTAGAGGAGCGACATGCCGATGATAAGCATCAGCATGGTGGATTCCCGCAGGGTCGCCGCAAGGATCGGGTTCACGTCCCTGGGTCGCCAGACACCGTAGATGACGGCGATGAGGCCAAGCGCCAGCAGGCCGCCGAGGCCCGCAGTCTCGGAGGGCGTGGCGTAGCCGCCATAGAGCGCCACCATCACGCCGGTGAGCAGGATCACGAAGGGCAGCACGCGGGGCAGCGTCGAGAAGCGCTGACGCATGCTGTAGGTGTCTTCCGCAAGGATGGCCGAGGCGGTGCCATGGCGCTCGTAGGCGTCCTTCGCGGCGGCATATTCCGAGCGGAAGCGGTAGACCGACCAGGCGGCGAACAGGCCGACCAGCAGCAGCCCCGGCCCGATGCCGGCGAGGAACAGTCGCCCGAGCGACTGCTCGGCGGCCACCGCATAGAGGATCATGGTGATCGAGGGCGGCAGCAGGATGCCCAACGTACCGCCCGCCGCGATGATGCCGGCGGCAAAGCCCGGCGAGTAGCCGCGCTTGCGCATCTCCGGAATGCCCGCCGAGCCGATGGCCGAGCAGGTGGCGGGCGAGGATCCCGCCATGGCGGCGAACAGCGCACAGGCGAAGACGTTGGCGATGCCGAGGCCGCCCGGAATCCTGTGCATCCAGGCATGCATGGCCGAGTAGAGGTCCTGGCCTGCCTTGGACCGGCCGATGGCCGCGCCCTTCAGGATGAAGAGCGGGATCGACAGCAGGGTGATGGAGGCCATCTCCTCGTAGACGTTCTGCGCCACTGTATCGAGGGAGGCGCCCGGCATGAAGAAGAACATGAAGGCCAGGGCGACGAAGCCCAGGGCGAAGGCGATGGGGATGCCGGCGAGCATCGCGCTGAGCGTCGCGCCCGCATAGAGGAAGCCGATGGCCGCGACGCTCATGGGTGGTTGCCCGTCTTCAGAGGAGTCTTGTTGAGATCGGCGCCGAGGCCGACCTTCGGATTGGCCCAGCCGGCAGCGCGCGGACCGTAGGTCAGGGCCTCGACGATCTGCAGCAGGAACTGCAGGCCGAGGAAGGTCATGCCCACCGCCATGAGCGCGTAGGGAATCCACAGGGGCGGCCCCCAGGAGGATTGCGAGACCTGGCCGTCGATCCAGGCCTCGTGCAGCAGGGTCCAGCTCTTCCAGGCGAAGAACGTCACGAACACGATGCTGATGATGTCGGCCATCAGCAGGCGGGCCCGGTTCACGCGGGGCGAAAGCAGGCCGCTCAGGGCCTCGATCGCCACGTGCCCGCGCTTGGCCTGCACGGCGGCAGCGGAGAAGAACGTGGCGCCCACGATGAGGAACACCGCCATCTCGTCCTGCCAGTCGGTCGGCTCGTGCAGGGCGTAGCGCACGAGCACGCTATAGCTGAGCACGAGGCAGGCGCAGACCAGGGCGATGCCGCCGAGCAGCATGATCACCCGGTTGATGGCCTTCATGCCCCGGTCGAGATGCCCGAGGATCCCGGGGATCCGCGGCTCGGGCGCCATCGTGGCGGTCTCTGAAGCGGCCGAGGCCGCGTCGAAGGCGTGGCTCACGACACCTGCTCCGCCAGCTTGAGGAGTTCGGCGCAGCTCGCCGACTTGCCGGCGAAGTCCTTCCAGGCGGTCTCACGGGCAATGTCGCGCCATTGGCCGAGGGTCTTCTCGTCGAGGTTCTGAACCTTCGCTCCGGCCTTGGTGAAGATCTCCTCGACCTTGGTGTCGTCCGCCTTGGCGCCGGCCTGCCCGAAGGGTTCGAGTTCGGCGCCGATCGCCATGATGAGATCCTGCTGGTCCTTCGGCAGGCGATCGAACGCGATCTTCGACATCATGATCGGCTCGAGCATGAACCAGTAGGAGCGCTCGCGCCCCGACGTCAGTGATTTGGACAATTCCTCCAGGCGGAACGAGATCAGGCTGGTGGACGAGGTGATGACCGCATCGCAGGCGCCGGTCTGCATCGCGGCGTAGGACTCGCTTGAGGGAATCGACAGGGTGGCCGCGCCGGCCTGCTTCATCATCAGGTCCATCTCGCGGGATCCGCCGCGGACCTTCAGGCCCTTGGCGTCCGCGGGCGCGTAGAGGGGTCGCTCGCGGCTGGCGACGCCGCCCGATTGCCAGACCCAGGAGACGAGGAGAATGCCCTTCGAATCGAGGATCTCGGTGATCTTCCGGCCGACCGGAGCCTTCTTCCAGGCGACGGCCTGCTCGTAGGAGCTCACGAGGGCCGGCATCAGGCCGATGTTCATTTCCGCCACCTCGCCGCCAGCATAGGGGCTCGGGTAGAGGCTCATATCGAGGGCGCCCTTCCGCATGGCACCGAACTGGGCGTTCGTCTTCATCAGCGACGAGCCCGGATAGACCTGCACTTCCAGCTCCCCCTTCGAGCGCTCGGCCAGGAGAGCAGCGAACTTGCGGCACATGCGGTCGCGAAAGTCGCCCTCGTCGATGGTGCCGCCGGGGAACTGATGCGAGATCTTCAGGGTCGTCGCTGCCTTGGCCTTCAGGCCCATCGATAAAATGGCGGGGGCGGCGAGGCCGGATGCGACGAGGGCGCGGCGTGTCAACGTCATGGCGTCTCTCCCGGGCGGACCTTTGCGGTCTCGCTGTTTTGCGGTGCAACATTTATACTGCAACGCCTCTTCGATATACCAACGAACTATGTCTTGTATATTTTGTCAACGATATTGAATAATGGACGGCAACGAATTTCAAAACGCACAGGGACGGGAACGCCATGACCCGATCGCTCAGCCTCAGACAGACGATCGAGACGGAGATCGTGGATGGTCGGCTGGCCATCGGCTCTCGTCTCGACGAGACGGAACTCGCGGAGCGATTCGGTGTCTCGCGAACGCCGATCCGCGAGGCTCTGCTGCAACTGGCCATGACCGGCCTCGTGGAGATCAAGCCGCGCCGGGGCGCCATCGTCAGCGCCCCCGATCCGGAGCTGCTCATCGCGATGTTCGAGACGATGGCCGAGATCGAGGCGTCATGCGGTCGGCTCGCCGCCCGCCGGCTGATCCCGGCCGACGAGACAGCGCTGAAACAGGCGCTCGCCGCCTGCGCGGCTGCGGCGGCCGACGAGGATCCCGAGACCTACTATCAGGAGAACTACACCTTCCACACGGTGATCTACCGCGCCTGCCGCAACGACTTCCTGTGCGAGCAGGCGCGGCTTCTCCACCGGCGCCTGACCCCGTTCCGGAGGATGCAGCTGAGGGCGCGTCACCGGCTGGGGCAATCCCTGGCCGAACACGAAGCCATCGTCGCCGCCATCGTCTCCGGCGACGAGATCGCGGCGTCGGACCGCCTGCGCGCCCACGTCATCGTCCAGGGGGACAGATTTTCCGACCTCGTCGCCAGCCTGCGCTCCATCAGCGACGCGGCGTGAGATCGGCCAAGCGACAAGCGTGGGGAGATCGCAGACAGGCTTCCGGGCCAAATCCTAACCATCGCTAGGCCATTCTCATGATGGCCTTCGCGTTCTCCGGGGTGTCGCGTCCCATCGAGCGGGTGACGGCCGCCATGCGCCGGCCGGGCTCCGGCGATACCGACGTCACCATTCCCGGCACGGGGCGGAAAGACGAGATCGGCGCCATGGCCGTGACCCTGGACACGGTCCGGGACAATCCGGTCCGTACACGTACCCTGGAGACCGAAGCCGCGCCGCATCGCAGGTGCGGGCCTCCGCCTCCGGACTCTCCCGGCAATCGGAGCATCTCGACGCGGAAGTGGGGCGATGCCTGGCACCCATCCGTACGGCCTGCAGCGGACACGGCCGTCGACGCTTCACCGAGAATCCGGGTCCTAAGGCCGGGTGCCGTCTTCGGGTCGACCCTTCACGTCCCCGCGCCGAAATTCTCGGCGATGACCGGCGTCTTCGAGCGGATGTGGTCGCGCATGAGCGTGGCCAGCGCCTCGCCGTCGCGGGCGTGGAGCAACTCGATCATCCGCTCGTGTTCCGAAACGGCTCGGCTCCACTGCTCGGTGGTCTGGTGGACAGCATAGCGCGAACGCTGGATGCGGCCGGACAGGCTCGCATAGACGGTGCCCAGCACCGAGTTGCGGCTCGCCGCCATGATCGCCTCGTGGATCGCGCGGTTGAGCCGGAAATACGTGGCTTCCTCGCCATCCTTCCAGGCCTTCACCATGGCGAGGTGGTCACGCTCGATTGCGGCGATCTCCTCGTCGCTGATCGTGCGACACGCGAGATTGGCGGCCGTCGCCTCGAGTCCGGCGATGACCTCGATCATCTCCTCGATCTCGGCCTGCGACAGGCTGGCCACCCGTGCGCCCCGGTTCGGCAGCAATTCCAGCAGCCCCTCCGTGGCGAGGATCTTGATCGCCTCGCGCAGGGGCGTGCGCGAGATGCCGAACCGCTCGGTGAGCTCGCTCTCGTTGACCCGCGCACGCGGTTCGAGCTCTCCCGACTGAATCAGATCCCGCATCCGGTCCACGACTTCGTCATGGAGGTAGCGACGATTGATCCCGATCGCCGAGTCGAGCTTTTCCATGGGGGCGTAGGTCTTGATGTTAGAGGGTCGATACCCTCAAGACGTGTAGGCGTCGAGCATCGGCGTGTCGAGGGAGCACCCTATTAGTTGTTTTGATAAGCGTCGTACAAATAACTTCACCCCCGCGATCGCGCCCTCCGCGGATCAGTGCATTTCCTCGTGCCAGGTCCGTCCATCCCGCTCGATCAGGGCGATGGCGGCGGTAGGGCCCCAGCTTCCGGCCGGATAGGAGCGTGGCGGCTCGGGCCGGTCCGCCCAGGCCTTGAGCAGCGAATCAGCCCAGGCCCAGGCCACCTCCACCTCGTCGCGGCGCATGAAGAGGGTCGCGTTGCCGCGCACCACATCCATCAGCAGACGCTCGTAGGCATCGGGATAGCGCTGCTTGAACGTTTCCTCGAAGGAGATGTCGAGGTTGGTCGGTCGAAGGCGCATGCCGCCCGGTCCGGGGTCCTTGGTCATCACTTCGAGCTTGATCCCCTCCTCCGGCTGGAGCCGGATGACGAGGCGGTTGGGCTCGCGCCCGAAGGATTCGGCCGGGAAGATCGAGAAGGGAGAGGCGCGGAACTGCACCACGATCTCCGAGAGCTTCTGGGGCAGGCGCTTACCGGTGCGGATGTAGAACGGCACCCCAGCCCAGCGCCACGACTGCACCTCGAGCTTGAGAGCGACGAAGGTCTCGGTGCGGCTCGCCGTCTCACCGCCGAGATCGGCGCGGTAGCCCTCCACCGGTTTGCCGTCCACGGCGCCGGCGGCGTACTGGCCGCGCACGGTGACGGCCTGGACGTCGTTCGGCGTGATCGGCTTCAGGGCGCGCAGCACTTTCAGCTTCTCGTCGCGCACGGAATTGGCGTCGAGGGTGAGCGGGCTCTCCATCGCCATCAGGCAGAGGAGCTGCAGCAGGTGGTTCTGCACCATGTCGCGGAGCGCGCCGGACGTGTCGTAATAGCCGGCCCGGCCCTCGACGCCCACCGTCTCGCCCACCGTGATCTGGACGTGGTCGATCACGTCCGCCGTCCACAGGCGCTCGAAGATGGTGTTGGCAAAGCGCAGGGCGAGCAGATTCTGCACCGTCTCCTTGCCGAGATAATGGTCGATGCGGAAGATCTGCTCCTCGGGGAAGACCTCGCCGACGGCGTCGTTGATGGCGCGGGCCGATTTCAGATCCTTGCCGATGGGCTTTTCCAGCACCACCCGCGACTTTTCGCCGATGAGACCATGGGCGGACAGGTTGCGGCAGATCGAGCCGTAGAGATCCGGCGAGGTGGCGAGATAATAGGGCCGAACCTGATCCGGTCGCTCGGCGAGTTTGGCGGCGAGATCCTCCCAGCCGTCGTCGCCCGCCCCGTCCACCGCCACGTAGTCGAGATGGTCGAGGAAGGCGGCGAGCTTGTCCTCGTCGAGATCGCGGGCCGGGACGAAGCGCTTGAGGGCGTCGCGCGCCCGCTCCCGGAACGCCTCTACGCTCATCTCGGAGCGGGACGCGCCGATGATGCGGCTGGTGCCGGGGATCTGTCCGTCCTTGTACCGGTAATACAGAGCCGGCAGCAGCTTGCGCGTGGTCAGGTCGCCGGTGGCGCCGAACACGACGCAATCGAAGGAAGCGACGGGGATGATGGTGGCCAAAGGGCGGCTCCCGGAGTCTTGAGGGTCGACGGCGTCGGCACCCGAGCCGACCGATTCATCACCGTCGGGATTATACCCCTGCAGGAACCTCGCCAAGGCGGGTCGGCCACGCCGCGCCGCTCGTGCGCCTGCCCCCTTGAGCGCTTATCCGGGGATCCCCAAGGACCTCGGTCCCTTGGGTAGGGCGTTCAGGGGCAAGGCCCCTGAAGGTCGCGCGGCGCGCATGCGTGGCTCCGCCCCTCGGCCTGGCGGACGAGCTTCGCCTCGACATCGAGCGCGGCAAGCTGCCATCGAAGTGCATTCGAGGTGGTCGCCGTCAGGATCTCACGCATGGCCATCCCCTGGTGAGACAGCCCTCGTGTCAGCGCCCCGCAGCGAACGCCCGGAATGCCACCGCGTAATCCGGGTGCCAGCGCGACAGGGCGGGACGGTTCTCGATGATGTCGCCGGCCGCCCAGGCGATGCGGCGCTCGTCCTGCGCCCGCGTGGTCTCGTTGTCCGGGCAGAGGATGTAGAAGTCGCCGGCCTCCAGCCGCTCCAGCATGAAGGCGACGGTCTCCTCCGGCGTCCAGGCGCCCGCGGGCTTCTCTTCCACACCGCGCGCTTTGGTGAGGCCCGTATAGACGAAGCCTGGAATGAGGAGGTGAGCGGTGACGCACGCGCCGTCCCGGTTGCGCAGGTCGTGGGCCAGGGCCTCCGTCACAGCCTTCACCCCCGCCTTCGAGACATTGTAGGGCGTGTTGCCCGGCGGCGTGGTGATGCCCTGCTTCGAGCCCGTGACCACGATGGCGCCGGGACGGGCGGCGTCGATCATCGCGGGCGCGAAGGCGTGGATGCCGTTCACGACGCCCCACAGGTTGGTGTCGAGGATGCGCCGCCAAGTTGCCTCGTCGGAGAACAGGCGTCCGCCGGACTCGATCCCGGCATTGAGCATCAGGACCGATGGCGCCCCCTCGGCGCAGACGGCGTCGCGCAGGGCTTCCATCGCCGCGCGGTCGCCGACATCCGTGGGGAGGGCCCGAACTGGCGCGTCGCCTCGGGCCGCCGCCGCCACAGTGGCGCCGGCGGCGTCGAGGGCGTCGCCGGGCAGGTCGGCGAGCCAGACGGCCATGCCCTCGGCGGCAAAGCGCGTGGCGGCGGCGAGGCCGATGCCGCTCGCGGCTCCCGTCACGACGGCCGTGCCGCCTTTCCGGATCGCGGGATGATGAATCATGGCAGGGCCTCTTCGACGGTTCGGGTTGGCCGGGAGGTAGGGCAGGGTGTCCCGTTTTGTCAGGGCCGCCCGGCATGGAGGGGGAGGAACTTGGTAACCATCCCACCCGCATGATCCGGTCCTGTCTGCTCACGAGGGCTGTCCGTGTCGTCGCGTTGCGTCGTGTTCCCGTCGATCCTGAGTGCCGGCCTGTCGCCGCTGGCGCTGATGCTGTGCCTGACCGGCGCTGGGGCCGAACCGGCTCCTTCTTCACCGGAGGCCGTGCCGGCTGCCGCCAAGCCCGCTCCCAGGGCCGAGGCCGGCCCGAGACCCGACACCGCCCCGAAGCCCGAACCGGCGGCGGGGAACGCCGCGCCGCAATCGGCCCCGCAATCCGCTCCTCTTGCACAAGGCGCGGAGCCGGCACCGGCGGCGCCGAGAAAATCCCGCGAACTGCCCCCCCTCGTCGTGGCGCGGGTCTCGGACGACCCGGTCCCGACGCTTGCCCCCTCGACCTTCCTCGACACGTTCCGCATGGCCGAGCGCTACCAGGCCATCGTCGATGCCGGCGGCTGGGGCACCCTGCCCGCCGACCTGACCATCAAGCCGGGCGCCCGCGACCCGAACATTCCGGCCCTGCGCCAGCACCTCGTCCTCACGGGCGATCTGCCGGCGGGCGTGCCGAGTTCCGACGTGCTCGACCCCATCCTCGCCTCGGCGGTCAAGGCGTTTCAGGCTCGCCACGGCCTGCCCGAGACCGGCCTCGTCGGCCGCCAGACGGTAACCGCCCTCAACGTGCCGGCCGCCACGCGCCAGCGCCAGCTCTCGGCGTCCGCCGCACGGCAGATCGGCTCGAACTTTCCCTATGGCGACCGTTACGTGGTGGTGAACATTCCCTCCGCCGCGGTCGAGGCGGTCGAGCGGGGCGTCGTGGTGCGCCGCTACGTGGCCGTGGTCGGCAAACCCGACAAGGCGACGCCGCGAATCGAGGCGCGCATCACCGACGTGAACCTCAACCCGACCTGGACGCTGCCGGTCTCCATCATCAAGAAGGAGATCATCCCCAAGATGCGGAAAGACCCGGGCTACCTCGCCCGCGAGCGCATCCGCATCCTCGGTCCCGGCGGCACGGAAGTCGATCCGACCACGATCGACTGGGCTGGCGAGAAGGCCGCGACCTACACGCTGCGCCAGGATTCCGGCCTCGACAATTCGCTGGGGCAGGTCCGCATCGACATGCCGAACAAACAGGCCGTGTACATGCACGACACGCCGTCGAAATCGCTGTTCGCCCGCGAGGTCAGGTTCCACTCGCATGGCTGCGTGCGGGTGGCCCAGGTAAAGGAACTGGCGGGCTGGCTGCTCGAGGGCACACCCGGCCCCAATGGCCCCGGCTCGACCTGGGGGCCGATGGAGATCGAGGCCAACATCGCCACCAACGAGCGGCTCGACATCAAGCTCCCCAAGCAGATCCCGGTGACCTTCGTCTATCTCACCGGCTACGCGACGCCCGACGGCCGCGCCCATTTCCGCGACGACATCTACGGCATCGATTCCCCGGCCGTGCCGATGCGGGACGCGGTCATGACGGGCTCCATCACACCGAAGAAGGCGGCGCCGGCCGCTCCGGCGAAGGCTCCGGGCAACGCCCCGGTGCCACCCGGCCTGATCCCGCAGAAGGCGGCGCGACCGGCCGCGAACTGACCGGATCAGCCGCGCTGCAGCAACTCGATGCGGACCCCGTCCGGTCCGTCGAGGAAGGCGGTGCGAAGCCCGGGACGGACGTCGGTGATGTCGATGACGAAGGCCACACCGCGCCGCTTCAGATCGGCCACCGTGCTCTCGATGTCGTCGACGGCGAGGCCGATATGCTCGATGCCCCGGTTCGGCGGCCTGGCGGCGGGACCGGCATCGGGCGCGTGCTCGATGAAGAGGGTGAGCCCCGACAGATCGAGGACGACGCGCGTCACGGATGGCGCACCCTCGCGGGCGATCTCACGGGCGCCGAACGTCTCCACGTAGAAACCGGCGGCCGCCACGGCGTCCCGGCTGCGAAGATGGAGGTGCTCGAAGCGGAAAGTCATACGGTCCTCGCCCTGTGCCGAGCCCCTTTGCCGGCATCGAGTCCATGCCGTGTTCGAGACCTTGGCCCCGGTCCGGGCGCATGCCCCATCGGGATCAAGGACATCTCACGGGAGCCGACGTCAACGGATGGCAGGGGCAAATCGCGATACAGCGCCCCGCCCGTGTTCGGGCGAGGCAGTCGGCGGCAGTTGGTCCTGAGAGGGAGGCCCCCTCCTGGATCAGGCCTTACGAATCGAGGCCGGCATCCTCGTCGATATCCACGAGGAACACGATGTCGGCGTCGTCCTCGCCGTCTTCATCCTCGTCCTCGTCGGGCTCTTCGGCGCTCTTGGCGTGGCGCATGTCGGGCTCGAACGGAGCGTCCTCCTCTGAATCGTCCTCGGCTAGGGCATCCTCGAAGATCTCGATCTCGTCCTCGGTGGCGGGGCGGATCTTGAGCTCGGAGGTGCCGTTCCACAGCACCTTGCCGTCGCTCTTCATCGCCTGGATGTCTTCCTTGAAGCCGTCGCAGGTGAACAGGTCGCGAGCCGTCTCTTCGGTCCCGTTGATGACCGCGATGGCCACGCCATCGATATCGAGTGTGAACATCGCACAATCCTCATTCTGGGCGCGCCGGGAGGCGGCCGCGTCGGCGTGGGAATCGTCAGCCCGACAGCCGCCCGTGTAGGGGCGAACGGGGCCGAGGCCAAGACCTCAGGCCGCGTCCGCAAGCCAAGTCTTCTTGCGGTGCCGCGCTCAGGCGCCGCCCGCCGCCCGGCCGATGGCGCGCTTGACCACACCCTGGACCTCCGGATTGGACAGGAACAGGTCGTGATTGATCAGGCCGCCGCCGTAATCCGAGGCGTCGGCGACGCGGACCCCGAGGGCCTCCAGACGCTCGCGGTCGGCGGCGCCCGCACGCACGACACCGCCGGCGATGGCGCCGGAAAGTTCGAGCGCCCGATCCTTGGTGGAAGAGATCACGGTGATCTTCGACACGTCCGGCCCCATCCGCTCCACCGCCCCGGTGAACAGGTCGATGTCGATGTCGGGGGCAGCGAGCACGATGGCGCCGATGCGTGCCATCGCCGCCTCGCCGGCCTCGGCGCGCAGCATGCGGATGGTCTCCAGGGTCAGGAGCGTCCCCATGGAATGGGCGACGATGTTGATGCGTCCGCCGGAGGGCGAACTCGCCAGCGCCTTGAGGAGATCCTCGAACGCGTCGCGCGACCACAGGGCGCTCTCGCGGTCGTACCCGTAATCGAAGGTGGCGGCGGCGGACGGCCAGGTGAACAGGGCCGAGGCGCCGCGGAAGCGGATGCCGTCGGAGAGCATCGCCGCGCTGACCGCTGCGGAAGCGAAGCTCTCGCGGTAGCCGTGGACATAGATCAGCACGTCGCGCCCGAAGGCGGCCTGGGTGAAGGCCGCGGCCGCGCCGGGTCCGGTCTCGACCTGCGGCACCGCCGTCACCGCCCAGTCCCCGCCGACCGCGGAGGAGACCTTGCCGATGAGCGAGCGGTCGGGGGCCGAGAGGCGCACTTCGGCGAAGCTCAGGCCGCGACCGCGCTCGGAGCTGAAATACGGGCTCTTGGGCGGGTTGCCCACGGGCTTGCGCGTGGTCGCCACCAGCAGGATCGGGCTGACGTCGAGGTTCGATTGGCGCTCGGGACCGGTGCCCCCGGTGACGAGCCCGTCGGTGACACAGCCGGCGAGGCCCGGCGTCAGGCCCGCGACGCCCAGGAGGGCGGCGCCGCGGATCAGCGAGCGGCGGGTCTGCGATGGCGCTCCCGGTATGCGGTTTCGAATCATGGCGTGTCGACGGCCCCGTGATGGCCCGGCGCTCGGTCCCGGCTCTCTCGTCCTACCCTGTCGGCGACGATCGTGACCATGGCAGGGCGCGAGCGTGGCGGGAGGCGATGTGAATTGCGGGCAGAGCCCGGTCCGTGGCCCGGCGGGTACAGCGACCCCGGTGCAACGACACGCGCCCCCTCGACGAAACCGGGCCGGCCCGGCATGAAGGGGCTCATGGCTCTTCCTCCTTCCCTCGATCTCGATTCCCTGCGCGAGCGGCTGCTCGCGGGCGACCGTGCGGCTCTGGCGCGGGCGATCACCCTCGCCGAATCGAAACGGGCCGATCACCGGGCGGCGGCGCGCGACCTCATCGACGCGGTGCTGCCGCAGACCGGCACCGCGATCCGAGTCGGCATCACCGGCGTGCCGGGGGTGGGCAAGTCCACCACCATCGACAATCTCGGCGCCAACCTCACCGCCGCCGGGCACAAGGTGGCCGTGCTGGCGGTGGACCCCTCCTCCAGCCGCACCGGCGGCTCGATCCTCGGCGACAAGACCCGGATGGCGCAGCTGGCGCTCGATCCCAACGCCTTCATCCGCCCCTCCCCCTCCTCGGGAACGCTTGGGGGCGTGGCCGCCAAGACCCGCGAGACCATGCTCCTCTGCGAGGCCGCGGGATTCGACGTCATCCTGGTGGAGACGGTGGGCGTCGGCCAGTCGGAGACGGCGGTGGCCGACCTCACCGATTTCTTCCTTGTGCTGATGCTGCCCGGAGCCGGCGACGAGTTGCAGGGCATCAAGAAGGGCATCCTCGAACTCGCCGACATGATCGCGGTCAACAAGGCCGACGACGGCGAGGGCGAACGCCGGGCCAATGCGGCGGCCGGTGAATACCGGGCCGCGCTCCATATCCTCAGCGCTCCGAGTTCGAGCTGGACGCCCCCCGTCGTCACGATCTCCGGGCTGAACAACAAGCGCCTCGACGCGCTGTGGGAGAAGGTGGTCGACCACCGCAACAAGCTCACGGCCACCGGCGAGATCGCCAAGAAACGCCGGGCGCAGGACGTGAAGTGGATGTGGGCCCTCGTCCACGAGCGCCTGCACCAGCGCCTCGTCGGCTCGCCCGAGGTGCGCAAGCAGACGGCCGAGGCGGAGGCCGGCGTGGCGCGGGGCGAATCCTCTCCCGCCGCCGGGGCGGAGGCCATCGCGACGCTGATCGGGCTGTGACGCGGGGACATCTCCTCGTCACCGGTTTCGGCCCCTTTCCCGGCATGCCGCGCAACCCGAGCGAAACGCTCGCCCGGCAGGTCGGACATCTTGGCCGACATGGCATCGCGGGGTTTCCGGTGCGCACGCTGATCCTGCGCACCGCATATGCGGCGATCCCCGAGTTGCTGGAACCGGCCCTCGCCGAGAGGCCGGCGGCCGTGCTGATGATCGGCGTCGCCGGCCGAGCGAAGCGCGTCCGCGTCGAGGCTCGCGCCCTCAACCGGGCGAGTCGGCTGTTCCCGGACGCATCGGGACGGATGCCGGCGACCCTCCGCCTCGACCGGGACGGGCCGGCGCTGCGCAGGGCGCCGATCGCGTACCGCGCCCTCGTCGCCCTTCGGCACCACGGGATCGCCGCGATCCCGTCCGTGAATGCCGGGCGCTATCTCTGCAATGCCAGCTACTTTCGCGCACTGGCGGAAGACTGCCCGGTCCTGTTTCTGCACATCCCTCCGGCAAAGCCCGGCTGGCGGCCCAGGACAGGGCCGGCTCTCAAACGGCGCGATCCCTCCGCCACGCTGCCGCGGGCGGTGGCCCACGTGGGACGCCTGATGCGCGTGGCCGCCCGGCGCCGGAACCCCGCGTAAACCGCGCCGTCAACAAAAACGCCGCGCCATGGTGCCCTTCGACCACTTCGCACGTTCTGTGACCATCGGATGCGGGCGCCGCCTTGGAAGCGCCGATCGCGCGTCCTCGATTTTCAGGGAGCAGACCAATGGTTGATACGGATCGAGTCGTCGGAGCGGCCAAGGACCTCGGCGGCCGCGCACAGAGCGCCATCGGCGATGCCGTCGGATCGTCGCGCAATTCGGCGGAAGGCCGCTACCGCGAGGCCGAAGGGCGCGCTCAGGAAGTCTACGGCCAGGCCAAGGACACCCTGCGCGACGTCGCCGACAACGTCTCGGATTATGCCGGCGACGCCTATGACCGCGGCGGCTCCTATGTCCGCGACGGCGCCCGCGCGGTGGAGAGCCGTGTCGAGGAGAACCCGCTCATCGCCCTCGTGATCGCCGGCGCCGTCGGCTACGGCCTCGCCCTGCTGCTGCACGGCCGCCGCTGAGCCTTCACGTCCCGTCGCCTGTCGATCGCCCTGTCTCGCCCTCCGGCAAGGCAGGGCTTTCTGTATCGGCTACTGCGCCGTCCAGCCGCCATCCATCGGAATGTTGGCCCCGGTGATCTGGCTGGCGCCGTCGGAACACAGGAACACGGCCAAAGCCGCCACCTGCTCCACCGTCACGAATTCCTTGGTGGGCTGGGCGGCCAGCAGCACGTCGTTCATGACCTGCTCCTTGGTCATGCCCCGCGCCTTCATCGTATCGGGGATCTGCGCCTCCACCAGGGGCGTCCAGACATAGCCCGGCGAGATGCAGTTCACCGTGATGCCGTGGGTGGCGAGTTCCAGCGCCGCCGTCTTGGTGAGGCCGGCGATGCCGTGCTTGGCCGAGACGTAGGCCGACTTGAACGGCGAGGCGACAAGGGAATGCGCCGAGGCGGTGTTGATGATCCGGCCCCATTTGCGCGCCTTCATGCCGGGAATGGCGTAGCGCATCGTGTAGAAGGCCGAGGACAGGTTGAGGGCGATGATCTGCTCCCACTTCTCCGGCGGGAAATCCTCAATCGGCGAGACGTACTGGACGCCGGCGTTGTTCACGAGGACGTCGACGGAGCCGAAGGTCTCCTCGCCCAGCCGGATCAGCCCCTCGATCTCGCCGGGCTTCGTCAGGTCGGCGGGGGAATAGGCCGCCTTCACGCCGAAATCCGCCTCGATCCCGCTGCGCTCCCGCTCGATGTCCTCCGGCTTGCCGAAGCCGTTGATGACGACGTTGGCGCCCTCCTTGGCGAAGGCGCGGGCATAGGCGAGGCCGATGCCGCTGGTGGACCCCGTGACGATGGCGGTCTTGGAAGTCAGGCTCATGGAAATCTCCGTCCGTGTCGGCGCGTTCAGGCGAGATAGTCGTGCAGCACCTGCCCGTAGGGCAAGGTGAAGTCCACGATCATGTGCCGCCCGCCGACGATGCGCTTCACCGGCAGGTCGGCGACACGACAATTCACGTGCGGGATCAGGTCGAGGCGGGCCTCGCCGTCCCAGGCGCCATGAACGGTGATGTCCTCCAGGCGATAGCCCACGAGCTGGGCCACCTTCGGGGCGCCGGTGACGTCTGGGAGAAGCTTGAGGTTCACGTTGAGGCGGCCGAGGCCGGCCTTCACGGTGTCGAGCTCGTTCTCCAAGCTTGTGTGCTTGTAGGTCATGGTGCCCATCGCCACCCGCTCCTCGTCGTAATGGAGCGTGCCGGTGAGGGTGTCCTTCGTGACCTTGAGGCGCGGCACGCCCCATTTCTTCGGGAAGCCCCAGATTTCGCGGCCGGCGGTGATCGGCGGCTCGTCGTCGAGATACATCTGGATCGAGAAGTTGCAGGCCTCGCCGTTATAGGAGGCGATGGCGCCCGAGCCGCTCTCCTCGTAATCGCCGAAGCCGGAGGAATCCGGCATCTTCATCCATTCATAATAGACGAGATTCTCGGGGTGCGGCTCCAGGGGCTCGGGCAGCGCCCGGCGCAGGGCGTCCGCATCCGTCTCGTAGGTGATGATGAGGTATTCGCGCCTGAGGAAGCGATACGGCCCGCGCGGATAGCTCGGGCTGAAGGCTGGCATCGAGGGGACGTGCAGGATCTCGTCGCGGGTCATGGCGTGTTGGGCTCCCGGGTAGAAGGTCGGTGCGGGGTCAGTCGCGGGCGTCCCGCGTCAGGTCGAACACAGCGACGCCGGTCTCGTCCTGCACGCGATCCCGCCACGCGGGCGCCCGCAGGGAGCGGCGCAGGTCATCGGCACCCGCCGCCCAGTGTTCGAGCATGGTGGCGCGGGAAAACTCGTAATCCTTCGAGTTCCCCTCATAGGCTTTCCGCCGGTAGATCAGCTGCATCACCGTGGTGAAGTTGGCGTGGGTGACCTGGCGCAGGTAGGTGACGTCCTCGTCGCTCATCAGCTCCGGCGGCAGCTTCTCGGCGAGGCGCCGGAAGGCGGCTTTCGCCCTGCGGGCTTCGAGGTTCTTGTCGGTATTGAGCCGGGTGCGGCTCGAGAAGCGGATGTCCTTCTCACGCTCGGCCGCTTCGATGAGGGTGCGGGGCATCGGCCCGCGTGCGGCGAAGAGATCGACCTGATAGACGACGAGGTCGCGGCTGCGCTCCTCGTCGAGGATGTATTGCAGCGGCGTGTTCGAGACGATGCCGCCGTCCCAATACTGCTCGCCGTCGATGGTCACCGGCGGAAAGCCCGGCGGCAGCGCCCCCGAGGCCATGATGTGCTCGGGCGTGATGCGGTCGCAGCGGTTGTCGAAATAGACGAAGTTGCCGGTGCGCACGTTGACCGCGCCGATGCTGAGCCGGGTCCGGCCCTCGTTGACGAGGTCGAAATCGACGAGCCGCTCCAGCGTCGCCTTCAGCGGGGCGGTATCGTAATAGCTCAGCGCTTCCGGCGTGCCGGGCGGGTAGAGGGTGGCCGGAGGAAAGCGCGGCGTGAAGAAGCCGGGCACCCCCACAGTGGCGATCCAATTGGCGCTGGCCTCGTTGAAGGCCGCCCGCGCCTGCTCTCCGGGAAACCACGGCGAACCCATCACGCCGGACGAGACCTGCTCCCAGAACGCCTTCAACCGCTCCACGCGGCGCTCGGGCGGGTTGCCGGCGATCAGGGCAGCATTGATGGCGCCGATGGAGATGCCCGCCACCCAATCGGGCGCGATTGCCTCCGCGGCCAGTGTCTCGTAGATGCCGGCCTGATAGGAACCGAGGGCCCCGCCGCCCTGAAGCACGAGGACATGGGATTCGCCGCTGGAAAACTCTGTCACGGGCGCGGACCTCTCAGGGACGTCCCTCGACGCCGTTCACCGGTGGAGCAGGGTGGACGTCGAACGATGACGGCACCATGACCCAAGGCCGCCCCGATGACCATCGTCCCGCACTGCGAAGGCGGGCTCGGGAAGCCGGGACGGTTGACAGGCGGTGTTCCTTCGCCAACACCGCCGGGCCAGCCGCGGCTTTTCCCGCCCGCCCCGGACGCCTCCGGCCGCTTTCATGCCCGGCACGGGCCCACGGCGTGCAGAACGGCGACGAACAAGGATCTCTGACCGATGTCGGTGACGCGCTCCTATCTCGATTTCGAGAAGCCGGTGGCCGAGCTCGAATCCAAGCTGGAGGAGCTGAGGACCCTAGCGGCCCGCGACGGGGCGGTTTCCATCAGCGAGGAGGTCGGCCGTCTCGAAGGCAAGGCCGCCGCCGCCCTGTCGGACATCTACGCCACCCTGACGCCCTGGCAGAAGACGCAGGTGGCACGCCATCCGCAGCGCCCGCACTTCATCGACTATTGCGCCGGCCTGATCACCGAGTTCACCCCCCTGGCCGGGGACCGCCATTACGGTGAGGATCAGGCCATCGTCGCCGGCTTCGGCCGTTTCGAGGGCCGCGCCGTCTGCGTGCTCGGCCAGGAGAAGGGCTCCTCTACCGAGAGCCGCCTGCGCCACAATTTCGGAATGGCCAAACCCGAAGGCTACCGCAAGGCCGTGCGGCTGATGGAGATGGCCGACCGCTTCGGCCTTCCCGTCCTCGCCTTCGTCGATACGGCCGGTGCCTTTCCCGGCATCGAGGCAGAAGAACGCGGCCAGGCCGAGGCCATCGCCCGCTCCACCGAGACCTGCCTCGGCCTCGGCGTGCCCAACGTCGCCGTGGTCATCGGGGAAGGCGGTTCGGGGGGCGCCATCGCGCTCGCCACCGCCAACCGCGTCCTCATGCTCGAACATGCGATCTACGGCGTCATCTCCCCCGAGGGCGCGGCCTCGATCCTCTGGCGCGACCAGGGCCGGGCGGCGGATGCGGCCACCGCCATGAAAATTACGGCCCAGGATCTCCTGCGCCTCGGGATCATCGACGCCATCATACCGGAAGCCACGGGCGGCGCCCATCGCGGCCGCGACGCGGCGATCGCCAACACCGGCAAGGCCGTGGCCAAGGCGCTCGCCGAGTTCGACGGCCTGAGTCCCGACGAAATCCGCGATCGCCGGGCGGCGAAGTTCCTCGATATCGGTCGCAAACTGTAGCCCGCTCCCTAGTGCGTCGTTTTGGCGCATATGGACGAAGGAACCAGTAAGGGTTTTGTTAAATCCCGCCCAGCCT
Organism: Methylobacterium sp. E-045; assembly: GCF_022829685.1. GTDB lineage: Bacteria > Pseudomonadota > Alphaproteobacteria > Rhizobiales > Beijerinckiaceae > Methylobacterium. The sequence continues at coordinate 298,711 of NZ_JAKSYE010000085.1, forward strand.
GCCTTTCCGAGCTCGGCGTTCCGAGCACCATACCTCCACACGCGCCGTGCCGGGAGCGGAAAGACCAGCGGAATCAAGTCGATTGCCATCCGGCCTCCATCCGCGAACGTCACGGCCGACGGACACTTTGCGGCAATGTGTTGCCCATACTGAGGACGACACCGAAATCCACATCTCGCCGCGCCGGCCATTTACGTCTTCTTGCGGTAACAACCGGGTAAGTTTAATGACGCTATTGGGTTGGGGAGTGGCGTTCGACGGGCGAGATCCCGCGAGCGCATGAATGAGGACGGGGTTCCCCATGGCTTTGCGCCCGCTGGCTCTACGATTGGCTACGGCTGCCGGTGTCGTTGCGCTCGCTCTCTCCCTCACCGCTTGCCAGGATGGCTCGATGGGCGGTGGCGTTCCGCTGCGCGCCCTTGCGCCGGTTCCTGCCAAGACCCTCGCGCTGATGGCCCAGAAGGGCATGGCCGCCAATGACCCCATCCTGATCCGCGCCTATAAGAAGGAAGCGGAGATGGAGGTGTGGAAGCGCGGCACGAACGGCCAGTATGCGCTCCTCAAGACCTTCCCGATCTGCCGCTGGTCGGGCCAGCTCGGCCCCAAGACAAAACAGGGCGACCGTCAGGCTCCCGAGGGGTTCTACACGGTGACGCCGGGGCAGATGAACCCGAACTCGTCCTATTATCTCTCCTTCGATACCGGCTATCCGAACAACTACGACCGGGCCAACGGGCGCACCGGAAACTACATCATGGTGCACGGCACCTGCTCGTCGTCGGGCTGTTTCGCCATGACCGACGAGTCCATGGGTGAGCTCTACGCCCTGGCGCGCGATTCCTTCGCCGGCGGGCAGCGCGCTTTCCAGTTCCAGTCCTATCCGTTCCGGATGACGGCGACGAACTTCGCCAAGTATCGCAACGACCCCAACGCGCCGTTCTGGAAGAACCTGAAGGAAGGCTCGGATTACTTCGAGGCCCTGCGCGAAGAGCCGCGGGTGAACGTCTGCGGTACGCGCTACGTCTTCGGCGGACAGGACGTTGCCGCCGGCTCGTGCTCGCCGAAGGTGGACACGCTCGTCGCCGAGAAGCGGGCGAAGGACAACCACGACATCGCCGAACTCGTCGCCAAGGGCACACCGGCGACAAGAGTCGTCTATGACGATGGCGGCCAAAATCCGGTCTTCCGGCCGCAGGCACCCGCCTCGACGATGGCCTTCGCCAACCTGACGAAGAACGACGAGCCGGAGGCGCCCTACGACCCCAAGGAATATGCCCGCCACCATCTCGGCGAGGTGAGCCGGCCCGAGAGCCTGGCCGCCGGCGAGCGCGAGGTCGAGGTGGATGCCAAGGGACGGCCGGTCCTGCTGGCCGCCGTCGAGGCTCCGATCCCGACCAAGGCCGCCGCGGCAGCCCTCAAGGCAGGGGGCGACAAGACCAAGCCCGGCAGCGTCGTCACCAAGACGAACGCGGCGCCCGAGCCGCTAAAGCCGGCGACGCCGACGCGCGTGCTCGTGGCTGATGCCGACGTGGATTCGCCCTCCTACACGAAGGTCCTGGGCAGCCTCCTGACCGGCAAGGCCTCGCCGACCCCGGCGACCCCGTCAGCCGACGCCGCAACGATCCCGGCCGCAGCCGCTGCCCAGGAGACGATCCAGTCGGCACCGAAGCCGGGCAAAGCCATCCATACCGCCCATGCGATCGCGGTGCCGACGGTGACCGGCGCGGTGGGACAAAAGGCCAAGATCGCGGCCGAATCCGCGAAAGCCGGAAAGACCCCAGCGGTGAAGGCCGTCCCCGCCAAGGAAGCCGCGGCGAAGGACGGCTTGGTGAAGGATGGCACAGCGAAGGCGACGCCGAAGCTTTGAGCTCTGCTTTGGCCGAATAGACGCTTCGCGACGTTTACTCGCCGGACTCCGAATCGGGTACCGCTCACGGTCCACTTCTCCGGGGAATGGAAGCGCGGGTCGAAATCTCCTGCCGGTCCTTACGCCCGCGCCCCTCTCCCGGATGACCATCCGGGACCAAGCCAGGCGATGGACCAAGAAAAAAGGGCCCGCGAGGGCCCTTTCGTCGTTCGGATCGCTGCTGCGATCACATGCGGTTCATGCGGCGGTTATGCATCATCCGGTGACGCATGTGGTTCCGATGCATGCGCATGTGGTGACGACGCTGCATGCGGTGATGCATCCGGTGCTCGCCACGGTGCATCCGCACGGGGGTGACGGTCTCGGAGGAGGTGACGCCCATCGGGGTGCCCGGAGCGGCCGAAGCGCTCGTCGCGAGGGCGCCGGCTCCAAGGCTTCCGACCATGGCGAGAGCGAAGATCAATTTTCTCATCGGGCGTTTCCGTTCTCTTTCACCCGAGCGCGGCGCTCGGATTGATCTCCCCCGCTCGCGCTGGAGAGATGATTGCCGCACGCCGTAACGTGCGGCGGGTCCGGTTCGACCCGCCGCTGATAACACTCGAGTCAGAGTTTCGTTTCCTCGAAAGCCCGAACCCATTCGGCGCAGATGCCCGAACGAACGATGTCGTCGAGGGTGAACTCGACGATGGGGACCTGCATCATGCGGCTTTTCACGAGATGGATCACGGTCCGGAGGCCCGACGTCTCGCGCAGGTCGGTCTGGGACACGTCTCCGTTGATGATGACCTGGCAATCATCTCCGATGCGGGTCAGGAACATCTTGATTTCGGCGGTGGTGGTGTTCTGCGCCTCGTCGAGGATCACGAGGCAGTTCTTGAAGGTGCGTCCGCGCATCACCTCGAACGGGACCACCTCGATGTCGCCGGTCTTCATGGCGATCTCGTAGGCGGCGTCGCCCATCCGCTCCTTCATGGTCTCGGTCAGCGGCGCGACCCACGGCGCGATCTTTTCCTCCAGGCTGCCGGGAAAGAAGCCCAGCGAGCGACCCGATGGCACGTTGGGACGGGTGATGATGACCTTGGCGATGCGGCGCTGGCGGAGTTGATCTGCGGCGCGGGTTCCGGCGATGTAGGTCTTGCCGGTGCCGGCCGGTCCGAGGACAATGACCTGTTTGCTGACGGCAAGGGCATCCAGGTATTCGGCCTGCCGGACGGTGAGAGGTTGGATAGGGCCTAAATTACGCTCGTCGTCGAACCGGGTGCGGTGCAGCCGCACCGGGCGGTCTTCTACCAGCTCAAGTCGTGTGCGCCGTCTTTTCATCGATCAACACTCCAACTGGACTTGCCAACTAGGGTTCAACTGATCTTCGACCTGCCTACGCGTCCTGCCCTCGATAAAACTTGCTAAACTATCCCTCATAATCGTTAACAAGTTAAATCGGCGGCAGATCTTTCAGTTCCACGTCTCGCTCCACCACCTGTGGACGACTCGGCGTATGTGTGACTTGGCCTATTTTTGACTTGGCCTATGGGTGCCGGGCTCCCGGTGCGGCAAGCCACGAATCACCCACGCACACACCATGCCGCTCCGGTGGCGACAGGGGCATGACGGCACGAAATCCTGGACGTGTGTCCGAATTCCGCTTCGGCAACGCGCGGATGAGGGAGGGTTTCAGTTTTCGACAGATGAGATGGTGGAACGACGAAGCATCCATCTCGACCACGGCCCTTTGCGAGGGGCGAAACCGGCCGGGAACACACGACGTGTCGCATGCGTCCGGCGGGGTGCTTCACCCTGGCTGGATGAAGCTGTCGAGAACCATCTTGCGGCCGGCCTTATCGAAGTCAACCGTCAGCTTGTTGCCGTCGACGGCCGCCACGCTCCCGGGGCCGAACTTGGTGTGGAAGACTCGCATACCATCCGAAAACGCAGACGGCGCACCCGTCGACTTCGCGACGAGCTCGCCTTCGATCTGGCGCGGGCCGCCATTGCTCCGGCCGGGCGAGGACGACCTTCCGAAACCTTGCCCGCCCCCGCCTCCGAACCCCTGGTTTCCCGCGGTGTTGGCCTGCGCCCGCTGCCAGCCCGGCGTCCCATAGGATGAGCCGAACGGCGCCGGGTTGCGATCGAAGCGCGAGGCGCCGGCGGAGAAATGCGCGGGAGCGTCGACCACGTCGACGGCGTCGGCGGGCAATTCATCGATGAAGCGGCTCGGCACCGTCGAAGACCACAGTCCGTGGATGCGGCGGTTGACGGCAAACGACAGTTTGGCGCGCTTGCGGGCTCGAGTCAGGCCCACATGGGCGAGGCGGCGCTCCTCCTCCAGCCCGGCCCGGCCGCTCTCGTCGAGCGCCCTCTGGTTCGGGAACAGGCCGTCCTCCCAGCCGGGCAGGAACACGGTGTCGAACTCGAGCCCCTTGGCGGCGTGCAGGGTCATGAGGGAGACGCGGTCGGCCCCCTCCTGCTCGCTCGCCTCCATCACCAGGGAGACGTGCTCGAGGAAGGCCGCCATGTCGGGGAATTCCTCCATGGAGCGCACGAACTCTTTGAGGTTCTCGAGGCGCCCGGCGGCGTCGGCAGATTTGTCCTTCTGCCACATCTCGGTGTAGCCGGATTCCTCCAGGACGGTCTGGGCCACCTCCGAATGGGGCTGAGTACCGACCATCCGCGCCCATCGCGAAAAGCTCTCCACCAGGGCGCGGACACCGGAACGCGCGCGGGGCTTCAGCTCGTCGGTCTCGATCAGGCTGCGCGCCGCCTGGAGCAGCGGTACGCGCTGCGAACGGGAATAACCGTGCAGGATCTGCAGGGTGGCATCTCCCAGACCGCGCTTCGGGGTGTTGAAGATGCGCTCGAAGGCGAGGTCGTCGGCGGGGTTCATGGTGACGCGCAGATAGGCCAGGGCATCGCGGATCTCGGCGCGCTCGTAGAAGCGCGGGCCGCCGATGACGCGATACGGCAGGCCGAGCTGGACGAACCGGTCCTCGATCTCGCGCATCTGGGCCGAGATGCGCACGAGCACGGCGATCTCGGAGAGCGGATGCTGCTTGGCCTGCAGGCTCTCGATGGATTCGCCGAGCTGGCGCGCCTCTTCCTCCGAATCCCAGGCGCCGGACACCGTCACCTTCTCGCCGGCCACGTCCTCCGTGCGCAGGGTCTTGCCGAGGCGCCCCTCATTCCTCGCGATGAGCCCCGAGGCGGCGGCGAGGATATGGCCGGTGGAGCGGTAGTTGCGCTCCAGGCGCACTACGGTGGCGCCGGGAAAGTCGTGCTCGAAGCGCAGGATGTTGTCGACCTCGGCGCCGCGCCAGCCGTAGATCGACTGGTCGTCGTCGCCGACGCAGGCGACGTTGCGGTGGCCCTGCGCAAGCAGGCGCAGCCAGAGATACTGGGCGACGTTGGTGTCCTGATACTCGTCCACCAGGATGTAGCGGAAACGCTGCTGGTAATTGGCCAGCACGTCCGGGTTCTCGCGCCACAGCTTCAGGCAGAGCAGCAGGAGATCGCCGAAATCGGCGGCGTTCAGGGTTAGCAGCCGGGCCTGATAGGCGGTGTAGAGGGCGCCGCCCTTGCCGAAGGCGAAGGCCCCCGCTTCACCGGGAGGCACCTGTTCGGGCAGGAGACCGCGGTTCTTCCACCCGTCGATGGCCGAGGACAGGGCGCGGGCCGGCCAGCGCTTCTCGTCGATGTTCTGGTCGACGATGACCTGCTTCATCAGGCGAAGCTGGTCGTCCATCCCCAGGATCGTGAAATCGGATTTCAGGCCCACCATCTCGGCGTGCCGGCGCAGGATCTTGGTGCCGATGGAATGGAACGTGCCGAGCCAGGGCATCCCCTCGCCGGCCGGGCCGATGAGCGCACCGATCCGGTGCTTCATCTCACGGGCGGCCTTGTTGGTGAAGGTCACCGAGAGGATGTCGAAAGGCCGCGCCTTGCCCGTCGAGACAAGATGGGCGATTCGCGTGGTGAGTACCCGCGTCTTGCCGGTGCCCGCGCCCGCGAGGACGAGGACCGGCCCTTCCGTCGTCTCGACGGCGCGGCGCTGCTCGGGGTTCAGCCCTTCGAGATAGGGTGAGCCCTGCGGCCTGAGGGAGGCCATGGCGCGGGCGGCGATGGAGCTCTGCGCGGCCTCGGCCGCCACGCCGGAGGCCGGCGCCGGCACGGACGCCGCCGCTGCGTCGGGATGCTGTTTCATGCTGCCTCCCTGGACCAAAACGCGAACGGCGTCGAGGGTCGGGACGACGGGGCCGATCCAGCCTCGCCCGGAAACGGAACTCCGGTTTCATCTCGGGCGTCGTCTCACCATATCCCGGCCGTCATCACAGAAGGGTCCTCCATGCGCACGCGTTCTTTGTCCGTCCTCTCCCTCGCAGGCCTAGCCGCCGGTCTCGCCTCGGCTCCGGCCATGGCCCAGTCGCCCGGCACGCGGTCGCTGAACGAGACAAACGACCGTCTGGCCACGCAGAGCGAAATTCGCGGCGTCCGGCACCAGCAGCAGTTCGAGAACAATCAGATCCGCATGCAGATGCAGCGCAACGAGGTCACCCGTCCGGCCCCGGTCGGCCCCGGCATCGCCCCCCGCCGCTGATCGAACGGGCCGGACGTGAAGCACGGCATCTGTTGACCGCGGGATTCGGCCCTGGCGCGCGGCCGGGATCGGTGTGCTATGCCGGATGGGGTGGGGGCACGACCGGGCATCACGTCCGGTGAGACGACGTGCCCGCCCCATGGCAGTCCCGGAAACCGGGCCGGAGCGAGGCGGAAACCAAGACGGTGCGAGACATCCTGACCGCGCTGGCGGGCGCCGTCATCCTGATCCTCGTCGCGGCCCTCGCGGTCCCACCCCTTGTGGCCTGGGAGAGCTACCGTACGCTGGTGGACCGGGCGATCGGGCGATCCCTCGGCCTCGACGCACGCACCGAAGGCCGGATCGGCGTCAGGCTCCTGCCCTCGCCGCACTTGAGCGTCGATCGTCTCCGCATCGGCGGACAGGCCGACAAGCCGGCCCTCGACCTCCAGTCCGTCCGGGCCGAGATCGGCCTGACGCCGCTGCTGACGGGAGAGATCCGCTTCACCGAGACGCGGATCGGCCGGGCCGAGATCAAGCTTCCGATCAGCGACGACGACGCGATCCGCCTGCCCGCCGACCTCTACCGGACCCTCGCCGCCCAGGACCTCGCCATTGAGGATCTGACGATCGGACAGGTCGTCCTGACGACCCTCGTGCCGCAGAGCGGCCGCACCGATCAGGTCCGGGCCGACGCGGTACATCTTTCCGCACCTCGTCTCCTTGGGCCCTGGCGGATCGAGGGGATGAGCGGCGCGGTCGCCTTCCGCGTCGCCACCGGCGAGCCGGCGGAGGACGGCAGCGTCGCGGTGAAGATCTCGGGCGGCGGCGATACCCATCCGCGTTTCGAGGCCGATGCCCGCCTGCGCCTCGACCCGGTGCCGGGCGATCCGGAGGCCGACGGCGACGCCCTGCGCGCGATGATCCCGAAGGCGGAAGGGACGGCACGGGTCGTGGTCGGTCCGCCGGTCCAGGTGGCGGGCGCCTACCTGCCGTTCTCGCTGGGCGGGACGTTCAAAGCCCACGGCCCCATCGTGCGATTCTCCGACTTGAAGGCCGAGATCGATCCCGGCGGTCAGGCCATGCGCCTCGCCGGCACCGGGCGGATCGACCTGCGTGCCTGGAGGGCGGCACTGACCCTGGAGACCCGCCGCCTGGATCTCGACTCCTTCCTGCTCTCCACGGGAGGACAGGCCCTCCTCGCGCGCGGGATGCCACGGGCGGGCTCCGAGCTGCCGATGATGGTCGATCTCGATCTCGGCATCGAGAGCGTCGCCCTCGGCCTCGACGATTGGACGAACCTGCGACTGTCCGGCACGTTCGACCGGACGAGAGGGCTCGCCCTCCGGCGCTTCTCGGTGACGGCACCGGGCGCGGCCGCCCTCACCGCCTCCGGCGAGGTCGATACACAGCCGGCCCTCCGCTTCACGGGCAATGTCTCCCTCGACGCCGCCGCCTCCGACGGATTCGGGCGCTACCTGCGCAAGTTCGGCTTCGGCGGCCCGGCCGTCGCGGTGATGGACGGGCGCCCGATCCAGGCAGCCGCCGACCTGTCGACGGCGAGCCCGTCGCTGTCGCTGCGCAACCTGCGCCTCTCCCTCGGAGAGGCGCGGATCACCGGCAACGCCCGCTACACCCAGGCGGAGCCGGGCGGGCGCGGCCGCTTCGACGCGCAACTCTCGGCGCAGGGCGTCGACATCGCCGCCCTGCCCTCCTTCGGCAACGCCCTGTCCGGCCTCCACGACCACGATATCGGCCTGACGATCCAGGCGCGGGACGTGCGCTACGGGCCGGCCGGAGCCCGTTCGGGCAACGGGACCATCGCCGCGAGCATCCAGTCGGACGGGGCGAGCCTCAATGTCAGCAGCCTCGACGTCACGGATGTCGCCGGCGCCAACGCCAAGCTCTCCGGCCGCATCGCCCCGGATGGGTCCGGCCGCATCGCCGGCCGGATGTGGGCACCGGTGGCCGCGCCCCTCGTCGCCCTCCTCGACCGGACCTGGATCGCCGAAGCCCGGATGATCCCGGGCTTTCTCCGTGCCGGCGCCCTCGACCTCGCCGTGACCCTGGAGCGCGAGGCCGGGGACGCCGACACCTTGCGCACCAGCGCCGACGGGACCGCGGCGGGCGGCAGCCTCGACCTCGACCTGCTGTCGCGGGACGGCCGTATCGACAGCCTCTCCCTCGCCTTGACGACCCCGCTCGCCGGGCGCTGGTTCGAGCGCGAGGACATGGCCGCCCTGCGCAAGCCCGCCGCCCTGCGCATCGCCGGGACACGCGGGCGGGCCGGCGCCGATGGCGCGGCTCCGCCCCTCGGCCTCGACATCTCCGGCACCATCGCCGACCTCAGCCTCTCGACGGTGAAGCCCGTCGTGCCCGGTCCGGGCCAGGCCCCGCCGGAAGCCGGCGAGATCCGGGTGAAGACACCCGACCTCGCGCCCTTCCTTCTCCTCGCCGGCAGTACCTCCGCCCTGCCCTCGCCGCTGCCGGCGGAATTGCTAGTCGGGTTGTCGCGGGCGGGACGGGATGCCCATGCGGATGTAGCCGGGCGGATCGCCGGAGCCACGATCCTCGCCAACGTCAACCGGTCGCCCACCGGCGACATCTTCGGCAGCGTGGCGCTGGGGCGGCTGTCGCTGCCCTGGCTCGCCGCGTCCCTGGTGATTCCGCCTGACGGGAAGAAGCAGGAGGCCGGCGACGGCGCCCGGTTCGGCCCTCCGCCGGCGGAGCGCCCCCCCATCGACCTCGACGTGAGGGTGGACACGCTCGATCTCGGCCGTCGCTTCACGGCCGAGGGCGCGGCCTTCGGTGCACGCCTCGACAACGGCGTCCTCTCGATCCGGGACTTCAGCGGCCGCCTCGCCGGGGGCCGTCTCATGGGGACCGTCACCCTGTCCCGGCAGGGCGGAGCCGCAGCGATCACCGGGGACGGGAGCCTGAGCGACGCCTCCATCGCCGATCTCGTCGGTCCGGGGCCGATCTCCGGCCGCGCCAGTGCAAACCTGCGCTTCGGCGCCTCGGGCCAGAGCCTGGCGAACATGGCCAGCAATCTCGGCGGCAGCGGCGACATCGCCCTCACCGACCTCGTGCTGCCCGGCGGCGATCCGGGCGGGATCGAGCGCGCCCTGGCGAAAGCGCTGGCAGAAGACGATCCGCTGCGGGACGGACGGCTTCAGGCCCTCGTCGCCGAGGAACTCGCCGCCGCGCCGATGGCGGTGAAAGGGACCGTCAAGGCGCCGGCGAGCCTCACCGGCGGGTCGCTCCGCGCAGCCCCCCTCGCCTTCGATCTCGGCGGGCCACGCTGGTCCGGCACCCTCGCCATCGACCTGACGACCGGGCGGTTCGACGCCCGCGGGACATTGACCGGGAGCGGCGCCCCAAAGGGCTGGACCGGAGGGGTTCCGTCGGTGCAGCTCGGCTATTCCGGCCCGCTGGGTAAACCCGAGCGCAGCGTCGATGCCGGCCCGCTGACCAACGGCCTCGCCGCCGTGGTCCTGCAGCGCGAACTCGACAAGATCGAGCTGTTCGAGGCGGATCAGATGGAGCGCCAGCGGCGCCGTGCCAGGATCGAGATGGACAAGGCCCGCACCGCCGCGATCAAGGCGGCGGCCGAGAAGGCCGCTGCGGAGAAAGCCGCGACCGAGAAAGCTGCAGCGGAGAAGGCGGCCGCCGAGGAAGCCGCGCGTCAGGCACGCATCCGCGCCCTGGCGCCGAGTCTGGAGGATGCCGCCCGCCGCGCCGCCGACGGGTTGCCGGTCCTGGATGTTCCGGGCCGGGCCGTCGAGCCGCCCGCACCCCAGCCCTGATTGCGGCCCGTTTCGAGGCCGGGGACGATCAGGGAGCCGGCCGCAAGGCTCGGGCGGCGGCGATCGCATCGGTGAGTACCGGATTGGCACCCTCGGCCTTGAGGGTCGACACCGGAACGATCACCACGTCGGCGCAGGCCTGAACGACATGGGCGAGATCGAACTGGACCGCGAGGCCGCCCGCCTTCGCATCGAGCCAAACGGTCATCGCCGGCGGCCCGTCGCCGATCGAAGTCGAGACCGCCTCGCGGCACTCGTCGTCCTCGGCATCCACCTTCGCCTGGCCGGTCCTGGGGCGATAAGCCTTGAGGTAGAGGTCGAAGAGCCGCTTCGAGGACAGGGACACCATCCTGCTACCATCCATTTCGGTCTGGAGCGCCACCTTGCCGGTGAGGGCGGGTGGCAGCAGCGCGGTCCAATCGACGGGAGCGCCCGAGGTGAGGTCGTAAACGATCGCCGAGGTCCCGGTATTGGGATGCGCGCCGCCGCAGAAGGAACTGTCGGTCATCGTGTAACTGAGGAAGCGGGGCCCCCGCATGGTCACCTCGATATGCCGGCCGTAATCGGCATGTTTGCCTCCCTCGGCCAGACACTCGGCGGCGGCTTTGCGCACGGCCCCGTCCAGGCGATGGACGGCGGTGTTGATGCGCCGCTCCGCGTCGTCGACCGGGTTGGCGATCCGCGGCATCGCCGACAGATCCTTGGCGAGATCGGGACGGACCTCAAGGGACACCGCCCTGTCCGCCGCCGCGCCCGGGGCAAGGGTCGCCAGCAGACACGCGGCGACTGCAGCGGTTCGGGCGAAGGCCGTCACGGCTGCGCCCCATCGCCGACCCCCGCCCGCCCCACCGCCCGCAGGGCGAAGGCATAGATCAGGGCCACTTCCTCCAGCCGGTCGAAGCGTCCGGCCGCCCCGCCATGGCCGGCTTCCATGTTGATCCGCATCAGGATCGGGCCGCCGCCCGTCATCGTGGCGCGCAGGCGCGCCACCCATTTCGCCGGCTCCCAATAGGTCACGCGCGGATCGGTGAGGCCGCCCAGCGCAAGGATCGCCGGGTAGTTCTGCGCCGAGACGTTGTCGTAGGGCGAGTAGGACAGGATCGTCTCGAAATCCTCGACGCTCGCACCCGGATTGCCCCATTCGGGCCATTCCGGCGGGGTCAGCGGCAGGTCGCCGTCGAGCATGGTGTTGAGCACGTCGACGAAAGGCACGTCGGCGACGATCCCGGCGAAGAGCTCCGGCGCGAGGTTGGCCACCGCCCCCATCAGCATCCCGCCGGCCGAGCCGCCATGGGCGACGATGCGGCCGGGCGTGGTGTATCCGGCCTCCGCAAGAGCGTGGCCGCAGGCGACGAAGTCCGTAAAGGTATTCGGCTTCTTGCCCCGCTTGCCGTCCATGTACCAGTGCCAGCCCTTCTCGGTACCGCCGCGCACATGGGCGATGGCATAGACGAAGCCGCGATCCACCAGCGACAGCAGGTTGGTGCGGAACGCGGCCGGCATCAGCGTGCCATAGGACCCGTAGCCATAGAGCAGCAGCGGGGCCGAGCCGTCGAGGACGAGGTCGCGGCGGTGGAGGAGCGAGATCGGCACGCTCTCCCCATCCGGCGCCGTGGCGAAGATCCGGCGCGTCACATAGGCGGAGGCATCGTGCCCGCTCGGGATCGTCTGGCGCTTGCGCAGCTGCCGCGCGCGGGTCGTGCAATCGTAATCGTAGGTCTCGGCCGGCGTGGTCATCGACGAATAGGTGAAGCGGATCACCGCCGTCTCGAACTCGTGCCCCGGCTGGAGACCGAGGGAATAGGCCTCCTCGGCGAAGGCCACGACATGCTCGTTGCCCTGTGTGTCTCGCACGACGATGCGGGGCCGCGCATTCTCGATCTCAAGGCGCACAAGGTGCTGGGCGATGACGTGCTGGTGACGGATCATCACGCCGCGCCGGTGCGGAATCAGGTCGTTCCAATGGGCGCGGCCCGACGCGCCGATGCGGGTGGTGACGATCTTGAAGTCCTCGGCCCCATCCGCGTTGGTCAGGATGAAGAGGTGATTTCCCCAATTCTCCACGGAGTAGATCAGCAGCGGCTCCCGCGGCTGAACGCATAGCAGGGTTGCATCCGGCGACTTGCGGTCAAGGAGATGAACCTCGGACGTCTCGTGGTCGCTCGCCGTGATGGCGAGGTAATCGCGCGATTGAGTCGTCTCGATATGGACGAAGAATCCGGAATCCCGCTCCTCGTAGAGCAACGTATCGGTGGCCTGCTCGGTGCCCACCACGTGATGCATGACGCGGGCGGGACGATGGTTCTCGTCAACGGCCACATAGTGGAACGACAGCCCGTCGGCGGACCAGACCACCTCGCCGGTGGTGGCCTCGATGCGGTCCGGGAGATCCTGTCCCGTGCCGAGGTCGCGGACGCGAATGGTGTGGAGTTCGGACCCCTTCGAATCCGCGCTCCAGGCGAGGCGGGTATGGTCGTCCGCATGGACCGCCGCGGCGAGTTCGAAGAAGGGCAACCCTTTGCCCTCCTCGTCTCCGTCGAGGAGGATCTCCTCGCCCTCTTCCGGACCGCCCGTCCCGGCCGTCTCCGCCCCCTGACCGGGGATGACCACGACCGTGCGCGGACGCCGGCAGACGAGGGGGTGCTGCCCGCCCTCGCGATGACGGGTGTAATAGGCGAAGGCACCGTCCGGCTCGGGCACGCCGCTATCGTCCTCGCGGATGCGACCGCGCATTTCCGCGACCAAGATCTTGCGTAGAGAACCAAGATCGCCGAGGGCCGCCTCCGTATACGCGTTCTCGGCATCGAGATATGCCTGGATATCGGGCGGGAGCGCCGTGGGGTCCTTGAGCACGTCGCGCCAGTTCTCGGCCTTCAACCAAGAATAATTGTCGGAAATTGCCCGTCCGTGCACAGTGAATGTGTGCGGACGCACCTCGGCGACGGGCGGCTTGCTTTCCAGGTGGAAAAGATCGTCCATGGGTAGACCTGCAAGGTTGCCAACCACCGTCGGCTGAATAGCGTAGCGGCGACCGATCCGGTTACCGGTCCCCTTCGATGCCTGCATGTGTCCCAGCCGGAGGCTATGGGCAAGGTCGAAGCGAAAGTCTTTTGCGCACGGAGCCGGATCGCTCGGTGCGCGAAGTGATGTTGCATCATGGGTGCAACTGGATTTCCATCCCCTGACAGCCCCTGTTGACAGCTCATCGACTTACCGTACGACGATGCGAACTCACGTTAAATTGAAATATTGTTCACAACCGTTGATTCGGCACAGCCGCATGACTGCCGCCCGTCTTGCGAGATCAACTTGAATATCATAGAATGAGAACCATGGCGATTACCCTCGCCCACCATCGTAGAGCACCACTGGATGAAGCCGCGATGCCGAGAGTTACAGCCGTGGATTGCCAAACTTCCCCTTGGCCCCTCGCCTGCATACTCAGCAGACCGTGTCCGGCCTCGTGCTAAAAGGAACTGTTTAGACAATGAGCGACATTGAGAATTCGGCCGACTTCGTGGAACTGACGGTCGATATCGTCTCGGCCTATGTGAGCAACAATCCCGTGCCGGTTGGCGAGCTCGCGCAGCTCATTACCCGCGTCCACACCTCGCTGACGCAGGTCGCGAACGGCGAAGCCGAGGCCAAGGTCGCATCCGCGCCGCAGCAGCCTGCCGTTCCCGTGAAGAAGTCGGTGACAGCCGATCACATCATCTGCCTCGAAGACGGGCGCGTGTTCAAATCGCTAAAGCGCCACCTGCGCGCGAAGTACGACATGAGCCCGGAACAGTATCGCGCGAAGTGGGGCCTCCCGTCTGACTATCCGATGGTCGCCCCCAACTACGCCAAGGCGCGTTCGGACCTCGCAAAGGCCATCGGCCTCGGCCAGACCCGCAACGGAACCTACGACGAGGCCGCTTAAGGGAAGCAGGGCCGGGCGCTCGCGAAGTCTCGCCGTCCGGCCCTCCCGCGTTTTCGGTACCGTGGCAACTTCGACTTGATTTAGGACTATTTTCTTTTAATATCCCTGCTGCCGCGGCGGTTGTCGCAAGTGTGCGTCAGGGAACATATCATGAACAAATTCCGAAATGTGGCGATTCACGGCACTGGACGGAGCTCCATGTCGGTGCGAGGTCCGGCGGAACTCGACCGTGATGCGGCTCGGCTCCTCATCGCCCTCGACGAAGAGGGAGCCTACGCGCTTCCCGATCCGCTGACGGAAGGCGAGATCATCGTGCGGAGCGGCGGCGATGGGGTGTCGCTGAGCAGCGGGCGCTATGGCACACAGGCCGGACAGACGCTCCTCTCCTGCGATCTCGCCGAGCAGGCGGCGGGACGGCGCGCCCGGCTCACCATCAGCGCCGCTGGTCGGGCGAGGTTGCGGCGGGACCGAGCCGGGCGGGACACGCCCTACCTCGCTCAGCACCTCGACCTCGAAGGCAGAGGCGAGGCGAGCCGTCCGGTCCGCGACGCCTCCGAGAGTCCCCTCGCCTGGATGGCACGGCGCCGCGACCGCGATGGAACCCCCTTGATCGACGCCGCCTGTTTCGAGGCGGGCGAGCGGCTGCGCCGCGACATGACGATGGGGGCGCTGATGCCACGTCTGGGATCGGACTGGAGTGGGGTCAAGGTGGATGGCGGTGGCCCCCGCGACCCCTCGGCCGGGTCGGATGCCATGCTGGCGGCCCGGCAGCGCGTGCGCACGGCCCTCACAGCGGTCGGGAGCGATCTGTCAGGATTGCTGATCGACCTGTGCGGCTTCGTGAAAGGCCTGGAGACGATCGAGGCGGAGCGCCGCTGGCCGGCGCGCTCGGCCAAGGTCGTCATCCGCATCGCCCTGGCGCGGCTGGCGGAGCATTACGGGCTGGAACGGGAGGCGGTGGGCCCGAGCCGGTCACGTCTACGCCTGTGGCGCGAGGGGGCCTGACGCACGAAGCTTGTTCAGGCCGCGAGACGGGCGGCGTCTCGATGGATGCGTTCGGCCATAGCCCGGACCCCGTTGGAACGCTTCGAGGTCAGATGAGCACCGAGGCCGATCTGCTTAAAGACCTGGAAAACGTCGACTTCCGCGATCTCCGCCGGCGTCTTTCCGTCGTGCAGGGCCATCACCAGGGCGATCAACCCCTTGGTGATGAAGGAATCGCTGGTACCTCGCAGATGCAGGCGGGGCGGAATCTGCGAATGATCGACGTTCGAATCGACCCAGACCTGGCTTTCGCAGCCATGGACCCGGTTCTGCTCGGTGAGCAGTTCGTCCGGAAACGGCGGCAGGGCACGGCCCAGTTCCATCAGATACTCGAGCTGGTCCGGCCCGTCGTCGAGGATTTCGAAATTGTCGATGATCGTTGCGATGGGTGGAAGCATGGTGTCAGGCTGAACTCTCGTCGACGGTCGAGCGAAGCGGCGGCACGGCCCCGCCCTCACGATATAGGGAGGAGCTCTCCGTCAGGCGAGCGCCAAGGCCCGCTACTCCGACGGATGCACCAGGGCTTCGGGCAGTTGCAGTTCCATCGGGTCGCCCTGCGTGCCGGTTCCGCGGACGGCGATCTCGGCCTGGGCGGCATAGGCCGCCACCAGCCTCGGACCGAGATTGGGCACGTCCGTGGCATGATCTCCCGGCTGATCGCCGCCGGACACGATGGTGAGGCGCACCGGGGCGCCGGCCTTGGCGTCGATAGTGATCGCGATCGTGCAGGAGACGGAATCGGCAGTGGCATCGAGGCATTCGGCCACGACTTCGGCCACGATCATGCCGAGGGCGTTGGCGGTACGCGGCTCAACGAGGCTCGTGCCGCTGCCGCCCACCGCCACGCTGATACGACCCGCCCGCCGCAACTGGCCGAGACCGGAAGCGAGCCGGTGAAGGTAGTCGCGCAGGTCGATGGAAGCGATATGCGGCGCTTCGTGCAGGTGCTGCTGAACCAGGGCGATGGCCCGTACGCGCTGGCCGAGCGCCTCGAAGCTCCCGCGGCACGGCGGCGGCGCGGCGCGGCCGTAGAGACCAATCAGGCTCACCATCACCTGGAGGTTGTTGCGCACCCGGTGATACACCTCGGCGAGAAGGGCTTCCTTCTCCACGAGTGCGTGCTCGGCATGCTCTTCGGCCCGCTTACGGTCGGTGATGTCGAAGCACGATCCGAGATAGCCCTGAAACGTGCCGTTCTCGGTGAGGGGACGGGCGTTGTTCAGGAGCCAGCGATAGGCGCCGTCGTGACGGCGCAGGCGAAACTCGATGGAATAGGGGCTGCGCGAGGCGAAGGCCTCTTCGACCAGCGCGGCATGGCGGTCGAAATCGTCCGGATGCAGGCCCCGCCGCCAGCCGTGGCCGAGCTCTTCGTCCCGGTGTCGGCCGGTGAAATCGAGCCAGCACTCGTTGTGATGGACCGCCGCCCCTTCGATATCGGAGCGCCACATCATCAGGGGCACGAAATCCGCGAAACGACGAAACTCGTCGCACGGTACGGCCTCTCCGATGCTCGCCTCGGTCGACTGTGTCTCCGCGGCCATGTTGCTCCCACTCTACCCGATACGCGACAACCGATGATCCATGTCGGCGCCGGTCAACGTATCGGACATGACGCCGTTCCTACGGCCTCGGTATGCCAGTGCACATAGATCAAGGGCCCTGCAAGCACCGTGCAAACCGGCCCCATGCCCGGCGCCGGACCGCCGGCCGGGCCGATTGACGATCCTCAGAGCATGCTCGGCAGAATCCGGTCCGGCGGACGGTGCCCGTCCATGAAGGTCTTGATGTTGATGATGACCTTCTCGCCCATATCCGTCCGGCTCTCGTGGGTGGCCGACCCCATATGCGGCAGGAGGACGACCTTGCCGGACCGGGCGAGCTTGACGAGACGCGGACTCACGGCAGGTTCCTGCTCGAACACGTCGAGGCCGGCCGCCGAAATCTCGCCCGCCTCGATCAGGCGAGCGAGGGCGTTCTCGTCGATGACCTCGCCGCGGGCGGTGTTCACGACGATCGCCTCGGGCTTGAGCAGCTTGAGGCGGCGGGCCGAGAGCAGGTGATAGGTCGCCGGCGTGTGCGGACAGTTCACCGATACGATGTCCACCCGCGCCAGCATCTGGTCGAGGGATTCCCAATAGGTCGCGTCGAGCTCGCGCTCGATCTGCACCGGCACCCTGCGCCGGTTGTGATAATGGATCTGCAGGCCGAACGCCTTGGCACGGCGGGCCAGGGCCTGGCCGATCCGCCCCATGCCAACGATGCCCAGGCGCTTGCCGGTGATGCGGCGGCCGAGCATCCAGGTGGGAGACCAGCCCGCGTCCCAATTGTCGTCGGGGATGATCCGCGCCCCTTCCGCCACGCGGCGGGCCACGGCGAGGATCAGCGCCATCGTCATGTCGGCGGTGTCCTCGGTGAGGACGCCGGGGGTGTTGGTGACGGTGATGCCACGCTCCAACGCCCCGGCCACGTCGATGTGGTCGACGCCATTGCCGAAATTCGCGATCAGGCGAAGGTTCGGGCCGGCCTGGGCAAGGAGACCGGAATCGATCTTGTCGGTAACGGTGGGAACGAGCACGTCGGCCTCGCGCAACGCGGCGGCCAGCGCCTCGCTGCCCATCGGTTTATCGTCGGAGTTGAGGCGGATATCGAACAGTTCGCGCATGCGCGCCTCGACCACCTCGGGGAGGCGACGCGTGACCACAACGAGTGGCTTGCGCTTCAACGACGACATGCACCCTCCGCGAACGTTTCTGCCAGGCCGACCGCTGCCGTGAGGCGCGGTTCGCGCCGAGGCTTGACCCGGCATTAACCACGCATCGGCCAGACAGGTCCCATAGCCCCGACGCCTCGGCTGCCGGTTCCGAAGGCTTCTCTACCAGAGAGGGCACGGAACACAACGTGCCCCCGCGCGCGAGGGAGCGCTAGACGAGGATCGACGACGGCGATCGTCGCCATGACGATCGCGAACCTTTGGGAAGACCGATGACGCGCCTGCCTGGACTTCTGTTCTTCACGTGCCTGACGGTTGCCTCCTGGCTCACGGCGCCGCTCTCCCCGGTCCTGGCCGCCCCGGCGGCGGGAGGCGCCTCGGACGCGAATCGCGGACCGGCCACGGGCCTTCCCCTGCCGCGCTACGCGAGCCTCAAGACCGATCGTGTGAATCTGCGCGAAGGGCCGTCGAAGGACCACCGCACGCTGTGGGTGTTCCAGCGGGCAGGCCTGCCCATCGAGATCGTCGCCGAGTTCGAGACTTGGCGGCGCATCCGCGATTCCGAAGGGACCGAGGGCTGGGTGCTGCACTCTCTCCTCTCCGGCCGGCGCACCTCCATCGTCATGGCGGCGAGAGGCGGCGACGCCGCGATCCCGCTCCATGCCCGTGCGGAGGAAGGGTCGTCCGTGGAGGCCAAGCTCCAGCCCGGCGTCATCGGCAGCGTGAAGAGTTGTACCGGAAGCTGGTGCCGGGTCATCGTCGCTCTGCCGCAGAAGGGCGGCGACGTGGACGGCTACATCCGCCAGGACCGCCTCTGGGGCGTCTATCCCAACGAGAAGATCGACTGAGTCCGAGCGGCGCTGACCCCGACCGATGGCCGGGATCGGCGCGTTCGGAGGTCACCCGCCGCCGCGCTGTCGTGTGGGGGAGACGACGATGAGGTCTCCTCACCGTCGTCCGGTATGAGACCTGCCGCACCGGTCGGCGACATACGAAAAAGGCCCGGCAGAGCCGGGCCTTTTTCGTAGGGCATGGGAAACGAAAGCCCGTCTCAGGACTGGCGCGCACCGTGCCGACGGCGCAGGCGGACGATGACCTCGACGCCGGCGATTTCCATGCCCTC
Source organism: Methylobacterium sp. E-045 (assembly GCF_022829685.1). Classification (GTDB taxonomy): domain Bacteria; phylum Pseudomonadota; class Alphaproteobacteria; order Rhizobiales; family Beijerinckiaceae; genus Methylobacterium. The sequence continues at coordinate 317,750 of NZ_JAKSYE010000085.1, forward strand.
GGGGGCATCGGGAAGCGAGTCGACGGTGATGCCGCAATCGGGCATATCTAGCACCTGCCCCTCGTCTTCGAGGAAGAAGTGGTGGTGCTCGCTCGGGTTGGTGTCGAAATAGGCTTTCGACCCGTCGAGGGCCAACTGGCGCAGGAGCCCGGCCTCGGTGAACTGGTGCAGGGTATTATAGACCGTGGCCAGGGAGACCGGCACCTTGGCGCGCATGGCCTCGTCATAGAGCATTTCCGCCGTGAGATGGCGGTCGCCACGGCCGAACAGCAGCCAGCCGAGCGACAGACGCTGGCGGGTCGGGCGAAGACCGGAGCGGCGCAGACGGTCGCGCAGGTCGGACAGGGGGCATCCCCGGCGCCCCGCGACCGAAGCGATATCGAGGGAAGCGCCACGTGCGTTCAGCATGGCCTGCAGCGGCAGCGGATTGGACATCGGCGGTACTGACATCTCACGGAACCAACAGAATACAACACAACTCTATACGAACCTCCCCCCTCGTCGCAACCCAAGTCGGTGATGGGTAGCTAGGCATTGTGAACATGCGGCTTGTTTGAAGTCATTCTATTTAACGTGCCGTGCAGCCCCCCTGCATCGCGTCATTCGGCTCGGCGCGAGACGCGGTGTTTTGTGCCGATCCGACGGTGTGTTAACGAAGCGCCGCTCGCGAGCTCGGACGACGTCGTGGACCCGCGATGGCCACGACCGTTCCGACGTTCGTGGGCGATGTCCGGCGTTTCGAACGCGCCCTCCACCAAGGACCGACACACCGATCATGTCTTCCGATTCCGAATCGCCGGCCGCCGCCGGTTCAGACCAGACCGCTCCCCGCGCCTCCCACTACTCCCATGAGGAGTTGCTGGCCTGCGGCCGCGGCGAACTGTTCGGTGCCGGCAACGCGCAGCTTCCCCTACCGCCGATGCTGATGTTCGACCGCATCACCTCGATCGGGACCGAGGGCGGCGCCTACGGCAAGGGCCATGTCCTGGCGGAATTCGACGTACGACCCGACCTCTGGTTCTTCGGCTGCCATTTCAAGAACGATCCGGTGATGCCCGGCTGCCTCGGCCTCGACGCGCTCTGGCAACTCGTGGGCTTCCATCTCGGCTGGCTCGGCGCGCCGGGTCGGGGCCGGGCTCTGGGCGTCGGCGAGGTGAAGTTCAGCGATCAGGTGCTGCCGACCGTGCGCAAGGTCGTCTACGGCATCGACATCAAGCGCGTGCGCCAGGGCAAGCTGGTCCTCGGCATCGCCGACGGCTGGCTGGAAGCGGACGGTGCCAGGATCTATGACGCCAAGGATCTGAGGGTTGCCCTGTTCCAGGCACAAGGCTAGCCCTCCTTACGCCGGTGGTTGAGATTGCCCCGGCATCATCCTACCTGACACGCGTCGTGTGCGACGGCGCCGCGGCGAAAGAGAAGAGCGTTTCCATGCGGCGTGTCGTGATCACCGGGATGGGCATCGTCTCATCCATCGGCAACAACACCCAGGAAGTCCTTGCCTCCCTGCGCGAGGCCAAGTCGGGCATCGGCCACTCGGCCTCCTATGCCGAACTCGGTTTCCGCAGCCAGGTCGAGGGACGCCCGAGCGTCGACCCCGAGGGCCTCGTCGACCGGCGCGCCATGCGCTTCCACGGCGGCGGGACCGCCTGGAACCACATCGCCATGGACCAGGCGATCCGCGATGCCGGCCTGGAAGCGGGAGACGTCTCCAACGACCGCACCGGGATCATCATGGGGTCCGGCGGTCCCTCGACGAAGGCGATCGTCGAATCCGCCAACCTCGCCCGCGATAAGGGTCCCAAGCGCGTCGGCCCCTTCGCCGTCCCCAAGGCGATGTGCTCCACCGCCTCGGCAACGCTGGCGACCTTCTTCAAGATCAAGGGCGTAAACTATTCGATCTCCTCCGCCTGCGCGACATCCAACCATTGCATCGGCAATGCCGGCGAGGTGATCCAGAGCGGACGCCAGGACATCATCTTCGCCGGAGGCTGCGAGGATCTGGACTGGACGCTCTCCGTCCTGTTCGATGCGATGGGGGCGATGTCCTCGCGCTACAACGACACTCCCGCCCGCGCCTCCCGCGCCTATGACGTCAACCGCGATGGGTTCGTCATCGCCGGCGGTGCCGGCGTCCTCGTCCTCGAGGAACTGGAGCACGCCAAGGCGCGCGGCGCGCGGATTTACGGCGAACTCGCCGGCTACGGTGCCACCTCGGACGGCCACGACATGGTGGCCCCGTCCGGCGAAGGCGCCGTGCGTTGCATGAAGCAGGCGATGGAAGGGCTGAAAGGCGCCAGGATCGACTACATCAACCCCCATGCCACCGCGACGCCGGTAGGCGACCTCAAGGAGATCGAGGCGATCCGCGAAGTGTTCGGGCGCGGCGACGAGTGCCCGCCGATTTCGGGCACCAAGTCGCTCACGGGGCATTCCCTCGGTGCGACCGGCGTGCATGAAGCGATCTACTCCCTCCTGATGATGCAGAACGGCTTCATCTGCGAGAGCGCGCATATCGACGAGATCGACCCGGCCTTCGCCGACATGCCGATCCTCCGGCAGCGCCGCGACAACGTCCAGCTCGGACACGTCGTGTCGAATTCCTTCGGCTTCGGCGGAACCAATTCCACCCTCGTCCTCAAGCATATCGACGCCTGAACGGCTAAGCTTCTCAGGATCGACTTCGGCTATGCTGGCGTGACGCCGGCCTCGTCCATGGAACCGCGGATTCGACGTCGCGTTTCCTGAGCGAAGCCGAAAGTTCGAGATGGTCCTGATCCTGATTTCCTTGGGTACCCTTGCCGGTCTCGGTGTCGCGGCCACGGCCTGCGTCCGGGCCAAGCAGGCACTCGTCGATACGGCTCTCGACGAGACACGCGGTTATTTCTGATCGCCCGTCACGCCTGAAGCATGGCCGCACCGAGGTGGCGGCTGGCCCTCCCACTCGAGCCCGGATTGGACAGTCCGTCGATGCACGCGCTAAGCGTCCTCGCGATAGTCGGAATAGTCTGAGATTTCGGCGCGATGGATGTGAGGGCACGTATGACGGGTTTGATGGCAGGCAAGCGCGGCCTGATCCTGGGGGTTGCCAACGATCATTCCATCGCCTGGGGTATCGCCAAGTCCCTGCATGAGCATGGCGCGGAACTCGCGTTCACATATCAGGGGGATGCCCTCGGCCGCCGCGTCAAACCGCTCGCCGCCTCCCTCGGGTCCGACATCGTCATCCCCTGCGACGTGGAGGACATCGCCAGCGTGGACGCTCTGTTCGCTGCCCTCGACGAGCGCTTCACCGACGGGATCGATTTCGTCGTCCACGCCATCGGCTTTTCGGACAAAGCGCAGCTCAAGGGGCGCTATGTCGACGTGACCAGCCGTGAGAACTTCTCGCGGACCATGGTCATCTCGTGCTTCTCTTTCACCGAGATCGCGCAGCGTGCGGCCAAGCGCATGCGCCGCGGTGGTTCGATGCTGACGCTCACCTATGGCGGCTCGACCCGGATCATGCCGAACTACAACGTCATGGGCGTCGCCAAGGCGGCGCTCGAAGCCTCCGTGCGCTATCTCGCCGGCGATCTCGGCCCGGAGGGCATCCGCGTGAACGCCCTCTCGGCCGGTCCGATGCGGACCCTGGCAGGCGCCGGCATCGCCGATGCGCGCCTGATGTTCAATCACCAGCGCGCCCACGCCCCCCTGCGGCGCACGGTGACCCTGGAAGAGGTCGGCGGTTCGGCGGTCTATCTGCTCTCGGACCTCTCCGGCGGTGTTACCGGCGAAGTCCATTTCGTCGATTCCGGCTACAACATCATCTCGATGCCCCGGCCCGACGTGCTCCAGGCACAGGACGAGGCCGGCGTCGCCGACGCCTGATCCTCCTGGCGGTTCAGACGGTGGCGGATTCGGGCGGGTTGCTCTCCACCAGCCCGAGGATGTCGTCCCAGCGGGCCACGAAGGCGGCCACGCAATCCGGGTCGAAATGCGTGCCGGCATGCTCTTCGAGATGCCGGCGCGCGGCCTCGGGGGTCCAGGCCTTCTTGTAGACCCGCTCCGAGATGAGGGCATCGAACACGTCGGCGACGGCGACGATGCGCCCCGCGAGGGGGATCTGCGTGGTGCTCAATCCCTGCGGATAGCCGCCGCCATCCCAGCGCTCGTGATGGGTCAGGGCGATGTCGGAGGCGAGCTGCAGCAGGTGAGAGGGGCTGTCGTAGAGCATGCGATAGCCGCGGATCGCGTGGTGTTTCATCTCGTCGCGCTCGCTGTCGCTGAGCGGCCCCGGCTTCATCAGGATGCTGTCGGGGATGCTGATCTTGCCGATGTCGTGCATCGTCGAAGCAAGGGCAATGTCGTTCGCGTCCCCCTCCGACAGGCCGAGACCTTCGGCGATGGCGATGGCGCAGCCGGCGACCCGCGTGAGGTGATCCCCCGCCTGATCGTCACGGAATTCGGCTGCGAGCATCAGGCGGCGGATGATCTCCCGCTCTCGCGAGGCGGCCTCCGCGCCGGCCCGGTCCACGTCGCGGCTCATCGCGACCGATTGCCGGTGGAGGACCTGACGCGCCAGGGCAAGTTCGAGAAGGTTGCAGACCCGGATCTGCAGATCCAGCGGATCGATGGGACCAGTCATCACGTCGGTGGCGCCGGCCTCGACCGCCGGCCGCCGCAAGGCGGCAGAGGCACCGAGGAAAAGGACCGCCGTGCGGGTATGTCCATCGTGACTGCGCAGGTCCCGGATCACGCTCGGACCATCGATCCCGCTATCAGGATCGTGCATCACGATGACGAGATCGGCCGGGTGGAACAGCTCGTCGCTCGCGGCAGCCTTCGCCCCGGTGACCAAGCGGATGGCACAATCGAGACTTCGCAAGTTCAAGACGAGATGGACGGGCGCGGAGGCGCAGACGATGGCGATCAGGGCCGAAGCCGTCTCTACGGATGCGGGCATGGCAGGCATCAGGGCACGGTCTCTCCCGACCATCGAAAGCCGCGGCGGCTGCCGGACGATCCGGAAGACGGGACGCAATGAAGCCAGACCGCGATGGATGCAAGGTCCATCGCCGGCAGGCCGGACACAAGGCTCATAAACGGAAATTGAGGCTCGGGATCGCGCCTCAGTTCTCTGACTTCACGGTCCGCCTGGTCGGCCTGAGCGAGTTTTTTGGCGCGAACGGAAGATTCGCCGGTACACGGGGATGTGCGAGCCCGGGTGGATGGCTCGGACTGTCTGTGTGCTCCTCGATGAAGCCGCCAAAGCGCCGCTGATGGCGGTCGCGGACGACCGACCGCGCCCATCCGTTGAAGCATGTCCTGCGCGCGTGGAGCGTGCTGCTGTCGGGCAAGGGCCTGACGGTGCAGGAGGTGTCTGCACGGTAAGCCGGTGTGAGCCGACCGGCGGTCTGGCGCTGGCAGCGGCACTGCGGCGAGGGGGGCATCCATGGCCTTCCGCACGATAAGACCCGACCCGCTGGGCAAGGAGCCAGTGCCCGCCGGCACCGTCGCGCAGGTGCTGCGACTGACTGGCTGCGGGCCGCTGGGCGAGGTCACTCACCGGACCGGGCGTACCAATGCGCTGGATCCCGGACATGCGCGTCACCCGCGCGCAGCGTGGCCTTGGCTGGTCGCGCGTCTGCTTCCATGGCGTGGATGTCGGATCAGATTCCGGCAAGGCCCTTCAGGGCGGCGTTGATCCGGTCCTGCCAGCCGGGGCCGTCCTTCTGGAAATGCTCCAGCACGGCGCGGTCGAGGCGCAGGGACACCATCTCGCGGGCGCCGGGCGGGCTGAGCGGCGCGGCGGGGGCGCGTTCGGCGGGCTTGGGAGCGTCAGGCGCCTTGGTGGTGGCGGCCTTGAAGGCAGCTTCCGCTGCCTGGCGGGGGTCGCTGGCGCGACGGGTCCGATCGAATGCCATGGGTCGGTTTCCTGGTAAGGCGTGTCGGCTCAGCTCGCGGAGCGTTTGCGTTTGGGGGCCGGCGCGGGAGCGGCAGCCTTCTCGGCGGCATCGGCGGCTTCCTTGGCGAGGCGAAGGGCGCGCAGTTTCACGGTGCGCTCGTCGATTTCCTTCACCGATTGCAGATGCTCCGCCATCGCCTGCGCACCTTCCTTGGCCATCCGCTCGGCGCGCTCGGCGCGCTCCTCGGACCGGGTCCTGGCGTCGGTTTCGTCGCTCATCGTCGTCCTTCCTAGCTCCCCTCGCCCCACCGCCCACGCATCGACCGCATCCTTCGCCCTGGCGGAGGCGGCAGGGCCGGATGACCCGCTCGTGCCCGCTCGCGCGGCGTTGCGATGTCGACGATCGAGACGGGTGCCGGCGGACGTGACAATCCGCGATCGGCGGCAGGGAAGGGTGATCCACACACCCTTCGCACGGGACCGGGCTTCGGGCGGGATCGCCGGGACATAGCACGTCCGGGGACCAAAAAGCGAACCCTGGCAAGGACTCGCGGTGGTTGACTGCGCAGATCCCGGTGGATGTCCCCGTCAAAACGCCGCGATGAGGATGATTCCGGCCACCATCAGCCCCGCACCCGCGATCCGTGCCCGGCCGGCGCGGTGCTCCGGCATCCCGAGCCAGCCGAAATGATCGATGGCCAGCGACGTCAGCAGGTTGGCGGTGATGAGCATCCCGTTGAAAGCGCCCGCCCCCACCTTGTCGACGAAAAGGAGGCCGCCGAACACCGCCACCGCCCCGGCGATGCCGCCCAATGGCGCCCACCATGGCATCGCCGCCAGATCGCTGCGGGTCGGAAGCGGGACCGGACGGATCGCCAGCATCGCGACGAAGACGAAGACGATGGGCAGGAACGAGATCGCCGCCGCGAGCCACGGATTGACAAGCGCGCCGCGCAGCGCCGCATTCATGGTGACGCCGATCGCCTGCAGGGCGCCGGCGACGAGGATGAAGGGATAGAAGAGGGGACCGGTCATGGGCGTGAAATCTCTATCGATGCGGGTGGCCGGCCTCAGAACCGGGCGATGAGGACGATGCCGGCCACCATCAGGCCGCCGCCGAGGAGGTGCAGCAGCCCCTGCGAGTTCGCCTGCATCCCGAGCCAACCGAAATGATCGATGGCCAGTGACGTCAGGATGTTGGCGGTGATGAGCAGCCCGTTGAACGGCCCGGCCCCGACCTTGTCGACGAAGGCGAGGCCGCCGAACACTGCAACCGCTCCGGCGAGCCCGCCCAATGGCGCCCACCACGGCATGCCGCCGAGCTGTTCCAGGCTGGGCAGCGGCGTCGGCATCACCACGAACAGCGTGACGAAGACGAAGACGATGAGCGAGAACGAGACGGAGGCCGCCAGCCACGGGTTGACGAAGGCCACGCGCAGACGCGCGTTCATGGAATTACCCGCCGCCTGGAGCGCGCCGGCGACCAGGATGAAGGGATAGAGCAGGGCCGCGTTCATGTCGGGTCGTCCTCGGAATGGCGGTTGGGTTCGGAAGGAAGGGCGATCAGGGCAGGAGGAGCAGGCCGGCCAGGGCCAGGATCAGGGCCGGCGGCATCACCAGCAGGCCGAGCTTGAGGAAGCGCCAGAAACCGACATCCTCGCCTTCGCGGCGGATGGCGGTGAGCCACAGGATGGTCGCGAGGGATCCGGTCACCGAAAGGTTGGGACCGAGATCGATGCCGATGAGGATCGCCCCTGCGACCTTCTCGGAGACGTCGGCCTGCTGCACGGCCGCCCCCGCGATCAGACCGGCCGGCAGGTTGTTCACGAGGTTGGAGAGCACCGCCACCAGGGTCCCGCCACCCCAGGCCGCAGCATCGGGCGAGGCCAAAGCCGCCCGCTTGAGGTGATCGGCGAGCATGGTCAGGACGCCGGTCTTCTCCAGGGCCTCCACCAGCACGAACAGCCCGGCCACGAGGGGCAGTACGCCCCAGGACACGTCCTTGACGACCTCGACGGCACCGCCGCGCTTGATCGCGAGGACGAGAAGCGTGGTGGCCAGACCCGCGATGAAGGTCGGCAGGCCGAGTTCGAGATCGTAGGCCGAGGCGGCGATGAGGGCCCCGGCGGTGGCGACGATGCCGAGACCGGCGACCTTGCCGGTGCCCGAGAGCGGCGTCGCCGCGACGTCCCTGGCGAGCAATTGCTGCCGCAGGACGGAGTTCTGGGTCAGGCGCAGGACGATGTAGGTGGCGACGATGGCGAGGACCGACGGCAGCGCGAACCGCGCGAGCCATTCGGTGAGCGGCGGCATGTGCGCGGCGTAGACGACGAGGTTGGCCGGGTTCGAGATCGGCAGCACGAAGCTCGCCGCGTTGGCGATGAAGGCGCAGATGAAGAGGTAGGGCAGCGGCTCGGCCTCCGCCGCCTTGGCCGCGGCGTAGACCGCCGGCGTTAGCACCACGGCGCACGCATCGTTGGAGAGGAGCACCGTGACCACGGTGCCGACGAGATAGACCAGCAGGAACAGGCGCGTTGCCGACCCCTTGGCCTGACGTACGGCGATGCCGGCGAGCCAGTCGAACAGGCCCTCCTTCCTGGCGATCTCGGCGAGCAGCATCATGCCGACGAGGAACAGATAGACATCCGTCCCCTTCCGCACGCCGTCCCAGGCTGCTTCCGGCGAGATCAGGCCCAGCACCAGCAGCGCCGCGGCACCGAGCACGGCCCAGACCGCTTCCGGCCAGGAGAAGGGCCGGGTGATGACCCCGAGGGTCGCCAGTCCGGCGATGATCCAGGTCGCCAGATGCGGTGTCACGGGGAGTGCGAACATGGGCGGGCGAGTTCCTGTCAGGGGCGGAAAAACGGAGCGACGGCTACCAGTGCCGGCCGTTTCGGTTGGGGCCGAGCTGGGTACCGAGGAGGCCCTTCTCGGGCCAGGCGCCGATGGAATCCGCGTCGCTGCCGATCCCCTTCGAGACCGGCAGGCGGAATCGGTCGGTGGCCGGCTCGACGACATCCCGTCCCGTGCCCCCGGCCGCATCCGAGGCCCGCACGGTGAGACGGCGCGCCGACGCGTCCCAGGGGATCGAGGCCCGGTAGCGCCGGTCGCCCTCGGCGCGGGTCATCGCTTGCCACGGGCCGCCATCGACGCTTACCTCGCAGGCGGTGACGGGCGAGGCGCCGAGGACGAGCGCGCGGACTTCCACCCTGTCGCCCACCCGGTGGCCGTCGTCATGGGCGAGGCGCCGGTCGGCGGGGGCGGTGACGAGGACGAAGGGCCAGGGTTCGGCCAGCTCCTTGAAGCGCCAGCTGACAACGCCGCCATCGATGGCGGCGACGGCATAGCCGACCGGCCCTTCCTCGACCTGCCCGGTGGAGCGGGTGGCGGCGAAGATGGTGCGACCGTCATTGGCGAGCTCGTTGTAATGGGTGTGGCCCATCTCCACGAGGCGCACCCGCGACCGCGAGACGAGTTGCCCGACACGCTCGGCCTCGCCGTCACCCTTCAGGTCGGCGGGGTAGCTGTGCATGAACAGCGCGCAGTCGAGGCCGTCGCGTTCGGCCGACTGGATCTCGCCTTCGAGCCAAGCGAGCTGCGCGTTGCCCAGGCGGAAATCCGGACCGCCGCCTCCCGGCCCGCACATGTCGAGGAAGAGGCAACGGATGCCGGAGATATCGGTGGCGTAGGGAAGCCGCCGTGCGCCGAGGCCGGCATGGAAGGCGTCGAGACTGCCGCTCTCCATGTCGTGATCTCCCGTGACGACATGGACGGGAAGCGGGAGGCCGGCCAGTCCCTGGCGGACGAGGTCATATTGCTCGGGCCAGCCGTTCTCGGCGTTGTCGCCGGGCAGATACGCGAAATCGAGCCCCTCCACCGCGCCGAGCTGCGCGACGATGGCGAGGAAATCGCGGGCGTTCTCGAGATGCCCCTCGGTAAGGTGCAGGTCACCGATATGGGCGAAGGCGAGGATGTCGTCCCGTCCGCTGGTGGCATTTGTCATGGCTTGGCAAAGGTCATGGCGTGTCTCCAGCGCAGCCCCGCCTGGTGCCGGCGGGGCGTTGGAAGGAACCGGGAAGTTTCAGGGTGCTGAACGGAGGCTGCGTCAGGCGATGGCGGGGGCCATGGGCTCCGGCCCATTGGCGCTCGGTGGCTTCGAGGCCGTGGTCGGCGGCTCGAACCCGTAGGTCTCCGGCATGGCCACGAGGTAGAGGACAAATCCCATCGCCGCGATCCCAGCCAGGACCAGGAACGCCGTCGAGTAGCCCGCCGACACGATGATGAGACCGGCCAGCGTCGCCGAGAACGACGCGCCGAAGCCCTGCGTCGTGGCGACGGCTCCCTGCGAGACGTTGAACCGTCCGGTCCCTCGGGTGAGGTCGGCGACGACGATGGGGAAGAGCGCGCCGTAGATGCCGGCGCCGATCCCGTCGAGGAGCTGGACGGCGACGAGGTAGAACGGGTTGTCCGAGAAGGTGTAGAGCACACCCCGGATGGCAAGCACGCCAAAGGCCACGAGGAAGATCGGCTTGCGCCCGATCGCGTCGGCCTTGGCGCCGACGAAGACCGCCACCGGCACCATGACGAACTGCGCGGCCACGATGCAGACGGAGATGAGGGAGGTCGCGCTCTCCTTGCCGGACAGCTTGGTCAACAGCTGGCCCACCGAGGTCAGCATCGCGGCATTGGAAAGGTGGAAGATCGCGGCCAGTAGGGCGAACAGCATCAGGGTGCGGTTCTGCAGCAGGGCCTTGATCCCGGACGCCTGCTCGCCGCCCTCCCCCGCCTTCTCATCGAGGCCGCGGGCGAGGTCGTCGTCGATGTCCTTGGCCGGCACCATCAGCATGGCCCCGACGCTCAGCACCGCGAGGACGGCCATCAGCCAGAACACCACGATGGGCCCGAAGAAATAGGCCGTCGAGCCGGCGATGGCCGCCGAGACAGCGTTGCCCGCATGGTTGAAGCCCTCGTTGCGGCCGATCCGCTTCGAGAACATCTTCGGCCCCACCACGCCGAGGGTGATCGCGGCGAGGGCCGGCGGGAACACCGCCCCGGCGATGCCGGCAACAGACTGTGTCGCGGCCACGAGGTAGAAATTGGTCACAAAGGGAAGGAGCAGGCAGCTCGCCGTGACGGCCAGCGCCCCGGCGATCACGATGGCGCGCTTGTGGTTGGTCCGGTCGATCAGCGCCCCGGCCGGCGTCTGCGCGATCAGTCCGGCAACGCCGGCGATCGTCATGATCAACCCCGTCGTCGCCTCGTTCCAGCCCTGGTCGGGACCGCGCACGGCGATGAGATAGATGGCGAGGTAGGGACCGAGACCGTCACGGACGTCGGCGAGGAAGAAGTTGAGGGCGTCGAGCCCGCGCAGCGTGCGCTGCGACGGGGCACGGCTCCGATCCTGGCCGGCGGCGGTGACGCTCGTCATCCGATCGATCCTTGGTAAGCTTTTCATGGATGGGACCGATCGGCGCGTGTCACTGGCTCTGGAAGCCAAAGCTTCGCGTCGATCGGAGCGGCAAACCCCTGCCCGAAATAAAGGTTCCTTGCCAGGGATTAAATTCTACGTGAGCGTCGAAGCACAGGCGCGGCAAGCCAGACTGTCAGTGTATAGCGCATGTGGAATATCAGGCGTCGAAACAGGTTTCGCAGAAGTGGCCCCCGGTTCTGCGGTGCGAACCTGTGCCACTTCAAAGCCTATGCGAAATAAAGCGTCGGCTTGCCGATGCGAAACTGCTTAGGCCGCGAGCCGTTTTTCCTTACGAATGATACCGTCGTCATGGACATGGATCTCGAAGGTAACTCCGTCTCGAATACCGCGAATCTCGAAATGCCTCGGCTTGCGTAGCGGCGGTCCTTCGACACGGTAGCCGGCATCCCGGACGAGGCGCAGGGCCGTATCCGGATCGCCCTTGCGGTTCTTCTCGTCCGGTCGCGCGAGGGTACGGACCGTACCGTCGGCGAGGGTGAGGCGGGACACCTTAATCTCGCAGGGCGTGATCGCGCCCTCGACGGTGACGGTATCTCCGACCGTGGGCATCTCTTCCGTCGTGGCTTTCGGACCGAGATCGGCGAGCCGCCTCGTGCCGTCCCCCTCCAGCGCGAAGCGATGGCCGAAGATGGCCCAGACGATTCCAGTCGCGGTCACGGTGTTTGGCATTGTTGTTGGTCCCGATGATTGAGAAAGTCGGTCATCCCCTCCCCCGGAGGTCCGAGGGAGGGAATCGTCATCGTCAGAAGCTGCGCTTCTCGCGGATGTCGCCATCGAATCCGACATGGAGCAGGCGCTCGATCCCGTCCTGACCCTTGACCGCCATATCGAGATGGCGCGGTCCGCGACCGGTGACGCGGATGTCGGAATAGCCGGCCGCCTCGACCTTCGCGGTCAGGGCCGGCGCATCGATGGCGGGGCCGAGGCCGACCTTGTCCTTCGCCCAGTCGAGGCCGCCGGGCTTCGGGCCACGCGGCGGGCCGAGGACCACGGTCTGTCCATCGGCCCTCGTCAGGAGGGTGGCGTGGAGGAAGCCGTTCTCGAAACGGCCCTGCACCGTCACGGCTTCGCCCTTGGTGACGAGTTTACCGTCCTCGCCCTGCTTGCCGGTTTCGACAAGGGCGCGGCCGGACCCGTCCTGCAGGACGAACTTGTTGCCGAAGATCTCGGCGACGTCGCCCTTGGCGGCGATGGCGGCGGAAGGAGCGAGCTGTGCGATGGTGACCGGCGCGACGGGGGTGAGGGTCACGCCGGAATTCTGCGCCAAGGAGAGGCCAACCGCGCCGAAGGCGAGCGGGGCGGCGATGGCTCCGACGATCCAGCCGCGGCGCGAGCGGCGCGGGGCGGCGGGGCGCGGCATCTCGGTGGCGGTTCCGTCGATGGTCTTCTCGGTCGTCATGGTGGGGATGTCCTTGGAAAAGCGGATCCCCTCTCGGGTTGACGCCGTTCTAGGCTCGCCCCTCCAACCCGATCTGAACCGCGCGGTTCAGCCCCGGTTAAAGCGCGGCGCGTAGGCGCCAGGGTTCCCCTATGTCGCCGTTCCGACCCCAAGGATCCGGATTCCGATGAAGCTCCTTCTGGTGGAGGACGATGCGGCGCTCGCTGCCGAGATCGCCAAGGCCCTGCGCACCGAGAACTTCGCCCTCGACCACGCGGTCAACGGAGAGGACGGCCAGCATCTCGGCGAGACGGAGACCTACGACGCCGTGGTCCTCGATCTCGGGCTGCCCAAGCGCGACGGCGTCTCGGTGCTCCAGGCCTGGCGAGCCGCAGGGCGGACCATGCCGGTGCTGATCCTCACCGCGCGGGATGGCTGGAGCGACAAGGTCGCGGGCTTCAAGGCGGGGGCGGACGATTATCTCGTCAAGCCGTTCCGGGTGGAGGAACTCGTGATCCGCCTGCGCGCCCTGGTGCGCCGCGCCTCGGCGCACGGGGCCAACCGGATCGTCTGCGGGCCTCTGACCTACGATGCCGGGCTCGGCACGTTCGAGCGGGATGGCCTGCCGCTGAAGCTGACCGGGCTCGAATGGCGGGTGCTCTCCTGCCTGATCCTGCGCAAGGACGGGGTGGTGCCCCGTGGCCAGCTGATCGAGCGGGTCTATGACGGCGACGCGGAGGTGGATTCCAACTCCGTGGAGGTCATCATCACCCGCCTCCGCCGGAAGATCGCCCCGGCCCGGATCGAGGGGGTGCGCGGCCACGGCTACCAGCTCGTGGCGGGGGAGGTGCCATGACCCCGCCGCGACCTCCCCATGGACCGGCTCATCCGCATCGCGGCTCCCTGCAGCGGCGCCTGATCCTCGCCGCCATCGTCCTCGTTACGGTGGCCCTCGTGGTGGCGGGGGTCGCCATCGGTTTCATCCTGCACCGCTTCGTGCGAGGGCAGATCGACAGCCGCCTCGACAGCCAGATCGTCGCCATCGCCTCCAGCCTCGAGCGGAGCGGCGACGGCCGTCTCGCCCTCGGGCGCAACCTCGACGGGCCGCCCTTCGACCGCGACCGGTCGGGCTGGTCCTGGCAAGTCCGGCAGGGCGACGCGATCCTCCGCTCCGGCTCCCTGGAAGGCCGCGACCTCGCCGTTCCCGAAGACGACCGCGGGGATGGCGGGGGGCGACACCGCGACCGTCCCCATCCTGCCGACGCCGTCGACCCCTGGGGCAACCCGGTGATCCTGCGCATCCTCGCCCTGCCGGACGCGGCGGGGGCAGGCCCGGCGACGATCGTCGCTTCCGCGCCCATGGCGGCCCTGCGCGGGCCCGTCCGCGAGGCGGGTCTCACCCTGGCGCTGATCCTCGCCGTGCTCGGCCTCTGCCTCCTCGCCGGCCTCGTCGTACAGGTCCGCCTCGGCCTCAGACCATTGGAACGCCTGCGCCGGGACCTCGCCGAGGTTCGCGCGGGCAAGCGCGCACAGGTGCCGGAGAAGCAGCCGGCGGAAATCCGCCCCCTCGTGCGCGAGGTGAACGCGCTCCTGGCTCAGAACGCGGCGAATCTCGAACGGGCACGCACCCATGTGGCCAACCTAGCCCACGGGTTGAAGACCCCCCTGGCGACCCTGACCATGGCCCTCCGGGACGGGGAGCGCGACCCGGACGGCCGGCTGACGACCCTCGTCTCGGGCATGGACGGGCAGATCCGCCACCATCTGCGCCGCGCCCGCACGGCGGCCCTGGGCGGGGCCACCCGCGAGAGGACAGCGCTGGAGGCACCCGTGGCGGATCTGCGCGCTACCTTCGCGCGGCTCTATGCCGAAAAGGGCATCGCCTTCACCGTGGAGGTGCCGGACGGCATCGCGGTGGCCTGCGACGGACAAGATGTGGACGAGATGCTCGGCAACCTCATCGACAATGCCTGCCGCTGGTGCCGGGCGCGGGTCCGGATCGCCGCCGCCCTCACCGAACGGGGCGTCATCGTCACTGTGGAGGATGACGGGCCGGGCCTCGACGCGGATGCGGCTGCCGACGTTCTGGGGCGCGGCAAACGCCTGGACGAGACCGTGCCCGGCCATGGGTTCGGCCTGTCGATCACCACGGAACTGGCCGAACTCTATGGCGGCTCGCTTCGTCTCGACCGCGGCAGCTTCCATGGTCTTCGCGCTCAGCTCGACTTGCCAGTCTGACTGAATTGCCGAGCTCGACTTACCGACCTCTCTCAAAATGGCAGTTCCACCCACACGGTTTCTTCAAGATGGGCTGCGCACCTTGAAGGGGAGCGAGCGGGTGGCATATGGCCTGCTGTGAAGAGTCGTCCCGCTCCGCATTTGCCCCACCCCGTACCAGGATGGCACGGTGGGAGCATAGGGCAGAGGACAGGCGGCCCATTCCGGTTCGGGCGGGAGGTTCTGGATGTCTGAGATCGACCACGACGTCATCGTCATCGGAGCCGGCCTCGCCGGGACCACCGCGACCATCGCTCTCGCCAAGGCCGGTTACGACACCGCGATCATCGACACTCACGCGGTCTATCCCCCCGACTTCCGGGCTGAAAAACTCGGCGTGCCGCAGATGGACCTGTTCGAAAAGCTCGGATTCGGCGAATTGGCGAGGGCCGTGACGACGCCCGTAGACGAGGTCTGCATCTCGCGCTTCGGCCATCTGTTCTCCCGCCATGCCGTGCGCGAATACGGCGTTCACTACACCCCCCTCATCAACGACCTGCGCGGAGCTCTGCCCGCCTCCTCGCCCCTGGTGGTCGGACGCGTGGCGGAGATCGAGACCGGCCCGGAACGGCAACGGGTTACCCTCGCCGATGGCAGCGTGCGCACAGCGCGGCTGGTGCTTCTGGCCACCGGCCTCGGTGACGTGCTTCGGCGCAAGGTCGGCATCGGCAGGACCATGGTCAGCGAGAAGCACTCCCTGTGCTTCGGCTTCGACATGGCGGCCCCGCCCTCGTCCTTCGGCTTCGAATCCCTGACCTATTACGGGGAGAGCACGGAGAGCGCGGTGGCCTATGTCACGCTCTTTCCCATCGGCTCGACCATGCGGGTCAACCTCTTCGTCTACCGCGCGCCCTCCGATCCGTGGGTGAAGGAGTTCCGCAAATCCCCCGAGGCGCTCATGAGGCAGGCCATGCCCGGCCTCGCCCGCCTCTGCCCGGACCTCACCGTGACGGGGCCGGTGGAGATGCGGCCCATCGACATCGTCCATGCGGCCGATGCGGAACGCGACGGGGTCGTCCTCCTGGGAGACGCCTTCCTGACCCCCTGCCCGATCCCCGGGACCGGGATCGGCAAGGTGCTCACGGACGTCGACCGGCTCTGTTCCGAGCATCTGCCGCGCTGGTTCGCGACCCCGGGGATGGGCAAGGACAAGATCGCCGAATTCTACGCCGACCCGATCAAGCAGGCCTCGGACCAGCAATGCCTCCGGGCCAGCCTCTATGCCCGCGAGATCACCGTCGGACGCGGCGCCATGTGGACCCTGCGGCGCCTGCGCAACCGTATCGGCCGCTACGGCCTGCATGCCCTCCATAGGCTGCGGACGACGATCGCCAGGCCGCGCCGTCCGGTCATCGGGGAAACCAAGACCGTCTGAGCCGGGCTATCGTCCCCCCGCGCCAGCGCGGGGAGCGGGCCGAGCCGTCGATGAACTCGAAGGCCGAGGTGCGGTTGAGGGTGTGAAGGCGGGTGCCGGGAAAGAGCGGGCCCGAGCGCAGGATCGTTTCGACGGTCTGGACGTAGCCCTCGTCGTCGAGACGGTCGATCCGCGCCAGCGCCAGCGCTTCGCCGTAGCCCAGTCGGCAATCCTGGACCGGACGGATCAGGGCGCCGTCCCGCTCCACGACGCGTCCCGCCGGCCGCGCCGAGGCGATGTCGATGAGCACCGGATTGTGGGCATGCGGCGTCCAGGGACCTCGGAAGTCGGGTGCCGACCAGAGATGCAGGCTGTCGTGGTAAGAGCCGAGCACCGTTCCTCCACCCACATCGGCGGCCTGATCGCGGACCGTAGCGAACATCCACCAGCGGCCGTCCCGCTCCAGCAGGGTCGGATCGCTGGCGGTGACGCCTCGCAGCAGCGTCGCTTCCTTGACCCAGCCCCCGGGAAAGGCGGTCGCGCGGTAGAGGTCGACGGTGTCGTTGGCGCAGCTCTCCGGGATCATCCAGAACGCCCCCTCGCGCTCGAATACGAACGGGTAGGACAGGTGATGGGATTCCTCCAGCACCGGGACCGGCGTTCCGACCGGGCCGTTCGCATCGAAGGCCACAGCCGAGATCAGCGCCTTGCCCGTCGCGTGCGGGAAATCCTCGACGAAGAGGATGGTGCGCCCCTTGTGCTCGATCCCGAACGGATCGGCGTAGAAGCGGAGACCGTCATCCGCCAGGTCGCGCCAGCCGGTCGAGGGATGCGCGCGCAGGTCAATGAGATCGGGGCCGGCCAACCGGCGCCAACCGACCCGCCAATGCGGCGCGCGATAGCAGAGGTAGTAGAGTCGCCGGACGACGAGCCGCGCCGCCATCTTCGCGGCGCGGGTGCCGACCGTCTTCACGGTGAGTGGGGGCGCCTCGCGCGACACGAGGACGCTGTCCCGGAGAAGCGGCCGGGCGCCCGACAGCGCGCCAACGATGAGCGTCATGCTGCGGATCAGCCCATCCTCGAACGCGGTGAGCATGGTCCCGCGATCCTCGGCGCCGAAGCGCCCGGAAGCGATGATCCTGCCATTCGCGGAGAGGGACGCCACGGGGGAGCGGCCGGCGAGCAGCGCGGCCAGAAGGGCGCCTTCGCCCGCCACGCCGTCGAAGCCGAGGCGCCAGACCGACAGGTCCGGGCCGCCCTCCGCATCGCCGCAGAGGTCGAGAATGCAGGAGGCGGCCGCCGTGGGTTCGGGATAAGCGGCGAATGCACTCACCGGGAGGGGGGCGGACAGACCGTCGAGGGACAGGCGGTTCAGCAGGGATTCGAGGCGGAACAGCAGCCCGGCATTGTCCGGCAGGCCGCCCGGCCCCGGCGAGCGGTCGACCTCCACTTCGAGCCCGGGGAGCGCTGCGAGCCGTTCCAGAAGACGGAGATGCCAGCGGCGGGGGGCGCGTCCATCCAGCCTCAGTCGCAGGCGCATTGTCGTCGGTCCCCGGACAGTCGAGAGCCGAGGCCGAAAGCCGCCGGCTGTTGGGATCGGTCCGACGCGGGACGTCCCCACCACATTGTCCGGTTACAGCATCACGATTGAGAAACCCTTCACCGCTGCCGGCCCCGAATGCCAGACAGGGGCATATTTTAAACTCCTGCTAACCATGCTTTGCACGAACGAGGCCGAGATCGCGGAAATCCCCGGGTGTTGGTGAATCGTCAGTAAAGTCGGATCATGCCTGTAGATCCGAAGGACGGGCTGTATCCCGGCCACGGCCCGAGCATCCGATGGCACAGATGGACAGACACATCGCGGCGGCGGATTGGATCGGTCGATCCAGCATCGACCGGCCGCCCTCCTCCGAGCCCGACAAGAGCGCCGAGATCGGCGATCTCTGGCGCATCCTCACCGTGCGCCGGGCCTGGGTGCTCGGAACCGCCGCGCTTTTCACCGTCATTGCGGTGGCCTACGGGTTCCTCGCACCGCCGCTCTACGCGGCCACCGCCCAGATCCTCATCGACCCGCGCGACAAGCAGATCGTCACCAACGACGTCAATCCCGTCGCCATGGCGCCGGATGGCGGCGTGATCCAGGTCGAGAGCCAGGCACGCGTGATCGAATCGGATTCCGTCCTGACCCGAGCCGCCCACGATGCCGGCTTGCTCGATGACCCGGATTTCGGGGGCGTCGGCACCGGCTTCCTCAGCTGGACCCTGCGCACCCTCCAGGGCGAAGGTGCCGTCCCCGCCACCGATGCCGCCGCCGAGGCCCGGGCCGTCCGCGCTCTGCGGCGCAAGCTCGCGGTAAAGCGGGCCGACAAGGTCTTCGTGGTGGATGTCGTCGTCACCGCGGGCAACCCGGACAAGGCGGCCCGGATCGTCAACGCCATCGCCGCCGCCTACCTCAAGGACCAGACCTCCGCCCGCGCGGACGCCGCCTCGCGGGCCTCGGCCGAGTTGGCATCGCGCCTCGACGAACTGCGCAAGCGCGTCAACGTCGCCGAGAACAAGGTCGAGAAGTTCAAGGCCGAGAACGGATTGATCACGGCGAGCGGCCAGCTCATCAGCGAACAGCAGCTGGCGGAGAGCAACAACCGGATCGTGGCTGCCCGCGCCCGCACGGCGGAGGCGCGCACCCGGCTGCAGCAGATCAAGGACGCGCGCGGCACCGCCTTCGGACCGGATTCGGCCCCGGAGGCGATCCAGTCCGCGGTGATCGAGCGGCTGCGGACCCAATATGCGGAACTCGCGAGCAAGGAAGCGGATCTGCGCACCCAGCTCGGCAACCGCCACCCCTATATCGAGGCGGTGCGAACCCAGATGCAGGACGTGAAACGTCTCACCGAGGTGGAGCTGGCCCGCATCGCCCGCTCGGCGGAGACGGATTATCAGCGCGCCGCCGCCAACGAGAAGGCGCTGACCTCGAACCTCGACGAGCTGAAGCGGGGCTCCATCGTCACCGGCGAAGCCTCGGTCCGCCTGCGCGAACTCGACCGTGAGGTGGATACCAGCCGGGCCGTCTACAGCAACTTCCTCAGCCGCTCGCGCGAAATCCAGGAACAGACGGGCATCGACACCACCAATGCCCGCGTCATCAGCTGGGCCCGGCCGCCCGCCGAGCGGAGCTGGCCCCTGCGGCTCCTGCTGTTCGTCGGCGGCCTCGTCAGCGGCCTCGGCCTCGGGGCCGGCCTCGCCTTCGTACGCGAGTATCTCGACCCCACCGTCCTGTCCCGACGCCAGATGGAGCGGCTGTCGCACACCTCCGTGGTCGCCACCTATCCGGAGTTCAAGGCGGGAAGCGAGCGTCCGGCCAGCGTCGCCGCGAGCCTGACCCTCGACCGCCTGTCCAGCGTGCGCGGGCAGATCCATCCGCCGGGCCAGGCACTGAGCGTGCTCGTCACCTCGGCGGCCTCAGATGGCGCGGACCGGCGTTCGACGATCCACCTGCTCGCGGCGGTGGCGACGGCGCGCGGCGAACGCGTGCTCCTCGTGGAGGCGGACCTCGAAGCGCCGCCGGACCAGGACGCCTCCGGTCCGGGCCTCATCGAGGTCCTGCGCGGCGAGGCCGGCATGGCGGCGGCGGCCAAGGCGGATTCGGAGAGCGGTGCCGCGCGGATCGGCATCGGCGATATCGCCAAGGCCTCGCGCGAGACCCTGAGCCGCGCCAATATCGAGCAGTTCCTCGCAGCCGCCAAATCGAGCTTCGACCTCATCCTGATCGATGGCGGCGTCCTTACCGGCAACCTGCGGATCGGGCCCCTCGCCGCCGCCAGTGACAGGCTCCTGATCGTCGCGAAGAACGGGGCCACGCGCCAGCGCGACCTCCTCGATATCCTGGATGTCTCGGAAGTGCTGGGCCGCCCGGTCTCGGGCAGTCTTTTCGTCGATCGCTACGCGGCGGCTGCGTGACGGCCGGTCCATGAGGAGCGCCGTCCATTCCCCGGCCCGAGGGCGGAAGGAGGCCGGAGCGGCTTCCCGAAGCCCGATGCCGTTCGGCCTGATCGCCCTCACCGTGCTGGTCCTCGGCGTATCGGGCGGCATGCTGTGGAATGTCGGCATCAATTACGACGGGCTCACGGGGGCGGCGCCGCAGAAGATCCATCCCTCGACCTATCTGGTCATCGTCCTGTTCGGGTGGGCCGCCATCAGGTCCGGCAACCCGGCGGGCTATCTCGTTCATGCCGTGCAGGTGCGGCCGGCGGGGATGCTGCTCGCCGCGTGCAGCATCGGGCTGTTCCTGCACATCGTCCTGCGCAGCGGCCCGGGCATGGCGGGGGCACTGGACACGTTCCTGCTGCCGGGGCTCTTCGTCGTCCTGCTCGCCGACCGCGACGCGCTGACCTGGCGGCGCCTCGAACTGACGGTGCATGCGGTGATGCTCGTCAACGCCCTGCTGGGCCTGACGGAATTCGCGACGAAGACCCTGTTCTTTCCCTACCGGCTCGACGGTGAGGTCTTCGCCACCGAT
The DNA here is from genome assembly GCF_022829685.1 of Methylobacterium sp. E-045. GTDB lineage: Bacteria > Pseudomonadota > Alphaproteobacteria > Rhizobiales > Beijerinckiaceae > Methylobacterium. Next base: position 338,653 of record NZ_JAKSYE010000085.1, read on the forward strand.
ACGCGCTCGGCCGCGCTACAGGGACACCCCCTCGGCAATGCCACCCTCACGGCCTGCTACGTCCTCGGCCTCATCGGCGGCGGCGGGCGCATGACGGTTCCCCAGCGCCTCGCGATGATCGGGCTGCAACTCGCCGCCCTCGTCGCCTTCGGCGGGCGCTCGGCCATGGTGGTGACGCTGATCTTCGGCGGCGGCTACGGTCTCTTCGCCCTGCACAAGGTGCTGAGCGCGGGCCGGATCCCGCTTCTGGCGGCGGCGGCCGGGATCTTCCTGTTCACCCTCGTGCCCCTCGGCATCGGCGGTCTCGCGGCCGGCGGGTTCTTCGACGCGCTGCTCAGCCGATTCATGGCCGATGGCGGGAGTGCCAATGCCCGCGTGGAGATGCTCGACCTCGTCGCCAGCATCCCCTTCCGCGAGTTGCTGGTCGGTCCGGATATGAGCCTGGTCGATTCGTTACGGCGCGTGAGCGGGCTCGAATGGGGCATCGAGAACCCCATCGTCCGGACCCTCGTCTACCAGGGCATCTTCATGACGGTCCTGCTCACCGTGGCAGTGACGCTCTACATCATCGAATTGGTCCGCCATTGCCGCCCCGGCACGTTCCTGCCCGTCATCGCCTTCGTCATCCTGGTGAACACGTTCGAGGGGATCGGCGCCAAGACCACGCTGCTCGCCAAGTTCGCCATCCTGCTCCTGGGCCTATTCCACGCCGTCAGCGACCGTCCGCCGGGACGCGCAGACCGAGGGCGGTGACGATGGCCGGATCGAAGCGCCGGGTGGCATCGTCCATCAGCCCCATCCCGTCGAACAGGTTCCAGAACGCCCAGGGGAATCCCTCGGCTTCGGCCGCCTCCCGCACGTCGCGGACGTAGCGCGCCCGGTCTTCCGCACGGGATGCCACGTAGCGCGCATCGCTGCGCAGGGCACCGAACTCCCCGAGCACGATCCGCTGCGGCGCGATGCCGTGGCGGCGTCCCCATTCGCCCACCATGGCGAGGTGGCGGGCAAGGTAGCGCTTGTCCGGCTGGGCGGCGAAATACTCGGCGAGCTTGGCCTCCGTCAGGGCATAGGCCTCACGCTTGGCCTCGGCCGACAGGGCGGCGTCGCCGGCCATCCTGGCCCTGACGGCGGCGAGCGTCGTCTTGAGACTGCCGGCGGAGGCCGGCCAGGGCACCGCGTTGAGGGCGCGGTAGACCGGCTCCCGCATCCAGGGCGCCCCCTGGTGGCTGAACAGGTAGGGCTCGTAGTAGTGGAAGGTGAACAGGAGCGGGGCGAAACGGGCCAGCGGCGCGGGGTCCAGGGCGGTGAGCCCCGTGATCATGCTGCCGCAGGCGCCGCAGGCCACGAGGGTCAGGCGTGGGGCGACCCGGCGGGCCTCGCCGAGGAGGTCGTCCTGGATCGTGAGCCACGATGCCGCGCCGCATCCTTGCGGCGGCTCGTTAACGGGCTCCAGCGCCAGCCGTTCGGGGGCGATTCCCTCCAGCAGGCGGGCGAGGTCGGAGACGAAGCGCCGATAAGCGGGAAACAGCGGCGCGCCGGGCTCGCCGTAGAAATTCTGCGGGTTCCAGTGATGCGTCGCGCCATTGGCCTGCACGTTGACCAGGACCGCGAGGTCCGCGCGCAACGCCGCCTCCACCGCCGCCTTGAGCTCGGCCATGAGGCGCTCGCGCTCCTCCGGCCCGGCGGCGGCGAACGGTCCGGGATCGACGGGCAGGCGCAGGAAGTCGAACCCGGCGGCGCGCAGGCGCGCGAGGTCGCGGCCCGTCGGGACGGGCCGGCCCTCCTGGAACGGCGGCGCCCCGTAATCCGTGCGCGGCGCCGGAAACTCCCGCGTCAGGGAGAACCAGGGCCAGGTGTTGACGCCGCGCGTCAGGCGGAGGGGCGCAGGGGCGGCGGCGGTCGGCACAAATCCCGCCGTCAGCGCCGCGGCCGCCAGGATCGCCCTGCGCGTGGGAGGCGCCCTCACGAAGGGCGGTCCCCGCCCCGTCCTCCGATCGCCATCGAGGCACGGGCTGTGGGGACATGGCCGGACGAGGTGGCGGGGTGCTTCGCCTCCTGGCCCGCCGGTGCCGCAAAGCCCCCGAGCGCCATCGCCTCCGTCTCGTATTGCTTCAGGATCTCCGACCATTCGAAGCGGTCGGCGGCACGGACCAGCGAGGCGACGCCCGCCTTCCTCGCGGCGCCATCGTCCCCGATCAGGGTTTCGATGTGCCGCTCGCAGGCATCCGCGTCGGCGAAGTAGAACTGCTCCTCGCCCGCCGTACCGCGGTTGAACGGATTGTCGTGGGCGATCACCGGGTTGCCGGCCCACAGGGCCTCCACCAGGGAGGGATTGGTCCCCCCGACCGTATGGCCGTGCAGGTAGGCCCGCGCATGGAAGCGCAGGGATCGGATCGTCTCCGTCTCGTAGATGGCGCCGGGGAACAGGACCTCGTCGCTGGCCGCCTCCCTCACCGCGCGGTGGTAGGGATTGCTCTCGGAGAGCGTGCCGAGGACCACGAGCCGCATGCCCCGCACCTTGCGCGAGAAGGCATCGACCATGGTGAGGATGTTGTTGTCGGGCTCTATCCGGGCGATCGAGGTCATGTATCGCCCCGGCTTCAGACCGAGGACCTCGATGGGGGCGGTCGACGCCGCCGAGATCGGGTCGCCGCCATAGGGAATGGTGGCGATGGCGGATCTCGGACGGCGCGTGGCGACGTGATCGGCGATGGCCGGGTGGTCCGCCACGAGGCGGTGGGACGCCCAGGCGGCAATCCACTCGTTGGTCCAGAACCAGGCCCGCACCGCCATCGACCATTTCGGCCGCTTCCACTCGATGCCGTCCATGTTGGTGATGATCTTCGCCCCGGCGAGACGCAGATACGGCAGGAAGATCGCCCCGTTATACCCGAGCACGAGGCTGACGCCGCCCCGCTTGGCCGCGTCGCGCACGCAGTGCCAGTCGAAATCCAGGGTCGCCCGCGGTCCGCTGGTGGACACGGCCACATGGATGAGCTCGACGCCCTTCCAGGTCGTCGAGCGGAAACGCTCCGTCACCGCCTCGACCTCGTCCTGGCAATAGACCCCCACATGCCAGCCGCGAGCCACGAGGAAAAGCGCGAGCTTCTCGGCGAAGGTCTCGAACCCGCCATGGGCTGCGGGAATGCCGCGAGTTCCCAGGATCAGCAGAGAGGGCTTGTGCGACGACATCCGAGTCTCCTTGTAGCCCCCAATGGTCCCGAGACGGGACACGAGAAACATCTCCAGGCAACCATGCTCCGTGATTACACCGGGTGAGGTTCTTGCTCGGTAACGAATGAAAATAGGACGGCATGTCATCTTGGGGCAGTTGAGATCGGGATCGAGGTCGAATCGGCATGCGCATCACCTGCGTCCACCAGGGATACGAACTCTACGGTTCCGACCGCAGCTTCGTTGAAAGCGTGCGGATCTTTCGCGCGGCCTATCCCGGCGCGGTCATCGACGTGGTCCTGCCCCGGACCGGCCCGATCGTCGGCGCCCTCGACGGAGTTGCCTCGCGGATCGTGTTCGAGCCGCTCTGGATTCTCCGGCGGCGCGACCTGCCGCGCCTCGCGACCCTCGGCCTGCTGACGCTGCCGGTGGCGATGCTGCGCGCCTGGAAGCGGCTGCGCGCGAGCGACCTCGTCTACATCAACACCTCCGTGGTGGCGGATTATCTTCTCGCCTCCCGCCTCTGTCCCGGCCGCGCCATCGTCCATGTCCACGAGATTCCGCAGGGGGCCACCCTGAGGCTGCTGCGCGGGCTGATCCGCTGGAGCGGAGCCGACATCGTGTTCAACTCCCGTGCCACGGCGACGGCCTTCTCGCTGACCTCCAAGGTCGCCATGCGGGTGGTCTACAATGGAATCGCCGGTCCGGAGGCGCCACCGCCCTCGACTTATGACGGCGCCCGCCCCCTGCGCCTGCTGATGCTGGGCCGGATCAGCCGCATCAAGGGCCAGGAGATCCTGGTCGAGGCGATCCGCTCCCTGCCGCCGGAAGTGCGCGCGCGGCTCGACGTGCGCATCGTCGGCAGCGCCTTCGAGGATGCGGCGCGCGAAGAGGCGCTCGGCCGGCAGATCGCCGATGCCGGACTGGGCTCCGTCATCCGCCTGTCCCCCTTCGTCGACGACCCGTCCGATCTTTATCGCTGGGCGGACGTGGTGACGGTGCCGTCGCGCCTGCCGGAATCCCTCGGCCGGGTGGCGATCGAGGCCATGGCCTATGGCCGCCCCCCCGTCGTCTCGCGCATCGGCGGCCTGACGGAAGTGGTCGAGGACGGGTCGAGCGGCTGGGTCGTCGCGCCCGACGATGCCCGCAGCCTCGCCTCCGCCCTGCAGCGGATCGTCACCGATCCGGCCTCCTGGCACGCCTTCCCGGCCGCAGCCCGCGCCCGTTACGCGGCTCTGTTCGGAGAGGCCGCCGCCGCGGAGGGGCTGGTGGCGATGGTCCGTGCCCGCATCGGCGATCGCGCCGGCGCCGATGCCAGCGCCGTCGTGGCGGGCTGAATCGCCATGAACGGTCTGAGCCGCCTCGTCCGCCGCTTCATCCTCATGCTGGGGGGCGAAGTCACCCAGAGCGCTTTCCATTTCGGGATCAACATCGTCCTGGCGCGAAGCCTGAGTCCGCATGATTACGGGCGCTTCGCCATCCTCTTCCTCGTGGGCGGGCTGGCGCTCACCTACATCCGCTCGCTCGCCGGCGTGCCGGCCACCATCACCATTCCGCCTCGCGCCGGACGACGCGCGGCGCGCGGGTTCGACGTGACCTTCGGTACGGTGGCGGTCGTCCTCTCCGCGACGATCGCGGCCGGGGTCTGCGCGGCGCTGATGGCGACCTCGGACATCAACGCCCTGGCCGGCAGCCTCTTCGTCGGCCTCTGGTCGCTGCGCAGCTACCTGCGCCTCGCGCTCTTCGCCAAGCACCGGCCGGCGATCTCGGGGCTGGGCGACGTGGTCTTCGCCCTCTCGGGCACCGCCTTCACCGTGGCAATGATCCATTTTCAGGGTGCCCCCGGCCTCGACGAGACGCTGTTCGCCCTGGCTTGCGCCAACGGCCTCGGCATCGTCGCCTCGCTCGCCCTGCTGCGGGAACCCATTCGGCTCAGCCTCGGCCGCTCGATGCGACGCCGCTACGGGGCCATGATCCCGACCCTGTCGTGGTCTCTCGTCAACGTCACCACCGCCAACGTCCAGGGCCAGGGACAGGGCCTTCTCGTGGCCGCCATCGCGGGACCGGCCGCCTATGCGCCGATGGCCGCCACCTTCGTGCTGTTCTCGCCCCTGCGGCTGTCGGCATCCGCCCTCATCAACATGGTCCAGCCCGAGGTGGCGGGGCACCTCGCCCGGGGCGACTTCACCCTCGCCCGCCGCTTCGCCCTCATCTGCTCCGGGCTGCTCGGACTCGGCTGCATCGCCTACGGCGCCATCCTCCTTTCGGCGCTCGAACTCATCGAACACAGGTTGTTCGCCGGCCAGTTCGCGGCGGCGCCGATGATGCTGATCGCGGTGGCGGCCTGGGCCATCGTCACGGTCTCGCTCATCCACGCGCCGATGCGTATTCTGTTGGAGACGATGCAGGACTTCCGTCCCCTCTCGGTGATTGCGGGCGTCAGTGTGGGATTCGGCGCCATCGCCGTGATCGGCCTGCTCTTGATCGCCCAGCCGGCCTGGTCGCTTTTCGGCGTGCTGATCTCCGAAGTGGTTGTGCTGGCAGGTTGCCTCTGGATGCTGAAGCCCTGGCGCGCCGCCATGCCTCTGATGCGGCCCGGCCGCGATGCCGAGGCGGGGGCCGGTCGATGACCCGTTCCTCCTGCGACGACGAGCACCGCCGCGGCCCCGATCCCCACATGTCCGCCGCACACGCGCGTAGGCCTCCCGGCGCCGCGATAGCCAGGACATCCCGACCCAGGACATTCCAGCCATGAGCGTGATCCAAGACTTTCCCGCTTCGACGCGTCCCGTCTCCGTCGGCGGGTACGAGGCCCGCCTCCACACGACGATGGCGACGGTCGCCCGCCTCTGGAGCCGGCTCGAATCCGAAGGCACGGCCACCGCCTATCAGCGCCTCGACTGGGCGACGGCCATCGTCGAGCGCCTGGGCACCGCCTCCAAGGCGGATCCGGTGATCGTCGAAGTGATCGATGCCAACGGGCGTGCGGTCATGCTGGTGCCCCTGGCGCGCCTGCGCCATCGCGGCTACCGGGCGATCACCTGGCTCGATCTCGGGGTCTGCGATTACGCGGCACCTATTCTCGCCCCCGGCATCGACCTCTCCGCCGACGAGATGGCCCTTGCCTGGACCGCGATCCGGACTGTGCTCCCCCGGGCCGACCTGATCCAGATCAGCCGGATCCCCGACGACGTGAACGGCCGCCCCAACCCGTTCGCCACCCTGCCCGGATGCCGTCGGATGGACATGCAGGCCTCGGGCGTCGCCATCGAGGGCGATGCCGAGACGCTGCTCGCGCGCCTGTGCCGTCCCAGCACCCTGAAGGACATGGCCAAGCTGCGCCGCCGGCTGGACCGTGCGGGCACCGTCACCTTCGTGGAGGCGCGAAGCACCGACGAAGTCGACCGGATCTTCGATGCGCTGGTCGAGCAGCGCCGCTCGCGCTTTGCCGAGATCGGCCGATTCAACCTGCTCTCACGCTCCGATGTGGAGGCGTTCTACCGTGAAGGCGCCCATCGGGGCCTCGCCGGCGGACCGGTCCGTCTGTTCGGATTGGCGGTGGACGGGGAATGGATCGCCTGCGCCTACGGCCTCGTCCATGGCGGGACCTTCCATGGCATCCTGCTGACCATGGCGGGCGAGGCGTGGCGCAACACCTCGCCGGGTCTGCACATCGTCGCCGAAGCCCTGCGATGGGCACGCGCCGAGGGGCTCGGCTATTTCGATTTCACCGTCGGCGTGATGCCCTACAAGTCCGATTTCGGTGTCCAGACCCGTGACCTGAGCGAACTCTACGAGGTCGTGACCCTACGCGGCCATCTGGTCAAGCACGCGATCGCGGGAGCCGAGGCCTCCAAGATCTGGCTGCGCAGCCATCCGGAATGGTTCGCCCGCGCGCAGAAGGCGCGCCGGTGGCTCCGGCGCAAGGTGGCCTGAAGGAGCCGCACGAAGCGGCGGTTGGCCTGCCCGCCCGATGGTGCTAGGGGAGAACGTGGTGAGTCTCCGTAGCTCAGCTGGACAGAGCACAGGTTTCCTAAACTTCAATTGGGCGTCGCGAGGGGAAACCACGCGGCGGATCCGCTCAAATTCGGGGAACGCCCACGGCCCGCATGCTCGCTGGCCCGGCCGATCCCGAGCCAAGCCCCGGAGCCATCCGGGGAAGGTGTAGAGACTAGACGGGCGGCGCCTAAAGATCGCGAAGGGTCATTCCCCACCGATCCATGGCGAAGGGATAGTCCAGACCACGAACGCCCCGACACGGGGCGGCGGCGGAAGCCGAAGTGGGATGAAACCTGGGGTCGCAGGTTCGAGACCTGCCGGGGACGCCACCATATCCCATTCCCGCCCCTTCCCCGTTCCCCGTATGCCGGGCAAGGGCGTGGAATAGTGCGGCGGTGCCATCTTTTTCGGGTTGGGTTGAACAGGGGAACGTGGAAGAAACAGCGTCCAGGAGAACCATGAGCGTCGAGGATCTGCCCAAGGGCAAGATGCGCGGTTAGAGTTCATGAGACTGGGCGGGATCTGACATGGCTGGGCAAAAGACCGATGCACGCGATGTCCATGTCGGCATGCGCATCGCCGAGCAAAGGAAGAAATCGGCCCTCACCCAGAAACGTGTCGCCCAGAGCTTCGGCATGTCTGCGGCACAACTCCAGAAGTACGAGAAGGGCATCAACCGCATCAGCGCGATCCATCTCGAGATTTTAAGCCGCATGACCGGTATGCCGATCGATTATTTCTTCGATGGCATGGACCGGAGCGACGACGCCCCTCGCCGTGGACTGAGCGAGTCGCCCCAGCAGGCTTTCGTGACCCAGGACGGAGGACAGGCCTCGTGGAGCGGTCTCGTCGATGTCGTCGCCAAGCACGTGACGGAGCATTTCTCCGACGCCAGCCGCCGCGAGTTCGCCGCCGCCATCCATGCGCTAGACGAGAAACTGAACGGTTGATCTAAAGTATGATCCGTTCGTTTTAGCGGATACGTTCGGTTTGTCGTCTTGACCGCCTGGGGAGGGAGTGCCAGAAGCTCTCCGTTCCGAAGACCGGGTCGAACGCTGCTGAGGCGAACCCGAAACCGGGGGGCCTCAGATGCCGCGTTCCAACTACCTGTTCACCAGCGAGTCGGTCTCCGAAGGCCATCCGGACAAGGTCTGCGACCGGATCTCGGACACCATCGTCGATGCCTATATCGGCGCGATGCCGGAAGCCCGCCTCGGGGTCGAGACCCTGGCCACGACCAACCGCATCGTCATCGCGGGCGAGGTACGCGGCCCAGATTCCGTGACCTTCGAGCACCTGGAGCACCTCACCCGTGAAGCGGTGAAGGACATCGGCTACGAGCAGTCGGGCTTCCACTGGAAGAACAACGACATCGCCATCCACCTCCATGCCCAGTCCGCCGATATCGCGCAGGGCGTGGATTCGTCCGGCAACAAGGACGAGGGTGCCGGCGACCAGGGCATCATGTTCGGCTATGCCTCGGACGAGACGCCCGAGCTGATGCCGGCGCCGATCTACTATGCCCACAAGATCCTCAAGGATCTGGCGGACGCCCGCAAGGGCAAGCAGGGCGATGCCGCCAAGCTTGGGCCCGATGCCAAGAGCCAGGTCACCGTCCGCTACGAGAACGGCCGCCCGGTCGGCGTGACCCAGATCGTGCTCTCCACCCAGCACATCGACGAAACCCTCGATTCCGCTGACGTGCGCGCCATCGTCGAGCCTTACATCCTGGCGGCTCTGCCCCAGGGCTGGGTCGGCGAGGAGACCGTCTGGCACGTCAACCCCACCGGCAAGTTCGTCATCGGCGGCCCGGACGGGGATGCCGGCCTGACCGGCCGCAAGATCATCGTCGACACCTATGGCGGCGCGGCACCGCACGGCGGTGGTGCCTTCTCGGGCAAGGATCCGACCAAGGTCGACCGCTCCGCGGCTTACGCCGCGCGCTACCTCGCCAAGAACGTCGTGGCCGCGGGTCTCGCCACCCGCGCCACGATCCAGCTCGCCTACGCCATCGGCGTCGCCAAGCCGCTCTCGATCTACGTGGACCTGCACGGTACTGGCACCGTCGACGAGGCGAAGCTCGAGACCGTGCTGATGGACGCCCTCGATCTCTCGCCCCGCGGCATCCGCCTCGCCCTCGGCCTCAACAAGCCGATCTACGCCCGCACCTCTGCCTACGGCCATTTCGGCCGCAAGCCCGAGGATGACGGCGGCTTCTCGTGGGAGCGCACCGACCTCGCCGACAAGCTCAAGTCGGCCCTGTCCTGACCCGTGGAAAACGGGCGGGATGAACTCCCGCCCGACGAGGGCGGGACGGCCATCGAGGGTGCCGACCGCGCCTTCTATGGCCGGCGCAAGGGCAAGCGCCTGCGGGCCGGCCAGGAACAGCGGCTGGCCGAGCTGTTGCCGCGCCTGCGCGTCGCGCTGCCGGCGGAGGGGGTACGGCTCGACCTGCCCACACTTTTCCCGCATCCGGTGGACGAGGTCTGGCTGGAGATCGGGTTCGGCGGCGGCGAGCATCTCGCCGCCCAGGCCACCCGTCATCCGCAGGTCGGCATCGTCGGCGCGGAGCCTTTCGTCAACGGTGTCGTCAAGCTGCTGCGGGCCGTGGATGACGGCGACCTGGGCAATGTCCGGATCTGGGACGAGGACGCCACGCAGCTCCTCGCCGCCATTCCCGATGCGAGCCTCGCCCGCGTCTACCTGCTCTACCCCGATCCCTGGCCCAAGCGCCGCCAGCGCAAGCGGCGGTTCGTCTCGGACGAGACGCTTGCCGAGATCGCACGGGTCCTGAAGCCCGGCGGCGTCTTCCGCTTTGCCAGCGACATCGACGATTATGCCGGCTGGACCCTAGTGCGGGCGGCCCGGTGCGACGCCCTCAGCTGGACCGCCGAAGCGGCGGCCGATTGGACGCGGCCCTTCCCGGAATGGCCGGGCACCCGTTACGAGGCCAAGGCGATCGCGGCCGGCCGTGGCCCGACCTACCTGGAGTTCCGCCGACACGGCTGAGCGGGTGCGCTCCGGCACAGCTATTTCGTCGTAAGCCCTTGCGGCGCAGGGCGTTTCGACCTCAGATGCCGGGGCAATGAGCATCCGGGGCTACCGGAGCGAGCGATGATGCCCCATGCAAGGCAGGGGCGCCGCCGAGTGAGGTTGCGGAGTGGGCAGCGGATCTGACCGAGGATCGCCAATGCCGGGGGATGCGCGTCCCCAGGCCGACCCCTATCGGCGGAGCTTCGACGAGGCCGGAATCGGTCTCGTCATCCTCGATGGCGGCACGGATCGCATCCTCGACGCCAACCCGCACCTGACAACCCTCCTCGGATACGAGGCGGGAAGCCTCACGGGCCGGGCCGTGACGATCCTCGGAGACGGTCCCGACCTGCTCTCCGCCGGCATCCGGAGCTGGATCACCGCGAACGGGAGCCGCCTCGACGTCCGCATCCGGACATCGCCCTCATCCGATACCGAGGCCCTCCGCACCCTGGTGGTGGAGCGGGTCGATACCGACGAGATCGTCCGCTCGGAGGAGAACCGCTCGGCCCTCACCGCCGCCGGGCTCGGGGAGTGGCGCCTCGACCTCGCGGACGGCCTCCTCAGGGTGTCGCGCCGGGCGGCCCATATCCTCGGCGTCCCTCCCGGGACGTCACTGACCTGGACGCAGCTGTCCGACCTGATGGATGCCCCCGAAGCGGAGAAGGTGAAGACGACGATCCGCGCGGCGATCCGCGATCGTGCCCCCTTCGCCATCGAGACACGCCTGCGCCGTGCGGGCGACAGCGTCGCGGTCAGGATCAGCGCGAGGGGTCAGGCGATCGCCGCCACGGGCGACCGGCCTGGGATCGTGGTGGGCGTGCTCCAGGACGTGACGACGCGCCTGGGGGCCCGCGACGCCCTGCGCGAGAGCGAGGAGCGCCTGCGCATCGCCACGTCGCTCGCCGAACTCGGCATCTTCGAATGGCATATGCTCGACGACCAAGCCGTCTGGGAGAACGAGCGCATGTTCGCGATCTTCGGGCGTCGTTCCGAAGAAGGGGCCCTCGGCAAGCGCGAGTTCCTCGGCACCGTTCTCCATCCCGACGACCGCCCCGCGTTCCGCCGGGCGATCTCGATGGCCTTGCGCGATGATTCCACCTTGCAGGCCAGCGGCCGTATCCAGCGTTCGGGTGACGGCGCGTGGCGCATCATCGACATGGCCGGGCGTTTCGAGAGCGATGCCCCCGATCGTCTCCCCCGCAGGCTCATCGGCGTCGTCGCCGACGTGACCGAACGCAGGATCGCCGAGGAGCGGCAGGCGCTTCTGATCCGCGAGTTACACCACCGGGTGAAGAACACCCTGGCGACCGTCCAGGCCATCGTCGGCTCGACCGCCCGCACGGCCTCGAGCATCGAGAGCTTCTACGAAGCCTTCGTCGGGCGGATCATGTCGCTCGCCCATACCCATTCGGTCCTCACCGAGGATGCCTGGCAGACCGCGTCCCTGCGCAACCTCCTCGAGAACGAGCTCAGGCCCTATGGCGACGGTGCGTCGGACGCGCCGGGGGCGAGGCGAATCGTCCTTGACGGGCCGCCTGTGGACCTCGCTTCCGAAGTCGCGGTCCCCATCGGCATGGCGATCCACGAACTCACCACCAACGCGGCGAAACACGGTGCGCTCTCGACGCAGGAGGGCCGGGTTGCCATCGTCTGGAGTGTCACCGAGGATGCGGCCGGCAAAACCCTGCATCTCGACTGGTCGGAATTCGGCGGGCCACGCGTGCGGCCGCCCACCCGCCAGGGCTTCGGCTCACGCCTGCTGCAGCGGGTGCTCACGGCGCAGGTCCGCGCCGACATCGCGGCGAGCTATCCCCCCGAAGGGTTTCGCCTGACGATGAGGGCGCCGCTTCCCGCCCGGACCGAAGGGCTGAACCCGCTGGCCTGACGGGGCTTCACGCCGCTCCGCGGGCGGCACCCTCTTCACCGCCTGCCTCGACGAAGGCCTTGAGCTCGTCGAGGGAGTCGAAGGTGAACTGGCCGCGCGGCGTATCCGCCTCGATGGAGCCGTTCGAGTACATCACGTAGGTGTTGCCACCCGACGCGTATTTGCCCACCACGGCGAGACCGCCCTTGGCTGTGCTCGCGGCGGGATCGGCCTCCTCCGGCTGTGCCGGGGCGGGAGCGGGCTCCGGCTCGTCGACGACCGTCGATCGCAGGCCAAGGGGTTCCTCCGGATCCGCCTCGCGAGGCGGCGATGGGGGCACCGCGGCGGGCGCGGGAGGCGCGTCCGCAAGAATAGGCGCGGGCTCCGGTGCCGGAATGACCGTATCGACCATGGCCGTCGGCTTGACCGCCCGAGGCGGCTTGTTCGGCTTGATCCGGCGCGCCGGCGCGGCCTCGGCATCCGGCTCGACCGCACGGATCGGGTTCTGCCGGGCGTCCGCGACGGTGGGAGGAGGCGGTTCGGGCAGGAGATCCGGCAGGAGCGGCGATGCCGGGTCATTGCCGATCGGCAAGGCGGGCGCGGGATCGTCGGCGAAAAGCGGCGGCGATGCGAGCCTCGGTTCGGCGAGCCCGACCGCGCTCGGGCGGTGCCGTCCAGGGGACACCGGCTCCTCCGCGACATCGGTCGCGCCGAGCCCCGGCGGCTCGATCCGGCCGCCGGCCTCGAACGCCGAGGGATCGACGCCGAGCCCGCCCCCCTGCTCCAGCACGGCTCGCTCCAGGCGCTTCAGGTAGGTGGCCACCACGGCCAGCCCGAGGAGGAGCGCGCCGGACGAAGCCGTCGCGGCGCCCGCGATGGTCATCGTCCATCCACTTTCCAGCCTGACATAGGGAAAGCCCTGGACGACGGAGGCGATGCCGCCGACGATCATGACGACGGCGAGCGCGAACAGCGCGAGGATCATGGAACTCTCTAAACAACGCCTGCACAACAGAAGTGCGGCGCGCACAGTAAGGCCCGGCCCTGGTTTTGCAAAATCGATCCGCAGGGAATTCCCCGCGCGCCGTTCGAAGCCGGGCGCCCGTTGCCCTCGGCGGAGGACCGACTTAGGTACGAACGCGTTGGAGAGCAGACGGTGAGCCCCTCGCATCCTTCGGAGCGAGCCTCACCCCCACTGCACCATCAGACCCGGGAGACCTGCCGATGACCTTCACCCTGCCCGAACTGCCCTACGCCTACGACGCGCTCGGCCCCTACATGTCGAAGGAGACCCTCGAGTTCCACCACGACAAGCACCACAAGGCCTATGTCGATACCGGCAACAAGCTGCTCGAAGGCACGGGTCTCGAAGGCAAGACCGTCGAGGAGATCGTCACGGCGTCCTACGGCACCAACCAGCCGCTGTTCAACAATGCCGGCCAGCACTTCAACCACCTCCATTTCTGGAACTGGATGAAGCCCAATGGCGGCGGCGCGGCCCCGGCGGCCCTGGCCGCAAAGATCGACGAGGATCTCGGCGGCTTCGACAAGTTCAAGGCGGACTTCATTCAGGCGGGCGTCGGCCAGTTCGGCTCGGGCTGGGCCTGGCTCGCGGTCAAGGACGGCAAGCTCGCGATCCTGAAGACCCCCAACGGCGAGAACCCGCTGGTGCACGGCGCCAAGCCGATCCTCGGCGTCGACGTATGGGAGCACTCCTACTACATCGACTACCGCAACCGCCGCCCCGACTACCTCAAGGCGTTCATCGAGAACCTGGTGAACTGGGAATACGTCGAGAAGCTCTACGGCGAAGCATCCAAGTAACGTCCCGTTTCCTTGTCGCGCCGCGGGTCTTCAGGCCCGCGGCGTTGTTGTGTGCGGGTCCTTGAGGTTACCGGGAAAACCGGCTTTTGATACGCCGAGCCGGTCGATGCCGGCCCCGACAGAGGCGGCCCGGCCATTTCCCATCCCATTTCCAGCGTGCACGAGTCCCTCCCCCGCTGAGGGGGGAGGGTTTTCGCGTCACCCTTCCGAGCATTCATGATCCGCAGCATCCTCTCCGTCGGCGGCTGGACGCTGGTGTCCCGCGTGACCGGCTTTGCCCGCGACGTGGTGATGGCGGCCGTGCTCGGGGCGGGGCCGGTGGCCGATGCCTTCGTCGTCGCCTTCCGGCTGCCGAACCATTTCCGTGCCATCTTCGGCGAGGGGGCGTTCAACACCGCCTTCGTCCCGGCCTATGCGGGACTCTCCGAAACCGGAGAAGCGGGCGCGGCCCGACGCTTCGCCACCCGCGTCTTCACGCTGCTGCTGCTGACGCAGATCGTGCTGCTGATCGTCGCCTGGTCGGCGATGCCATGGGTGGTGCGCGCCCTGGCGCCCGGTTTTTCGGACGATCCCCTCCGCTTCGATCTCGCCGTCGCGCTGACGCGGATCACCTTCCCCTACCTCCTCTTCATCACCCTGGTGACGCTGCTGTCGGGCATCCTCAATGCCCACCGCCGCTTCGCCGTGGCGGCTGGAGCACCCGTTCTCCTGAACCTGTCGATGCTGGTGGCCCTGGCGCTGGCGGGGTTCTTCCCGAACGCCGCCTATGCCGCCGCCTGGGGCGTCTCGATCTCGGGCGTGCTGCAATTCGGTCTCGTCTGGCTTGCCTGCCGGCGCGCGGACATCGCGCCGGCGCTGGGGGCACCGATCCTGCGTGATCCGGCGATGACGCGGTTCTTCACGGTACTCGGCCCGGCGGTGATCGGCGCGGCCGGGTTCCAGATCGCCTCCTTCGCCGACACGATCATCGCGAGCTTCCTGCCCACCGGCGCGGTCTCGGCCCTCTACTACGCCGACCGGCTGTACCAGTTGCCCTTCGGCGTCATCGCCATCGCGGCCGGAACGGTGCTGCTCCCGGAGATGAGCCGGCGGATCGCCAAGGGCGATGTGACGGGGGCGCATGCGGCGCAGAACCGGGCGGCGGGCTTCTCGCTCGCCCTGTCGGCCCCCTTCACCATCGCCTTCCTCACCCTGCCGGGCCTGATGATGACGGCCCTGTTCCAGCGTGGGGCCTTCGGCGCCGAGGATGCCGCCCGCGCCGCCTCGGTGCTCGCCGCCTACGGTCTCGCCCTGCCCGCCGTGGTCCTGGTGCGCAGCGCGGTAGCGAGCTTCTACGCACGCCAGGACACAATGACGCCGCTCATCGCCTCCCTGGCCTCCATCGCCCTCAATGTCGCGCTCAAGATCGTGCTCACCGGCCCCTACGGCGTGACCGGCCTGGCACTCGCCACCGCCATCGGCCAATGGCTGAACCTCGCGCTCCTCGTGGGGCTCGCGTGGCGCCGGGGCTGGACGGCGCCGAGCCGGGGCCTCGGCGTCACCGTCATCGGCGTGGTCGTCGCCTGTGCCGCCCTCGCCGCCACGGCGGTCTACGGCCTCCCGATCGTGGAACGGTCGGTACCGGCCCTGCCGCATCTTCGCGAGATCGTGGTGCTCGGGCTGCTCGGTGTCGTTGGTGCCCTCGTCTACGCCGCTCTGTTGCTGGGAACCCTGCGGGTCTTCGGCCTGCGCCTGCGCCGAGCCTGATCCTCTTGGATCAACAGCCCTGGCAGATCCCGTTCAGGACACGGTCCAGCTGCTTCTGCCGCTCGGTCCGTTCATGGGGATCGACGATGGGGGCGCCGGCCGCACCCGGCGGAACGGTCTGGCCCGTGGTAGAGGTATGGGGCGCCGTGACGGTGGTTTCGGGTCCGCCCCCCGTTCCGGTGACGGCGGCCCGCGCCTCGGGCAGGCCGATCAGGAACGACAACCCCAGAATGGCGGCGAGCACCCGACTGCCGACTCCCGGTCGGGCCAAACCCATAAATCGTCGCTGCATCATCCTCTCCGCATCGTGTCGCCGACGCGCCCGCACGGTCTGTGAGTCCGGCTTGCGGGCCGTCCCGGCGTTCAAACCCGAAACCGGCGTTAAGTCGCGGAAGTTCCAGAATAAAATTGCCGGCGATGCGGGGATTAAGATCGTTCCTTCGCCCGATGGAGCGGCTCCGATCGGGTGCGCTTCTCCGGCTGCGGCGGTCTCACCGACCCGCCCGCCCCCGCATGGAGGCCGGCTGGCCGGGCAGGCTCAGCCGAAACCCCGTATCGCGCACCGCGTCTCCCTCGATGCGGTAGACGCCGATGGTGCGGTCCACGTAGTTGCCAATATAGACATGCGAGCCCGTGGGACTGAAGGCGATGCCCTGCGTCACCGCTCCCGCCTCGGCCTCTCCCGTGCGATGGACGAGCCCCGACGGATCGATGGTGAGCAACGCCACCGCCCCGGTCGGGGTGTAGCCGGGTCCGCTCGCCGGGGCGCTCGATCCGCGCACCACGGCCACCGCCGCATGCCGGCCATCGGGCGAGATCGCCAGGGTCTCGGGCGTGTCGCCGATGCCGAGATGATCGGTCACCACCGGGCGCGGCGCATCGGCCCGGATCACGCTGACGCTGTCGGCGTGGCCGTCGCTGGGCTCGGGGCCGGTATTGGCGGTCAGCGCCAAACGCCCGTCTGGCGTGACCTCCAGACCGTAGACGCCGGGCCCGACGGGAAGGTCGAGGGCCGGATCGTAGCTGGCTTTGGCGCCGTCGAGGGCGAGGACACCGATTTTGGCGGCCTTGTTCTTGGCGACGTAGGCGCGGCGCCCGTCCGGGGCGATGGCCACCGCCGCCGCCTCGTCGCCCACATCCACGGTGGACACGGCGCGCACGCTCGTTCCCGCGATCGACAGGACAGTGACACTGCGGCCCTCGCGGTTGGCGACAAGGGCGACATCCCCACTCCGCGCGATGGCGAGACCCGAGGGCTGGCGTCCGACGCGGATCGTCTCCACCAGACGCGGCGGGTCGGCGAGGAGGTCGATCACGTGGAGCCGGTCGTCGGCCTGCGCGTACCAGGCCTCGCCCTCCGGCCGCATGAGCACGGAACTCGCCACCAATCCGAGCCGCCCGTCCGGGGTGATCTGCAGGTTGGTGGGCGGCCCGTAGACGGAATTGTCGAGGGGCAGGACATGGGCGAGGCGGGGGCGGCCCTCGTCGCTCACATCGACGATGGCCACAGCGTCGCGGCCATTGGGGCCGTTCCGGCCGCCCTCGGGCAGGAAGAAGGTCTTTCCATCGAGCCCGACGAGGAGATAGGGCGGTGCGTCGGCGGCACAGGCGGGCGCGACGCCGAGCAGCCCCGCCAGAAGACCTACGAACAGGCGCATCGTTCTTCCTCCCGGTAGGTGGTCGCGTCGTGAAGCGGTCAGATCAGTCGCGTCCGAGCGCCCTGCGTATCAGCCGCTTGGCCTCCTCGCTGCCCCAATCCGCCGGTCCCTTCATCACGCCGAGGATACAGCCCTTGGCGTCCACCAGCATGGTCGTGGGCAGGCCCAGCGACCCCGTCGCCTTCTGCATCGCCGGCAGCACTCGGCCTCCGGGATCGGCGTAATAGGCGAGGTTCGTGATGCCGTTCTCCTTCAGCCATTGCGGCGGCTTCTCGAGATTGCGCGTATCGACATTGATCGCGGCGACGGTGAACTCCGTCCCTCCCAGCGCCTGCTCGAGCCGGTCGAGGGCCGGCATCTCGGCCTTGCAGGGAGCGCACCATGTCGCCCACAGGTTCACCAGCGCGAGGCGGCCCTGGAACTGGGCGAGGGTCCGGTCGGTGCCGTCCGGCCCCTTGAACATCAGGTCCGGCGCGGCGCGCGGAATCTTCGAGACCTCCATGGCCGCCACCTCGCCGCGGGCATGGGGGGCGATGCGCGCGATCGTCTCCACGGCGCCACGGCACGGCTCGGCCACCGTCTCGCTGTTGCCGCCGGTCGGACGCGTCCCGTATACGGCGAGACCGCCCGCGATCAGGACGGCGACGACGGCTCCCGCAGCCAGGGTCGCCTTGGCTCCGGGCATCATCGTTGCGTCGCCCGACGGGTGGATGGGGCGGCCGAGAGGAACAGTGTCGACATGAGCAACCGGATGTGGGGCGGGCGCTTCGCGAGCGGCCCCGCCGAGATCATGGAGGAGATCAACGCCTCCATCGGATTCGACAAGCGCCTCGCACCCCAGGACATCCGCGGCTCGCTGGCGCATGTGGCGATGCTGGGCAAGGCGGGCATCCTGCCACCCGCCGATGTGGCGGCGATCGAGGACGGTCTCAAGGCCGTGCGCGCGGAAATCGAGGGCGGCGGCTTCGTGTTCAAGCGCGAACTCGAGGACATCCACATGTCCGTGGAGAGCCGGCTCACCGAGATCGTCGGCCCCACCGCCGGGCGCCTGCACACCGCGCGGTCACGCAACGACCAGGTCGCCACCGACATGAAGCTGTGGGTGCGCGACACCCTCGACAGCCTCGACGAGCAGGCCGCCGGCCTGCAGCGGGCCCTGGCCGAGAAGGCGTTGGCGCACGCCGCCACGGTGATGCCGGGCTTCACCCATCTGCAATCGGCCCAGCCCGTCACCTTCGGCCACCATTGCCTCGCCTATGTGGAGATGCTGGCCCGCGACCGCGGGCGGTTCCGCGATGCCCGTGCGCGGCTTAACGAGTGTCCGCTCGGGGCCGCGGCCCTGGCCGGCACCTCCTTCCCCATCGACCGTCACGCCACGGCCGCAGCCCTCGGCTTCGACCGGCCCACCGCCAACTCCCTCGACTCGGTGGCCGACCGCGACTTCGCGCTGGAATCGCTCTCCGCCGCCTCGATCTGCGCCGTGCACCTCTCGCGCTTCGCCGAGGAACTGGTGGTCTGGACCTCGGCGCAGTTCAACTTCGTGCGCCTGTCGGACGGCTACACCACCGGCTCGTCGATCATGCCGCAGAAGCGCAACCCGGACGCGGCCGAGCTCGTGCGCGCCAAGTCCGGCCGCGTCATCGGCGCGCTCACCGGCCTGCTCATCGTGATGAAGGGCCTGCCGCTGGCCTATTCGAAGGACATGCAGGAGGACAAGGAGGGCACGTTCGACGCGCTCCAGGCGCTCTCCCTGTGTCTCGCCGCCATGACCGGCATGGTGCGCGATCTGGAGCCCAACGCCGACGTGCTCGCCCGCGCCGCCGGCTCCGGCTACGCCACCGCCACCGACCTCGCCGATTGGCTGGTGCGGGAACTCGGCCTGCCGTTCCGCGAGGCGCACCACGTCACCGGTCGCCTCGTCGGCGCCGCTTCCGCCAGGGGCGTTGGGCTTGAGGAACTGTCCCTCTCCGACATGCAGGAGGCGGAGCCGAGGATCACCGATGCGGTCTATGCGGTGCTCGGCGTGGAGAACTCGGTGTCCAGCCGCACCAGCTACGGCGGCACCGCGCCGGACAACGTCCGGACGCAGGCCACGCGCTGGCTGGCGCTGCTCGACACGCCCTCCGGAGCGGCGTGATTCACAGGGCGACAAAAAAGCTTGGCCGGAGCGGATGCGTTCACGGCCGAGCTATGTGATCTTGCCTAGAACTCGGACCAAGCACGCCGGAGATGTCGATGCCCGTCGAGAGTTGGATGAACCCCGAAGAGACCGCCGCCCTCGCGGCGGATGCCACCACCCTGATCGATTCCGTTCTCGCCCGTCTGCCGGAGGCCGACCGGGCGGCGTTCTGGTCATCGATCCGCAAATGCTACAACACGCCCTACAACGACCCGAAGCCCCGCGCCCTTCCGGTCCGCGACGTCATGGAAGCGACGGCCACCGCACCGCATGTGGCGGCCTCCATCGCCGATCTGTCGACGGTCGGCGTGGCGATCGCCGAGCCGCCTCAGGTGGAGGTGGCAATGGGTGCCATCCTCGGCGGATCGACCTTTGGACCGGAGGCGCACCCGGCCTGAACCGGCCCGGCATGCGGGGCTCATGCGCGCGGACCCGATGCGCGATCCGGCCCGACGGGATGCTATCCCGCCGCAATTCCGGACAATTTGGCAGCATGTGTCGACACGACGACAAGCGCCGCCGATCCGCCGCTGACGACGCAGGTCCGCCGCGCGCTGCCGGCGGCCTTTCTTTCGTATTCGAGAACCTGAACACGATGCTGCATCCTCTTCGCCGCCTTCTCGTCGTCAGCGCCACGGCAGCTGTCCTGTCGACCCTCGGCCCGGCCCATCTCACCGGCCCCTCACCGGCCATGGCGCAACAGGAGGCGGCCGCCGAGACCGAGGCTCCGGCAAAATCCCGGGGACGCGGGCGGGAGAGAAAGAAGGCGGTGAGCGCACCGGGCATGCAGCAGGCAACTCCGGTGGCGATCTTCGGGGACTGGAACGTCTTCGCCAACGGCCAGGGCAAGTCACGCACCTGCTACGCCATCGCCCAGCCGCAGACCCGTTCGCCGAAAACCCTCAAGCGCGATACCGCCTACCTGTTCGTGACCATCCGAAAGGGTGACAACGTCCAGAACGAGGTCGCGGTGATGTTCGGCTTCCCGCCCAAACCGGCCGCCAGCCAGGCAAAGGCCAACGCCACCGCCGCGACCGATCCGACCCTGAGCCTCGGCAGTTCGCAATACGGCCTTGTGGTGAAGGACGAGAATGCTTGGCTGCAGAACCCGTCCGAGGAGGCCCGCCTCGTCGGCGAGATGGCCAAACTCGCCAAGGTCCAGGTCAAGACGGTGTCCATGCGCGGCACGTCCACCAGCGACGAATACGCCTTGGCGGGATTCGGCGACGCGATGAAGCGCGCTCGCGAGGAGTGCAAATAAGGGCACCGCTCCGCGATACGGAGCGGCCGCCTTCAGGTGAAGCCGGCACGGCGGCGTCAGGGGCCGCCCAGCGCCGCCCGCGTGAGCGCGTCGGCCCCGATATCTTCGGTGCCGTTCATGCCCAGGGTCTCGATCAGCCGGCCACGGGCGCGGCTGACACGGCTCTTCATCGTCCCCACGGCGACGCCACAGATCTCGGCGGCCTCCTCGTAGGTGAAGCTCTGCGCGCCCACGAGGACGAGGGCCTCGCGTTGGCTCAGCGGCAGGAGGTCGAGGGCGGCCTGGAACTCGCGCATCTCCACCCGGATCTCCTGCTCGGGCAGGCTGGTCAGCCGCGCGGCATGGGCGCCGTCGGCATCCTCGACTTCGCGCTTGCGCTTGCGCTGCTCCGAATAGAACAGGTTGCGCAGGATGGTGAACAGCCACGCCGTCAGGTTCGTGCCGCGGGCGAAGCTGTCCGCCTTGGTCC
The DNA here is from genome assembly GCF_022829685.1 of Methylobacterium sp. E-045. GTDB lineage: Bacteria > Pseudomonadota > Alphaproteobacteria > Rhizobiales > Beijerinckiaceae > Methylobacterium. Next base: position 359,863 of record NZ_JAKSYE010000085.1, read on the forward strand.
AGGCCCGCACCAGCGTATCCTGCACGAGGTCGTCGCTGCGATCGAGATCGTAGGTCAGCGAATAGGCGAACGCTCTGAGGGCCGGGATCGCGCCGAGCAGGAGATCGCGCATCTCAGAATCGGCGCCGGCGGGCGTTCCGATGGGATGGAGGAGGCTGGTCATCATGAAGTCTCCCGCGGAGCAGGCTTGGCCGACAGTTCGGCGAGGAGGACCTCGAACCGGTCGGGCAGCGGCAGATTCAGCACGTCCCCGTAGAGGATGCGGAGGTTTCGTCCGATCCGGCGCCGGGATTCCGTGTCCATGCCGGCTCGCCCGCCGCCCGCCGCGGAGCGGGCCACGGCTCCCACTTCGAGAGACGACGCTTCGCCGCCGGCGGCGTGGGAAACGGCATCCCGTTTTCCCGCATCCAGCTCTTCGAAAGGGCCGTGGATATCGCTGGCGTCGATCGTCATGGCTCTCCACCGTTATGTCGGTGTCGGTCCTAGTGACGAGCGCTTTAACGCGTTCTGAAAAATGTATTCATAAATCTTTAAGCTTGTAAAAGCAGCGTCTCCTTCGTGGATCGATGTGTCGAAAGACGCGATATCAACATGCCCGTTCAGGACAAGCTGGGCTGTTGATCCACACTACATTTACAAATCTGGACGGAGGCTGAACGGAAACGATGCCGCGCGCGCAGCGCGGACGCGTATCCGACCGCCGGGGCTTGAGTGCCTCGGCCGTACCCCGGGGGAGCTTGGATCGCGTCTCTCAAAACCGAGCGGAAGTGTGAACGGATAGCGCCAAATATGCCTTCGACATCCCACCTTTGTGCGTCGCACAAGGCTGCCCGTGCGATGCGGAACACCCCCGTCGCGGGATCATTGGCCTCGCTGATACAGGAGGTCCGATGCCGATAATCCAGTCGCTTGCAGGCGATGCGATCCGCTGGCTCACGTGGCTGCCCTGGTGGGCGCAGACCCTCGCCCTCGTCGCCGGGTGTTGCGCCGTGGTCCTGCCGCTTCACGGAGTGGCATTCCGCGCCATGCAGCGCGCCGTGGCGGGACGAAGCCTGTTCTGGCGCTCCCTCGTCTCGCGCACCCATGGGCCGAGCCGCCTCGCGCTGCTGATCGTCTCCGTCACGGCGGCCTCGTCGGCGGCTCCCCTCTCGTGGGAGGTGCGGATCGTCCTCAACCAGATCCTCATCGTGGCGTTCGTGGCGCTGGCCGGCTGGTGCTGCGCCACCGCACTGCACATCGCGACGGTGATCTACCTGCGCCGGTTCAAGCTCGACGCGGAGGACAACCTCCTCGCGCGCAAGCATTTCACCCAGATGCGAATCCTGGAGCGCGCCGGGGTGACGCTCGTGGCGCTGCTGACCATCTCCATCGCGTTGATGACCTTCGAGCCGGTCCGGCAATACGGTGTCAGTCTGCTCGCCTCGGCCGGAGCGGCGGGGCTGATCCTGGGCCTGGCGATGCAGCCCGTCCTCTCGAACCTCGTGGCGGGCATCCAGATCGCGATCACGCAGCCGATCCGGATCGAGGATGCGGTGATCGTGGAGAACGAGTGGGGCTGGGTCGAGGAGATCAACTCCACCTATGTGGTCATCCGGCTCTGGGACTGGCGCCGCCTCGTCCTGCCGCTGACCTACTTCATCCAGAAGCCGTTCCAGAACTGGACCCGCGAGGGCGCCTCGCTCATCGGCAGCGTCTTCCTCTATGTCGACCACCGGGCGCCGGTGGAGGCGATGCGGGCGAAACTTTCCGAGATCGCGGCCCAGTCGCGCCTCTGGGACCGCAACGTGGTCAATCTCCAGGTGTCGGACGCCAAGGAGAGCGTCATCGAGATCAGGATGCTGGTGAGCGCCCGCAACGCGCCGCAGGCCTGGGACCTGCGCTGCGAGGTCCGGGAGAAGATGATCTTCTTCCTGCAGACGGAGCATCCGGGGGCGTTGCCACGCCAGCGGGCGGAATGGATGCAGGCCGAGGCCGCCCCGCTCACGCGGCAGGATCCGGAAAGGCCGCGCCGCGCGGCCTAACCCGCGGGCGGGGAATTATCGCGCGATCCCGGGCGGTATGGCTCGCCGAGACCGTCTGTCTGCCCCATAAGGCGGGGAGACGACCCGAGCCACGAGGACGAACCTTGACCGTCACCCAGCTGACCCATCACGATCTCGACGGCTACGGCGCGTCGACCATCGTGGGTGCCTTCCTCGACGTGTCGCGGATCGTCCATATCCCGCGCTATGCCGATGTCGGCCCGGTGGTCGATGCGGAATTGAAGCGGTTCTCCCGCGCCCAGGCGCCCGAATGCCTGATCATGACGGATCTCGGGCTGGAGGCCGTCGCCGTCACCTTCATCACCCGATTCACGGCCATGAACCTGCGTCGCGACGAGGCCGCGCGGCACCGGCTGATCGTGCTCGACCACCATGCCTCGTCCCTCGACCAGCTGCGCGAGCAGGGCCTCGCCCTCGCGCCCGTGCCGGAGAAGCCCGGTCTCACCAAGGTCGAACTCCCCGACCCGAACGTGGTCGTGCTCATCGACGAGGACCGCTGCGCCACCCGCCTCGCCTACGAGCATCGGGGGCTTTACGCCTCGCGGGAGGTGGAGGGCGAGACGACCGAGGAACTCGAGACCCTGGTGGCCGCCGTCGATGCCCTCGACCTGTGGAAGAAGGAGCGCCCGACTTTCCGGGGCGGTCTCGCCCTGGACGAGATCTTCTGGGACAACGTCGCGACCCTGATCCCCGTGGGCCACCCTTGGCATGACCGCTTCATCAGCGCGTTGCTGCGGGCGGTCTCCGGACTGTTGCGCGAAGGCGCATCACCGGCTCGCGTGGAGGCCGAGATCGCCGCGACCCGGCGTCGCCTCGTGGATGCGCTCCTGGCCGACGAACCCCAGGACGACCCGACCCTCACCACCCGCATGCGGATCGCCCGGGCGCTCGCCCGCTCGGATGCCCTGTTCCAACGGCTCTCGGATGGCACGCTGCTGTCCTTCGGCCTCGATTCGGGCATGTTCCAGCGCGTGTCCGACCTCGTGATGGAGGGGGGCAGGGCGACCCGCGTGGTGAATGTCCAACGCACGGGTTCGCTGTCGTTCCGCTCGAACAACGAGACGGCTCTGGACGGTGCCCGCAAGTTCCGGGGCGGCGGCCACAAGGATGCGGCCGGTGGCAAGCTCAATGCCGGATCGCCCTTCTCCCTGGCCGATGCCGTGGCCCAGGTCGAGCCGGTGCTCAACCCGCCGCAGCCCGATCCGGCATCGAGCCCCTTCGCGGCGCTCAAGGCCTGGAAAGGCTGAACCCGCGCCCCGTCAGCCGACCTTGCCCGTAGTGAGGACGTTCCGGGCCGCCGCCAGCACCTCCTCGCTGAGCTCATCGTCGTCGAGGGCGCGGGCCAGGGCGACGGCTCCGATCATGAGCGACAGGCTCGCCAGGGCCCGCTGCCGCCGCCGCTTCGCCAGGGCCGTGGGAAGCAGGCCGGTCATGCGCTCGATCAGATCACGGGCGCCGTGGAGGAACCGGGCCCGCAGCGGAGAACCGGGCGCTTCGCGCGACACGTCGTTGACCATGGCCGCCAGAGGACAGCCGGCCCCCGGATTTCGAACATGACCGAGGGTCAGGTAACCGGCCATCCATCCGTCGAGATCATCGGGACGCCAGTTCTGGTTGGCGGCCAGGTCGAAAGCCTCGACCGCCAGCGCCTCCTTGCTGGCGAACTGGCCGTAGAAGCCGCCATGCGTCAGACCCGCCGAGGCCATGATATCGGCGACGCCGACGCCGTGCAGGCCGCGCTCGCGGAACAGGGCGGCGGCGACCTCGACGACCCGCTGCCGGTTCAGCTTGGCCTGCACCTGTGAGACCTTCGGCACCGTGAGATCCTCCTGCGTGATATTCCGATATATAGATGCTCACCCTCATGCAAAAGGGACATGGTGACATCCCCTGGGACGGGCGATGAGGGCCGGGTCTCACTCTCCGTCCCGCCGGCTCGGCGCAGCCGGGGCAGGATCCGCTCGGCGAAGCGCCGCGTCTTGGCCTCGAACGGCAACATGACCAGGTCGATGCCGGTATCCTGAGAGGCGCTGATGCGCGCGGCGAGGGATTTCGAACGGTTGGGAATTCTTGGCCGCCGCGCCTCGGCCCGTCCCGCGGGCGCGAGGGCGCCGGCGCCCGCGGGCTTCCGCCCCCGGCTGTCGGGCCGCGGGCCCGCCCCCCGCCGTCAGGTGGCAACCGGGCGCACCTCTTGGGCCGAGGGTGTTCCGCACGCCCGGCAGAAGCGCTCGAAGGTGCTTTTGCGGTGGTAGCAGGCGGGGCAGCGTTCGAAGGCGCCGAGGCCGCAATGAGGACAGAAGTTCAGGCTCGGATCGTCGAGGGCGATGGGCCGCTCGCAGCCCGGACAGGATTTCTTGGCAAGGCGCTCCAGCGCCTGGTCCGTGGCGATCTCGCCCCGGCGTTCCTCGGTCGAGCGCGTTTCCGCGAGCTTCTGGCGCTCGTTGTAGGATTGCAGGGCACCGATCGCGGCGCGGCCGGCGATGAGGGTCACGAGGACGCCGACACCGTATTGTACGTAGCCGCCGTAGCTCGGCAGGTAGGGGACGAGCTCCACGAAGAACGCGAAGGTCGCCGCGAAGGCGAAGCCCCAGACAAAGGGCCAGTTGCGGCTCCGCCGCCGCTTGAGCAGCAGCCAGCCGGCGAGCGCCAGGAGGGGCAGCGTCAGGGCGAGGCGATATCCGAAGACGCGCAGCTCCTGCTCCCGCTCGGCGGCGTCGAGCTTCACCTGGGCCGCTATGCGCCGTTCGCTCTCCGCCCGCGTGAGCGGCTCCTCCTGCTCGGAGAGATCGAGCCGGGCCTTGGCCAACCCTTCCAGCCGCTCCTCGATGGCCCGCTCGGCCCCCTTCAGGGCATCGAGCCCCTGCGTGCGGGCGATCAGGTCAGGATCTTGGTCGACTCGCTGCGTCGCGTCGCGGGTCCTCAGCCAGTTGGCGAAGGTCTCGCGCGCCGCCTCCGAGGCCGAGCGCGCGGCATCGAGGGCAAGTTGCTCCTGCTCCGTCCGGCGTCGGTTGTCGTCCTGCTCCCGGCGGATCCGCTTCAGCGACTCGGCCGCCCCCTCGTCCGTTGGCCCGTCGAGGAACTGCTCGAGGGTCTGGCGGTGCTCCACCTGCGGCAGGTCGCCGACGACGAGGGAGCCGAGGCCGATGAGGAACCAGGCGAAGAGGAAGGCGATGAGCCAAAGCCCAAGCGTCAGCCAGCGTTCGGACAATCTGCGACTGGAACGCATGCGATGACCCCTGTCGAATGCCCCGACCCTCCCCCGACTCGGCGAAGTCGGGGTTGGTTCGCCGTTCGGCGTGACGGCGCCGGGTGTAGTCGCCTTCGATCCGCAGGAACAGGTCCGAGCGGGGAATGGTCACGGATCGCCCACCGGCTCGGGGGACGCCGGTCCACGACGAGGAGGCCGGGAGAACGAACGATCGGACGTGCTGGGGTAAGCTCGAATTTTCACCCTATCGGGCTGGAGCCGCGATCGCGTGGATGGTGAGCATCAGCTCCTCCCGACGGTCGCGGCGCGGCGCGGCGCGGCGGGATGGAACCGCGCCGGAGAGAAGCCCCGCTTCAGAAGGCGTAGCGAACTTGGCAATAGGGCATCAGCTCGGCGAGATGATCCTTGAGGCGCGCGATCCATCGCCCCTTCCAGCCGGTTCGATAGCGCAGGTTGTCGCCGCCCCCCTGCGATCGTTTGCCCTCCTGGATATCGGGCCGCCAGAGCAGGTCCTCCGCGCGGGGATGCCAGTTCAGGTTGACCGCGTGGAGATCCGCATTGTGCGTGAGCAGGATGATCTCGGCCTTGAGCTGTGCCTTGGCCGCCGGGCCGATGCCATCGTCGATGGCGGTGAACAGGCCGCGCCAATCGGCCTCCCAACCTTCGTAGAGGATGACCGGCGAGAAATTCACGTGGACTTCGAAACCGGCCGCCACGAACTCGTCGATGGCGGCGATGCGCTCGTGCATTGGGGCTGTGCGCACATCCACGACCTTCGCAATCCGCTCCGGCATCAGCGAGAATCGGATACGGGTCTTGCCCTGCGGATCATAGGTGAGCAGTTCCCGGTTCACGGCCTTCGTGGCGAAGGAGGCCTTGGCGTTGGGGAGGGTGCGGAACAGCCCGATCATGTCGCGCACGTTGTCCGACAAGGTCGCGTCTACGGAGAGGTCGCCATTCTCGCCGAGATCGTACACCCAATGCTCCGCATCCACCGTATCCGGCTCGGGTAGCGCTCCCTGGCGCGCGGCATGGCGGGCGATCGCGGCGCAGACCTGCTCGATGTTCACGAAGAGGGAGATCGGGTTGGCGAAGCCCTTGCGCCGGGGGACGTAACAGTAAGCGCAGGCCATCGCGCAGCCATTCGAGGTCGAGGGTGCGATGAAATGGGCGCTGCGCCCATTCGGCCGCATCGTCAGGCCCTTCTTCACACCGAGCACCAGTGTCGAACGTTTGATCCGCAACCAATCCTCCGCAGAACCTTCGTTGCCGTGCAGGTTCGGGATGTTCCAGTGCGATGGGACCTCGATCCGCTCGGCGTGAGGAAAGCGGTCCAGGATCGCGAGCCCGCGCGCGAAATTCACGACGGCAGGCTCGTGGTAGATCGTGCGGATATCCAGGATGTCGCGGGATAGGGCCATGCGGTGTCCAGCGGCGCGCCGTTGCACCTCGGCCGATAGATAGGGCGGCGAGCGCCGGAGAGGATGGCGTTCCGGCCGGGGTGGTGGACAGCGTCGTCGCGCTTCGGCGGAGGCGAGGGAGAGCCCGCACGGATCGCGGCGCGCGCGGCTAACCGGAAAAGTGTGCGGCCGACAACCGAGATAACGGTCGGCGGAATACAGCCGGAGCGTGGCACCGCGGACACGTCGTTAACAGGAAGTTATCGTTTGGCCCTTTGTGGCGACGCCGAATCATGCGCTCAAGGCTCTTGCGTTCGGCTCCCGTCGCAGGAGGTGAAACCATTGCCTTGGTTGCCGCGTATTCCCGGCATGGTCAGTTTCGACATGCTCATCGATGATCTGAAACGAGAGAAGCACGCTCTCGCGCAGGACATGATGCATCATGGATCGGCATCCTATGCCGTCATCGACAGACTGATCGCGCTCGACCAGAAGATTTTCGCCTTGATAACGCTGAGCGAGGACCGTTGACGTCGGATCTGACGGGATCGAGGCCGTGGCTCGATGTCATGACCCCGATGCGTCATCCGCGATGAGGGATCATCCCGCGCCTCAGCGAGACCTCAGGGAACCCAACGAGATGGAAGCTGGCAGCGCAGGCCGTGACAGTGCGCCCACAAGCCCGACGAGATACATCGGCCGGACCGCAAAGCTTGAACTGGATGTGGCCGGAATTCGCTCGGTTAGCGTGCCGTTTCATGGTGAGGATTATTTGGGAGTATGACCCGGCTAAGCGTCCCGGTCTAACCCAGAAAATACAATACTATCAACGGAGCAACGACTTAAAGTCGCTTGGTGCCCAGGAAAGGACTCGAACCTTCACCTCTTGCAAGACTGGTACCTGAAACCAGCGCGTCTACCAATTCCGCCACCTGGGCCGGCCGGCAGATGTGTGCCGACGCGGAGGTTCGTTTAAGCGGGCGGGCCGGCCGCGTCAATCGCGATTCCGGCCCGTTTCGTGGATTCCGCCCAAGCTCGGCGTTCAGGCCTCGCCGCGCCACTCGCGGATATCGACGAAGCGGCCGGCCACGGCGGCGGCGGCAGCCATGGCCGGGGAGACGAGGTGCGTGCGCCCGCGATGGCCCTGGCGGCCCTCGAAGTTGCGGTTGGAGGTGGAGGCGCAGCGCTCGTTGGGGCTCAAGCGGTCGGCATTCATGCCGAGGCACATGGAGCAGCCCGGCTCGCGCCAGTCGAACCCCGCCTCCTTGAGGATGCGGTCGATGCCTTCCGCTTCCGCCTGCGCCTTCACCACGCCGGAGCCCGGCACCACCATGGCCGAGACCGACGGGTGGACCTTGCGGCCTTCCACCATCTTGGCCACCGCGCGCAGGTCTTCGATGCGACCGTTGGTGCAGGAGCCGATGAAGACCCGGTCGAGGGTGATGTCGGTGATCTTCGTGCCCGGCGTGAGGCCCATATAGTCGAGGGCCTTGGCCTTGGACTGGCGCTTGTTCTCGTCGGCGATGGCGGCCGGGTCGGGCACGAGACCGGAGATCGAGACCACGTCCTCGGGGCTGGTGCCCCAGCTCACGAGGGGCGGCAGGCTCGCGGCGTCGAGGCGGACCTCGCGGTCGAAGAAGGCGCCCTCGTCGGTGGCGAGGCTGTCCCAGTAGGCGCGGGCCCGCTCGAACGTCTCGCCCTTGGGGGCTTTGGGGCGGTCCTTCACGTAGGCATAGGTGATGGCGTCGGGCGCCACCATGCCGGCGCGGGCGCCCCCCTCGATGGACATGTTGCAGATCGTCATGCGTCCCTCCATCGAGAGGGCGCGGATCGCCTCGCCGGCATATTCGATGACGTAGCCGGTGCCGCCGGCGGTGCCGATCTCGCCGATTATGGCGAGGATGATGTCCTTGGCGGTGACGCCGGGCGGCAGGGTGCCGTCCACGGTGACGCGCATGTTCTTGGCCTTGCGCTGCAGCAGCGTCTGCGTGGCGAGCACGTGCTCCACCTCCGAAGTGCCGATGCCGTGCGCCAGTGCCCCGAAGGCGCCGTGGGTCGAGGTGTGGCTGTCCCCGCAGACGATGGTCTGGCCCGGGAGGGTGAAGCCCTGTTCCGGGCCGATCACGTGGACGATGCCCTGGCGGCGGTCGAGGGCATCGTAGAACTCGATGCCGAAGTCGCGCACGTTCTCGGCCAGCGTCTCCAGCTGGAGGCGGCTCTCCGGATCCTCGATGCCAAAGCGGCGGTCCGAGGTCTGGACGTTGTGGTCGACCACCGCCAGGGTCTTCTCCGGGTGGCGCACGCGCCGCCCGGCCACGCGCAGCCCCTCGAAGGCCTGCGGGCTCGTCACCTCGTGGACGAGGTGGCGGTCGATGTAGAGGAGGCTGGTGCCGTCCGGTTCGACATCGACAACGTGGTCGTCCCAGATCTTGTCGTAGAGGGTGCGCGGGGCAGTCATGGCGTGGCTGTTTCGGTTTTCGACGTTGATGGGATCACGGGCGGGCCTGTGACTCTCGCCCTCTTTAGTAGTGTTCGAAAGGCCCGCTTGGAAGTAGGCCGGTGCACGCGGCGCATCGGGGTCATGACTGCCGCCCACGCGCCGCATGGCGACCTTGTCCGATGCGCGCCCTCCGCGACGGCTGGACCGTACCCGGACCTCGGATTACAGCCGTATCCTCTCAGGCCACTCCTTTCATGGCCGGTTCCGGTGACGGATGACGAGCGCGACATGCAGCCTGCCGACCTTCTGCTCCTGAAGCCGATGCAGCCGAGCGTGATGGAGGCGCTGGCCGCCGCCTTCACCCTCCACCGCGCCGACACCGCCCCTGATCCCGACGCGTTCTATCGCGAGATCGGACCGCGCATCCGCGCCATGGCCACCGGGGCACAGGCCCCCGTAGACCGCGCCCTCATCGAGAAATTGCCCCGGCTCGAGATCGTGGCGAGTTTCGGCGTCGGCTACGACACCATCGACGTCGCGGCCGCGGCGGAGCGGGGCATCGTCGTCACCAACACGCCCGACGTGCTCTCCGACGAGGTGGCCGACCTCGCCCTCGGGCTGCTCCTGGCGACGGTGCGCGAGATCTCGCAGGCGGACCGCTACCTGCGCGCCGGGCATTGGCCGACACGGACCTACCCCCTCACCGCAACCCTGCGCGGGCGGCATGTGGGCATCCTCGGCCTCGGCCGGATCGGACGGGCCATCGCGCACCGCCTCGAAGGCTTCGGCGTCACCCTCTCCTATCACGGCCGCCGCCGGCAGGAGGACGTGGCCTACGCCTTCCATCCGACCCTGCTGGAGATGGCGCGGGCGGTGGACGTCCTGATGATCGTGGCGCCCGGCGGCCCGGAGACGAACGGGATCGTCAATGCCGAGATCCTCGAGGCCCTCGGCCCGGACGGGATCGTCGTCAACGTCGCCCGCGGCAGCCTCGTCGACGAGCCGGCGCTGATCGAGGCCCTGCGATCCGGCACGATCCATGGGGCGGGGCTCGATGTCTTCGCCGCCGAGCCCCATGTGCCGGCGGCCTTTCTCGACCTGGAGAGGGTCGTCCTGCTGCCGCATGTGGGCTCTGGCTCCGTCCATACCCGCGAGGCCATGGGCCGGCTCGTGGTCGACAACCTGCTCTCGTGGTTCTCCGGCAAGGGACCACTGACGCCGGTTCCGGAAACGCCGACGAACGGGCGCGGCACCGGAGCGGGCCGATGATCTGTACCGCACGCTCCCGCGCCGGCCTTCTCGCCGGTCTGTTGACGATGGCGGCCGCGGCCGGTCCCGCCCACGCCCAGTCGGTGACCCAGGAGAAGACTCAAGGGATGGCCCAGGGCGCTCCCCAGGCGACGCCCGCCCCACCGCCGGCGGAGCCCCCCGCCGCCTCCGGCCTCTCCGAGACGCCCGCCGCTGCGAGCCCTCCCCCTGGCTTCGTGGAAACCCTGCCGCCGACCATCGAGGGCGTTCCCGGCACCTGGGACCTGTCGCGGGACGGCAGCACGCGGCGCTGCGTCATGACCCTCGCCTCGCAAAGCTTCGAGAGCGGGCGGCGCCTGTCGTTTCCCGCCGGGTGCCGCCGGGCCCTACCGATCCTGAACGAGGTCGCCGCCTGGCTGTTCGTGGACGGCGTCGTCCGCCTCGTGGACAAGAACGTCCGTCCGGTCCTGATCTTCAAGGCCCGGGACGATCGGCGCAGCCTCATGGCCCGGACCGAGGGGGGCGAGGTCTACAGCCTCGTCCCCCTCCAGATCGTGGCGATGTCGCCCCCTCCCGCGCCGGCCCCGGATGGCGGGACCGGGTTCAAGCTCGAACGGAACGATTCCACCGCCGCGGGTGCGCAGAACGCCGGAACGACCGGTCCCGCCACGACGGGAACCGGCGAGCGGCCAACGCCCGGCACCTACGCCCTCGACCGCTACCGCGAGCAGGACGTCTGCCGCTTGGAACTGAAGCCGCCGGAGGGTAGCGGGACAGCCCCGGTCCGCGTCCTCGACGGCTGCCGCGACAGCGGGCTGACGACCTTCGATCCGGCCGCGTGGCTGGGAGCTCCCGGCCGGCTCACCCTAGTGGCCCGACGCGGCCATGTGGTGGGGCTGGTGCCGGCGGGGGAGAACCACTGGCGGCGCGAACCGGAGGTGGGCACCACCTTCGTCCTGCGCCGGATCGAGGCAGCGGCACCCAGCGGTTCCCCCTGACGATCACGCCTGATAGACCCTGCCGCCCATGCTCTACACCGTCGCCGCCCTCTACCGTTTCGTTCCCCTGCCGGACGCCGCAGACCTGCGCGACGCGCTAGAGGAGCGCTGCGCCGCACTCGGCATCCTCGGCACGCTCCTCCTGGCGCGGGAGGGGATCAACGGCACCATCGCGGGCAGCGCGGCCGGCATGGCCACGCTTCTGTCGGAGATGCGCGACGGCCCGCTCTTCGGCGGACGCCTGACAGATCTCGATGTGAAGCTCTCCAGTGCGGATGCAGCGCCGTTCGGCCACCTCAAGGTGCGTGTAAAGCGGGAGATCGTGACCTTCGACGACGGCGCCACCGATGCGGGCGAGGCGGGGATTCCCGTGCCGCCGGAGGCGTGGAACGCGCTGCTCGATACGCCGGGCCTGCTCCTCCTCGACACCCGCAACGCCTTCGAGGTCAATCTCGGCACGTTCGAGGGCGCCACTGACCCGCACCTGTCGCGGTTCTCGGATTTCCGGGCCTATGTCGACGGCCTCGATCCCGCCGAGCATCCGGCGGTGGCGATGTTCTGCACCGGCGGCATCCGCTGCGAGAAGGCCGGGGCCTATATGCGCGCCAAGGGGTTCGGTACCGTCCACCATCTCGAGGGCGGCATTCTGCGCTACATCGAGACGATCCCAGAGGCGGAGAGCCGCTGGCGCGGCGACTGCTTCGTCTTCGACCACCGCATCGCGCTGGGACCCGGCCTCGTGGAACGGCCGGACCACGCCCCCGAGACACTGCGATGAAGCGGGACCATTGATGACCGACGACCACACGCTGTCTGCCCGCATCGATGCCCTGGAGATGCGGCTGACCGAACAGGACGTGGTTCTCGACGACCTCAACGCGACGATCACCGCGCAATGGCGCCAGATCGATGCCCTGACGCGCCACCTCGCCAAGCTCGTGGAGCAGGTCGAGGAGGCCGGCGCGCGGACCGGCACCGGCGCCCCGGAACCGCCACCGCCGCATTATTGAACACTGCCCCGCCCCGATCGGGGTAACGAGGGAGAGGTCGGCCTTGCGGTCCTCGCGACGGGGCGCCGTCGCAGGGCCCCCGCCCCGAGCGACCACGTCGGGAGGAAGGGTGGCACCCGTGCCGGACAGCGGCGTTCTGACATGAAAAGGGGCTGCCTCGACAGCAGCCCCCCTTGGATTGCGAGCGGATCAGACCACGAACGATCCGTTGTCCAGGGGCTGATGGCCCTGGAGGAGAACGGCGAAGTCCGCCGCTCCATCTCCATCGGTGTCACCCTGTACGAGGGTGTTGCCGCCACCGAACTTCGTGCGCAGTTCGCCCGCCTGGCCCGAGAAGGCGTCCGTCCCGACGAACTGGAAGCCCTGGTCTCCGGCCTGTCCGAGATTCGCATCGATCCCGCTGAGATCGATGCGATCGCCCTCGGCGACGTCGAAGTCCTTGATGATGTCGCGTCCGGACACCGCGACGTCGCTGTCGGTGACGGCCTTGAACACGAAGGTATCGGCACCGTCGCGGCCGAAGAGGAGATCACGGCCGTCGTCGCCATAGATCGTGTTGTCGCCGGCATTGCCGTAGATCTGATTGCGACCGACATTCCCGTTTGCGGTCAGATCGTCCGAACCGTAGAGCACCAGTTTCTCGATGTTGGTTTCCATCGTGTAGCTGACGCTGGACCGAACGGTATCGAAGCCTTGGCCCGCCTGTTCGATGGCCTGATCACCTGCATCGTCGACCCCGTAAGTGTCGTTCCCGGTTCCGCCACGCATGACGTCCGCGCCGATTCCACCAACGAGAACATCGTCTCCATCGCCTGAGTTAAGGCGGTCAGACCCGGCCCCACCGTCGAGACGGTTGTCACCGCTATTGCCGACGAGGCTGTTGTCGCCTTCGTTGCCAGTGGCGTTGGTACCATCGGATCCGAGAAGGACGACGTTCTCGACGTTGGCGCCAAGAGCGTAATCCACCGCCGATCGGACGGTATCGTTGCCTTCGTTCGCGCCTTCGATGACCTGATCACCTGCTGCACCGACGACGTACATGTCGTCGCCGGTACCACCAGTCATCACGTCGTCGCCGGCGCCGCCAATGAGGAGATCGTTTCCACCGCCACCGGTGAGGAGATCATTTCCTTCTCTGCCAGCGAGGCGGTTGTCGGCATTGTTGCCGGTGATGCTGTTGTCCAGCGCGTTGCCGGTTCCGTCGATGGTGCCGGTGCCGGTGAGCACGAGGTTCTCGACGGTATCGGGCAGGGTGTAGGTGATGGAGGATAGAACGGTGTCGGTGCCTTCGTCGGCCCCTTCCACCACCGTGTCGCCGAGGGAATCGACGATGTAGCTGTCGTTGCCGAGGCCGCCGATCATGGTGTCGTTACCGGCACCGCCGACAAGGAAGTCGTTGCCGGTTCCGGCGGTGATCGTGTCGTTGCCCTGACCCGCGTTGTAGTAGAAGTCCTGTCCCGCGCGGAAAGGCGGGAAGAACGTCAGCGCGTCGTCTCCATCGGTCCCGAGCACGACGCCCTCGAACGTATTGCCGCGCTGGGTGCCTGAGACGAGGTCGCGCACGTCGAAGGTGATGCCCTGCGTTCCGGCAACGAAGGTGATGCCCTCATCGTCATAGCGGGAGATGGGGCCGGTCAGGTTTCCGTCCGCATCCTCCGCCTGTACGCGGACGGCGAGCCCGCCATCCTGGTTCGTCAGACTGCCGGCATCGTTGGTGTTGCCGTTGCCGACCTCGGCCGACGTGAAGGTCAGGCGAACGTTGCCGGCACCGCCGTCGAAGCGATCGAACCGGACGGTGTCGTTGCCGTCGCCGAGATTCACCTGGTCGCTGCCATCGGTGGCGACGTTGACGCCAAAGGTGTCGTCTCCGTCGCCGCCGAAGACGGTATCGATCCCGGAGCCGCCGCCGATCGTGTCGTTGCCGCCGCCCGTCGACAGAACGTTGTCGCCGCCGCCGCCATAGACGACATCGTCGGCCGACCCAGTGGTGAGCGTGTCGTTTCCGTTTCCACCCGTCAGTTGCGCACGGACGTTGCCGGTATCGACGACATTGTCGCCGGTGTCGGACAGGTTGAAGTTCACCGCCTCGAAGCTTTTGATGACGGTGCCATCGGACGCCCTGCCCGTGCCGTTCTCATTCAGCGTCAGGGTGATGGGGGTTCCCGAGCCTACGACCGGGCCATTGAAATTGAAGTTCACCGACAGGGCATCATTGCCCTCGCCGCCGATCAGCCGATCGAGCTTGCCACCCGTGACGGTGTCGTCCCCCGACCCCGCGTTGACGACATCGCGCCTGGGGTCGATGGATCCAGCGAATATGTTTGCGGGGCGATCGACCGAGTCGATCGTATCGTTGCCTCCGCGGCCGTTGATGATGTCTTCGTCCTCGGTGCCGGTCAGGAAATTATCGCCGTTATCGCCATTGATCGTAGCCATTGCGTCGTCTCCCTTACTCGCTGCCTGAGATGCACGTTCGGCTCGCAGGCTTGCGGTCGGGCTGTTACGGATAGTTAACTACGATGGTTTCGAAACCCGATGATAATATTCATTGATCATTGATATTATCTTTTGTTAATAGTGACAGTTCATTTTTGCCAGAAGATCGAATTTTTTCTGCGATTCCGATGGATTAAAACGTGAATTGCTCACGAACCTCATCTGAAATGCTCGTTGTGGCGTTCTTTCTGGGTCGAATACGCTCCGCCCCATAAACTCGACCCGCAGGTCTTCACCGGAGCGCCGATCATCGGCTCCTTTGCAGCCGTGATCGCGCCTCGCCGAGCGCAACGGCTCGACGAGAAGATTGGGGACGCCGCGCCTATTCCGCTGCCGGCCGATCCAGCCCGAGGAGGCGCGCGGACCGCGTCCGCAAGGGACGGCGCTCGGGCTCGGGGTCGGTGACGAGGGAGCGGCGGGCATCGGCGATGGCGCCGTGCACGGCGTCGATGGCCAGGATCAGGGCGTTCATCGCGCGGGTGTCGACGTTGCGCTCGCGCGCGTGCTGGACGACGTCGGTGACGAGATCGTCGGTCTCGCGCACGAGGCCGTCGAGCTGCTCCCTGGTGGTGGCCGATCGGATGTCCCTGAGGATGTCGAGCAGCCGGTCGAGGACCACGTCCACACGCTCGCGGCGCTGGCGGGCGAGGCGCTGGCCGAGCCAGGCGATCCCAGAGCCGATCGTGCCGCCGAAGAAGGCGAGGAGGTAGACGTAATCCTCGTAGCGCTCGAACAGGGTCTGCTGCTCGCGCTCGAAATAATCCACCGCGCCCGGATGGTTGGGCAGGCGGGCGCTGGTGGCGGCCACCGACGTCTCGAAATCCGGCGCCTTCATCAGGTTGGCGATGGGCGCGCTCGGCGCGAGTCTCGAACGCCATTCGAACAGGTGCTGGGTGACGGAAGCCACGGAGTAGCGGCTCACCCCGCCCCGCGCCATCAGACGGTAGGAGGCGCCCACCGTCTTCACGTCCTCTTCGGGGCGCTTCGGGCGACCGCCGAACGTGCCGGCGGGAATCGTCGCCGATTGCAGTTCCGGCATCCGCTGCACGATGGCGTCGCCATCGGGCACGGAGACGATGGTGATCTTCTTCTCGTGGGAGGCCATCTCCACCGCCCGGACCGTGGAGATCGCCGCCTTTGAGGTCGGTGCCGCGATGACGGCCACGGCGTCCACGGTACCGGCCTGCAGCGCGGCGGTCACCTCACCGGGCTTGAGCGGCACCAGGGCGATATGACCGGCGGCGAGGGCTTGGCCGGGCTCCGGTGCCGGCACGGCGGTGAAATCGTAGAAGCCGAGGAGGTTCGTGACGAAGGGCCGGTCGGCCGCGTGCCGCTCGACGATGCCGAGACGCTTTTTCGCGAGATCGGGGAAGCTTTCGATCTCGCTCGCCTCGGGCGTGGCGATGAGCAGCGTCTCCTCGTGCAGGAGCGCCAGGGTCAGGCCATTGTCGGGGAGGAACACGTCGGGCCGGACCACGGCGAGATCGGCGCTCCCGGCCTGGAGCGCGGCGGCGCTGTCTCGCACGTCGTCATAGGTCCGGACATTGAGGCGGACGTCTTCCCGCGCCCGTTTGAGGGCCTGGGCATAGGTCTCGAGCAACTGCGCCTCGGCCCCGTCGCGCGGACCGACCGCCACGGTGAGCACCGTCGGGCGCGACAGGTAGACCACGGCGGCCGCAAGGACGGCGAAGCCGAGGCCGAGCGCGACAAGGAGCCACTCGCGCTTCAGGAGGAATGCCGGCATGACATGCATGCGTCCTCTCGGGGTAAGACAGGTAACCGGTTCAAGGTGGAGACGATGCGCCTCATGATCCTGAAAACTGTCCGAAGCGTGATGAACCGATGAGCGCTCGAAACGTTGCGGCGGGTCCGCGTGTATCCTCCCGCGAAACCGGTTCTCGTGAAGCCGGATCCCGTGAAGCAAAGACCGCGCCCCGCGAGGCGAAGCCCACGCCGCCGATCACCGCCGCGTATCTGGAGCGCGTCGCCCTGCAGTATCTGGAGCGCTACAGCGCCTCCGTGGCGATGCTGCGCCAGACCCTGGAGCGCCGGGTCGCCAAACGGTGCCGGCTCCGGGACGAAGACCCCGCCGCCTTCGCCGAGACCATCGCCGCCATCGTGGAGCGTGCCCGTTCCTCCGGCCTCGTGGACGATGCCCGGTTCACCGCCGCCCGGGCGGCGACCCTGCGTCGACGGGGGGCCTCCGCCCGCAGCCTCTCGGCCAAGCTCGCCGGCAAGGGCGTCGACCGGACGCTCATCGCCGAGACCCTGCAGACCGAGCGCGACCGGAGCGAGGAAGAGGGCACGAATGCCGAGGAGGACGCGGCCCGCGCCTATGCCAAGCGCCGCCGCCTCGGCCCGTTCCGGCGCCCCGACCTCCGCGCCGCTCACCGCGACAAGGATCTCGCCTCCATGGCCCGGGCCGGGTTCTCGTATGGACTGGCGAAGACGATCGTCGATGAGGACGTAACCACGGAGGACGGCTTCGTCGGGTGATGAACGTATCTCCGTAAGCCGAGCCGTGCTTCCGCCTCTCCCCGCGCGCGGGGAGAGGCGGAAGCACGCTGCGACATTTCCGACCGTTCATGACAAAAACTTGAACGAAACACGAACGACGCGCATGTCCCTGTCATGGACGAGACCCTCGCCAAGAAGCTCCGCATCCTGGCCGATGCCGCGAAATACGATGCGTCCTGCTCTTCGTCGGGGGCGCCCAAACGCGTGGCGGGCAAGGGGGAGCTCGGCTCGACCACCGGTGCCGGCATCTGCCACGCCTACACGCCGGACGGGCGCTGCATCTCGCTCTTGAAGATCCTGCTGACGAATTATTGCCTGTTCGACTGCGCCTATTGCGTCAATCGCCGCTCTTCCAACGTGCAGCGCGCCAAGTTCAGCGTCGAGGAGGTCGTGACCCTCACGGTGGAGTTCTACAAGCGCAACTATATCGAGGGACTGTTCCTCTCCTCGGGCATCATCAAGTCACCCGACCACACGATGGAACTGCTGACGCGGGTGGCGAAGTCCCTACGGCGCGACCACGGCTTTCGCGGTTACATCCACCTGAAATCGATCCCGGAGGCGAGTCCGTGGCTGGTGGAGGAGGCGGGGCTCTATGCCGACCGGCTCTCGATCAACCTCGAACTCCCTACCGATGCCAGCCTGCACCGTCTGGCACCGGAGAAGAACGGCCCGGTCATCCAGAACGCGATGAAGCAGATTGGCGCGCGGATCACCGAGGCCAAGGCGGAGAAGCGCCGCTTCTCGCCCGCCGGTCAATCGACGCAGGTCATCGTCGGTGCGGACACCACCACCGACGAGGCGCTGATCCGCAAAAGCGCCCATCTCTACGGCTCGTTCAACTTGAAACGGGTCTATTATTCCGCCTTCAGCCCGATCCCCGACGGCTCCGCCATCCTGCCGCTCAAATCCCCGCCGCTCCAGCGCGAGCACCGGCTCTACCAGGCCGATTGGCTGATCCGGTACTACGACTTCTCCGCCGACGACGTGGCGGATGCCGCCGAGGACGGCATGTTTTCCCTCGACATCGACCCGAAGCTCGCCTGGGCCCTGAAGCACAGGGGCCGCTTCCCCGTGGATGTGAACGCCGCCGACCGGGAGATGCTGCTGCGGGTGCCGGGCCTCGGCGCCCGCGCCGTGGACAAGATCGTGAGGGCACGCCGCTACACGCGGCTGCGTCTCGACGACATTGCCCGTCTCACCTCCGGCCTCAAGCGCGCCCGTCCCTTCCTGATCGCCGCCGATTATCATCCCGGCCCGACTGGCACCGACCGGTTGGATCTGCGCGCCAAGCTCGTCGAGCCGGCTCGCCAACTGAGCCTGTTCTGACGGTGCCGGATGACTTGCCGCTCTTCCCTCCCCCTTGTGCGGGTGAAGGTGGTCCTCGCGGCAGGGAGGCTCGGGAGAGGGGAGTTGCCTATTCGAAGGAGCCATCCCCTGTCCCGGTCGCTCCGCGATCCCCCTCCCCCGCGGAGGGGGAAAGGTCAGGTGGATCATTTGAAACAATGGTTCTCCGCGACGGCGCCGACCTCGACGGCTTTCGCGCAGCGGTCCGTCGCCTCGCCGCTGCCTCGGTTCCTCCCGATACAGTGGCCTGGTCGATCGGCGAGGCCCCCGGCCTGTTCGCCCGCGACACCGGCGGCGAGGCCGGACCAGAGGTTCCGCTGAGCCTGCCCCGCGCGGTGGCCGACCTGGTCCGCACGGTCGTCCAGCACCGCGACCCCGAGCGCTATGCCCTGCTCTACACCCTGATCTGGCGCGTCACCCACGGCGAGCGCGGGCTGATGGAGGTGGGAAGCGACCCGCTGGTCCATCGTCTCGACCGGATGCGCAAGGCCATCGCCCGCGACCTGCACAAGATGCACGCCTTCCTGCGTTTCCGAAGGACCGAGACCGACGGCGTCGAGCGCTTCGTCGCCTGGTTCGAGCCGGACCATCATATCCTTGAGGCGGCGAGCACGTTCTTCGTCGCGCGCTTCCGATCCTTGCACTGGTCGATCCTGACGCCGGACGGCTCGGCGCATTGGGACGGCGATACCCTGACTTTCGGCCCGCCGGGACGCCGCGAGGATGCCCCCGAGGCGGATGGGTTCGAGGCCGGCTGGCGCGATTACTACGAGAGCACCTTCAACCCCGCCCGCACCAACCTCGCCGCCATGCGGGCGGAGATGCCGAAAAAGTACTGGCGGAACATGCCCGAGACCGCAGCGATTCCCGGCCTCGTCCGCGCCGCGTCCGCCCGCACCGACGCCATGATCGAGAGGGAACCGCAGATGCCGACGAAGCGAAACCCAGCCAAGGCCGTCGCCGCGATGTCAGATCAGGATCCCGTCTCCCTGGAGGCGCTCAACGCCATCATCCGGCGCTCGGAGCCTCTGGTGCCGGGCGCGACCCAGGCCGTCCTCGGCGAAGGCCCCGCCCACGCCGCCATCGCCTTCGTCGGCGAGCAGCCGGGCGACCAGGAGGACCGGCAGGGGCGACCGTTCGTGGGGCCGGCGGGACAGCTGCTCTCGCGCGCCATGGCGGAGGCGGGGATCGTGCGGGGGGATGCCTACCTCACCAATGCGGTCAAGCATTTCAAGTTCGAGGAGCGCGGCAAGCGCCGCATCCACCAGAAGCCCACCGCCGGCGAGGTGAGCCATTACCGCTGGTGGCTCGACCGGGAGCTGGATTTCGTGGCACCCAAACTCGTCGTGGCCCTGGGCGCCACCGCCGTCCTCGCTCTAACGGGCAAGGCAATCCCCATCACCCGCGCCCGTGGCCCCGCCTCCTTCGGCAAGGCCTATGAGGGTTTCATCACCGTGCACCCCTCCTATCTCCTGCGCCTGCCCGACGAGGCCAAAGACGAGGCCTATGCGACCTTCGTGGCCGACCTGAAACGGGTGGGCGACCTCGCGCGGGAGTTGGGAGCCTAGCAGAACGCCGCCGACGTCCCGGGCTTAACCGCACCCGTCGTGATGCTATTTCGTCCGAGGACGACATCCTGCGTAGGTCATATAAATCAGGATTCCGGACAATACGGCGCTGGCCAGACTGTCCCAGACTCCATCGACGACCAGGGCGATCACCAGGCTCAGTAGAGTCAGCGCGGCGAGGATCGCGGGAATGGCCCAGATCCGGGACCGGACGAGCGGCCGCGTCTTCATTCCGCGGCTCTCGCACGAGACAGTCCTGCACCGGTCTTCACCCGGACGCTCGTCGTCTTCGATCGCCTGCGAGCGATCCAGAGATAGAGCCCGCTGCCGAGCACGACGATGGTCGCGAGATCGAGGAGCGCCCAGACGATCTTCAGAGGGAGGCCGCCGTAATCGCCGAAATGCAGGGGTTGCGAAACCAGCAGGGCCTGGATGTACCAGGGCATCGCCCGCATGTCGGTGAGCTCGCCGGTCTCGGCATCGATGAGGGCGGGCTTGAGCAGCCGCGAGGTCAGCGGTGTGTCGCCGGCCATGAACACGGCGTAGTGGTTATTGCTGCTCACCACGGTGCCGGGATAGGCGACGAAGCGCGGGCTCATGTTCGGTGCCGCGGCTTTGGCCGTCGCCACCGCCTCGGCAACGGAGGCGAGGCGGACGGGGCGCGGAGCGTCGCGATAGGGGGCCGTCATCTCGGCGAGCTGGCCGAATTGCCAGAGCTTCAGCATGAGGTCGGCCCAGGTGTTCACCACCCCAGTCCCCCCGACGATCAGCGCCCAGCACACGGTCGCGACGCCGACGAGGTTATGCCAGTCGAGCCATTGGATCCGCCGCGTCCGGGTGCGGCGGACAGTTCCGAAGTCGAGCTTTCGCATGAACGGACCGTAGAGGACGAGGCCGGAGACGATCGCCATCACGAACAGGAAGCCCATCGCGCCGAGGAAGAGCTTGCCGCCGAGGCCGAGGAACATGTCGACATGCAATTGCAGCAGGAAGCCGACGGGACCTTCGTTCGGCTTTGGCTCCCGCAGAAGGGCGGCGTCGCGCCGATCCAAGGACAGGATCGTCATGTCCGACGGCGGCGAGCGCACGTCCCGGGCGAGATTGACGAAGGCGACCTCCGGCTCGTCGTGGTCGAAGACGAGGTACTGAACCACGAGCCCGGGTTTCAAGGCCCGGGCCGAGGCGACAACCTCGTCCAACGACACGTGGGCCGTCCCGGCCGGCATCGCCGGCACCTCGGGCTCGTAGCCGAGGACAGCATTGAGCTCGTGATGGAAGATCAGCGGTAGGCCCGTCAGACACAACATCAGCATGAAGACCATGCTGACGAGGCTCGCCCAGGTATGGACGAACGACCAGAGCCTGAAGGCCCGCAGGCGGGGCGCGTCTTGTCCCGTCGCCATCGTCAGAAGTCCAGCTGGGCCGAGACGAGGTAGGTCCGGGGTGCTCCGAGGGTCAGGAAGCCGTTTCCGGTGGACGCCCAGTAATTCTCGCCCGACACGTTCTCCACCGTGGCCCGCAAAGTCACGGGTTTGCCCCACGTGCCGAGGAACGTGTAGCGGAGTCCGGCATCGAACCGCGTCCAATCCGGGATGCGCTGCAGATTGTCCTGATCATAGTATTGGGACGCGGTGTGGATGACCCGTCCGGTCAGTGTCAGACCACGCGGCAGCCAGGGCGGCAGGTCGTATTCGCCGTAGAGGCTGATCGTGGTGCCGGGGACACCGGGTGCGACCCTGCCGTCGAAGGCGCCCCCCTCGGTACGGACCAGGCGCCCATCGGTGAAGGCGATGCCCCCGATGAGGCGCGCACCCGGCGCGAGTTCGCCGAACAGACTGAACTCGACCCCCCGGTTCCGCTGCAGGCCGTTGAGGGCGTAGTTGCGCGTGGTGGGGTCTTGGAAGGCGTTGGGCCGGTTGATCTCGAACAGGGCGGCGCTGACACCGACGACGCCGAAATCGTACTTCACGCCGATCTCCTTCTGGTCGGCGATGGTCGGCGGGAGCGC
This sequence comes from Methylobacterium sp. E-045, assembly GCF_022829685.1. Lineage (GTDB taxonomy): Bacteria > Pseudomonadota > Alphaproteobacteria > Rhizobiales > Beijerinckiaceae > Methylobacterium. The sequence continues at coordinate 382,145 of NZ_JAKSYE010000085.1, forward strand.
CTGGTTCGGGTTGCTCGCCGTGACGGGAGCCGCGTCGGTCGAGAGCAGGCCCTCGATGTAGTTGCCGTAGAGCGAGAGATGCTCCAGCGGCTTGACGACGAGGCCGACCGCGGGCGTCCAGGCGACCTTGTCGTAACTCGACGTGGCATCGCCGAAGCTCGGGCTGCCGGGAGAGAAGTCGTAGCCCTTGACCCCGATCTGCTGGAAGCGCCCCCCCACGGTGAGGAGCACCCGCTCGTCCAGGGACGACAGGGTGTCGGCAACGGCGACGCTGCGGTTGGTCTGCATGGAGCCACGGGCATTCCCGATGTCGATGTCGGTATAGGCCGGAGCCGCAAAGGAGAGCGGGCTGTAGATGTTCGAGGCGCCGCCGGGCAGGAACTGGACCGCCTTCGGATAATTCGTCGTGCTCCAGAAACCGACGGCGGAAACGGTGGCCCGGTGCGCGACGGGGCCCGTCTGGAACCGGGTGCGCAGGCCGGCCTCGGCCGAATAGGATTCGGTGACGTATTGCTGCCGGGCGAACGGGCCGGCGACGTCACCCAGCGACGTCACCAGGGTCTGGAAGCTGGCGAGCGCGCTTTCCTGGGTAGAGTGGCCGCCGAAACCGGCATAGAGCGTGGTGTCGGGGGTGAGGTCATACTCGGCGCGGAAGGTGCCGAACCTAGTCTCGGTCCGCTGGAATTCGTAGGGCTGGTTCTGGTTGAGGGTCAGATTGGGCGCTCTCGGGATCTCTATGCCGGGCGCCGCCGTGAGGAACGACCGGTTCCGCCGGTAATCGTCGACCTGATAGCCGAAATCGGCGGAGAGGCGGACGCGGTCACCCCGATAATCGAGGCCGATCGAGCCGAATCCCACTTCGACCCTTTCGCGGTCGATGGCGGATTCACCGTTGCGATAGACGCCGTTGACACGCACGCCCCATTCCTTCGCCTCTCCGAAGCGTCGGCCGATATCCACGGCCGTACCGAACTGGCCCTGCGAGATGAAGAACGGCGTGATCCGGGTCAGCGGCTCGTCATAGGCGCGTTTGGGGATGAGGTTGATGCTGCCGCCGATGCCGCCGATGGGGGCGATCCCGTTGATGAGGGCGCTCGGCCCCTTGAGGATCTCGACCCGCTCCACGTTGTAGATCGCCGGCCGGCGGCTATCGACCACGCCGTAGAGCCCGTCGAACGCGATATCGCTGGCATAGACCGGAAAGCCGCGGATGTAGAACTGGTTGCCGGCGGCCCCCGTGCTGGACGTGACCGCGCGGACGGACGGATCGTTCGTGGCGACGTCGATGAGGCTCTGGGCCTGCTGGTCCCGGACGAGGGTGTCGGTATAGCCGGTGATGTTGAAGGGCGTATCGAAGTCGCTGCTGGTGCCGAGGATTCCGACCCGCGTACCGCTGGCCACCTGACCGCCGGCATAGGGCGGCGGCGAGGCGCCGATGATCCCGTTGGGGATGCGGGACGCGACGGCATCGACGCTCAACTGATCGAGGGTCACGCTCCGCGGAGCGTCCTGGGCGGCAGCCGAACGACCGATGCCGACCGTGATGAGCGTCCCGAGCGCGGCCCCCCTCAAGACCGAACGGAAAAGTGTTTCGAAATCGTCCCGCATCGTCGCCTCTCGCACCATCGCCGGCAATCGTGCTCTGCCGGCGCGGCGCCTTGATTACTCACCGGCGGGCGGGACGCGGTATTGAATTCCTGCGAAAAATACGCCTAGTCTGCCATTCAAGATGAGAAAGTGAAGATACGCCAGCTCTGTTGCGGGATTACACAGTATCATTTGAATAATTATAAACTTGGGCTCGGAAGGGCGATTGTCCGTCGCGGGTCGATGATCCACTTTCGGTTGTGCATTTACAAGCCAATCGTTCAACTGCAGCGAAGGCATGACAACAGCCCCTCCTCCACGGATTATCGAGGCCAGTCACGAGATCGTCCGAGCCGATCTCGCTCTCGATACGATCATGACCCGTGCGGATTACGAGGATTTCGAGGGCGCCTACGAGAATACGGACACTCTCTGGATTCATCTCTGTACGAGTGGCGGCGGTCGCTTGCTTCGGAACAGCCGAACCCAGAAACTCGACGGCCTGTTCGTGCCCGGACGCGTCGGCCTGGGGGCCCCCTATGACGGCGGCGAAGGGTTCGGGCCGCGCATGAGCCTGCTCGCCCTCGGGATATCGGAGCGACGCCTGAAGCGGCTCGCCGCCGAACTGCCGGGGGGCGACTGGACCTCGAGGCCCTGGCTTCGACCTACCACGACGATGCCCTGCTGACGGCCACGTTGACCGCCATGTGGGAAGAAGCCGGGCTTCACGGTTTCGCCACGGCGTTCTTCGATCACGCCCTGGCCATCGTGGTGCACCGGCTCGCCCATGCCGCGTCTCGTCCCGAACCGGTCTCCGCGCATGGGCTCACGGCGCGGCAGATGTCCGATGTCGCGGCGTTCATCGACGCCAGTCTCGGCGACGACCTGCGCGTGGCCGATCTCGCCCGCATCGCCGGGTTGAGCGAGCGTTATTTCAGCCGTTGCTTCCAAGCCTCGGTCGGCGTGCCGCCCTACGCCTTCATCACCCGCCGTCGCCTCGATCGGGCGGCCGAACTCCTCGCACGTTCGCCCCTTCCCGTCGCCTCGATCGCGGCTCTCGTCGGCTACGACGATCCGAGCCAGTTCTCGGCCGCCTTCAAGCGCTACAAGGCGATGGCGCCCCTCGCATGGAGGAGGCAGCAAGCAAACGGATAGGCCGACACAGCGAGATCGTCGGAACCTCGGCGGCGAACCGGTTTCCGGGTGTCGGCCTTATCCCCGTGCTCCCTGTTTGCCGTCGTTCTGACGAGAGTCCGTTCCGGTCGTGGTCCTGTCGGGACCGGGCTGCAAACGCCTGCGGGGTGAGCCCCCCAAGCTCACGTGAGGGGAGCAGACGTTATCGGCGTTCGATCCCAGGGTTCGGACGGGATTGAGACGACGCGGGCCCGCGGGATGTGTCTGACAGGACGGGATCGACACCCTCCTCTCGGGACTGCGCACGCCCCTACTCTTCCGCCACATCCGTCTTGTGCGGGCGCAGTTCCGGCGCGCCCTGGTCGATCTCGGCCTCCACGGGGGCCGAGCGGCTTTCCACGCGGGTGCTGTCCACGAAGATGCGCGCCTCGCCTTCCTTCAGCCCGAGGCTGCGCAGGGCGTAGAGCGTCATCCCGTAGGCGAGTTCGCGCTCGGCCATGAGGACGAGGCCGACGCGCTGCTCCTCGAAATAGCGCCGTTCACCGTCATTGTGGGTCCGCACGAGGGTGTCGATGCCCGGATTGGCTTCGCGGGCGAGTTCGACGAGGCGCCGCGCCGTGTGCGGTTCGGGCGATGCGATCACGATGAGCGTCGCCTGGCCGATATCGGCCGCTTCGAGGATGCCCGGCGCCGTGGCGTCTCCGAACACCGCCTCGACGCCGTCCTTGCGCAGGTCGAGGACGCGGCGGCGGTCGCGGTCGATCACGAGGTAGGGCATGTCCCAGGTGGCGAAGGCCTTGGCGATGGTGCTTCCGACACGACCGTAGCCGATGACGATGGCGTGGCCGCGATGGGGTTTAGCGTCCTCGGTGACAGCCATCGCCGCCGCGCCGCGCCGCTCGAACCGGGCGGCGAGATCCGGTCGCTCGGCGAAGAAGCGCGTCGCCCGTTCTGCGAGGACGAAGAACAGCGGGTTGAGGGTGATGGAGAGGATGGCACCGCCGAGGATGAGATCGCGCCCCTCGGTGGGGAGCAGCTTCAGGGAGAGCCCGAGGCTGACCAGGATGAACGAGAACTCGCCGATCTGCGCCAGACTCGCCGCGATGGTGAGGGCCGTGCCGATGGGATGCTTGAAGGCCAGGACGATCGCCACCGCCGCGATGGACTTGCCGAAGAGGATGATCCCGAGGACGGCGAGCACCGAGAGCGGCTCGCGCAGGAGGATGCCGGGATCGAACAGCATTCCCACGGAGACGAAGAACAGAACCGCGAATGCATCCTGCAACGGCAGGGAATCGGCCGCCGCCTGATGGCTGAGGTCGGATTCGGCGAGCACCATGCCGGCGAAGAAGGCGCCCAGCGCGAAGGAGACCCCGAAGAGTTCGGCCGAACCGAAGGCAATGCCGAGCGCCAGCGCGAGCACCGCCAGGGTGAAGAGCTCGCGCGAGCCGGTGCGCGCCGCCTGATCGAGGAGCCAGGGCACCACGCGGCGCCCGCCCACCAGCATCACCAGGGCGAACACCGCGACCTTGGCCAGCGTCAGCGCCAGGGTGAGCCAGATGTTGCCGTCGCCCACATGATGGGCCGCGCCGTCGCCGACTCCCCCGAGGGAGGGCGCGAGGGCGGGGAGCAGGACCAGGGCGAGGACCATGGCGAGATCCTCGACGATGAGCCAGCCCACCGCGATGCGGCCCTTGTCGCTGTCGAGGAGGCGACGCTCCTCCAGCGCCCGCAGCAGCACCACGGTACTCGCCACCGACAAAGCGAGGCCGAAGACGAGGCCGGCGCCGATGCCCCAGCCCCACAGATGCGCCAGCAAACCGCCCATGGCGGTGGCGGCCACGATCTGCACGATGGCGCCAGGCAGGGCGATGGTGCGTACCGCCATCAGGTCCTTGATCGAGAAATGCAGGCCGACGCCGAACATCAGCAGGATCACGCCGATCTCGGCGAGCTGGCTCGCGAGCTGGCTGTTGCCGACGAAGCCGGGCGTGTACGGCCCCACCAGCACCCCGGCGAGCAGATAGCCCACGAGCGGCGGCAGCCGCAGGCGCTGCGCGAGCATCCCGCAGGCGAAGGCCAGCACGAGGCCCAAAGCAATGATGGCGATCAGCTCTGTCGCGTGCGGCACGGTGCGGTCGTGTCCTCATGGAGTCGAAACGTCGGGGGAACGGCGGCCAAAGGAACGACGACCAAGGGCAAGCACCGGGCCATAAGCTTAACGGAACGATCGTGGAAAGTCCGTGCCTGCGGGCACCTCGCGCGCGCGAATGCGCCTCGGTGGGAGCGTTTCCTCGCAGGGGCGGCGACGATGGTTCCAGACGGGCCTGATGAAACTCCGGAGACGCCGGACTGTTGTCAGGGTGCATAGTGCATTCATTGTGCAATTTCCCTCAGGATGACATCCCATGCCCCAGCCTCTTCAGCCTCCGGCGGGTGGTGCCGGGCCGGAACCGAGGGCCTCCGCCCTCTGGACGGCGGGGCTCGTCACGGCCCTCCTCGGAATCCTGATCCTGCCGCGCCGCGGCGCCGAGGCACGCGCGACGTCGTCCGACGTTCCCCGAACCAGCGAACCCTCGCCGTCGCATGAGGGGCGGGAGGCCAAGTATGTGGCCAGGGCCGAGCCCGAGCGCGGACGCCAGGCCGCCACGCCCTCGGAGATCCCGGCGAAAGGCTGGAAGGATATCGGGCTGCGGGTCTTCAACGACGTCGGCGAGAACAACCTTGTCTCGGTGGCGGCGGGAGTGACCTTCTACGTCCTCCTGGCGATCTTCCCGGCCATCGCGGCGCTAGTCTCCTGCTACGGGCTGGTGGCGGATGTCGCGACCATCAACGACCACCTCCGGACGCTCCAGGGCGTGATCCCGTCCGGTGCTCTCGACATCATCGGCGAGCAGGTGAAGCGTATCGCGGAGAAGGGTGACACGACCCTGGGCCTCACCTTCTTCACCGGCCTCGGCCTGTCGATCTGGAGCGCCAATGGCGGGATGAAGGCGGTCTTCCAGGCGCTCAACATAGTCTACGAGGAGCGCGAGACCCGGAACTTCTTCTGGCTCAACCTGCGCTCGCTCGCCTTCACCGCGGGCGCCCTGCTCTTCATCGTCCTGGCGCTGGTGGGCATCGTCGTGGTGCCGGCGGTGATCAACGTCGTGGGGCTCAGCGCGGAGGCCTGGTACATCTCGCTCCTGCGCTGGCCGGTTCTGCTGCTGGCGGTGCTGGCCGGTCTCGCCCTGCTCTACCGCTACGGCCCGAGCCGGGACGCGCCGCGCTGGCGCTGGGTGACCTGGGGCAGCGCCATCGCCGGCGTGCTGTGGCTCGCGGGCTCGCTGGGCTTCTCCTGGTACGTTTCCAATTTCGGCAAGTACAACGAGACCTACGGCTCCCTCGGCGCCGTCGTCGGCTTCATGACCTGGATTTGGATCTCGACCACGATCGTTCTCCTCGGCGCCGAGATCAATGCAGAGATGGAGCACCAGACCGAGATCGACACCACGGTGGGACGCGAACAGCCCCTCGGCACCCGCGACGCCCGCATGGCCGACACGGTGGGCGCCGCGCGCTGAGCGGCGCCCACGTCTCCCCTCGGCCGGATCAGCCTTTGTGGCTGATCCGGTAGATGATCCCGTGCTGGTCGTCGCCGAGATACAGGCTTCCGTCCCCGGCTACCGCCAGGCCGAAGGGCCGGGCGAAACGCGACCAGCCGCTCGGGCCGCCCTCGGTCAGGAAGCCCGAGACGAACGGGGTGATCGACGTCGGCCGGCCCTTCTCGAAATGTACGCGCAGGACCTCGTAGCCGCTCGGCGGCTTGCGGTTCCACGATCCGTGCATGGTGACGAATGCATCGCCCTTGTACTCGGCGGGGAACTGCGCGCCGTCGTAGAAGACGAATTGCATCGAGGAGGCGTGCGCTGTCCAGGTGAGTACCGGCCGTTCACTGTCCTTGTCCCACTGCTCCAGGGAGCTCTTTGGGACTTCGCGATAGAGGTTCTTGATCCCGGCGCCGAAGATGTAAGGCCAGCCGTATTTCTTGCCCTTCTCGATCCGGTTGAGCTCTTCCGGCGTCTCGTCGTCGCCGAGCCAATCGACACCGTCGTCCCAGCCGTAGAGGGCCTTGGTCTGGGGCTCCCAGGCAAAACCGATGGTGTTGCGCAGGCCCGAAGCGACGATCTCGCGGGCCGACCCGTCCGGCTTCATCCGCACCATGGTGGCGTTCTCGGGGTTGCGCTCCTCGCACTCGTTGCAGGTGGAGCCGAGGCTGGCATAGAGCCAGCCGTCCGGCCCGAAGCCGATGGTGCGGTTCGGGTGCTGGCCCGCATCGGGCAGGTCGGATACGAGCCGGGTCTCGGGGCCGAGGCTGCCGTCGGGTTTCATGGGCGCGGAGAAGATCTCCTTCACGGTCACGTAGAACAGGGTGCCGTCATGGATGGCGAGGCCGTGCACGTCAGGCTTCTTAAGAACGACCTGCCTCTTGGCCGCGTCGGCCGCATCGATCCGGGTGACCGTGCCGGCATCGCGGTCGCTGACATAGAGTGCGCCGTCCGGTGCCACGACGATGACGCGGGGCGCACCGAGATTGCGGGCGAAAGCCTCGATCGTGAACCCCGGAGGCAGCTTCAGGGCTGCGATCCGCTCCGGCGTCGCCTCCAGGGGGGCAGCCTTGACGACATGCGCCTCGATCGTCGCGTTGCCGGGGTTCTGCAGCGCCTGGGCGAGGACCGGGAAAGGGGCGGCGGACAGGGCGAGGGTCAGTGCGAGATGCGCCGGGCGGCGGATCTGGATCATGCGGCGGGAATCCGAAGCTGTGGAGGACGAGGCGAAACGCGCCCCCGGAATCGGCTGTTCCCGCGTGCGACGCTTCCACCCGTATCAGCGAACGACCGCTCCAATGCCACTTCAGCAAGCCATGCTCTTGCGCTACCATATCAAGATGGATTCTCGGACGGCCATCGACATTCTTCGCGCCCATGAAGGAGAGTTGCAGCGGCGCGGCGTCCGGCACGCCGCTCTGTTCGGCTCCGTCGCGCGCGACGATACCCATCCCGGCAGCGATGTCGACATCGTCATCGACCTCGACGAGGATATGGGCCTCGACGTCTACGGCTATGTGGGGCTCTGCCGCTTCATCGACGACCTGTTTCCGGTGGCGGTCGATGTGGCGAACCGCAGAACCTTGAAGGAGCGTGTCCGGGCGCGGGTGGAACGGGATGCCATCCCTGCCTTCTGAGCGCGAGCGCGAGGCTTGCGAGGACATCATCGGGAATGCCGAGGCCGCTCTCGACTTCACCGCCGGAATGACCTTCGCGGCCTTCGAAGCTGACCAGAGGACGAACTATGCCGTCGTCCGCTGCCTGGAGATCATCTCCGAAGCCAGCAGGCGCCTTAGGGCGGAGACCAAGGCGCGGCATCCCCGAATACCCTGGCGCGACATCGCCGATGCCGGCAACTTCTATCGGCACGCCTATCATCGGCTGGCGCTGGACATCGTCTGGAAGACCGTCCACGACCAGTTGACCGAGATCATCGAGGCCTGCCGCGCCGAACTGAGCAGGCCACCGACCCCGTGAGAGCGGGCGACCTCAAGCATCCTTCGCGAGACATTGCCGCCAGATGACGACCAGCGCTTCCGCCCCCGTCGGCCCCGGCGATCAGATCATCCTGGTGGACGGGTCGTCCTTCATCTTCCGGGCCTACTTCCAGTCGATCAACCAGGACCAGAAGTACAACACCCGGCCTTCCGATGGCCTGCCCACGGGGGCGGTGCGGCTGTTCTGCACCAAGATCGCCCAGTTCGTTCAGGACGGGGCGGCGGGGATCAAGCCGACGCATCTGGCCATCGTTTTCGACAAGTCAGAGGGCTCGTTCCGCAAGGAGCTCTTCCCCGACTACAAGGGCCACCGCCCCGATGCGCCGGACGACCTCAAGCGCCAGATGCCGCTGATGCGCGAGGCCGTGCGCGCCTTCGGCCTGCAGCCCATCGAGTTGGAGCGCTACGAGGCCGACGACCTCATCGCCACCTATTCGCGCCAGGCGGAAAGCCGGGGCGCCGGCGTCATCATCGTCTCCTCCGACAAGGATCTGATGCAGCTCGTGGGGCCGCTGGTGCGGTTCTACGATTTCGAATCCGGCGTGAAGGGCAAGCCCGGCCACCGCCCCGAGCGCAACCTCGACCTCGACGCCATCATCGCCAAATGGGAAGGCCTGCAGCCGAACCAGATCGGCGACGCCCTGGCGCTCATCGGCGACACATCCGACAACGTGCCCGGCGTGCCCGGCATCGGCCTCAAGACCGCCGCCGCGCTGATCAAGGAATACGGCAGCCTCGACGCGCTGCTGGAGCGGGCGGGCGAGATCAAGCAGCCCAAGCGCCGCGAGACCCTGCTCGCCAGCATCGATCAGGCCAAGCTCTCGCGCCGATTGGTTGCCCTCGTGGAGGACGTGCCGCTCCCCGTGGCCCTCGACGACCTGCGCCTGCCGGAGCCCGACCCTTCGAAGCTCGTCGGCTTTCTCAAGGCGATGGAGTTCAACACCCTCACCCGCCGCATCGCCTCGATGCTGCATGTGGACCCGGAGACGGTGAAGCCCGACCCCGCCCTGCTGCCGGGCTCGGACGGGGCCGATGCGCCGCCCTTGGAGGGAGCGGCGGCAGGCGGCGAGGTCGACCCCTTCGCCGATCTAGGCCTGCCGGAGGGCGGTCCGAAGCCGCGCGGCCCCGCCGAGGCGACGCCCTCCTCCCTCGTCGCCCTGCGCGCGGCGGAGGCGACCAACCCCATCGACACCACGGGCTACGAGACGATCACCAGCCTCGAACAGCTGGAAGCCTGGATCGCCGAAGCGCGCGAGGCCGGCATTGTCGCGGTGGATACCGAGACTGATTCCCTCGATGCCAATAACGCCAAGCTCGTGGGCGTGTCGCTGGCGGTGGCGCCGGGGCGGGCCGCCTATATCCCCCTCGCCCATCAGGAGCCCGTCAAGGGTCTGGCGGAGGGCGACCTGTTCGGCGACGCCAAGGCCGCGACGAGCGCCTTCCAGCCGGTTCCCGGGCAGATCGGGATCGACGCGGCTCTGAACCTCCTCAAGCCGCTGCTGGAAAATCCGGGCGTCCTAAAGATCGGCCAGAACATCAAGTACGACTGGCTGGTGTTCCGGCGCCAGAACGTCGCCATCGAGATCGCCCCCTTCGACGACACGATGCTGATCTCCTACGTGCTCGATGCCGGCAAGGGCGGGCATGGCATGGACGAGCTCGCCCGCCGCCATCTCGGCCACCAGCCGATCAGTTTCTCGGACGTGGCCGGCACCGGCAAGGCCAAGATCACCTTCGACAAGGTGCCCCTCGACGAGGCCACCGCCTACGCCGCCGAGGATGCGGACGTCACCTTGCGCCTGTGGCGGATGATGAAGCCGCGCCTCGTCGCCGAGCGCCGGGTGACGGTCTACGAGACCCTGGAGCGCCCCCTCATCCCGGTGATCGCCCGGATGGAGGCGGCGGGAATCCGCGTCGACCGCAACATGCTGAGCCGGCTGTCCGGCGATTTCTCGCAGATCCTGGTGCGGCTCGAGGAAGAGATCCAGGAGGATGCCGGCGAGCGCTTCCAGGTCTCCTCGCCGAAGCAGATCGGCGACATCCTGTTCGGCAAGATGGGCCTGCCCGGTGCCAAGAAGACCCCGTCCGGCCAATGGGCCACGCCCGCCACTTTGCTGGAGGAACTGGCCCAGGCCGGCCACGAACTGCCGAAGAAGATTCTAGAATGGCGCCAGCTCGCCAAGCTGAAATCCACCTACACGGATTCGCTCCAGCAGCATGCCGACCGGGAGACCGACCGGGTCCACACTTCGTTCTCGCTCGCCGCCACCACCACCGGCCGGCTCTCCTCCTCGGAGCCGAACCTGCAGAACATCCCGATCCGCACCGAGGAGGGCCGACGCATCCGCCGTGCCTTCGTGGCGCCGGAGGGCAGAAAGCTCATCTCGGCCGATTACAGCCAGATCGAACTGCGCATTCTTGCCCACATCGCCGACATCCCGCAGCTGCGCCAGGCCTTCGAGGACGGCGTCGACATCCACGCGGCCACCGCCAGCGCGATGTTCGGCGTGCCGTTGAAGGACATGACCGCAGACCTGCGCCGCCGCGCCAAGACCATCAATTTCGGCATCATCTACGGCATCTCGGCCTTCGGTCTCGCCGACCGCCTCGGCATCGGTCGCGAGGAGGCCAGCGCCTTCATCAAGCAGTATTTCGAGCGCTTCCCCGGCATCCGCGCCTATATCGACGACACCAAGAAGCTCTGCCGCGACATGGGCTACGTCACCACCCTGTTCGGCCGCGTCTGCCACTATCCGCAGATCCGCTCGAACAACCCGAACGAGCGCGCCTCGGTGGAACGCCAGGCCATCAACGCCCCGATCCAGGGCTCGGCCGCCGACATCATCCGCCGGGCCATGACCCGGATGGAAGAGGCGCTGCGGGCGGAAAAACTCAACGTGACGATGCTGCTGCAGGTCCACGACGAACTGGTGTTCGAGACCCCCGAGGACGAAGTCGAGAAGGCCCTGCCGGTGATCCGCCGGGTCATGGTCGAGGCACCTGCTCCGGCGCTGACGTTGCGCGTGCCGCTGGTGGTGGAGGCACAGGCGGCCGGGAACTGGGAAGAGGCGCATTGACGTCGTCTTCCCTCACCTCATCCTGAGGCGGCGAAGCGAAGCGGAGCCCTCCAGCAAGCACTGGGATCCCTGGAGACGTCCTTCGCAGCCGCCTTGCGGCGCATGAGGATGAGGGAAGCGGGTTTGAGGGCTGTCGATACCTCAGTCACAAACGGGTGATGCATGCTGCGCTGCACCGCAGTCATGCGCCCCGCGCGGGAACAGCCCCGTTAATGAAGCGTTCATGCCGGACGAAACGTTCGTTCAACCAAACGCCGCAAAGGCGTGTGAGGACAACCTCCGCCATGATCAACACCAAGCTTCTCGCCGCCCTCGGCTTCACCGTCGCGGCGATCACGACCCCGGCCCTGGCCCAGGAGCCCCTCGGCATCCGCGTCGCCCCCCAGTTCGATGCCAACGCCCCCGAGGCCCGCGACACCTCCTCCTTCCGCGCCGCCGCCCTGCGTTCGGATGCCGTGAGCATCGAGTCGAGCCGCATCGCCCTGGAGCGTTCGCGCAACCCGAACGTCCGCAACTATGCCAAGAACGTGCTGGTCGAGCGTGAGGCCACCACCAAGGCGCTGCTGCCGGAAGGCACCTCGCTGACCGCCGGCGGCACCGTCGTCTCCGACAGCCAGCCCTTCGACACCCGCCTCGACAACCCGGTCGGCGTCGTCCTCGCCCCGGTGACGATCTCGGCCACCATCGCGTCGAAGATCGTCGGCGGCGTGCTCGGCGGCGTCGGCATCATCGACAACACCCCCGGTGAGCCCGGTCGCCGTGTCGCCATCGGACCCGAGGGTCAGGCCCGCATCGACCGCCTCAAGAACGCCCCCACCGGCCGCGATTTCGACCGCACCTTCGTGCAGCAGCAGGCCCGTTCCGACGCCCGCACCCTCGGCCTCTACGAATCCTACTCGCGCAACGGCGACAGCGCCCAGGGCCGCGAGTTCGCCAACCAGGCGCTCCCCTACATCGCCAACCAGCATGGCCACTCGGCCGTTCTCGCCAACCGCATCGGCGGTTGAGCCATCGCCCCATAAGTCTGGAAAGGGCCGCCCCGATGGCAGGCTGTGTGGGAACTGATTGGAGGCTCCGGTTTGACCGGGGCCTCTTTTGGTATCAGGCGGCCTTGGCCTTGAGGTTGATGGTGCGGAGCAGGTTGTAGGCGAGGACGGAGAGAGCGATCTCGGTGCGGGTGCCCTTGA
>NZ_JAKSYE010000099.1 GCF_022829685.1 Methylobacterium sp. E-045
GAGCTAGCGGAAGCCCGGCTGGGCGGGGTTGGCCAGCGGGAGGGACGAGAGGACGAGTCAGTTGCGGGTCGACAGGGCATGGGCGTTGGCGGGTTCATCGTTGGGGTCAGCGTTCGTCAGGTTAGCCGAGCCGTTGTCGAGGATGTTGATCAGGTTCTTCGAGTAGTCCTGACGGTTCTGCACCACCGAGAGGTTGGAGCCGAAGGTCGAGGACTGGGCGCGCAACGAGGCCGTCGCCGAGGTCAACTGACTCAGTGCCGTGTTGATCTCGTCGTCGGACTGGAAGTTGTTGGTCGTTCCCTTGAGGCCCAGACCTTCGGCATCGAACTTCACACCGGAGATGTCGAGGGTCGACGTGCCCTTCTCGTTGAAGGTCAGCTTGAGGGTGTTCTCGTTGGCGGAGTTGCTGTTGCGGAACAGGAGGTTGACGCCGTTGTAACCGGAATCCTGGGCCTGTTGCGAAATCTGCGTCAGCAGGTTGTTGTACTGGGTCGCGAGGGTGGAACGCGTGGAGCTCGTGCCCTTGGCGCCACCGATGTCGGTTCCCGTGCTGGTCTGGGCGACGGCGCCCGACACGCCGAGGCCGATATCGGTGCTGCCGGCAGCCTTCACCGTCAGCGTCTGATCCGAGCCGAACGCGGTCGACTGGATCGTGAGCTTGTTATTGACGAAGCTCGCGCTGACCTTGCCGGCAAGACCCGTGTCGGCGTTGATCTGGTCATTGATCGCCTTGGCGACAGACGCCTGGCTCACGGCCGCACCGTTACCGACGGTCGCCGAACTGACATCGATCAGCTTGGAGGCGCCGGATCCGAGCTGGAGGGTGAACGAAGCATTGGGGGCAGGGTTGGTGCCGCTGAAGTCGAACTTGTTCGTGCCGGTGTTGTAGATACCGCTGTTGGCGCTCGTCGGCGGAGTCGCACCGGTGATCGAGGCCTTGGAAGAGCCGTCCGACGCGTCGGTTCCACCGGCAATGATGGCGACGACCGGGGCGCCGGCGCCGGCGGCGAAGGATCCGCTGGTGGCTCCCGAGGCTCCGAACCCGAGTCCGATGGTGTCGTTCGTGGCAGTCGCGGTAAGAGCGACGTTGTTTGCGCTGGCGGTGAACTTCAGGCCACCCGTGGTGCCATCGATCGAGGCGACGGCAGCGCTGTTCTGTGCCTTCAATGCGGCATTGATCGCGCTGACGAGCTTGGCGCCGGTCGGGTTGTCACCCAGAGCCGCACCGGTCGCGGCATCGCCGAGGTTCGTGCCGGCCGTATCCAGCGACCGGCTGTCGATGGTGATGGTCTGGGGCGTACCGGCATCCGTGATGGTGAAGGTCGCGGACTTGCCACCGGCGAGCGACGGGGGGGCCGTACGCAGATCGACACTGCCGGTCGCGCTCGCTGACGTATTGGCCGCCGGGGCGACGAGGGTTCCGGCGGCGGCCGTGAAGGTCGAGAAGCCGATACCAGTCGCACCACCCGCGGTGTTGCTGATCGGGTTGATCGAGAGCTGCGCGTCGGGTCCGAGATCCTGCGAGGACAGCACGATCTTGCCGTTGGCGGCCGCACCGTCATCGGCCGTGGTGCCGATCTTCGCGGTGATGGTCGAACCGGCATCCGACAGCTGCTTGTTGATCGCCTTGATGACGTTGACGTCGGTCGCGCTGGTCCCGAGGGTCCCGCCGAGATTGTCGGTGGCAGTGGTCGAATCCAACGTCACGGTAACGGACTTGTTGCCGTCGGTGATGCTGAAGACCGAGCTCTTGCCGTTGGCCAGATCGGTGGTGCCGCCCAGGGCCGCACCGGCGACGATCTTCGCCGCCGTCGGGGTGGTGGCAGGCTTGCCGAAGCCGATATCGGTGGTCGCGTTCAGCGAGCCGCTGACGCTCAGCTTGGCGGCGGCACCGGTATCCGTCGTGGTGAAGCTGACGCGGCCGTTCGTTCCGATCGAGGCCGAGACCTTGCCGGCCAGATTCGTGTTTGCCGCGATCTGACCGTTCAGGGCCGTCACGAGCTGGTCGGTGGTGACCTTCGACGTGTCGGAGGTGACGCTCTTCAGGGTCGAGGAATCGAGGCGCAGGGTGTTCTTGGTGACGCCGCCATCGAGGGAGATGTCCACCGACGCGTCCTTTGCGAGGGACGAGAGGTCGAGGGTACCCGTCACAGCCGAGGTTCCGGTCGCAACAGCCGACTGCGCGGCAACGCCGCCGAGGATCGTACCCTTACCGCCGCTCTTGTCGGCCAGCGCCTGCTGCGCGGTCGACTTGGCCGAGTCCACGAGCTTCTGGAGCGAGGTGATGCCCTGGTTGGCGGCCTGGATCGTCTGCACGCCGTTCGACAGGCCGTCGAGCAGGCCGCTGAGGTCCGACGAGCGGGCCGACAGGCTCTGCGAGGTGAAGAAGTTGGTCGGGTTGTCGAGGGCCGAGGTCACCTTCTTGCCGGTCGAGAGCCGGTTCTGGGTGGTGGTCAGCAGGTCGGCGGTGCCCTGCAGCGAGAGCAGGTTCTGGCGCGTTGCCGCGGTGAGCGTAATGCCTGAAGACATGTGGTCCGATCCATTCTGATCTGGAAGCACCCTTTTTTGGGTGCGAGGTAACCAAACCACGAGGACGTTGCGAACGTCTTAAGGCGAACGGTCAACGAAACATGTGCGAGATCCGATGCCTTCTCCTCATCTTCGCGCCCTTCGGGGAAATCCCGGATTCCGCAAGCAACGCTCGCCATGCCGGTCACATCTTGTTAACCGCGCGGACCGATGATCCCGCCTCAGCCCGAAGGACCGGTCATGCCCCTGAAGATCGAACTCAAGCCGTTCGAGCGGCTGCTGATCGGCGGGGCCGCCATCCGCAACGGATCCCGGCGGTCGAGTTTCGTCATCGAGACGATGACGAAGTTCTTGCGCGAATCCGACATCATCACGGAGAGCGAGGCCGATACGGCCTGCAAGCGCCTCTATCTGACCCTCACGGTGCTCTATCTCTCCGACGACGTGTCGGAGATCGAGAACCTGTTCGTGGCCCAGGCGAGCGAATTGCTCGAGGCAGTGCCGAGCACCGCGCCCTATATCCGGGACATCACCGCCTCCGTGGCGGCGCGGGACTTCTACCGGGCGATGAAGCGGGGCAAGGACCTCATCCAGTACGAGGCCTCCCTGGCCGACCGCCTGGCCAAGGCGCCCGATGCGGGAAGCGCCGACTGATACCAAGTCTCACTGACTCTGACCCATAGGTCAGGGTCAGTGAGGTCCGGCGGACGACCGCCGCCGCGCAGTCGCGCGGGCAGACCTCGATGAGTCAGACTCATCGAGGTCTGGTATGATTCTCCAAATTGACGATGGAGCGGGCAGGGGGGCCGGCATCGGCCGTGCGGATGCGTCAGGCCGTCGTGGCGCCGGGTTCCGGGTCCCAAAGATCCTCCCGCCTCACGCGGGGGCGAGGCGGGTGAGGCGGTCGAGGAGGGCGCGGTCGTGCAGGAGGGCCACGCGCTCCTTGGGGCTGAGCCACTCGGCGGCCTCGGCGATGGTCTCGGCCTCCACCACCTTGGCCTGGGCGAGGGCGCGGTCGGTGTCGATCACGCCGCGGGGGCGTTTGGGCATCTCCGGCAGCATCAGGGCATGGGCCTCGGCGAAGCCCGCATCGGCGTGGAGGGCGCGGATCGCATCCGCGTCGTCGAGGCCGGCCTCGGCGTTGCGGGCGGCGATCGCCCCGGCGCTCGACGCGATGGCGGGCGGGTCGCGCTCCTCCGGGGTCATCAGCAGGCCGAGGCGCTTGAGGGCGAGGCCCCAGGAGAGCTGGCCGCTCGCCCAGGAGATCGGGATCGCCAGGACGAGGCCGAGGATGGTGGGCGACATCCAGAGGAACAGCGAGGTGGCGATGGCGAAGGCGGCGATGCCGGTCACCAGCCCCAGCACCATGTGCCAGCGGTGGCGCCGGACGATGTCGCGGAAGGGAATCGAGCCGTCGTCGCGCCGCTGCGGGTTCCAGCCGGTGTCGCGCCCCACCAGGATCTCGAACACCGAGCCGGACTGGATCAGCATGGCGATGGGGGCGATGAGGGCGGAGAGGATCGTCTCGATCAGGCTCGACAGGACGAGGCGGACGGCGCCGCCCGAGGCCCGGCGCACCGGCCCGTCGACGAGGGCGAGGATCAGCCCCAGGAGCTTGGGCGCCAGGAGGATGCCCATGGTGAGCCCAAACAGCTGGAGCGCGCGCACGGGGTCGAAGCGCGGCCAGACGGGATAGAGCCCGAACTCGCTCGTGAAATATTCCGGCCGGACATAGGCGGTCTGGAGCACCAGGGCGATACCGACCACGAGCTGGCCGAGCCAGAGCGGGGAGGCGACGTAGCCGGCGATGCCGGTGGCGAAATGCTGGCGCGAGGCGAGGGCGAGGCCCGCCGCCCCGATGACCCGGCTGTGCTGGAGGTTGCCCTGCGCCCAGCGGCGGTCGCGCACCGCCACGTCGATGAGGGAGGGCGGGCTCTCCTCGTAGGAGCCGGGGAGGGCCGGCAGCATGGTCACGCTCCAGCCCGCCCGCCGGATCAGCGCCGCCTCGACGAAATCGTGGCTGAGGATATGGCCGCCGAAGGGCGGTTGTCCCTTGAGGTCGGGCAGGCCGCAGGCTTGCGCGAAGGCGCGGGTGCGGATGATGGCGTTGTGGCCCCAGTAATTGCCGTCGCGGCCCGACCAGACCGAGAGGCCGGTGGCGATGACCGGGCCGTAGATGCGGGCGGCGAATTGCTGGACGCGGGCGAATAGGGTGTTGCGGTTGATGATGAGCGGCAGCGACTGGATGATGCCGGAATCCGGGTCGGCCTCCATGGCGGCGGCCAGATGCACCACGCAACGACCGGTCATCAGGCTGTCGGCGTCGAGCACCAGCATGTGGTCGTAGGCCCCGCCCCAGCGGGAGACGAAGTCGCCGATATTGCCGGCCTTGCGGTGGTGGTTCTTCGCCCGGTGCCGGTAATAGAGCCGCGCATCCTCGCCCCAGCGCGCGCGCAGATCGAGGAAGGCGCGCTCCTCGGCGATCCAGGCATCGCCGAGGGTCGAGTCCGACAGGACGAAATAGTCGAAGGCCTCGCCGTGGCCCGTGGCGTCGATCTCCGCCCGCATGGCCTCCACGGCGGCGAAGGTGCGGGCGGTGGCCTCGTTGTAGACCGGCATCACGATGGCGGTGCGGGAGGCGAGCCGGGTCGGCGGCAGCGGCGCCTTCGGACGGCGCAGGAGCGCGAAGAAGCCGAGGATCGCGCTCATGAAGGAGAGGGCGATCCAGGAGAAGTTCAGGGTGAAGAGCACGAGCAGCACGTATTGCAGCGCCGTCGTCCCGCCCGAGACCGCGACGACCTCGTACATCTCCAGCGCCCCGTAGGCGGTGAGCAGCGCGGCCCCGCCGAAGACGAGGGCGCGGGCGGCCCAGGGCCGCCGCAGGGGCCCGGCCGGCCGGTGGCCCGAGGCGGGGTCCCAGCGGTCGAGATCCTGCACCGGCATGGGCAGCGGCGCCTCGAGGGGCATCGCCGGCCGGAAGGAATCCGGGGCGGCGGGGGGAGGCGTGTGCGTGTTCAGGGTGTCCACCGGTAAAGCCAGGTTTCGGTGACGGGGGCATCCCCGCGCTTGAGCAGGAGGCGCAGTTCGCAGGTCTTCTCGCCGCCCGGATCGAGCTCGAAGGAGACGCGCACCGTCTTGCGGTCGGGATAGCGATAGAGGGTGGGGGGCGCCACCGTGCCGGGCGAGGTCAGCAGCGTCGGCTGCAGGTCGGGATCGGCGAACAGCCCCTCGCCGGTGAAATCGACCAGGAACAGGCGGCGGTTGCCCTCGCCCTTCGCCTTGCCGCTGCGCGTCCCGGAGACGAGGGCCACGGGGGGCGCCTCGGGGGGCTGCCAGCACCAGTGCTGGCGATAGCCGAAGGGAAACTCGGCGCCCGCCTCCAGCTTGGCCTTCGGCCGCCAATAGGCGAGCACGTTCTCGTTGAACTCGGAATCGCTCGGGATCTCCAGCAGCGTCACCGCGCCCGGCCCCCAATTGCCGAAGGGTTCGAGCCAGAGGGACGGGCGCCATTCCCAATGCTGCACGTCGTCCTCGAAATCGGCGTAGCTGCGCGCCCGCTGCATCAGGCCGAACCCCTTCGGGTTCTCATCGACGAAGGACGAGACCTGCAGGGTCTCCGGGTTGCGGGCCGGGCGCCAGATCGCCTCGCCCGCACCGGTGCGGATCTGCAGGCCGGTGGAGGCATAGGCGCCGGCCCGGGCGTCGTCGGCGCCGCGCCGGTCGTAGGGGCCGAAGAAGTAGCTCGTGGTCATGCCGCCGAGCCCCAGATGGTCGATGGCCGCGCGGGCGAAGACCGTGCCCTCGACGTCGCAGAGCGACGCGCCGCCCGGCCGCAGGCTCATCCTGAGCGCGGCGGTGGCCGAGGGGGAATCGACGAGGCAGTGCAGCACCAGCGGGCCGCCGGGGCCGGGACGCTCGACCCAGATGGCGCGGAGTTCCGGAAACTCCTCGCCGCGGGAATCGGCCGGGCGCAGGGTGAGGGCGCGGGCGGTGACGCCGAAGCCCTGGCCGGTGGCGACGAGGCGGAAGAACGACGCCCCCTGGAAGGTGGCGAAATCGGTGAGTTCGCCCCCGTCGAACCGTGCGCGGATGCGCAGGCCCGAATAGCCGGGATCGTCCTTGAACTCGGGCAGGGCGACGCCCTCCGCCTCGAAGCGGGAGCGGTCGTAGGCGAGCGGCCGCACCGTGCCGTCCTCCACCAGGGCCAGGGCCACCCGGCCGGTGAAGACCGAGCCGCGATGCAGGGGTTCGAGGGTGAAACCGAAGGCGCCGTCCGCCCAGACCGCACTGCCCGGCGCGGTGCGGATGGCGTTGTACTGCTCGCGGTTGAGACCGGTGAGGGACCCGGGCAGGTCGTCCGTGCGGGGGGCGATGAAGGGGCGTTTGGCCAGCGCGCGGGCGAGGTCGGGCACCGTATGGCCGAGGAACGGCGCGCCCGCGGCGGGGAGGGCGGGGGCATCGTCCGCCCGGGCGGTGCCGGCGGCGGCGGGGAGGGAGATGGCCAGCGCGGCGGCGCCCGCCTGCATGAGAAGCTCCCGGCGGCTCCGGTCCTGCGGTCCCGTCACCACGGGATCGTCGAAGGGGGGCTCTGTCACGGCGCGGCGAAGTCCCGGAATCGTCGGCGTCATTGGACCTGTGATGTCGGCGCGGGAAGGCGCGGGGTGCGGTGCGGCATGTCCCGGCTTTACCACGACGCGGCCTGAACCCAACCTTAAGCCGTAAGGGGGCGAAACCGTTCAAGGAAACACGGATTGTCCGACAATCGCTCCGTCCGGCCGGGAACGGGCGCGGGAGGCGAGAGGGCCTCGGACTGGCCGAATGGCCGCGCTTGTGACAGATTCCGCGGGTCGTTCACCTCACACGAGGCACCTCATGGCGCTCATCCCATGCCCTGCCTGCTCGCGACAGGTCTCCGCGCAGGCCCTCGCCTGCCCGGGGTGCGGCCATCCCGGTGACGCCGCTTCCCCGGCGGGAGGCGGTGTCGCGCGCATGCTGGGAACCGTGGCCGGCACCTACATCTCCACCACCACCCTGGCGAGCCTGGTCCTCGGGGTCGTCATGTTCGTGTGCGTGGCCGCCGTGCTGATCACCCTGATCCTCAAGAGCCAGTGACCGGGACGGGGCAGGCCGGACCTCCGTCCGCGCCTCCGGCTTGCCGGCGGCGCAGGCTTGCTACCCGGCAAGCCACGCAGTAGCGCAGCCGGACGAGACGCGAACCGGCCCCCGGCCCGACAGCGGTGGAGCGACGATGACGGCGCAGACCAGCATTTCGAGCGTGACTGCCAGGACGGGCGAACGCAGCCTCACGGCCATCGTTCTCGCCGCCGGCAAGGGCACGCGGATGCGCTCCGACCTGCCCAAGGTGCTGCATGCGGTGGCCGGGCGAAGCATGCTCGGCCATGTGCTCGCCGCCGCCCGCGAGGCCGGGGCGACCCGCATCGCCGTGGTGGTCGAGCCGGGGCAGGAGGCGGTGGCCGCCGAGATCGCGCGGGCGGCGCCCGGTGCCTCGGTCCATCCGCAGATCGAGCGCCTCGGCACGGCGCATGCGGTGCTGGCCGCCCGCGAGGCCCTGGAGGCGGGCTCCGACGACGTGGTCATCGCGTTCGGCGACACCCCCCTCGTCACGGGGGCCACCCTCACCCGCCTGCGCGCGCCCCTGGCGGACGGGGCGGCGGTCGCGGTCCTGGCCTTCACGGCGGAGAATCCCGCCGGTTACGGGCGGGTGCTGGTGCAGGACGGACGGGTCGTCGCCATCCGCGAGGAAAAGGATGCGAGCGCGGAGGAGCGCGCCGTCACCCTGTGCAATGCCGGCCTGATGGCGCTCTCCGGCCCGCATGCCCTCGCCCTCCTCACGCGGATCGGCAACGCCAACGCGGCGGGCGAGTACTATCTGCCCGACGCGGTTGGCCTGGCCGTGGACGACGGGCTCGCCGTGGCGGTGGTGCCCGTGGACGAGGCCGAGGCGCAGGGCGTCAACGACCGGGTTCAGCTCGGCGTCGCCGAGGCGACGATCCAGGCCCGCCTGCGCCGCGCGGCCCAGATCGGGGGAGCCACCCTGGTGGCGCCGGAAACGGTTTTCTTGAGCGTCGACACGGTCTTGGGCCGGGATGTTCTCGTGGAACCTCATGTGGTGTTCGGCCCCCACGTGATCGTCGGCGACCACTGCGTGATCCATGCCTTCTCGCATCTCGAAGGCGCGACCCTGGCACGGGGCGTCCAGATCGGCCCCTATGCGCGGCTCCGCCCGGGGGCGGTGCTGGAGACCGGCTCGCGCATCGGCAATTTCGTCGAGATGAAGAACGCGCGCCTCGGCGAGGGCGCCAAGGCCAACCACCTCACCTATCTCGGCGATGCCGAGATCGGGCCGGGGGCGAATGTCGGGGCGGGCACCATCACCTGCAACTACGACGGGGTGAACAAGCACCGCACCGAGATCGGGGCCGGGGCCTTCATCGGCTCGAACACCGCCCTGGTGGCGCCGGTGAGCGTCGGCGCAGGGGCCATCGTCGGCGCGGGTTCGGTCATCACCACCCCGGTGCCGGCCGATGCCCTCGCCATCGCCCGCAGCCGCCAGCGCATCATCGAGGGCGTGGCCGGCGGGATGCGCGCGGGGTTGCAGGCGATCAAGGCGGCCAAGCGATCCGCGGGCCTCTGATGCGCCCCCGCTCCCTCGCCGATGCGACGAGGCACTGAACTGGAGCCCGATTCGGAGCGCCAAGCCATTCTCCTGATTGCAGGCGACAAGGCCGGGGTGGCGCAAAAGCGTTTCTACAAGGGACTCATCGCCAGGGCGGACGATCGGTTCGAGCAACATCTGGCAGCGCGGGAGCGATAGAATGGCACGGACGATGGAACAGGTGATGGCCGCCATGCCACCCGACCGTCATGCGCGAATTCAGGCTCGCGCGGACGAGATGAAGGCCGAGATCGAAGGGCTCAAGGCGTTGCGTCTGCTTGCCGAACGCAGACCAAGACGACATCGCACGGGAGCTGGGCATCACGCAGCCCGCCGTTCTCAAGATGGAGCGTCAGACCGATCTCTACCTCTCGACGCTGCGTCGGTTCGTGGAAGCGGCGGGAGGCAAGCTGGAACTGCGTGTGGAGTTACCCGGCAAAGGCGTGATTCACCTCACGAGCATGGGTGAACTGGCGCCCTGACCCTGTATGACGCCGACCCACATCGCATTTCGAACGGCGGCACGGCCCAAACGTCACCTTCAGCATGCTTCCCGAGACGCATAAAGCTCTTTCTCGGCATGACTTTGCCAAGTGTTGTTGATGTGAAAAATGAAGGCCCGTCATGCGCCTCGTGCGGCACGATGACAGGATAGCTGGCGGCGAGGGGTCCTGATCCGATACAAGGCGGGTCTGGAAGGCATGGGCCGCTCCTTGCGTGGTCGCCTGTCGACGATCCCGATCCGGGACGGCAGGGGGCCGGTATCGCCTCCGCCCCCCGACCGGGCCCACTCGTATGAGAAGAAACGACCATGTGCGGAATCGTTGGCATCGTCGGTCATGAGGCGGTGGCGGGACAGGTGGTCGAAGCCCTGCGGCGCCTCGAATATCGCGGCTACGATTCGGCCGGCGTCGCCACGCTGGCGAACGGCCGGCTGGATCGCCGCCGGGCCGAGGGCAAGCTCTCCAACCTCGAACTCAGGCTGCGCGACGAGCCGCTGCCCGGCGCCATCGGCATCGGCCATACCCGCTGGGCCACCCATGGCCGCCCCAACGAGACCAATGCCCACCCGCACGCCACGGCGCGGCTGGCGGTGGTCCATAACGGCATCATCGAGAACTTTCGCGAGCTGAAGGCCGAGTTGCAGGCCAAGGGCGTGCGGTTCGAGAGCGAGACCGACACCGAGGTGGTGGCCCAGCTCGTCAGCGCCGAGATGGACAAGGGCCTGGGCCCGGTGGAGGCGGTGGCCGCCGCCCTGCCGCGCCTGCGCGGCGCGTTTGCCCTGGGCTTCATCTTCGCCGGCCACGACGACCTCCTCATCGGCGCCCGCCACGGTGCGCCGCTCGCCATCGGCTTCGGCGAGGGCGAGACCTATCTCGGCTCGGACGCCCTCGCCCTCGCCCCCTTCACCGAAGAGATCACCTATCTGGAGGAGGGCGACTGGGCGGTGCTGACCCGCGAGGGCGCCGCGATCCGCGACATCGACGGCAACCCGGTCTCGCGCCAGCGCCAACGCATCGTCGCCCAGGCCTACCGGGTGGAGAAGGGCAACCACCGCCACTTCATGGCCAAGGAAATCCACGAGCAGCCCGAGGTGGTCGGCCGCACGCTGGCCCATTACGTCGATCTCGCGGGTGGCCGGGTCGCCCTGCCCGAGGCCCTGCCGTTCGATTTCAAGGACCTGTCGCGGCTCTCGATCACCGCCTGCGGCACAGCCTATTATGCCGGGCTGGTGGCGAAATACTGGTTCGAATCCCTGGCGCGCCTGCCCGTGGAGATCGATGTCGCCTCCGAGGCGCGCTACCGCGAGCCGCCCCTCGACAAGGCCGGCCTGACCCTCGTCATCTCGCAATCGGGCGAGACCGCCGACACACTGGCCTCCCTGCGCTACGCCAAGGAACAGGGCCAGCACACCCTGGCGGTGGTCAACGTGCCGACCTCCACCATCGCCCGCGAGGCCTCGGCCGTGGTGCCGACCCTGGCCGGCCCGGAGATCGGGGTGGCCTCCACCAAGGCCTTCTCCTGCCAGCTCACGGTGCTCCTGTGCCTCGCCATCGCGGCGGGCCGGGCGCGGGGCACGTTGAGCCCCGAGCGCGAGCGCGAACTCGTCGACGCCCTCATCACCGTGCCCGGCCTGATGGCGGACGCGACCAAGCTGGAGGGGGAGATCGAACTCCTCGCCCGCGAGGTCTCGAAGGCCCGCGACGTGCTCTATCTCGGGCGCGGCACCAGCTACCCGATGGCCCTGGAGGGCGCGCTGAAGCTCAAGGAGATCAGCTACATCCACGCCGAGGGCTACGCCGCCGGCGAGCTCAAGCACGGCCCCATCGCCCTCATCGACGAGAGCGTGCCGGTCATCGTGATCGCGCCCCACGACGCGATCTTCGAGAAGACGGTGTCGAACATGCAGGAGGTGGCCGCGCGCGGCGGACGCATCATCCTCATCGGCGACGCCAAGGGCGCGGCGGCGGCCGGCCTCGACACCATGGCGACGGTGACCATGCCCGACCTCGACCCGGTCGTGGCCCCCATCGTCTACGCCGTGCCGATCCAGCTCATCGCCTACCACACGGCCGTGTTCATGGGGAAAGACGTGGACCAGCCGCGCAACCTCGCCAAGTCGGTCACGGTGGAATAGGCCGGAACCGGCACCGGAATCCGTCGATTGTCAGGCGGTCGTCCAAACGGGGCCGCGTGGCGGTCGAAGGGGGGGGTCGCGTGGCGGTCGCTGCGGGGGCCGCATGCCGGTGGATCGAGACGGCGTGGCGGCTCATTGAATGGCCCGGTTGGGCGGCTCCCTGAAGGGGGCGCGGCGGCGGAGACACAGGTTTGACGTATCTCACGCTCGCCCTGCAGGGCGTCGCCGGTCTGCTGGTGGCAGCGACGGCGCTGCCCCTGATCGAGACTAATCTCGGCTTTGTCCGCAGCCTGGACTTCCCCCGGCTCCAGATCGCGGTGGCGCTGGCGGCCTGCCTCGTCGGCCTCCTGCTGGTCTCCAGGGACCTGCCCTCGCTGATCCTCGCGATCGCCATGGCGGCGGCTTTGGTCACGCAGGTGCGCTACATCCAGCCCTTCACGCCGCTCGCCGCCACCCAGGCGAAATCGGCGGATTCCTGCGAGCCCGGCGCGCGGCTCAACCTGCTCGTCCTCAACGTCCTGCAATCGAACCGGAATTTCGGCGCGGCCCTCGATCTCGTCACGCAGCGCTCGCCCGATCTCGTCCTGCTGCTGGAGACCGATTCCGGGTGGCAGGCGGCCATGGCGCCTTTGCGCGAACGCTACCCCCACAGGGTCGAGCAGCCGCAGGACAACACCTACGGCCTGCTGTTCTACTCGCGCCTGCCCCTGCGCGGCCCAGAAATCCGCTTCCTGCTCCAGGACGACGTGCCGTCGCTGCGCACGCGGGTGCTGCTGCCGGACGGCGAGACGGCGACGCTCTACGGCCTGCACCCGCGCCCCCCCCATCCCGGCCATAGCAGCGCGCCCCGCGACGCCGAACTCGTGATCGTCGCCCGCGAGGTCGCCGAGGGCCGGGGACCGACCATCGTCGCCGGCGACCTCAACGACGTGGCGTGGTCCCGCACGACCCAATTATTCCAGAATATCAGCGGCTTGCTCGATCCGCGCCGGGGCCGCGGCCTGTTCGCGACCTTCCACGCGCAATGGCCGGTGATGCGCTGGCCCCTCGACCACGTCTTCTTCAGCGAGCATTTCCTGCTCGGCGGGATGGAGCGGCTGCCCGATGTCGGCTCCGATCATTTTCCGATCTCCGTCAGCCTCTGCGCCGCCCCCCATGCTCCCGCCCGGCAGGACAAGCCCGAGGCCACGGCGGAGGATCATCACGACGCGCGGGAGGCCATCGAGGCCGTCCGCTGATGGCCTTCTGAGCGGTGTCGACACGGCCCCTCTCCGGTCGCAGACTGGCCGTCTCACATCGCCCGGCGCGCCTCGTGCTCGCCGGCCTTCGGCCGGACAACCGACGCGACGACCGTTCCGAGTTCAGGACGAGACGCCATGGCGCAGGATCACGATCATCACCACGACCATCCGGGCCACGCGCATGGCAGCAGCCTCACCCCCATCGAAGCGCGGGTGAGGGCGCTGGAATCGCTGCTACTCGAGAAGGGCTACGTCGAGGCGGACGCCCTCGAAGCCCTCATCGAGATGTACGAGACCCGCATCGGCCCCCATAACGGCGCCCGTGTGGTCGCCCGCGCCTGGACCGATCCGGCCTATCGCGAACGGCTCCTCGCCGACGGGACGCCGGCCATCGCGGAACTCGGCATCGGGGGACGCGGCGGCGAGCACATGGTGGTGGTCGAGAACACGGCCGACAGCCACAACCTCGTCGTCTGCACCCTGTGCTCCTGCTATCCCTGGCCCGTGCTCGGCCTGCCGCCGGTCTGGTACAAGGCACCGCCCTATCGCGCCCGCGCCGTCATCGACCCGCGCGGCGTCCTGGCCGAGTTCGGCCTGACCCTTCCCGAGGCGACCCGCATCACCGTGTGGGATTCCACCGCCGAGACCCGCTTCATGGTCCTGCCCCTGCGGCCCGCCGGCACCGAATCCCTGAGCGAGGCCGAACTCGCCGCCCTGGTCACGCGCGATTCCATGATCGGCACAGGGGTGCCCCTCGCCCCGGAGGCCGGCCGATGAACGGAGCGCAGGATCTCGGCGGCGCCCACGGATTCGGCCCCGTCATGCCGGAGGCGGACGAACCGGTCTTCCATGGGGGGTGGGAGCGGCGGGTGTTCGCCCTTGCCATGGCGATGGGCTATACCGGTACCTGGACCCTGGACGGCAGCCGCGCCGCGCGGGAATCGCTGCCCCCGGCGGAGTACCTCGCGTCGAGCTATTACGAGATCTGGCTCGCCGCCCTCGAAGCACAGATCGTCGCCCATGGCCTTGCCACGCAAGAGGAAATCGCCGCGGGCGTCAGCGCGGGGCCGGCGAGCCCGGTGAGACGCGTGCTGCATGCCGAGGAGATCGCGCCCCGCTTTTCGGCGGGATTCCCCAGCGACCGGCCTCCGGATGCGCCGGCCTTATATGCGGTACGCGACCCCGTCTTGACCCGCAACGACCACCCCTCCGGCCACACCCGCCTGCCCCGCTACGTCCGCGGACGGCGTGGCGTCATCGAGCGGGTCCACGGCGCCTTCGTCCTGCCCGATGCCAGCGCCGAGGGCCGGGATGCCCCGCCGCAATGGCTCTACACGGTGGGGTTCGAGGCCACCGAACTGTGGGGGGCGAGCGCCGATCCGGGCGGACGCGTCACGGTCGCCGCCTTCGAGGGATATCTGCTGCCGGGGACGCCGCGATGACCGCCACGTGGCGGTCGGACGAGCCGGGACCGTTCGCGGAGCCCTGGGAGGCGCAGGTCTTCGCCCTCGTGGTCGCCCTGCAGGAACGGGGCCTGTTCACGCCGGAGGAGTGGGCCCACGCCCTCGGACGCACCCTCCGGCCGGAGGGGAAGCCGGAAGCGGCGGCCGATTACGGACGCTGGCTCGCGACCCTGGAGACACTGCTCGCCGAACGCGGCGTCACCGATTCCGCGAGCGTTCAGGCCCGCAGCGACGCCTTCCTCCGCGCCGCCGCCGCGACCCCGCACGGCGAACCGATCCGCCTGGCCAACGACCCGCATCCGTCGCCCTGAGCCAATCGTGCCGCCCGGCGGGACTGCCCTTCCGCGCCTCGCGTCACGTCATGGATCTGGCGGAGCGGGCGTTGGCGGGGCATCCTGTGGCTTCCCTCACCGACGAGAACGGACACGACCATGGCAACGCCGCGCGACCTCAAGGTCCAGATGGCCGGCGAGACCCGCGCCCGCGAACGGGCGCAGGCCCTGGCCTCCGCCAGCGCCGTGCGGGCTCAAGGAGGCCCTGGCGGAGCGGGATGCATGGAAGGAGAGGGCGCTGGCGGCGGAGGCCGCGCTCGGCGAGACCAGACCGTGATCCAGCCCTCCGATCGTCCGGCCGGGGGCGTGTCGTCCGCGCGCTTGAGGTGACACGCCCGACCCGCTAACCCTTGTCCTGCAGGCTGACGATCGGCCTCCCACGAGACAGGCCGCCCGTGCGCGAAACGCTCACCCCGTTGCCGGAACCAGACCCCGCCGGAGCACGGCCGCCGCCTCGGGTGAGCAAGAAGAGCCGCCTGCGGACCTACTTCCTCACCGGCATCATCGTCGCCGGGCCGCTGGCGATCACGATCTACATCACGTGGTGGTTCATCAGCCTCATCGACGGCTGGGTGAAGCCCCTGGTGCCGGCGAGCTACCTGCCGGACCATTACCTGCCCTTCTCGATTCCGGGCCTCGGCCTCGTCATCGCCTTCATCGCCGTGACACTGCTCGGCTTCCTCACCGCCAATCTCGTCGGCCGCAGCGTGGTGGAGTTCGGCGAGGTGCTGCTGGCGCGCACGCCGGTGATCTCGGGCCTCTACAAGGGCCTGCGGCAGATCTTCGAGACGCTGTTCTCGGCCAACGGCACGTCGTTCCGCACCGTCGGGCTGGTGGAGTTCCCGGTGAAGGGCACATGGTCGGTGGTGTTCGTCTCGGCGCCGGCCGGTCCCGACGTGCAGACCGCGCTCGGCGAGGAGAACGACCATGTGGGGGTGTTCCTGCCCTGCGCGCCCAACCCCACCACGGGGTTCTTCTTCTACCTGCCGAGGGCGGACATCATCGAAGTCCCCATGAGCATCGACGACGCGGCCAAGCTCGTCATGTCGGCGGGGGTGATCCAGCCGGAGGACCCGCAGGTCAGGCTGCAGGCCATGGCGGCCTCGATCCGCTCGGCTCAGGCTGGGGCTGTCCATTCCGCCGAGGCCGATGCGCTAATGGAGGCTGCGTCTGGCCAAAAGGATAAAGTTATCGAGAGATCGGTCTGACGCAGCAACCCGAAAGGCAGCCGGTTAGGCGAATGCTGAACACATGGCTCGTTGCCAGGGCAACCGGACTCAGCCCGGGATAGTGGCCTCACCTACGAAACGCCCATCCCAAAGATAGAACCGTCCAGCCAACCTCACTGCCTCCGCGCCCTCTTTCGAAAGAAAGATAAAGCCTACTCTCCGCTTCGTGCCCGGCTCGAACGGCACATCACCAAGTAGAAGTCGAGCATCCCAACCGCCGTGTCGCGCATCCATTGTTGTAAAACAGGGGCACTGGAAGCCCAGCGTGGCGGCTTTTGTTTTGCCACCTTCTGAGTTCGGATAGAGGAGCACCTCCGCGACGAGGTCGGGCTTCCGATGCCACCATGACGTATCCGCCATTCGAGGAAGCTGCCGCGTTCATGGATCCACGCAGCGGCTGAGAGCCGTTGCGTGGCATCATCGATCAGATTCGCACGGCTAGTTGTGAACCGTCATCGATGCCTTCTCGACGGGAAGCGTCGGAGGCGAGGCGTCGGCGATCTGGCTGGTGGCACGGTGGGGGGCGGTGGAGCCGCCCCAGCCCGTGGCGACCTGGGCGGTGACGGCCACGAAGAGCAGCGCCATCAGCGCGTTCGCGGCGATCCGGAAGGGGCGGGCGGATTGACGGACCGCGAGGAGGACATCGTCCGTCGTCTTCAGCGCAGGCTCCTTGCCATCCGAAATCGGAAGCAGCCAGGGCTCGCTCGGAAGCGCCTCGGCACTTCCCATTTCGTGGGCACCCGGCAGGTTTTGGAACAGTCCGGCAGACATATCCATCCTCCTGAAAACTGTGTGGCAGCCCAGTGTGGCGGGCCGTTCGTTCATGTTCAGTTAAGGGGAGAATACGTTCATTTCAAGTTCAGGAAGTCCGTGCGGCACCGCACCATCCGCCCGCCGGGCAGTGGTGCGATCCTTCTCAAGCCGCTGATTCGAGGGAGAAATTTCCTCTTCCTGGCTGCGACGCCATGGCCCGGCGGAGGCAGATTGCGCAGGCTCCGCCCCTGCCGATCGTCGCAATTGTCCGCAAATCCTTCAGCGTCGTTCAGCCGGCGAATCACCTCAGCCGGCTCCGAGGAGCCGGATCGCCGCGTCCCGCTCGAAAAGGTAGAGCAGCACCCGCAGCGCCTGTCCGCGCTCGGACCTGAGGCCGGAATCGCGTTCGACGATGAGCCGCGCGTCGTCGCGGGCGACCTCCAGCAGGGCGGCATCGCTCTCGAGGCTGGCGAGCCGGAAGGCGGCCACCCCCGATTGGCGGGTGCCCAGCACCTCCCCCTCGCCGCGCAGGCGCAGGTCCTCCTCGGCGATGCGGAAGCCGTCCTCGGTCTCGCGCATCATCTCGAGGCGGGCGCGCGAGACCTGCCCCAGGGGCCCGCGATAGAGCAGCAGGCAGGTGGAGGCCTTGGCGCCACGCCCCACCCGACCACGCAGCTGGTGCAGCTGGGCGAGGCCGAAGCGCTCGGCATGCTCGATCACCATGATCGTCGCCTCGGGCACGTCGACGCCCACCTCCACCACGGTGGTGGAGACGAGGATCTTCGTCTCGCCGGCGGCGAACCGCTCCATGGCGGCGTCCTTGTCCGGCCCCGGCATCTTGCCGTGGATCAGGCCGACGGCCTCGCCGAATTCCTGCCGCAGGTCGGCGAAGCGGTCCTCGGCGGCGGCGAGGTCGACATATTCGGATTCCGCCACCAGCGGGCAGATCCAGTAGACCCTGTCCCCGGCGGCAAGCGCCCGGCCCAATCCCGCCACCACCTCGTCGAGGCGATCGGTGGAGACGAGGCGGGTGGCGATGGGCTGGCGCCCGGCCGGCTTCTCGTCGAGGACGGAGACATCCATGTCGCCGAAGCAGGTGAGCGCCAGGGTGCGGGGGATCGGCGTCGCGGTCATCACCAGGATGTCCACCGCCGCCCCCTTGGCGCCGAGCGCCAGGCGCTGGTGGACACCGAACCGGTGCTGTTCGTCCACCACGGCGACGCCGAGATCCTTGAACACCACGCTGTCCTGGAACAGGGCGTGGGTGCCGACCACGATGTCGATATGTCCGTCGGCGAGGTCGGCGAGGGTCGCGCGGCGCTCGGAGACCTTGTCGCGCCCGGTGAGGAGGCGCAGGCGCAAGGGTCCGACGAGCCCGGTCAGGCGCTCGAAATGCTGGCGGGCCAGGATCTCGGTGGGTGCCATCAGGGCCGCCTGACGGCCCACCTCCACCGCCGAGGCCATGGCCAGCAGCGCCACCGCCGTCTTGCCGGAGCCGACATCGCCCTGGAGCAGGCGCAGCATGCGCCGGTCGGAGGCGAGGTCCGCGCGGATCTCGGTGACGGCGCGGGCCTGGGCGCCGGTGAGGGCGAAGGGCAGGGCGGCTTCGATCCGGTCCTTGAGGTGCCCGTCCCCGGCATTGGCCCGGCCGGGCGCGCGGCGGTTGCGGGCGCGCATCAGGGCGAGCGCCAGCTGCGAGGCGAGGAGTTCGTCATAGGCGAGGCGCCGCCGCGCCGGGGTGCGGGGCGCGACGCCGTCGCTCGCGGGAGCGGGCGGGGCGCTCTCGGGCCGGTGCTCGGCCCTCAGCGCGTCTGCGAAACCCGGCAGCCCCTCCCGCGCGAGCCAGGCCGGGTCCTGCCATTCCGGCAATGTCGGCAGACGGTCGAGGGCGGAATGGGCGAGTTTCGAGATCGCCCGCGAGGTCAGCCCCTCGGTGGCGCCGTAGACGAGTTCCACCGCGGGGAGGGCGGCGAGCCCGGCTTCGTCCACGATCCGCGACGGATGCACCATCTGCCGGTGCCCGTCCCAAAGGTCGATGCGGCCGGAAATGTAGCGATGGGCGCCCAGCGGCAGCATCTTCTCCACGCGGGCCTGGGGCATGCCGAAGAAGACGAGGGTGATGTCCCCGGTGCCGTCCTCCACCAGGACCCGGAAGGGCCGCCGCCCCGTCCCGGCCTGGGGCGGGCGATAGCCGGTCACCGTGACGCCCAGCGTCACCGGTTCGCCCGGCGGCGCCTCGGCGATGGAGCCCATCATCGTGCGCGCCACCCCGCCCTGCGGCAGGTGGAACAGCAGATCGACGATCCGCGCGGGCTGCTCCGGGGTACCGAGCAGCCGCTCGATCATCGGCGCCATCTTCGGGCCGACGCCGGGCAGGGTCCGGGCCTCTGCGAAGAGCGGGTCGAGGATGCTGGGGCGGAGGAGCGGCGGGCGGGGTTCGTCTGTCATGCAAAGCCGGTTGAGCCGCGCGAACGGAGATGGTGATGCCGCCGCGCGGGTCTATATAGACGACAGCAGGGCCCTCCGCCGCTATCGCGGCACCGGGCCGCGCACAGTTTCCCCCGTCCCGGGATCACCGGATCCCGGGATCGCAGCATCACAGGCTGACCCCATGTCCGGAACCACCCGCACCAGCGCGGACCTCGATCCGCGCCGCCGCCGTACCCTCTTCCGCGCCTGGCACCGCGGCATGCGGGAGATGGACCTGATCATGGGCCGCTTCGCCGATGCCGAGATCGGCACGCTGAGCGAGGAGGAGCTGACCACCTTCGAGGCCCTGATCGAGGTGCCCGACCGCGACCTGTTCCGCTGGCTCACCGGCGAGGACGAGACGCCGCAGAACTACGACACGCCGGTATACCGCCGCCTCCAGGCGTTCCATAAGCACGACGCGCCGATTCACTAGCGGTCCAGGCGATGCGGGGCTCTCCTCCCCCTCGTGGGGAGGAGCCGGAGGTGGGGGTAGCGCCGCTCGACACCGCAGTCGGTGGGTCGCCCAACCACCCCCACCCTCGGTCCCTCCCCACAGGGGGGAGGGAGGCGCGTTGCGTCCCACTTTTCCATGAGTTCGAAACCCCGACCCGATGGCCAAGCCCCAGCCCAAAGCTCCCGCCCCGAAGCCCCAGACGGCGCGGTTCGCCCTGCCGAAATCCGGTGCCCTCGCCCGTGCGCTCGAGGCGCTGAAGCGGGGCGACAGCCCGACGCTCGCCAACGTGCCCGAAGGGTTCGATGCCGTCGTGGTGGCCGATCTCGCCCGCGCCCTGTCCCGGAGCTTCGAGGGGCCGGCGGTGCTGGTGCATGTGGCCCGTGATTCCGGGCGTTCGAACGCCTTCCAGACCGGGCTGAAATTCGTCGCCCCCGAGATCGAGGTGATGAGCATCCCGGCCTGGGATTGCCAACCCTACGACCGGGTCTCGCCGAATTCGGCCATCGCCGCCCAGCGGATGACCGCCCTGTCGCGGCTCTCGCGCTCGCGCTCCTCCGAGGAGCAGCCGCGCATCCTCTGCACCACCGTCAACGCTTTGATTCAGAGGGTGCCTCCCCGAGAGAAGATCGCGGTGGAGACCTTCTCGGCGGCGATCGGCAACGTGGTGCCGATGGACACCGTCACCGCCTGGGTCGAGGCCAACGGGTTCTTGCGCACGGGGACGGTGCGTGACACCGGCGAATACGCCGTGCGCGGCGGCATCCTCGACCTGTCGCCGCCCGGCCTGCCGAACCCGATCCGCCTCGACTTCTTCGGCGACACCCTCGAATCGATCCGCGCCTTCGACCCGGAGACCCAGCGCACGGTCGGGTCGTTGCGCTCCCTCGACCTCGTTCCCATGAGCGAGGTGCAATTGACCACGGAGACGATCCGGCGCTTCCGCCAGGGCTACGTCGCCACCTTCGGCGCGGCGACCCGCGACGACCGGCTGTATGAGACGATCAGCGAGGGACGGCGCTATGCCGGCCTCGAGCACTGGATGCCGCTGTTCCACGACCATCTCGACACCCTGTTCGACTACGTGCCCGGCGTCCCGCTGGTCTTCGACGCGCAGGCCGAGGAGGCGGTCGCCGAGCGGCTCACCCTGATCCGCGATTATTACGACGCCCGCGCGGAGGCGATGAAGACGCCGTCCACCGGCGTCGCGCCCTACAAGCCGCTCAGGCCCTCGTCGCTCTACCTGACGCAGAACGACTGGAAGGAGCGGGTGGCCGCCTCCTCCGTCGCGCGGCTCTCGCCCTTCGCGGTGCCCGAAAGCCCGGAGCGCCTGACCATCGACTGCGAGGGCAAGGCGGGGCGCAACTTCGCCGCCGAACGCGCCGACGAGACGGCCAGCGTGTTCGACGCCGCCGTGGCCCATGTGAAGGAGCTCCAGGGATCCGGTCATCACGTGATCCTGGGATCCTGGTCCGATGGCTCCCGCGACCGCCTCTGCGGCGTTCTGGCCGATCACGGCCTGAAGAAGCCGGTCGCCATCAACACGCTCACGGCGGTGAACGCCCTGAAGCGCGGCACCGACGTCGCCGTGGCGGTCTGGGGCCTGGAATCCGGCTTCACCGTCGACAAGCTCGCGGTGATCTCGGAGGGCGACATCCTCGGCGACCGGCTGGTGCGCCAGAAGCGCAAGTCGAAGCGGCCGCAGGACATCATCCTGGAGGTGCAGGCGCTCCAGGCGGGCGACCTCGTGGTCCATGCCGATCACGGCATCGGCCGCTTCGTCGGCCTGAAGACGGTGACGGCGGCGGGCGCACCGCACGATTGCCTGGAGATCCAGTATGCCGGCGGCCTGCTGCTGCTGCCGGTAGAGAATATCGAACTTCTGACCCGCTACGGCTCGGAGGATGCCGAGGTCGCCCTCGACCGCCTCGGCGGCGGTGCCTGGCAGGCCCGCAAGGCCAAGATGAAGAAGCGCATCCTCGAGATGGCCGGCCAGCTCATCAAGGTCGCGGCCGAGCGCTTCGTGCGGCAGGCCCCCCGCCTCCAGGCCCCGGACGGGCTCTACGGCGAGTTCGCCGCCCGCTTCGTCTTCGAGGAGACCGAGGACCAGGCCACCGCCATCGACGCCGTCCTCTCCGACCTCAATGCCGGCCGCCCCATGGACCGCCTCGTCTGCGGCGATGTCGGTTTCGGCAAGACCGAGGTGGCGCTCCGCGCCGCCTTCGCGGGCGCCCTCGGCGGCAAGCAGGTCGCCGTGGTGGTGCCCACCACCCTGCTGGCGCGCCAGCATTTTCGGACCTTCGCCGAGCGCTTCAAGGGATTGCCGGTGCAGGTGGCGCAGCTCTCGCGCTTCGTCTCCGCCGCCGAGATGAAACAGAACCGGGCCGGCATTGCCGCCGGCACCGTCGACATCGTCGTCGGCACCCATGCGCTGCTGGCCAAGAACATCACCTTCAAGGATCTCGGCCTCATCATCGTCGACGAGGAGCAGCATTTCGGCGTGGCCCACAAGGAGCGCCTCAAGGCGCTCCAGGCCGACGTGCACGTGCTCACCCTGTCGGCGACCCCGATTCCCCGCACCCTCCAGCTCGCCATGACGGGGGTGCGCGAGCTCTCGATCATCGCGACGCCGCCGGTGGACCGCCTCGCGGTGCGCACCTTCGTGATCCCGTTCGACGCGCTGATGATCCGCGAGGCCCTGCTGCGCGAGCGCTATCGCGGCGGCCAGTCCTTCTACGTGGTGCCGCGGATCGAGGACCTGGCGGAGGTGAAGCGCTTCCTCGACCAAGAGATGCCCGAGACCAAGGTGGCGGTGGCCCACGGCCAGATGGCGGCGGGCCAGTTGGAAGACGTGATGACCGCCTTCTACGAGGGCAAGTTCGACGTGCTGCTCTCCACCACCATCGTCGAATCCGGCCTCGACATCCCCACCGCCAACACCCTCATCGTGCACCGGGCCGACATGTTCGGCCTCGCCCAGCTCTACCAGCTGCGCGGGCGCGTCGGGCGCGCCAAGGCCCGCGCCTACGCCCTGTTCACGACGCCGGCCAACAAGCAGCTCACCGTGCAGGCGGAGAAGCGCCTGCAGGTGCTCCAGACCCTCGACACCCTAGGCGCCGGCTTCCAGCTCGCGTCCCACGATCTCGACATCCGCGGCGCCGGCAACCTTTTGGGCGACGCCCAGTCCGGCCATATCAAGGAGGTCGGCTACGAGCTCTACCAGCAGATGCTGGAGGATGCCGTCACCGCCCTGAAGGCCGGCATCGAGGAACCGGTGGAGGAGGCGTGGTCGCCCACCATCGCGCTCGGCGCCCCCGTCACGATTCCCGAGGATTACGTCGAGGACCTCACCGTCCGCCTCGGCCTCTATCGCCGGCTCTCCACCCTGGAGAACGACGCCGAGATGGAGAGCTTCGGGGCCGAACTCATCGACCGGTTCGGGCCGCTGCCGCCGGAGGTGGAGCAGCTTCTCAAGATCGTCACGATCAAGATCCTGTGCCGCGACACCAACGTGGAGAAGGTCGAGGCCGGGCCGAAGGGGGTCGTCGTGCATTTCCGCGACAAGTCCTTCGCCAACCCGCAGGGTCTGGTAGCCTTCGTCGGGGGGCAGGCCTCCTTCGCCAAGGTGCGTCCGGACATGAGCATCGTGTTCATCCGCGAGCTCGATTCCATCCCCGAGCGCCTGAAGATCACGACCTCGATCCTGCGCGAACTGTCGAAGATCGCCCGCGCGACGAAGAAGAAGGCGGCCTGAACGGCATCACGCCGGACCATCGAAAAAAGGCGGACCCAACGGCCCGCCTCGCAGATAAATTCTTATTCTTGATGAGCCGCTTACAACGACCATCTCATCGTCTGTCTCAGAGATCCGGCTCGTTCAGGACATAGGGTCCGATGCGGCTCTGCAGGTCGATCGCGGAACCGCCGCCACGTCCCGTCACACCATCGATGACGATCACGGGGATGCCCGCCTGCTGCATCTGCTCGCGCAGGCGATCCGAGAGCATGGCATAGGCCGGGTCGAGGCGGGACGAGGTCTGAAGGAGGATGGCCGCGGGGCGGGCGATGACGGCGAGAACGTCGTCGGCGGCCTCGAGGGATGCGGTCACGCTCGCATAACCCAGCTCGGCGAGCTCGGCGGCGAGGGAGTGATCGATGGCGCGGTGACCATCATCGACGACCAACACTTGTTGCAGCGCACTCATGACTGTCAGGGTTAGCCCATCAATCGCCCCTTGGGAAGGGACCTGTGCGATAACACACGTCAGCCCGGATGGTTCGCCGGCTGCGGGGCGAAAATACTCCTGACACCCGGTCGATCGCTCAGGGTCGGGCGGCGACGTGACGCCCTCGGCTCCCTTCACATCGCACATCGGAGGATCGCGGCAAGATACTGTTCTAAAAAGCGGATTTCCTTTGTCAGATCCTCCGGATCCCGGCCGTTCGCGCCCGCCGCGCACCCGTGCGTGAAAGCGGTGGATGTTGGGCAAAACCCGATGCCGGGACGCTCAGTAGCGCACGATCTCGGTTGCTCGGCCGGCAAATATTTTCGCCGCGAAGGGCACCGCGCTCCAGAGATCGGCGGCTTTGTCCGGCGGAATTCCGCGCTGCAATGGGCTGGCCTTGGAGGCGCGCCCCCGGAAAGCGAATCGCCCGTCCTCGTCCCGGGCGATATCGAGCAGGGCCGGAAACGGCGCCAGCGGGTGAGCGTCCGCGAGGAAGTGAGCGAGATCCCCGTCGGCCCGCGAGGCGGTGAGGAGGGCCGATTCGTCGAAGGCGAGGACATCGACCACCCGTTGCGGACCATGGCCGGAGGCCGGCGCCAGCAGCCGGGCATGAAGGCGGGTCGGCAACCGATGGGCCAGCACGACGGAATCGAGCCCGTCAGGGCTGCGGCTCGCGGCCAGATTGCGTTCGAGGGCGGCCGGCGCGACGAGATGGGTCGGCCCCGGCCGGGCCAGGGCTTCGGCGAAGCGGCCGGCATCGAACGGCCCGAACATCTCCAGGCCGGCCCCCGCCACGAGGGCGGCGCCGAGACCGGTGACGAGCCCCCTCAGATCCACCGGAGCGAGGAGGGTCAGGATGCGCTCGCGCGGGGCGATCCGGGCCGTGGCGAGATGGACGGCGATGGTGGCGATCAGCGCATCGGCGGGACGATAGACGGGCTGTGCGGGATCGGCGGCGGCGAAGGTGACGAGCCCGGCACTCTCCGGTGCGAACGGACCGCCGCGTCCGTCGAGGACCATGCCGTCGAGGCTGATGACGCCATCGGGCACCTCCGGCCCGAAGGCGGCGAGGTAGCGCAGTCCGAAATAGCGCACGGCCGCCTGGCGCAGGCACTCGGCCGGCAGCGTTCCCGCGACCTGGGACTGGGTGAGCACCGCCTGGATACCGGCGGCCTGGATGCCGGCCACGAGGGCATCCTCGTCCCATGTCAGGGGCAGCAGGCAGGGAATATGGCCCGCGGCCTCGATGGCGAGGTAGGACAGCAGGGTCTCGGACCCAGGAGCGGCGATGAGGCCGACGCGGCTGGCCGGAGCCAGGCGCCATTGTCGCATTCCGCTGGCGAGGCGCGCGACGATCTCGGCCGCGGCCCCATAGGTCCAGGTGATGGGCGCGCGCCCGGACCATGCGGCCTTGTCCTTCGGATCGACGAAGGCGACACGGGCGGGATCGGCGTGGGCGGTCGCCGCCAGCAAGGTGCACAGGCCGGGCCTGATGGTCTCCGACCGCCGGCTCGGCGCAGCGGGCCCGTCCGCCGGTACGTCGAGGGGGAGGGCGTCACGAAAGGACATGATCGCTGGCTGCGCCGACACCTCCGCCTCAACTCCCCGCGCGCATCGACTCCTCGTGCCCTCCGGTCATGAACGGTTAGGGTTAAATCTTGCTTAAGACCGAGCGACGCCGATCCCCACCGATGGCCGGCCTCGGCGCGTTCGGCGGACGACGATGCGTGCCGAGGAGCGGAACGGGGACGATCGGGCTTCTCCGGACGAGACAGGTGTCATGTCTTCGCCGCATTCCGCAGGGAAGCAGGCCGCCCGGTCGTTCGAGCGGGTTCGAGACGTTCAGCGCCCCGTCCGGCGCCTTGGCGGGCCAGGTTGGCCATCCAAGCTCCGGGAACGGGCAATTTGCGCGCGCCGAGGGCTTGACCGCGCGGACCAGGGCGGCGAGGGCTCGACCGAACACCGTCCGCGGGTTTCGATCCGCACCATCGAGTTCAGGAAACGTCTTGCTGGGCTCGAGAGCCGCAGCATTCCTTCGTCATTCGCGATATCCAAGGGGTCAGAGCTGATGTTCTTTGCCAACCGTCCCGCGCGCCCGATGCGCGCCGCCGCGATTCTCGCCCTGGCCGGCATGATGGGCAATGCGGGCCTGGCGGCACCGGCCTTCGCCCAGGCTCCGAAGGGCAAGGCCGCCGCTCCGACTGCCCCGGCCCCGGCGGCTCCGGCCCCCCAGACCCCGGCCGCCCAGCAGCCGGCCGGCCCGCAGATCGTCGCCGTGAAGTCCGAGCCGTCCCAGGCCGATTGGACCAAGGTCTGCGGCAAGGACCAGAACACCAGCACCGACGTCTGCTACACGACCCGCGACTTCGTCTCCGACCAGGGCCAGCCGGTCCTCGCCGTGGCGGTCTACGACATGAAGAACGCCCAGCAGAGCGTGCGCGTGGTGCGTTATCTGCTGCCGCTCGGCCTGCTCCTCGGCCCCGGCATCCGCTTCACCGTCGACGGCCAGCAGGCGACCCCGGGCAAGTTCGCCGTGTGCTTCCCCAACGGCTGCTTTGCCGAGGCCGGCAATGTCGGCGCCGATCTCGTGAATGCGCTCAAGAAGGGCACCACCCTCAACATCAGCGTCCAGAACCAGGCCCAGCGCGAAGTGACCTTCGCCGTGCCGCTGGCCGGCTTCGGCAAGGCCTTCGATGGTCCGGCCGTGGATCCGAAGGTGCTGGAGGAGCAGCAGAAGAAGCTCCAGGCCGAGCTCGAGAAGCGCAGCGAAGACATGCGCAAGAACCTCGAGAAGCAGAACGCCGCCGGTGCCGCCGCCGGCACCGCCGCTCCGAAGCCCTGATACCAGGCAACGGACCCGTTTCACGGACGAGAAAAGGCCGGGCTCACCACCGCCCGGCCTTTTTTCATGCGCGTCCTCGACGAGGGAGCCCCGTGCCGACGGGCTGTCCGGCGCTCAGTTCGCGTGCGCGCTCCGGAGGCGGTAGGCGCCGTCCGAGTCCCGCTCGAACACCTCCGGAATGCCGGCGTGGCGCAGGGCCTCGCCGGACGTGTCGGGAACGAGGTTCTGTTCGGAGACATAGGCCACGTACTCGCTCTCCGCGTTCTCGGCGAGGAGGTGGTAGAACGGCTGGTCCTTGCGCGGCCGGACCTCCTCGGGAATCGCCAGCCACCATTCCTCGGTGTTGTCGAAGACCGGGTCCACGTCGAAGACGACGCCGCGGAACGGGTAGATCCGGTGGCGCACCACGGCGCCGAGGCCGAACTTGGCGGTGCGCATCATCGGTTCGGATGAAATCGTGTCGGTCATGGAACCAAAATAAGCACCCTCGGACCTCTTGTCATCGGCGGCTTTGCGACGCCGCACCGCAAGGAGCCGTCTCGGAAGCCGCCGCTCCCCCCTCTCCCCGCATGCGGGGAGAGGGGATCCACCGGAAACCGTCCCGGTTCAGGCCGCAGGTCACTTCGGGCAATCGGTCACTTCAGGCCGTAGGTCTTGGCCAATTCCGGGTCCTTCTCGGCCACCAGCCGGGCGAGGTCGACGATGACCTTGGCCTGTTTCCAGGTGGCGTCGTCCTGCATCTTGCCGTCGAGCATCACCGCGCCGGTGCCGTCCGGCATCGCCTCGACGATCCGCACCGCGAAGGCGACCTCCGCCGGATCGGGGGCGAAGACGCGCTTGGCGATGGCGACCTGGTTCGGATGCAGGGTCCAGGCGCCGGCGCAGCCCATGAGGAAGGCGTTGCGGAACTGGGCCTCGCAGGCATCCCCATCGGAGAAGTCGCCGAACGGGCCGTAGAAGGCCTTGAGGCCGTTGGCCATGCAGGCATCGACCATCTTCGCAATCGTGTAGTGCCAGAGGTCCTGCTGGGCGCTCGCCCGGGCCGCGCCGTCCGAGGACGGGTCGGCGATGACCCGGTAATCCGGGTGGCCGCCGCCGACCCGGGTGGTCTTCATGCCGCGGGACGCCGCGAGATCGGCCGGGCCGAGGCTCATGCCGTGCATGCGCGGGGAGGCGGAGGCGATGGCATCGACATTGGCGACCCCTTCCGCCGTCTCCAGGATGGCGTGGACGAGGATCGGCTTGGTCACGCCGTGCCTGGCTTCCAGCTGGGCGAGCAGCTGGTCGATGTAGTGGATGTCCCACGGCCCCTCGACCTTGGGCACCATCACCACGTCGAGCTTGTCGCCGACATTCGCCACGATCTCGAACAGGTCGTCGAGAATCCAGGGGCTGTTGAGGGCGTTGATACGGGTCCACAGGCCGGTGCCGGAGGCGGCGAAATCGGTCGCCTGCGCCATGGCGACGAAGCCCTTGCGGGCGGCCTCCTTCTGGTCGACGGGCACCGCGTCCTCGAGGTTGCCGAGCACCACGTCGACGGTGGCGGCGAGCTCCGGTACGCGGGCGCGGACCTTGTCGTTGTGCGGCGGCACGAAGTGGATCATCCGCTCCAGCTTCACCGGCAGGTCACGGAACGGGGCCGGGGCGCCTGTGGCGAGCGGCTGGAAGAAACGGCGCGGCAATTTCATCGGGTCTCGGGCTCCGGCTATGGGTGGTCGTCGACCTGCATATCGTATTCAGGACGTCGACATAGGGTGTTGGCACCACATCATCTTTCCCGAAAACCAGAACTGATTGTCAGGACGATGCTCTCGCCTCGAAGCGGTTAGTCAAGGTTAACCTCCGCGTAAAGGCGGGTTTCAGGGGAAGACCGCTTTCCTAACGACGTGCGCTGGCGCATGTTCGGTGCAAGGGGAGGGTCCGCGGACCGGAACCGGCCGGTGAACGCCGGGTTCTCCCAGCCGAGGCGGGCGTTCGAGACGAACCAAGGACACTCTCATGTCCGGATTATCGACCCCACACGGCCTTCTCTACGCAGCCGGCATGGTCGCCATGCTCGGTATCGCTGCACCGGGCGAGGCCGCCCCGGCCCATGCGGGCGCCCCGGCGAAATCCGTCTCCTCCAGGGATCCGTCCAAGGCACCGCCTGCCAGAGCATCCGAGCGCGTGCCGTTCACGGCCGGCAACGCGGCCGAGGCCCGGCCCGACGGCCTGAAGGGCCAGCTACGGATCGCGGCCGACGACACCAAGGCATTCCAGGGCCTCATCGACGGGGCGAGCGCGGCATCCGATCCGTGGCTGGTTCTGTCGGGCGGCGGCGAGAACGGGGCCTTCGCCGCCGGCCTCCTCAACGGCTGGTCGAAGGCAGGCAACCGGCCCGATTTCGGCATCATCACCGGGGTGAGCACGGGGGCGATGATCGCGCCCTTCGCCTTCCTCGGCTCCAGCGCCGATGCGACGCTGGCGCGGGCCTATACCGAGATCTCCGCCGCCGACGTGTTCGAGTTCGGCGGCACCAGCGAGGCCCTCACCGATACCTGGCCGCTCAAGCGCCGGATCGAACGGATGGTGACGGGCCGGCTTCTCACCGACATCGCCGCCGAGCATGCCAAGGGACGGCGCCTGCTGGTGGCGACCACGGCGGTGGACAGCGAGCGCCCGGTCCTGTGGGACATGGGCGCCATCGCCTCGGAGGGCAGCCCCAGGGCGCTCGACCTGTTCCGCTCGATCATCCTCGCCTCCTCGGCGGTGCCGGGCGTGTTCCCGCCGGTGATGATCGACGCGGTCGGCACGGACGGAAAGCGCTTCCAGGAGATGCATGCCGATGGCGGCACCACCGCGCCGTTCTACCTGGCGCCGGAAGCCGCGATCCTCGGCAGGGCCAGGGTGAGGCTTCCCGCGAGCACGGTCTACCTCGTCGTCAACAACACGGTGACGCCGGACTTCCAGATGGCCACCCGCACGACCCTGAGCGTGCTCGGGCGGTCGATGTCGGCCGCGATCAAGGCTCAGACCCGCGCGGCGCTCGCCCTCACGGAGCGTTTCGCCGAGCGCGACGGCCTCGATCTCGAGGTGGCCGAGATCGACAACCGGTTCACGCGCACCACGTCCGCGCCCTTCGACCAGGATTACATGAAGGCCCTGTTCGCCCATGGCGAACGCCTCGGGCGCGACGGCATCGCGTTCAGCCGCGGAACCCCCGCCGCCTCGATCCCCACCGGATCGACGGGCCATGGCCTCGGGACGGCGGAGACGCCGACGAGTCTCGCCCGGCGCTGATCGTCACCGCATCAGCGAGGGTGCGCCCAGGCGCGGCAGCACCCCCTCGCGCATGACGATACGGCGCAAGGGGCCGATCGTGGTCATGGCCAGGAGGCCGAGGCCGCGCAGGGCGTCGACGGGGAGGAGGGCGGTGAGCAGGCTGCGGTTGAGGGTGTCCACCGCCGCCGTGCGCAGGCGGGCATCCAGCGACCGCGAGCGAGCGAAGCCGGACAGCGCATGGCGCGAGCCGGGATCGCGCCCGTCCGAGATCGCGGCCAGGACGCTGTCGCGCAGCGCCGCCGCATCGCGCAGGCCGAGATTGAGCCCCTGCGCGCCGATGGGCGGGAAGGCATGCGCCGCCTCGCCGATAAGGGCGATGCGTGGCCCGACGGGGGAGGCGACGGAAAGGCCGCGCATGGGCACGAGGCCGCGCGGTCCGTCGATGCGCATGGCCCCGAGCATGGCCTGGGCCCGGTCCTCGATGGCGCGCGCGAGATCGGCATCGGGCCGTTCGGCAAGGCGCTCCGCCGCCTGCGCGCCCGTGACCCAGACGAGACTGGAGCGGTGTCCGCCGGGAAGGGGGACCAGGGTGAACGGTCCCTGCCGGGTATGGAACTCGGTGGAGACGTCCCGGTGCGGGCGCTCGTGGGCCAGCAGCGTGGTGATGGCGGCCTGCGGGTAGGACCAGTCCCTGGTGGCGATGCCGGCCCGCTCCCGCATGCGCGAGCGCGCGCCGTCCGCGCCGACGACGAGGCGGGCAGCGATGGACGCGCCCTCCTCCAGGATGATCCGGGCCTCGTCGGCATCCCGCTCGAGCCCCACCGCGTCGCTCTCGAACAGGGTCAGGCCAGAGGTCGAGCGCGCCCGCGACCGCAGGGATTCCACGAGGCGCGCGCTCTCCACGTTCCAGCCGAAGGCGGCAAGACCGATCTCGGTGGACACGAACCGGGCCGGCGGCGGGCGGAACAGGCTGCCCGTGTCATCGACGATATGGAGTTCGGCCAGGGGGGCCGCGTGCGGCGCGATCTCCGCCCATGCCCCCAGCGCGTCGAGGAAGCGCACCGACCCATCGAGGAGGGCGACCGTGCGCCCATCGGCGACGGGAGCATGCCGGCCCACCAGGGCCGTGGCGATGCCCTCCCGGGCCAGGGCCAGGGCGAGACCGAGCCCGGCGGCACCTGCGCCGACGACGGCCACGTCGAAACGGGGAGGGGACGAATCCATGCATCGCTCCTCGGCGAGGGGCGCCCTCACCAGACCAGTCGAAGCGGCACCGACCGGACCGCTGCCGTTTCAAATAGGGGGCGTCCGTCTCGGATCACCGCGCTGTGGCATTGCCACGCTGCGGCTTCTAGCATCAGCTGCATGCCCTGACAGGACCAGAGTGCCGGAGGTTGCCCATCATGAGAGCGTCGTCATGAGCCTCGCCATCGCGCTGCTGGCGCTCGGATTCCTGATGCTCGTCGCCTATCGCGGCTTCAGCGTCATCCTGTTCGCCCCGGTGGCGGCGCTCCTCGCCGTGCTCCTCACCGATCCCTCCGCCGTGCTGCCGGTCTTCTCCGGCCTGTTCATGGAGAAGATGGTCGGCTTCGTGAAGCTGTACCTGCCGGTCTTCCTCCTCGGCGCGGTGTTCGGCAAGGTCATCGAGCTGTCGGGTTTTTCGCGCTCCATCGTCACGGCGGTGATCGATCTCGTGGGTCCGCGCCGGGCCGT
This sequence comes from Methylobacterium sp. E-045, assembly GCF_022829685.1. Classification (GTDB taxonomy): domain Bacteria; phylum Pseudomonadota; class Alphaproteobacteria; order Rhizobiales; family Beijerinckiaceae; genus Methylobacterium. The sequence goes on from NZ_JAKSYE010000099.1 coordinate 31,827, forward strand.
GCTCTCCATCGTGCTGGTGTGCAACCTGCTCACCTATGGCGGCGTCTCGCTCTTCGTCGTGGTGTTCGCGGTCTATCCCTTCGCGGCGGAAGCCTTCCGGCTGAGCGGGATCCCCAAGCGCCTCATCCCCGGCACCATCGCGCTTGGCGCCTTCTCCTACACGATGGACGCGCTGCCCGGCACGCCGCAGATCCAGAACATCATCCCCACCACCTTCTTCGGCACCAACACCTGGGCCGCCCCCTGGCTCGGGCTGATCGGCGCCGCCTTCATCCTCGTCGTCGGCGTCGCCTATCTCGACCGGCGCATCGCCTCGGCCAAGGCCAGGGGAGAGGGCTACGGCAGCGGCCATACCAACGAGCCGACACCCCTCTCCGACGAAGCCCTGGCGCATCCCCTGGTGGCGCTGCTGCCGCTCGTCGTGGTCGGCCTCTCGAACCTCGCCTTCACCGCGCTCATCCCGCGCCTCTACGGGGCGAAGACCGAGACCATGCTGGCGGGGCTCGACAAGCCCATCGTCACCACGGTCTCGTCGGTCACCGCGATCTGGGCGGTGGAGCTGGCGCTGCTGGCCGGCATCCTCACGGTCTTCGTCTTCGCCTGGAAGCCGGTCTCGACGCGCTTCGCCGAGGGCAGCCGCGCGGCGGTGGCGGGCTCCCTCCTGGCGGCCATGAACACCGCCTCCGAATACGGGTTCGGCGCCGTCATCGCGGCCCTGCCGGGATTCATCGTCATCCGCGAGGCCCTGTCGGCCATCCCCAACCCCTTGGTGAACGAGGCGGTGACGGTGACGGCGCTCGCCGGCATCACCGGCTCGGCCTCCGGGGGGCTGAGCATCGCCCTCGCCGCCATGTCCTCCACCTTCATCGCGGCGGCGCAGGCAGCCCACATCCCCATGGAGGTGCTGCATCGGGTGGCCGCCATGGCGAGCGGCGGCATGGACACCCTGCCCCATAACGGTGCCGTCATCACCCTGCTCTCGGTCACCGGCCTCACCCACCGGCAGTCCTATGCCGACATCTTCGCGATCACCGTGCTCAAGACGAGCGCGGTCTTCCTCGTCATCGGGATCTACTACCTGACCGGCCTGGTGTGAGGTTCGCCAGGATCATCGCGGTTCCCGATGGCCTGGACTTTCTCGTGGTGCGGGCGGCCAATGCCGCGACATCCGATACGACGGGAGCCTTCCGATGGATCGTCGAACCTTCCTGACACTCGCAGCCGCCGGTGCCGCATTCCCGCTCGTCGGCAACTCGGCCAAAGCGGACTCGGCCGAGGCGGATTCGGCCAAGTCGGCTCCGCCGCCGGCGCGGAACGTCGTCCTCGTCCACGGCCTCTTCGCCGACGGGTCGTGCTGGTCGGAGGTCATCGCGCGTCTCCAGCGGGCGGGCCTCGCGGTCACCTCCGTGCAGAACCCGCTGACCACCCTCGACGAGGCGGTGGCCTCGGTGCAACGGGTGCTGGCGCGGCAGGATGGCCCGACCGTGCTCGTCGGCCATTCCTTCGCCGGCATGATCGTCTCGGAAGCCGGCACCGATCCGAACGTATCCGCCCTCGTCTACGTGGCGGCCCGTGCGCCGGATGCCGGCGAGGATTACGCCGCCCTGGCGAGGACCTTTCCGACACCGCCCGCCAGCGCCGGTATCGTCTTCGAGGGAGAGTACGGGCGCCTTAGCGAGGCGGCCTTCCTGCGCGACTTCGCCGGCGACCTTCCCGAGGCGAAGGCGAAGGTGCTCTATGCGGTGCAACAGCCTTTCGCGAAGGCGCTGCTCGCGGGCAGGACCACCCGGGCGGCCTGGCGCTCGAAGCCGAGCTTCTACGCCGTCTCCACGGAGGACCGGACGATCGATCCCGATCTCGAACGCTTCATGGCGAAGAGAATGGGCGCCACGACGATCGAGGTGAAGGCGAGCCACCTGTCGCTGATCTCCCAGCCCGACACGATCGCCAAGCTGATCCTGGACGCTGCCGGACGGCCCTGAGGCACCTCGCGGGCAAAGGGGATGCGACGGGCCCGAACTCCCGTTTGCCGACTGCCGGATCGTGCCCTATCGTCCGATGCGGCGACGTCGAATGATCGCCGGGACAGGAGAGGTCACCATGGCATTCTTCATCGGGATCGCAGGCCCCTGGCTCGTTCTCGCGGTTCTGGATCTCCTGGCGATTCGCCGCGACCGGGAACTGTCCCGCATCCCGTGAAAGGTCTCAGAGTGCCGGCTCCTCGACGATCTTCAGGGTGAGTTGCGTGAACGGCCTGATCTCCCAGGCGGACCCGGCCTTGAACATCATCACCACCCGGCAGCGGTCCATGACCTCGAAGGCGGGAAGGTCCGGCTCCGGCTGGAACACGAGCCCCGCGATGACGGCGGGGTCGTAATCGGCGGGCCTGATCCAGACGATCTCTTCCATGGGACGCTGCCACCCTCCGTCTCGGCTGCCGGGGAACACCGCCCGGCCTCTCGCGCGTGAGCCGGGCGAATTTTGCAATGGCCATGCCGCCCGCGCGAGCCCCGGGCCGAACAGATGTCGTAAAAGTGGTCCCCGGTTTTGTGTCCTGAAACCTGCGACGCGCCAAAGGCCTGAAACAGGTTCGGCAGCGCCGGGCTTGCCCCTCACCGCCGGCAGCTTATGTCGCGTCCATCGAACAGACGAGGAGTGACGACGATGCCCAAGGCGATCCGGGTCTACGAATACGGCGAGCCCGAGGTGATGCGCTATGAGGAGGTGACCGTCGGCGAGCCCGGCCCCGGCCAGATCCGCGTCCGCCAGACGGCCATCGGCGTCAACTTCATCGACATCTACTTCCGCTCTGGCGCCTACAAGGCGCCGCAGCTTCCCTTCACCCCCGGTAACGAGGGCGCGGGTGAGGTCACCGCCATCGGCGAGGGCGTCACCGGCTTCCGGGTGGGTGAGCGGGTGGCTTATGGCTCGGCCTCCGGCACCTATGCCGAGGAGGTGGTGATCAATGCCAGCGCGGCGGTGCATCTCGCCGATGGGGTCGACGACGCCACCGCCGCGGCGATGATGCTGAAGGGCCTCACCGCGGAGTACCTTTTGCACCGCACCTGCCCGGTGAAACCGGGCGACACGATCCTGTTCCACGCCGCCGCCGGGGGCGTCGGCCTCATCGCCTGCCAATGGGCCAAGCAGATCGGCGCCACCGTCATCGGTACGGTGGGCTCGGCCGAGAAGGCGGAGCTGGCGCGGGCCAATGGCTGCGACCACGTCATCCTCTACCGCGACGAGGATTTCGCCGCGCGGGTGAAGGAGATCACCGGGGGCAAGGGCGTGCGCGTCGTCTATGACGGCGTCGGCAAGGACACCTTCCCGGCCTCCCTCGACTGCATCGCCCCACTGGGGATGTTCGTGAGCTTCGGCTCCGCCTCCGGCCCCGTCGAGAACTTCAACCTGGCGGTGCTCGGCCAGAAGGGCTCGCTCTTCGCGACGCGCCCCTCCCTGTTCGCCCATGCCGGGACGCGGGCCACCCTCGATTCCATGGCCGAGAACCTGTTCGGCGTGGTGGCGAGCGGTGCGGTGAAGATTCCCGTCCATGCGCGGGCGAAACTCGCCGACGCGGTGCTGGTGCACAAGGATCTGGCCGGACGCCAGACCACGGGCGCCACGATCATGACCCCGTGATCCCAGCATCCCAGCATCCCGTGATCCGGGGATACCGGGATCACGGGATCACGGGATCACCCGACGACAGGACGAGGCGGATGATGCCCCCAGGCGAGCGCGACCTTCTCCTCGTGGTCGACGTCCAGAACGACTTCCTGCCCGGCGGGGCCCTCGCCGTGCCGGACGGCCATGCGGTGATCGACCCGATCAACCGCCTCGCCGCCCTGTTCCCGCACGTGGTCCTGACCCAGGACTGGCATCCGGCCGGGCATGTCTCCTTCGCCTCCAGCCATGCGGGGAAGTCTCCCTTCGAGACGGTGGATCTCGCCTACGGCCCTCAGGTCCTCTGGCCCGACCATTGTGTCGAGGGCTCGCCCGGTGCCCGCTTCTCGTCCGAGCTTCACGTCGATTGGGCCGAACTGGTCATGCGCAAGGGCTATCATGCCCATACCGACAGCTATTCGGCCTTCCTGGAGGCCGACCGGAATACGCGAACGGGGCTCGACGGCTACCTGCGCGAGCGCGGGTTCGAACACCTCTATCTCACCGGTCTCGCCACCGATTATTGCGTGCTCTGGACGGCCCTCGACGCCCGCGCCGCGGGCTTTGCCGTCACCGTCATCGAGGATGCGGTGCGGGGAATCGATCTGGACGGGTCGGTGGAGCGGGCCTGGGCGACCATGCGCGAGGCCGGGATCGGGCGGATCACGAGCGGAGCGATCGAGGCCGGGTAGAGCCTGAACCCCCCGATGCGGCCGCATCCCCTCATCCCGCAAGAGGGGCTGCGCACCGGGGTCGAGCCGGCAGGGCCAGTCGCCCCGATCCTACACCGCGCTGCCGTAGAGATCGTAGGCATCGGCCCGCTCGATCTTCACGGTGACGATGTCGCCGACCCGGAGCGGCCGGCGCGAGGTGACGTGGACGTTGCCGTCGATCTCGGGCGCGTCGTATTTCGAGCGGCCCTTGGCGATGCCGCCATTGGCCTCGTCGATGATGACGGGCAGGCGCTTGCCCACGCGCGCCTTCTGGAGGCGAGCCGAGACTCCCTGCTGCGCCTCCATGAAGCGGCGCTTGCGCTCGGCCTTGACCTCGGGCGGGACGAGATCGCCGAGACCGTTGGCCACCGCGCCGCCCACGGGCTCGTATTCGAAACAGCCGACGCGCTCGAGCTTGGCTTGCCCGATCCAGGTCAGCAGTTCCTCGAACTCGGCCTCGGTCTCGCCGGGGAAGCCGACGATGAAGGTCGAGCGGATGGCGAGATCCGGGCAGATCTCGCGCCAGCGCCGGATGCGCTCCAACTGCTTCTCCTGGTTGCCCGGCCGGCGCATGCGCTTGAGCACGGAGGGCGAGGCATGCTGGAGCGGCATGTCGAGATAGGGCAGGATCTTGCCCTCCGCCATCAGTGGGATGACGTCGTCCACGTGCGGGTAGGGGTAGACGTAGTGCATCCGCACCCAGGCGCCGAGCTCACCAAGTTCGGCGGAAAGATCGTAGAACTTCGCCCGCACCTCACGGTCGCGCCAGGGACTCGTGGCGTAGCGAACATCGACGCCGTAGGCGGAGGTGTCCTGCGAGACCACCAGCAATTCCTTGACGCCGGCCTTCACCAGCTTCTCGGCCTCGCGCAACACGTCGCCGGCGGGCCGGCTGACGAGATCGCCGCGCAGGGACGGGATGATGCAGAAGGTGCAGCGGTTGTTGCAGCCCTCCGAAATCTTGAGGTAGGCGTAGTGCCGCGGGGTGAGCTTCACCCCCTGCGGCGGGACCAGGTCGAGGAACGGGTCATGGGCCGGGGGCACCGCCTCGTGCACCGCCGCCACCACCGATTCGTAGGCCTGCGGCCCGGTCACCGCGAGCAGGTTCGGGTATTTTTCGCGAATTTCCTCGGGCTGCGCACCCATGCAGCCGGTGACGATGACGCGGCCGTTCTCGGCCATGGCCTCGCCGATGGCCGAGAGCGATTCGGCCTTGGCCGAGTCGAGGAAGCCGCAGGTGTTGACGATGACCACGTCCGCCCCGTCGTGCCGGCGGGCGAGCTCGTAACCTTCCGCCCGCAGATGCGTGAGGATGCGCTCAGAATCCACCAGGGCCTTGGGGCAGCCGAGGGAGACGAACGAGATCTTGGGCGCGGCTTTCGCCGGGGTCGGAAGGGTGACGGGTACGGTCATGGTCGCTCGTCGGTCGCGGCCGAGGAAAACTCGACCGGCCGTGATTCTCGGGGCGGAGGGTGCCGGGTTGCAGCCCTCCTATACGCCCATCCTCGCGCGGTTGCGAGGGCGGCGGTTCCGGCCACCATGCCGCCAGCCTGCACGGCCCATGCAAGCCGCGCGGCTTCCGTCGAACCGCGACCCGTGTCACCTGTGGCGCGTGATCAGGAAACCATGCCGCAGGAGGGGCCCGTGTCCCAGCCCGCGCGAAGCTCTTAAGTCCGACAGCATCATGTGGACCCGCGAGATCCCCTTCATCGATCCCGTCGCGGCGGCGGAGGCGTTCTCGTCCCTGCCGGGGCTGGCTTTCCTCGACAGCGCCATGCGCCACGAGACCCTGGGGCGCGTCTCGATCGTGGCCGCCGACCCGTTCGGGCGGTTCCGCTACGCAAAAGGTCGCGCGACGCTGGACGGACGCCCCCTCGAGGGAACCGGCCTGGAGGCCCTGCGCGCCTGCCTCGCGCCCTACCGGCTGGCCGGGGACGAGGGCGTCGGCTTTCCCGGCGGGGCCATCGGCTACTTCGCCTACGACCTCGGCGCCTGCCTGGAGCGGGTGACGCCCCCTTCCCGCCGCGCCGGCCTCACCGACGACATCGCCTTCAACCTCTACGACACGGTCCTGTCCATCGACCATGACAGCCGCACCTGCCGGCTCATCGCCACCGGCTTTCCGGAGACGACGGATGCCGCACGGGCGGGGAGGGCGCGCGTGCGTCTCGACCGTTTCGCGGAGCTGCTGGCGGCCGGCGACGGCGGCACCGGGAAGGTGACAGAGGCGGCGCCCCTCGCCTGGCGCTCCAACTTCACCAGGGCCTCCTACGAGGCGGCGGTGGAGAAGGTCCGCGACTACATCCGGGCCGGGGACATCTACCAGGCCAATATCGCCCAGCGCTTCGAGGCGGCGCTGCCGCCGGGATACGATCCCTTCTCGCTCTATCACCGCCTGCGCGAGACCAACCCGGCGACCTTCGGCGCCTATCTCTCCTTCGGTGCCCTCACCATCGCCTCGAGCAGCCCCGAGCGCTTCATGAAGCTGCAGGGCAGGGCGGTGGAGACCCGGCCGATCAAGGGCACCGTGCGCCGGGTCGAGGATCCCGCCGAGGACAGGGCTCTCGCCGAGGCGCTCCGGGCCAACGTCAAGGAGCGGGCCGAGAACATCATGATCGTCGACCTCCTGCGCAACGACCTCTCGCGCATCTGCGAACCGCACAGCGTCAAGGTGCCGGTCCTGTGCGGGCTCGAATCCTATGCCTCCGTCCACCACCTCGTCTCGGTGGTGACGGGAACCCTGCGCGAGGGCCACGACGCCATCGACCTGATCGCCGCCACCTTCCCCGGCGGCTCGATCACCGGGGCGCCGAAACTGCGGGCCATGGACATCATCACCGAGATCGAGGGCGACGCCCGCGAGCTCTATTGCGGGGCCATCGGCGCCCTCGGCTTCGACGGGTCGCTGGACACCTCCATCGCCATCCGCACCGTGTTCATGGACGAGACCCGCGCCGTGCTCCAGGCGGGGGGAGGGGTGACGCTCCTCTCCGACCCGGCCGCCGAATTCGAGGAGACCCTGACCAAGGCGGCGCGGGTCTTCGCCGCCTTCGAACCCGACCGGAACGAGAGCGGGACGCCATGATCCTCGTCGTCGACAACTACGATTCCTTCGTCTTCAACGTGGTGCGCTACGTGGAGGAGCTCGGCCAGGAGGTGAGGGTGCTGCGCAACGACGCCGTCGACGTCGCCGGCATCCGCGCGCTCGCCCCAGAGGCGCTGATCCTTTCGCCGGGCCCCTGCACCCCCAACGAGGCTGGCGTGACCCTGCCCGCCATCGAGGCCCTGTCCGGCGAGATCCCGATCCTCGGCGTCTGCCTCGGGCACCAGGCCATCGGCGCGGCCTTCGGCGGACGGGTCGAGCGGGCGGCGCGGCCCCTCCACGGCCAGGCGACGGCGATCCGCCACGACGGCGCGCGCCTGTTCGCGGGCCTGCCCGACCCGATGCAGGTGGGCCGCTACCATTCCCTCATCGTCACGGCGCAGCCGGGCATGGACGAATCCCTCGTCATCGACGCCGTATCGGGGGAGGGCGAGGTGATGGCCCTGTCGCATCGCCACCACCCGACGATGGGTGTGCAGTTCCACCCGGAATCGGTGCTGACCGAGAACGGCCACGCGGTGTTCGGCAACTTCCTCGATCTCGCGCGCCGGTGGCGGGAGACCCGCGATGCTGTGGTTTGACGGCGTCCTTCACGAGGGGACGCGCCACGGTTTCGACCTCGCCGACCGGGGCCTGACCCTCGGGGACGGCCTTTTCGACACCGCCCTCTGCCTCGGCGGCCGCATCGCCTTCCGGGAGGCGCATCTCGCCCGTCTCGCTGCCTCGGCCGACACCCTCGGTTTCGCCATCGACGGGGAGGCCCTGGGGGAGGCGATGGGAACCGTCGCCGCCGCCATCGGCGACGGCGCGCTCCGCACCACGGTGACGCGGGGATCCGGCCCGCGCGGCCTCGCCCCGCCGGAGCCCGCCCGTCCGGTCTGGTGGATCACCGCCGCGCCGCGCCGCGCCGGATCGGGGTTCGCGCCGGTCTCCCTCCATCCGAGCGCGATCCGCCGCAACGAGACCTCGCCGGGCTCCGGCCTCAAGACGCTGGGCTATCTCGACGCCGTCCTCGCCGCCCGGGAGGCGAGGGCACGGGGATTCGACGAGGCCCTGTTCCTCAACACCAAAGGCCACCTCGCCTGCGCCGGGACCGGCAACCTGTTCGCGCTATGGGACGGGCGCCTCGTCACCCCGCCCCTGTCGGACGGCGTGCTCCCCGGCATCGTCCGCGCGCGGGTTCTCGGCTTGGCGGAATCCCTCGGCATCGGGACCGCGGAACGCTCCCTCGCCCTCGAGGAGGTCCTGGCCGCCGAGGCGGTGGTCATGACCAATTCCCTGCGCGGCCTCTCCGCCGTCACGGCGATCGGGACGACGACGTTCCCCGACGCGCACGCGACCGTCGCTGCGTTGAGCCACGCGCTCCGCCTCCTCATCGCCGAGGAATGCGGCGTGCCGCCGGAGGTAGCGTGAGGCCGGGCATCATCATGCGACACCGCCTGCTCTCGCGGCTCGGCCTCGCCGCCCTCTACGGCGGCATCGGCCTCCTCCACCTCGTCGCCGCCGACACCTTCCTGCCGATCATGCCCGATTGGGTCCCCTGGCCGAGGCAGGTCGTCATCCTGACGGGTCTGTACGAACTCGCCTGCGTGGCGGGCCTGTTCTTCGCGCGCACGCGCCGCGCCGCCGGCTACGCCCTGGCCGTCTACGCGATCTGCGTGTTCCCGGCCAATATCAAGCATGCCATCGAGGGTATCCCGGTACCCGGCCTGCCGGAGAGCTGGTGGTATCACGGCCCGCGCCTCGCCCTCCAACCGGTTCTGGTCTGGTGGGCGCTCCACGCCACGCGGATCGTCGATTGGCCGTTCGGGCGGCGGTCAAGCGCGGGCCGCTGAAAGGACCGAAGCCAGGCGGCGATCAGGCTTCCGAACGCTTCACCCGCTGCCAGGCGGCCTCCATGGCAGGAAGACCGGCTTCTTCTAGGCTTGCCCCATCCTCCGCAATCAGCGCCGCCATGGCGTGGAAGCGTCTCTCGAACTTGATATTCCCTTTTTTCAAGGAATATTCCGGATCTATTCCGGAATGCCGGGCGAGATTCACCACCGCGAAGAGCAGATCGCCGATTTCCTCGGCGAGATGACCCGGGTCGTCCCGCCCGAGCGCGTCGGCGACCTCGTCCACCTCTTCGCGGATCTTGGCGATGACCGATTCGGTGTCCGGCCAGTCGAATCCGTGCCGCGCCGCGTTGCGGCTGATCTTCTCGGCCCGGGTGAGGGCGGGCAGGGCCTTGGCGACGGAGCCGAGAAGATCGCTCCCGCCCTGGTCGGGTCGTCCGGTCTTTTCCGACCGCTCCGCCGCTTTCGACGCGGTCCAGTTGGCATCGAGCTGCGCCAGGCTCAGGTGGTCAGGACCGTCGGCCAGCAACGTCCCATCCGCCTGGAACACATGCGGATGCCGCCGGATCAGCTTGGCGCAGATCGACCGGACCACGTCGTCGAAGGCGAAGCTCCCGGCCTCTTCGGCGACCTGCGCCTGGAACACGACCTGGAGCAGGAGATCGCCGAGTTCCCCCTGGAGGTCGGCGAGATCGCCGCGCTCGATCGCGTCCACCACCTCGTAGGCCTCCTCCAGCGTGTAGGGCGCGAGACTCTCGAGGGTCTGGGCCTGATCCCAGGCGCAGCCCCGTTCGGGATCGCGCAGGGCCGCCATCAATCGCAGCAGGGTCTCGATCGGCTCTTCGGAGATCACGGGTTCACCACGCTTGGGAATCGGAGGATCGGGGAGGGGCAGAAGCCAGTGCCGGGCCAGCGTTAGGCCACGCGGCGTGGTTCTCTCAACCCTCTGTCGCAGAAGCCGCGATCCACCGTCGTCTGTGCCGAAGCTGTGGATCGGGAGAGGAGAAATTCTGGAAATTCCAAAATATCGATCGAAAATCCGTGCCGTCCGGTAAAGCGAACGAACCTCCGGACTCTTAGGAAAGATATCAGTAACCTCTTTTTAGAGAGTCAGTTCAGCAAGTTATATGGGGCAGCGAATTCGCTTGGTTCTTCCGGATGTTGAGCCACCTTTTCGTATCGAACTCTGCGTGGCGCCGTAGGCAACTCTGCGTAGCGGCGTACCGGATTCTGCGCTGCCGCGGCGCCGATTCGTATGGGATTCTGCGCCGATCCGTATGGAATTCTGCGGGGAGAACGGGGTTTGCCGGTGAAGTATGGGGATAGTCCGGAATGCCGGTCCGTATCGAACTCTGCGTTGGCCAAGAGGCGGCATCCTCCGGTGGCGGGATTGCCGCATGGGTGCGGCCCATCTCCCGGCTGCCGACGCCGTGGATTGTCGGGATAAGATCCGGTCCCGGCGACTCCTGGCCTCGGAATCGTGCGATGGCGGAGGTTCAGTGACGAGAGCCGCCGGTATCGATGACAGCCATGGGGATCGAGGAGAAGCTCGCCCAGATCCGCGATCCCGACCTTCTCGAGGAGGTCGCGGCCGGTCGCGGCAGCTTCCTGTTCGGAAGCATCGTCGAGCACATCCTCCACCGGCAGCGCGCCCGTGATGCCGAGGCCGAGACCCTGCGCCAGGCTGCCGACAAGCGCGGCGCCATGCCCCGCGACAAACGTCGTCGCGATGCGGTGCGCGAGGTCATCGAGAACGAGCCGACCCTGCCGGAGAACCTGCAGCACATCCACAGCGTGCTGGCTCTCTGCGGTCTGCCCTACCGCGATCCCGGCGACGACCGCGAGTTCTTCCGGGAATACGGTCGGAATTCCCTCAGCCTGCTGGCGGGCCGCCTCAAGAACCCGGTCAATGGCGAGATGGAGTTCCAGGGCCTGCCCTACGGCCCCAAGGCGCGCCTCGTCCTCCTGCATCTCTGCACCGAGGCCGTGCGCCAGCGCAGCCCCACCATCACCGTGGCCGACAGCCTGTCGGGCTTCATGAAGGAGATGGGATTTGCCGTGACCGGCGGCGAGCGCGGGACGATCCGCCAGTTCAAGGAACAGCTCAACCGACTCGCCGCCTGCACCCTGCAGATCGGCCTGTGGGACGGCAGCGACAAGGCCAGCACCCTCAACGTGCCGCCCTTCCGCCAGCTCGACCTCTGGCTCTCGCACGGAGCCGGGGAGGGGCAGGTCTGGTCGAAGACCGTCCAGTTCCACCAGGATTTCTACGACAACCTGATCCAGCACGCCCTGCCGGTGGATATCCGCGCGGCCCGCGCCTTCGCCGGCTCGGCCCGCAAGCTCGATCTCCTGTTCTGGCTCGGTTACCGCCTGCGGGTCCTGCAGCGCCCGCTGCGGCTGACCTGGGCCAACCTGCACAGCCAGTTCGGCGCCGACAATGCCAGCATCCGCAGCTTCCGGCAGGCCTTCAAGGCCGATCTCGCCCATATGCAGGAGGTGTTCCCAAAACTGCCCGTCTCCCTCGACGAGGCCGGCATGATCCTCCAGCCCGCCCATCCCAGTGCCCTGTTGGTGCCCCCCAGACTCGGCGGGGCGAAAGCAGGACCGTCACGGCGCGATCTCGCAGGCTGAGGTATCGTCCGGGGTTGGAAGAGGAATATTCCATTCCGTTCCCGTCTCTGCTAGATGTTCCATGATTGGAATATTCCAGAGGTGCGATCATGTTCCTGACGGAAGCGGAGGCCGAGGCGCGCCTTTCCGACCTCCATCGCGAGCGGGCCCGGATCGAGCGAACCATCGCCGACCTCACGCTCTTCCTCGCGATCGGCCGCCAGATGTCCGGCCCCGGCGGAGGGACAGGGGACGGGCGGCGCGAGCCGGCTCCGAGCGCGTCGCGACCGGATGTGTCGGGACACGGGGAACCGGCCACCGAATCCGGCGGCGACCGGTCGCAGGCCCGGCGCGAGGGCCGTCTCCTCATGGAGGCGGCCTCCGAGATCCTCGACGAGGCGGGCCGTCCCCTCCACGCCGCCGAGATCCTGGAGGGCCTGACCCTGCGCGGCCTGTCGGTCCCCGGCATCGACCCGGTGGCGGCCCTCAACACCCGCCTGTGGAAGCGCTCGGGGCCCGACGGTCCGTTTCAGCGCCTCGGCGACGCGGTCTATGCCCTCGCCTCCGGACCCGACGACGATTGAGGCTCAGAACCGCCCGTTGCGGGTGATCTCCGCGATGATCTTTTCACGGGCGGCGCGGGAGGCCGCGAATCGCGCGCGGGCCGCGGCGACCACCTCCGGCGGGGCCGTGCCGGGATGGCCCGCCGAGAAGGGCGGGGCCGGCGCGTATTCGAGCGCCAGCTGGATCGTCTCGGCCTCCGTCCGGCCCGCGAGATCCGCCACCGCCGCGAGGGCGAAGTCGAGGCCGGCCGTGACGCCGCCGCCGGTGATGATCCGCCCGTCGCGCACGATCCGCTCGTCCACCGGGATCGCCCCGAAGGCGGCGAGAAGGTCGAGGGCGCCCCAATGGGTCGTCGCCCGCTTGCCCCGCAGCAGCCCCGCCGCCCCGAGGATGAGGGCGCCGGTACAGACCGAGGTGACGAGGATCGGCCGCTCGGCTTGGGCGCGCACGAAATCGAGCAAGGGCACGTGCGTCATCAGGGCGTTCACGCCAATCCCGCCCGGAATGCAGAGGAGGTCGAGGGGCGGGCAGGAGGCGAGATCCGTCGTCGGGGTCAGCGGCAGGCCGGTGGCGCTGGTGACGGTGGCCCGGTCGAGGCCGACGAGATGGACCCGCGCGCCCGGCAGCGAGGCGAAGACCTCGTAGGGCGCGGTGAGGTCGAGCTGCTGCACCCCCTCGAAGGTGAGGAGGCCGATCTCGAAGCGGGTCCCGGTCTGCGGCATGGCGGTCGTCTCCGTGAGGGCAGCGAAAGAAGGGGCTGCCACTGGACGGATCCGAGGATACCGGCGCAGGCTGCCGGCCGACATGACCGAAAACCCTCGCATCCTGCCAAACCCTTGGCGCCGGAAACCGCCCCTGGCCGTGGCCATCCTGGCCTATCCGGGGGTGCAGCTCCTCGACGTGGCTGGTCCGCTCCAGGTCTTTTCCACCGCCAACGACCTCTCCGCCGATGCCGGCCGGCCACCCCCCTATCGGGTCGACGTCGTCGCCGAACGCGCCGGCTCCGTCGCCACCTCGTCCGGTCTGGCGCTGACGGCCGAGGGGCTGATCCCGGATTCCGACGCCCTCGACACGCTGATCGTCGCCGGCGGGCGAGGGGTTCAGGCCCAGCTCGAGAATCCCGGCCTCCAGGACTGGCTGCGCGAGCGGGCCGCCCGGTCGCGCCGGGTCGCCTCGGTCTGCACCGGCGCCTTTCTCCTCGGGGCGGCGGGGCTCCTCGACGGCCGCCGCGTCGTCACCCACTGGACCCGCTGCGACGCCCTGCGGGCCCGCTATCCGAAAGCCCTGGTCGAGGCCGACCCGATCTTCATCCGCGACGGCGCGCTCTGGACCTCGGCCGGGGTCACCGCCGGCATCGATCTCGCCCTGGCCCTGGTGGAGGCCGATCTCGGGCGGGAGATGTCCCTGGCCGTGGCGCGGCACCTCGTCGTGTTCCTCAAGCGCCCCGGCGGACAGGCCCAGTTCAGCGCCGCCCTCTCGCTCCAGGGCGGCGACGACCGGTTCGGTGATCTCCACGCCTGGATCATGGACAACCTCTGCGCCGATCTGACGGTCCCCGCCCTCGCCGACCGGGCCGGGATGAGTCCCCGCAGCTTCGCGCGGCATTACCGCGCCGATACCGGCCGCAGCCCGGCCGAGGCGATCGAAGGCATCCGCTTCGAGGCCGCCCGCCGGCTCCTGGAGGACACCGACCTGCCGCTGAAGCGCATCGCCGAACGCTGCGGCTTTCGCGCGGAGGAGACCCTGCGGCGGGTCTTCCTGCGGCGGATCGCGGCGACGCCCGGCGAGTACCGCCGTCGTTTCGCTGCTTTTGCGTGATCCTGGCAGCGCTCGCCCGATGCGGGCGCGTTTGACTTTCCCGCCCGCATCATCGACACCGCCGCCCGTCGCGGCATCGACCGATCGTCAGGGGCTGCCCGCCGGCCCGGAGCCGCCTCATGTCCGCCCCAACGCGTCCCGTCTCATGAGAACCGCCGATGCCGGACAGGCCGGCCCGCCCGGCCCTGAAGCGGGCTTCCTCGACGGGCTGATCGGCGCGGCCTCGGCCAGCCATGTCCGCGCCTGCGCCCTGCTCCTGGCGCTCTGCCTCGCCTGCTTCCTGCCGGGCTTCGTCTCGCTCCAGCCGATGGACCGGGACGAGCCGCGTTTCGCCCAGGCCTCGAAGCAGATGATCGAGACCGGCGACCTGGTCGACATCCGTTTCCAGGGCGAGGCGCGGCACAAGAAGCCGGTGGGGATCTACTGGGCGCAGGCCGCTGTGGTGAAGGGGGCCGAGGCTCTGGGGATCGACCACGCCCGCACCACCATCGCGCTCTATCGCGTGCCCTCGCTCGTCGGCGCGCTGCTGGCGAGCCTGCTGACCTATTGGGCAGCCCTCGCCTTCCTGCCGCGCCGCGCCGCGCTCGTCGCCGCCCTCCTGTTCTCCGCCTGCATCATGATCTCGGCCGAAGCGCGTCTCGCCAAGACCGACGCCCTCCTCACCGCCTGCTCGGTTGCCGCGATGGGCGCGCTGGCGCGGGTCTGGCTCGGGCGGATCACGCCCGGACGGACGCGGGGCCGGCCAGATCGTACGACCCGTCTGGTGTTCTGGCTGGCCATGGCGATCGGCATCCTGGTGAAGGGGCCGATGGTGCCGCTCTTCGTCGGGCTCGCCGCCGTCGTGGTGTCGGTGAAGGAGCGGTCCGGCCGCTGGCTCATGGACCTGCGTCCCGGCCTCGGCCTCGCGTTGACGCTCGCCATCGTCGCCCCCTGGTTCGTCGCCATCGCCTGGAAGAGCGGCGGCGCGTTCTTCGGGGAGGCGGTGGGCCACGACATGCTGGGCAAGGTGGGGGGAGCCGCCGAGAAACACGGCGCACCGCCCGGCACCTATCTCGTGGTGTTCTTCGCCACCTTCTGGCCGGGGGCCGCCTTCGCGGCGCTGAGCGCGCCCTTCGCCTTCGCCAACCGGCGCGACGACGCCGTCGCTTTCCTGATCGCCTGGATCGTGCCCGCCTGGATCCTGTTCGAGGCGGTTCCGACCAAGCTGCCGCATTACGTCCTGCCCCTGATGCCGGCGGTGGCGATCCTCACCGTTCTCGCCGTGGTGCGCGGCGCCCTCGATCCGGCCAGGCGGGGAGCCAAGGCCGTGGCCGCTCTGGTTGTGCTGATCCCGGTCGGGCTGACCATCGGCCTCGTCGCCGTCGCCTGGACCTTCGATCGCGTGATCCCCGTCGCCGGGCTACCGCTGCTGCTGGCGGCCTCGGCGGCCGCGATTCTGGCTTTCGTCTTGTTCGCCCGCCGCCTGCCCGAACGGGCCCTCCTCGCGGCCGTCCTCGCCTCGGCCCTGCTCTCGCCGGCGGTGTTCGGCCTGACCCAGCCGGTGCTCGCGGCGCTGAAGGTCTCGCCGCGTCTCGCCGCCCTCCGCGACGGGCTGCCCTGCGCCGCGCCGAAGGTCGCCAGCCTCGGCTATCGCGAGCCGAGCCTCGTCTTCCTCATCGGGACAGACCTCGCCATGATGAACACCGGTGCCGAGGCGGCGGAGTTCCTCGCCCGGGGCGGCTGCCGCCTCGTCTTCGTCACCGAGCCGTTCCTGGACGAGTTCCGGCGGGCGGAAACAGGCGTTAAGGCTGCCCCGGTCGGCCGGGTCTCCGGCTTCAACATCAACAGCGGCCGGCGGATCGATCTCTCGGCCTATGCGGTGACCCCGTGACCCAAACCGACACAGTCCCCTCCATCCGCCTGTCCATCGTCGTCCCGGTGAAGAACGAGGCCGGCAATGTCGAGAGCCTCGTCACCGAGATCGAGCGCGCCTGTTCGGGCCTCGGCCCCTTCGAGGTGATCTACGTCGATGACGGCTCCACCGATTCCACCGGCGCGATCCTCGCCGACCTGCGCCGCAGCCGGCCCTGGCTGCGCGTGGTCCGCCATGCCCGCAGCGGCGGGCAGTCGGCGGCGATCCGCTCGGGCGTCGCGGTGGCGCGCGGCGCCCTCGTCGCCACCCTCGACGGGGACGGCCAGAACGATCCCGCCTTCATCCCCGCTCTGGTGGCGGCCCTGGAGGAGGGCGGCCGAGGCACCGGCCTGGCCCAGGGCCAGCGGGTCGGCCGCAAGGACGGTCGCCTGAAGACCCTGCAATCGCGCATCGCCAACGGCGTGCGCGGCCGCATCCTCAAGGATGCCACCCGCGATACCGGCTGCGGCATGAAGGTGTTCCGCCGCGACGTGTATCGGGCGCTGCCCTATTTCGATGCGCTGCATCGCTTCATGCCGGCCCTCGTCGCCCGCGAGGGCTACCGGGTGGTCCATGCCGACGTGGTCGACCGGCCGCGCTTCACCGGGCGCTCCAATTACGGGCTGTTCGACCGGCTCTGGGTCGGGCTCCTCGATCTCGCGGGGGTGTGGTGGCTGATCCGCCGCAAGCGGCCCTCGCCCGAGGCGGTGGAGGTCGCGCCGGAACTGCGCCCGACCACGTTGGGCCGGGCTCAGCTCTAGATTTCTGTTTTGCCGCGCTCTTTTTCGCCGAACCGGCATCCTTCGGCGCAGAGCGCTCTCGTGACCGGTGGGGAGGCCTGACCCATGCTGATGCAGCTTTCGGAAGACCTGGGCGGCTACGCCTACGACATCTTCGTCACCAAGTTCGACGGCTGGCTCGTCTTCGGCATCCTGGCCCAGGTGGTGTTCGGCGCCCGCTTCATCCTGCAATGGCTGGCGAGCGAGAAGGCCGGCCGCAGCGTCATGCCGCTCTCGTTCTGGTTCCTCTCCATCGCCGGGGGGCTGATGACCCTGGTCTACGGGCTGGTGCGGCGCGAGCCGGTCATCATCTTCGGGCAGGCCCTCTCGACCGGCATCTATCTCCGCAACGTCGCGCTGATCCTCAAGGAGAAGCGTCGCAAGTCCGGGGCGGACGCGGTTCCATGACGCCCCTGCCGGCATTCTACGACGATCTCGATGCGAGCCTGGCCCATCTCTGGCGGCTCCTCGAGGACGGGCCGGCCCTTCGCCGCAACGCCTTCCACATGCCGGCCCTCGCCACGGTGGACGAGGCAGGCGCGCCGCAGGTGCGCACCGTCGTCCTGCGCGAGGCGGATGCCGAGGCGGGGAGCATGCGCTTCCACTGCGACCGCCGCTCGCGCAAGGCCGCCGAGATCGCCGCCTCCGGCCGGGCCGCGCTGCACGGCTACGATTCGGCGAGCAAGGTCCAGATCCGGGTCTCGGGTACGGCCATGCTCCATACGGACGATGCGCTGGCGGATGCCGCCTGGGCCGGATCGCTGGCCATGAGCCTCGTCTGCTACGGCGTGGCGCCGGAGCCCGGGGCCGAACTCGCCTCGGGGGACGCCTATTCCCTGCCGGAGACCGACGCCGGCATCGCCGCCGGCCGGCTTAATTTTTGTGCGGTGCTGGTGAGCGCGACGCGGCTCGAATTCCTGTTCCTCGACCGGCGTGGGCACCGCCGTGCCGCCTGGACGCGGAACGGCGACGGGTGGGCGGGGACCTGGCTGGCGCCGTGAATGACACCCTCCTCCCCACAAGGGGGAGGGGCTCATCCCATCGCGGCGCGCAACCGCGAAAATCCGGCATCGAGATCGGCCTGCAGGTCCGACATCTCCTCGAGACCGATATGGAAGCGCAGGCCCGGCCCGCCCGGCTCCCAGCGCGTGGCGGTGCGATAGGTGCGGCAATCGAAGGGGATGACCAGGCTCTCGAAGCCGCCCCAGGAAAATCCCATCCCGAACAGTTCGAGCCCGTCCAGCATCGCCGCCACGGCTTTTGCCGGAGCGGGCTTCAGGACCACCCCGAACAGTCCGGACGAGCCGGAAAAATCGCGCTTCCAGATGGCGTGGCCGGGATCCTCCGGCAGGGCCGGGTGGAGCACCCGCAGCACCTCCGGCCGCCCCTGGAGCCAGCGCGCCATGGCGAGGCCCTGGCGCTCGTGCTCGCGCAGGCGGAGATTCATCGTGCGCAGGCCGCGCAGGGCCAGGAACGCATCCTCCGGCCCGGCGCACATGGCGAAATGCTCGAAGGTGCGGTGGAGCGCCGGCCAGTAACGCTCGTTGGCCGAGGTGAGGCCGAGGAGCAGGTCGGAGCCGCCGCTGAGATACTTGGTGCCCGCCTCCACGGCGATGTCGACCCCCCGTTCATGCGGAGGGAAGAACAGCGGCGTCGCCCAGGTATTGTCCATGACGACCGCGGCTCCGCGCGCATGGGCGACCTCCGCGATGGCCGGCACGTCCTGCATCTCGAAGCTCTGCGAACCCGGCGCCTCCACCAGCACCGCCTTGGTGTTCGCCTGCATCAGGTCGCCGATGCCGGCGCCGACGAGGGGATCGTAATAGGTCACGTCCACGCCGAAGCGCTTCAGCACCCCGTCGCAGAAGATGCGGGTGGGGCGGTAGGCGCTGTCGGTGACGAGGAGATGGTCGCCCGCGCTCACCACGCTCATCAGAGCGACGGTGAGGGCGGCCAGGCCCGAGGGGGTGAGCACCGTGCCCGTCGCGCCCGCGAGCTCGCTCCAGGCCTGGGTCAGCGAATCCATCGTCGGCGAGCCGCTGGTGCCGTAATCGTAGCGCCCGCGCCGGTGCTGCAGGTCGTCATAGGTCGGAAACAGCACCGTCGAGCCGCGATAGATCGGCGTGTTGACGAAGCCGTGCTGGGCGGAGGGGTCGCGCCCCGCATGGACGAGGCGGGTGGCCGGGCCGAAACGGGCGGGATCGCGGGGAGGGGTGTTCGACATGGAAACCGGTATGGGGGGAGGGCGGTTGCACCGCAACCTCAGCCCGGCCCGTGCGGTGGCGTCAAGCGGAAGCCCTTGACCGGGCCTGCCGATCCTCTGCAATGCGCAGGCATGATCAAAGGGCTTCCCGCATCCTCGACGCCACGTCCGATCCGCTCACCTCATTCTGAGATGAGGCCGCGCAGCGGCGGCCTGGAAGGAGCCCTCCGGATCGCTCGATACCGGCTGGAGCGCTCCTTCGAGGCTGCTTCGCAGCACCGCAGGATGAGGTTCTGGATGGGAGGAGTCATGCTCTTCTGCATGGCTCCCGCCCTCGCCCAGAACGGTCCCGCCCAAGGCACCCTCGCCCAGGTGAAGGCGCGGGGGCATCTCGTCTGCGGCGTCAGTGGCGGGGTCGCCGGGTTCAGCATCCCGGACAGCCAGGGCCAGTGGCGCGGGCTCGACGTGGATTTCTGCCGGGCGCTGGCGGCGGCGATCTTCGACGATCCCGCGAAGGTGCGGTTCATTCCGCAATCCTCGGCCGCGCGCTTCACCGCCCTGCAATCGGGCGAGATCGACGTCCTCTCGCGCAACACCACCTGGACCCTGTCGCGCGACACCGCCGCCATGAACTTCCCGGTCATCACCTTCTATGACGGGCAGGGCTTCCTGGTGCGCAAGTCCCTGAACATCGCCTCCGTCAAGCAGCTCGACCGGGCGACGATCTGCCTGCAGCAGGGCACCACCACCGAGCTCAACCTCGCCGACTGGTTCCGCACGCGGGGGCTGACCTACAAGGTCGTCACCTTCGCCAACAGCGAGCAGACGCTGGGCGCCTACGAATCCGGCCGCTGCGACGCCTATTCCACCGACAAGTCCTCCCTCTACGGCGAGCGCCTGAAGACGGCGCATCCCGACGAGCACGTCATCCTCGACGAGGCAATCTCGAAGGAGCCGTTCGCGCCGGGCATCCGCCAGGGCGACGACCCATGGCGCGACCTCGTCGCCTGGACCCACTACGCCATGATCGATGCGGAGGAGGCGGGGATTTCTCAGGCCAATGTCGAGGAGATGCGCAGATCGGCGCTGAGCCCCGACGTGAAGCGCATCCTCGGCCTCGAGGGCAAGTACGGCGAGGGCCTCGGCCTCACCACCGACTGGGCCTACCGGATCATCCGCCATGTGGGCAATTACGGCGATTCCTTCGAGCGCAATGTCGGTGCGCAGACGCCCCTGAAGATCCCGCGCGGCCTCAACGCCCTCTGGAATCAGGGCGGCCTGCAATACGGGCCTCCGATCCGGTGAGGGGCGTGTGTGAGGTCCCCTCTCCCCGTACGCGGGGAGAGGGTTTCGGCCCCCTCGTCGGGGCCGAAACGAGGCGGCAGCCGAGGGTGAGGGGGCGATTCCGGACGAGCCTCTTCCGGGTACACCCCCTCACCCTCGCTGCGGCTTGCGCCTTCGCTTGCCGCAGGGACGACGAGGTCCCTGCGGCCCTCTCCCCGCCCAGCGGGGAGAGGAGACTGCGCGCCCTACGGTCGTCGCTCGCGGATAAGCTCCATGCCTGAATCCCGAAAGACCTCCCTTCGCGCCGTGGCGCTCCAGATCCTCCTGGCCCTCGCCGTCGCCGGCCTCGTCTACGTCGCCTCCACCAACGCCGCGCAGAAGCTCGCGAAACAGGGCATCGTCGCCGGGTTCGGCTTCCTGTCGCGCAATGCCGGGTTCGACATCAGCCAGCGGCTGATCCCCTATGCGGCCGCGACCTCGACCTATCTCGATGCGTTTCTCGTCGGGCTCTGCAACACGCTGTTGGCCGCGGCCCTCGGCATCGTCCTCGCCACGCTGATCGGCTTCGTGGTGGGCATCGCCCGGCTGTCGCCGAACCTCCTCGCGCGGGGACTGGCCTCCGCGTATGTCGAGGCGGTGCGCAACGTGCCGCTGCTGCTGCAGCTCCTCGTCTGGTACGTGGCCGTGCGGGTGGCCCTGCCCTCGGCCGAGGCTCCCGCGAGTCTGGGGGGCGCCTTCGTCTCGCAGCGCGGCCTCGCCCTGCCGAGCCCGGATTTTTCGGGGTCCGCCTGGCTGGTGCCGGCGGCCTTCCTCGCCGGCATCCTCGCCATCGCGATGCTGAGACGGCGGGCGGGCATCGCTGCGGAGACCGGCCGACCGCCGGTCCGGGTCTGGCTGCCGGGGCTCGCCCTCACGATCCTCCTGCCGGGTCTCGCCTGGATCGGGCTGGGGCTCGCCGGCCACCCGGTCGTCCTCCACTGGCCGGCGCGCGGCCCCTACGACGTCGAGGGCGGCCTGCCGATCCTGCCGGAATTCGCCGCCCTGGTCCTCGGGCTTTCCACCTACACCGCCGCCTTCATCGCCGAGATCGTGCGCGCCGGCCTCTCCAGCGTCGCACGCGGGCAGGGCGAGGCGGCTTCCGCCCTGGGGTTGAGCCGGAGCCAGGCCCTGCGCCTCGTGGTGGTCCCCCAGGCCATGCGGGCGATCGTGCCGCCGCTCACCAGCCAGTATCTCAACGTCACCAAGAACTCGTCGCTGGCCGTGCTGATCGGCTATCCCGACCTCGTCCACGTCTTCATGGGCACCGTGCTCAACCAGACCAACCAGGCGGTGGAGGTGGTGGCGATCACCATGGCGGTCTACCTCACGATCAGCCTCGCCACGGCCTTCCTGATGAACCTCTACAATCGCCGTGTGACCCTGGTGGAGCGCTGACGATGCAGCGATTCATCCGCGTCGATCTCGTCGCCTCCCGCGCGCCGCCCGCCGCCGTCGGCGGCCCCCTCGGCTGGATGCGACGGAACCTGTTCTCGAGCCTTGCCAACGGGCTCACCACCCTGCTGATCCTGGGATTGCTCGCCTGGGCGCTGCCCATCGCCCTCCGCTTCCTCGTTCTCGACGCGGTCTGGACCGGCGCATCGGGGGATGCCTGCCGGCCGGAGGTGGCGGGACGGCCGGTGGGGGCGTGCTGGGCCTTCATCGCCGACAAGATCAACTACCTCGCCTACGGCTCCTACCCCGCCGCCGAGCGCTGGCGCCCCAACCTCGCCGTCGCTCTGCTCGCCCTCGCCGCCGGATGGATGCTCTGGCTTGGCGCCCCCCGGCGCGATCTCGGTGCGCTCTTCGCCTTCGTCGCCTTCCCGGTCTGCGCCTACCTGCTGCTTGCCGGCGCGCCCTCGCTTGGCCTCCCGTCGGTGGCGACGGGCCTGTGGGGCGGCTTCCTCGTCACCATGGTGGTGGCGGTGGTGGGAATCGTCGTCTCCCTGCCGCTGGGCATCCTTCTGGCGCTCGGGCGGCGCTCGACCCTGCCGGTGGTGCGCGTGCTCTCCACCGCCTTCATCGAGTTCTGGCGCGGCGTGCCGCTGATCACGGTGCTGTTCATGGCCAACGTGATGCTGCCGCTGTTCCTGCCCGGCGACATCACCGTGGACCGCCTGCTCCGCCCCCTCGTCGGCATCGCCCTCTTCGCCTCCGCCTATATGGCCGAGGTGGTGCGCGGGGGGCTGCAGACGGTGCCGAAGGGGCAGCAAGAGGCCGCCGCCGCCCTCGGCCTCAGCCAGGCCCAGAGCCTGCGCCTCGTCGTGCTGCCCCAGGCGCTCAAGGTCGCGCTGCCCGGCATCGTCAACACCATCATCGGCCTGTTCAAGGACACGACCCTGGTTTCCATCGTCGGCATCAGTGATTTCATCCGCGTGCTGGAGGCCTCCCGCGCCGACCCGCGCTGGTCGGCCGCCACCATCCCGGCCACCGCCTACGCCTTCGCCGCCCTGGTCTATTTCACGGTCTGCTTCGGCATGGCGCGCTATGCCGGGTTCATCGAGCGCCGCCTCGCAGCGGGAGAGAGACGATGACCGAGACCTCCCCCGCCGTCGCGCTCTCCGGCGTCAACAAGTGGTTCGGCGCCCACCACGTCCTGCGCGACGTCGACCTCACGGTGGCGAAAGCCGAGAAGATCGTCATCTGCGGCCCCTCGGGCTCGGGCAAATCGACCCTGATCCGCTGCATCAACGGCCTCGAGGCGCATCAGCAGGGCACGATCCGGGTGGACGGCCTCGAACTCACCGGGGCGCAGGCCAGCGTGGACGCCGTGCGCCGCGAGGTCGGCATGGTGTTCCAGCACTTCAACCTGTTCGCCCATCTCACCGTGCTGGAGAATTGCACGCTCGCCCCCATCCACGTGAAGCGGATGGGCCGGGCGGCGGCCGAGACGCTGGCGATGGGCTATCTCGAGCGCGTCCGCATCCCGCAGCTGGCGGCCAAGTTTCCCGGCCAGCTCTCGGGCGGGCAGCAGCAGCGCGTGGCGATCGCCCGCGCCCTGTGCATGAGCCCGAAGGTGATGCTGTTCGACGAGCCGACCTCGGCGCTGGACCCGGAAATGGTCAAGGAGGTGCTCGACACCATGGCCGAACTGGCGCGCGGCGGCATGACCATGCTCTGCGTCACCCACGAGATGGGCTTTGCCCGCGAGGTCGCCGACCGCGTGGTGTTCATGGACGAGGGCCAGGTCATCGAGGTGGCGCCGCCGGCCGAGTTCTTCGACAGGCCGCGCCACGCCCGCACCCAGGCCTTCCTCAGCCAGATCCTGTGACGGGAGAAGGGGTCAGAAAATGGCACGGTCCGGCCGGCCGCCCATGCTCGGGTTCGTTAACGGCCGTGGTTTAGAACCGGTGATCAAGGTGTTGAGTATTTGTAGAAAGCGTATCGCGTGCGTATCTTGCGCTTCCTCGTCATCGGCAGCGTCTTCGGGCTGAGCGTCCTGGCGATCGGCTTCGTCAGCGCCGATCGGCTGGCCCATCTCCCGCCGGCGCCCGCGCCCCGGATGGTGCAGGCCCCCGTCGTGAACGAGCCGCAGGATACCGGCTCGATTCCGACCCTGCTCGAGCCGGGCGACCTCTCCACCACCGGCCCCGTGGCCCCCCGCCCGACGGGCGCTAGGCCCGCCTCCGCGAAGCCCTCCTCCTCGGCCGGCAAGTCCCCGGTGACGAAGACCGCGTCCGCCAAACCCGCCCCGGCCAAGCCGAAGGCCACGGACGGCTTCGACACCGAACGCCTCAACGCCCTCCTGCGCGGCGACCCCATCACCCCTTCGCGGCGCTGACCGGGGACGGCCCGGTCCTCGGGCGGCGGAGCGCGGTGTGACGCGTTCGACCGGTCGAGATGTCGAAGCGGCCGGCACCCGTTCAGGCCGGGCAAGCGGCTCGCCACCCATCTCGGGCCACCGAAAGTGTTTGAACGCCCGGTGTTCGAAAACGGCCTTTCGTTGAGCTCGCGGCCTCGGCGGTCTATGCACGGACCCCATGGACCTCCAAACCTCCGCACGCCGATCCGTGGCTCCCCTCGCCTGCAACCTGCGGCCTCTCAGGAATGCGGCGCCGTTCCTGCCCATGAGCCGCGCCGAGATGGACGCGCTCGGATGGGATTCCTGCGACATCGTCCTGGTGACGGGGGACGCCTATGTCGATCACCCGAGCTTCGGCATGGCCATCATCGGCCGGCTGCTCGAAGCGCAGGGGTTCCGGGTCGGCATCATCGCGCAGCCCGACTGGCAATCGGCGGAGCCGTTCAAGGCACTGGGCCGGCCGACGCTGTTCTTCGGCGTCACCGGCGGCAATCTCGATTCGATGGTGAACCGCTACACCGCGGACCGGCGCCTGCGAAGCGACGACGCCTACACGGCGGGCGGGGAAGGCGGCGCCCGCCCGGATCGCTGTACCATCGTCTACACGCAGCGCTGCCGCGAGGCCTACAAGGACGTGCCGATCATCCTCGGCGGCATCGAGGCGTCGCTCCGCCGCATCGCCCATTACGATTACTGGTCCGACAAGGTGCGCCGTTCGATCCTGGCGGACGCCAAGGCCGATCTCCTCCTCTACGGCAATGCCGAGCGCGCCGTGGTCGAGGTGGCGAACCGCCTCGCGGCCGGCGAGGCGCCGCACGAGCTCGACTCGGTCCGGGGCGTCGCCCTGTTCCGCCGCGTGCCCGAGCATTGCACCGAGCTGCCCGCCGACGATCTCGATTCGGCCGACGAGGCCGCCATGCGCCGCCCGGGCGAGACCGTGATCCGGCTCCCCGCCTACGACGAGGTCAAGGACGACAAGGAGGCCTATGCCCGTGCAAGCCGTGTGCTGCACCGGGAGGCCAACCCCGGCAACGCCCGCCCCCTCGTCCAGCGCCACGGCGACCGCGACCTGTGGCTGAACCCGCCGCCGATCCCGCTCTCCAGCGAGGAGATGGATGCGGTCTACGACCTGCCCTACGCCCGCGCGCCGCACCCCTCCTACGGCGACGCGAAGATCCCGGCCTGGGACATGATCAAGTTCTCGGTGACGATCATGCGCGGCTGCTTCGGCGGCTGCACCTTCTGCTCCATCACCGAGCACGAGGGCCGCGTCATCCAGAACCGCTCGGAAGGCTCGATCCTGCGCGAGATCGAGCTCATTCGCGACAAGACGCCGGGCTTCACGGGGGTCATCTCGGATGTCGGCGGGCCGACGGCGAACATGTACCGGATGGCCTGCAAGGACCCGAAGATCGAGGCGGCGTGCCGGCTGCCGTCCTGCGTGTTTCCGGACATCTGCCCGAACCTGAACACCTCGCACGACGACCTGATCCGGCTCTATCGCAAGGTCCGCGAGGTGGAGGGCGTCAAGAAGGTGATGGTCGCCTCCGGCGTGCGCTACGACCTCGCGGTGCGGAGCCCCGAATATGTCGAGGAACTCGTGACCCACCACGTCGGTGGCCGTCTCAAGATCGCGCCCGAGCACACCGAGCGCGGCCCCCTCGACCTGATGATGAAGCCGGGAATCGGCACCTACGACCGCTTCAAGGAGATGTTCGACGCCGCCGCCAAGAAGGCCGGCAAGAAATACTACCTGATTCCGTATTTCATCGCGGCGCATCCGGGCACGACCGACGAGGACATGATGAACCTCGCCGTCTGGCTCAAGAAGAACGACTATCGCGCCGACCAGGTCCAGACGTTCCTGCCCTCGCCCATGGCGACGGCCACGACCATGTATCACACCGAGATCAATCCGCTGCAGGGCGTGCGGCGCGGCGGCAGCGAGCCCGTCGACGCCATCAAGGGGATGCGGCAGCGCCGGCTGCACAAGGCGTTCCTGCGCTACCACGATCCCGAGAACTGGCCCCTGTTGCGGGAGGCGCTGCGGGCGATGGGCCGCGCGGATCTCATCGGGCCGAGGCCGGACCAGCTCATTCCGTTCTCGCAGCCGCCGGGAACGGGCTCGGGCAAGGGGCAGCCGCGACCCATGCGCCATCCGGGCGCGCCGCGCTTCACCACGAAGGGCGTGCCGCTGCGGAAGTGACGGTTTCGCGCGTCGGGCGACCGAATGGTCCAAGGGCCGCTTTCGGGGTTCTACGCCGCGAAACGGATTCTTCCCGCGCCTGCCAGGGGACCGGGCGGTCGACGGGGGGCGACAGGTTTCGACCGGGACATCGCCGTTCTGGCGGGAGGCGTCGACACCCGGCCATCGCCGCCCCGCCGCTCCTGATCACGGCCATCCCGTCGCGGACCCGCACGGCGTCCAGATCGGAGCCGTCCCGCGAGACTTGGTGTAAGCCCCGTCTCAACCTCGCGGAGGGGGGAGGAACGTTGTGGGTCTGATCTACGCGCTCGGTGCCTATCTGAGCTGGGGCGTCGTCGTGCCGGTGCATTTCCGGCTGCTCGATGCCGTGCCGGCCGGCAGCATCCTGGCTCACCGCATCGTCTGGTCGAGCGTCCTCGTGGTCGGCCTGCTGGCGATCCTGCGCCGGCGGATCCGCAATCCGTTTCCCCTGAGGCGGCGCCATCTCCTCCTCGTCGTCTCGGCCGGGCTGATCGGCGTCAACTGGCTGCTCTACCTCCGGGCGGTCCAGTCCGGTCACATGCTCGATGCGAGCCTGGGCTATTTCATCAATCCGCTGATGAGCGTGGCGCTCGGCGCCCTCGTCCTCGGCGAGCGGCTGCGGCCGGTCCAGGCCGTGGCGGTGGGGCTCGCCGCCGCCGGCGTGGTCCTGGCGGTGGTCCTGGCCGGACACCTACCCTGGCTGTCCTTGAGCCTCGCCGCGAGTTTTTCCCTCTACGGGCTGGCGCGCAAGGTGGTGGGCGTCGACGCCATGGTGGGCTTTGCCGCCGAGACCTTCCTGCTCCTGCCCGCCGCCGCGTTCTATCTCCTCTTCGCCGCCCCCTCCGTGGTGAACGGCGATCCCGTCCGCCTCGGCCTCCTGCTCCTCACCGGCGCCACCACCGCCCTGCCGCTGATCTGGTTCGCCGCCGCCGCACAGCACCTCACCCTCTCCACCCTCGGGCTGATGCAATACCTCGCCCCCTCCTGCCTCCTGGGGCTCAGCGTCCTCGTCTACGGCGAGCGGCTGGAGCCGCATCGACTGGTCCTGTTCGTCCTGATCTGGCTGGCGCTGGCGCTCTATGCCGCCGATTCCTTCCGCGCGGCACGGAGGGCCAAGGCGCCGCCGGAACCCGTCACCGCTGGCCCCGAACGCCGCGGCATGCGATCGTTCTGAGGGAGATTCGGAGGGTCTGGATGCGCAACCGTATCACCGACATCGCCGGCATCAGGGTCGGCCACGCCCATGACGCGCGCGTGGCGAGCGGTACCACCGCGATCCTGTTCGACGCAGCCGTGGTGGCGGGCGTGGATGTGCGCGGCGGCGGGCCGGGCACCCGCGAGACCGACCTCCTCGACCCCGAGCGCACGGTGGAGCGCATCGACGGCCTGGTCCTGTCCGGCGGCTCGACCTTCGGCCTCGACGCGGGGGCGGGCGTCGTCGCCCGGCTCGCCGAGTCGGGGAGGGGATTTTCCATCGGCGACGTCCGCGTCCCCATCGTCCCCGGCGCGATCCTGTTCGATCTCCTCAACGGCGGCGACAAGAACTGGGGCCGCTTCTCGCCCTATCGCGACCTCGGCTATGCGGCTGCTGCCGCGGCGTCCGAGGATTTCGGCCTCGGCACCGTGGGGGCGGGCTACGGCGCCCGCACGGCCAATCTCAAGGGCGGTCTCGGCTCGGCTTCGTCCCTCGTGGACGGCACGCCCGTACGGGTCGGCGCGCTCGTGGCCGTCAACGCCTTCGGGCGGGTCACGGTGGGGGAGGGGCGGCGCTTCTGGGCGGCGCCGTTCGAGCGGGAGGGGGAGTTCGGCGGCCTCGGCTTCCCCGATCCGATGCCGGCGGACGCCTTCACCTGGCCGCGCGAGGCCCCGCCCGGCACCAGCACCACCCTGGCCCTCGTCGCCACCGACGCGATCCTCACCAAGGCTCAGTGCCGCCGCCTCGCGGTGATGGCGCAGGACGGGTTGGCGCGGGCGATCCACCCGGTCCACACGCCCCTCGACGGCGACGTGGTCTTCGCGGTCTCCACCGGGGCCGTGCCGCTTGGCGATCCCGTCACCGACCTCGCCCGTATCGGCGCGGCGGCGGCCGACACCCTCGCCCGCGCGGTCGCCATCGGCATCCACGCGGCGACCGGCCTGCCGGGGCTGGCGATGCCTCCCGCCTGGCGGGATCTGTGGGGCGGGTAGAGGCCAAAACGGTTTCCCGGCGCCCCATTCCCCGGACGCCCGGAGCGAGGCGGAGGGTGATCAGGAACCCAACTCAAGTAGCGCTGCGTGAGCGGCTCATGCCACTCACCCGAAGAGTTTTGCGCGAAGTGTTTTGACCGCTTCGCGACGTCTCCCGATGAGATCCGGATCGGGTTCCGCTCACGCCCGACCCGCCCGGGGAAGGGATGGGTGAGGGGCCGGGTGGCTCACTCCCCCTTGGCGTCCTCGACCAGCTGCGCCAGCCCCGCATCGACCTCGGCGCCGAGGAGGGCCCGCTCCGCCTCGCTGAGGTCGCGCGCCCAGGTCGGGCCGGCGAACCCGGCGGCGCATTTGGCCCGCTCGGCGGCGATATAGGCTTCCGTTTCCTCCGGCTGCCGGCGCATCGCCTCGGCGAAGCCGAACCAGGCCGCGCGCTCCACCACCGCGAGGCGGGCGCGCAGGCGGATCATCACCGCCCGGTCCGGGCTGACATCGTCGCTCATGGGAGATTCGTTCCTGGCTGATTCGCTTCCGGCCGGGTCAGCGCCGCGGCTCGCAGCGGGTCTTCACGTAGGTGCCCGTATCGTCGCCATGGCCGGCATTGGCCGCCAGGACCGGCCCCTGCATCATGCACTCCTGAAGCGTGTGGGCCGGCCCCGTGATCACGTCGAGGGCCGTCTCGCGGGAGCAGTCGGGGGCCTGGACCGTCGAGGCGCAGACCAGGGCAACGATGAGGACTGAGTTCATGAGACCGGAACCTAGACGCGCGGGGCAGGGCGGCAAGGGTGGCCTGCAGGAAAATGCAGCGCTCCACGCTCGACGGTGCGGCTCCGGACACGTGCCGAAGCCTTGAGGAATGCCATGGCATAAGACTTTTATCCTAAGATAAATAGCCCAGGTAAACTAGCCTAGGCATTCCGGCTTATGCCCGGGAGGCTCGTGCCTGTGGACGTATCGCCTCACGCTCCGCACCATGGGCCCATCCGTGCTCCCATCCGTGCTAAGGTCGGACCGGTCGCGGGCGGGATGCGGGACAGCGGAGCGGGAATGACGGTGGGGATCGAGATGGGTCTGAGCATGGGGTCGGGCGAAGAGCCCGCCCGGCTCGATCTCGAGGAGCTGCTGGCCACCCGGCTCCTGGTCCAGGGCAATTCCGGCTCCGGCAAGTCGCATCTCCTACGCCGCCTCCTCGAACAGAGCGCGGGCTCGGTCCAGCAGGTGATCATCGACCCGGAGGGCGATTTCGTCACCCTCGCCGAGGCCTATGGCCATGTGGTCGTGGACGGCGCTCACGGGGAGGGCGACCTCCAGGCCATCGCGGCCCGGGTGCGCGCCCACCGGGTCTCCGTGGTCCTCACCCTGGAGAGCCTCGACATGGAGGCGCAGATGCGCGCCGCCGCCGCCTTCCTCGGTGGCCTGTTCGAGGCCGAGCGCAGCCATTGGCATCCCGTCCTCGTGGTCGTCGACGAGGCGCAGATCTTTGCCCCCGCCGCCGCCGGCGACGTCTCCGACGAGGCGCGCAAGGCCTCCCTCGGGGCCATGACCAACCTGATGTGCCGCGGCCGCAAACGTGGGCTCGCCGGCATCATCGCCACGCAGCGCCTCGCCAAGCTCGCCAAGAACGTGGCGGCCGAGGCCACGAATTTCCTCATGGGCCGCACCTTCCTCGACATCGACATGGCGCGGGCCGCCGACCTCCTCGGCCTCGACCGCCGGGGCGCCGAGCGGTTCCGCGATCTCGCCCGCGGCGAGTTCGTGGCCCTCGGCCCCGCATTGAGCCGCCGGCCGCTGGCCCTGCGCATCGGTCCGGTCTCCACCTCGGCGCGCTCGGGTTCGCCCAAGCTCGTACCGCTTCCCGCCCCCGCCGACGCGGATCTGCGCGCCCTCATCCTCACCCGTTCGCCCGAGGATGGGCCGGCCTCCTGGGCCCCGGCACCGCGCACCCCGCCGACGCCCCGTGCGAGCCCCGCCGACCTCCTGCGCGAGCTCAGCGCCTACCGGCCGGAGCCCGTCGAGGCCCCCGCCCCCTTGAGCGAGGAGGACCTGCGGGCCGGTCTCGACGAGGTGCTGCGCGGCATCGCCGCCGATCCCGATGCGGGACGTCAACCCGTGGCCGTGATCTACCAGGACTTTCTCGTCCGCTGCCGCATGCGCGGGCTCGACGGCGAATCCCTCACCCTCGCCGCCTTCCGCCGCCGCCTCGGCGTGGCGCGGGCCGGGTTCGACGGGCAGGCCTCCCCGGCCGACGGGGACGGGCGCTGGGACGAGGCGCAGGCCGCCGCCGCCAGCCTGCCCGACGAGGTCCAGGGCCTTTTCCTGCTGCTCGCCCGCGCGGCCCTGGCCGGAGAGCCCTGCCCCGGCGACGAGGCCCTGGCGCGGGCCATCGGCAGCCGCTCCCCTGGCCGAGCGCGGCGGCTCCTCGCCTATGTGGAGACGCGGGGCACCATCGTCTGCCGCACGGATTTTCGCGGGCTGCGCGTCATCGCCCTGCCCGTCCTCGGCTGCGAGACCGGGCCGGGCGACCCCAAGGCGCTCCTGCCGGGAAGCGCCGAGCCGGAGATGCCGGGTCTGTTCGCGGCCGAATAGGCCGCGCCCCTCGCAGCCAAGGGGCGGGCCGTCGTCACACCCGCACGCGTCCGGCCTCGGAGGCCCGCTCGATCCTCGTCATGCCGAGGAGGTGATAGATCAGGATGGCCCCGAAAGTGGCGGTGCCGATGCCGCCGAAGGCGAAGGAGCCGATTTTCAGGGTGAGGTCGCCCGCGCCCAGCACCACGGCGACGCCCACGGTGAGGAGGTTGCGGGCATTGGCGAAGTCCACCCGGTTCTCCACCCAGATCCGCCCGGCGGTGGCCGCGATCAGCCCGAACACCACCACCGAGAGGCCGCCGATCACCGGCACCGGCAGGGTCAGGATCAGCGCCCCGAATTTCGGGCACAGGCCGAACAGGATCGCGGTGAAGCCGGCGACCACGAAGACCAGGGTCGAGTAGATCCGGGTCATGGCCATGACGCCCATATTCTCCGCATAGGTCGTCACCCCGGTGCCGCCGAGCCCGCCGGACAGCATGGTGGCGAAGCCGTCGCCGAGGAAGGCGCGGGCGATGTAGGGGTCGAGATTGCGGCTCGTCATCGCGCCGATGGCTTTGATATGGCCGAGATTCTCGGCGATCAGCACCACGAAGACCGGGGCGATGAGGGCGATCGCCTTGGGGTCGAAGACCGGCGCCACGAAGCCCGGCACGCCGATCCAGGGGGCGGCCAGGACGGCGGAGAAATCGATGGGTTTGGCGAGACCGAACCCGTTGGCGAGGAGGAGATAGAGCAGGTAGGCGAGGGCCGCTCCGATCAGGATCGGCAGGCGTCGGGCGAGGCCGGGCGCGTAGATGGTGATGACGCTGACGATGACCACCGTCAGGAGGCCGAACCAGGTGTCGAAGGCGGAGGCCGAGATGATCCGCGTGGCGATCGGCGCGAGGTTGAGGCCGATGGCGGCCACCACCGCGCCGGTCACCACCGGGGGCATCACGCGCTCCACCCAGGCATAGCCGACGAGGCCGATGACGGCGCCGACGAGGCCGTAGAGCAGGCCCGCCGCGACGATGCCGCCGAGCGCCACGGCGATGTTGGGGTTCGGCCCCGCCCCGGCATAGCCCGTGGCCGCGATCACCACCCCGACGAAGGCCGCCGACGAGCCGAGATAGCTCGGCACCCGGCCTCCCGTGGCGACGAAGAAGATCAGCGTGCCGATCCCGGAGAAGAAGATCGCCAGGTTGGGGTCGAACCCCATCAGGATCGGCATCAGGGCGGTGGCACCGAACATCGCCACCACGTGCTGGAAGCCGAGGAGCACGGTCTGGCCCGCTGGCAGGCGCTCGTCGGGCATGACGTCCGTGGCCTCGGACGTCGCATCCTTGCCGCGCCAGACGGGGAAATAGGGTTCGGCTGCCATGATCGCGTCGTCTCCGGACGGTGGGGTCGCGTAATGCACATCGCGTGATGCAAGGAGCGTGGCAGGCGCATCCCAGGGAGCGGATGGCCTGAGCGCTCTCCCCCGACATGGATGCCGGTTCGGCGAAGAGGGGCGCCGCACGACGAAGGCCTGGAGAGGTGTCCCGACCCGACTTGGTCGGGCGCAGCCCTAGCCCGGCCCGGTCGCGGCCTCCTCCGACCGCCCCGCCAAGGCGAAGGCGATGGGCAGCCAGAGGAAGAAGAAATGCATGTTCACGAACGAGAACGGGTTGGGAAGGTCCGATCCCATATAGCCGAAGCTGAAGATCAGCGCGGTGCCGCAGAATCTCGAGAGCGCTTCGTCGACGGTCGCGAGGTGACGGCAATAGACGAAGGTCATCGCCAGAGCGGCCACCAAGGCCGGAACGCCGAAATACATCGCCGTGCCGAACAGGCCGTTATGGGCGTGGTTGAAGAGCGAATCGGCAAAGCGGAAGACGGGCGTGAAACCGAGCAGCGGCCGCTGCGAGATATGCTCGAACACCCAGGTCCAGATCTGCTGGCGGCTGGAGGGGCGGCAGAAATTCGACTGGTCGACGCAGAGCATCGCTCTCAGCCAGGGCTCGATCACGATCAACGCCGTGGTGAGGCTCCAGGCCAGGAGGGCCACCGCGAAGAGGCGCCCGCCGGTGAGGCGCCAATCGTTCGGACGCCATGCCAGCCGCGTCGCCGCCAGGGCGACGATCGTCGCGAGGATGGGGCCGCGGCTCTGGGTCATGGCCACGGCCACGACGATCGGCAGCGCGGCCAGGGCGACGAGGGCGAGCGTCGCGGGTGTGGTAGGACGTGACCGGTCGCCGAGGAGGGCGACGATGCCGATCAGGGCGATGCAGAGGCCGCCGGCTCCCGGGATGGAGTTGGACGGCCGGCCCAGCGGCACGAGCCTGTCCGCGAAGGAGAGGCCCCCGCCGAAATGCAGGACGAGGGTCAGGAGGGCGCTGAGGCTGGCCACGGCGAAGAGCGCGCCCAGGATGAAGCGGAGGCCGCAGCAGGCGAGCAGGCGGCGTCCCGCGAGGAGCGCGACGGCCAGGAGCGCGAAATTCGCCACCGCATCGCTCGCCGGCCCCAGGGGGACGCGGTTGACGAGAAGGCCGAGCACCGTCCAGGCGGCGAAGCCCGCGAGCACGGCGAGCCCCCATTCCAGGGGGCGCGGCAGGCGTTCGCGCAGAAGCGTCGGATCGCTCACGGCGATGGCGACGAGGCCCGCGATCATCAGCTTGGCCGAGAGGTTCTTGGCGATGAAATAGGCGGAGACCAGAAGCAGGAGGTAGCCGGCCACGCAGAGGGCGTTCCGCCCCGCGAGGCCGCGTGCCGAAGTGTCCGGAATCGTCATGCGTCACGCCCCCCGGCAGGGAGTCTCGGTGCGGTCTCCACGGCGCGGAGGATGGCCTCCGCCGTTGCCGCGGGATCGATCGCGAAGGATTGCCGGGAGCCCTCCGGGCCGCCCAGGATCGGCACGTAGCCGGCCCCGCCCTCGCTCGCCCAGTGAAGCACGGTGCTCTTGCGGGAGGTCGAGGCCATCAGCTCGACGACGGTGGCGCCGGGCTTGCAGAAGATCGTGTTGGCCAGGGCGGCGCCATGCACGGCGGTCACCACGTCGGCCCCCGATATCGCCGCCATCTGCTCGGCATGGTTGCCCCATCCCGGCTCGAAGATGCGGAAGCCCGCGCGTTCCAGCCGCTCGACCAGCGCGTCCTCGCCCTCCACGACACGCAGGCGCTGGTTGCGGCGCCGGAGATAGAGCTTCGAGGCCGGCGGCGTGACCGGATGCCCCCGATAGGCCGCGCGGAAGATGGCCCGTGCCGTATCCAGCGCCTGGGGAACGCCGAAGATCCGTTCGATATTGGGGCAATGGCTCCGGGCATAGAGATAGCGCTCCGCGACCACATGGTCCGTCGCCCTGAGCACGAGCTGCCGGATCGGATAGCCGAGCGCCTTCAGCCCATCGAGGAAGGCGGCGACGAGGGGCGGATGGGAGGCGGTGACGAACACCGTCTCCTCCCGCTTGTCGATGGCGCCGACGCGCACGGCCTCGCAGATCGGCATCAGCACGTCGGTGAGGAGATGGCCGTAATGGAAGACGGGCGGGATCGCCAGGCAGCGCTCCCTCACGACGACCTTTCTGAAGCCGATCGGGGCGGGATGGCAGAAGGCCCAGCGCGCCTGGCCCCGCTGGCCGAGGGCGACCTGGCGGCCCGTGTCGAAATCGGCGGGGATCACGGTGTGGCCGGGAATCAGCACGTCGCCGATCCCGGCGATCATCGTGCGGGTGGTGTCCTCCGTGCAGGCCGTCTCCAGCCCGTTCATCACATCGGCGTTGTGGCGCATGACGATGGCCCGCGCCGCGTCGTATCCCGGGGCGTAGAGGCGATGCCTCCGGGTCTCGTCGCTGATCACCTGCGCGCGGTCGGCCGGCCAGGCGAAATCCGGGAAGTAACCCGTGCTCCGCCGCAGGGCCGGATGCCAGCCCAGCAGGGCGGTGCTGACGGCCGAGGCATAGGGCTTCAGATCGAACAGGCGTTCGAGGAAGGTATGGTGCCGAGCCAAGCAGGTCCCCCACGAAATCGCACGCTCGACCCTACGGCACCATTGGTGAAGAACGCCGAAACGATACAACCGTTTCTACGGTCTCGCCCCGTGTTTAGGGTCGGAACGTGTATTTCGAATGCCCGATGCAAATGGAGAGCTTGGCGCACCCGGTCGAACCCGGTTCTTCGGTCCGATGCCGTGGAGCAGGACAAGTCCGCCGCCGTTTAATGGCTCTGCGGTAAGCAGCCCCGGTGGATAAATCAACATCCGCCTGCTCGTCGAACCCGTGCGCACGAACGGCCGGATGGGCCGCATCGTTCGGAGTGCGGCGTCAGAGCGCCCCCAGCAGGCCGTCCGCCTTCCGGGCGGATACGGGTGACACCGGCGATGACACGGGTACGGTGTGATAGCGCCGGCCGGCATAGACGAGGCCCTGTCCGCTACCGAGCTCCGCGAGATCCACCACCTCGCAGAACAGCACGTCGTGGCTGCCGACGGCATGGCGCGCGACGATGCGGCAATCGAAGGCGGCGAGCGCTCCCTCCAGCACCGGCGCCCCGGTGGTGAGTTCGCCCCACGCCCCGGCGGCGAAGCGCTCGTCCATGGGGGTGCGGCCCCCGAACGCGCCCGCGATGCCGGCCTGCTCGCCCGACAGGGTGTTCACGCACAGGACCGCGTTGGCGCTCACCGCCGCATAGGCCGAGGAGGTGCGGTTGATGCAGACGAGGAGGGTCGGCGGCGCGTCGCTGACGCTGCAGACGGAGGAGGCGGTGAAGCCCGCCCGTCCCCCCGGTCCATCGCTGGTGACGAGATGGACCGAGCTGGCCAGATGCGACATCGCCTCGCGGAAGGCGCCGGCTTCGACCGGGGGCATCGTCGTCTCGGTCATGGCCGGGGCTGTCCTCTAGGCAGGTCTAGCAAAAATGGTCACCGGTTTTGCGTTCCAAGACCTGCGACACGTCGGAGGCTTGAGCGAGGTGGAGCGTTGGCTTGCTCATGCGAACCCGCTCAGGGTCGGTCGAGAAAGGCGAGGAGGGTGCGGTTGAACGCCTCCGCCTGCGTCACGCTATGGGCGTGGCCGCCGCTCTTGGCCAGATCCAGCCTGGCGTCGGGCAGGCCGGCCGCGAGCCGTTCCGAGCACAGATAGGGCACCAGCACGTCGTCTTCCGCTGCCATCACCAGAGTTTCGTGCGGAATGTCGGCGAGACGATCGCTGAGATCGAAGGCCTCGAGCGCCGCGATCCGCCGGAACGTGTTCTCGGACCCCGGGAAATGCGCCAGGGCATGGGCCTCGTCCGCCGCCACCCGTCCGGCGTTGAGCGACAGCCAGGGAGCGGGATAGAGGAAGATGGCCTGCGCCGCCACGTAGGCCTCCGGTCCGGCATGGGTCAGCAGCGCCTTGCGGGCGGCAAAGCAGCGTTTCGTCGCCGGATCGGCCCTGGCCCAGCCGTTGACGACCACGAGACGCCCGACCCGGTCGGGATGGGTACGGGCGAGCTCAAGGCCGATCAGGCCGCCCAGCGCATGGCCGACGATGTCGGCGGTGGCGATGCCGAGCTCATCCAGCACCCCGAGCGCGTCGCGGGCCATCGCCGCGATGTCGTGGCCCTCCTCCAGGGCAGCGGGCGAACGCCCGGTGCCGCGATGATCGTACCCCACCACCCGGAAGCGCTCGGCCAGGGCCGGGATCTGCGGCGCGAAATAGCCGCAGGAGCCGCCGAGACCGGGCGAGAGCAGGAGGGTGCGCGCTCCGGCCCCGTGGACCTCGTGGTGGAGGGCTGCGCTCACGGCTTGCCCACATGCGCGATGGAGGCGATCTCGACGAGGGCGTCGGGCTTCACCAGGCCGCACTGGATGCAGTAGCGCGCCGGCTTCTCGCCGGGGAAGTAGGTGGCATAGACCGCGTTGATCGCGGCGTAATCGGCCCAGTCCTTCAGGAAGATGTGATTGAAGGTGACGTCGTCCATGGTGCCGCCGGCCGCGGTGACGACGCCCTTGATCGTCTCCAGCACGTGGCGGGTCTGGGCGCCCGCATCGCCCACATGGACGACGTTGGCGTCGGCATCCAGCGGCAGGGTGCCGGAGACGTAGAGCACGCCGTCGGCGAGGGTGCCCGGCACGTAGGGGGCGAGGGGCTTGCCGGTACCGGGGGGAATGATCACGGTCTTGGGCATGGTCCTGGACGTCTCCGCTGCAGAAAGGACGGTGTTCGACGGCAGCGCGATCGAGGCCGTGCCGCCGATCTCTCCTCCCCACAAGGGGGAGGGAGGGGAGCCCTACATCGCGGTCTCGCCCAGGGCCGCTTCGAAACTCGCCACGTCCGAGACCCAGCCGAAGAAGGTCTCGATATTGGCGAGCGCTCCCGCCTGGAGGCTGTCCGGCCCCGCCTGATGGGTGGCGTCGGCCAGCACGATGCCGAAATATTCGAGGAAGAAGCCGTCGCGCAGGGTCGATTCCACGCAGACGTTGGTGGCGATGCCGGTGAAGACCAGGGTGCGGATGCCGGCTGAGCGCAGCAGGCTGTCGAGCTGGGTGTTGTAGAAGCCGCTGTAGCGCGGCTTTCCCAGCACGATGTCGCCGGGGTCGGGCACCAGCGCATCCACCAGGGCGTAGTCCCAGCTTCCCTTGGCGAGCAGCCGCTCGTTCCTATCGGGACGGCTGCGCATGGTCTTGAGGGCGTTGGACTTGTGCCAGTTCGGCGAGCCCGGCCCGCCGGCCTCCACATAGTCCGGGTCCCAGCCGTTCTGGAACCAGACGATCCTGATCCCGGCCTTGCGCGCGGCGGCGACCGCCGTCGCGATCTTCTCGATCACCGGCCCGGTCGCCGAGACGTCGAACCCGGCGAGATCGAGATAGCCGCCCTTGGTGGCATAGGCGTTCTGCATGTCGACGACGATGAGGGCGGTGGCCTCGGCGTCGAAGGCGATCGGCTCGGGCCGGGCCGGGAGGGTGATGCCGCCATGGCGGCCGGCCGGGTCGTGATAGCCGGCGACCATCACGCCACCTTCGCCATCGGCACGGCATCGGCGGTGACATGCGCCCGCGATCGCATCAGCGGCTGGATGCGGGTGCCGTAGGCGTCGAGCCCTTCGAGGAAGTCGTCGAACACCAGGAGCACGCCCTCGGTGCCGGGCACGGTGGCGACCTCGTCGAGCATCCGCGCCACCTCCGCGTAGGAGCCGACCAGGGTGCCCATGTTGATGTTCACCGCCGAGGTCGGGTCGGCCATCTGGCGCACGTTGGTGTCCGAGCCGGATTTGGTATCGGCCGCCCCCTGGACCCCGAGCCAGGCGATGGCCTCCTGATCCGCGCCCGCCTTGTAATGGTCCCAGGTGGCGCGGGCCTCCTCGTCGGTCTCGGCGGCGATGATCATGAACAGCACGTAGGACGACACGTCTCGGCCCGTCGCGGCCTTGGCGAGTTCCAGCCGCTCGACCGTGGGGGCGAAGGCTGTCGGCGTGTTCACGCCCTTGCCGAAGCAGAAATTGTAGTCGGCGTATCGGGCGGTGAACTCCATCCCGGCGGTGGATTGGCCGGCGCAGATGATCTTCATGTCGGCCTGGGGCCGGGGCGAGAGCCGGCAATCGTCCATCTGGAAGAACTCGCCCTTGAGGTCGCAGGACCCCGTCTCCCACAGATCGCGCAGTACCTGGGCGTATTCTGAGAGGTATTCGTAGCGCCGTGAAAAGTATTCGTCGCCGGGCCACAGGCCCATCTGCGCGTATTCCGGCCGCTGCCATCCGGTGACGAGGTTGAGTCCGAAGCGCCCGCCGGAGATGGAATCGATGGTGGAGGCCATCCGCGCGGTGATGGCGGGGGGCATGCACAGGGTGGCGGCGGTGGCGAAGAGCTTGATCCGGCTCGTCACCGCAGCGAGGCCCGCCATCAGCGTGAAGGATTCGAGGTTGTGGTCCCAGAACTCGGTCTTGCCGCCAAAGCCCCGCAGCTTGATCATCGACAGGGCGAAATCGAGCCCGTAACCCTCGGCCTTCAGCACCACCTGCTTGTTGAGCTCGAAGCTCGGCCTGTATTGCGGCGCGTTCTCCGACAGGAGCCAGCCGTTGTTGCCGATGGGAATGAAGACGCCGACATTCATGACCGCCTCGCTAGTCTGGCGGAGATTGGACGAAGGGATCCAATCCCGGTCAAGGTTGCGAACGGATCGTGCCGTGATCGCCCCGTTCGGTGATGAACGGTAGCTGTTTGGACCATATGGTCAAACTCGAAATCCGATATTTCAGCCGTTTGCTCAAACTCTCTTCGATCTGCCCAGCCGGGAGGCGGCTTCTGCTGAAACGCGCGGCGGATACGCGAATCTTCTCGGGCTTTTCCCGGGCGGCGACACGTTTTCGTGAGGCCGCCCTCTCGGACATTGCCTTCGGGGGAGACGGGGTCAGTAATCTGGAGTTATTCAAAACAACCCGGAGAGGAAACCCCATGCGCTACCCGATGCTCGGTGCTCTCGCCGCGATGCTGCTTCCGATGGCGGCCCACGCCGAAGGCGATGCCGCCGCCGGCGAGAAGGCATTCGCGCCCTGCAAGGCCTGCCATGCCTTCGGCAAGAACGGCGTCGGCCCGGACCTGACCGGGGTGGTCGGGCGCAAGGCGGCCTCCCTCGACGGGTATTCCTACTCGGCCCCGCTCAAGGCGTCGGGCATCACCTGGGACGAGGCGAACCTGCACGAATGGCTGAAGAACCCGAAGGCCAAGGTGCCGGGGACGAAGATGGTGTTCGCCGGCTATCCCGACGACAAGAAGATCGA
Source organism: Methylobacterium sp. E-045 (assembly GCF_022829685.1). Taxonomy (GTDB): domain Bacteria; phylum Pseudomonadota; class Alphaproteobacteria; order Rhizobiales; family Beijerinckiaceae; genus Methylobacterium. The sequence continues at coordinate 71,845 of NZ_JAKSYE010000099.1, forward strand.
CGATGTGATCGCGTATCTCGCCTCGAAGAAATAGGCTCGCTTTCCGATGCCTATCGCAGGCCCAGACTCGCGAGGATCAGGGCCTGCGTGCGCGACACGGTGCTCTCGAAGAAGTCGGGTTCGTCGAGGCTCCGGCCGGTGACCGCATCCACTTGGACCGCGAAATCGGCGTAGTGCTGGGTGATCGCCCAGATCGAGAAGATCAGGTGGTGCGGGTCGTGGGCACCGATGCGGTCCTGGTCGATCCAGCCGCGCAGGATCGCCGCCTTGCTCTCCACCAGCCCGCGCAGGGGGCCTTCGAGTTCGGCCCGCAGGAGCGGCGCGCCCTGGACGATCTCCAGGCAGAACAGCCGCGAGGCCTGCGGCGCGTCCCGCGACAGGGTGAGCTTGGCGCGGATATAGGCCCGGATCGCCTCGGCCGGATCGCTGTCGGCGTCGAGTTCCTGCAGCGGGTCGAGCCAGACGTCGAGGACGCGGCGGAGCACCGCCAGATACAGCTCCTCCTTCGAGGGGAAGTAGTAGAGCAGGTTGGCCTTCGACAGCCCGGCCCGCTCGGCGAGGCGGTCCAGGCTCGCCCCGTGCAGGCCGACCCCCGAAAAGATCTCCAGCCCCGCATCGAGGATCGCCTCGCGCCGCGCCTCGCCGTCCTTGCGGCGGCGGCGGGCGGGGGGCTTGTCTGCGATCAGCGGCACGTGGTCGTCTCCTGGCGCCCCGACCGAGGCGACACCGTCACGACGCATGTCGATCGCGAATGCGCCTGTTCGTCCGGTATCGTCACACTCAAGGAGCGCAGGACAGGTCGGCTGAAACCGCCCGACACGTCCTCCTCCACTCTCCCACAAGGCTGCAGTCGCTCAGGTTCATCGTCTCGGCGCCTGACCCGAAGGAATAGGTGCACCTCTCAAGTGGTTTGCTACCGACCCACCCATCACCAGGAAAGCCCAAGATTTCTAATTCGGTCTGGGAACCGCGATACTGGCCCTCACTTTGAAAAGCTTCTTTGTGGGCACGAGAGTATATGCTTGTTCCAAGTCTGCCGCTTCTCCCGAAGCAGAGTGTTTCGCTGCCCGGATTTTCATCGCCCTCCAAATTCCGAGGCTTCATATCCTTCGTCCAGCAACCTTTCAAATCCGATGCTGCTTTCGTCTTCTTCGCGACGGCAGGCTGAACGAGCACTGGGATGAGTGCCAATGCATGGGCGAAAAGAAAGTATCTCTTCCAATCGCACACGGTCATGACCCCGCCGGGTGATGGTCGATCCAGTGCCGGGCGATGTCGATCCGACGTGCCACCCATACGTCCTTATGGGCGGCGATATGATCAAGGAAGCGGGCCAGCGCCCCGATCCGGCCCGGCCGTCCGACGAGGCGGCAATGCAGCCCCACCGACATCATCTTCGGCGCCGTCCCGCCTTCTTCGTAGAGGGCATCGAACGTGTCGCGCAGGTAGGTGAAGAAGTGGTCGCCGGTGTTGAATCCCTGCAGGGCGACGCAGCGCATGTCGTTGGCGTCGAGGGTATAGGGCACCACGAGGCCCCGCCCGCTCGGCGCCTCGATCCAGTAGGGCAGGTCGTCGGCGTAGGAATCGGCGAGCCAGGTGAAGCCGGCTTCCACCCCGAGATCGAGGGTGTGGACCGAGGAGCGGCCGGTGTACCAGCCGAGCGGCCGCTCGCCGGTGATCTCCGTGTGGATGCGGATCGCGTCCGTCATATGCGCCTTCTCCTCCTCGCGGGTGAAGTCGCGGTAGTCGATCCATTTCAGGCCGTGGCACGCGATCTCCCAATCGGCCTCCTTCATGGCCGCGGCGATATCGGGATGACGGGCCAGCGCCGTGGCGACGCCGAACACGGTGACGGGGATGTTTCGCGCCTGCAACAGCCGCCAGATCCGCCAGAACCCGGCGCGCGACCCGTATTCGAACATCGATTCCATGTTCATGTGCCGCTGGCCCGGCCAGGCTTGCGCGCCCACGATCTCCGACAGGAACGCCTCCGAGGCCGCGTCCCCGTGCAGGATGCAGTTCTCGCCGCCCTCCTCGTAGTTGAGCACGATCTGCACCGCGATCCGCGCACCGTTCGGCCAGCGCGGATGCGGCGGGTTGCGGCCGTAGCCGACGAGGTCGCGGGGATAGGTCACGGGGCCTGCCGTTCGGATGGACATATGGACGTTCGACGCACAGTCCTGCCACGACCAGTCCCCTCGATCCAGATCGCACCTGCTCTATCGATTGTAGAAACGTAGTCCATGAGCTACATTCCTCAATCATGGACATGCGCCGCACCGACGTGTTCGACGGTTGGCTCAGGGGCCTTCGCGACACACGCGCAACGGCACGGACGGCACGGATCGCGCTGCGCCTCGACCGTCTCGCCCATGGCAATCCTGGCGATGTAAAGCCGGTCGGAGAGGGCGTGAGCGAACTGAGAATTGATTATGGGCCCGGCTACCGGATCTATTTCGTTCGTCGGGGCGAGGCTCTCGTGATTCTCCTGTGCGGCGGCGACAAAGGAAGCCAGGATCGCGACATCGCTCGGGCCAAGGCGATCGCGCGGACCGTGTGAGGTGAGACTCCTAAAGCGAGAACTCCGCAAGGAATGAGCGATGACCAAGACCCAGCCCTATGATTCGGCGGATTATCTCGACACCGATGAAGCTGTGGCCGAATATCTGGCCGCCGCGTTCGAGGAGGGAGACGCCACCCTCCTGCGGCATGCGCTCGGCGTTGCTGCGCGCGCTCACGGCATGACCCAGATCGCCAGAGAGACGGGTCTCTCCCGCGAGAGCTTGTACCGGGCCCTGTCCGACGAGGGCAATCCGAGCCTCGATACGACCATGCGCGTTCTGAAAGCCCTCAACCTGCGCTTGACGACGACGGTGGTCCCGGCTCCCTAGGAAGCGACCCGCGCACGCTCCTTGCCTGCACCCCGCCGCCCGCGACCAACACCCGAGGTTTCCCGTGCTCCTGACCCCACGCGAAAAGGACAAGCTCCTCGTCGCCATGGCCGCCCAGGTCGCCCGCAACCGGCTCGCCCGCGGCGTCAAGCTGAACTACCCGGAGGCGATCGCGCTCATCACCGACGCCGTGGTCGAGGGCGCGCGGGACGGCCGCTCGGTTTCCGAACTGATGCAGGCGGGCGCCCATGTGCTGACCGCCGACCAGGTGATGGAGGGCATCGCCGAGATGATCCACGACATCCAGGTGGAGGCGACCTTTCCCGACGGCACCAAGCTCGTCACCGTCCATCATCCGATCCGCGGCGCGCCCTCGGCGGATGTGCCGGGCACGGTGACGACGCTGCCCGGCGAGATCGTCTTCAACGACGGCGCGCCCCGCACCCTGCTCGCCGTGTCCAATGTGGGCGACCGGCCGATCCAGGTCGGCTCGCACTACCATTTCTACGAGGTGAATCCGGGCCTGACCTTCGAGCGCGAGAAGGCGAGGGGCCAGCGCCTCGACATCGCGCCGGGCACGGCGGTGCGGTTCGAGCCGGGCGCCACGCGGGAGGTCGCCCTGGTGCCGCTGCTGGGAGCACGGACGGTCTACGGGTTCCGGGGTGACGTGATGGGGTCCCTATGACCGACGAGACATCCCGTCTGCGCGACGGCATCCTCCTCGTGACCCGTGCCGCCGAGTTCGCGGCGCGGCGTCACGTGGGGCAGACCCGGAAGGGCGCGGCGCGCGAGCCTTACGTGAACCACCTCGCCGAGGTGGCCTCGCTCCTGGCCGCCACCGCCGAAGCGCCCGATGCCGATCTGGTGGCGGCGGGCTGGCTCCACGACACGGTGGAGGATACCGGGACGAGCAACGAGGAGATCGAGCAACTGTTCGGCCGGCGCGTCGCCGAACTCGTGGCCGAGGTCACCGACGACAAGTCGCTGCCCAAGGCCGAGCGCAAGCGTCTCCAGGTCGAGCGGGCGCCGCACAAGTCGCCCGGCGCCCGCGCCCTCAAGATCGCGGACAAGATCAGCAACCTGCATTCGCTCGTGGTGAGCCCTCCGGACGATTGGGGCGCGGAGCGCGTGGCGAGCTACATCGATTGGGCGAAAGAGGTCGTCGCCGGCTGTCGCGGCGTCAACGCGGCGCTCGACGCTCTTTTCGACCGCGCCGTCGCAGAGGCACGAGAGGCCGCCTGATGTCCAACACCCCGCGCCCCGCGAGCCTTCCCCGCGCTGCCTATGCTGACATGTTCGGCCCCACCACCGGCGACAAGATCCGGCTGGCCGACACCTCCCTCGTCATCGAGGTGGAGCGCGACCACACCACTTACGGCGAGGAGGTGAAGTTCGGCGGCGGCAAGGTCATCCGCGACGGGATGGGGCAGTCGCAGGTGACGAATGCCGACGGCGCGGTGGACACCGTCATCACCAACGCCGTGGTCCTCGACCACTGGGGCGTGGTGAAATGCGATGTCGGCATCGTGAAGGGGCGAATCTTCAAGCTCGGCAAGGCCGGCAACCCGGATATCCAGCCGGGCGTCGACATCGTCGTCGGTCCCGGCACCGAAGTGATCGCGGGCGAGGGCAAGATCCTCACGGCCGGCGGGTTCGACAGCCACATCCACTACATCTGCCCGCAGCAGATCGAGGAAGCCCTGTGCTCGGGCGTCACCACCATGCTCGGCGGCGGCACCGGCCCAGCGCACGGCACCTTCGCCACCACCTGCACGCCCGGCCCGTGGCACCTCGCACGGATGATCGAGGCGGCGGACTCGTTTCCGATGAACCTCGCCTTCGCCGGCAAGGGCAACGCCTCGCGGCCCGAGAGCCTCGTCGAGATGGTCCGCGCCGGGGCCTGCGCCCTCAAGCTGCACGAGGATTGGGGCACCACGCCCCAGGCCATCGACACCTGTCTCACCGTGGCCGATCTGCACGACGTGCAGGTGATGATCCATTCTGACACGCTCAACGAATCCGGCTTCGTCGAGGACACGATCCGGGCCTTCGCCGGGCGGACCATCCACGCCTTCCACACGGAAGGGGCGGGGGGCGGCCACGCGCCGGACATCATGAAGGTGGCGGGGCTGACGAACGTCCTGCCTTCGTCGACCAACCCCACGCGCCCGTATACGAAGAACACCATCGACGAGCATCTCGACATGCTCATGGTCTGCCACCACCTCGACCCGGCGATTCCCGAGGATCTGGCGTTTGCCGAGAGCCGCATCCGCAAGGAGACCATCGCCGCCGAGGACATCCTGCACGACATCGGCGCGCTCTCGATGATGTCCTCGGACAGCCAGGCCATGGGCCGGGTCGGCGAGGTCGTCATCCGCACCTGGCAGACGGCGGACAAGATGAAGCGCCAGCGCGGCAGCCTGCCCGGCGATGCCTCCGGCAACGACAACCTGCGCGCCCGCCGCTACATCGCGAAATACACGATCAACCCGGCCATCGCGCATGGCGTCTCGGCCCATGTCGGCTCGGTGGAGGCGGGCAAGCTCGCCGATCTCGTGCTGTGGACGCCGGCCTTCTTCGGGGTGAAACCGGATCTCGTCATCAAGGGCGGCATGATCGCCACCGCGCCCATGGGCGACCCCAACGCCTCGATCCCCACGCCCCAGCCGGTGCATTACCGTCCGATGTTCGGGGCGATCGGGCGCTCGCCCTTCGCCACGGCGCTCACCTTCGTCTCGAAGGCCGCCATCGAGGACGGATTGGGCGAGCGGCTCGGGGTGCAGAAGCGGCTCGTCGCCGTGGAGAACGTGCGCGGCGGCATCTCGAAGAAGAGCATGATCCTCAACGACGCCACGCCGACCATCGAGATCGACCCCGAAACCTACGACGTGCGCGCCGACGGCGAGCTCCTGGTCTGCGAGCCAGCCGAGGTGCTGCCCATGGCGCAGCGGTATTTCCTGTTTTGAGGTAGGGTGGAGTCCATTGGCAGGAGGCTCCCGATGTCGAACGCCGCGCTGAAGCCGCTGGCAGACAATCTCTACGAGCGGGATTTCTACGCCTGGACCAAGGTGCAGGCGCGTGCCCTGACGACGCGCGAGGACAGGGCGCTCGATGTCGTCAACCTGATCGATGAGGTGGAAAGCTTGGGCCGGAGCCAGCGGGCGGCGATCGCGTCCCGTCTCGAGATCCTGATCGCGCATCTTCTCAGGTTTCGCGTTCAGCCGGAGCGGGCATCCCCCAGTTGGCGCCGGACGCTGCGCGAGCAGCGTCGACAGATCGCGCGCCTGATCGAGCGCAATCCGAGCCTTGCCCGACTTCCCGGCGAGATCCTGCCGGAGGTCTACCGCGATGCCGTTCACACCGCGTCGCGCGAGACCTTCCTGGAGGAAATACGCTTCCCCACATCCAATCCCTTCGCCTTGGAGCAGATCCTGGATCCGGACTTCGAACCGTGATGATGGAAATCGATACGAAGACCGGGACTGAGATCGAGGCGGTCGACCTGAGCGCCTGGGCCGAGACCCAGGCCGCCGCACTCCGGGAGGCGCGTTCGGCCGATATCGACCGCGCGAATCTCACGCGCCTGGTCCATGACCTCGGTCTGCGCGAGCGTCGCGCCTTGCGGGCGCGCCTCGGTGTCATCCTCACCGGATTGCTGCGCTGGACGGAGCAGGTCGATCTGCGTTGCCATGGCTGGGCCGCGACGCTCGATATCCAGAGATTGCGCGTCGCGGACATCCTCGAAGACAATCCGAGCCTTCGCCCCCTGGTCCCGACGCTGGTGGCGGAGATCTACCCCGTGGCCAAGGCAAGGGCGGTGCTCGAGAGCGGATTGTTCGACGACACCTTTCCCGACGGCTGCCCGTTCCTGGAGGACGAGATCTTGACGATCGGATTCCTGCCCGATCCTTACGGGGACGACGCCATCCGCGGCGCGAATTGGTGGAAACGTCGCGAGCCATGATCCGCGCCACCCGCGTCCTGCGCCGCGACTCGCTCTCCGGCGAGATCGTCGACCGCATCGTCCTCGACCATGGCGACCGCCATCGCCGGCGCATGGCCATGCGCGGGGTCGGCGGCCTGTCCTTCCTGCTCGACCTGCCCGAGCCGACGGTTCTCGACGACGGCGACGCCCTGGTGCTGCAGGACGGCCGCCTCGTCTGGGTCGAGGCTGCGCCGGAGCGCCTGCTCGAAATCCGGGCCGCCGACGACCTCGCCCTCAAGCGCCTGATCTGGCACATCGGCAACCGGCACATCCCGGCCGAGATCGGCGCGGACGCGGTCTACATCGCCCACGACCACGTGCTGGCCGAAATGGTGCGGGGCCTTGGCGGTTCGGCCGAGCCGGTGGAGCGTCCGTTCCGGCCCGAGGGCGGCGCCTATGCCGGCGATGCCGCCGGGCACCACCACGGGCATGGCCATGCCCACGATCATGACCATGCCCACGAACATGCCCATGGTCACGACCACCCTCATCCGCACGACCACGACGCGGTGCCGGGTTGAGCCTCGTCCTCTGCCCTCATCCTCTACCCCCTTGGGCCGGTGGCGGGCAGGGCTTCCAGGGAAGGGCGCCCGGCGCCATGAGGGATGATCCCCGATGATCGACACCGTCCGGCTCATGGCCTGGCTCTCGCCGGGCTATCCCGTCGGGGCCTATGCCTATTCGCACGGGCTCGAATGGGCGGTGGAATGCGGCGATGTCGGCGGCGAGGCCTCGCTCCTGGGGTGGCTCGGCGACGTGCTCGAACGGGGCGCGGTGCGCACCGACCTGATTCTTCTGGCCCATGCCCATGCCGCCGCGGAGGCGGGGGACGTCCCGGCGCTGGTGGAGATCAACGACCTCGCCGTCGCCCTGGCGCCCACGCGCGAACTCCACCTCGAGACGACGCAGCAGGGCCGCAGCTTCCTCGACGCCACCCGCGCCGCCTGGAACATCCCGGACCTCGACCGGCTGAGCGAGGCGTTGCCCGGCGAGGCGGCCTACCCGGTGGCGGTGGGGCTTTCGGCCGGCGCCCACCGCATGGCGCTCGCCCCGGTGCTCGCCGGGTTCGGCCTCGCCGTCCTGCAGAATCTCGTCTCGGCGGCGCTCCGCTGCGCACCCATCGGCCAGAGCGCCGGCACGCGGGTGATCGCCGCCCTGACGCCCCGGGTGGCGGCCCTAGCCGCGACCATCCCGCCCCTGAGCCTCGAGGAGATCGGCACCGCGACCCTGCGCCTCGATCTCGGCTCGGCCCGGCACGAGACCCAGTACTCCCGGATTTTCCGCTCGTGAAAGACCCCGTTATGACCTCACTGAACGGTCCCTCCCCGAACGGCCCCTTGCGCGTCGGCATCGGCGGCCCCGTCGGCTCCGGCAAGACCGCGCTGATGGAGCAGCTCTGCAAACGCTTCCGCGATCGCTTCGAGATCTGCGCCATCACCAACGACATCTATACCAAGGAGGATGCGCGCATCCTCACCGTGGCCGGCGCCTTGCCCGAGGAGCGGATCATGGGCGTCGAGACCGGCGGCTGCCCGCATACGGCGATCCGCGAGGACGCCTCGATCAACCTCGCGGCGGTGGCCGAGATGCGCCGCCGGTTTCCGAAGCTCGACCTGATCCTTATCGAATCCGGCGGCGACAACCTCGCCGCGACCTTCTCGCCGGAGCTCGCCGACCTCACCCTCTACGTGATCGACGTCGCCGGCGGCGAGAAGATCCCGCGCAAGGGCGGTCCCGGCATCACCCGCTCGGACCTGCTCATCGTCAACAAGACCGACCTCGCCCCCATGGTCGGCGCCGATCTCGGGGTAATGGAGGCGGATACCAGGCGCATGCGCGGCACGCGGCCCTATGTGTTCTCGTCCCTGCGCGAGGGCCACGGCGCCGACACGGTGGCCCGCTTCATCGTCGAGGCCGGCGGGCTGGAGTAGGAGCCGGGAGCCATCCCCCTCATCCGCCCCTCGAGGTTCCCCGACGTGTCGACACCCCTGTCCGCCCGCGAGGGTTCCGTGCGGGAAGTCTTTCTCGCCTTCCTCAAGCTCGGCCTCACCGCCTTCGGCGGCCCGATCGCCCATCTCGGCTACTTTCGCGCCGAGTTCGTGCATCGCCGCCGCTGGCTCGACGAGGCGGCCTATGCCGACCTCGTGGCCCTGTGCCAGTTCCTGCCGGGGCCGGCCTCGAGTCAGGTCGGGTTCTCCCTCGGGGTGATGCGGGGCGGGGGCCTCGCCGGCGGGCTCGCCGCCTGGGCCGCCTTCACCCTCCCCTCGGCGCTCCTCCTCGTGGCCTTCGCCTATGGGGCGGACGCCCTCGGCGCCCCGGTCGGATCGGGGATCGTCCACGGGCTGAAGCTCGTCGCGGTGGCGGTGGTGGCGCAGGCGGTCTGGGGTATGGGCCGCACCCTCGCGCCCGATGCCACCCGCGCCGCCATCGCCTTTTCCGCCCTCGCCCTCACCACGGTGCTGACCGGATCGTCCGGTCAGGTCGCCGGCATCGGTCTCGGTGCCGTGGCCGGGTTGGTGCTCTGCCGCCGGTCATCCGGGGCGGCGGGCGGTCATCTCGGCATCCCGGTCTCGCGCCGGGCCGGCGCGGTGGCCCTTCTCCTGTTCGGCCTGTTCCTCGCGGTCCCGCCGTTCCTGGCAAAATCCCTGTCCTCGCAGGGGCTCGCCCTGTTCGATGCGTTCTACCGCTCCGGCGCCCTCGTCTTCGGCGGCGGCCACGTGATGCTGCCGCTCCTGCGCACGGCCCTGGTCGAGACCGGCTGGATCGGCCCGGATGCGTTCCTCGCCGGTTACGGCGCGGCGCAGGCGGTGCCGGGGCCGCTCTTCACCTTCGCGGCCTATCTCGGCGCGGCCCTCGGACCGCAGCCGAACGGTCCGGCCGGGGCTGCCATCGCCCTGGTCGCGGTGTTCCTGCCGGCCTTGCTTCTGGTCTACGGGGCATTGCCCTTCTGGGAATCCGTCCGCGAAAGACCCCTCGCGCAGGCCGCCATGCGCGGCGCCAATGCGGCGGTGGTGGGGATTCTCGCCGCCGCGCTCTACGATCCCCTCTGGACCGGCTCCGTCCTCGGCTCGCGCGACTTTGCCGTGGCGGCCGGCGCGTTCCTGCTCCTGACGATTGGGGCCGCCCCGCCCTGGATCGTCGTCCTGCTCACGGCCGTCGCGGGGGCGGGCCTGGCGGTGGTGGGGGGATGACGCCCCGCCCCCGTTTCATCCCATCCGATCACTTCGGAATGAGGCCGAGTGCGGGAAAGACGAAACGATCACCCGTCGCAATTCGCCGACAGCAGCGCGAGCGTGCGCTGGAAACCCTGGTACTGCGCCATGCTCGACGGGTGCCGGATCTCGGCGGCGTCGGGCATGATGCCGGCGAAGTCCGATCCCGGATCGGCGACGAAGGGGCGCGGGCCGACATGGGCGCCCATCCTGTTGGTCACGTCGACCTCGCCGCAGACGGCGTCCGCCTTGCCCCGGCGCAGCCGCCCGTAGCGCGCCTCGGCCGGGCTCTTGAGCCCCCGGCCGACCAGCGCCATCACGGACGCCGACATCTCCGCCCCGATCGTGGCGTCCGACCCGTCGGTGACGGTCTGCGCCGTGGCGGCCCCGGCGGCGAGAAGGGCGACACAGAGGTAGACGGCGCGCATCACGAGGCCTTCGCCACCACTTCGATGTCCCGGTCCATGCCGCTCTCCACCTTGAACTCGCGCGTGAAGACCTGCCCGTCGTGGCGGGCGATGAGGACGTAGTCGCCCTCCGCCAGGGTCACCTGCGGGAAGGCGCCGATCGCCTCGCGGATCGTGTCGCCGCCCGGCGTCAGCACGCTGAAGGCGGTCCCGGCGAAGGCCTCGGCGCCGGGGGCGGCCACGAGCTTGAGGGTGACGGTGGCGGCCCGGTGGTTGAGGGTGGCGTCGGTGACCTTGCCGTTCTCGACCTTGAGGTCGGCGCGCTGGATCGCGTTCGATTCCCCGTAATTCGAGACCACATGGTAGGTCCCCTCCGGAAGGCGGATCAGCTCGCCCGCCTTGACGCCGCTGCGCACGAGGCGCCCTTCCGAATTGGTGCCGATGGGCACGAAGACCGAGAAGGCGAGGTCGGCGGGGGTGATCTTCATGTCGCCGATGGCACCCGAGAGCTTGAGCGCCCCCGCGGTGATCGTCAGGCGGTCGCTGAGTGGCGCGCCCGCCATGGTGATGCGCTTCGAGGCGCTGGCGAAGCCGTAGGTGACGGTGGCGACATAGGCGCCGGGGGCGAGGGTGAAGCTCGGATCGGCCGCCTCGGAGCGCGCGACGATGTTCGGCCGCACCCCGTCGGAGCGATCCTCGTAGATGCGCCAGGCGAGGCCGGAGCGCACCGGCTGGTTGCTGCCCGCGAACAGGGCGGTGAGGGTGAGCGGCGCCTCGCCCTCGACGGGGGGGCTCGGCAATTGCGGCCCCGTGATCGAAGGGGAGGGCAGGGCCGGGCCGTTGCGGCCGCCGAACGGATCGCGCTCCTGCGCCTGCGCCGACAACGCCGCCATCGCCATGGCTCCCGTCACCGCGAGCGCGCGCATCACCGGTCCCATCCGCTGTCTCCTTCACCGGTCCACCCCGCACGGGTCCGCCATGCATGGCGGCGATTGCCAAGCTGCGGACCGCACGGCATGTTTTCGCGTGTCGCAGTTTTTCTGCCGAAAGCGATCCCCCCGCTTTGGATCCGGACCGTGGCGGCTCCAAGGCCGAAGCTTCTTATCGATCGCCGAAGCGGCTCGGCTCGCCTCGGACCGGTCGCACGCCCGGCTTTGCCCCCCGCGTCCCTCATTCGCGCCCAGCAGGTTTCATGGACAGCATATCCGACATGTCGCGGAACGACACACTCGATCTCCTGCGCATCCGGCGCTCCGTCCCGCCGGTCAATCTCGACGGGCCGGGTCCGAGTGTGAGCGAGCTCGATGCGATCCTCACCATCGCCTCCCGCGTGCCCGACCACGGCAAGCTCAACCCCTGGCGCTTCCTGGTGATCGAGGGCGACGCCCGCCTGCGCGTGGGCGACACCATCGCGGAGGCCTATGCGGCGGATCATCCCGAGGCCGATGCCAAGCGTCTCGACCTGGAGCGCCACCGCCTCGCCCACGCCCCCCTGGTGGTCGCCGTGGTCTCCAGCGCCGCCCCCCACGTCAAGATCCCGGAATGGGAGCAGGTGCTGTCGGCGGGCGCCGTCTGCATGAACCTCGTCGTCGCGGCCAATGCCGCGGGCTTCGCCACCGCCTGGCTGACCGAGTGGTTCGCCTACGACCGCCGCATCCTCGACACCCTGGGTCTCGACCCGCGCGAGAAACTGGCCGGCTTCATCCATGTCGGCCGTGCCCGCGAGGTCCCGAGCGACCGCCCGAGACCCGTCCTGTCCGACATCGTCACACGATTCTGAGCGGCGCCATGCATTACGATTCCGAGAACCGCACCCTGCCGCACAATCCGCTGAAGGCCCTGGTCGCCCCCCGGCCCATCGGCTGGATCAGCGCGATGAACGCGGCCGGCCAGATCAACCTTTCCCCCTATTCCTACTTCAACGCGATCGCCTCCGGCCCCGACATGGTGATGTTCTCGTCCTCAGGCCGCAAGGACGCGATGACCTTCGCGGAGGAGGGCGGTGAGTTCGTCTGCAACTTCGCCACCTACGGGCTGCGCGAGGCCATGAATGCCACCTCGGCCCCCCTCGCCCGGGGCGACAGCGAGTTCGTGGCGGCCGGGCTGACTCCGGTGCCGTCGCGCAAGGTGCGTCCGCCGCGGGTCGCCGAATCCCCCGCCGCCCTGGAATGCCGGTGGCTCCAGACCGTCCCGCTGACGCCTCTCGACGGCAGCGAGGCCAGTCACTTCCTGGTGATCGGCCAGGTCGTGTCGATCTATGTCGACGATGCCTTCGTCAAGGATGGCCGGGTCGATACCGGCGCGATGCATCCGCTCCTGCGCGGTGGCTATTTCGACTATTTCAGCGTCACCGACGAGGCGCGTTTCGAGTTGAAGCGCCCTTCCGGAGCAGGTCAGTAGCCTCGGCTCGGCCAGCCTCCCACGATCGGCGCAAGCTGAGCCATGACGAGAGCGGCCGGGGTCTGCGTCGTGTCAAAGTGGGAACCAAGATAAGGCCCGAGGTCTTAATGGGCCGAGCTGTCGTTCGGCGGCTCCTTTCCGCGAAACGCCTGAGGGGGCGCTCGCACAGGTTGTTATATCATGCTCCTCAAGTTCACCGCCCCGCTTCTGCTGGCCGCCACTCTCGCGACGCCGGCTCTGGCGCAAACGACGACCCGCCCGCCGACCATACTGATCCATGGCAATTACTGTGGTCCCGGCAACAACGCCCCGCTTCCGCCCATCGACGCCCTCGACGCGGCCTGCGCCCGGCACGATGCCTGCACGCCGGATGGCGGGCTGCCCACCAAGGCTTGCAACCTGCGCCTCCAGCGCGAGGCCGCGCTGGTCTCGCGCGATCCGCGCCAGCCGGACGATCTCCGCTCCCTCGCCGGTCTGATCTCGGTGAGCGCCTCGATGATGCTGGCGGATACGGGCTCACGCTCCGCCCCCGCAGTGACGGCGGTCCCCGTCAGTCACGACGTCGTCTCGCCCGACGCCCAGCGCGGGCCGGATGCTCGGGCGACGTTGGCGGATGGGGACGGCGAAGACGCCGAATAAGCCCTTCCGAAGTACTGTCGCGGGAGGCGACTGCTTCCCGGCCCCATCCGCTGATGCGTCAGTTGTCCGTGGACGGGGCCGGGGCCGGACCGCCGAGGGCGATGACGAATCTTGCGTGATCCGGTTCGAAGACGAGTTTCGCCTCGAATCCGTCGCTCCGTGCCGCTTCGACCTCGCGTGCGAGGTCGCTCTCCGGCGGGCATGCCGTGTCGATCGCCGCGACCCTCGCCGCCGCGGCGGCGAGGAGAACCAGGGAGCGGACCTGCGCGAAGGGCGGTTTCAGCCCGCCGTCGCGATCGCGGCTGGTGGGGACCCCGATCTCGGCCCTCACGGATTCGGCGTCCCAGGCGATGCCGACGAGACGCTCACCCGCATCCGCAAGGGTGTGCAGGGCCAGGGCGCCCCTTGCCGTTTCGATGAGGGCGAGGATCCGCGTCGCCCCATCGGCCAGCCCCTGTATCGCCTCCTCGACGGCGAGCCGTGCGCCGAGACGCATGACGTCGCGGGCGCCCTCGCAACGGGGCAGAACGATCCCGTGCGGTGCCGCACCCATCATCGCCGGGAGGTCGCGCTCCAGATCGCGCGAACGCAGGTAGATCAACGGCGCGTCCTGTCCGCGCTCGGGGAGGAATGCCGGCGCTGTGAGGCCGGTCACGTCCACGATCAGCGCATGCGAGCCGCTCGCCCGGGCCGCCGCTGAGGCCCCCTTCCAGTCCGCCGCGACGGCCTGCGCCTCTGCGGAGACGATCAGGAACGCGTGCATGACGGCCTCCCCCGTGACCCGGTGCGGGACGCCCCATGGCTGAACACCGTCATGGAACCGGCCTCTGGCCGCGGCCCATGCGCTCGGCGAGGAAATCCACCAGGACCCGGATGCGGGCGGGCATGGCCGGGCCGCCGACGAACACCGCATGGATCGCCTCGCGGTCCTGGGGATTGTACGCCTCCAGGAGCGGGACGAGCCGGCCCGCCGCGAGATCCTCCGCAATATGGAAGGTGCCGACGCGGGTGATGCCGACGCCCTGCACGGCCAGCTGGACCAGGGTCTCGCCGTTGTTCGCCGCGACGTTGCCCCGCACCGCCAGGAGGTGATCGCGCCCGTCCTCGCGGAACGGCCAGCCCGGCTCGATCCGGCGGAAGTTGAAGTCGAGGCAATTATGATCGGCCAGATCCGCCGGAACCCGCGGCGTGCCGGCGCGGGCGAGATAGGCGGGCGAGGCCACGACCATCCTCCCGGTCTCGCCGAGGCGCCGGGCGGTCAGTGGGCTGTCGGCCAGCGGCCCGAACCGGATCGCCAGATCGGCCCTCCCGCCGATCACGTCCACGACCTCGTCGCTGAGGTCGATCTCCACCACGATCCCCGGATGGCGGGCGACGAAATCGCCGATGAGGGGAACCACCACCCGTCGTCCATGGGCCAGCGAGGCGCTGACGCGGACCCGGCCGCGCGGGCAGCCCTGGTCGGCGATCTGCGCTTCGGTCTCGTCAAGATCGGCGAGGATGCGCCGCGCCGCCCGTCCGTAGGTCTCGCCCTCGGCGGTGAGGCGCAGAGAGCGCGTGGTGCGCACGAGGAGGCGGACGCCGAGCCGGGCTTCGATCCGCGCCACCACCCGGCTCACGGCCGACGGCGTCAGGCCGAACCGGCGCGCGGCCGCCGACAGGCTGCCTGCCTGGGCCACGGCGAGGAAGAGGGCCATGTCACCGGCCCGGTCGACCCTGTCGCGCAGCATTGATGCCTCCGGCGCACGGATGTTGGTCCCGTCACGGTACTACCAGGGAGATCCGTCCTCCGCCATGTGCTGGTCTGGAACAGACGGAAAGCACCCCTCATGAGACTCAACCTTCCCCTGCTGGCGCTGTCGGCCGGTGCCTTCGGCATCGGCGTCACCGAGTTCACGCCGATGGGCATGCTGCCCCTGATCGCGAACGACCTGCGGGTCTCGATCCCGGCGGCGGGCCTCGTCGTCAGCGCCTATGCGATGGGCGTGCTCCTCGGCGCGCCGCTGATGACCCTGGCCTCCGCCCGGATGCCGCGCCGCCGCCTGCTGGTGGGGCTGATGGGCATCTTCACCCTCGGCAACCTTCTCTCGGCGGTGGCCGACAGCTACGCGATGCTGGTGGTCGCCCGCCTCGTCACGTCCCTGAACCATGGTGCGTTCTTCGGGGTCGGCGCAGTGGTGGCGGCGGGCATCGTGCCCCCCGAGCGCCGCGCCGCCGCCGTCGCCGCGATGTTCTCGGGGCTCACCATCGCCACCATCGGCGGCGTGCCCCTGGCGGCCTGGATCGGGGAGATGCTCGGCTGGCGCGCGGCCTTCTGGGGCATCGCCGCGGTGGGGGCCGTGGCTATGCTGTCGCTGCGCCTGGCCCTGCCGCCCCTCGAGGCCGAGGCCGGCGGCGACATGCAGGCGGAACTCCGCGTCCTCATGCGCGGGCCGGTGCTCGCCGCCCTCGCCCTCACGGTGGTGGGGTCGAGCGCGATGTTCACGGTGTTCACCTACATCGTGCCGATCCTGCGGATCGAGACCGGGGCCGCGACGCCGTTCGTGACGGCGATGCTGGTGCTCTACGGGATCGGTCTCACCGTGGGCAACTGGGCCGGCGGGCGCTTTGCCGACCGCTCGGTGGACGGTACGCTGGTGGCCTCCCTGGTCGGCCTGGTGGCGGTGCTGGTCCTGTTCGCCTGGGGCATGCGTTGGGATGTCCCGGCCGCGATCCTGATCTTCCTCTGGGGTGTCGCCAGCTTCGCCCTGGTGCCGCCGCTGCAGATGCGGGTGATGGAGCAGGCGCATGGAGCGCCCAACCTCGCCTCGGCCATGAACATCGGTGCGTTCAACTTCGGCAACGCCATCGGTGCCGCCGTCGGCGGCGGCGTGATTGACGCGGGTCTCGGCTATCCGGCCGTCCCCCTCGCCGGGGCCGCCATGGCCGGTGCCGGCCTCGTTATGCTGCTGGCCCTGCGCCGGGGGCGGCGCGGGGTGGCGGAACCCGTATCGTCGTGAACGCATCGACCGGACCCCGATGAGTTCGACCCATCGAGACCTGCCCGTGCGGCCGTCCGCCGGGCCTCAGCCCGCCCGACCTTTGGGGCAGGTCGCGGAGACTTTGTTTCATGCAGGTTCGGGACGGCATCGGCGGCGCATCATTCAATCTTTGTTTACCATGATCGGAACAGATTGAGGCTCAGGCCGACAGTGTCAGGTCCGCCTGCAGTCGGACGGCCATGTTCCTCTTCACCACGCCCCCCGTCAGCACGCGCGAGACCGGCCTCGGCCGGGACGCGGGCACGCGGGGTGGGGCGAATACGGGGACGGCCGCCGGATCCGCGCCGGCGGGCGTGGTCGATGCGATTCGCAGCGGCGCGCGCAGCACCGGCACCGAGTTCGACTATCTCCTGGCCATGGCCAAGCGCGAATCCTCCCTCGACCCCTCGGCCAAGGCCGCCACGTCCTCGGCCACAGGCCTGTTCCAGTTCATCGAACAGACCTGGCTCGGGACGATGAAGAATGCGGGGCCCAAGCTCGGCCTCTCGGCCTATGCCGACGCCATCACCGCCAAGCCCAACGGAACCTACGCGGTCGAGGACGCCACCGCCCGGCAGACCATCCTCGATCTCCGCCGTGACCCGGCGGTGGCCGCCACCATGGCCGGCGCCCTGACCCAGCGTAACGGCGAGGCGCTCACCGCCGCCCTCGGGCGCGAACCCACCGGCGGCGACCTCTACGCCGCCCACGTGCTCGGCGCGCGCGGGGCGGCGACCCTGATCGGCACCGCGCAGGCGAGCCCGGCGCGCGCCGCCGCCCTCGACATGCCGGAGGCGGCCGCCGCCAACCGGGGCTTGTTCTACGACAAGACCGGCCGGCCCCGGGGCGCCGCCGAACTCTACGCGCTCCTGTCCGCCAGCCAATCCGCCTCGCGGCCCGCCCTCACGGCCCTGGCGGGGGCCGCCATCGAGCCGGCCTCCACGACCGATCCCGTCTCCGCCTATGCGGCCATCGATGGCGGCGGCCTGCGGGCGCTGTTCCAGACCGACAAGCGCCAGGGGGCGATGTCCGAGGGGGTCGCCCGCCTGTGGCAGGGCAGGGCCACGTCGTCGCCGGCCTCCTCACAGGAGCCGGCGCACCGCGCGCCCACCTATTTCCCGCGTTCGGACGGGACAGGCGAGACGGTGTCGGTCACCGCCGCCATCCCGGCGGAGCCGGCGAAGGTCGCGGCCACGACGCCGCCCGCCACCGCCACGGCCGCCGCCCTCGTCGGCGCCCCGCTGCCCCCGCGCCGGCCCGCCGAACTCACGGCTGCGACTGCCCAGCAGGCCGGCTCCTTCACGTCCAAACCTCTCGATCTCTCACTCTTCACGACCCGGAGCGGTCAATGATCATCCGCCAATTCCTGTCCTGGACCCGTGACGCCTCCATCGACCGCCGCGCGGAGGCCGCGGCGGCGCTGACCCGGGCCTATCTCTATGGCGGGCTCGATGCCGTGACGGCGCGCGACGCGCAAGCGGCGATCCTGGCGCTCCTCGACGACCCGGCCCCCGCTGTGCGCCGCGCCCTGGCGGAAGCCTGCGCCGGTTGTGCCACCGCGCCCCGGCCCCTGGTCGTGGCTTTGGCCGGCGACCAGCCCGACATCGCCGCCCTGGTCCTGCGGCGCTCGTCCGTCCTCACCGATGCCGATCTCGTCGATGGCATCGCCGTCGGCTGCGAGACCACCCGCACCGCCATCGCCGGCCGGCTCGGCCTCTCCCACGCGGTGTCCGGCGCCATGGCCGAGATCGGCGGCGTCCCCTCCCTCACCGCCCTGGTGCGCAACCGGGACGCCCGCATCACCACCGGCAGCCTGATGCGGATGGTGGAGCGGCACGGCGACGATGCCGGCCTGCGGGACGCGCTGACGACACGGGCCGGCCTGCCTCTCGAAGTGCGGCAGGCCGTCACCGCTCGCGTGGCGGCATCGCTCTCGGCCTTCGCCATCGCCTCGGGCTGGCTCACCCCGGCGCGCGGCGAGCAGGCGAGCCGCGAGGCCCTGGAGCGCAGCACCCTGGAGGTGAGCGCCGGCGCTGCCGGGGCGGACCTCGCCCGCCTCGTGAGCCATCTCCGCATCCGGGGCCAGCTCAATGCCGGCCTGATCCTGCGGGCGATCCTGTCGGGCCGCATGGCCTTCGCGGAGGCGGCCCTCTCCGATCTCACCGGCCTGAAGGCCGACCGCGTGGCCGGGCTGATGCTTGACCCCTCCGCCTCGGGTTTCGCCGCCCTCCACCGCCGCGCCGGATTGCCGCCCGTCCTGCTGCCCGCCTTCGTCGCCGCGCTCTCGGCCTGGCGCGAGGCCGGTCCCCAGGCCGAGCCCGGTGATGCCACCCTGTCGCGCCGGATGATCGAACGCGCGCTCACCGCCTGCGAGACCATGCCGCTCGCCGTGGCGCAGAGCGTCATGGCCCTTCTCGCCCGCTACGAAGCCGAGGCCGCCCGCGAGGAGGTCCGTGTCGCCGCCAGGGCCAGGGAGGAGCAGGCGAGGCAGGAGACCCGGACGCGGATGCAGATCCTCGACGCCGAATGGCGTCTCGCGCAGCAGCTCGTCTCCCACCGCCCCGCCCAGCCCGCGCCGCTGGCCCTCCAGCCCGTCCGCATCGACACCATCGCCGTCGAGCGGGGGGAGACGCTGGAATCCGTGCTCGATTCCCTGTCCGACGGGCTGAGGGCGAGCGTTCGCGAGGCGAGGGCACAGGTCCGTCCCCTGGCCGCCGCGCCCATCGACCTCACCGGCCACGACCTCGTGACGATCGACGTGCAGCCCCTCGTCGTATCCCAGCCGGAATTCGGCGCCGTGCCCGACCCGGTGCGGATCGACATCGGCCCATCGTTGACCCGCGAGGCCGATGCGATCCTGGACGCCATCCCCGACGCCCTCATCGCCAGCTACCGCGCCGACCGCGACAGGATGCGCCTCGCGGCGTGACGGTGTCGGGGACGCCCAGTCTCCGCCGACCGTCGCCCCCTCGCCCTCGTCCGGCTAAGAGGGCGGCATGACAGGCACCGACACCAGGACCATCCTCGCCGGCCTCGCTCCCGTGGCCGCCCTGGTGGGCTCGATCCTCTCCCTCGTGATCGGCACCTCCTTCGCCAAGCAGCTGTTCCCAGTGATCGGTGCGGAGGGGACCTCGGCCTACCGCGTCACCCTGGCGGCGGTGCTGCTGCTCGCGGTGTGGCGGCCCTGGCGCCGGCCGCTCGGCCGGCGCGATGCCGGTGTGGTGGTGCTCTACGGGCTCGTGCTCGGCGGCATGAACCTGCTGTTCTACCTCTCCCTGCGGACGATCCCGCTGGGGCTCGCCATCGCCATCGAGTTCGTCGGGCCGCTCACCGTGGCGGTGGCCTCGTCGCGGCGCGCCGTCGATCTCGTCTGGGTGGCGCTCGCCCTGCTGGGGCTATGCCTGCTGCTGCCCCTGGATCGGGCGAGCGCCGGCCTCGATCCCGTCGGCGTCGCCTGTGCGCTGGGCGCCGCCCTGTGCTGGGCGCTCTACATCCTCGTCGGCCAGAGGGCGGGGCACCTGCCCGGCGGGCAGGCGGTGGCCCTCGGCATGAGCGTCGCGGCCCTGGTGATCCTGCCCTTCGGCATCGCGCAGGCGGGCAGGGCGCTGCTCTCGCCCTCCCTCATCGTGGCCGGCCTCGCCGTGGCGATCCTGTCGAGCGCGATCCCCTATTCCCTGGAGATGGTGGCCCTGCGGGGCCTGCCGCGCCGGACCTTCGGCATCCTGCTGAGCCTCGAGCCGGTCTGCGGCGCGCTCGCCGGCTTCCTCATCCTCGGGGAGCGCCTGACGCCCCTGCAGGGCGCCGCCATCGCCAGCATCATGGCGGCTTCGGTGGGCAGCACGGTCGGTGCGTACCGGGCGAAGCGGGAGGATCGGAGTCGATCCGGATGAACGAGAAAAATCAAGCTTTTTCAATGCCCTGTAGGTGTTCCTTCTTGCTGGCGATGAGGGGATGAGCCGCCGGCCCGGCGCGTCTTGCACCAGGTTCGGGTCGGCTTGCGCTGGCGCTACCACACGCCTGGAAAACGTGCCGGCACTGGCCGTGTCCGGAAGCGCTGAGCCCCTTCCCCGGACGGGTGGAGCGCCAGCGGAACCCGGTCCGGGGGGCCGTGCGCGCCGTCGCGCGGCGTCACATCAGCCGAACTGTTCGCGAAGAATCCGCTCGTCGAGGCTGTGGCCGGGATCGTGGAGGAGAGTGAGGTCGGTCTTGAGGTCGAGCCAGGTCTCCACGGTGCAGACCCGGCGGAACTCGGTGTGGTCGGCCACCGCCGCCACCGGGCGATGCGCCGCGTCGAGCACCTCCACATGGATGCGGGCGTGGTCCGGCAGCAGGGCGCCGTGCCAGCGCCGGGGGCGGAAGGCCGAGATCGGGGTCAGTGCCAGGAGCCGCGAGTTCAGGGGCAGGATCGGCCCGCCCACCGAGAGGTTGTAGGCGGTGGAGCCGGCGGGCGTCGCGCAGAGTACGCCGTCGGCGATGAGCTCCGGCAGGCGCACATGCCCGTCCACCGAGATCTTCAGCTTGGCGGTCTGGTGCGTCTGGCGCAGCATGTAGACTTCGTTGATGGCCCGCGCCGTGTGCCGGCGTCCCTCCACGTCCACCGCCTCCATCATGAGCGGGTGGATGGTGCTGCGCTTGGTGCTCTCCAGCCGTTCGAGGAGGTTGTCCTCGCGGTATTCGTTCATCAGGAAGCCGACGGTGCCGCGATTCATGCCGTAGATCGGCGTGCCGGCCAGCATGAAGCGGTGGAGCGCCTGAAGCATCAGCCCGTCGCCGCCGAGCGCCACGATCACGTCGGCCTCCTCGGGGGCGACGCTGTCGTAGCGCCGCATCAGCGTGTCGGCCGCGCTGCGCGCATCGACGGTGGGACTCGCGATGAAGGCGATCCTCTGGAAGCGCCGCGCCATGGATGATCGTCCGCTCGTGTTGACGCCGGGCTTCGCCGCGCGCCTCATTCCGCTCGGAACAGGCCGCTGACCCGCAGACCCATAGCATGGAGCGTCCGCTTCTCGTCTACACCACCTTTCCCGATGCCGAGACGGCACTCGCCATCGGCGAGGAACTGGTGCGCGCGCGCCTGGCCGCCTGCGTCAACGTCCTGCCGGGAATGCGGTCGGTCTATGCCTGGAAGGGGGCGGTGGAGCGGGGCGAGGAGGTCGTCGCCATCCTCAAGACGCGGGAGGGGCTCGCCGATTCCCTCGCCGCCGCCCTGAAGCAGCGCCATCCCTACGAGACACCGATCATCCTGCATCTCGCCACATCCGGCGCCGATGCCGGCACCGCCTCGTGGATCCTTGCGGAGACCGGCGGCTGAGGCGCGCCCGATCGCCATCCCGCCGGGCATGAAAAACCCCGCCGAAGCCGGAGCTGGCGGGGAGAATCCGTGAGGGAGGGGCCGATCGACCGGATACGGCTCAGGCGGCCAGACGGTAGGATGCCCGGGCGTTGTCGTTGATGGCGACGAACATGCCGGCGGAGGTCGTGCCGGAGACCGTCTCAGCCGATTCGGCGCGGTCCGTGAGCAGGGCCAAAGCGGGGCCGACGGCGACGGCGGCGAGGCCGAGGAGGAACAGAGCGATCACGGAACAAGCCTCTCTTGCAGCTGCGATGGAGGCTGTATCGCACCGCACCATGATCTCTGGTATATCACATTCCGTATGACGGCCATGTTTCCGGCGCGGAGCCGCCGGGTCGTCCCGGCGGGCGGGGCTCGCATCGGCCGGGACGCCGCCTTGTCACCGCCGTGCAAGGGGGCTTCAGCGATGGTTGCCGCCGGACATGCCGGGCATCAGCGGCAGCGTGTGGTACCCGTCGCCGAAGATGATGATGGAGAGGGTCAGGCCCAGGGCCGCGACATACAGCACCGCGAAGAGATCGCGGTGGGCGCCGGCCGTGGCGAGCACCAGGGCCGCGAACGGGATGCTCTGCAGGGCGAGGATGGCTGCGATGTTCATCTCGGGCACTCCGGCGGTCGCCGATCAGGGTCGGACGTGACGGCGCGTGGGGCAACACGGGACTGGCGGAGATGGCGCTCCTCGAAGGAGGCGCGATGAAACGAGGTGGCGTCGGCCCGGCGGCCATCGCGAGGCCGGCACACAGGCGGGGCGGGATGCCGTATCGGTGGAGAGGCGGCCCGCTCCGGGGTGGGTCGCCAAAGGGCCGATGGGCCGGTCCTTCAGCCGAACCGGTCTCGCCCCGCCGGTCGGGCGGGGCGAGCGGTCGATCAGGCGTGGGCCAGGGCGCCCGCCGGCGTGACCGAGCCGTTGGCGACGTGGTGGCGCTTGAGCATCGGCCGGAGGACGGCCACGGCCAGGAACGCGGCGAAGAGATCCATGATCGCCACCGTATACAGCACCGTCGCCCAGGTGCCCGTGGCCTGCATCAGGATGTTGCCGAGCGGGACGAACAGGGCGGCGAAACCCTTGGCGCAGTAGAGCACGCCGTAGATCTTGCCGATATGCTTGGAGCCGAACGTGTCGGCGGCCGTGGCGCTGAACAGCGAGTAGACCTCGCCCCAGGCCAGGAACACGATGCCGGACAGGATCACGAAGGCCCAGGGATTCGAGCCGAAGTAACCCAGGGCGACGATGCCGATGCCCTCCATGGAGAAGGCGATGAACATCGTCTTCTCGCGCCCGATCCGGTCCGAGATGTAGCCGAAGAGCGGCCGCGAGATGCCGTTCATGATCCGGTCGAGCATCAGCGCGAAGGGCAGGGCCGCCATGGCGAAGAAGTACAGGTTGACCTGGAACTCCTTCACGCCGAGATCCTGCGCGATGACGCCGAGCTGGGCCACGGCCATCAGGCCGCCGGTGACCGTGCAGGTGAACATGAGCAGCATGACGTAGAAGACCGGCGTGCGCAGGGCTTCCCCGAGGGTGTAGTCGCGCCGGCTCTGCAGGACCTTGGTCGAGAAGGTGACCTGGTCCTTCGCCGGGGAGCGCAGGCCGATGGCGGCCAGCATGATGATCGAGCCCTGGATCAGGCCGAAGATGAAGAAGGCCTGGGCGTAGCTGCCCTGCGAGATCATGCTGGCGATCGGCAGGATGGTGAGGGCCGAACCGGCGCCGTAGCCACCCGCCGTCAGGCCGACCGCGAGGCCGCGCTTGTCCGGGAACCATTTCAGGGCGTTGTTGATGCAGGTGGCATAGACGCAGCCCACGCCGATGCCGCCGGCCACGGAGCCGAGATAGAAGCCCGTGAGCGAGGTGGCGTAGGAGTTGATGACCCAGGCGAGGCCGGTCATCAGACCGCCGAACATCACGACCCGGCTCGGGCCGTACTTGTCGATGAAATAGCCTTCAATCGGGGTCAGCCATGTCTGCACCACGACGAAGATCGTGAAGGCGACCTGGATCGCGGCGCGGTCCCAGCCGAAGGTCTTCTGAATTTCAGGGACGAACAGCGTCCAGGCGTACTGGATGTTCGCCGCCGCGACCATACAGGCCACTCCGAGGATGAGTTGGAGCCATCGCTTTGAAGGTTGCGCCGTTATGGGCGCGGTCACGGACGTCGCCATGAGCTTTCTCCCTGATCATGGACATGGATACTTGAGGTCTGGAAGATCGAGGCACCCCAGTGGATTGGCTCCCTCGGCCGCGGCACGTGATCGGCAGGATCAGACGTCGCCAGCTGGTATTCAGTATTTGGCATATCAGATGTGCAAGCAAGCATCATAATGCACTAATGGACGGGGATTCAGCATGATTTCGCGAAATCTTGCCCTGTTACGGCCCACGAACGAGCAGGATGTTTCATCCGCCACATCTGGGAAAAATGATCGGGACGGGGTGGTCCCGGTGGTGACGAGACAGCGGACCATCGAAGCCATCGCATTCCGAGCTGTTTGATGGGCACGGGCAGGCTATGATCGGATCCCTCTGGGGGTAGACAATGTCGCGCCGCGTAGACCCGAGTATTCGATCTGCATAAATTATAAAACCAAGAGTTTTTGACATATACGTCAAAAAAAACAAACAGTTGGTATACTTCGTTCCACGCTCGGCGGTCGCTGGTTCGGTCGACGCTTCATCGCGGTGGCACCAAACCGATGCTTGCGTCGCGGGGAGGGGAATCCTGCGTGCGGCGGTGACCCGGAAGAGCGGACGAGAGACGACGGCGCCCTTGGGAAGCCCGGCCTCGCCTACGGCCGGGAAGAAGGCGTCCTACGCCCCCTTCACCGGATAGCTCCGCCCCTTCCACACCGCCGCTCCGGCGCGCTCGGGGGACAGCAGGACGTTCCACTGGATCGCCAGGGCCACCACCACACCGAGCGGGTGGAGGAGGATGGTCGCGGCCGGCTCGTGGGTGATGAGGGTGATCGCCGCCCGGGTGGCGAGCGACACGACGAGGGCGGCGAGCGCCACCAGCCCTGCATGGGGTGTCGCGAGGCCGAAGGCGGCGGCGAGCACGAGCAGCAGCGGCAGGACATGGCCCGCCAGCAGCAGCAGCGTCCAGACCGGGAGGGCGCGGGGCGTGGCCATGCCCTCATGGGCGTTCTTCGAGAACCCGGCCCAGCACGCGGCGAGGTTTTTGTACATCCGGCAGGTGGCGAGGGCGTGCCCGGCCACGAGGTCGGTGCGATGCCCGGCATGGCGCAGGATCCGGGGCAGGAACACGCCGTCATGCAGGCGCCCGCGGATGGCACCGTGGCCGCCGGTCCGGTCGTAGACGGCGCGGTCAACGAGGACGAGCTGGCCGCAGGCGGCGCCCAGCGCCGGGCGGAGCGAGGCGCGCATCATCGGCACGGGGAGGTAGCCGACGAGGAGGAAATTGATCATCGGCACGGTGAGCCGCTCGCCGAGGCTGCCCATGATCTGGCGCGGCACGGCGCTCACCAGGGCGGCCCCCGTGGCGCGGGCATGGGCCACGAGCCCGGCCGCCGCGGCGGACGCCAGGGTGACGTCGGCGTCGATGAAGAGGAGGTGCTCGCCCCTCGCCTCGGCGGCGAGAGCGGCGCAGGCATGGTTCTTCCCCGTCCATCCCTCCGGCAGAGCGGGCACCGGGACGAGCCGAAGCCGGGGATCGGTCTCCGCCAGGGCGCGGACGAGGCTTGCCGTGGCGTCGGTGGAATGGTCGTCTCCCACCAGCACCTCCACGGCGATGCCGGTGCTCGCCAGCGCGGCCCGGACCGTCTCGACGATGGTGTCCTCCTCGTCGCGGGCGGGGATCAGGATCGAGACCAGCGCGTCCCGTGCCGCCTCGGGCTCGGGCGTGCGCAGGGCGATGAGGTTCGCGCAGGCCAGGATGGCGGGGAGGAGGGCGAAGGCGAGGGCGACGAGCGCCAGGACGAGGGTCACGGGGCTCTGTCTCCCTCGGAGCGGTGGGCCGGGTCGAAGCGGCGACCGGTGAGGACGGACCGCATCCGGCGCCAGCCGTCATAGATGCCGCCGATACCCTTGCCGCCGGAGGTCAGGATCGTGAAGCGGCCGGGCTCGCGGGCGGCGACGTCGGCGGAGAGCCGGTCGAGGGTGGCAGTCAGGTCGGTCTCCATGCGCGCCAGCCGCTCCGGCCGGGCCAGGGCGAGGAGATCGGCGCCCCGCACCGGCGTGCCGAAGGCGGCGAAGGCTTCGGCGCCGCGCTCTTCCCAGAAGGCGTATTCCAGCGCCAGGGGCACGAACAGGGCGTCGGGGGCGAGCTCGGGCAGGCGCGCCACGCCGCCGCGCAGGCCCAGCGGCCGGGTGCGGATATCGGCGAAGCGTCCCTGCGCCGTCACCCAGAGCATCTGCCCCGGTGCCCCCAGGATGGCGCGGGACCGTTTCAGGAACTGCGCGGCGCCGCGGGCCGAATCGAGATCCACCGGAAACGCGCCGATGCGGGAGAAGACGGCGTATTTCTCCAGCGCCGCCGCGTCGAATGGCGCGTGGCTCGTCCGGTCCGGGAAGAGGCGGCCGGCGAGGAGGATCACCACGGCCGCGTCCCACCAGGCGGGGTGGTTCAGATAGACGACGATGGGACCGGAATGGCCGGACATTTCCGGCACGCCCCAGCGGGCGAGCCGGAGCGCGTTCATGTGGCGGCGCAGGAACCGGTCGAAGTACCAGACCATGAACCGCCAGATCGGCGGCGAATGGCGCGGCGTGGAGGGAGCCGGCGGGCTCACGCGCTCTGCCGCACCTCGCCGCGGGTGTCTCCGCCCTGCGCGTCGGAATCGAGCGCGTCGGCGGCGATCCAGCCCGACATCATCACCATGGGCATGCCGGGGCCGGGATGGGCCGCGCCGCCCGCGAGGTAGAGGCCGCGCACCTGCCGCGAGCGGTTGCCGGGCTTGAACGCGCCCATGAACTTGCCGTGCGAGGCGAGGCCGTAGATCGCGCCGTTGAGCACCTTGTAGCGCTCATGGATGTCCTGCGGCGTCAGGTGGCGCTCGACGACGATGCGCTCTTCAAGGTCCGGCATGTGGCCGGTGCGCTTGAGCTTGTCGAGGATCACCTGCCGGTAGGCCGGAAACATCGTCGACCAGTCGTGGTGCGGGCGCAGATACGGCGTGTGGACGAGGACGTAGAGCGCCTCGCCCCCCTCCGGCGCCACCGACGGGTCGGTGGAGGACGGCGCGGCGAGATAGGCGGTCGGATCGGGGGCCGGCTCGCCCTTGCGGTAGATGTAGTCGAACTCCTCCTCCGGATCGCGGGAGAAGACGAAGTCGTGATGATTGAGGTGCTCGTAGCGCTTGTTCAGGCCGAGATAGAGCACCACGCCCGAACAGGCCGGCTCGAAGCTCTTCTTCTCATAGGCCTTGCCGACATCGCCGCCGACGAGCTCGCGATAGGTGCGCACCGAATCCATGTTGGAGATCACCGCGTCGAACGGGGTGATGCCGGCGGCGGTCTTGACGCCCTTCACCGTACCCTTCTCGATGGCGAGGCCGGTGACCTCGTCGCCCGGCCGCAGGGTGGCGCCGAGTTCGGAGGCGAGCTTCGTCAGCGCTTCGGCCACCGCGCGGGTGCCGCCCATCGGGTACCAGACGCCTTCCGCCGTCTGCATATGGGCGATGGCGCAGAGCACGGCCGGCGCGCCGTAGGGGGACGAACCGACATATTGCACGAAGTGGTCGAGCATCTGCGCGAGCCGCGCGTCCTTGACCTTGGAGCGGATGGTGCCGGCCACCGACGATCCCATGCGCAGGGACAGGACGTCCCGCAGGGTGCCGGGGTTCATGTTGGCGCGGATGTTGATCGTGTCGAACAGGTCTTCCACCGGCTTCCAGAAGAAGAACTTGTTCGAGACGTCGTGCAGGTGCTCGGAGATCTCGAGGAACTTCTTGTAGCCCTCGCCGGCCCCGGTATTGGGGGCGAAACGCTCCATGTCGGCGGCCATGGTGGGCACGTCGGCCATGAGGTCGAGACGGGTGTCGTCGTCGAAGAAACAGCGCCATTGCGGGTCGAGGCGGCGCAGGTCCAGATAGTCGTGGATGTTGCGGCCGGCCTCCTGGAAGATGCGCTCCAGCACCTTGGGCACGGTGAGGATGGTCGGCCCCATGTCGAACCGGAAGCCGCCCTCGTGCAGCACCGCGGCCTTGCCGCCGAGCCAGTCGTTCTTGTCGTAGAGCGTCACCGTGTGGCCGCGTGCGGCGCTGACGCAGGCCGCCGCGAGGCCACCCAATCCTGCGCCGACCACGGCGACCGAAGACCCGACCCGCATGTTCATCGTCACTCCCCGGATGCGGACAAGGCCGCGCCCTATGACGGGTAAGCTAGACCGGATCGGCCGGGGGTCAACGCGCTAACCGGTCGCGCCGCCTGAGTTCTTCCCTGTTTCGGGTCCGAGGCGGACCCCGCGGGCTCACACCACCCGCCGCGACACCAGCCCCACCGCCGCCACCAGTCCCAGCGCCGCCACGGTGATCATCACGCCCCAGGCCGGCATGGTTGCGGCCATGCCTTCGCCGAGCGCCGTCTGGTAGGCCTCGATGGCCCAGGCGTTGGGGGTGAGCCAGCCGGCCTGCTGCAGCCAGAGCGGCATCAGGAAGCGCGGGACCATGCTGCCCCCCACCGCCGAGAGCAGCAGCACCCCGAAGGTGGAGGCGAGATGGGCCTGCTGGCGGGTGTTGGCCGCCGCGCAGGCGGCGAGCGCCAGACCCGCCGCCATGGCCGAGACCAGAAGCGAGGTGACGATCCAGGCCGGCCAGTGCGGGCCGATCTCGACCCCGTAGACCAGGGCGGCGGCGGCGAAGATCAGGCCCGCCTGGACCACGCCCTGGATCACCAGGAACAGGAACTTGCCCAGGACCACCACGGCCAGGCCCCCCGGCCCGGCCATGAGCCGGTCGGCGAGGCCCGATTGCCGTTCCTCCACCAGGGACATCGCCCCCTGCATGGCGGCGAACAGTAGGAACACGGCGGTGATGGCGCCGGCATAGTAGCTCACCCGCTCGTTGGTGCGGCCCGAGGCCGTGCTCCGCCGCTCCACCAGGGAGGCGAAGGAGAACGGCTCCTTGCGGGCGCGCTGCTCGGCGAAGGCCTGGGTCAGGAAGGCGCGCTCGTCCGGCCCGATCTTGCCGGAGCGCTCCACATCGGCGACGATCCGGGCGAGGACCACGTCGGGCAGCGACTCGTTGAGGACGCGCTGCAACTGGCCCAGGGCGATCGGGGTGGCCAGCGCGCGGGCCGGGTTCTCGATCAGCACCACCGGCTGGGCGGCCTCCGGCGGGGCTCCCGTCGCCGGCGCGTCGAGATCGCCGCGCAGGACCAGGGCGGCATCGACCTCTCCGCGCCGCACCGCGCCCGTCGCCTCGGCGAGGGTCGTGGCGCTCAACCGCTCGATCCGCAGGGAGGGGTCGGCTTCGAGAGCCGTCATCAGCCGGCCGGTGGTCGCCGTGCCGGCGAGGTCGACGAGGCCGAGATGGATGCGGATGCGGTCGCCGATGGCGCCCGAGAAGATCGCGGCGAAGATCATGAAGATCACGGTCGGCAGGACGAAGGCCATGACCAGGGCGGCCCGGTCCCGCCGCAGGCTGATCAGCATCACCCGGAAGGCGGCGGTGATCATGCCTCGGTTCCCGTCCGGCGGAGGGGGATGGGACGGTTCGGTTCGGCGCGGTTCAGGGCCTCGCGATAGACCGCCTCCAGGCCCGGCGCACGAATGCGGATCTCGGCCACCGGCACGCCCTCCGCCCGTAAGGTGCCGAGGAGGGCGGTCCCGTCGAGCCCGGCCCTGTGGCTGGCCCGCCAGGTCAGGCCGGTATCGACGGGGCTGAATCCCGCCCGGCGCAGGGCCGCCTCGGCGGCGGGATCGGCGAGGGTCGCCAACGCCACTTCGTGCTCGGGCACCTCCGCGCGGATGCGCTCCAGCAGGACCGCGAGGCGGCCCTCCTGGACGAGGCGACCGTCCGCCAGGATGGCGACTCGGTCGGCGAGGCGTTCGGCCTCGGCGAAATCGTGGGTGGCGACGAGGATGGCGGCGCCTTGCGCCCGCAGGCGCGCGAGCACCGCATGGATCGCCGCGCGGGCGTGCAGGTCCACCCCCTGGGTCGGCTCGTCGAGGAGGACGAGGCTCGGCCGCGCCATCAGGCTCGCGGCGATGTTGGCCCGACGCTGGTAGCCGCCGGACAGGTGGCCCACCGGGCGGCGGGCCACCTCGCCGAGATCGGCCAGATCCAGGGCGGACCGGACCGCCGCCTTGCGCTCGCGCCGGCCGATCCCCGAGAGCTGGGCGAAGACGGAGAGATTCTCGGCCACGGTGAGGCGGGGATAGAGGGCGATCTCCTGGGGCACCCAGCCGATGACGCGCCGCGCCTCGCGTTCGCGGAACGGGTCGGCCCCGGCGATCCGCACGATGCCGCTGTCAGGGGGCAGGCGTCCGGCCACGAGGCGCATGAGCGAGCTCTTGCCGGCGCCGTTGGGGCCGAGCAGGGCCAGGGTCTCGCCCGCCTCGATCCGGCAATCGACGCCGCGCAGGACGAGATGCCCGCCATAGGCGAGGGTGGCGCCCCGGACCACGACCAGGGGCTCCTGTCCCGGATTCATGAGCGGCGGGGTCAGCGGGGTGGCAGGGCGCGGACGAGGCGCACCCGCACCGCGACCCCGGGCTCGCGCAGGGTGAAGCGCGCGCGGCTGAAATCCGGTCGGGCACGGCCCGTCTCGCCGGAGAAGCCATAGGGTTCCAGCGGCAGGCCGAGGCCGGTGCGGTCGAGGCGGCGGTTGCCGTCGAGATCCTGGTAGGCGGCGACCGCGTAGATGCCGGGCTCGATGCCGGTGAGAACCACCCGCCGGCTGCGGCCATCCGCCGGGACGTCCTGCCCGTTGCGGCATTCGGCCTCCGACAGGCCGCCCTGGCACAGGGCGACGTAGACCGTGCCGGCGCCGGGCTCGATCCCCTCCACCAGCACTTCCACCGTGGCCGCCCGCGCGCCGCCGCAGGCCATGACGGCGGTGAGGGCCACCGCGAAAACGCCCCTCACGAGGTCTCGCCCGAGGTGGCAAGCGGCGAGGTGGTGGGGATGCCGGCGGCCTCCGCGCCTACGCGACCGGCGGAAAGCTCCTCGATGAGGAGGCGCGCGGTGATGCGGGCCCCCTCGTAGATCACCGGCAGGCCCGAACCCGGATGGGTGCCGCCGCCGACGAGGTAGAGCCCCGGTCCGAAGCGGTTGTGGGGGCGGAAATACAGCATCTGCATCAGGTCGTGGGCGAGGTTGAAGGTGGCGCCCTCATGCACGAAGAAGTCGTCCCGCCATTGCGACGGGTCGACGATGCGCTCGTAGCGAATGCGCTCCTCGATGTCGGTCAGGCCCAGCAGCTTCAGCCGGTCGAGGACGAGGCGGCGGTAGCTCTCGCGGGTGGCGGGCCAGTCGATCCCCGCCTTCAGGTTCGGCACCGGGACGAGGACGTAGAGGCTGGTATGGCCGGCCGGCGCCATGCCGCCGTCGGTGTAGCCCGCGTGCTGGACGTAGAGCGAGGGCTGCATCGGCAGGGTGCCCTCGGTGATCTCGCGGATGTTGCGGGCGTACTCCTCGGACAGGAAGATGGTGTGGTGGCCGAGCCCCGCCGGGACTTTTCCCTCGATCCCGAGATACATCATGAAGGTCGAGCAGGAGAGGCGGGCCTTGTCGATCTTGGCGTCGCGCCAGCGCGGGCGGTGCGTCTGAGGCACCAGATCCTTGATCACCTTGGCGAAATCGCCGTTGATGACCACGGCGTCGGCCTTCAGCGTCTCGGCTCCGCAGACCACGCCGACCGCTTTCTTGCCGTCGAAGAGCACCCTGTCCACCGACGTGCCGAGGCGGATGTCCACGCCCATGCGGCGGGCGAGGCCCGCCATCGCCTCCGACACCGCGCCGCAGCCTCCCACCGGATGGTAGACCCCGTGCTCGTATTCGAGGAACGACAGGATCGTGAACAGGCTCGGGCAGCGGAACGGCGACATGCCGAGGTACTTGGTCTGGAACGCGAAGGCGAGGCGGACCCGCGGGTCCTTGAAGTAGCGCTGCAGGTCCTTGTCGACGCTGCGGCCGGGATGGAGGTGGGGTAGGGCGGCGATCATGGCCGGGGAGGCCATGCTGCGCAGGGTGTGGAAGGCCTGTTCCAGCACCGGCTTGAAGAATTTCAGCTTCACCCGGTTGTCGGCGAAGAATCGTCGCACGTTCCTGGCGTCGTCCGGGGCGATGCGGGCGACCTCGGCCTCAAGCCGCTCCATGTCGTTGGTGGCGCGGATCTCGCCGCCCGCCTCGAAGACGAGGTGGTATTGCGGATCGAGCCGTTCGAGCTTGACGTGATCCTCGAGCCGCTCGCCGCAGGTCTCGAAGATGTCCGCGAGAATCTGTGGATAGAGGAAGAAGGTCGGGCCGATGTCGAACCGGTAGCCGCCGGGGGCCTCCACGGTCTTCGTCCGGCCTCCCACGGCCGGGTCCTTCTCGACCAGGGTGACGTGAACGCCGGCGCGGGCGAGAAGGAGCGCCGTCGCCAATCCCCCCGGACCGGCGCCGACGACGATGACGCGGCGTCCTGACAGGGTCCGCAGGCCATCCCGTGACTGAAGCAACGCGATCAACTCCCTCGTCGACGACCTCCGATGGGAAACCTCCCATGCGCAGGCGTATCGGCATCCGTGCCAAGCTCAAAGCCCCGAGTGCGGGATACCGCCCGTACCGGTCTAGCTTGCCGCCTAATCTCGACCGGCGGCAGGGGCGGGACAATTGCCACGGATTGTCGCGTGCCCGCATCAAGGGCGCCGCATGGCCAGGTGATGGAGCGCCAGCGCCCCGGCCGTGGCCACGTTCAGGGAATCGAATCCGGGGGCCATGGGGATCCGCACGGTGCGGGTCCGCGTCATCAGGCCGTGCGACAGGCCGGGCCCCTCGGTCCCGAGGAGAAGGAGCGTTCGTGGCAGCGGCGGCAGCTCGGCGAGCACCTCGTCTCCCCGCGGGCTGAAGGCGAGGGGAACGAGGGCGTTGGCTTGCGCGAAGTCCAGCATCGCCTCCGCGTCGAGGCGGGCGAAGGGCACGATCAGCGCCGCGCCGGCCGAGACCCGGATGGCCTTGCGGTAGAGCGGGTCGCAGGTGGCGGGGTCGAGGAGCACGCCGTCGGCCCCGAAGGCGGCGGCGTTGCGGAACAGGCCGCCGACATTGTCATGGTTGGTCAGCCCGACGAGGCCGACCACGAGGGCGGGGGCCGGAGGCGGGGGGAGGGCGAAGGGAGCCTCCCCTCCGCGCAACCCCACCGCCATCACGCCCCGGTGGATCGGGAAGCCGGCGATGGCGCTCATCACCGCCTTCGAGGCCGTATAGACCGGCACCGAACCGGGCAGGGCGGCGAGCGCATCGGAGAGGGGCGCCACCCGCTCGTGGCTCAAGAGCAGCGATTCGGGCGCGAACCGCGCGGCCCCCGAGAGCAGCACCCGCAGGGTCACTTCTCCCTCGACGATGAACCGGCCCTCGCGCCCGACGAGGTCGCGCTCGCGCATGGCGGCATAGGCGGCGATGCGCGGATCGGCGGGGTCGTCGATGGGGATGGGTGTCACCGGTGGCCGCATCCTGTGCCCTGGCGGATGATGCGCATGGCCCGAGAGACCCCCTCTCCCCGCATGCGGGGAGAGGGGGAATGCGCTACGCGTTCGCGGGACGTCCGCCCATGCGGATGGCGAGCGGGTCCGCCTCCTCCCTGGTGGGCACCTTCACCAGGGCCTCACCGTCGAGCACGACCTCGCCGGCGACGGAGCAGGTGCATTTGAGTCGGGCGCGGCGGCGCTCGGGGACGAGTTCGGCCACCTCGACGGTGACCTGGACCGTATCGCCGATGCGGACCGGCGCGCGAAAGTTCAGGGTCTGGCTGATATAGATGGCGCCGGGGCCGGGCAGGCGGGTGCCGAGCACCGCCGAGATCAGGCCGGCGGTGTAGAGGCCGTGGGCGATACGGGTGCCGAAGGGCGTGCGCGCCGCGAAATGCTCGGAGAGGTGGATCGGGTTGCGGTCGCCGGTGATCTCGGCGAAGCCCACAACGTCGGAGGAGGAGATCTCCTTGTTCAAGGTCTCGGACAGCCCGACCTCGAGATCCTCGAAATACAGGACGCGCAGCTCTGGCATCATCGGTCGGTCTCCCCCGTCTCACGTCGTTGTCGCGGGCATGATCCCGCGTCTGACGTGTCGCGTCGCACAAGCGCTTCGGCAAATCCAGCGCGAGAACGATGAAAATCTCGCCTCGACAGCCACCTCACCGCCGGTCCAAGAGGCGCAACATTGCGAAAAGCCCGTCCTTGAGAGCCGATGACCGACGCTCCCTCGCCCGCCCCCGTGGTCCCGCCGTCCCTGCGCCCGGTCGTCCTGCGCGTGGCGGGGCTGAACCTCGCCTATTTCGCCGTCGAGATCGCGGTGGCCGTGGCGATCGGCTCCCTCGCCCTCATCGCCGACAGCCTGGACTTCCTGGAGGACGCGGCCCTCAACCTGCTGATCTTCGCCGGGATTGGCTGGAGCCTGCGCAACCGCGCCCGCCTCGGCATGGTCCTGGCCGGCATCCTGCTGCTGCCGGCCCTCGCCACCGCCTACGCCGCCTGGGAGAAGGTGGCGGACATGGCGCCTCCCGCGCCCCTGCCGCTGACGCTCGCCGGCCTCGGGGCGCTCGCCGTGAACCTCACCTGCGCCGTGATGCTGGCCCGCCACCGGGACGGGGGAGGAAGCCTGACGCGGGCGGCCTATCTCTCCGCCCGCAACGACGCCTATGCCAATCTCGCCATCATCGGCGCCGGCCTCGTCACGGCGCTGACGCTCTCGCCCTGGCCCGATCTCGTGGTGGCGGCCGGCATCGCCGTGCTCAACGCCGATTCGGCGATGGACATCCTCAAGGCCGCCCGCGCCGAGTGGCGCGCGGCCCATCCGACGGCTTGAGAGGTCTCCCTTGCGTCTGTTCCCGATCTCCGACCTGCATCTCGAGCGCCGCCGTCCGGAGACGATCACGC
The DNA here is from genome assembly GCF_022829685.1 of Methylobacterium sp. E-045. GTDB lineage: Bacteria > Pseudomonadota > Alphaproteobacteria > Rhizobiales > Beijerinckiaceae > Methylobacterium. Next base: position 106,783 of record NZ_JAKSYE010000099.1, read on the forward strand.
GGCCGGACGAACCGTTCGACGTCCTGGTCTGTCCGGGCGACCTCTACGAGGGGCGACCGGAGGCCGGCCTCGCGGCGCTGCGCGAGATCGCGCAGGGACGGCCCATCGTACTTGTGCCGGGCAACCACGAGCATTATGCGCCGACCGGCGATCCGCGCACCGCGCCCGAGCTGATCGCCGCCCTGGAGGCCGAAGTGGTGCGGATCAACGGTGAAGGGGAGGGCGGTCCGGTCCACCTCCTCAACCACGGGGCACGCGTCGTCCTCGACGGCGTGCGCTTCGTCGGCACCACCCTGTGGAGCGACTGGGCTCTCGCCGGCCGCTGGCTCGACGAGACCGTGCCCGACCGCCCGGCCGATCCCGTCGCCTACGCCGCCGCGCGGATGACCGACCCGGTGACGGGCTCGCGCGAGTTCCGCGGCTCGATCCGCAAAGGGGATGGTAGCGCCTGGTCGCCGGCCGACGCCATGGCGGCGCATCTGGCGCAGAAGGCCGAACTCGCCGCCGCCCTCGCCCTGCCGCATGCCGGCCCCACCGTGGTGGTGACCCACCATCCGGCGAGCCCGCTTGCGGCCGACGCGTTCCGGACCACGCCCGGCGTGCCCTGGTGGGTACCGGCCTTCTACGCCACCACCGCCCTCGACGACCTGCCCGAGGCGAGCCGCCCCGACCTCTGGGTCTCCGGCCATTTCCACGCCGGCCACGATCTGCGCATCGGCCGCACGCGCTGGATCGCCAACCCGGTGGAGGGGGGGACGTATTCGGCCGAGAGGTTCGTGGCGGTGGGGTGAGGGGCGAGCGCGGCAGGCCTCGGCTCTCCGATCGTCTCCGAGAGCGCGCGTCCCGCGAAACCTCCTCCCTCCGCCCTACGTAGACGCGGGGAGGGGCGCCGCCCGCGCCCGGATCGGAGCCGTCCATGAACACCTTCATCGCCGTCGTGCTCGTCTGCGCCAACGCGATCCCGATCGAATCCTGCTCGGACGAGAAGGCGAGCGAGGTGCGCAAGGTCCGCGTCTCGAACGAACTCGGCTGCACCAACGGCTGGCAGGAGATTATCTCCCGCACCGACCTCGGCGAGGAGATCGGCAAGACCGCCTACCTCAAGACCGAGTGCCGCCGGGTGAAGGAGCCGCAGTGAGCCTGTCCGTCTCTGAGAAAACTCCCGCCGCGCCGTCATGCTCCGAGGGAGAATCGACCGTGAGCGGGAGCTCTGCGAGGCCCTCCTACCTGTCGTACTTGATGTAGGCGAAGCGCGCGTCGGTGGGCGTGCCCTCGAGGCCCTGCCCTTCGGTGCCCGGCTGCCAGCCAACCACCTCCTCGATCTTCTTGGCGAGGGCGAAGTCCTTGTCGGTGATGCCCTTGGCGGCGTGGTTCATCAGCCGCACCTCGACCCAGGCATAGGAGGCGGTGAGGTCCGGGTGGTGCCAGGCGGCTTCCGCGAGGTGGCCCACCGTGTTGATGACCATGAGCGTGCTCTTCCAGCCCGCCGTCTTGTAGGTCCGCCGGATCCAGCCGTCCTCGTAGGTCCAGGCCGGCAATTCGGCGGCCAGACGCTCCGAGATGGTGGCGTCGTCGAGGGCGTCTTCGCGCGATCCGGCCATGGCTGCAGGTCCTTTGACTGTCGTGGTGGTGGTCGAGGGACTCTGCGACGGGCCGCGTGTCCGGGCAAGGCCGCCGGCAACGATCGCCGGGGCCGTGAATGCGGCGGTCGCCTGCGACGTGGTGGCCCTGCCCCCAAGGACGGCCGATCGGATCTGTGGACGCCGGGGGGGCGAGACCCTATTAAGAAAGAATAATAGTTCGTCGGTCCCGACTGCCGGGACCGGATGCGGGCCGGTTCCAGGGAGACGACGTTCATGCTGTCACGGCGCGGAGTGCTCGCGACGGCTGCGCTGTGGCCCCTGGCCGGGTCGGTGACGGCCGCAGCCGCCGGTCCCGCCGTCCGTGTGGGAAGTCTGCCCTTCGGCACCGTGGCCTGGGAGGCGGCGGTGATCAAGGCGCGCGGGCTCGATGCCGCCAACGGCTTCACCCTCGACGTGGTCAAGCTCGCCGGTAACGATGCCGCCCGCATCGCCTTCCTCGGCGGACAGGTCGACACCATCATCGGCGACCTGCTCTGGGCCGGGCGCCTCGGCAACGAGGGCAGGGCGATGCGCTTCATCCCCTATTCCACCACCGAGGGCTCTCTGATGGTGCCGGCGGGCAGCCCCATCGCCGGTCTCAAGGATCTCGTCGGCAAGCGGCTCGGGGTGGCGGGCGGACCGCTGGACAAGAACTGGCTCCTGCTCAAGGCCCAGGCCAAGGACGCTGCCGGCATCGATCTCGAATCGCAGGCGCAGGTCGCCTACGGCGCGCCGCCGCTCCTGGCGCTCAAGCTCGAACAGGGCGAACTCGACGCGGCGTTGCTCTACTGGACCTATTGTGCCCGCCTTGAGCCGAAGGGTTTCACCCGCCTCATCGGGTCGGACGACATCATGCGCGCGTTCGGCGCCACCGGCTCGATCGCGCTCATCGGCTACCTGTTCGAGGGCGCCACCGTGTCGGACAAGGCCGAGGCCATCGCCGGCTTCGCCCGCGCCTCCCGTACCGCCAAGGAGATGCTGGCCAACGATCCCACCACCTGGGACGTGGTGCGGCCGCTGATGTCGGCCGAGGACGAGCCGACCTTCGAGGCGCTGAAGCGCGATTTCCTCGCCGGCATCCCGCGCCGGCCGCTCGCCACCGAGCGCACCGACGGCGAGCGCTTGTTCGGCGTGCTGGCCAGGCTCGGCGGCGAGCGGCTGGTGGGGGCGGGCAAGACCTTGCCTGCCGGCCTGTATTTCGACGGGGCCGGAAACGGTTGAGCCGCGTCACGCCCTCCCCCGCGGTGCGCTGAATCGTGGCCCGGCCCGGCGCGAATGCCATGGGAGTGGCAACGCGACTCGTCTCCGTGCTGGTGCTGCTCGCAGCCTGGCAGGCGGCGGCGACGCTTGCGGAATCGCGGCTCCTGCCCGCGCCCCTCGCCATCCTCGATTTCATCGTGAAGGAATCCGCCACCGGCGACCTGTGGCGCAACGTCGGCATCACCCTGACACGGGTGGCCGTGTCGTTCTTCTTCGCCATGGGGCTCGGGGTCCTGCTCGGCATCGCGCTTGGCCGCTGGAAGGCGTTCAACCTCGTCCTCGACACGCCGCTCCTCATCCTCCTCAATACGCCCGCCCTGGTGATCACGGTGCTGGCCTACATCTGGGTCGGCCTCAACGAGGGCGCGGCGGTGCTGGCGGTGGTGCTCAACAAGCTGCCCAACGTGGCGGTGATCGTGCGCGAGGGGGCGCGTGGCCTCGATCCGGGACTGGAGGAGATGGCGCGGAGCTATCGTTTCGACCGCCGCACCTGGATCGCCCACGTCCTGGTGCCCCAGCTGCAGCCCTTCGTGGTGGCCGCCGCCCGCTCCGGACTGTCCCTCGCCTGGAAGATCGTGCTGGTGATCGAGCTGCTCGGGCGTCCGAACGGGGTGGGCTTCGCCATCAACTTCTACTTCGTCCAGAGCCTGAACGTGGCGGCCATCATCGGCTATAGCGTCGTCTTCATGAGCGTGATGATCGCCATCGATATCCTCATCCTCCAGCGCCTCGAGGCCCATGTCCGACGCTGGCGCTGAGAGGGCGGACGCGCTCTCCGTCTCCATCCGCAGCAAGATCTATGGAGCCGGCGGGCCGGAGCCGGTGGAGGCGGTGCGCGATCTCTCCTTCGTCATTCGCCGGTCGGAGATCGCCTGCCTCATCGGCCCCTCGGGCGCCGGCAAGACCACGACCCTGCGCATCCTGCTCGGCCTCGACGACGCTTATGACGGCGCGGTGACCCCGGACCCGCGCGAGGCCGGCATCGCCATGGTCTTCCAGGAGCCGCGCCTCCTCCCCTGGCGCAGTGTCGAGCAGAATGTCCGCCTCGGCCTGCCCCGTTCCGATCGGGGGCGCGATCTCGACGCCCTGTTCGAATCCCTCGGGCTGACGCCCTGGCGTGGCCGCTATCCGGGGAAGCTCTCCCTCGGAATGGCACGCCGTGTCGCGCTCGCCCGCGCCCTGGCCCTCCGTCCCCGCATCCTGGTCCTCGACGAACCCTTCGTGTCCCTGGACGACCGCGCGGCGGCGTCCCTGCGCGAGATCGTGGTGGCGACCGTGGCGCGTGAGGGAATGAGCGTGCTCATGGTCACGCATAACGTAGCGGAGGCCATCGAGATCGCGGACCGGCTCCTCCTCGTCTCGGCGCGCCCGGCGAGCCTGCTCGCCGCCGTCGCCCTCGACCGGCCCAGAAGCGAGCGCGACCGGTCCTGGGCCGAGGCGATGCGGGACGATCTCGCGAATCGCTTTCCGGGCGTCATCGCCGCCTGAAAGCGCTGTCCCGGTCGTGGGAGAGCGGCACGATATCGCCGACGCGACATTATGCACATACTCTCAATGCCTAACGCGCTCCTCAGTAGCCGCTACGCAGTCATGCGGCGAGACAACGCAGCGCTCGATCGAATGGCGCCCAACCGATGCTGCAACGCGAACTGGGAGCGTATGATCTGTCGCACAAAAATGCATGATAGTTCATTGCGGCGCAGGCTTAATTTGATCGCCTATTGGGCGGAGCGACCATTTTTTTTGGACATCCTCGGCTCGCTTGAGGGGGGATTGGCATACCAAGGGGCCTGCATGCGTGTGACGCATAAGAAGTGCATCGATCGTCTAATTACTTTTATCTTGGAGATCGTCGATTTTGCAACGCAACATTTTAGGGTGCGATCGCTCAGATCGCGGTTAACGAAGACGTTCGTTCACCAGGACTTGATGCGGCCTGAGCTCAAGCTTGCTCAATCGAGTTGACGCCGCCGCGATTTTTCTTAGAGTTCATTCAAGCTTCGGTTCGGAGGGGCGCCGCAAAGGGGTAGCGGCGACCGGGAGAGCAGGCGGCGGTTTGGGCGAACAGTCTCGCAGAAACAGCCACTTGGGAGACTCTATCGGAGTGAACTATCCCTGTCGCAAATAACAGGTCGCACATGTGGGGGCAGGTTTCGCTGTTCTCCAGACGTGTCAAAGATCTGTCGGAGGAATGCATGAGAGCGGTCCATCTTCTCGCACTCGGCGCTGGTCTGGTGGCTTCGGCCCCCGCCTTCGCCAATGACGACGTCCTGAAGCGCTCGGCCGATCCGGCCCAGCAGGTTCTGCAGACGGTCGATTACGCCAACACGCGATATTCGAAGCTCGACCAGATCAACGCCAGCAAAGTGAAGCAGCTGCAGGTGGCCTGGACGTTCTCGACCGGCGTCCTGCGCTGCCACGAGGGTTCGCACCTCGTCGTCGGCAACATGATGTACGTCCACACCCCCTTCCCGAACACCGTCTACGCCCTAGACCTAGACAAGGACGGCGTGATCGTCTGGAAGTACGAGCCCAAGC
>NZ_JAKSYE010000100.1 GCF_022829685.1 Methylobacterium sp. E-045
CACGGCGCCGAGGCCTTCCAGGATCTCAGGCAGGGCCAGGACGAAGGCGACGAGATAGGTGCGCCAGCCCTTCAGCGAGTACAGCCAGGCGCGGACGCGCGTGCGGAAGAGGCTACGGGGCATCAGGCGGCCTTTCGCTAGAGGGCGGCGTGTAGCCGGGCCCAGAAGCCGAGCGGGGCGGGAGCCGGCTCAGGGGGCGGATTGTCACGAACCGGCGGTTTGGTGGATTACACCGGCGCGGGCTTGTCGCTCGTGACAATCGCTGGCGCACCAAGAGCGCCCGGCAGGCGGGCGGCGGTCAGCGGCATTCCGCCTGCGACGAGGGCGGCCTCGAAGCGCGCAGCATAGCCCGCGATCAGCGAGGCCTTATCCGTGCCGTTCACGGTGCGACGGGCGCCGACATAATCGCAGCGGTCGCCGGCGATGTAGTCTTCGAGCGCCTTGCCGGTGAAGTCGCCCTTGATCGACACGCCACGCGTCACGCCCTCGATGAGGATCCACGCCGAGGTGGCGGGGTCGAGCGCGAGATCGGGATTCCCGGCGAGGTCGACGCCGAGCAGCTTGCCCATCGCGACATAGTTCGCCTCGAAGGTGAGCTGGACGTCGCCGCGTCCGTAGAACGACAGGCCCCTCGCGTTCGGCAGGGCATAGTTCCGACTGATCTTCCCCTTGGCGAAGAGGCTGGCCACCGCCTTGCGAGCGGCCGCGTCCGAGGTCGCGAA
>NZ_JAKSYE010000109.1 GCF_022829685.1 Methylobacterium sp. E-045
TCGTAGCCCGGGCGCCCCGTCGCAGCGGGAACCGAGCGGACAAAGCCGAGACCTGACAGGTCGAGCCCGTCGACAAAGGCGTCGATCACGCGGACGGCCGCCTCCGCCCCCACGTAATCTTCGACGCACGCCGGCATCAGCCACGCCTGAGCCCGATCCTCGCCGACGATGTATCCCATGAAAATGGCCGCCCCGTTCCCGAGGCGGCCAGTCTATCAAATTGCCCGGCTTTCCACACAGCCTGGAGACGCCGGGCCTTTCTCATCGCGTCTTCGCGAGCCGGCGAGAGTCGCCTCCCGCCCGCCCTGTCAGTAGCGGTAATGGTCCGGCTTGAAGGGGCCGTTCTCGGAGACGCCGATATAGGCGGCCTGATCAGGACGCAGCTTCGAGAGCTTCACGCCGATCTTCTCGAGGTGGAGCATCGCCACCTTCTCGTCCAGCGCCTTGGGCAGGGTGTAGACTTGGCGCTCGTACTTGCCCGGGTTGGTCCAGAGCTCGATCTGGGCCAGGGTCTGGTTGGTGAACGAGGCCGACATCACGAAGGACGGGTGACCGGTCGCGTTGCCGAGGTTCACCAGGCGTCCCTCCGAGAGGAGGATGATGCGGTGGCCGTCGGGGAAGGTGATCTCGTCCACCTGCGGCTTGATGTTCGACCATTGCATGTTCTTCAGGCCGGCGACCTGAATCTCGTTGTCGAAATGGCCGATGTTGCAGACGATCGCCCGGTCCTTCATCGCCCGCATGTGGTCGAGGGTGATGATGTCCTTGTTGCCCGTGGCGGTGACGAAGATGTCGGCGCGGGGAGCGGCATCCTCCATCGTCACGACCTCGTAGCCTTCCATGGCGGCCTGGAGGGCGCAGATCGGGTCGACCTCGGACACCAGCACGCGGCAGCCGGCATGGCGCAGCGAGGAGGCCGAGCCCTTGCCGACATCGCCGAAGCCCGCGACCATGGCGACCTTTCCGGCCATCATCACGTCGGTGCCGCGGCGGATGCCGTCCACCAGCGATTCGCGGCAGCCGTAGAGGTTGTCGAACTTCGACTTGGTGACGGCGTCGTTCACGTTGATGGCCGGGAAGAGCAGCTTGCCCTCCTTGGCGAGGTTGTAGAGGCGGTGAACTCCGGTGGTGGTCTCTTCCGAGACGCCCTTGATCGAATCGGCGAGACCGGCGAACCAGCCCTTGGGCTTCTCGGCGAGCTTCTTCTTGAGCAGCGCGAAGAAGATCTCCTCCTCCTCCGACTCGGGCTTGTCGAGGAAGGCGGTGTCGCCGTTCTCAGCGCGGAGGCCCAGGTGGACGAACATCGTGGCGTCGCCGCCATCGTCGAGGATCATGTTCGGCATCGAGCCGTCATGCCAGTCGAACAGCTTGGAGGTGTAATCCCAATACTCGGTCAGCGTCTCGCCCTTGATGGCGAAGACCGGGATGCCGGCGGCGGCGATGGCGGCGGCGGCGTGGTCCTGGGTCGAGTAGATGTTGCACGAGACCCAGCGGATGTCGGCGCCGAGCGCCTTCAGGGTCTCGATCAGCACGGCCGTCTGGATCGTCATGTGCAGCGAGCCGGCGATCTTCGCGCCCTTCAGGGGCTGCGACGGACCGTATTCCTCGCGGGTGGCCATCAGGCCCGGCATCTCGGTCTCGGCGATCGAGATTTCCTTGCGGCCGTACTCGGCCAGGCCGATGTCCTTGACGATGTAATCATGTGCCATGGGGCGATGCTTTCTCTCGCTTCGTTATGGCGAAGGCCTATAGCAGGCGAGGCGCCCGGAGGCAATCAAGACATAAAGATGTCTTTATACGTGCTCCAGGCTGGGTGATCATACGTGTTCCAGGCTGGGTGATCGCAACACGGACGAGGAGAGAGATGGGACGCTTTACCGACGAGATGCGGGCCCGCCTGCCGGGCGCCTTCACGCTGCCGCCGGAGATCGCGGCCCTGTTCGACTGGATAGAGGAGCGCGGCCTTCTGCACGAGAGTCAGCGTGTGCCGGGCGATCGGTTCGGGACGCTCCAGCCCTTGGAGCCGCCTTACCGCGGCGCCGTCGTTCTGTTCCGGGTCGAGGGCGAGGACGAGGACGAGGCCCGCTCCTATGCGCAGGATTGGTTCGGAAGCCCCGAACCCGCCGCGCACCTGATCCCCTTCGCCCGGACGGGCGCGGACGGTTCCTATGCCGCCTTCTGGCTCGATGACGAGGGATGTCAGCGCATCGTCCATCTCGGTTCCGAGGGCGATGGGCTCTGCGTGCTCGGACGGACGCCCCTCGATTTCCTGCGGCTTCTCGCCATCGGTCACAACGAGCTGGGCACTGGCCTCGCGGATCCCGACGCGGAGCCGGAGGACGAACCCGATTACGACATGGAGGTGGACAACCCGCCCTTCCGGGATTGGCTGACGACGACCTACGGCGTGACGATCCCCAGGACGGTCGCCGAGATCGTGCCGACGCCACCGGACGGTTTTGCCAGGGAGAGCGACGACCCGTTCTGGCGATGGGTGCATCGGCTTCAGGAGGACAGGGACCGGGCCGCCCCATAAAAGTCCCTGCCAATGACCCGCCCGACGAGATCGTCCCCGGTGCGCTCGAGCGGTCATGAGCCTCAGCCCTCGTCGCGCAACTGCCGCCGAATGATCTTGCCGGTCGTAGTCATCGGCAAGCTCTCGCGAAACGCGATCTCGCGGGGATATTCGTGGGCCGAGAGCCGGGAGCGGACGAAGGCCTTGATCTCGTCGGCCAGGGCTTCGCTCTGAACGACACCGTCGCGCAGGACCACGAAGGCCTTGACGATCTCGGTGCGGAGCGGGTCCGGCTTGCCCACCGCCGCCGCGGAGGCGACCGCCGGATGGCGCAGGAGGCAATCCTCGATCTCCACCGGTCCGATACGGTAGGCCGCCGAGGTGATGAGGTCGTCCTCGCGGCCGATGAAATGGACGTAGCCGTTGGCATCCCGCCGGGCGGTGTCCCCGGTGAGCATCCACTCCCCGCGAAACTTGGCGGCGGTGGCCTCGGGCTGGTTCCAGTAGCCGAGGAACATCACCGGGTCGGGCCGGGCGACGCAGATCTCGCCGGGCTCGTCCACCGCCGTCTCGCCGCCGTCGGCGCGCTGGATCATGACCCGGTGGCCGGGCACCGGCCGGCCGGTGGAGCCCGCCCGCGCGATGCCGGCCGCCTTGCAGGAGGCGAGGACGAGGTTGCACTCGGTCTGGCCATAGGCCTCGCCGATGGTGAGACCGAGTTCGCTGCGGACCCACTCGAACGTCTCGGGGCCCAGGGCCTCGCCCGCCGAAGCGATGTTGCGGAGCCGGGAGAGATCGAAACGCTCGCGCGGGTCGGACACGCCGCGCAGCATCCGCAGGGCGGTGGGCGGCAGGAACGTCGTCGTGATTCCGAGTTCGGCGATGAGGGCCAGGGCCGAGTCCGGCGCGAACCGCGCAGTGGGCCGCGCCACCACCGGCACGCCGTGATGCAGGCTCGGCAGGACCGCGTTGAGGAGGCCGCCCGCCCAGGCCCAGTCGGAGGGCGTCCACATCAGGTCGCCGGCTTTGGGGGGGAAGTCGTGCATCATGGCGAAGCCCGGCAGATGGCCGAGGAGCACGCGATGGGCGTGGAGCGCCCCCTTGGCGAGGCCGGTCGTGCCGGACGTGTAGATCATCAGGGCCGGATCGTCGGCCCGGCTGTCGATGGCCGTGAAGCCGGTCGGGGCCGAGGCGATCAGATCGGCATAGTCCAGGGCTCCGCCGACGGCACCGTCGAGACAGACGAGATGGGCGAGGGCCGGGAGGGCGTGGCGAATGCCCTCGATCTTCGCCAGTCCGGCCGCGTCGGTGATGAGCGCGGCAGCGCCGGAATCGGACAGGCGGTATTCCAGCGCCTCCGGGCCGAACAGGCCGGCCAGCGGCAGGGCGATGGCGCCGAGCTTGTAGGCGGCGGCATGGGCGATCACGACGGCGGCGGATTGCGGCAGAAGCACCCCGACGCGGTCGCCGGGGCGCAGGCCGAGTCCGACGAGGGCGTGAGCGAGGCGGTTCGATGCCTCGCTCAACTCTCCGAACGTCGTCGTCGTCACCGCCCCCGAGGACGAGACGTCGTGGATCGCGGCGCGATCCGGCTCGATCGCGGCCCAGCGGTCGCAGACATCGACGCCGATGTTGAATCGCTCGGGAATGTCCCAGGCGAAACCCGACACCAGGGCATCGTAATCGGGGGCGGGTTTCAGCACGACGAAGACCTCACGCCCCGGCGGTCCTGAAGCCGCCGGCGAACACGAAATCCGTGATCGGGCGGCGTCCGGTCGGGCTCTCCTTGGCCGTCTGCTCCTCCGTGAGATCGGCCGCAGGGGTCATGCGGCCGACGCCATAGGCGGCCTCCACCCGATAGGTCTCCGGTACGTTGAGGGCCGTGATCGTGCGCTCCCTGTCGAAGCCGGTCATTCCGTGCGCATGCCAGCCCTGGCGGATCGCCTGGAGCTGGAAGTTGGCCGAGGCCGCGCCGGCGTCGAGGGAATGGCTCCAGGACGGCTTCAACTCGTCGCCGACCTTCATCTGCGTGTTCGAGACCAGGATGACGATGGCCCCGGTATCCTTCACCCATTTCTGGTTGCCGGGCACGATCAGGTCGAAGAACACCTGCCAGTCGGGCGTATCGCGCAGAGCGTAGAGGAAGCGCCAGGGCTGCGAGTTATACGCTGACGGCGCCCATCGCGCCGCCTCGAACATGCGCAGCAACTCCGCTTCCGGCACGGCCTCACCGGTGAAGGCGCGCGGCGAGCGGCGCTCGACGAAGAGCGGATCGATCTCGTGGTCGGTCTGACGAGGCGGCAAGGCAATCTCCAAAGGTAACGAATCCGCATGGCACATTCGTGCCTGCCAAGCGTTCAGGGGGAGATGCACGAGGTTGGGTGCAAAGCGCAAATGTCCCGTACGCACACCGACTGAAGGCTCGCCAAATTCCATTTAACGTTGTATAGAATTGCTCAAATTTGAGCGATCACTTATAGGGAACGTCAGTGTCGATAGGTATATTCATTCCCGCTGACAGTCTCTTTGACACAGCGATGAGACGAAACGGCGGTTTCAAGGTTGAGGACGGTCTGGTCCAAAGCTTGGGCTAGTGCGATTTCGGGGCGAATGGCCGTGGGCCGTGGACACATCGCGTGACTGAACAATCGATTTGCCGGTTGAATATTGACGTGAAGCCGGTGGCCGATGCCTTGAGCGTCGGCTCGGACATGCGCATGCTCGACGCCATCGATCGGCAGCTGCACACGCAGAGCTTGAAGCTGGCCTTCGACCCCGATCTCGAAGCGCGCTTCGAGGAGGACACGCGCGAGAAGCGCGTCCGCGACATCCGTCGCACGGTCATTCTCGGAATGGGCGTTTTCCACATCTACAATATCGCCGGTTTCGTCACGACACCTGACTTGGCCTGGCTCAATGTCTGCCTGCGCGTCCTGGCGATGACGCCGATCGCGCTGCTGATCATATGGGCTGTGGGACGGGTGAGCGGACCGGTCAGGGAAGCCATCGGTGGAATCGGCATGCTCGCCGCGACCGGCATCCCCATCCTGATCTTCTGGATGGGAACGGGCCCCCTGGTCTCACTGACCACGGCGACGATCTGGCTCAGCGTCCTCTTCGCCAACATCACCCTACCCCTTCGCTTCTTCTGGGCCTGCTTCCTGTCGGCCATCACGGCCGTGGCCGTGGTGGCGGGGCTGTGTCTCAAGCCGGAGATCGTGCCTTCGGTGGGGGGCGTCCTCGGTCTCGACATGATGACCGGCATCCTCTTCAGCCTCGTCGCCACCTACAGGATCGAAGCCGCGAACCGCCGGGACTATCTCGTCAACCTGCGCGAGACCCTGCGCGCCAAGCGGTTGGCCGAGGACAACACGACCCTCGCCCACCTCTCCACCACCGATCCCCTCACCGGCATCGCCAACCGTCGGGCCTTCGCCCGCGAACTCTCGGAGTTCTGGGAGGCCAGCCTGGCAGGCCGGCATTTCGCCGTGATGTTGATCGACGTCGACTATTTCAAGCTCTTCAACGATCATTACGGCCACGGCGCGGGCGACACCTGTTTGCGTGAGGTCGCCACCCTCCTGGCGAAGACGGCCGCGGGCTCGGGAGCGTTCGTGTGCCGCTATGGCGGCGAGGAATTCGCCGTCCTCATGCACACCAAAGACCCCGACGAAGCCTATGGATTCGCGGAGCGGTTCCGCCGCAGCGTTGCCGAGAAGGGTCTCCTGCACGACAACAGGAACGACGATCTCGGCTTCGTCAGCGTCAGCATCGGCGTCGCGACGAGTTGCGGCGTCGCGGTCACGACCGGGGGGCTGATCGAGGCGGCCGACATGGCGCTGTACGAGGCCAAAGGCTCGGGCCGGAACCGGACCGGTCGCAACGGCAGGACCGGCAACGGCGAAGGCGGCTCCGCGAGACGCGTGGTCGCCGCCCATTGGAGCGCCACCCAGACACCACCCGTCGCCAAGGCGGGATGACCGGCGCGCCTAGGTGGGGTCAGCGACAAGGGCCGCCAGTTTCGCGCCTCACGACCTGCTGAGGGTCATGTCCTCGGTCATGATGGCGAGGCGATGAAGGCGTAGCCGTCGCCGCTCCTCTCGATATGTCCACGGTTGGCGAGGTGCATCCCGGCAACCGCCAGCCCCTCCACCACCGCCCTGTCGAAAACCCGCCGCCGCGTGGCCAGCGCCTCGGCCGGGTCGAGGTCCCAGATCACGGACCAGTCGGGATGCGGTATCTGCAGGATGCGGGAGTGGATGACGTCGCCCCAGACCAGCAGGCGCTGGGCGCCATCCTCGAAGAGCAGGCCGGCATGGCCGGGCGTATGGCCGGGCAAGGGTACGAAGGTGACGCCCGGCATCAGGTCGGCATGGCCGGTGACACGCCGTATCCGCCCCGCATAGGCCGCGAGAACGGCCAGGGCGGTGTCGAAGAACGGCCCCATCTCCGCCGATGCTCGGGCACGCGAGGCCGGATCGCTCCAGTAGACCGCCTCGGCATCCTGCACCACGATCTCCGCATTGGGGAAGCGCGCCGCGCCTCCGGGAAGGAGCAGGCCGCCGGCATGATCCACGTGGAGATGGGTCAGCCAGACGGCGTCGATGCGGGACGGGTCGATCCCGCGAGCGGCAAGAGCCGCCGGCATCCGGCCGAGATCGGGGCCGAACAGGGTGCCGCAGCCGGCATCCGCCAGGCATAGCCGCGTCCCGCGCCGGACCAGGAACGCATTGACCGGCTCGGGCGAAGGTCCAGCCGGCGGGAGGCCGGCGGCGGTCAGCAGAGCGCGCCCCGCCTCGCTGTCGGCGGCCGGGATCATGCTCGGCTCCAAGGGGAACGTGCCGTCGTCGAGAGGCTCGATCTCGAACCCGCCGACCCGGTAGATCGCGGCGGCGGGAGCGGCCCGGACGGTCTCCGACCAGAGCAAAGGCAGCAGCGGCGCGGCGCCGAGGAGGGTTCGGCGCGTCAGGCGGGGGAGCGCCGGGGAAACGGGCGGTATCGAGCCGTGCATGGTGATGGTCCTGACGTCGATCGTGATCCAGACTTCGGTCGTGGTCCGATTGTCGCCCAGGTCTTCGGCCGGCGCGAGGGAATATCTCCCGACGGCAGGCGGGAATTCTTCCCGATCGGCCCGGCCCCCGCTTGCCCGGAGACCCGTGATCGTTGCCAGATGCCGGACGGCGCGCCATACCCCTCGATGAACTCGGCCCGCGGGAAGCGGACATCCTGCGTCTGATGGCGCTGGGAGCGACGGTCGCGTCCATCGCCGAGACCCTCTGCCTGAGCCGCAAGACGATCCAGAACACCCTGTCTCTGATCAAGGCGAAGCTCCGTGCGGAGACGGACGCGCATCTGGTCTGGATCGCAGCCCGCACCGGTCTCGTCCAACCGGAGGACGAGGCCGGCGCGGGCTGGGCGTGAGCTAATCGACGACCTTCGCCGTGGGGCGGTCGTTGCCCTGGGCGGTCTCGTCGTGCCAGTCGCCCTTGCCGTCCTGGTAGCGGATGCCTTCCGTGGAGCCCGGCACCTGCTGCTCGGCGGCGGCGGCCTGGGCGGCCTGCAGGGCTTCGTCGTGGCTCGGGAAGGTCTCGGAGAAGACGTCGCCGACCTTGTAGGCGAAGCCGCCATCGTGTTCGACGATGCGGTAAGTGATCTCGGACATGCGGGTGTCTCCTCGCGGCGCCGGCGTATCGGCGCCAGGGTCATCGGCAAGGCGAACGGGGCGGGCCTGTCCGAGGTTCCGTCGCAGGCTCAGTGCCGGGTGGGCAGAGCATGGTCGAGGACGGCCACCGCAGCCTCGCAGCCGGCGATGAGCGAGCCCCGGACATCGCTCGGGTCGAAGCCGACTCCGTCAGGAAACGCCATGATGTGAGCGGTGTCCCTCCCCTCCCGGTGGATCCTACAGATCCAGCCCTCGGCGACCCGCTCGAAGCGCACCTCGAAACGTATGCCGTCATGCTCGAATTCGTGAGGGTCCATCTCTGTCGTTCTTCCCAGCCGGTGGATCACGGCCCGTCCGGTGGGCCTCGCCGGATGTGGGAAGCCGGGCTATGGCGTCAACGGCCGACTGGAATGCGAGAAAGATCCGACGATGCGCCTTCTCCTGCCTGCCGCGTCCCTCTGCGCGATTCTCGCCTGTCCGGCGGCCTTTGCCCAATCGGGCGCAAGCCTGTTCGGGAGCCCCGAGCGCGTGCCGGCAAATCCGTTCGCGTCGAACTATCCCTCGGCCGCCCCACCCCGCGCCCATCCCGCCTACGAACGCTCGCCGGGCGGGGAGGTTCGGCGGCGCGCTGTGCGACCGCAGCGGACCGATTCGCTGCTTCCTCCCCGCGACATCCCCCGATGACGCGGCCACAGGGAATCAGCTCTGGCTCAATTCGCCGGCGATGGCGGTGACGATGCGGGGATCGTTGGGCTCCACCGACGAGGGATAGGCACCGACGAGTCCTCCGTCGCGGCCCACCAGATATTTGTGGAAGTTCCAGTTCGGCGTGGAGCCGGGCTTCTCGGCGGCGGCCCAGCGATAGAACGGATGGGCCTGAGGGCCGCGCACATGGGTCTTGGCGACGACGGGGAAGGTGACGCCGTGATTCCGGCGGGCCGCCTCGGCGATGGCGACGCCGTCGAGGGGCTCCTGATTGCCGAAATCCGGTGACGGCACGGCGATCACCGTCAGGCCGCGCCCGCCGAAGCGTGTCCACAGCGCCTGGAGCCCCGAGAATTGCCCGGCGAAGCCGCAGGCGGTGGCGGTGTTGACGATGAGGATCGGCTTGTCCGCGAAATCCTTCAAGGCGATCAGCCCGCCTTCCGGTTTCTCGAAGGTGAAGGCCCCGGCATTGCCGTCGTTGGTGGCGGCGCGGGCGCCGGTGGCGATGACGGTCCCGAGAAGGATCAGGGCTTGGCGGCGAAGTAGGGTCATCGAGGGTCGCTCCCTTGCAGAGCCGAGGATGGGAATCGGCCCGCCCGCGACCCTGCCGAAAGTAGTCCGGTCTTACCGCCTGTCCACCATCGGGCACGGTGATGGTGGAACCTTTCGCAAGGGCTCAGCTTGAGCGAGGACCGAGTTCGACCCCCGAACCCAGAGCGGAAAGACACGCCCTATGCGCATCCTGTTGCTTGCAGCGACCCTCGCAGCGCCCCTCGTCTTCGCAGGAGCGACGATGGCCGGCGCTCAGACGACGGATCCGCAGAACGCGGGCTCGGCACCGGTGCCGGCGGCGCCCGCCACCCTCAGCAACGATCTGCGTCCGACCTTCGTCGCCCAGACCCCCACGGACCGGGTCACGTCCAAACTGATCGGCCTGACGATCCAGAACGGCGCCAACGAGACGATCGGCGAGATCGCCGACATCGTTCTCGACGAGGGCAGCACCATCAAGGCCTGGGTGGTCGGCGTCGGCGGCTTCCTCGGCATCGGCACGAAATACGTGGCCGTGGATCCCAGCGCCCTGAAGCTCACCCGCGTCGACGACAAGACGCTGAAGGCGACGATCGACACCAACAAGGACCAGCTCCGCGCCGCCCCGGAATATGTCTATCTCGGCCAGGCCAAGCCCAATTCCGGCGACGCGAAGCCGGCGGACACGAAGGCCTCCGACACCAGGCCGGCAGACGGCAAGACGGCCCCCTGAGATCGATCTCGCCGCGCATCCGCGTTGCGGCACCAAAACGAGAGAGGCGGCCGAGACATCATTGCCTCGGCCGCCTCTCTCGTTCCTGGTCCGGATCCGGACCGGCCGACTCAGTTGCGCGTGCAGAGCGCCTCGCGCACGGTGCTGGCGACCGCATCGTTCCTGACTTCGTTCGTGACGAACACGTCGCCGGTCGCCTCGTCGATCACTTCGGGCAGGGGGTCACACGGCGCCTCGTTGGCGAAGACGATACGCAGGTCGGGCCGCAATGCGCGTGCCTCGAGGACCAGCTTGGTGGAGCACAACTCGCCTTTGAGGCTGATGTCGGTCACCAGAACGTCAACCGGAAGGCCGAGCGCCAGGACCGTCATCGCGTCGACACCGGAATCGACGGTCGTCGCCGAGTAGCCGGCGCGTCGGATCTGCGAGGCGACCTCGTCGCGCCAATGCTTCTGTCGTCCGGCGATCAGAACCTGAACGCCATAGGCTCCGCCGGTGGAAGCCGTCGATTCCATGATCGAATCTCCTCGTTCCTGTCGGGACCTGCCTGGATCGGCACGAGCCGACACCGGCACGGCGATCACTGTGCGACGCAGCATCGTAGGATGCGATGGTGTCGCAAGACAAGGAGCCTTTGCCAGCAGCCGACCTGTATCAAGGGAATTCCTCTCCGGCTCGACTGTTCCCTGGATCGGTGGCGCATCGGCCGCTGCGGCGGTTGACGGGGCGGCAATGCACGGGGCAACACGGCCCCGCCGCGCGATGCCATCGTTCGCGGCGGACAGCCGGAGCCGGACCGACCGATGTCATCAGCCAAAGCCACTCCCGTCTCGCCCCTCGCCCCGACGAGCGTGCCCGAGCTTCCACCCATCGGCGGCGTCGGCATCGCCACCGCACAGGCCGGCATCCGCTATTCCGGGCGCACCGATGTGCTCTACCTCGCGATGCAGCCGGGAACGCAGGCGGCGGGGGTGTTCACCCGCTCCAAATGCCCGTCGGCCCCCGTGGACTGGTGTCGCGAAGCCCTGGCGCGCGAAGGCGCCCGCGCCCTGATCGTCAATTCCGGCAACGCCAATGCCTTCACCGGCGCGCGCGGCCGGGACGCCGTGGCGCTGACCGCCAAGATCGGCGCAGAAGCGGCCGGATGCCGGCCCGACGAGATCTTCATCGCCTCCACCGGCGTCATCGGCGAACCCCTCGACGCGACGAAGTTCGAGGGCGTGCTGGCCGATTGCGCCTCGCGGACCGAGACCGGCCCCGAAGCCTGGGCGGCGGCGGCGCAGGCGATCATGACCACCGACACGTTCCCCAAGCTCGCCACCCGCACGGCGACGATCGACGGGACGCCCGTGACGATCAACGGCATCGCCAAGGGTGCGGGCATGATCGCCCCCGACATGGCGACGATGCTGAGCTTCGTCTTCACCGACGCGGCCCTGCCGCAGGTCGTGCTCCAAACGCTTCTGAGCGCCGGCACGCAGACGAGTTTCAACTGCGTGACGGTGGACGGCGACACCTCCACCTCCGACACGCTGATGCTGTTCGCCACCGGAGCCGCCGGCAACGCGCCCGTGACCGATCCGGGCGACGCCCGCCTGTCGGGCTTCCGGGCGGCGCTGGACGACCTCTTGATCGAGCTGGCGCAGCTCGTGGCCAAGGATGGCGAGGGCGCGCGCAAGTTCGTCACCGTCAACGTGAAGGGCGCGACGAGCGATGCGTCCGCGCACCGCATCGGCATGTCCATCGCCAACTCGCCCCTGGTGAAGACGGCCATTGCCGGCGAGGATGCCAATTGGGGCCGCGTCGTGATGGCGGTGGGCAAGGCCGGCGAGCCCGCCGACCGCGATCGCCTCGCGATCTGGTTCGGCGACGTCCGCGTCGCCCGCGAAGGCGCCCGCGACCCGGATTACAGCGAGGCGGCGGCGAGCGCCGTCATGCGCGAATCGGATGTGTCGGTCACGGTCGACCTCGGTCTCGGCGACGGCACGGCGCGGGTTTGGACCTGCGACCTGACCAAGGGCTATATCGAGATCAACGGGGATTACCGCTCATGAGGCGCCTCCTCCACCGGGCGGCGGCGGCGAGCCTCGCCCTCGCCCTCACGATTCCCACCCTCGCGATCCCC
The DNA here is from genome assembly GCF_022829685.1 of Methylobacterium sp. E-045. Taxonomy (GTDB): domain Bacteria; phylum Pseudomonadota; class Alphaproteobacteria; order Rhizobiales; family Beijerinckiaceae; genus Methylobacterium. Next base: position 12,272 of record NZ_JAKSYE010000109.1, read on the forward strand.
GCCTCGGCGGACGACGACAAGGCCAGGAACGAGAGCCGCATCGTGGTGACCGGCCGCGCCCGCGCCGAGACGCCGCCCGACTTCGCCTCGGTGGAGATCGGGATCGAGGCCAGGGGTGCGACGCCCGCCGCCGCCCTCGACGGAGCGAGCACCGTCGTCCGCGCACTCATCGCGCTGTCGTCCGGGTTCGGCGTCGGCGAGACGGATATCGGCACGACGGCGGTCACCCTCACCCAGGCGACGCGCGAGGTGCGCCAGCCCGACGGCAGCACCACCGAGAAGCCCGACGGCTACCGCGCCGCCAACAGCGTACGGGTGCGCCTCGCCGACATGGGCAAGCTCGGCGAGCTGATGCGCAAGGCCCTCGATGCCGGCGCCAACCGGATCGAGGGCGTGGCGTTCGGCCTGAAGGATCCCGAAGCGGCGGAAGCCACCGTGCAGGTGGCGGCCCTGAAGGATGCGATGGCGCAGGCCGGACGCCTCGCGGAAGCGGCAGGGGTGAAGCTCGGAGCGCCCCTGTTGATCCAGACGACGCCTCAGGGCGGCGGGATGCCGATGGCGATGGCGCCGTCGCCGGTGCGGTCCAAGCGCTCCGGCGTGCCGGTGCCGCTCGCGGCGGGCACGATCGAGACGAGCGCCGAGATCTCGGCCAGCTTCGCGATCCTGCCGTGACGCCGCCTCCGTTCCGCATCCTCCTCGTGGTGGCGGTCGCCCTGGTGGATGCGGATGGCCGTGTCCTCCTGGCCCAGCGCCCGGAGGGCAAGCAGCTCGCCGGTCTCTGGGAGTTCCCCGGCGGCAAGGTCGAGGCGGGAGAGCGGCCGGAGGAGACCCTCATCCGCGAATTGCGCGAGGAGATCGGGATCGAGGTGAAGGAGGCCTGCCTCGCCCCCCTCACCTTCGCGAGCCACGCCTATCCCGACTTCCACCTGCTGATGCCGCTCTATGTCTGCCGCCGCTGGGAGGGCACGGCCCGGTCCATGGAGGGACAGGCCCTGAAATGGGTGCACCCGCGCGCTCTCAAGGACCAGCCGATGCCCCCGGCCGATGCGCCGCTGACCCCGTTCCTGGTCGATCTCCTCGGGCCTTGATGGACGGGCCCGGCCGCCACAGGTTGGCTCTCGGAGGCGGGAGACGGGAAGCATGGCGCGCAAGGCAGCGGTGAAGGCGGTCCCGAAGGCGGACGTGGTGGAGAAGCCGAAGCGCGTCTCGCGCAAGACCACGCCGTCCCCCGAGACCCTGGCGCCCCTGGGACTCGACCGGTTGATCGGTCTGGTCCTCGACGAGACGGCGCGCAATCCCGCCTTCAAGAAGCTCGTCACCGCGGCGATCGCCGGATTGCAGGGCCCCGATGCCGTGGCCGCTCTCGTCGACAGGCGGCTCACCGCCCTGGAACGGGCCCACGGCTATATCGACTGGCAGAAACGGCGCGCCTTCGCCGCCGATCTCGACGCCACGGTCTCCACCATCGTCTCGGAACTGGCCCCCCTCGACGTGGATGCCGCCCTCGGCCGGTTGATCCGTTTCATCGGCGGCGCGCAGGGCGTCCTCGAGCGCGTCGACGATTCGAGCGGTCAAGTGGTGGGCGTCTACGAACGGGCGACGCATGCCGCCGCCGACCTGGCCCTTCGACTCCCCACGGCCGACGCCGCCCGATTGGCCGTGAAACTGGTGCCGCTCTTGGAGGCGGACGGGTTCGGCATCCTCGATGCCCTGCTGCTCACGGTGGTGGAGGGCCTGCCCGACACCGCACTGGAACCGGTCGACGCGGCCCTCGCCGCGGCGACGCCACCGGAGCCGAAGGCGTCGGTCAAGCCGGCAGCCCGATCGACCGCCTTCAGCACACAGGGCTGGGACCGGAAGATGCAGCGCATGCGCCTGCTGCGGATGCGACAGGCCCTCGCCGACCGGCGCGGCGACGTCGAGGCTTTCATCGCCCTGGAACAGACGATCTCCCCCGATCATCCCGACACCGTGGCCGTGGCCGAGCGCCTGCTCACGGCGAACCGCGCCGCCGAGGCGCTGGATTGGATCGGACGGCCGCAGAAGCGCGGTGTCGTCGTCGTCACCCGCGAGCAGATGCTGACGGGAAGCTTCGATCCGGACGCGCCCCGGCGCGAGCGAACCTCCCTCGAAATCCGTATCCTCGACGCTCTCGGCCGGAGAGAGGATGCGCAGGGGAAGCGCTGGGCCGGTTTCGAGGCGCGTCTCGACCGCGAGATGCTGCGCGATTACGTCGCCAAGCTCCCCGATTTCGAGGACGAGGAAGCGCTCGAGCGCGCCTTCGACCATGCGGCCGCTCACGCCGATCCCTACCGCGCCCTGCATTTCTTCGTGCATTGGCCCAAGCTCGACCGCGCCGCGCGCCTTGTCATCGACAAGGCCGCCACCTGGGACGGCAGCCGCTATGAAATCCTCGCTCCCGCGGCGGAGGCTCTGGAAGAGGCGAGCCCGAAGGCGGCGAGCCTGCTCTACCGCTGCATGATCGACGACATGGTGAGCAAGGGCCGCTCCAGCGCCTACGGTTACGGCGCACGCCACCTCCTGACCCTCGATGCCCTGGCGCAGCGGCTCGAACCGGGCGACCTCGCCCCGGACCATGCCACCTACCGTGACGCCCTGCGCAAGGCGCACGGACGGAAATCCGCCTTCTGGGAGAAGGTGAAGGGCTGATTCCGTCTTTCCTCCAATCGCCTCGGCAAAATGCCCCTGTGCCTCCTCGAAGGCCGCGGAAGATCCCTCTCTCTCGACGCGATGGACCGTCCGGCCCCTCCCAAAAAATAACTTGAAGTAAATCACGTTTCTGCGAAGTTGAAACCTGAGATGGCCGATTCCGGTCATCGGTAGGCGACCGTCCACGCAAGGTTTCGTCCGGCACATCCCGCTCACGCGCCCGACAAGCGCCGAGCGAACGATCCGTCGTGCCTGACATCGTCGATCGTGACCCCGCCTGGACAGAATCGATCAGTCGAGGAAAAGGCGAGCCATGGAGATCCCGGAGATCGTCAAGACAATCCTGCGGTCCACGGCACCGACATTGCTGACCGGACTCGCCTTGCCGCCGCCCTTCAACCTGATCGCCTCGTCGGTCGTCTCGGACGTTCTGCAGAAATACCTTCCCACCGGACAGGCCGCCGCAGAAGGCTTGGGAGCCGCCCCCCCTCGACCCTGAAACCGGATCAGGTGACGGAGATCGTCAAGGAGAATGCCACCGACCCGCAATTCGTCCTCGCCCTGAAACAGGCGGAGGCGGATCTGCGCAAATACGAACTCGATGCGGGGATTCGGTTCGCCGAAGTCGATGCCCAGAACCGCAAGGGAGCACAGGATTTCCAACTGGCGGCCGGAATCTCGGTGAATGTCTTCAAAGCCGGCATGTGGATCGTTTGGATCGCCATCGGCGGCATGGTGGCCACGGTCATCAGCGGTCTCTGGCTCGCCTTCGGGAATACCGCACCGCTCAAGGACGGCGCCGTTGCCGCCTTCGGCCTGATCGGAACGGCGGTCGGCTTCATCAACGGCATCGCCGCCTCGATCGTCTCCTTCTACTGGGGCAGCAGCCAGGGCTCGAAGGACAGCAACGAGGCCATCCGCTCGACCTTTCAGAACCTGGGGACGGAACTGGCGAGGCAAAGCACGCGCCCCGCGCCCCCTCCACCGGCACCGGCACCGGCACCGGCATTCGCGATGTCGGCGGAATCCGGGGCCGTCCTGCCCATGGCTTTCGCCAGCCTCACGCGCTCGGAACCCGCTATACCCGCCCCGCCGGGAATCCTCGCCGACGTGATCGGGGCCTTGGCGCGGCCCCACAAGCACTTCCCGGACAGCGTGTCCTGGGCCTTGACCGCCGACGGCATCGCCGTGGAGGGCGCACCGGCGCAGGGCACGCCCGGCGAACCGAAGACCGTCGCCCGGATCTGGTCGCGCTACGGCGATCTCTGCGCGGCCTCGGCCAAGCGCTACGGCGTCCCCGTCGAGCTGATCGTGGCGACGATCGCGGCCGAGAGCGGCGGCGATCCCAATGCGCGGCGCGCCGAGCCTCGGATCAACGACGAGAGTGTCGGGCTGATGCAGACCCTGGTCGGAACGGCACGTCAGGCCCTGGGCAACCGCACGCTCGACGGGGACGATCTCCTGCGTCCCGAAATCTCCATCGAGGCGGGCACGGCCTACATCGCCCAGCAGCGCGGGCTGAGCCATTTCGATCCGCCGCTGGTGGCCGCCGCCTACAATGCCGGATCTCTCCGGCGCGACGCGTCACCCGGCAATCGCTGGAAGCTCCTGTGTTATCCGACCGGAACCGGGCGTCACATCGAGAACTGGGTCGCCTTCTTCGGGGATTGCATGCGGCTCAGCACGAAGGACGGCTGGGATGCCGCCGACAACGTCCCCGGCTTCGCCAGTTGCCTGAAGTGAGAGCGCTCCGGTGAACCCCGAGACGGTCGCGGGCCTCACCCCACCTCGATGGCGTCCACCCTGTCCGGATAGAAGGCGAGGTGGTCCCTGATCTCGGCGACGGAGGGGAATGGATCCTCGTAGCTCCAGACCGCGTCGGCCCGAACCGTATCGCCCACCGTCAGCGTGTAGTAGCTGGCCTCGCCCTTGTAGGGGCAGTGGCTCCTGCGCGCGGAGGCGGTGAAATACTCCCAGCGCGCATCCGCACGGGGGAGGTAATGGACCGGCCCGTAGCTCGCCTCGCGAAGGACGAGGGCGGCACCGGATTCCGCGATCACGGTGCCGGCGACGATGATGCGGACGCGCCGAGGGCTCGTCTCGATGGTGATCGGATGATCCGGGCCGGGTTCTCTCATGGTCGTCTCCTCAAGGATCGTCCGTCGTGCCGGGCGTGATCGTGCCGGGTATGATCTCGGGAACGCCGAGGGCGTCGGCGAGACGGGACTTGGCGCTGCCGGGCTTGAGCGGCTTCTGCTGGCTCTCGTGCGGCGCCCAGCCGGAGAGCCACAGGACCTCGAACGTCGCCCTCAGACGCCCGTCGGAATCGGCGAACCGCTCGGCATAGATCGCGGCCATCCGCATCAGGGTGTCGCGGCGCAGGGGTGTGCGCCGGCGCTCGGTCAGGACGTTGGTGAGGCCCATGGCGCGCAGGTCGCGCATCAGGGCGAAGGGATCGGCATAGCGCACCGTAATCGTGTCGACATCCGTCACCGGCAGGGCGAAGCCGGCGCGCTGGAGCAGGCTTCCCATCTCACGCACCTCGGCGAAGGGCGCCACGCGCGGGCTGATCCCGCCCTCGATCTCGACCTCGGCCTGGCCGAAGGCCTGACGCAGTTCGGTGAGGGTACGGCCGCCCAGAAGGCAGCCGACGAACAGCCCGTCGGCTTTCAGCACCCGGCGCAGCTGCGCGAGCGCCCCCGGCAGGTCGTTGACGTGCTGCAGGGCCAGCAGCGACACGGCGAGGTCGAAGCGCGAGGACGCCAGCGGCAGCGCCTCCGGATCACCGACGGCGAGGGCGAGACCATCGCTGGCCTCGGCCAGAGGAGCCACGCGGGTGATGGCGCCGACACGGCCGGAACGCAGGAGGCCTCGGGCGGGGGCGGCACTCGGCGTCCCGAGGTCGAGAGCCTCCGGAAATGCTCGCAGGACCGCGGAGAGCCTGTCGTCGAGATCGTCGGCGAGGCGTGAGAGCAGGAAATCCGCATGGCCCGCACGCATGGCGCGGGCGAGCCGACGGCGAGCGAGACCCGTGTCGAAGAGGGGCGGTAGAATCGTCATCTCAACCTGATAGCTGGCGCGGAAACGTGATCCTGCCAGCGGGGAACGGGCGCGAACGGCGGAATGTTGGAGCTCCATAACGGAAACCGGAGACCGGACCCATGATTCGACTCGTTGCGGCGATCGCCCTGTCCACCCTCGCGGCTTTGTCCCTGAGCGATGCCGCCGAAGCCAAGGGCTGTATCAAGGGCGCCCTCGTGGGCGGCGTCGCCGGCCATGTGGCTGGCCATGGCGTGGTGGGGGCGGCGGCCGGATGCGCCATCGGCCGCCACAGGGCCAACAAGAAGGACAAGCAGCAGAACCAGACTCAGCAGCCCGCCGGACAGTAATATCAGACGACCGCGCTGCGGCGGGCGTCCGCCGAACGCCCTGATTCCGGCCGTCGGTCGGGATCGGCGCCGATGGGTCTGAGCCGTTGTTTCGCAGGGCTCGTTTCCGCGAAAGGCCGGCTCAGCAAAATCTCGTCGCGGAGCGGCGGACGAGACCGTAAGCAAGGGGCATGGTGTCCGCCGCCCAGTTTCTTCGTCGAGGCCTCCGCTCGATCTCGGCGGGCGCCCTCGACCTGATCTATCCGCCGACCTGCGCCGGATGCGGTGCCGCCACCGCCGATCCGCATGCCCTGTGTCCCCGCTGCTGGTCGGGCCTGCGCCTCATCGAGCAGCCCTATTGCCAGCGCCTCGGCACGCCGTTTCCCGTCGATCTCGGACTCGGCCCCCTGTTGTCCCCACGGGCCATCGCCGATCCGCCGGTCTTCGGACGGGCCAGGGCCGTCGCGCTCTACGACGACGTGGCGCGCGATCTCGTCCACCGTCTGAAATACGAGGACCGGCTCGATCTCGCCGCTCCCATGGCGCGGATGATGGCGGCGGCCGGCGCCGAGTTGCTGCGGGAGGTCGATTGTCTCGTGCCGGTGCCGTTGCACTGGACGCGGCTCTGGCGCCGCCGCTTCAACCAGGCCGCCCTCCTCGGTCGCGGGATCGGCCGGCTCACCGGTCTGCCCTGCGAGACCGCGACCCTGGCACGCGTGAAGGCGACGCGCTCGCAGGTGGGCCTCAGCCGCGCCGCGCGGGCGACGAACCTCCAGGGCGCGTTCCGGGTGCCGGCCGCCGCGAGGCCACGGCTCCAGGGACGCAAGGTCCTGCTCATCGACGACGTCGCCACCACCGGCTCCACCGCCAATGCCGCGTCGCGGGCCCTTCTGCGCGGGGGCGCCTCATCGGTGGACGTGCTCACCTTCGCCCTGGTCGCCGCCGAGGCCGGATGACACGCCAAACCTCGATCCACCCTTGACAGCGGGTCGCAGCCACGGCCTCCCAGCGCCATGACAGGATCGACCTTGCGGGACATTGCGGTGATCGGCGGCGGCCCGGCGGGGCTCGCTGGCGCCGAAATGCTGGCGGAAGCCGGTCATCGCGTCACGCTGTACGAGCGGATGCCCTCGGTGGGGCGCAAGTTCCTCATCGCCGGACGCGGCGGCCTCAACCTCACCCACAGCGAGCCGCCGGCATCGTTCCAGCGCCGCTACCACCCGGCCCGGCCCCTCCTCGCCGGAGCGATCGACGCCTTCTCCCCGCAGGCTCTGCGGGAGTGGTGCGAGGGGCTCGGCCAGCCGACCTTCGTCGGCTCCAGCGGGCGGGTCTTTCCCAAGAGCTTCAAGGCTTCTCCGCTCCTGCGGGCCTGGCTGGGGCGGCTCGACGCCATGGGCGTCCGCATCCTCACCCGTCATCGCTTCCTCGGCTGGGAGGACGGGCATCTGCTCTTCGAGACACCGGAAGGGCGGATCGCATTGGAGGACCGGCCGACGCTCGTCGCCCTCGGCGGCGCGAGCTGGCCGAGGCTCGGCTCGGACGGGGCCTGGGTTCCGATTCTCACCGGGGCGGGCATCGCCGTCTCGCCCCTCAAACCCGCCAATGTCGGCTTCACCGTGCCGTGGTCGGACCTGTTCCGCGACCGTTTCGCCGGGACGCCCCTGAAGCGCGTCGCGCTCAGGCTCGGCGGCGAGACCGTGCGCGGCGAGGCCATGGTCACCGCGGACGGGATCGAGGGCGGGGCGGTCTATGCCTTGTCGCGCCTCATCCGCGAGGCGATCGAGACGCGAGGCGAGGCCTGTCTCATCCTCGACCTGCGGCCGGACCTGTCCGAGGATGCGCTGATGCGACGCCTCGCGACGCACAAGCAGGGGGCGTCCCTCGCCACGCGCCTGCGCAAGGATGCAGGGCTCGATCCCGTGGCGGCGGGTTTGCTGCGCGAGGCCGCCGGTCGCGCTCTTCCGTCTGCGGCGGCCGAGCTCGCGGCCCTGATCAAGTCGGCCCCCTTGACCCTCCTTGCCCCCCGCCCGATGGAGCGTGCGATCTCCACGGCGGGCGGTGTCGCCTTCGAGGCCATCGACACCCGCTTCATGCTGAAGGCGCGGCCCGGCGTGTTCGTCGCCGGCGAGATGCTGGATTGGGAAGCCCCCACCGGCGGCTACCTGCTGCAGGGCGCCTTTTCCAGCGGCCGCGCCGCGGCCGCCGGGATGATGGACTGGCTCGATGAGGCCGGCCCGGACCTATAGACGCGAGCAGAACCCGACCATGCCCCTGGCGTCGGACGGACAGGACGCGCTGGCGCCGCCATTGGCGAAGGACGGGCTGCCGGAGGACAGGCAATAGGCCGAGACGAAGGCCTCGCCGCTGTCACAGCTCAACTCGCAGCCCCCGGACGCGCAGTTCTCGTTGCGAACGGGACGCAGGGTGGCGTTGGCGGCGCTGGCCGTGATGCCGGCGGCGCCCGGTTCGCCCTGGGGACCGGGAGCGCCTCTTGGACCGGTATCACCCTTGGAGCCGACATCGCCTTTGGGACCGACCGGCCCCTGCGGGCCTGTCTCCCCCTTGGGTCCGACGTCGCCCTTCGGTCCGGGCTCGCCTGCGGGCCCCGCCACACCCGGCGCACCGGCCAACCCCGCCAGACCCTGGGGACCGGGTTCTCCCTGCGGGCCGGCATCGCCCTTGGGTCCGGGCTCGCCGGCCGGCGCGCAATTGGCCACCACGGCCTCCCTCTCGTCCTCGCCGGCTTTCAGCGCCGCGACGCAGGTGGCGGGCCGATAGGGCAGCCGGAACAGGAATCGGCCGCGCGAATCGGCCATCACCGAGATGTCCTCGTCGAGGATCACGACGGTGCCGGCCTTGCGCACGCTGCCGGAAATCCGCAGGTCCCCCGCCTCGATCCGCGCATCGTAGACCTGGATCGGCTGCGACGGCGCCACGACCCGCTTGGGCTTGGCCCGGACCGTCCTGGGCCCCGGGGCCGCGGCGGCATCCGTCGCAGGGGCGGCGCTCATCCCACGCCCGGGCTGGCCGGGACTGACCTGACCGGGCGCCTGGGCCGCGGCCGGCCCGGCCGCGAGTCCGGCCAGGATCATCAATCCCATCAACGATTTGGCCATGAAGCCTGTCGGGGCCGGGCACGGGGCGGCATGGTCGAGGCGCATGGGTTCTCTCCAGGCTGATGCGCCGGAGGTCCGGCACGGCGGAGGGACAATGCCGGGTCCGGTCATGCGGTCAAGTCCGGCCCAACTCCTCCGGCGGTCTCGCGGCCGTGGCTCCATCCACATTCATCCACAGCCGTCCACAGGGGAAGCGACTGCAGCCATTCGGTTATTTTTCGTCGTCCTGAAACCGGTTGAGATTGTTCTTGTTTTGTTCTTATTGTCCGGTGATGGGACGGACAGGATGGATGTGGCTCGACGAAGATGCGCGATGACGGCGAAACGGAGACGGGCGGGCTCGAGCGGCGCCGGCGGATCGCTCTGGACGCCCTGCGCGGCCACGGGGCAGGACAGGCCGACCCCTTGTCCGTCGAGGCCCTTCCTCTGGGAATCGCCCATATCGATTCCAGCCTTCCCGGCGGAGGGCTCTCCCTCGGCCGGCCGCACGAGATCGCCCCGGAATCCGAGGGCGACGAAGCAGCGGCATTGGGCTTCACCCTCGCCCTCATGGCCCGCCACCTCGCGCGGGTGGAAGGGGAGGCGCTCCTCGTCATCGGCAAGGGGCACCCGACGCCCTACGGCCACGGTCTGGCCGGGCTCGGCCTCGATCCGGGCCGCCTGCTGATCCTGGAGGTCGAGACCGACGCGGATGCCTACCGCGCCGTGGAGGAGGCCCTGCGCTCGCAGGGGCTGAGGGCGGTGGCGGGGCTGGTGGATGCCGGGCTGCCGCTGAAGCAGAGCCGGCGGCTACATCTGGCGGGCGAGGCTGCGCGCCGTCTCCTCCTCGTGCTCCGGCCGCCGCAGGCGGACTCCCCCAACATGGCAGCGACCCGCTGGCGGATCGGCTCGGGCGCGGCCCTGCGGGACCGGTTCGGCTGCATCGAGCGGCCGTGCTGGCAGGCGCGGCTCGACCGCTGCCGCAACGGACGGACCGGGAATTGGCTTCTGGAGTGGGATCATGCCGCGCATCGTTTCGGTCTGGCTGGAGCAGTGGCCGCTGACGCGCCTCAGGCGCGCTCGGGCTGCGCCGGATGAAGCGACCTCCCCCGCCGTCGTGGCCGCCATCGGGCCGGGAGGCTTGCGCATCACGGCCGTGGATGCCGCGGCCCGGGCTCTCGGCCTGCATCCGGGCGAGCCTCTCGCACGGGCTCGCGCCCGGATCGGGCCGGGCATCGCCGTCCATCCCGCAGACCCGGAGGCCGATGCCACCGCCCTCGCGCGGCTCTGCCTCTGGGCCCGGCGCTATACACCCATGGTGGCGCCGTTCGGACCCGGGGAAGGCACGGACGGCTTCTTTCTCGACGTGGAAGGGGCGAGCCACCTGTTCGGCGGGGAAGAGGCGCTGATGGCCGACCTCGCCGCCCGCCTGTCGGCGAATGCGATTCCCGCCCGGCTGGCCCTGGCCGACACCCCGGCCTGCGCCTTCGCGCTCGCCCGCCACGGCGGTTCGACGAGTCCCGTCCTCGTGCCCCGGGGGGGCAACGCGCCGGCCCTGCGTGACCTCTGCGTGAGTGCCCTGCGGATCGAGCCGGCCATCGCCGAATCCCTGCGCCGCCTCGGCCTGCGCCGGATCGGGGCGCTGGCCGAGGCGGCCCGCCCTCCCCTGGCCCGACGCTTCGGCGAGAGCCTGCTCCTGCGCCTCGACCAGGCGCTGGGCAGGAGGCCGGAGCCGTTGGTCTCCCTGGGGGAGCCGGCCGCCTTCGGCGCGAGCCGGGGTTTTCTCGATCCGATCGGGCATCAGGCGATCATCGTCGCCACCGCCATGCGGCTGATGCAGGAGATCGCCCCCCGCCTCGCCGCCTCGGGCCTGGGCGCGCGATCACTGCGGCTGAGTCTTCACCGGGTCGACGGGATCGAGCGCAGCCTCGATCTCGGCCTGTCGGAACCGACCCTCTGCCCGACCCAGGTCGGGCGGCTGCTCGATCTACGCCTCGACCGGCTAGGGGCCGCCCTCGATGCCGGCTTCGGCTTCGAGACCGTGCGGCTCGACGTGACCGGCATCGGCCGGCTGGAGGCACGCCAGGGCGCCCTGGCCGAGACGGGCCTCGACCGGGAGGCCGAGACCGGCGGGACCGCCCGCCTCGCCGACGCCCTGCGCCAGCGCATCGGGGCGAGGGTCATCCGCGTGAGCCCGCGGGCGAGCCACATCCCCGAACGCGCCGATGCCCTGGAGCCGTGGCGGGTGAGGAGAATCGAGAGGCGTTGGCCGGAGCGGGTGGGCCCCCGGCCACAGGGCGGGATGCCGTCCCGTCCCCTCGTCCTCCTGTCCCGCAGCGAGGCGGCCGACGAGGTGTTCTCGCTCGCCCCCGACGGACCGCCCCAGCGCTTCCGCTGGCGGCGGCGCCTGCATCGGATCGCTCATGCCGAGGGTCCGGAGCGCATCGCCGACGCCTGGTGGCACGCGCCCGCCCCCACCCGGGATTACTACGTGGTCGAGGACGAAACCGGCCGGCGCCTCTGGCTCTACCGGGAGGGATTCCACACGGCGCAGACGGCGGCGCGCTGGTTCGTGCAGGGATTGTTCGCGTGAGGGCCGAGATGAGCGCCCTCCCCTCTCCCCGCCGGGCGGGGAGAGGATCGCGGGCACCTTGCCGTGCCTGCGATGAGCGGAGGCGAAGCCGGAGCGAGGGTGAGGGGGAGATTCCGGACGAGGCTCCTTCGGACGCACCCCCTCACCCTCGGCTGCCGCCTCGCCGCGCCGACGACGGGGTCGTCGCGGCCCTCTCCCCGCCCGCGGGGAGAGGGGATCGCGCGAACGGCCCGTCTCCCTGCGCATGACCCCGCCCTATGCCGAACTCGCTGTCACCACGAACTTCTCGTTCCTGCGCGGGGCCTCGCATCCGCAGGAGATGGTGGCGCAGGGCGCCGAGTTCGGGCTCCACGCCATCGGCATCGCCGACCGCAACACCCTGTCGGGCGTGGTGCGCGGCCATGCCGAAGCCAGACGCCGGGAGAAGGCGGGCGAACCGACGATCCGCTACCTGCCGGGCGTCCGCCTCGTCAGCGAGGAGGGGTTCGAGGCCATCGCCTATCCGATGGACCGCGACGGCTACGGACGACTCTGCCGGCTGCTCACGGACGGCAACCGCCGCTCGGAGAAGGGCGCGTGCCGGTTCGGTGTCCCGGACATGCTCGCGGCGGCAAGGGGGCAGGTCTTCATCGCGCTCCCGCCCGAGGAAGACGATCTCGTCTTCGCCCGCCATCTCGCCGCCCTGGCGGAGACGGCCCCCGGCCGCGTCTTCCTCGGTGCGAGCCACCGGTATCGCGGCGACGAGCGGCGTCGGCTCGGCCGCCTCGCCGGGTTCGGAGAACGCCTCGGCGCGCCGATGGTGGCGGTCTCGGATGCGCTCTACCACCATCCCGACCGGCGCCCCCTGCAGGACGTGCTCGCCTGCATCCGCGAGGGCTGCACCCTCGTCGAGGCCGGCTACCGTCTGGAAGCCAATGCCGAGCGCCACCTGAAGCCGCCCGACGAGATGGCCCGGCTCTTCGCCGACCACCCCGAGGCCATCGCGCGCACGATCGAGATCGCCGAGGCCTGCGGCTTCTCCCTGGAGGAGCTGAAATACGAGTATCCCGACGAGCCCGTCCCCCCCGGCCGGACGGCCCAGGGGCATCTCGAATCCATGACCCGGCAAAGGGCGGAACTGCGCTATCCGGACGGTATCCCGGAGACGGTCGAAACCTCCCTGCGCAACGAGTTCGACCTGATCCGCCGCCTCGACTACGCCCGCTACTTCCTCACCATCCACGACATCGTCGAATTCGCCCGCAATCGGGGAATCCTGTGCCAGGGTCGCGGCTCGGCGGCCAATTCGGTGGTCTGCTACTGCCTCGGCATCACGGCGGTGGACCCGACCAAGATCCGGCTCCTATTCGCCCGCTTCATCTCCGAGAGCCGGGACGAGCCGCCCGACATCGACGTCGATTTCGAGCACGAGCGCCGCGAGGAGGTGATCCAGTATCTCTACGACCGCTACGGGCGGGACCGGGCGGCGATCTGCGCCACGGTGATCCATTACCGGCCCCGCAGCGCGATCCGCGAGGTCGGCAAGGTGCTGGGCCTCACCCCCGACATCACCGGCCTGATGGCCGACACGGTCTGGGGCTCCTGGGGCGCCGGCCTGCCCGATCAGCATATCGCGCAGGCCGGGCTCGACCCCGCCAACCCGGCGATCCGGCAGGCGGTGGACCTCGCGATCCAGCTCATCGGCTTCCCGCGCCACCTGTCGCAGCATGTGGGCGGGTTCGTGCTGACGAAGGGACGTCTCGACGAGACCGTGCCGGTGGGCAACGCGGCGATGGCCGACCGTACCTTCATCGAATGGGACAAGGACGACATCGACACGATCGGCCTCCTCAAGGTCGACGTGCTGGCGCTCGGGATGCTCACCTGCCTCCGGCGCGGCCTCGACTTCCTGCGCGAGGATCACGGCATCGCCTACGACACCCTGGCAGACCTCCCGCGCGAGGAGCCGGACGTCTACGCGATGCTGTCGAGGGCCGATTCCGTCGGCGTGTTCCAGGTCGAGAGCCGGGCGCAGATGTCGATGCTGCCGCGCCTGAAGCCGCGGGAATTCTACGACCTCGTCGTCCAGGTCGCCATCGTGCGTCCGGGGCCGATTCAGGGCGACATGGTCCATCCCTACCTGCGGCGGCGCTCGGGCGACGAACCCGTCATCTTCCCGTCCCCCTCACCCGAACACGGGCCGGAAGACGAACTCGAGGAGGTGTTGAAGCGGACCTTCGGCGTACCGCTGTTCCAGGAACACGCCATGCAGATCGCGATCACGGCGGCCGGCTTCACGCCCTCGGAGGCCGACGGGCTGCGCCGGGCCATGGCGACGTTCCGGCACAACGGGCAGATCGTGAACTTCAAGACCAAGTTCATCGAGGGCATGGCCGGGCGCGGCTACCCGCGCGATTTCGCCGAGCGCTGCTTCAAGCAGATCGAGGGGTTCTCCACCTACGGCTTTCCCGAGAGCCACGCGGCGAGCTTCGCCCTGCTGGTCTATGCCTCGGCCTGGATGAAATGCCGCCACCCGGACGTCTTCCTCGCCGCGATCCTGAATTCGCAGCCCATGGGCTTCTACCAGCCGGCCCAGCTCGTGCGGGATGCCCGTGCCCACGGCGTCGAGGTGCGCGGACCCGACGTCAATGCCAGCGAATGGGACTGCACCCTGGAACCGGCCTCGGCGCAAGGAGCCGAGCGGCGCTTCGCCGTCCGGATCGGCCTGCGGCAGGTGAGCGGCCTGCCGAAGGCTGGCATGGCCCGGCTCGTGGCCCTGCGCGGGAACGGCTATGCCAGCGTCGAGGGCCTGCAGGCCGCCCTGACGCTGCCCCGCAACGCCCTCGAGCGGCTGGCGGAGGCCGACGCCTTCCGCTCCCTCGACCTCGACCGCCGTGCCGCCCTCTGGGCGGTGCGGGCGCTGGAGGGCACCTCGACGCGGGCCAGCGCCGCGCGGGGCGTCCCCACCGACCGGCGCACCCATCTCCTCGACGCCGCCATGCCGCTCTTCGCCTTCCATGCCGATGACGGCCTGTTCCGGGCCGAGCCCAAGGTGGAGCTGCCCGCGTTGGCGCTCTGCGAGCATGTGGCGGAGGATTACGTCTCCACCGGGCTCTCGTTGAAGGGCCATCCGGTGGCGTTCTTCCGCGCCCGCCTCGCCCGCATCGGCGCGATACCGGCGGCGGCGCACCATGATCCCTCATGGGCCCAGAACGCCCGCGTCACCGTGGCTGGGCTCGTCCTCACCCGGCAGCGTCCCGGCACCGCCAAGGGCGTGGTGTTCCTGACGCTGGAGGACGAGACCGGCATCTGCAACGTCATCGTCTGGAAGAAGGTCTTCGAGGCCAACCGGCGCATCGCCATGAGCGCCCGCTTCATCGCCGTGCGCGGGCGCATCCAGCGCTCGGGCCTCGTGGTCCACCTCCTCGCCGAGCAGTTCCGCGACCTGACGGACGAGTTGCGGACCCTGCGGGAGGGCGGCCTCAAGCTCCCGGCGGAGACCACGGATTTCGGGGCACCGCCGGACCGGCGCGTCTACCGCAGCCGGGATTTCCACTGAGGGGCGGTGCACCTCACTCCCCCTCGTGGGAATGAGGTGCACCGCTCACGGCCGCAGCAGCACCTTGCCCACGGCTTCGCGGCGCTTGAGGATGCCGAGCGCCGCGGCATAGTCCTCCAGGGGATAGGTGCCGTGGATCTTCGCCTTGAGGCGCCCCTCCGCCACCCAGGCGAGGAGCTGTTCCTGGTTCGCCCGGTGAGCCTCGGGCTCGCGCTCGACGAACACGCCCCAATGCACGCCCTGGATGTCGATGCCCTTCAGGAGAGCGAGGTTGAGGGGAATGCGCGGGATGTCGCCGGCCGCGAATCCGACGACGAGGTAACGCCCCTTCCAGCCGAGCGAGCGCAGGGCGGGCTCGGCGTAGTCGCCGCCGATGGGATCGTAGATCACATCGACACCGCGCCCCTCGGTGAGGGTCCGCAGGCCTTCGCGCAGATTGTCCGCGCTGTAATCGAGGCCCATCCCGGCCCCATGCGCCTGCGCCACCGCGAGCTTTTCCGGCGAGGAGGCGCAGGCGATCACCCTCGCGCCCATGATCACGCCGAGTTCCACCGCGGCGAGGCCGACGCCGCCCGAAGCGCCGAGGACCGCCAGGGTCTCACCGGGCTGGAGCCGCGCGCGATCCCTCAGGGCGTGGAGCGAGGTGCCATAGGTGATGGTGAGGCCGGCCGCCTGCTCGTCGCTCACCGCATCGCGCACGGGGGTGAGATGCCGGATGCCCACCGCGATGCGCTCGGCACAGGTGCCGTAGGTCCGGTGGACGATGACGCGGTCGCCGATCCCGAACCCCTCGACGCCCTCCCCGAGGGCCTCGATGATGCCGACCGCTTCGCCGCCGGGCGAAAACGGCAGATCGGGCTTCACCTGATAGCGTCCCGCGATGATGAGCGTATCGAAGAAGTTCAGCGCCGCCAGGGTCACCCGCACCACGGCCTCGCCGGGAGCGGCGACCGGATCGGCCGCCTCGACGATCGCGAGATCCTCGGGGCCGCCGAGCCTGGTGCAGAGCAAAGCCTTCATGCCGATCCTCCCTTGAGCTGCAGCGCCTCTCGCTTGAGCGCGCTTGCACCGATTGGCGGCAGCAGCGCAAGCGGCGTCGTCAGCGGCGTTCGTAAAGCCCGGTCAGGCAGCCCTTGGCGAGGACCTGACCCGTCATGGCCTCGACGAGTGCGGCACGCCCCGGACTCGCCGGCAGATCGAGCGGAGCATTCAGGGCGTAGATCTGGAACAGGTAGGCGTGCGGGCCGTGTCCGGTGGGTGGATCGGGCGGCAGCCACTGGTCCTTGAGGAAGCTGTTCTTGCCCAGGTCATGCCCCCGTCCCTCGCCGGCAGGGCTCGCGAGGTCTCCCTCGCCGAGGCCGTCGCCGGCGGCGAGGTTCCAGGCGATGAGATGGACGAGGGGCTTCGGCGTCGGGCTGCCGGCATCCTCCACCAGAAGGACCACGCGGCTCGTGCCGGCCGGCAGGCCGCTCCACGCCAGTGGCGGCGAGACGCCCGGCCCATCCTCCGTGAAACGGTCCGGCAGGCTCGCCCCGTCGGCGAAGGCCGGGCTCGTCAGCGAGATCGTCTCGGGCACGCTCCCGAAATCCTGGTGGTAGGCTGTTTTGTCGAGGCCGGCTTTCAGGCCCGACAGGGCCGAGCCGACCGCGTGCGGAAGCTTTTCCAGCATGACGTCTCCTCGTCGATCCGCGTCGTCAACGAGGAGGGCGGGGTCCGGTTCAGGCCGGACGGGCAGCCGCGACCATGTAGTTCACCGCCGTGTCGCGGGCAGGCCGCCAGCTCCCGTCGAGGGGATTGAACACGACGCCGGTGGTATCGCCGACGGAGAGGCCGCCGCGCGCGATGGCGCGGGACAGTTCCTCCGGCTTCACGAACTTGTTCCAGTCGTGGGTTCCGCGCGGCAGCCAGCCCAGCACGTATTCCGCCCCGACGATGGCCAGCGCGAAGGAGCGCATCGTACGGTTGAGGGTGGCGGCGAACAGGAGACCGCCCGGCTTCACCGCCTCGCAGGCGCTGGCGACGAAGGCGGGCATGTCGACCACGTGCTCCACCACCTCCATGATCAGGACGACGTCGAACCGCTCGCCCGCCGCCACCACCTCCTCGATGGTCTGCGAGCGGTAATCCACCGCCACGCCCCCGGCCTCCGCATGGGAACGCGCCACGGCGATGTTGGTGGGGGCCGGATCGAGCCCGGTGACGCTGGCACCGAGCCGCGCCAGGGGCTCGGACAGGACACCGCCGCCGCAGCCGACATCGACGATGGTCAGCCCCGTCAGCGGGTGGGGCATGCGCGGGTCGCGGCCGAACTTCGCGCAGATCGCGTCGCGGATATAGGCGAGGCGCACCGGGTTGAACCGGTGCAGCACCTTCATCGGCCCGTCCTCGGCCCACCACGTCGCGGCGATGCCTTCGAAGCGCGCGACCTCCTCGGCGTCGATGGAAGAGGATGCCGCTGGGTTCATTCGCCTGACCTTCCGACCCGGATGCGGACCATCCCGCCCGCATGCCCGATTGTTGACACGTCCGAAGTGCCCTTGTACCCGCCGAAGCACCGGCCGGTACAGCGGCGGGACGCCGCTCCGGCTCGAAGCCGATCAAGCGCCGTGCTCCCGGCGGACAGCCGGCTCTGGAATGGATCGACGCGGACCCGACATGCCCCGTTTGGTGATGAAGTTCGGCGGCACATCGGTGGCGACCGTGGACCGTATCCGCAACGTGGCGCTCCACGTGGCGCGCGAGATCGAGGCCGGCTACGACGTCGCCGTCGTGGTCTCGGCCATGTCCGGCAAGACCAACGAACTCGTGGCCTGGGTCAAGGACGCCAACCCGCTCTACGACGAGGCCGAGTACGATGCCGTCGTCGCCTCGGGCGAACTCGTCACCGCGGGCCTCCTCGCCACGGCGCTCCGGAAGAACGGGATCAAGGCCCGCTCCTGGCAGGGCTGGCAGATCCCGATCGAGACCTCCGACGCCCACGGTTCGGCGCGAATCGAGGCGATCGACCCCAAGAATCTCGATGCCGGCTTCGTACGCGGTGAAGTCGCCGTGATCGCCGGCTTCCAGGGCATCCATGCCGAGACGGGCCGCGTCACGACCCTCGGCCGGGGCGGCTCGGATACCAGCGCGGTGGCCATCGCCGCCGCCATCGGCGCCGAGCGCTGCGACATCTACACCGACGTCGACGGCGTCTACACCACCGACCCGCGCGTGGTGCAGAAGGCCCGGCGCATGGAGCGCGTGACCTTCGAGGAGATGCTGGAGATGGCTTCCCTCGGAGCCAAGGTGCTCCAGGTCCGCTCCGTCGAACTCGCCATGGTCCATCGCGTGCCGACCACGGTGCGCTCCAGCTTCGACCCGCCCGACAACGCCCGCACAGGCACCCTCATCTGCGACGAGGACGACATCGTGGAACAGCAGATCATCACCGGGATCGCCTTCTCGAAGGACGAGGCGCAGATCACCCTCCGCCGCGTCAAGGACAGCCCCGGTGTCGCCGCGGCGATCTTCGGGCCGCTGGCGGACGCCAACATCAACGTCGACATGATCATCCAGACCGTGTCGGGCGACCAGTCGACCACCGACATGACCTTCACGGTCCCGTCCGCCGATTACGACCGCGCCCGCACGATTCTCGATGCGCAGAGCGGCGTCATCGAATTCGCCCAGATCGAAGGCGCCACGGATGTCGTGAAGGTCTCGGCCATCGGCGTCGGCATGCGAAGCCATGCGGGCGTGGCGGCCAAGGCCTTCAGGGCGCTCGCGCAGAAGGGAATCAACATCCGCGCGATCACCACGTCGGAAATCAAGTTTTCCGTATTGATCGATGCGGCTTACACGGAGCTTGCCGTGCGCACGCTCCACTCGCTATACGGCCTCGATCAGGCTTGAATGCCACCTCCGTCGCCGCGCACGAAACTTGCGCCTGCGGGTCTCGGGGGGACTGAATTCGGATCGAGGAGTCTATGCCCGCTGCGCCCGGAGGCCCGCGCCTGCTGCTGCGCCGCCTCCGCGAAGCGATGGCGGAGCCGGTCAGTCCACAGGCACGCCTCGACCGTATCGTCACCCTCATCGCGGCGAACGTCATCGCCGAGGTCTGCTCGGTCTATGTCCTCAGCGATGACAATACTCTCGAACTGTTTGCCACCGAGGGCCTGAACCGTTCGGCCGTCCACCTGACCCGGATGCGGGCGGACGAGGGCCTCGTCGGCCTCATCGCCAAGACCGCCGAGCCGCTCTCGCTCTCGGACGCCCAGTCGCATCCGTCCTTCTCGTACCGGCCCGAGACCGGGGAAGAGGCCTACCACGCCTTCCTCGGCGTGCCGCTCCTGCGCGCCGGGAACACCCTCGGCGTCCTCGTGGTGCAGAACCTCACTTACCGGGTCTATTCGGAAGAAGAGATCGAAGCGCTCCAGACGACGGCGATGGTGCTGTCCGAGATGATCGCGTCGGGTGAACTGCAATCCCTGGCCCCGGGTGCGGGCTCCGCCGCGCGCCGCGCCGTGAGTCAGCGCGGCGTGGCGCTCGCCGACGGCATCGGCCTCGGCCACGTGGTGCTGCACGAGCCGCGCATCATCGTGAAGCAGCTCATCGCCGAGAACCTGGAGCGCGAGGTCGAGCGCCTGGAGGAGGCCATCGGCGAGGTCCGCTCGGCCATCGACGAGCTCGTGGAGCGCGGCGACATCATCGGCACCGGCGAATCGCGCGAGGTGCTGGAGACCGTGCGGATGTTCGCCCACGACAAGGGCTGGCTGCGCCGGATGCGCGAGGCGGTCCATTCCGGCCTCACGGCGGAGGCCGCCGTGGAGCGTGTCCAATCGGACAACCGCGCCCGGATGATGCGGCAGAGCGATCCCTATCTCCGCGACCGGTTGCACGACCTCGACGACCTCGCCAACCGGCTCCTGCGCACGCTGATCGGCACGGAGAGCAACGGCACGCACCGCGAGCTTCCCGAGAACGCGATCCTCGTCGCCCGCTCCATGGGGCCGGCGGCCCTCCTCGACTACGATCGCGCCTCCCTGCGCGGCGTGGTGCTGGAGGAAGGCGGCCCGACGAGCCACATCGCCATCGTCGCGCGTGCCCTCGGGATCCCGGCGGTGGGCGAGATCGCCAACGCCACGGCGCTCTGCGACGCGGGCGACGCGATCATCGTCGACGGGGTGACCGGCGAGATCCAGGTCCGGCCCGGGCCTGAGATCGAGGCTGCCTATGCCGAGCAGGTCCGCCTGCGCGCGCGCCGCCAGGAACAGTACCGGGCGTTGCGCGACCTGCCGGCCGTCACCAGCGACGGGGTCACCATCGGCCTGCAGCTGAATGCCGGACTGCTGGTGGACCTGACCCATCTCCATGAGACCGGGGCGGAGGGCATCGGCCTGTTCCGCACCGAACTGCAGTTCATGGTGGCGCAGCGGATGCCTTCGGCCGCCGAGCAGCAATCGCTCTACGAGGCGGTGTTCTCGGCCACCGGCGACCTGCCGGTGACGATCCGCACCCTCGATATCGGCGGCGACAAGATCCTGCCCTACATGCCGGCCCTCGAAGAGGAGAACCCGGCCCTCGGCTGGCGCGCCATCCGCATCGGCCTCGACCGTCCGGCCCTGCTGCGGGTGCAATTGCGCGCCCTGCTGAGAGCCGCATCGGGTCGCCCGCTCAAGATCATGTTCCCGATGGTGGCCACGGTGGACGAGTTCGTCCGCGCCAAGGCCATCGTCGATCGCGAGAAGGCGCATCTGCGCCGCCACGGCCATGTCCTGCCGAGCGATTGCCGCCTCGGGGTGATGGTGGAGGTCCCCTCGCTCCTGTTCCAGATCGACGAGATCGCCAAGGTCGCCGACTTCCTGTCGGTGGGCTCGAACGACCTGATGCAGTTCCTCTTCGCGGTGGACCGCGAGAACCGCCGCGTCGCCGACCGGTTCGACACGCTGAGCATCCCGGCCCTGCGCGCCTTCCGCCTCATCGCGGAGCGGGCGACCGCCGCCGGCTGCCCCGTCACCATCTGCGGCGAGATCGGCGGCAAGCCCCTGGAGGCGATGGCCCTGATCGGCCTCGGCTTTCGCAACCTGTCGATGTCGCCGGCCTCCATCGGCCCGGTCAAGGCGATGGTGCTCGCCCTCGACGCGGGCGCCGTCACCGCTCTCATCGATGAAGAGATCGAACGGGCCGGCGACAGCGCCTCCCTGAGGCCCGCCCTCACGGCCTTCGCCAAGGCGCAGGGCGTGCCTATCTAGCGAGCGTGACGGCGTCTTGCCGGCAGCCACGACCACCCCCACGGACCCGGCGCGTCCGTCGGACATGCGCATTCCACAGTTGAGAGTATCCTCCGGGCGATGACCCCTATTCCCTCAGACCGTCTCGACGCCATCCTGACGCGGCACGACATCGTCACCGCGACGCTCAGCGCGGGCTCGGCCGATTCCGACAGCTTCGTCCAACTGTCCCGGGAACTCGCCGAGCTCGACGGCGTGGTGGCGGCGATCCATGCCTATCGTGCGGCGGCGACGAACCTCGCCGAGATCGAGGCCCTCATCGACGAACCGGGGGGGGATGCCGAGATGCGCGCCCTCGCCGCCGCCGAGAAGCCCGATGCGGAAGCGGGGTTGGAGGCCGCGCACAAGGCCCTGCAGGTCATCCTGCTGCCCAAGGACGCCGCCGACGAGAAGAGCGCCATCCTCGAAATCCGTGCCGGCACCGGCGGCGACGAGGCCGCGCTCTTCGCCGGCGACCTGTTCCGCATGTACGCGAAATACGCCGACCTGAAGGGGTGGAAGGTCGACGTCATCTCCGAAAGCGAAGGGACCGTCGGCGGCTATCGCGAGGTCATCGCCGAGGTGAAGGGCAAAGGCGTGTTCGCCAAGCTCAAATTCGAGAGCGGCGCCCATCGCGTCCAGCGCGTGCCCGATACCGAAGCGCAGGGACGCATCCATACCTCCGCCGCCACCGTGGCGGTCCTGCCCGAAGCCGAAGAGGTCGATATCGTCGTCAACGATGCCGACCTGAAGATCGACACGATGCGGTCGCAGGGCGCCGGCGGCCAGCACGTCAACAAGACGGAATCGGCGATCCGCATCACCCATATGCCGAGCGGCATCGTCATCTTCGTCCAGGAAGAGCGCTCGCAGCACAAGAACCGGGCACGCGCCATGTCGCTCCTGCGTGCCAAGCTCTACGATGCGGAACGAACGGCCAAGGATGCGGTCCGGGCCGCGGACCGCAAGTCACAGGTGGGTTCCGGCGATCGTTCGGAGCGCATTCGCACGTACAACTTCCCGCAGGCGCGGGTGACGGACCATCGCATCAACCTCACGCTCTACAAGCTGGAAGAGGTGCTTGCGGGAGAGGCCCTCGACGAACTCGTGGATGCCCTCATCACCGAGCATCAGGCGGAACTCATGGCCGCAGAAGGCATGGCGTGAATCAACGCGGCGTGACGGAAGACGGCACTGTGGGACGCGGCATCGATCCCTTGCAGACCCGCTCGCAGGCCCTCCGCCACGCCGTCGCGGCCTTTTCCGAGGCCGGGATCGACGGCGGGGCCAACGATGCCCGGTTCCTCCTCCTCCACGTCCTCGGCATCACGCCGACCGAACTCGCCTTGTCCGGTACGGAATCCATCGGCGAGCAGGGCGCCCTGCGGCTCGGGGACGCGATGCGGCGGCGTCTCGCGGGCGAGCCCGTGGCGCGCATCCTCGGCGAGTGGGAGTTCTGGGGGCTTCCCTTCATCCTCAACGCGGCGACCCTGGTTCCGCGGCCCGATACCGAGACCGTCGTCGACGCCGCCCTGGCGCTCTTCCCCAGCCGAGAGCGGCCCCTCCGCCTCCTCGATCTCGGAACCGGATCCGGCTGCATTCTCGTCTCGCTCCTGAGCGAATGGAAGCAGGCCTTCGGAGTCGGTCTCGACCGCTCGCACGAAGCGCTCGCCTGCGCACGGACCAACGCCCGTCTCAACGGTGTCGGGAGGCGTGCCGCCTTCCTGGCCGGCGATTGGTGCTCCGCCCTCGGCAAACCCTTCGACCTCGTCCTCTCGAACCCGCCCTACATCGCGAGCGCGGTCATATCGGCCCTGGCGGAAGAAGTCCGCTGCCACGATCCCCTCGGCGCCCTAGACGGCGGCGAGGATGGGCTTGTCGCATACAGACGGATCGTGACGGAGGTGAGCGGGGCAGCGGATGGCCGCCCCCGCCTCACTCCGAACGGGGCCCTCGTCCTCGAAGTCGGTCATGACCAGGCCGACGACGTCCTGCAGCTCGGCCGCCAGGCGGGTTTCGCACAGGGGTCCGTGAGGCACGATCTGGCCGGCCACGCCCGTGTCGTCACCCTGTCCGGCCTTCTGCCAACAGCCAACGACGACAGGCGATGAAAAAGAGCTTGTTGTAGGCTTGGGGAGCCGCTAATGTCACAGTCAGGTCGCGAACGATCCGTCAAGGCGGATCGAGGTAGAAGTGTCGGCGGCGTCTCGCACGCGATGCTTTTAGACGATCTCCCCACCATCAAGCCGATATGCACGAGACGCCGTGTCGAAGCTTGATGAATTGAGTGCCAGACGACTGATGGGCGCCGCACTGTGAGCGCGGGAATCGGTTGACCGGACATACGGCGAGCACGGCAAAATCGATCGCGGACCCACTGACCGGATCCTACGAGGACTAGGAAGAGCCCGAGACGGGTCATCCTTCTTCGCCCGTGGCCCCGCCGCATCATCAGACGCTCCGATTTGAACGAGGGTCAATCGAGACCGATGAGACCAAACCAGAATAGACGGATGCGCGGTCGCAACCGCCCCAAAGGTCCCAATCCGCTGACGCGTTCCTACGAGTCCAACGGGCCGGATGTGAAAATCCGTGGGACGGCGCAGCATATCGCCGACAAATACGCCCAGCTCGCGCGTGATGCGCAAGCAAGTGGCGACCCGGTGGCCGCCGAAAACTATTTCCAGCACGGCGAGCATTATTTCCGCATCATCTCGGGTGCCCAGGAGCAGAACCGCCAGCAGAATGGCGGCTATGCCCGCAACGGCTACGACGACGACGAGGATGGCGACGACGAGGGTCAGGGCGCGAGCCTGGGCTATGCCGCCAACGGCTACGGCAACGGCTACAACGAAGAATACGGCGATCCGGCTCAACAGCCGCAACCTCAGCCGCAACCCTACGAGCCGCGCCAGGATACACGGCAGGATTCGCCGTCGGATCAGCGCAACCCGCGTCGTGAACGCTTCCAGAACCGCAACGATCGCCCGCAGCGTTTCGACGGCAATCGGGACAATCAGCGGCAGGACGGCAATCGGCAGGACGGCAACCGTCAGGATGGCGGCCGCCAGGACGGCTCTCGCTACGACGGAAACCGCAATGACGGCGGCCGGCAGGACTACAATCGGCAGGATTCCTTCCGGGGCGATGGCAACAGGCAGGACAACCCGAGGCACGAGCAGCCACGGAACGAGCAGGCCAGGCCGGACCAGGCGCGCCAGGACTACGCTCGCCAGGACCAGCCGCGGGCCGATTTCAATCGTGGTCAGAATCGCAACGAGGGCCGCAACGACAGCTCCCGCTACGACACCCCGCGCAGCGAGTTCCAGGGCAACGACGCTGCTCCGAAACAGGATGTGACCTCCCAGGACGCGTCGCGTCAGGAGAGCAGCCCGCGTCAGGAGCCCGTCCGGTTCGACTCCGTTCGACAGGACGCCCCTCGGCAGGACGTCCCCAGGAACGACGCCACGCGGAACGACACTCGTCGTTCCTCCGAAACGGCCCCGCGGCGTTCGCGCCGCCGGGAAGAGCCCGATCTGCGTTCCTCCGAGGATGTCGGTGCCCTGCCGGCCTTCCTGACCGCCGCCCCTCGTCCGGTCGCGGCCCCGGTGGCCGAGCGCTTCGTGGAACCGGCACGGGAGTCGGAGCCGATGCGGGATCTCGCCGGCGAGGCGCCCAAGGACGATACCTCGCCCAGCACACCCAAGCCGCGTCGTCGGCGCCGTCCGCGTTTCGAGGGATCGGACGGTTCCGAGACCGGCGGCATCAACACCGACGATACGCCGTCCACCGTGGAGTAGGTTGACGCACCGGCCACCCGACACATGGTCGGATGGCAGGTCGCTCGGACATCTCAGAAGCCGCCCCCGTTCGGGGCGGCTTTTTTTCATACCGGTGCGGCGCTCGGCAACCCACTCATAGGCGCCAGTCGAGATAGGCCTGGACGCGATGGCGTTCCCTTCTGTGCCGCCCGGCCTCACCGAAGGGAGCGATCTCCCAGATCCAGGATCGATCGGGATCGGGCAGATGGATGCCATGGAGAAGATCGAACTGTTCGACGACGTGGCCTTCGCGGTTGTCCGTCACTTGTTCGGTATCGGCGATGAGGCAGACACGCGCCCGCAGACGGGACAATCCTTCGAGGTGCCTCGCCACGATGCTGCGGCCGAGTTCTACGGGAGGAAGCCTGTTGCGCGACTCGAACCAATCCAGTGGCAGGATCGGCAGTTGCGACAGACAATTGGCTGACACGACGAAGTCGATGTCGTCCCGGTCGAACTGCGAGACGGGATCGGCGCACCGCTCCCTCTCCCCTCTCAGCCAGTCGGCGCATCCACTCAGATCCGAGACCTGCAGGGTGACATTCGCGTAGCGCCGCGCCGCCCGGCGAGCCGGCCGAAGATGGACCATGTCCACCAGGATCACGCGCTCGAAGCATCGGGCCAGATCGTCCAAGGGCACGTCGTCCAAAAGGCCCGACCCCAGGATCACGGCGGTGCGACGACGGACAAGATCTGCGCAAGAGTGCCGGATGGCGGATCGGGCTGCATCAAGGTGATCCGCCCAAGCCGCGCGGCAACGGCGCGACCGCGACATCAGGAGGATGCTCTCACGCAGGTAGCCCAGGCTCCGCTGCGCTCGCGGGACCGGCGTCGTGAGGTAATGAAAGCCTTCGATCAGCATGAGATATCGATGGTTCGCGAGGCGGGAACAGCGAGGCCGAGGGAACTTCAGCGAGGCCGTTTCGGTTCACCGGGGCGACCAATCACTCGATCGATCAGGGAAACATCGTGTCCAACCTCATCCGCATTCTCATCGCGATTTTTCTTCCGCCGATCGCCGTGCTGCTGACCGTCGGGATCGGCGTTCAGTTCTTCCTGAACATCCTGCTGTGCATCTTGTTCTACCTGCCGGGCTCGATCCACGCCCTTTGGATCGTGCTTCGCTCGCGCTGAGTTTGTTCTGGACAGACGCATTGAAGCCCGCGGCGTGTGTACGCTGCGGGCTTTTGTGTGTGTGGTGATGTTTGGGAATTTGGTTGCGGGGACAGGATTTGAACCTGTGACCTTCAGGTTATGAGCCTGACGAGCTACCGGGCTGCTCCACCCCGCGCCAGGGTGT